>CAVXDE010000027.1:0-309157 GCA_963760435.1 uncultured Alphaproteobacteria bacterium
GTCCCGGGCATGGCCGCCACTATCACGTGGCGGATGCGGAAGCGACGTTCCTGATCATGCAGGACTCGACCAAATACTGGACGCTCGCACGCTTCCGTCGACAGCGACGCCGCGATGGAGCGCCAGTTCGAAAAAGCGATCGGCGTTTCGATCAACTACAAGATGCTCTCCTGCAATCCGTGGCGCCAGAACCTGATGCTCGCGGACCGCTATCAGGATCGCCGCGTGTTTCTTGCCGGAGATGCGGTTCACCTCGTCATTCCGACCGGCGGGCTCGGCATGAACTCCGGTGTCGGCGATGCGATCGATCTCGGCTGGAAGCTCGAAGCGACGCTGAAGGGATTCGGCGGTCCCAAACTCCTGGATCGTATGAGCATGAGCGCCGGCAGATCGGCGACCGCAACGTGGGCGCCTCGCGTTACGCAAGCCTCGGCCGACGCAAGTGGCGCGCGCTGTGGCGCCGGACATCCGTGACAACACGCCGGAAGGTCGGCAGACGCGCGAGGTGATGGCGACCATCGCCGACGTAGAGCAGCGCAAGTCGAATGAGATGATCGGCGCCGAGCTTGGCTACCGTTATGTCGACTCGCCCATCATCTGCGACATTCCGGGCGGGCCGGAGCACCTGTTTCGCACCTACGAGCCGACCACTTGGCCGGGCGCGCGCCTGCCGCACGTGTGGCTCGACGACGGTACCGCCATGCAGGACCGCATTCCGCGCGCGGGCTATACGATCTTGCGACTCGGCAAGACCAAGCACGAAAGCGCGGGGCTGGCAAAAGCCATCGCGTCCCACAACGCGCCGGTTGTTGAGCTTGATGTCCCCGATCAGGTCGCGCGCGAAGTCTACGGGTTCGACCTGATCCTGCTGCGCCCCGACATGCACATCGTGTGGCGCGGCAACGCCCCACCCGAGAACGCGGCCGAGGTCGCGCGCATCGCCACCGGTCATTGATCAAACAGGAATTGACGCCATGCATCACAAACTAAGGCTCACCACGGCGGCCGCTGCCGTCGTGGTCGCGTTCGCGACTCCGGTCGCCGCTGGCGAAAGCCCCGAAGGACGTCGCCTTCCAGGCGATCGATCGCAACACCGACACGATGGCGAAGATCGGGACTCGATCTACTACTTCGCCGAGCTCGGCATGCAGGAGTTCGAGAGCGCCAAGCTGCTCAAAGAAGTGCTCGAGATCCGGCGGGTTCACGGTGGAGCTGGGCGGCGCCGGCATGCCGACCAATGTGTGGGCCAAATGGGGCAGCGGCAAGCCGGTGATCGCCATCGTCACCGAGATCGACGCGCTGCAGGAAGGCTCGCAGACGCCGAACGTGTTCGATCACAAGCCGCTGATCGACGGTGCGCCGGGCCACATGGAGGGCCACAACACCCACGGCGGCGTCGCCACGACGGCGGCCTTCGCCGTGAAGGAAGCGATGCAGCGCTTCAACATTCCAGGCACGGTGGTGGTCTCGTTCGGGCCCGCCGAGGAGCAGGTCCTCAGCCGGCCTTTCCTGGTCCGCGCCGGCTATTTCAAGGACGTGGACGCCGCGATCATCCTGCACATCGGCGATAATTCCTCGACCGGCTACGGCCTGCAGAACTACGCGGCGATCAGCTCCAAGTTCACGTTCCACGGACGCACCGCCCATGGCGCCATCAACCCGTGGGACGGCAAGGATGCGGTTGACGCCGTCGAGCTGATGGACATCGGCTTTGACAAACTGCGCGAGCATCTGCGCCCGACGTACCGGGCGCACCGCACCATCACCATGGGCGGCCTGCAGCCGAACATCATTCCCGACACCGGGCAGATCTGGTGGTACGTCCGCGATGCGACCGGCCCCGCCGCCAAGGAGACCTACGACAAGCTGGTGAAGATCGCCGACGGCGCCGCGCTGATGACCGGCACCACCTATGAGGTCGAGTTCGTCGCCTCGGCCTGGCCGCAGATGGGCAACAAGGTCATCGCCGGCGCAATCCAGAAGAACATCGATCAGGTCGGGCTGCCGCAGTGGACCGACTGAGGAAGTCAAGTTCGCCAAGGATTTCCAGCACGCCCGCGGGGTCAAGGAGGTCGGCCTGAATACCACGCCGGTGCCGCTCGGCCAGAGGCCGCAGTCGACCTCATCCAATGACAACGGCGACGTGACTTGGAACGTGCCGACCGGCCTGATGACATTTCCGGCGAGCGTGCCGGGCATCCTCTATCACCACTGGGCCGCAGCGGTGACGCCGACCAGCAGCATCGCCCACAAGGGCATGGCGGTTGGCGCCAAGGTGCTGGCGGCATCGGTGCTCGACCTGATGACATCGCCGGAGTTGCGCGCCGACGCGAAGAAGCAGTTCGACGCTGATACCCAGGACACGAAATACTTCACGCTGATGCCGCCGGAGGCCAAGCCGTCGCCCGATCTCAACCGCGCCATGATGGAGCAGTTCCGCCCGGCGATGGCGAAGTTTTATCTGAACGAGCACCCGAAGTTTCAGTAGCGGTCTCGCTCACAAGAAATCCACCGTCGGCCCGGTACCGGTCGCCTTGAGCACCGAGCGCAAGGTCGAGGCAAACATCTCGGTGCCGGAGACACCGACCATCGGCTGGCGCTTGACCGTCGTCAGGTAGGAGCCGTCCTTACCCCAGGCTTCGACCTCGGCGACAGCGCAATCGAGCGCCGGGTCGGCGATCATGCGGCCGCGACATTTGTCGAGGCCGACGGTCGCCAGCGCGCAGGTCACCATGGTGTTGACGTTGCGCGGAAACAGCGGCGCGATCGCGCGCACCGAGCCGTCGAAGATCACCGTCTCGACTCGTGATGTCCTGGGCGCGGCGCTTGACGGCGGCGAGATCGATGTTGAGCGGATGCTTGCGGAACGTGATGGTCACGTCGCGCCACATGTGACGCCAGGCGAGCAGCGCGTCGGTGCCGACCAGCGCGCCCTGCGGCAGGATCAGGTGATGGCGCGTGCGTTCGGCGGTGGTGACCAGGCGATCGTGCACGGTGTCGTCGGCGAGCGCCGTGACTGAGAGCGGCATGTAATCGCAATGCTCCAAGAACGCCGCACCGTGCGCGAAACTGACCTGCGGATGCGCGGCTTCGACGATCAGATCAGGCGATGACGCCGCGAAATCATCGAGGCGCTCGAGCACGAGCCGCGGATCGACGCCGGCGAGCTTGTCGTTCGATCGGTTCCACACGAACGCGACCTCCAGCCCTGCGCATTCGCCGCCGGTGATCGCCTTGTAAAGCCCGGCCCCGACATAGCCGAAACCGATAATTCCAATCCGTGCCATCCCCAACTCCTTACCGCCCACCTACCGCACGGCCGCGAGATTTTCTATACCTGCGTTGAATTTGGAGATTTCCGATGCAGCAACTCACGCGCGAAACGTTGATCGCCAAGGATCTGGCCGATCCGTTGCGGCGCTTTCGCGACCAGTTCGTCATTCCCGAGGGACTGATCTATCTCGACGGCAACTCGCTCGGCATGCTGCCGCGCGCCTGTGTGGAGCGCGTCCGCCAGGTGGTCGAGCACGAGTGGGGCGAGACGCTGATCTCAAGCTGGAACGACCATGGCTGGATGGAGCTGCCGCTGCGCGCCGGGGCCAAGATCGCGCCACTGGTCGGCGCGCAGGCCGACGAGGTCGTGGTCTGCAACTCGACCTCGATCAACCTGTTCAAGGTGCTGGCGAGCGCGCTCACGATGCGGCCTGGGCGCCGCGTGATCGTCACCAACAAAGAGAACTTCCCGACCGACGTCTATATCGCCGAAGGCCTCGCGCGGCTGCTCGGCAACGGTTGCGAGCTGCGCTTTGCCACGCCCGATGCGATCGATGCGGCGCTCGGACGACGACGTCGCGGCGGTGAGCTTCAGTCACGTCGATTACAAGAGCGCGCGCATCGAGGACATGGCCGGGATCACCGCCAAGGTGCAGCGCGCCGGGGCGCTGGCGATCTGGGACCTGAGCCACAGCGCCGGCGCGATCCCGGTTGATCTCAACGGCGCGCAGGCGGATTTCGCCGTTGGCTGCGGCTACAAATATCTCAACGGCGGCCCGGGCGCGCCGGCCTTCATCTTCGCGGCGCGCCGCCATCACGATGCGATGCGCCAGCCGCTCTCGGGTTGGCTCGGCCACGCCACGCCGTTTGCGTTCGGCAGCCACTACGAGCCCGCGTCCGGCATCACCCGCATGATCACCGGCACGCCGCCGGTGGTCTCCATGTCGCTGCTCGAGACCGCGGTCGCAATCATCGCCGAAGCCGGAATCGCGCGGCTGCGCGAGAAATCCAAACTCATGACCAGCCTGCTGATCGATCTCGTCGAGCAGCAATGCGCCGGCTCCGGCCTCGACCTCGCCTCCCCGCGCGACGCCGAAGGGCGCGGCAGCCACGTGATCTTCGCGCATCCGGAGGGCTACGCCATCGTGCAGGCCCTCAAGGCGCGCGGCGTGGTCGGCGATTTCCGCGCACCGCATTTTGTGCGGCTCGGCATCGCGCCGATCTACCTCTCATACGCGGAACTGTGGGATGCCGTGGCGCGCCTGAAGACCGTCATGGACGCCCGCGAATGGGACCAGAGCCGCTTCCGGGTACGCGCGCGCGGTGACCTGAACCGCACGCTCTACCCCGTTGCCTAAGCGCCCGCCCGGCGCATGCTGTCCTCAACAATAATATTCCGGGAGGACAGCTCATGGCCGACGCACCGGTCGTCCCCGTCTCGCGCCTGCTCGACGAGCGCGGGCTCAGCGCGTTCCACATCAAGCTCCTTGTCTGGTCGCTGTTCATCGTCCTGATGGACGGCTACGACATCGGCGCCATTGCGTTTGCCGCGCCGGAGTTGGTGCGCACCTGGGGCGTAGACCGCGGCGCACTGGGCCCAGTGCTGAGCGCCAGCAACATCGGCGTTCTGGCGGGCTCGGCCCTGTTTGGCTGGGTCGGCGATCGCTACGGTCGCAAGGCAGCGCTGATCGGCTCGCTCTTGTGCTTTGGCGTCTTCACCTGGATTGCCGCCTACAGCAGCAATCTCAACGAGATGTTCTGGTTGCGGCTGCTCGCCGGCATCGGGATCGGCGGCGCCATTCCTAACATCGTGGCGCTCAATGCGGAGTCGGCGCCGCGCCATCTGCGAGCCACCCTGGCCCTGATCGCGGTCGGCTGTGTTCCGATCGGCGGCGCCATCCCGGGGATCGTGAGCGCAACGCTGGTGCCGCATTACGGCTGGCAGCTTCTGTTCCTGATCGGCGGCATCGCGCCGATCCTGATCGCCATCGCGGCCATGATCGGGCTGCCGGAGTCGATCAAGTTCATGGCGCTGCATGAACGCCATCGCCCTGGCATGGAGCGGCTGATTGCCGAGATCAGCCCGAACTTCCAGGTGCCAGCCAACGCGAAATTTGTGATCGAGGACGAGAAGCAGTTCCCCGGCTTCAACCCGGTCTACCTCTTCCGCGAGGGTCTCGCACTGATCACGCCGCTGCTCTGGCTCCTGTTTGCGCTCAATCTGATGGGCTTCTTCTTCCTGTTGAGCTGGACGCCAACACTGCTCACCGCAGCGCATCTGCCACCGCCGACCGCGGCGCTCGCCGGCGCTTCGATCCAGCTCGGCGGCACGGTCGGCTCGCTGCTGATGGCGCGCTGGCTCGCCAAGCACCGGTTCCTGGCGATCTCGTTGTTGTTCGTGATCGCCGTGCCGGTGGTTGCATCGATCGGCTTTGTTGGGGTTGCCTCCGAGGCCGCGCTGCTCGTCGCCACGTTCATCGCCGGGTTCTGCGTGCTCGGTATCCAGTCCGGCATCAACGTCGCCGGCGCGCTGGTCTATCCGACCTCGCTGCGCGCCAACGGCTCGGGCTGGGAACTCGGGATCGGCCGGCTCGGATCGATCGTCGGACCGCTGCTCGGCGCCCTCTTCGTCGCCATGCCGGTGCAGCAGCTCTACATGTGGGCGGCGCTGCCCTTCGCGCTCGGGGCGGTGGTGTGCTTTGCCATCTACCGCCTCAACGAGGCGCGGCTGGCGCAGCGGCCCTGGTTGCGCGAAGGGGCCGTACCGGTCGCGGCGGAGTGAACCCGTCCCGGGCGCGTGCCGCGACATAATTTTGACGCGGCAAGCCTTAAGGGATGGCGTGCATGCAACGGACGTTCAAATCGCGCGAGCTCGCGGCCGCGTTTGCCATCCTGCTCGCCGGCGTTGGGTCAACGCAGGCGCAGACCAAGCGCGACTGCGGCGGCGCGGACAAACAGCTGTGGGTTGCGGCCTGCACCATCATCGTCGATGACCCGCACACCCATCCGAAGGCGCGCGTGAAGGCGTTGAAATTCCGCGGCGCCGCGCATCATTTCCAGGGCGAGCTCGACGCGGCCATCACCGACTTCAGCGCCATCCTGGCAATCGATCCAAACGATTACGAGGCGCTCAGCGACCGCGGGCTTGCCTACCAGGCCAAGGGGCAATCCGATCTGGCGCTCGCCGACGACGACAAGGCAATCACCGTCAACCCGAAGTTCGCGTTTGCCTACTTCAACCGCGGCATTGTTGAGGAACAGAAGGGCGATCTTGCCAAGGCGCGCCACGACTATGACGAGGCGATCCGCCTAAAACCGGAGTTCCCTGGGTTCTACAAGAAGCGCGCGCAGCTCCGCCTCCGAGAGGGCGACGCCGACGGTGCCGTGGCCGATGCGAATGCCGGCATCGCCATCACCGACAGCGATCCGGATCTCTTCATCGCCCGCGCCAACGCCTATCGGCGGCAGCGCGCGCTCGACAAGGCGCGGGCCGATTATGAAAGCGCGCTGCGGCTCGAGCCCAACGCATCCGCACCCTATGTGGGCCGCGGCAACGTGCGCGCGATGCAGGGCGACTTCGACGGCGCGCTCGCCGATTATGACGCCGCGATCAAGCTCAACCCGAAGGACGCCGGCGCCTATCTCAATCGCGCCACGGCCCAATCGGAGAAAGGCGACTACACCGGCGCGGCCGTAACCAGCGACGCGGCGGTGCGGCAGTGGCCGAACGACGTCAATCTCTATGCGAACCGCGGGTTCACGCGCTTTGCCGCCGGCGATTTCGCCGGCGCCACAGCCGACTTCCAGCGCGCCGGTAAAGACGTTCCGACCAACGCCTACGTACCGCTCTGGCGCTACCTGGCCCAGGCGCGTGTCGGCGGCGACAAGGACACGACGGGGCTTGCCCGCGACTTTGCCAACGTGGACCAGTCGGCGTGGCCGGCGGCGGTGTACGCGCTCTACCTCGGCAAGGGCACGCCCGACGCGGTGCGCGTTGCCGCGTCCGCTGGCGACCCATCCGGCAAGGCCGAGCGCGAATGCGAGGCCGCGTTCTATCTCGGCGAATTCGCGCTGCTCAATGGCAAGCGCGACGAGGCCGCCCCGCTGTTACGCGAAGCGGGTGACAAGTGCCCAGTCGGCTTCACGGAGCGCTACGCGGCACGGGGTGAGTTGGGGCGGTCGCCGTAGGAACCAGCAACAAGCTCAGCCTCAACAAACTCAGTTCTCAACAAACTCAGACCTCATCCTGAGGAGCATGCGTGCTCCGCACGCATGCTCCTCAGGATGAGGGCTGCGGTTGTTTGCAAGCTCAATGTGAGATCATCCAGGGCCTGCTCCCGGGAAAACTCTTCGCGCCGTTCTTGCCGCGCGCGGTGAAGCGCGACGCGCGGCTTGAACAACACGAACAGCCCGGCGCGTGCGCGCCGCCCGCCTGCGACAAAGTCTTGGGCGCGCTGGCGCTGCGCTCGTTGGTAGCATGCGCGCGGCGCCGCTCGGCCGAGAGGCTCGAGCAATGTGGCGCCGTCAGGATCACCCGTGGTGCCAGCCCCGCGCAGTCCGGACAGGCCGAAGGCAGCTCGCACTCCGCCATCGGCCGCATGTCGGTGAACGGCCCGCACGCATCGCACAGATATTCATAGACCGGCATGCGCGGCTCCTACTTGTCCGGCGACATCGGAATGTCGACGCCACCGGTGATGTGTTTCACTGGGCCCGACGCGTTCGGCATCACGTCGAACGCGAAGATATCCGTCGGCAGCCACAGCGTCGCGCAGGCGTTGGGAATGTCGACCACGCCGGAGATGTGCCCTTGTACCGGCGCGGTGCCGAGGATGGCGTAGGCCTGCGCCTTGGAATATCCGAACTTGGTCAGGTACTCGATGGCGTTGAGACAGGCCTGCCGGTAGGCGATGTGGACGTCGAGATAGTATTGCTTGCCCCACTCGTCGACTGAGATGCCCTCGAAGATCAGATAATCGTTGTAGGTCGGCACGATCGGCGACGGCTTGAAGATCGGGTTCTTGATGCCGTACTTGGCCATACCGTCCTTGATCACATCGACCCTGAGGTGCACCCAGCCCGCCATCTCGATGGCGCCGCAGAAGGTGATTTCGCCGTCGCCCTGGCTGAAGTGCAGGTCGCCCATGGAGAGGCCACCGCCGGGCACGTATACCGGGAAATAGATCTTGGAGCCGCGCGACAGATCCTTGATGTCGCAGTTGCCGCCATGCTCGCGCGGCGGCACGGTGCGCGCGCCTTCGGCGGCGACCTTCGCCTTGACGTCGCCCTTGGCGGTGCCCGCATGTGCTGTCGACGGATAGGGCGGATTGGCGAGCGGCGGCACGCGCGTGGGATTGGTGGCGATGAAATCGACCTCACGCTTGTTCCAGGTGTCGAGCAATTTCTGGTCCGGCAGGCACCCGATCAGACCGGGGTGAATAAGGCCCGCAAAGCTCACACCAGGCACGTGGCGCGAACTGGTGTAAAGGCCGGAAATGTCCCAGATCGATTTCTGCGCCAGCGGGAAATGATCGGTCAGGAAGCCGCCGCCGTTCTTCTTGGAAAAGAAGCCGTTGAAGCCCCACAGGCTCTCCGGGAGTGCGCCGACGTCAAGCAGATCCACGACCAGAAGATCGCCGGGCTCGGCGCCATGAACGCCGATCGGACCCGAGAGGAAGTGCACGATCGAGAGATCGATATCGCGCACGTCATCGGCCGACTCGTCGTTCTTGATGAAGCCACCGGTCCAATCGTAGGTCTGCACCACGAAGTCATCGCCGGGCTTGACCCAAGCCACCATCGGGATATCGGGATGCCAGCGATTGTGGATCATCTCGTTCTTGTAGGGCGATTCCGAAAGATCAATCTCGATCAGTGTCTTCGACATGGGGGCGCGGCTCCTTGGGTGGACGGTTTGATCCATTGTGTTGCTCCTTCGATACTGGATTAGACGGCGAGGAAGCGCGCGATCGCCGCTTCATCGACACCGTCGCGCGTCGCCGAATGAACGATGCGGCCGTTCTCCATCACCAGGATGCGGTCGGCGACATCGAGCACGAAGCTCAGCAACTGTTCGCACACCACGATGCACATGTTGGTCATGTCGCGGATCTGGCGTAGCACGCGGGCAATGTCCTTGATGATGGATGGCTGGATGCCCTCGGTCGGCTCGTCGAGCAGCAGGATCTTCGGATCGCTGGCGAGCGCGCGGGCGATGGCGAGCTGCTGCTGCTGGCCGCCGGAGAGATTGCCGCCGCGCCGCTTCTCGAATTCCTTGAGGATCGGGAACAGGACGAAGATCTCGTGCGGGATCAGCGTCTTTCCCGTCACCACCAGGCCGGTCTCGATGTTCTCGCGCACCGTCATGGTGCCGAAGATCTGCCGCCCTTGCGGCACGTAGGCGAGCCCGCGCGCGACCCGCGCATGACTCGCGAGGGTGCTGACGTCTTTGCCGTCGACCTTCACCTCGCCGGAGCGCGGCGGGATGATGCCGATCAACGATTTCATCAAGGTCGATTTGCCCATGCCGTTACGCCCGACGACGGCGACGATCTCGCCCGGTGCCACGGAAAAATCGACGTTGTGCAGCACCTCGCTCTGGCCGTAGGCGGCGCTGAGGTTATGTACGTCAAGCATGGTGCGCCTCCGTTGGGATCAATGCCCGAGATACACTTCCTGGACCTTGGGATTGGCCTGGATCGCCTCCATGCTGCCCTCGGCCAGCACCTTGCCCTGGTGCAGCACCGTGACCCGGTGCGCGATCGACTCGACGAACTTCATGTCGTGCTCGATCACGATCACCGAGCGGTTCTTGATGATTTCCTTGAGCAGCTCCGCGGTTTTTCGCCGCTCCGACACGCTCATGCCGGCGACCGGCTCGTCGAGCATCAGGAGTTCCGGATCCTGGATCAGCAACATGCCGATCTCGAGCCACTGCTTCTGGCCGTGGCTCAAGGTCTCGGCGAGACGGTCGATGTGGTCGCCGAGGAAGATCATGCGCGCGACCTCGTGCACGCGCGCGATGATCTCCTCGCTGCGCTTCCAGAACAGCGCGCCGGTCACGTTGCGGCCGCGCGGAAACGAAATCTCCAGGTTCTCGAACACGGTCAGATCTTCGTAGATCGACGGGGTCTGGAACTTGCGGCCGATCCCGAGCTTGACGATCTCGTGCTCCTTGAGCCCACCGATGTACTGGTTCTTGAAGCTGATCGCGCCTTCGGTCGCCCGGGTGCGGCCGCAGATCAGGTCGAGCACCGTGGTCTTGCCGGCCCCGTTGGGCCCGATGATCACGCGCAGCTCGCCCTTGTCGATGTAGAGGCTGAGATCATTGACCGCCTTGAAGCCATCGAACGAGACGCTCACGCCTTCGACGCGCGAGCACGAAATCGGTGTTGTTGGGCATGTCGCGCTCCCCTATTCGGCCGGCGCAGGCGCTCGGCTGAGCCGGCGGGCGCTTCGCGCCGCGCCCGATAGACGGCCAATCCAGGGCAGCAGCTGATCGGTGACGAGCCCGGCGAGCCCGCGCGGGAACAGCAGCACCACCGCGATGAACAGGCCGCCCATGAAGAACAGCCACAGCTCGGGGAAACTCTCGGAGAACAGGGTCTTGCCCCAGTTCACCAGCAGCGTGCCGACGACGGCGCCGATGATCGATTGCCGCCCACCGACCGCGCAGAAGATCACCATCTCGATCGACGGCACGATGCCGACGAAGGACGGCGACATGAACCCGACCTGCAGGGTGAACATGGCGCCGCCGATCGCCGCGATGGCGGAAGCGAGGCAGAACACGAAGACCTTGAAGTTGGCGACGTCGTAGCCGGAGAAGCGCACCCGCTCCTCCTTGTCGCGCATCGCGACCAGAATGCGGCCGAGCTTGCTCGCCAGCACGAAGCGAACCAGGAACATCGAGCCGAACAGAGCGCCGCAGCACACGAAGTAGAGGATGTACTTGGCGTGGTCGGTGCGGATGTCCCAGCCGAGCAGCGTGCGCAGGTCGGTGATGCCGTTGATGCCGCCGGTGTAGCCCTGGCGGCCGATGATCAGGATGGTCAGCATCGCCGCCATCGCCTGGGTGATGATGGCGAAGTAGACGCCGCCCACCCGGCGCTTGAACATCGCGATGCCGAGGATGAAGGCCGCAAGCGATCGGCACCAGCGATGACGGCGATCAGCGCCAACGGAAGGGATTTGAACGGGACCCAGAAAAACGGCAGTTCGGTCAGCTGGTTCCAGTCCATGAAGTCGGGAATGCCGGGCGTCGACTGGATCTTGGTGTTGGCGACGCTCGAAGCCTCGAGCTTGAGGAACATCGCCATGCAGTAGCCGCCGAGCCCGAAGAACACCCCCTGCCCCAGGCTCAGAATGCCGGTGTAGCCCCAGCACAGCCACCAAGCCCGACGGCGACGAACGCGTAGGTCAGATATTTGCCGACCAGGTTGAGGCGGAAGATGTCGAGCGACAGCGGCAGCACGACCACGAGCAGCAGCGCCAGGACCGCGAAGCCGATGAGCTCGATGTTGCGATTGTTTGGTCAATGATTGCGGACATGGAGTTACTTTCCGCCGTCACTTTCTGACCTTGAGGACGAACAGACCCTGCGGGCGCAGCATGAGCAGGCCGATGACGATCAGGAGCGTGATGACCTTGGCCATCGATCCGGTGAGGAAGAACTCCAAGGTCGATTGCGACTGGCGATGGTGAAGGCCGAGGCGATGGTGCCGAGCAGGCTCTGCGCACCGCCGAACACGACGACCAGGAAGGTGTCGACGATGTAGAGCTGACCGGCGGTCGGACTGGTCGAGCCGATCGTGGTGAAGGCCGACGCCGGCGATGCCGGCGATGCCGCAGCCGAGCCCGAAGGTGAGCCGGTCGATGCGCCGCGTATCGATGCCGGCGGCGTCGGCCATGATGCGGTTGGCGACCACCGCGCGCACCTGCAGGCCCCAGCGCGAGCGGAAGAGCAGCAGCGCCACGACGGCGGTGATGATCAACGTCAGCGTCATCACGAACAGGCCGTTGATCGGCACCTCGATCGTGTCGGTGACCTGCAGCGAGCCCATCATCCAGTCGGGCAGCTGGACGCTGACCTCGCGCGCGCCGAAGATGGAGCGGAACGCCTGCTGCATGATCAGGCTCAGGCCCCAGGTCGCGAGCAGGGTGTCGAGCGGGCGCTTGTAGAGGCGCCGGATCAGCAGCCATTCGACCGCAAGCCCGACCGCGCCGGAGACAATGAACGCGACCAGCATGGCGACGAAGAAGTAGCCGGCGAAGGCCGCGGCGCGTAGGTCTGAAACAGATGCGAGAAGAGGTAGGTCATGTAGGCGCCGATGGTCATGAACTCGCCGTGCGCCATGTTGATGACGCCCATCTGGCCGAAGATGATGGCCAGCCCGAGCGCCATCAGCAGGAACACCGAGAACAGGATCAGGCCGGCGAACCCCTGCATCGCCAAGATCGAACCGATCTCGCCGAGCGAATAACCCATGAACATGATGCGGCTCCTGCGTGTTGCACGGCAGTATCTCGGAAACGCGGGTCACCTCGGCGGTTCGCCCCGGCGCCGCGTTGACGCGCCAGGCAGAGCGTGCGGAAGACTCACTGGTAGCCCTTGGGGAACGGATTCGGCTCGATCAGGTCGGCGGTCTCGTAGATCACGTCGTACTGGCCGTCGGTGCGGGCGCGGCCGACGCGCGTCTTGCTCCAGAGGTGATGGTTCTCGTGGATGCGCACGTAGCCTTCGGGCGCGCCCTTGAACTCGACGCCCGGCGAGGCAGCGACGACCTTGTCGACGTCGAAGCTGCCGGCCTTCTCGACGGCGAGCTTCCACAGCCACGGCCCCAGATAGGCCGCCTGCGTGACGTCGCCGATCACGGTCTTGTCGCCCCACATCTTGTTGAAGGCCGGCGACGAACGCCTTGTTGTTCGCGTTGTCGAGCGACTGGAAATACTTCATGCACGCATAGAAGCCGACGATGTTCTCGCCGCCGATGCCGACGATCTCGTCCTCGGTGACCGAGATGGTCAGCAGGGTCTGCTTGGCGAGGTCGATGCCGGCCGCCTTGAGCTGCTTGTAGAAGGCGACGTTCGAGCCGCCGACGATGATCGCGTAGATCACGTCCGGCTTGGTGAGCTTGATCTTGTTGATGACGGAATCGAACTGGGTGTGGCCGAGCGGGAAGTACTCCTCGCCGACGACCTTGAGCTTGAGCACGTTCTCGATGTGCTTGCGCGCGATCTTGTTCGACGTGCGCGGCCAGATGTAGTCGGAGCCGATCAGATAGAAGGTCTTGGCGCCCTTCTCCTTCTCCACCCAGTCGAGGCCGGCGAGGATCTGCTGGGTCGCTTCCTGGCCGGTGTAGATCACGTTCTTCGACTGCTCGAGGCCTTCGTAGAAGGTCGGGTAGTAGAGCAGGCCGTTGTCCTGCTCGAACACCGGCAGCACGGCCTTGCGCGAGGCCGAGGTCCAGCAGCCGAACACGCGACGCGCACTTGTCGTTGACCAGCAGCTTCTTGGCCTTCTCGGCGAAGGTCGGCCAGTCGCTGGCGCCGTCCTCCTGGATGAACTTGATCTTGCGGCCGAGCACGCCGCCCGGCTGCGTTGATCTGGTCGATGGCGAGCTGCTCGGCCTCGACCGAGCCGGTCTCGCTGATCGCCATGGTGCCGGTGACGGAGTGCAGGATGCCGACGGTGACGTCGGTGTCGGTGACGGCGAGCCCGGTCGTGTTCACTTGCGCGGTCGGAAAGGCGTCGGCCCACGCCCGCGGCGGCAGCAGCGACGCTACCGAGGCGGCGGCAGTTCCAAGCAACAGCTTGCGCCGCAACGGGGACTCAAGGCCGTCAGGCCGTTTTTCCAGGGACATGTAAAGCCTCGCACCAGGGAGTTTCTGTGGGGAGCGACTCGCGTCGCAGGCGGTGTCCCGAGGCTGGCCGATATTGCTGCACCGCAGCATACGTCAAACGACGTATTCGCCTACGCGGAATAGCGCATCACAATGCTAATCGTTCGGGGAGACGGGGCGAGGAACTGCAGTGCCGGGCAATCAACGTCGCTGCATCATTTTGCGGCGCACAGTGGCGCGTTTTTGGCCGCGCCCCGGCTGCGGCCGCAACGTAGAGTTTCGACGTCGGAATGCGCTCGAGCAGCCGCGGTCAGCGGCGCTCAGGAGGAACGCCACCTGGAGAGCAGGAGCACGCATGCGATAGACCTGACAGATCGGCGGCCATGACAGCGCAGCAACGAATTGTCCGCGTGCGACGCAACTATAATCGCTGGGTCGCGAACGAGACGCTTGAGGACTACGCGCTCCGCTTCACCGCCAAGAAGGCGCGCAAGTGGTCGAGCTTCCGGGTCGCCAACACCGCCATCGGCGCGATCTCGTTCCTGGCGTTGGAAGCAATCGGCGGCGCCATCACCATCAACTACGGCTTTGCCAACGCGAGCGCCGCGATCCTGGTGGTCGGCTCAGTCATCTTTCTCACCGGACTGCCGATCGCCTACTACGCGGCCAAGTACGGCGTCGATATCGATCTCCTCACCCGCGGCGCCGGGTTCGGCTATATCGGCTCGACCATTACGTCGCTGATCTACGCGTCCTTCACATTCCTGTTCTTTGCCATCGAGGCGGCGATCATGTCGCTTGCCCTGGAAATGTGCTTCGGCATTCCGCTGTTTGCCGGTTACGTCATTAGCTCGCTCGTGGTCATCCCGCTGGTGACGCACGGCATCACCTTCATCAGCCGGTTTCAGCTCTGGACCCAGCCGATCTGGGCGGTGCTGCATCTCCTGCCATTCGCTTTCATCGCCGCACAGGATCTCGGCGCGTTTCATGAATGGACGCAGTTCGCCGGACTCGACCAAAACGGCAGCAGCCACTTCACCCTCATCTTGTTCGGCGCAGCCTCGACCGTCGCGTTCTCGCTCATTGCCCAGATCGGCGAGCAGGTCGATTTTCTCCGCTTCCTGCCGCCGGCCGAGGAACGACGGCGCGGCTGGTGGCTCGCGTATCTCTCGGCGGGGCCGGGCTGGATCATCCCGGGCATGCTCAAGCTGCTGGCTGGCTCCTTCCTCGCTTTCCTCGCCGTGGCGCACTTCGTGCCGGCAGACAAGGCCGCCGAGCCGACCCAAATGTATCTGGTCGCGTTCCACTACATGTTCAACTCGCCCGGGCTGGCGCTCGCCTTCACCGGCGCGTTTGTGATCATCTCGCAGATCAAGATCAACGTCACCAACGCCTACGCGGGCTCGATTGCCTGGTCGAACTTCTTCTCGCGCCTGACCCACAGCCATCCCGGACGCGTGGTCTGGCTCGTGTTCAATGTCGCGATCGCGCTGTTGCTGATGGAACTCGGCATCTTCAAGATGCTCGAGCACGCACTCGGCCTCTACTCCATCGTGGCGGTCGGCTGGGTTGGCGCGCTGGTCGCCGACCTCGTGATCAACAAGCCGCTCAAGCTCAGTCCGCCCGTGATCGAGTTCAAGCGCGCGCATCTCTACGACATCAACCCGGTCGGCGTCGGCGCCATGGTGCTCGCGGTCGCAGTCGGCATTGCCGCCTATTCGGGGATGTTCGGGCTCCTGCTGCAGTCGCTGGCGGCCTTCCTGGCGCTGGCGGTGGCCTTCATTGCGGCGCCGGCGATCGCTTATGCAACGAGTGGACGGTTCTACATCGCGCGCGCCCCGCGCAAGAGCTGGGAAGGCCAGACGACCGCCCGCTGCTCGATCTGCGAGCTCGAGTTCGAAGTCGAGGACATGGCGCAGTGCCCGGCCTATTCGGGCGCGATCTGTTCGCTGTGCTGCTCGCTGGAGACGCGCTGCCGCGATTGCTGCAAGCCCGATGCGCGGCTCACCAGCCAGGCCACGCACCTGCTCGACAAGGTGCTGCCCCGGCGGGTGATCACTGCCCTCAACACCGACGTCGGGCACTATCTCGGCGTGCTTGCACTGTTCTGCGGCGTCATCGGCACCGTGCTCACGCTGGTGTATTTCCAGGTGTCGTTCGAGCCGGCAGGCGACCGGGGCGCGGTGAAATCAGCCCTGTGGGCGGTGTTCTTCGTGCTCTCGCTCATCTTCGGCGTCATCGCCTGGCTGTTCGTCCTCGCGCAGCAGAGCCGGCATGTGGCCGAGGAGGAATCGCGCCGCCAGACCGACTTGCTGATGCGCGAGATCGAGGCGCATAAGCGCACCGACGCCAAGCTGCAGCAGGCCAAAGAGAAGGCCGAGGCCGCCAGTCAGGCCAAGAGCCGTTATGTCGTGGGCCTGAGCCACGAGTTGCGCAACCCGCTCAACGCGATCCTCGGCTATTCGCTCATCCTGGAACGCGACAGCACCATCCCGGTGCGCCGCAAGGATGCCATCCAGGTCGTGCGACGGAGCGCCGAGCATCTGTCCGGATTGATCGACGGTTTGCTTGATATCTCGAAGATCGAAGCCGGCCGCTTCCAGCTCGATCGCCAGGAAGTGCGATTGCGCGACTTTCTCGACCAGCTGGTCGACATGTTTCGACTGCAGGCCGCCAACAAAGGCATCGCCTTCCGCTTCCTCCCGGCAGAGACGCTGCCCGAGGTGGTCTACACGGACGAGAACCGCCTGCGCCAAGTGCTGATCAATCTGATCTCCAACGCCATCAAGTTCACCGACAGCGGTCACGTGACGCTGCAGATCAAATACCGCAACCAAGTGGCGGAGCTCGCGGTCGAGGATTCCGGCATCGGCATTCATCCCGATGACCTCGATCGCGTGTTCCGGCCGTTCGAGCGCGCCCGCAGCGGCCCGGCGCGCGCAGCGACCGGCACGGGGCTCGGCCTGACCATCACCAAGATGCTGGTGGAAACCATGGGCGGTGAGATCACAGTCGCCAGCACGCCGGGCACCGGCAGCACATTTCGGGTGAAGCTGCTGCTCTCGGAAGTCCCGCGCCCGCGCACCATCGCAACTCCGGAGTCGCAGGTGCGCGGCTATACCGGCCCACCACAGACGATCCTGATCGTCGATGATGATCCAGTGCAGCGCGATTTGATTCGTCAGCTGCTCGAGCCGCTCGGGTTCACGGTCCTGACGGCTGCCAGCGGAGCCGAGTGCCTGAGCGTGGTCGAGCAACACAAGGTCCATCTCGTATTGCTGGACGTATCGATGCCGGAGATGGACGGCTGGGAGGTCGCCGATGCGCTGCACCGCGGCCTCGACGAGCGCCCTGCCATCGTCATGCTCTCGGCGCTGACCATGGACAAATCCGCCGAAGTCAAACCCGATCGCCCGTTCGACCACTACCTGATCAAACCTGTCAACCTGCGCCAACTGATGGAAAAGCTGCATGCCCTTCTCGACATCGAATGGACTCATGCCGCGCCGGACGTACTTCCCGAAGCTGGGCAGCAAGCCGATCCCATTGCAGGCAGTCATGCATAACAGCAGACCGCCCGACATCGTGCTGGTCGTCGACGACTCGCCGGATACGCTGAAAATGCTGACCGACGCGCTGAAAGACGCCGGCATGACCGTGCTCGTCGCCGTCGATGGCGAACAGGCGCTATCGATGGTGGAGAAGGTGTCGCCAGATGTGATCCTGATGGATGCGGTGATGCCAGGGATGGACGGGTTTGCGACGTGCCGGCGGCTCAAGGCCAAGGAGACGGTCACGCACGTGCCGGTTATTTTCATGACCGGCCTCTCCGAGACGGAAGACGTGGTGCACGGGCTCGAAGCTGGCGGCGTCGACTACGTCACCAAGCCGATCGTGCCCGATGAACTCCTCGCCCGCATTCGCGTGCACCTCGCCAATGCGCGCGCGGCGCATGGCGCACGCACGGCGCTCGATACGCTCGGCCGCGTGCTGCTGGCGGCGAACCGCGCCGGCGAGATGCTGTGGTGCACGCCGCAAGCCGCAAAGCTGCTGGCGCGCGCGTTCGGTGCGTTCGAAGCGAGCGAGTTCAAGCTCCCGCGCGAGGTGCGCGATTGGCTGCGCCGCGCCGAGGCCGGGCCGCTGCCCGACCCGATCCGCCTCGCCTCCCCGCTCAAGCTCAGTCTCGCCTATGTGGCGCAGATCAGCTCCGACGAGATCCTGTTGCGGCTCGTCGAAAGCGACCTCGGCGACGAGCAGGCGGCGCTGCGCGCCAAGCTCACGCTGACGCAACGCGAGGCCGAGGTGCTGCTCTGGGTCGCGCGCGGCAAATCGAATCGCGACATCGCCGAGATCCTCACCCTCTCGCCGCGCACGGTGAACAAACACCTGGAGCAGATCTACGCCAAGCTCGGCGTCGAGAACCGCACCTCCGCAGCGGCGCTGGCGATGCGCACGCTGGGCGGGCGCTGAGGCCCAAGACCGCCGCCCTGATGGGCACAGCACTTGCATACCTGCCGATGAACGGGCCCCTTAACCAAATCGGCACGAACCAGCCATGACCGTCGCTTCCACCACGTCGATCCCTGCGCTGCAGCGGTCGAAAATGAACTCCGTCGTGTTTGCGAGCTGCTTTGGGACGATCATCGAGTGGTATGATTTCCTGATCTACGCAACCGCGGCCGCGCTTGTCTTCAATCAGGCCTTCTTCCCGACCTTCGATCCGCTCGCCGGCACGCTGGCGGCGCTCGGCAGCTACGCGGTCGGGTTCCTGGCGCGGCCGCTGGGTGGCGCGCTGTTCGGTCATTTCGGCGATCGGCTCGGCCGCAAGTCCATGCTGGTCGTGACCTTGTTCGTCATGGGCCTGAGCACGTTCCTGATCGGGCTCCTTCCCACCTACGCCTCGATCGGCGTGTTCGCGCCGATCCTGCTGATCGTCCTGCGCATCGTGCAGGGCATCGGTCTCGGCGGCGAGTGGGGCGGCGCGTCCTTGACGGTCCTCGAGCATGCACCGGCCGATAAGCGCGGGCTCTATGCCAGCTTCGTGCAAATCGGGTTTCCGGTCGGCCTCGTGCTTGCGTCGCTCGCGTTTGCGTTGGCAACCAAGCTGCCAAGCGCCGACTTCGCAGCCTGGGGTTGGCGGCTGCCGTTTCTGGCAAGCTCGGTGTTATTGCTCGTCGGCATTTTCGCCCGATCGCGTGTCCCGGAGACGCCGATCTTCGAGCGGATTCAGGCCACCGGCAACCTATCGAAAAATCCCGTGCTGGAGATGATCCGCAACGACACCAAATCGTTCCTGATCGCGGTCGGCCTGAAGCTCTCGGAAGTCTCCTGGGTCTACATGCTGACCGTGTTCGTGGTGCTCTATGCCACCACCAAGCTCAACTTGCCCAAGCAGCTCATGCTCGATGCGGTTCTCTACGCCGCCTTGCTCGAGTTGATCAGCTTGCCGCTGTTTGGTTTGCTCTCCGACCGGATCGGACGCCGGCCGATGTATATCCTCGGCGCATTGTTTACCATCGCGTTTGCGTTCCCGCTGTTCTGGATGCTGGAGAGCAAAAGCGTTGCGCTCATCATTACCGCGGTGATGATCGCGATGAACTTCGGTCACGGCATGATGTTCGGGCCGGAGTCGGCCTACTTCCCAGAACTGTTTGGTGCGCGCGTGCGCTACAGCGGCGCGTCATTCGGCTTTCAGGTCTCGGCGGCGCTGGGCGGCGGCTTTGCGCCGATCATCGCCACCGCCATGGCCGGATATTTCGGCGGCACCACCGGCGTTTCCATCATGATGATCATGCTCGCGCTGATCACCTTGGCGGCCGCCATCGCGGCGCGCGAAACAAAGGGCGTACCGTTGGTCTAGGCAGATTCCAAAATTCGTCATTGCGAGGCGCGCAGCGCCGAAGCAATCCAGAGCCCAGTGTTGTCGCCCCTGGATTGCTTCGCTTCGCTCGCAATGACGACGTCTTTGGCTGGTGCTTTGATTCAACCTCAACGCATCGTGCTTTAGATCTGCACGGGTTATCGCTGCTCCGCGATATCCGGCAACGCCGCCGCGTTGGCCTTCCAAGCCCGTTGATACTCGAGGATGCGCGCGGTTTCCGCTGCGACGACAGCGCCGACGAAACGCTGCAGCAGATAGAGCGTCATATCGATTCCGAGGCTGACACCGCCGCCCGTCAGCACGGATCCGGTGTCGACAACGCGCGCCTCAATAGCCTGCACACCCGAATGGCGCTGCGCCAATAGATCAAGCGGGCACTGCTCGCCGGGCACGATTTCCCGCTTGGTTGTCGCGCGACGGCCATCCAAGAGCCCCGCACCCGCGACAATCATGCCTCCGGTACAAACCGACGCAACGACACCGCCGCGCTCATGGAACGCGCGCACGAACGCGAGAATCTCATGGTCGCGCGCGGCATCTGTCCAGCCGGGTCCGCCGAGAACCATCAGGATGTCGGCGGCCGGACAATCGGCGAAGCTGTGATCCGCGATGAGGCGCAACCCGCTGGCCATCGCCAATTCGCCGCCGGATTTGGACACGACAAAGAACCGCAGATCCGGGGCGAGACGCCGAGCCATCGAGAGCACGCCATACGTCGCGCCAATGTCGATCGGCTCAATGCCCTCATAGGCGAGGATCGCAAAGGCTTTGGTCGAGGCCGGCATCCTAATAGAGCCCGCGCTCCGCCATCACCTCCGTTTGCCGCTCATTCTCCGCGACCGTCAGTCCAGCGACATGATCGAGCAGCATCTGGGCATAACTCGGCAGGATCGCCCGATCGATGTGCCGTTTCGGATCCCAAAGCCCGGAGCGGATGAACGCCTTGGGGCAGTGCAGGAACGCCTCCTCGATGGCGATGACCAAGCCGACCTTGGGCGCGCGCCCGTTGATGGCACTCGCCGCCAGGACCCTCGCATCATCGGTGATCCGCGCGGTGCCGTTGATGCGCAGGGTCTCATCCATGCCGGGCACCAGGAACAGCACGCCGATCTGCGGATTGACGAGCAGGTTCATCATCGCGTCGAGCCGGTTGTTGCCGACCCGATCGGGCAGCAGCAAGGTGCGCTCATCGAGCTCGCGCACGAACCCCGGCGGATCACCGCGCGGCGAAATGTCGGCGCCGTTCGGCCCTTGCGTGGACACGACACAGAACGGCGAGAGCGAGATGATCTGGCGACAATGCCGGTCGAGCGCCCTGAGCACCTTGTCGGTCGCCCGGCTCATGGGCTGATGGTGCAGCTTGCGCAGGCTGATCTCGTCGGTGATGAAGCTCGTGTTCTCAGGGAGCACCCGCGGCCTCGAAGGTTTGGGTAGGTCCGGCAACATGAGTATTGCAGAAGCATTTTGTCTGCTCAACCAATGGCGGCCCTCATCACCATCAACTCCCGCGTCTGGCGCGCGGCACGCTGCGGCGGATCAGATCGAAAAAATATTCCGCCGCCGGCGTCAGCGGCAGCCCGGCGCGGCGCACCATGACGAGCGGCGGCGCCGGCAGGATTTCCTTGACCGCAATCGGCGCCAGGGCCTGCGCCGTCAGCGCAAACTTGCTCCACTGCGCCGGCACCATGGCAAGGAGATCGCTGTTGGCAAGCGACACGATCAGGGTGAGCGCCGACTGACTCTGCAACGCCAGCCGCGGCGGCGGCAGGCCGTACTTGGCGAAGACGGCGTTCAGCTCCTCCTCGGCCCGTAGTGTGATCGAGGTCGTTGCCCATTCGGCGTCGACCAGGTCGCGCAGTGACTTGGCGCGGCTCAGCGGATGGCCGCGGCGGCCCAAGATGGTCCGCGTATTCTCGAACAGCGTCTCGACTTTGAGCTCCGACGACGGCGGGCGTTCTGGGCGCGGGCCCACATAGAAGTCGACGCTCCCATCCTTCAGACCCGGTTCGAGCGTCGGATATTGGCCCTCGATCAGGCGCAGCTGCAGACCTGGGTAACGCTTCCGGAATGGAGCCAACGCCCCGGGCAGCAAGGTGAGATGGGCCGCAATCGACAGGCCCGCGACCACGGTTCCGCGCGTGCCGCCGTGCAGCTGCTCGGCTTCATCGGTGGCTCGCCGGACCTCGCTCAGCACAGCCTGCGCCCGTCGCACGAAGGCCTCCCCCATGGTGGTGAGGAGCATGCCGCGCGCGCGCCGCTCGAACAGCGGTGCGCCCAGCTCGCGTTCGAGCTCGCGGACGCTGCGCGTCAGCGCCGGCTGCGCGAGCCCGAGGTGACGGGCCGCCGCGCGCAGACTGCCCCGCTCGGCAATGGCGACGACGTCGCGGAATTGAGTGAGCTTCATGTATGATAACGGTTTGGCATCGGATGAACGATTCTGACATCTTGCTGCGATCCCTGTCCAGGGATAGCGAGCAGGGTCGCAATTCGGTGGTAGACGCCCGCCAATGAGACCGGCTCAACCCGGCACACCGCGAGACAAACCAAAACCAAGGGGAGGCCATGGAGGACGTAGAACGCGATACGATGCGGATCGTGCGCCGCCGCGTGTTTTATTGCTTGTTCGTGATGTTCCTGCTCAATCAGATCGACCGAACGAACGTCGGTTTCGCTGCGCTGCAGATGAACGTCCAGCTCGGTTTCAACGCCGAGGTGTATGGGTTCGGGACCGGGCTGTTCTTTTTCAGCTACCTCCTGGCAGAAATGCCGAGCAACCTGATGCTGGAGCGGTTCGGGCCGCGCATCTGGCTCTCGCGCATCACCATCAGCTGGGGCGTGATCGCCATGCTGATGGCCTTCGTGTACGACGCGCCCTCCTTCTACATCTTGCGTTTTCTGTTGGGCTTGGCCGAGGCGGGCTTCGCCCCCGGCTCGATCTACTACATCAACCTGTGGGCGCCAAAGCGCTACCGCGCCAAGTCGGTGGTGGTTTCGGCCTTGGCAATTCCGCTGTCGGTCATCATCGGCGGTCCCATTGCCGGGCTCTTCCTGTCCATGGACAAGGTCGGCGGCCTGGCCGGGTGGCAATGGTTGTTCCTGGCTGAAGGCATCCCGTCAGTTCTATTCGGGCTGTTCACGCTGCGCTTTCTCACCGACCGACCCAAGGATGCGCACTGGCTTTCGCCCGCACAGAAATCCTGGCTCATCGGTGAGCTCGCGCGCGACGCCACCGAGGCCTCCCGGCACGGCATTACCACGCTCGCCTCTGCGGTGCGGAGCTGGCGCGTCTGGCGCACGGGAATTGCCTTCTTCTGCGTGACCCTCACCACCTGGGGACTGGGGTTCTGGTTGCCGCAGATCGTCAAGCAGCTTTCCGGGCTCACCAACGCCCAGGTCAGCCTGCTCACCACCCTGCCCTTCGTCGGACTGGCGATCGGGTTCCTGCTCAATTCCTGGCATTCCGACAAGGTCCAGGAACGCCAGTGGCATTTCGTCGGCGGCGCGCTGATCGGCGCCGCCGGGCTGCTGATCAGCGCGACGGTCCCCTCGCCCGTGCTGGCCTTCTGCGGATTGGTCGTGACCGGCTTTGGGCTCGGCTGTGCGTTGGCCGTGTTCTTTCCCATTCCGATGGGCTTTCTCAGCGGCACGGCCGTGGCCGGCGGCCTCGCCCTGATCAACATGATCGGCAACAGCGCCGGCTTCTTCGGCTCCTACATCATCGGCTGGCTGCGACAGACCACCGGGTCGTTCAATTCGGCACTGGCGTTCCTGTGTGTCGGCATGGCATTGGGGGCGTTGTTGCTGGCTCCGTTCAGATTTGGCGGCGGCGCCAAGCTCAAAGCCTCACCTGCAGCCGGGGAATGAGATCCACGTCATGAAACTTGCAACTCTGCGTAACGGCCGGCCCGATGGCGAGCTCGTCATTGTGTCGCGCGACCTGCAACGCATGCTGCGCGTTGCGGACATCGCGCCCACCTTGCAGGCGGCCATCGATCGCTGGGCCGAGCTGCGCCCCGCGCTCGACGAGCGCTACCGGCGGCTCTGCGCCGGGACCGAGCGTGGCGAAGCCTTCGACGCGGCGCAAGCTCTGTCGCCATTGCCGCGCGCCTATCAGTGGTGCGACGGCAGCGTCTACAAGGCGCACAACGAGCGCATGGCGAAGTGGATCAACAAACCGATCGACCCCCGCTACTACGAAGAACCGGCAATGTATCAGGGCGCGTCCGACGCCTTTCTGACGCCCACCGAGGACATTCCAGCGGCGTCGGAGGATTGGGGGATCGACTACGAGGCGGAGATCGCCGTCATCACCGACCGCGTCCCCTATGCGGTGAAGCCGGAGGCCGCGGGCGCGCACATCCTGTTGCTGATGCTGTGCAACGATGTGTCGCTGCGCAACCTGATCCCACCCGAGCTGTCGCGGGGCTTCGGGTTCGTGCAGTCCAAGCCGGCGAGCGCATTTGCGCCCGTCGCCGTCACGCCCGATGAACTCGGCGCTGCGTGGCACGACTGGCGCCTGCATGGCCCGGTGCGCTCGCACGTGAACGGCGTCCTGTTCGGCGATCCCGATGCCGGACCGATGGTGCACGGGTTCGATCGCCTGATCGCGCACGCGGCCAAGACCCGCGCGCTGGGCGCAGGCACGATCATCGGCGGCGGTACGGTGGCCAACGACGATCCGGCGCGCGGCACGAGTTGCATCACCGAGCGGCGGATGCTCGAGACTTTCCAGCACGGCGAGCCGCACACGCCGTTCTTGCGCTTTGGCGACCGCGTGCGGATCGAAGTGCTAGGACCTAACGGCGCTTCGATCTTCGGCGCGATCGACCAGAAGGTTGCTCGCGTCCCGGCGACTGACGCCGCTATCACATCACCTGCTGCGACATCCTCACCTTGGCGGCGCGATGTTCGCCCGCCAGGATCGGCGGGTGTTGGGCGATCCCGGTAGATGCGATGCAGGTCGGGATGCAGCGGATCAGCGCGTCGTAGTTGGCGTGAGCAAAGTAGGCGACCGACAGCCGGCGCGTCGATTGTGTCGCGTCCGCCGGCGGATTGCCGACACGGTGCAGGTTGGAAACCCAGTGATCGTTCGTCCACATCGCCATGAGGTCGCCGATGTTGATGATGAATGAATTCGGTCGCGGCTCGACATCAACCCAGCCGCCGTTGCGAAGCTTGACCTGTAGCCCTCCGGGCGCCTTTTCGGCGAGCAGGATCGTCAAGGCTCCGTAGTCGGTATGCGCCCCCGACCGCGTCTGCCCGGCGTCGACCGCCATGGCGGCCTGGTCTGGGTAATTGATGATACGCATGACGCTGGTGTGGTGATCGAAGAACTCGACGAAGAAATCTGCATCGACTTTCAACGCACCAGCAAATATTCGCAGCAGGCTGATGGTCAGGGATTCCATCGACCCGTAGTATCGCTTGACCAAGTCGCCGAAACCCGGTGGCACATCGGGAACAATGTTCGGCTCGAACGCAGTCGTGCTGAACGGCTGCCGGTAGTACGCCGTATCCGGCACGTCGAAACGGCCGAACGCCAACTGCTCCTTGATGTCGATGAGAGCCGTGCCCCCAAGCGTGCGTCCGAGATTTTCGTGGCCGATCCCGACGTACCCGCGACTGATGCTGTTGCGCGGGTTCCTGAAGCGTTGCTTCTCCGCGACCGGCCTGTCAAAGAAAGCCTTGGCGCTCGAGGAAAACGCCGAGAGCTCGCGTTCGTCGACACCGTGTCCGACGATCGTGAAGAAACCAACGTCCCGGAGTGCTTCATTGACTTGATCGTAAACACGTTCCGTCGCGATCCTATCCTTCGCAATGAAGCCAGAAACGTCGATCTCCGGGATTCCCATGATGTCCTCTTGCCTCCTATGACTTACCAATTTTGTTGTTGAGTTCCGCTAGGCCGGCAGCGCCAGCTGTCGCTCCTGCGCCGAAGGCAAGAAGCTTGGATCGAAGACCTCTCCGGGCCGCGGGGTGCGTGGCAACCCATAGCCCTCGACCACGGCATCAATCGATGCTTGCAGCTTCTTGGCGTCCACGCCGCCAAAGCCGTTGGCTCTGGTCCAAGGCGTCGCCATCACGTTGCGCAACGTGTATTCGAGCCGGCGCTTTTCGACCGCTGCATTGAGCAATGGTTCGACCGACGTCATGATCCGGATCGCGCCGTCGACGTCTTCGATCGTTGCCTTGAGGCCGAGATTGATTGCCCGCACTAGCCGGGCCGCCGCGTCAGGATCCCGCTTGATGAACTCTTGCGACGCCATCACCCCGTTCGAATAGAGATCGAGGCCATTGTCGGAATAGCTGAACCAGCGCGCCTCCTGGTCCGGATCGAAGTGGGCCTGCGCCAAGTTGATGTAGATCGAGTAGTTGAAGCCCAGAATGCCATCCAGATTTTTCTGGATCAGCATCTGTTCCTGCAAATTCGCAGCGACGTTGATATTGTTGACCTTCGCATAGTCGATGCCGTTCAGGCGCGCCAGGATCGGCAGGAGCCGCGATGACGCGCTTCCCGCCGGTGCCCCCAAGGTCCGGCCCTCGATGTCCTTGAGGCTCTTGATCGGTCCGTCGGCGCGAACCACCAGAACGGACGGCCCGCGATTGTACATTTCGTAGACCATGCGCGGCGCTTCGTCGGGCTTCTGCGCCGCGGCGGCGATCAATGTGTTGATGTCGCCGAACCCCGCGTCGTAGTTTCCGGTCATGATCCGTGAGATCGTGGCCGCGGACCCTTCGCCCTGATCGATCACCACGTCCAGCCCGGCATCGCGGAAATAGCCCTTCTCGCGCGCGACATAGAACCAGGCGTGGACGCCCTGATATTTCCAATCCAGCGTGAACCGCACCCGCGTGGGAGCCGCCCGCACCCCAGTCAGCACGAAGGGTGCGGCGACGGCTCCAAACACGGCTAGACGACGCGTAATCAAGGTCATGAGGCTTCCTCGTGCTCCCGCCGGCGATGATAGTGGTCCCGTCTTAGCAAGCACTATGCCGACAAAACAGATTTTATCGATAAAAGCAAATGTAACGATATTTCTTGAGATTGGCACTGTCGTCGGGTTAGCTATCCGGGCGCAGGCAAATTGCCGATTGCCGGGGAATCGAGCGGGCTGATGAAAAATCAATCACAACTGCGGATCGCCGAGCCCGTTGCAAGTCCGGTGATCAGCCTGCCGTCAGGCCATACCCTGACGGAGCAAGTGCTCGCGCGCTTGCGGGAGGACATCCTCAGCGGCCAGCTTGCGGCGTCGCAGAAGCTTCGGGTGCGGGAGCTCAGCGCGCGCTACGGGGTGGGCGCTTCGCCGTTGCGCGAAGCGCTGGCGAGTTCCACAGCCGATGGCCTGGTTGCCAATGAGAGCAACCGAGGCTTCCGTGTTGCATCGGTCTCGGTCGCGGAATTTCTCGACGTCACCGAAAACCGCAAGCGCATTGAGGGCCTCGCACTTGAGCGGTCGATCGAGGCGGGTGACGATGCCTGGGAAGGCCGGGTGCTCGCCGACTATCACCAACTCCGAAAGCTTGAAGCCAGTCATCGCTCAAGCTCGAAGCTCAACGACCCCGCCTTCGAGTGGGAGCGCCGGCATCGCAACTTCCATCAGGCGCTGATTTCCGCCTGCCCGTCTCCCTGGCTGCTGCACTTCGACCGGCTGCTCGTCTACCAGTTCGACCGCTATCGACGCATGGTGACGCTCAAGGCGGGAACGACCCGCACCGGCCGGGAGCAGGAACAGGCGTTGGTCGATGCGGCGCTGGCCCGCGACGCGAAGGCGGCGACGCGCATGCTTTTCACGCACATCGACGATTCGGCCGCCACGATCCTGCGGCAGCTACGGCATCGTCTGTAGCTGTAGCAGGCCGGCGCCATCAATTCCTATTGATCGGCACCGCGACCGCCAGCGGGTTGATCTATGGCGAAGCCCCAGCGTTTCGGCTAACCTTCGAGCCCGCCTCATTCACAAAAAACAGCGGCGCGCTAAGGAGCAAATTCATGATCCGTCTTATGGTCAATGGGCAGTCGTATGACGTTGATGTTGAACCGGACACGCCGCTCCTCTGGGCCATCCGCGAAAACGTCGGGTTGACCGGGACCAAATATGGTTGCGGCATCGCGCAATGCGGCGCCTGCACGGTCGATATCGATGGCACCGCGGTGCGATCGTGCTCGCTTCCGGCCAGCGAAGCGGCCGGCAAGAAGATCACCACCATCGAAGGCCTCGCGCAGAATGGCAAACTGCATCCGGTGCAGCAGGCTTGGCTCGATCTCGACATCCCGCAATGCGGTTACTGCCAGAGCGGTATGATCATGGCGGTCGCGGGGTTGCTGAAAGACAATCCGAAGCCCAGCGACGCCGACATCGACGCCGCGCTTACCAATATCTGCCGCTGCGGCACCTATCAGCGGGTGCGGGCGGGCATCCACGCTGCGGCGGCGAAGGCGTAAGGGAGGCAGCCATGAATTATATGCCGAAGATGCATCGCCGCTCCTTCCTGGTCAGCTCGGCTGCCGCCGGCCTCGCCGTTGGAATTCGCCTCCCGTTCGGGGATGAAGCCGTCGCGCAAGCCGCCTTGCCGCCGGAGGTCAATGCGTGGGTCGTGGTGCAGCCGGATGACACCGTGATCATCCGCATCGCCCGCGTCGATATGGGGCAAGGAACGCTGACGGGGCTGGCTCAGCTTGTCGCCGAAGAGCTCGAGTGCGACTGGTCGAAGGTGACCTGGGAATATCCGAGCCCGGGCCGCAACGTCGCCCGCAACCGCATCTGGCAAAACTACCAGACCGCCGGTAGCCAAGGCATTCGCCAGTCGCAGCAATACGTGCGCGAGGGCGGTGCGGCCGCCCGCATGATGCTGATCCAGGCCGCCGCGAACGAATGGAAGGTGCCGGCCGGCGAGTGCGTTGCAGCGAACAGCGTCATCACCCACAAGCCGTCAGGCCGTACGACAACCTTCGGCAAAGTCGCGGATGCCGCCGGAAAGCTGGACGTACCGAAGAATCCGCCGCTCAAGGATGCCAAGGACTGGAAGATCGCCGGCAAGCCGCTCAAGCGCCTCGACACGCCGGACAAGATCAACGGCAAGCAGATCTACGCCATCGATACCAAGCTGCCGGGCATGCTGAATGCCGCGATCAAGCTGTCCCCCGTGATCGGCGGGAAAGTGAAGAGTTTCGACGCAGCCAAGGTCGAGACCATGAAGGGGGTCAAGAAGGTCGCCCAGGTTGGCGATTACGGCGTGGCCGTCGTCGCCGACACGTGGTGGCACGCCAAGACCGCGCTCGAAGCGCTGCCGATCGTTTGGGACGACGGCGGCAACGGCAACGTCTCGAGCGAAACGATCGCGGCCCGGCTCAAGGAAGGGCTGGATGCCGATGAGGCTTACGTCGGCAACAAGCAGGGCGATGCCAAAGGCGCACTCGCCTCCGCTGCCAAGAAGGTCGAAGCCGTCTACGCCTATCCCTATCAGAACCACGCGCCCATGGAGCCGATGAACACCACGGCGCTATGGACCGCGGACGGGTGTCAGGTTTGGGCGCCGACCCAGAACGCCGAGACCGCCCTCGCGGTCGCAGCCGCAGCGGCCGGGCTTCCGGTCGGCAAATGCGACGTGAACAGAATGCATCTGGGCGGTGGCTTTGGCCGCCGCGCCTCCTCGCACGACTTCGTCGAGCAGGCGGTGCTGATCGCCAAGCAGATGCCTGGGACGCCGGTCAAGCTGATCTGGTCGCGCGAAGAGGATATGACGCATGGCCGCTACCATCCGATCACGCAGTGCAAGCTGACCGGCGGGTTCGACGCGCAGGGCAATCTCACCGCGCTGCATATGCGTCTGTCCGGGCAGTCCATTGTCGCCAGCCTGCTGCCGCAGTTGCTGAAGGACGGCATGGATCCGTTCGTGTTCCAGGGTCTCAATCCGTCCGGCGCCGAAGGCGTGTTCGGCTACGAGATCCCGAACCTGCTCATCGACCATGCGATGCGCAACACCCACATCACGCCCGGGTTCTGGCGCGGGGTGAACAACAATCAGAACGCCATCTATCTCGAGTGCTTCATGGATGAGCTGGCGCAGGCCGCCGGCCAGGACCCGCTCGAGTTCCGGCGCAAGCTGATGGCGAACCACCCCAAGCATCTGGGCGTGCTCAACGCCGTGGCCGAGAAGGTCGGTTGGGGCAAACCGGCGGAAGGCGGGCGTTTCCGCGGCCTTGCGCAGCACATGGGCTACGGCAGCTACGTGGCAGCGGCCGCGGAAGTCTCGATAGATCCCAAGGGTCAGCTGAAGATCCACCGCATCGTCGCAGCCACCAACTGCGGCAACGCCGTCAATCCGCAGCAGATCGAGGCGCAGATCCAAGGCTCGTTCGTATACGGCCTCTCCGCCCTGCTCTATCAGGAATGCACGGTCAAGAACGGCCGCATCGAGCAGGAGAACTTCGATAGCTACAACGTGATGCGCATCGATGAGATGCCGATCGTCGAGACGATCATCATGCCGTCCGGCGACTTCTGGGGCGGCGTCGGCGAACCGACGATCTTCGTCGCCGCCCCTGCCGTGCTCAATGCGATCTATGCTGCAACGGGCAAGCGCATCCGCTCCTTCCCGCTCAGCAAGCACGATTTGAAGTCCGCGTAAGCCCGAAAGGATGATGCAAGGATCGACCCGGCGTGAGTTGTTGCTCGGCAGCGGCGCATCGGCCGCTGCGCTGCTGCTGGCCGTTCACGCGGCGCAAGCAACGCCGGAGTCGCTCCAAGCCGCAATCCGCAATGTGACCGGCAACGCCGAGATCGGCAAAGGAAAGGTCACGCTCGACATTCCTCCATTGGTCGAGAACGGCAATACCGTTCCCATGTCGGTCTCAGTCGAGAGCCCGATGACCGCGACCGACTACGTGAAGACCATTCATGTCTTCAATGAAAAGAATCCGCAGCCAAACGTTGTCGCGATTCATCTCGGCCCTCACGCCGGCAAGGCCGACGTCTCGGTGCGGGTTCGACTGGCGGATAGTCAGCGCGTCGTTGCGATTGCCGAGCTGAGCGACGGTTCGTTCTGGTCGACCACGGCCAATGTCATTGTGACTGTCGCGGCCTGCCTCGAGGGCAACCTATGACGGCGCGCGTGCTGGTCAACGTTCCACCGAAAGCGCAACGCGGCGAGATCATACAGATCAAGACGCTGATCTCGCACGTCATGGAACCGGGCTTCCGGGCGTCGCATGACGGCAAAATACTCCCGCGCGACATCATTACCGAAATGACGTGCATCTATAACGACAAAGAGATTTTCCGGATCGAGCTATCGCCCGCCGTCGCTTCCAATCCTTTCATCACGTTTCACACGCGGGCAAACGAGAGCGGCACGTTTGATTTCAAATGGACCGGGGACAATGGGTTTGAGGCGACGGCGTCGGCCAAGATTACGGTCGAATGACCTCGACATTGAGTCAGTCCAACGCCACTTCACCGAGGTAGGATTCCCGCACGCGCGGGTCGTGCAGCAGGTCCGGGCCTTCCAGCACAATGCGTCCCATCTCGATCACGTAGGCGCGCTTGGCAAGCTTGAGCGCCGCGTGCGCATTCTGTTCGACCAGCAGCACGGACACGCCGGTTTCGGTCAGGCTGGCGATGGTCTGGAAAATGTCGGCGGCGATCAGCGGCGCCAAACCCAGCGAGGGCTCATCGAGCAGAAGGAGCTTTGGGCGTGAAATCAGTGCGCGGCCCATCACCAGCATCTGCTGTTGCCCGCCCGACAAGGTTCCGGCCGGTAACGCGAGCCGCTCGGCGAGCGGCGGGAAGCGCTCCAGCACGCGAGCGAAATCCTCGGCGATGGCCGGATCGCGGCCGCGCGCAAAGGCGCCCATCAACAAATTCTCGCGCACGCTCAGTTGTCGCAAGGTTCCCCTGCCCTCCGGCACGTAGGCAATGCCCAGGCCGGCGCGCTCATAAGTGCGACGGCCGGCGAGTGATGCGCCGTTAAATGCAATTGATCCTTGGGCGAGCGGCACCAGGCCCATGACGGCTTTCATGAGCGTGCTCTTGCCGGCACCGTTGGCGCCGATCAGCGCGATGATCTCGCCGGGGGCGACCGCGAGCGACACGCCCGCCAGCGCGACGACATTGCCGTATGCGACCTTGACGTTGTCGATCGCCAGCAACGTCACTGCGCCGCTCCCAGGTAGGCGGTGATCACGCCCTGGTCCTTCTGGATGACGTCGGGCGGGCCCTGCGCGATGATGCGCCCGGCGCTGAGCACCGTAATGGTGTCAGCGATCGCCATCACGAACCGCATGTGATGCTCGACCAGCAGGACCGTGATGCCCAGCGCCACGATCCTGCGCACGAGCTCGGCGAGCTCGCGTACCTCGGCCGGGTTCATTCCGGCGGCGGGCTCGTCCAGCAACAACAACTTGGGTGTGCTGGCCAACGCCCGCGCGATCTCCAACCGGCGCTGATCGACCAGCGTCAGCTCCCGCGGAAGCCCCTTGGTGCGGCTTCCCATGCCGACCAGCTCCAACATCTCCAGCGCGCGCCGGCGCGCCGCGACTTCGGTCGCGGGCTTCGGCAAGGCGAGATTGGCAATATCCCGCAACAGGCCGCCCATGTGGGCGTGGCAACCGATCATCACGTTCTCGACGATCGACAGGCCTTTGAACAGACGCACTTGCTGAAAGTTACGGGCGATACCCATGGCGAACACCTGGTCGGCGCGTGTGCCCGTATAGTCGCGCCCCTCGTACACCAGGGTTCCAGCCGTCGGACGGAGCACGCCGCTGACGATGTTGAACAGCGTCGTCTTGCCCGCCCCATTCGGCCCGATCAACGCGTGGATGGTGCCGGCCGCCACCTCACAACTCACGTCAGCGAGCGCACTGTAGCCGCCGAACCGCCTGGTGAGGCCCGTGACCTGCAACAGCGGCGTCATTTGAAGCGCGGAGCCGGCAACAGGCCGTCGGGCCGCCAGATCGCAAAGGCGACGAGCAGCGCGCCGAAGAAGGTCATGCGCCAATCGGCAACGACACGCAGAAATTCCGGCAGCAGCGTCACCAGGACGGCGCCGGCGACCGGTCCGAGCGGATTGGCCGGGCCGCCGAGCACCACATACAGGAACGTCAGCGCCGAGCGGGAGAAATCAAACTGGTTGGCGTCGATATAGAGCGCCTGGTGCGCATAGAAGACTCCGGCGACGCCGGCGAGCCCGGCGCCGAGCGCGAACGCGAACAGTTTCACCGTCACCAGGCGGATGCCCATCGCCTCGGCGGCGATGTCATCCTCGTGGATCGCAATCATGGCACGGCCGAGCCGGGCCCCGCGCAGCCGCCAGGCGATGAAGATCGCGACCGCGCAGGCGAGCAGCACCCAGTGCAACTGCGACAGCGGCGGAATGCCGCCCAGCCCGGTCGCCCCGCCAGTCGGCTCGAAGTTGAGGAAGAACACGCGCACGATCTCACCGAAGCCCAGCGTGAGGATCATCAGGTAGATGCCGCGCACGCGCAGCGCCGGTGCGCCGACAATGAGGCCGGCGAGCGCCGCAAGGCCCGCTCCCGCCGGCAGCGCGAGCGCCAGGGAGAATCCCTCCTTGGTCAGCACCGCGCTGGTATAGGCGCCAATCGCCATGAAGCCGCCCTGCCCGAGCGAGATCAGTCCCGCCGCCATCGGGATGTACAAACTCATGCCCATCAGCACGTTGATGCCGACGAAGATCGCGACCGAGTCCCAATAGCCACCAAGCATCAGCGCGCCTCGCCAATGCCGGTTGCGAACAAGCCGCGCGGCCGCACCAGCAACACGATGATCATCAACCCGAACGCAAACGCGTCGCGGTAGGACGACGCCAGATAGGCGACGCTGAGCACCTCGCCGACGCCGAGCAGAAGCCCGCCGGCCATGGCGCCATAGATGCTTCCCAGGCCGCCGATCAGCATGATCGCCATGCCTTTGGTTGCCATGTCGATGCCCATGAACGGCGACACCGCATTGAAGTTGAGACCGACCAGCACGCCGGCGATGCCGCCCAGCGCTGAGGCGATCGCGAAGGTGAGCATGATGACAAAATCGACGTTGATGCCGAGGATGCTGGCGATCTCGAGGTTCTCCGAGGTCGCACGGATGGCGACGCCGAGCCGCGAGCGCGTGACGAACAGGTGCAGCGCGACCATGGATGCGAACGCGATCACCATGATGAAGATCTGGGTCGAACTGATGGAGATGACGCCGAGATCGTAGACCGTGCCGGCAAATTGACGCGGAAAGCCCAGCTGCTCGGCGCCGAACAACTTGGTCATGACCTCCTGAAGCACGAGCCCGGCGCCGACACTGCTGACGATGGGCGCGAGATAATTATCACCCCGCCGTCGGATCGGGCGAAACGCCACCAGCTCGAGAATGATGCCAAGGATACCGGCCACCACCAGGCCGCCAAACACCGCCGCGAATGGACCAAGGCTGAACCAAAGCACGACGAGCAGGCCGGCGAATGCCCCGACCATGAACACCTCGCCGTGCGCGAGGTGCAGCAGCCGCAGCACACCGAAGATCAGCGAATAGCCGATGGCGACAAGCGCATAGGTGCTTCCCAGCATGAGCCCGTTGGTGAGCTGCTGAAGAAGCACGCGGGTTATTCCATCCGGCCAGGGGCGCGCAAAAGCTTACAAACTCTTGCGTGTGGATCGCATTATTGAGCGACGGAGAAGCGTCCGCCCTTCACTTCCAGGACCACCGGCGAGCGGACAGCATCGCCTTTTTCGATGCTGGTCGTGCCCATCAACGGGGCAGATTTGTTCTTCATGTTAGCCCAGCAGTCGCGCATCTTGATGCGATCGGCTGCGATATCCTTGCCGGTGATGCCGGTGCTGATGATGCAATCGCGCATCAGGTAGAGCGTGTCATAGATCTCGGCAGCGGCGTTGCTTGGCTGGGCCTTGAAGCGTTTCTCGAAATCCGCCGCCCAGGAGGCGACAGCCGGTTTCGGATCGTCAACAAAGAAATCGAACCCGGCCATGGCGCCCTCGGCGGCATCTCCGGCGAGCTCGATAAACTTCGGATGATTGATGCCGACGCCGGCCACGATCGGCTGGTTCATGCCTTGCTTGCGCAGCTCGACGGCCATGTGGGCGGCCTCGTTGTAGAGGGCCGAAATGACAATCCCATCGGGATTGAGTGCCTTGGCACGCGTCACCTGCGCCGAGTAGTCGATATCGCCGGTCTGGAACGTGATGGTATCCAGGATTTGCAGGCCATGCGCCTTGAGCACCGACGGAAATACGTTCTTGCCGTCGTTGGCGCTCACCGCATCCTTACCATCCATCAGCACGACCACGGTTTTAATCGGCTTTGACTGGTGCTTTAACCATGTGTCCAGCAACGGGCCGTACACATTTTCTGATGTCAGCGCGTAGCGAAATGCCCACGGCTGGTTGGCCCCGGCGATGCCGGGCTTGGCTGCCATCGGCGTCACGATCGGGACCTCGCCGCGCACGGCGAGCGGGAAGGCTACTTCCGCCTCAGCGCTGAACTGCGGCCCCACGATTGCGACTACGTCGCTGCTGATCAGCTTGCGGGTGAGATTGATCGCTTCCGGGTTCTCGCCACGCGTATCGTAGATATCGAGCTTCAGCCTGCCCGCCGCGCCGAGGTCGGAATATTTCTCCATGAACATGTCGATCGCATTCTGTTGCTGAATGCCGTAGGCCGCGCCTTTTCCTGACGAGGGAATGAGGACGCCGAGCGAAACATCCGCATGCGCCAGCTCGGTCATGCTGATCATCGCCGCGGCCACGCAAGCTCCAGCAACGAGCGTGAGCATGGCGGCGCGGGCGTGACGATGCGGCCGCGGTGGATTCACATTCGCCATGTCCCGGCTCCTCATGTTTTTGGATTGCGGTGGCAGGCAATTCTCGGGCCACGTGTTGGTGGAAACGCTAATTTGCAGGTTATGCAAAGTCAAATGCACGGACGTCGTCTCCGCGCACTCCGGGTCTCTCGCGATCCCCTGGATCGGCTCCATCAAACCCTGGCCGGCAATAGTTGCGATTCACAATGAATTTCGTCAAGGAAAAAGAGAGCCGCGCCCTACCCGGCTGTGATGCCGCCATCGAGCACGAGTTCCGCACCCGTCATGAACGCGGACTTGTCCGATAGAAGCCAGACAACCGCCTCGGCGACCTCAGCGGGATCGCACAGGCGCCCAAGCGGAATCTGGCGCCGCATCGAGGCGAGCGAGCGGTCCGGGTCCGTAGCCTGCGCCAGCATGTCGTCGACCATGGCGCCGGCGACGAAGGCCGGGTGCACCGAGTTGCAGCGCACTTTCGGGGTCATGCGTGCGCCGTTGAGGGCAACCGATTTCGTCAGCATGCGCACCGCGCCCTTGGAGGCGTTGTAGGCCGCAAGGTTGTACCCACCGACCAAACCTGACACGGACGAGATGTTGACGATCGACGGTGCCGGCGCGCGGCGCAGCAGCGGCAGCATGTGGCGGCAGCCGAGGAAGACGCCATCGACGTTGACGTCCATCACCCGGCGCCACTGCGCCAGCGACGTGGCTTCCACCGTACCGACAAATACGATGCCGGCATTGTTCACGAGCCCATCAAGCCGGCCGTATTGGCGCTCGATCTCGTGCGCTGCCAGGACCCACGCCGGCTCGTTGGTCACATCGATCGGAAGGTCGACCTCGCCGCGCCCGACAAGATCGGAGCGCAAGGGCTGCCCCTGCTCGCGGATGATGGCAGCGCAAGTCGCTTGCCCGATCGTGCCCGAGGCGCCGGTGACCAAGATAACGCGATCCTGCAGCAAGCCCGGCATCTGCGAACTCAGCTGCCGCGTGTGATCGGCATCTCCTCCGCATCGCCGGCGCGGAAGTTGCGCCGCGTGTCGTGCTTGCGCAATTCGATCTTGGCAATCGCCGCGCGATGCACCTCATCAGGACCGTCGGCGAAGCGTAGCGTGCGCTGGTTCGCGTACATGTAGGCGAGCGGAAAGTCCGGCGACACCCCGGCAGCCCCATGCGCCTGAATGGCCCAATCGATGATCTGGCCGGCCATGTTCGGCGCCACCACCTTGATCATGGCGATCTCGGCGCGCGCCGCCTTGTTGCCGACGGTGTCCATCATGTAGGCGGCCTTGAGCGTCAACAGGCGGGCCTGGTCGATCATGCAGCGCGCCTGGGCGATGCGCTCATGCCAGACCGACTGCTCGGAGATCGCCTTGCCGAACGCGACGCGCGAGGCGAGCCGCCGGCACATGAATTCGAGCGCGCGTTCGGCGGCGCCGACCGACCGCATGCAATGATGGATGCGGCCGGGCCCCAGGCGTCCCTGGGCGATCTCGAAGCCGCGCCCCTCGCCCAGCAGGACGTTGCTCGCCGGGACGGTCACGTCCTCAAGTAGCACCTGCATGTGCCCATGCGGCGCGTCGTCATAACCGAAGATCGAGAGCGCGCGCTCGACCTTGATGCCGGGCGTATCCGACGGCACGATGATCATCGATTGCTGCTTGTGACGTTCCGCGTTCGGGTCGGTCTTGCCCATCACGATGTAGACCTTGCAGCGCGGATCACCCGCGCCGCTCGACCACCATTTTCGGCCGTTGATCACATAAGCGTCGCCGCGACGCTCGATGCGCGACTGAATGTTTGTCGCGTCCGATGAGGCAACGTCGGGCTCGGTCATCAGAAAGGCAGAGCGGATTTCGCCGCGCAGCAACGGATCGAGCCACTTCCGCTTGAGCTCCTCGGAGGCGTAGCGCTCGAACGTCTCCATGTTCCCGGTATCGGGCGCCGAACAGTTGAACACCTCGGGCGCAAAGTGCACGCGCCCCATGATCTCGCACAACGGCGCGTAGTCGAGGTTCGACAGCCCGCCATTGGGAGCACGCGGCGAGCGCGGCAGAAACAGATTCCACAGGCCGGCTGCGTGCGCCTTGGGCTTGAGTTCCTCGATGACCTTCGTCGGCTGCCAGGCATTGCCGGCGCGGCGATTTGCTTCAATCTCCGCGTGAAAACGGTGCTCGTTGGGATAGATATGCGCTTCCATGAATTCGAGCAGTCGTTCCTGAAGCTCGCGGCTGCGCGGCGAATGCTCGAAGTCCATGGGCTTCCTCTCGATTTTCTCTCACAACGATGCTGTAAGTGGCGCATGTCCCGGAAAAAGCTTGTCCCGGACGTGATCCGGGATGGACACCGGTTTTCCGAAAAGGACATGCGCAAAAGCAGATCCTTGCCACCATATCATATTGGAGCAGACTCGATGCTGACGGTGGAACGGCCCGTCGACCTTGTCGCCCACCTGGGCAAGAAGCTCGGGCCCAGCGACTGGGTGCTGGTCGATCAGGAGCGGATCGACAGGTTCGCGGCGGCGACCCTCGATGAGGCCTGGTTTCACGTCGATCCGCAGCGGGCCGCGCGCGACATGCCGGGTGGGCGCACCATTGCGCACGGGTTTCTCACGCTCTCGCTGTTCGCCCACATGACCGAGACCATTTACAAGATCCGCCGGCAACGCCGCGGCGTGAACTATGGCCTCAACCGGCTGCGCTTCACCGCGCCGGTGGCGGCCGGGGCGCGTGTGCGACTGCATGCGACCTTGAAAAATGCCGAGCCGATCGAGGGCGGCGTTCGCCTCACGCTCGACTCCACGTTCGAGATCGAAAACGAGACACGGCCCGCGCTGGTGGCGGAGATCATCGTGCTGGCGTTGGAGTAAGTCGTCAGTAGCTACCATTTTTGTGCGTGCGCTCCATGCATGCGCCTCGCTTGCCGCGCAACTACGGCGTCTCTAGGCTGATCAACACAAAAGATCCTGCTGGGAGGACGCCGTGAGGCTTGCAGTCATCGCATCACTATTGGCGGCTAATTTTGCAATATGTGGCGCAAACGCCGCCGACAAGCCGCCGCTTGAGCTTGCAAAAACCGGATACCTCTACGCCGGCGGCCACATCGACGATGCGGTCGAGGGGCATCCAATGGTCGGGCATCTCTATGCCGAGTTCATGATTCCGGCGAAGGTCACGCATCCCTATCCGATCATCATGATCCCCGGCGGCAGCCAGACCGGCACCAACTTCACCGGTACGATCGCGGGCGACGAGGGCTGGGCCCAGTATTTCGCCCGGCGTGGTTACGCGGTCTATGTGATCGACCAGGTGGCGCGTGGCCGCTCGGCCTACTGGTCACCGACGGTGTTTGGTCCGCTGGCGCCCGCCAACATCAATTTCGTCGAGCAGCGTTTCGTCGCGCCCGAGCGCTTCAACCTGTGGCCGCAGGCGCACCTGCATAGCCAGTTCCCTGGATCGGGGACACGGGAAGACCCGTATTTCCAGGCTTTTCTGGCGACGCAGTTTCCATCGCTCGCGGACTTCGGCCGCCAGCAGAAGATCAACACCGAGGCGCTCGTCGCGCTGCTCGACAAGATCGGCCCGGCGATCCTGCTCACCCATTCACAGTCGGGCGCCTATGGCTGGCCAGTCGCCGATCAGCGGCCCAACATGGTGAAGGCAATCGTCGCCATCGAGCCAAGCGGCCCGCCGATGCATGACATCGTCTTCAGCGGTGCACCCGACTGGTTCAAGGATGCGACCCCCACCAAGATCTCGGGACTTGGTGATATTCCCCTCACCTACGACCCGCCGCTTGCGGCCGGCAGCGCGCTCAACGTCGAGCAGCAGAGTGAGCCCGACAAGCCCGACCTGGTGCGCTGCTGGGTGCAGAAATCACCGGCGCGGCAACTCCCCAACCTGCGCGGCATCCCGATCGTCATCATCATGTCGGAAGCGTCCTATCATGCGTCGTATGACCACTGCACCGCGGCGTGGCTGACGCAAGCAGGCGTGCCGAACACATTCATCCGCCTGGCGGACGTCGAGATTCACGGCAATGGCCACATGATGATGGTGGAGAAGAACGCCGACGCGATCGCCGGTGTGATCGAGAAATGGCTCGCGACGCTACCGTCCGCGAAATAATAGTCCTGGCCCGAGCACCAGGGCCGAGATTTGCTGAAGCGCCGCATAGATGACCTCGCACCATAGATGACGGCGCCGTCCGCTTAGAAGCCTGCACGGCCGCGCCACCCTTACCTCTCCCCGCAAGCGGTCTTGGGGGAGACGTAAAACCTACGCCCGTTCCAGAACTTCGATTTGCGGGCGTTCACCGCGCGCCTTGCCGCTGATCGGCGGACGCGGCAGCTTGGCCTCTCCCGGTTCGACCCGGAACGTGTAGTCAAGCGAGTACCACGGCCCCTTCACGTCAGGATCCGGCGCCGGATCGTGGTCATGGCGCACGAAATTACCCACCAGCGTCTTGGTCACGCCGAACTGCGCATCTGTTTCCAGGTTCTTGTCGTCGTTGGCGTAGACCTGGGAGATGTGGGTCTTGTAACCCGGTTTGTAGATCAGCACATGGATGTGGGCGGGCCGCATGTTGTGCCGGTGTTGCGCGCGCAGCCAATCGCCCACCGGGCCATCGACCGGAATTGGATAGCCGGCCGGCTTGATGGTGCGAAACCAGAAATGCCCATCCTGATCGGTCGTGAACTTGCCGCGCAAATTCATGTCCGCCTGTATCGGGTCCTGGTTCTCGTAGTATCCTTCGGTTGACGACTGCCAGACATCGACTTCCGCATTCGCGACCGGCGCGCCGGATCTGATCCTTCACCCAGGCGTTGACGAACAGCGCCGGTCCGGGCGTGGGCGAGCGCACGATCGAGCCACCGTTCTCGGTGCGCGGCGAATCCAGCCGCCAGAACGGGCCGAGCAGATTGGCCGTGGTCTCGGTCTGGCCCTTGTTGCCGTTGTTGATCAGACAAACCAGGGTCGAGAACCCGAGCGAGCCTGCCATCAGCACCACCTCATTATGAGTTTCGGTGGTCCTTTTGCCGAGCGCCGCGATATAGGCGCAAGCTTGATGGAACTCTTCCTCGGTCAGCTTCACCTCGCGGGCGAACGCGTGCAGGTGCCGGATCGCCGCCCCCATGATCTCACGCAGGCGCGGGTTTTTCGCGCGCTCGAGTTCGCTCAGGACCGCTTCCGTCACCTGCTCTTGGTTTTCAATGATCATGCGTCAGGCCTTCGTTGTGCTTGTCCTATCGATCGTAGCCCGGACACGGCGAAGCGCAATCCGGGACAATGCTGAGCCGGGTTGCGGCATCGCTTAGAGCAACCCCAAATCGCGCAGCTCGCGCCGCAGCTCTTCGGGCATATGACGCGCGCCCGGCGCGGCGCGATCGAGGTCGCGTGGCGCGTCCTTGGCCTGCAGATAGCGCCAGCCCTGAAAGGCGCGAAACGGCCGCGGCTCGACCACGATCACCTTAGGGCGCAGCACCAGGCGGCAACGGCCGACCCCGTCTTTGTCGACGAATGGCCGGATCGCGATCAGCTCTTCGCGACAGGCGATCTGTCCCCGGATGACCCAATAGAGCGAGCCGCCATCGAGCAACTCATCCATCCGCTTGGGCACCATGCGGGTGGTGTGGATATGCTCCGGCTTCTCGCCGCGCGCCTTCTTCTGCTTCAGCCGCTGTTTGATCCAGGCGGTCAGGTCGGCAACGGAGTCGCATCCGACAGCCAACTTCATCAGGTGAAGCGACATCGTTTGATTCCATTTAGCGTGTCCCGCAAAAGTGGACACCGGTTTTGCGAAAAGGACACGCTCAAAAAACTAGTCCTTCGGCTTGATCACCAGAATGGGCGCCCGCTCCGCGACCTGGCTGCCTGGAGCCGCCATCACCTCGGCGACCGTGCCATCGAATGGCGCGAGCAAGGCGTGCTCCATCTTCATCGCTTCGAGGATCGCGAGCCGCTGGCCTTTCTGCACGGCATCGCCTTTGGCAACGCCGATCGCCAGCAGTTTCCCATGCATGGGCGCAACCAGCACACCGCCCGCGGGCCGATCGAGATCGCCGGTTTCGAACAGCGCCGGTCGCACGACTGTTTGGCGGCCGCTGTGCAACACATAAACGGCACCGTCGGCCTCAACCAGCGTCGCGTCCTCGGCCGCGGATTTGCCCGCTATCGACACCGCAGGTCCTTGCGGCCCGTAGCTGACCTGCGCCGTGAGCTCGGCATCGTCGACCAGAACACGACGTGGCGCCATGCGGGTTCCACCGAGCTGAAACCCGTCACGGGCATCCCACGGAGAAGTCGGCTCGGCGCCGTCGCCGCGCATACGCGCCGCAATGCCTTCCTGTTCGCGCTCTATCAACCGCGCAAGCCCGGCCGCTGCTGCCGCGAGATCAGGTTCGTGCGGTGGCACCAGCGTGGCGAGATTGGCCTCGATGAAACCGGTGTCGAACTTTCCGGTGCGAAAGCCGCGCGTGCGCAACAGCGCGGCAAGGAAAAGCGCGTTGGTGCGCGGGCCGATCACGCGCGTTTCATCGAGCGCCTGCGCCAGGCGCTCGAGCGCATCGGTGCGCGTCGGAGCGCTGGCGATGATCTTGGCGATCATCGGATCGTAGTAGGGCGTCACCTCGTTGCCCGCCGCGACACCGGCATCGACCCGGATCCCCTCCCCGCTGGGCGGATCGAAGGCCAGTAGCTTGCCGGTCGAGGGCAGGAAACCGCGCTCCGGATCCTCGGCGTAAAGCCGCGCCTCGAGCGCGTGGCCGCGCAACGTCACCTGCTCCTGCCGCAACGGCAGCGGCTCGCCCGCAGCGACGCGAAACTGCCACTCCACCAGATCAAGTCCGGTCACCGCCTCGGTCACCGGATGCTCGACCTGCAGCCGCGTGTTCATTTCCAGGAACCAGAATGCGTCGGGGCTGAGACCCTTCGAGACGTCGGCAATGAACTCGACCGTGCCGGCGCCCACGTAACCGACCGAGCGCGCCGCCGCGATCGCCGCCTCGCCCATGGTCTTGCGCAATTCCTGCGTCATGCCCGGCGCCGGCGTCTCTTCGATCACCTTCTGGTGCCGCCGCTGCAGCGAGCAGTCGCGCTCATTGAGATGAATGACAGTGCCGGCCTGGTCGGCAAAAATCTGAAATTCGATGTGTCGCGGCGAGGTGACGAACTTCTCGATCAACACGCGCGCGTCGCCGAACGCGGCTTGCCCTTCGCGCTGCGCGCGCTCGAGCGCGTCATCGAAGTCAGCGTGCCGGTCGACGCGATGCATGCCCTTGCCGCCGCCGCCGGCCACCGGCTTGATCAGCACCGGGTAGCCGATCTCGTAGGCTTTCTGCTTGAGAAAACTGGGGTCCTGGCGCGCGCCATGAAAGCCCGGCAGGACCGCAACGCCGGCCTGCGCCATCAGCGCCTTGGCGCGGTCCTTGAGGCCCATCGCGCGGATCGCTTCGGGCGGCGGACCGACGAACACGATGCCGGCGCGCGCGCAATCCTCCGCGAACGCCGCGTTCTCCGCCAGGAAACCGTAGCCAGGGTGGATACACTCAGCCTGCGCCTGCCGCGCCACGTTGATGATCGCCGCGCCCGACAGGTAGCTTTCCGTTGCCGCCGCGGGTCCGATCAGGTGCGCTTCGTCGCAGACCTGCGTGTGCAGGGCCTGCGCATCCGCGGCCGAGTAGACCGCAATCGTGCGCAGCCCGAGGCGTTTGGCGGTACGCGCGACGCGCACCGCGATCTCGCCGCGGTTGGCAATGAGGACGGATGAAAACATGCTGCGCCGGTTGATGTGCGGCGCGCACCACAGGGCGACCGCGCGCGGAAGTCAATACAGCGGAAAGCGGGTGTGAATTACTGCGGCGAGGGCGGCACCAGCGGGGTTGGTTGTGTTTGCTGCGGCGGCGGCGGTGCGGCCGCCGCCGGGTGTGATGCACGTCGTGGCGCCGGCCGGCGCGGTGGCACCGGCGGCGATTCCCCTGCCAAGGAAGCGGCGCTCGGCGCCGGTGGCGCCGCCGCTGCTGGCGCGTTGGCATTGCCGGCAGCAGGCGGAGCCGCCGCGGCAGCGGCGGACTCCGAGCTCATGATATTGACCGGCGGGATCGATGACGATGACGGAAACTCGTATTTCGAGGAGACGGGCACGCCGGTCGGCCCGCCCGGCACGGTGGCTGGCAGCGCGCGCGAGAAATCAGCCACCGGCCCGAGCCGCATGGTGGCCCAGCTCGGCGCATATTTGGCGACCAGCGCATTGAATGGCTTGTCCTGCAGGTTTGCACGCACGCGATTGGGATCGCGCAACAGGCCGAGGTCGTCGCATTGATCGGCGGCGCAGCTGTCTCGCTGCAGCAACACGTGCGCCACGATGCCGTAGCGGTCGGCCTCCAATCCACGCAACATCGGCGTGATGAGGGTGTCATAGTCGGCATTGTTGCGCCGCTCGGCGTCGAGCGCCTCCGAGAGCAGCGCGATCTGTGCGGCGACGTAGTTCACGGCCGACGCAACGGAGTCCGGGGTTGCGAACACGGCGCGCTCGCAGGCGGCTTCGACCTGCTCGCCGGCCATTCCGCCAAGGCAGCCGAGCGCCACGCCCGGGGCGCGCGCACTGGCGGCCAGCGCCGCGGCACGCTGCTCAAAACTCTGCCGCTCGGCCATCTTTTCGCTTTGCGCGCTGCGCCCCATCAGGCTCCAGGCAAACCAGGCCGCAAAACCGAGCACCGCGATGATGACGAGCCCGCGCAAGGCGCGGCCTGCAGCGCCGCGGGCGATCGCGAACGCAGCGAAGAGAACCACCAGCGCGAGGAGGATCGCCAACGCCCACAGGGGCATCGTGAACGATCCGCTCGCTGCATCGAAGTTGAACATCGGTCCCCTCCTCCATCCTCCTGGAGGCCAATATCGGGTTAAATCCGGGTTTTGATGAGGCAAATGGAAGCGAGCATAATATTACCGGCGGCGCTGGAGGGGACGCTTGCTGCCCCAAGTGCCCTCGGATATCCAGGCGCGGTCGCGGTGAACAGGTGCAACGGCCTGCCACGGCAGATGTGGAAGTGCCGGAAGGGAGCGACATGACGGGAGCAATGATGCGCGCATTGATGGCAGTTTCGGTTGCGACATTGCTTGCCTGTGGAAGCGCTGTCGCCGAGCCGCTGCTCTCGCAGGGCATCGGCAGCGCGACCTGCGCGCGGCTTGCGCCCGACATCAAGCCCGCCGAAGGCCTCAACGATGAGGTCAACGTCATGCTCTATGCCTGGGTGCAGGGCTACATCAGCGCCGCCAACGTCGCGCTGCTCGAATATGACAACAAGCATATCGACATGAGCGATCTCACCGACACCCGCGTGCTCTCGATGATCCTCGATTATTGCAAAGCCAATCCCGACAAGCGCCCCGCCAACGCCCTCGACGCGTTCATCAAGACCGCGAAGAAGGGCAAGGCGCAGTGGAAGACCGGAACGGTCGAGTGGGATGAGTAGCAAAACGCATAGATGACGTTTTTGTCATAGGTGACATTCATTCATACATGACGTTGCCCCGCATAGGTGACGTTTTTCTCCATTGATGACGTGTTTGCGTGTTCGCCGTTTGCGGCCATCCTTCGAGACGCATGCGCGCTCGCGCGCGCATGCTCCTCAGGATGAGGGCTGAACTTGTTGAGGTGCTTCGGGGTACCGCCGCTCGGCGTACACGCCGCCATAGATGACCTCGCATCATAGATGACACCGCTTCGCTGCTGTTGCCGCGCTTCAACAACTTCAGATCCCAGGATGAGGGCTGTGGTTTCGTGCGCTTCAGCAATCTCAGCCCTCATCCTGAGGAGCCTTGGCCTGAAAGGCCAAGGCGTCTCGAAGGATGGCCGCCCGCATAGATGACGTGTCATGACCTCATTCATAATTTATACTTTCATAATAATAAAAAGACTATATACGTCATTATGAAATTGGGCGCAAGTCCGCCCGCCAACACCGCCCAAGGAGATCCCATGCGCTTCGATCAGCCGCCACGACCATCGCCGTCTATTGTGCCCTCGCCCGAGCGGGTCGCCGCCTTTACGGCCGAGCTAACCGCCCGCGCGGAGAAGGAGGTGGCCGCCGCCTTCGGCCTGACCAAATCTGCCGCGGTCCCGCAGCTGATCTCGGGCATGGCCAACACATTCGGTGTACCCGAATGGGTCTGGCCGGACCGTATTGCCCGCGGCAAGCTCACGGTTCTCGGCGGTGCGCCGGGCAGCGGCAAGTCCGCTTTTGTAACGGGCGTGATTGCGCGGATGACTTCAGGGGGCGACTGGCCGTGCCAGGAAGGCATGGCGCCAAAGGGCGCGGTGCTACTGATCGCACCTCAGGGCGATGCGGATGTGTTCGGGCTGCGCTTTGCCGCAGCCGGCGGGGATCTCGCTCAACTCCACGCGCTGCGCGAGGTCAAGGACGGGATCAAGACGCGCCCCTTCGATCTTGAGAAAGACCTCACCACCCTCGCCCCATTGATCGCCGGCATCAAGAATCTGCGGCTCATCGCCATCGATGCCGTGCCGGTCCCGGGCGGCCGCGGGGCTGCCGCCGCACGCAAAACCGAAGCGCTGTTTGAGCAGCTTGCCGCGCTGGCGCGCCGCCATAACGTTGCAGTTCTGGCGGTCGCGCGACAGGCTGGTGGCGATTATCTGAGCCGCAAGCCGATCTCGTTCGGCGCCCTCCCCCTCACGGCGGCCGCAACAGCGTTCCTGGTTGAAATCGACCCGAACAACGACAACCAGCGCCTCCTCCTGCAAGTGAAGAACGAGCTCGCCGCCGATCCGGGCACGCTCGCCTTCAGCATCAAGCGACGCGAGAATGCCGCGTCAATCGCATTCGCGCCGGCAAAGCCGACGATCAGCCCGCGCGAGTTCACTGCCCGCAACGCGCCCGGTTTCAACTCCGCCAAGGCGGAGGCGATCGCGTTCCTGCGCGGGCTATTCGGCAAAGCGGCACGTCTGAAAGTCACCGATATCGAAGCCGAAGCGCGCGGCGCCGGCCTCATGAAGAGCAGACCAGGCCATCTCGCAATGCCGCGCCCTGCGCGATGCCCGCGCGGCGCTCGGGCTCATCGTCACCCGCGAAGGCTTTGGCCGCGGCGGCGCATGGGTCTGGGCAATGCCGGACGCCGAGGAGGAGCAACACACTGAGGCAGAGCCCGAGAGCGAAGCGGAAGCGGAGCCTGAGGCGAAAGCACAGGCGCCAGAGCGGAAACCCACATCCGGCGCAGGAACTCGCAAGCCCACCGATCACGCCTCCGCGGAGGCGGACCAACGAGCCGGAGTGGAGGTAAGGCAACCTGTCCGTAATTTCCGTGTCTCACCACAGGGGTGCAGTGACAGGAAATAGGATTTCGCTATCGATCGGCGCCGCCCGATACCGGCCTTCCCACAGCGTCCCCGTGCGCTGGTAGGCCGCGTTCACGTAACGCACGTAACGGCGGCCCAGACTCTGCATCATCCGCGGGATTGCGTCCGCTGCAGCCGGGGTCACGAGAAGGTGGACGTGGTTGGTCATCAGCACATAGGCGTGAACGGAGCAGCCGTTGCCTGTAGCCGCCTCGCTCAACCAGGCGCGATAGCGTTGATAGTCCTCGTCGCAAAAGAAGATGGCCTCACGGTTGTTTCCGCGTTGAATGAGATGGAGCGGCTGCTCCGGAAGGAAATAGCGCCCCAGCCTTGCCATTCAGTGCCCCTGATCGAGACACGTTATGCCAAAGCCAAGTCAAAATCTACTCTGACCCCAATTCCCCGTCGCAACGGCGTCGCAACGAGCGTCGCAACGAGTAGTACCGGGGCGTTGGTAACTTTCATAAGGCTAAACTGTAGCCGAAAGCCAGCGCCTTGTCAGAGTGGACTTGATTGATCTCGTACACTCGGACCGCGTGGGCATCGCGCACTGAAGCTCGAGCAACGGGCCCGGCGCAGCAAGCGCGACACCCATCCTACCCCAGTACTAACGTGCCAACGCCGCGAATGCTGTGGGGTCGTGGGCCCTGCCGAAGACCTATTCCGCCTTCGCGCCGGAGACCTTCACCACGTTGGCCCACTTCTCGATGTCCTGGCGCAGGAAGGCCTGAAACTCCTCAGGGGTCATGAAGGTCGGCTCGGCGCCCTGCGCGGCCCAGGACTGCACCACGTCGGGGCGGCGCATGATGGCGGCGATCTCGGTGTTGAGCTTGTCGACGATCGGTTTCGGCGTGCCGATCGGCGCCATCAGGCCGAGCCAGATCGTTGACTCATAGCCGGGCACGCCGGCTTCGGCGATGGTCGGAACATCGGGCAAAACCGCGGAGCGCTTGGTGCCGGAGACGCCGAGCGCGCGGACCTGCCCGGATTTGATGTTCTCGGCCATCGTCGGCACCGCATCGAACATCATCTGCACGTGGCCGCCGAGCACGCTGTTGCGCGCTTCGCCGGAGCCCTTGTGCGGCACGTGCACGATGTCGGTGCCGCTCATCGCTTTGAAGAGTTCGCCGGCCATGTGATAGGGCGTGCCCGGGCCGGACGATGCGTAGTTGAGCTCACCCGGTTTGGCCTTGGCGAGCGCGATGAACTCCTGCAGGTTCTTGGCTGGCACGGAGGGGTGCACGACCATGACCAGGTCCGAGGAGTTGATCGGCGTCACCGGCACGAAATCGCGCATCAGCTGAAACGGTTTGTTGGGCAGCAGCGACTCGTTGGTCGTGTGCGTGTTGGACATGGCGAGCAGCGTGTATCCATCGGGCGGCGACTTGGCGACTGCGTCGGTGCCGATCACCGAGCCGGCACCGGGCCGGTCCTCGACGATGAATGACTGCTTGAGCGTATCGGACAGATGCTGCGCCAGCACGCGCGCGTAGAGGTCGGCGGGTCCACCGGCCCCGAACGGGACGATGATCTTCACCGGCCGGTTCGGATAGTCCTCGGCGCCCGCCCCGGCCCACGTCAGGCACGCGACCAGGACAATCGGCAAAGCGCGAAGCAGGCGGATCATGGCGTCTCCCAAAGTTTGTTTTTGTCGGCGACGGAACACGAAGGCACGTTCCGATCAACCGACTCACTCTCCGTCATCATCGCCTGGCTTGTCCCTCGTCATTGCAAGCGAAGCGAAGCAATCCAGCGCTGAAGCGCCGCACTGGATTGCTTCGTCGCTGCCTCGCAATGACGAAGGCTTCAGCTACTCGTGCAATCCCGTTTCCGGCATGCTCGCCCGAAACAGCGCCTGCGCATCAGCGCGCAGCGCAGCGCGCGACTTGTCGCGACTGTAGTACATGTGTCCACCGCCATAGAGCGCAAACACGGCACGGTCGGCGACAGAGGCCGGCAACTGATTGAGGATCAGCTTGGTCTCGAAATAGGGCGTGACGAGATCACTGGCGCCATGCGTGACGAGAAGGTGTACACGCGGATCTGCCGCCATGACTTGCGCGATATCATCCAATACCTGTGGTGATCCGCGCCCGCGGCCAAAATCCCAGTTGCGCGAGACCTCGCCATTCTGCAGCCGGTACTGATCCTCGACGCGCCAGTGCAGCAGGTTGCGATAGAGATCCGTCATCGCCAGCGTCAGTGGCGCCGCCATCGCGGACAGCACGGGATCCGGATAGTGCGAGCGCGCAGCGGTCGGGTCCGGATCTGGCGCCGTGACGGTGGCATCGTATGAGGAGGCGACAAGCGCCTGGCCGTGATAGAACTCGCGCTCGAACGTCGAGCTGTCGACGCGTCCGCCGAGGCGGCGCACCAGCTCAGGATCAAGCCCCGTGTACTGCGCGACCTTGGCGCTGATGCGCTCGACGGCTGCCTGGTCGCGCGGTCCACGCATAAGGTCGCGCAGATAGTCGCCGGCGGCGTAGTCCTCCACATCCTGGAGCGCAGCGGAATCGAAACCTCCCTCCCCGCCTGCCTTGGCTTCGCGCGCGGTCGCAGCCATCGACGGCAGGGATGATATCCATCGTTCCGGCAATCGCGAGGAGAGGTTGCGAAAACCAAAGTCGAGAACGGGCGAGATCAATATCAAGCCATTGACGCCAACATCCTGGCCCTCCTGCAGGAGGCGGGCGATCTTGGGAACGCGGAAGCCGCCATAGCTCTCGCCAACAAGAAATTTTGGCGAAGCCTGCCGCCCCGTGCGTTCGATCCATTTGCGGATGAACACGGCCATTGCCTGGGCATCGCCATCAACCGACCAGAACGTGCGCCGCGGCCCCTCTCCGGATGCGGCGATGCGGCTGTAGCCGGTGCCTGGTGGGTCGACGAAGACGAGATCGGTGAAATCAAGCCAGGTTTCCCGGTTGGGGACCAGCGTCGGCGGCGTCGACGGCTTGATATGGTCGAGCGACAAGAGCCACGGCCCCATCGCGCCGAGTTGTAGATAGGCCGAGGACGAACCCGGGCCGCCATTGAACACGAACGTGACCGGCCGCACCGGCTCGGCCTCAGACTTCACATAGGCCACGTATGCGACCTCGGCCTGCAGGCTGCCGTCGCTCGCGTCATAAAGCGGAATGGCACCCGCGGTGGCCTTGAATTGAAACCGCCGGTCCGGAAGTTCGAGATACTGGATCGTGGTGATCTCGCCGGGCAGCCGCGCAGCCTGCGAACGGCGCGCGTCGGAATTTGCCGCCGGGTTTGTGGGGGCTGCGGCCGCGATCGGCGAAGCCGGCGCCAGAGCACCGGGCGGCGGCGCCGGTTGGGCCGTGGCCGCGGGAGCTGCGGGCGGTGCCGTGGCCGCCGGCGCCTGAGCCAGGGTTGCGGAATCACTGAAGACTGCCGTCGCGAGCGCGACGGACAGCACAAGCCAAAGCTGGTTCGTTTTCATGTCGCCTGTTTGGGCTTCCTTGCCGGCGGCTTTTGGGCCGGCGTTTGTGGCGCCCCCTCGACGCGCTCGACCGAGACCAGTCGGCCCGAGACGAAACGATATATACCAGCATGGACGCCGGCTTTGTACTCCAAGGTCACGGCCCGATCGCCGCGCTCATTGGCGCCGATCTGCACGTCCTGCGGGGCCCCGGCGGCCCCGACAAGGTCGCATTCGGTCATCTTCAAAACGATCGGGCGCCCGGAGAGCTGCGCGGCGGGCGTCGCACCCTGCGTGCCTTGGCCGCCTCCCGCCACGTCGGGCGCTTGCGCCGGCGCGGCGGCGGCCGGACAACGGCCGGACGCGTCCACCAAATCTTGCGGCCCGATCGGGCCCTGGGCCTGCTCGCGCTTCTGAAATTCGTTGAAATTCGGCGTCACGAAGACGCTGCTGTCGACTTTCGGCAGGCTGACTTGACCGAGATCAGGGCCGGAACAGGCAGCGAGCACCGCGGCCAAGGCCAGCGGCAAAGCCACTAGCACCGGCCGGCCCGCGCCGCGCAAATCGTTTCCCAGTCGCATGTGATCCAGACCACCCCATTCAGATTGAAGGCTGATTTTGCGTCACCAAGATGGCAAGGCACCGTACGCTTGGGCGCTGACCCGCGTCGTCGAGACGCATTTAGCCCTTACGCTGCCACCGCCCGCGTTCGTCGGTCTGCCAATAGGTCACGTCGAACCCCTGCGCCTTTGCCGCGGTCCAGCGCTCGCGCGCGGCCGCGACCGCCTCCGGGTCACCGCCGTCGAACAGAAGCACCAAGCGCTGGTAGGAGCCGGCATCCGCCGGAACCGGCGCGCCGTCGATCAGGAAACGCACGCTCGCGCCGTTGGGGTTGTGCTCGCGCACCGTGAGCACGACCGGCTGCTCGGCCGCGGTCGCCTCCCGATCGGTTGCATGCGGCAGGAAGCTGTCGTCACTGAACGTCCACAAATGCGCATCGAGCGCATCGACACGATCCTCCGAGGAGGCCTGCACGACCGCACGCCAGCCGCGCTCGAGCGAGCGCTCGAGCAGGTTCGGCAGCACCTTCTCGATCGGCTGTTCTTGCAAGTGGTAGAACAGGACCTCGGTCATGCGTCTAGGCGTTAGTGCTCGTAATAATCAGACACCAGCCGGTCGAGCAGGCGCACGCCCCAGCCCGATCCCCAGCTTTTGTTGATATCCGTTTGCGGCGAGCCCATCGCGGTGCCGGCGATGTCCAGATGCGCCCAATGGGTCTTGCCGACGAAGCGTTGCAACAACTGAGCGGCGGTGATCGAGCCGCCGAAGCGGCCGCCGGTATTCTTCATGTCGGCAAATTTGGAATCGATCATCTTGTCGTATTCGGGCCCGAGCGGCATCCGCCAGACCCGCTCGCCCGTGCGCTCGCCGCACTTGGTCAGGCGCTCGGCGAGCTTGTCATCATTGGAGAACAGTCCGGCATATTCCTGGCCGAGCGAAACGATGATGGCGCCGGTGAGCGTGGCAAGGTCGATCATGAATTTGGGCGCGAAGCGATCGGCGACATAGTGGAGCACGTCGGCGAGCACGAGCCGGCCCTCCGCATCGGTATTGATGATCTCGATCGTCTGGCCCGACATGGTCTTGACGATATCGCCCGGGCGCTGGGCGTTGCCGCTCGGCATATTCTCGACGAGCCCGATCGCCCCCACGGCGTTGACCGCAGCCTTGCGCTGCGCCAGCGCCTGCAACAAGCCGACCACGCAGGCGGCACCGGCCATGTCGCCCTTCATGTCTTCCATGCTTTGTGCCGGCTTGATGGAGATGCCGCCGGTGTCGAAGCACACGCCCTTGCCGATGAAAGCGACCGGCTTCTCGCCGCGCTTGCCGCCATTCCAGCGCATGATCACCACGCGGCTCTCATGCGCGGAGCCCTGGCCGACGCCGAGGAGCGCGTTCATGCCAAGCTTCTTCATTGCCGGCACATCGAGAACTTCGACCGCGACCCCAAGCTTGCGCAGGCCCGTCGCGCGCCGCGCAAACTCCTCGGGAAAAAGGATATTCGCCGGCTCGTTGACGAGGTCGCGCGCGAGCACCACGCCATCGGCGAGGGCTTCGCGATCGGCCCAGGCCTTGCGCGTCGCTCCGGGCTCGCTCACGCCGATGGTGACATGGGCCGAACCGGGTTTGGGCTCATCGTCGGTTTGCTTGGTCTTGTATTGGTCGAACGAGTAGACGCGCAGCCGCGCGCCCAGCGCGACGTCGGCCGCGTGCTCGGGTTTCATGGCTCCGCCGGGAAGCTCGGCGAGAATCATGACGTCGCCGGCGGCGGCCGGCACCTTACCCATGGCCACGCCGCCCAACCGCAGGTAGTCCGAGCTCTTGAGCTCGCTCGATTGGCCGCAACCAACGACAACGAGACGGGTGGCCTGCAAGCCGGCAGGCAACACGATGTCGAGGGTCGATCCGAGTTTGCCCTTGAAGCGCTCTGCCGTGGCCGCCTTGCGGACCATCTGCGCCGCATGGCCGAGGAGATCGCGAAGTCGTCGGTCCGAGTTGGAGCCCATCATTACAGAACACAACGAGAACCCCGCGCACCGGCAGCGCAAACGGAGCGAATCCCAGTTTAAAAGCGTCCGGCATCACGGCCCTCAAAGAATAATTCAGTTGCTGGTGGTAAATGGACGCTGCTAGGGCCCATCCCGGTGGTCCTTGGACATGGGGTAGCCAAATCGCGGCGGCGTGTCACCCGATTGCAACCCCTTAACCATTCCCGATGGTTTTTCAACAGCTTTGCCTCGGGACGGCCATTTTGTACAGCGATGGTAAATGGCATTCAGGGGGTCGGGCCGAGGGGATAACGCCGCCAAGCTGAGGTATGGGTGCGTTGCCAATTTGCGCCGGTTCAACAGAATTAACGAACGATGAGCGACGTGCGCGGTACGCACGCTGTGAATCGTTGTAATTCTGTGCTGTGAATGGGGTTGCAGGATTCCGGGTGAGCCTTGGGGGGTAGGCTCGGAAGCTCTGCTTGGGGGTTGCAGGGGTGATGGGTTCGTTCAGCCAATTCTTTGGTTGCTACGCGTTCGGTCTGTTTGTGCTGGTCCCATCGCCGCGGTTGGCGATCGCATGATCGGCGAATTTGCCATAACCAGACCGGTGGCGGTCGGAACACTGGGGCGCTATTTCGCGCAACGGTTTGTCACGAGTTTTGCCTCCGTTTTCTTCGGCATCATCCTGCTCGTCGGGCTAGTCGACTGCATCGAGCTGATGCGTCACCGTGGCGGCGAGGGGAACGTGACGATGCTCACCATCGTGCAGATCTCGTTCTTCCGCGTTCCTCAGCTCGGCGAACAGATCATGCCGTTCGCCGTGCTGATCGCCGCCATGTCGTGCTTCCTCAATCTCTCGCGCCGGCTTGAGCTCGTCATTGCGCGCGCCGCTGGAATGTCGGCCTGGCAATTCGTCGCCCCGGTGCTGTTCTCTGCCGGCATCGTCGGGATGCTCGCCACGACGGTGTACAATCCGGGCGCGGCGATGCTGCAGGAGAAGTCGAAACGCCTGGAGGTGCAGGCTTTTGGGGGCGCGCAAAGCGGCCTGCAATCGACCGGGGCCGGGTTCTGGCTGCGGCAGAAAAGCGCCGACGGACAATCGATCATCAACGCCACCACCAGCAGCGAGCAGGGATTGCGGCTGGGCGGCGTGACGATTTTCACATTCGATCAGGACGGTCACTTTCAGCAGCGGATCGAGGCGAGCACGGCCGTGCTCGGGCCCGGCTTTTGGGACCTCGAGGATGCGCAAATCTACGCGAGCAACGTCCTGCCGGTCGTACACAAGACCTTTTCGCTGAAAACCAATCTCACCACGGCGCAGGTTCGCGAAAGCTTCGCGACGCCGGAGGCCGTGCCGTTCTGGGACTTGCCCTCCTATATCGAAACCGCCGAAGGCGCCGGGCTCGGTGCCGCGCGCTACGAGTTGCAGTACCAGAAACTGCTGGCGCGGCCGTTCCTTCTCGTCGCGATGGTGCTGGTGGCCGCGGCGTCGAGCCTGCGTTTCTTCCGCTTTGGCGGCGTGCAGAAAATGGTTCTGGCCGGCGTCGCCGCCGGCTTTATGCTCTATATCTTGTCCAAGATCACCGAGGACCTGAGCAAGGCATTGCTGATGCCGCCGACTGCGGCAGCATGGACGCCTGCGCTTGTCGGTGCTTTGGTGGGCGTGGTTGCACTGCTCCATCAGGAGGACGGCTAATGTCGAGGCTCGCCGGCCGTCCTTTCCGCCGCAAATGCCTGGCTGCGCGCGTTCGCGTGGCACGGCTTGCCGCGACCTGCGCGCTCGCGCTCGCCGCCGGTACTGTCGCCATCAGCGTCGCCTCGGCGCAGATGGCACCGACGCCGTACCTGGATTTCAAATACCAGCTGCGTCCGGCGCCCCCGTCGAAAGGCCCCGGTATCGGCGGTGCGCTGAACGGCCAGCCGCAGAACCCCAATTCCAAGATGCTCGTGCAGGCGGACGAGCTCGACTACGACTACAACAACCAGCGCGTTTCGGCCGTCGGCAACGTTCGCATGTATTATCAGGGGGCGACGATCGAAGCCGATCGCGTCATCTATGATCAGAAGACGAAGCGGCTGCACGCGGAAGGCAACGCACGCCTGACCGACGCCGACGGCAAGATCAGCTACGGCGAAGTGATCGATCTCTCCGACGATTATCGCGACGGCTTTGTCAACTCGCTGCGCGTTGAAACCCCCGACCAGACCAGGATCGCGGCCGCGCGCGCCGAACGCAACGAGGGCAACTTCACCGTATTCCAGAGCGGTGTCTACACGGCGTGCGAACCCTGCAAGGAAGACCCCCGCAAGCCGCCACTCTGGCAGATCAAGGCGGCGCGCATCATCCACAACCAGACCGAAAAGATGCTGTACTTCGAAAGTGCCAGCATCGAGTTTTTCGGTATGCCGCTGGCCTATTTCCCCTACTTTTCCGCACCGGATCCGACCGTAAAGCGCAAGACCGGATTCCTGATGCCGGTGTTCTCCACGAGCTCGGCCTATGGGTTCGCGCTCGAAACCCCCTACTACGTCGCACTTGCGCCCGATTACGATATGACGATCTCGCCCAAGTCCACCACCAAGCAGGGGGTGCTGATGCAAGGCGAGTTCCGTCAGCGCGTGGAAAATGGTTGGTACACCATTCGCGCGGCCGGCATCGATCAGCTTGACAAGGACTATTTCATCCGGTCGCAAGGCCCCGCAACCCCCGGGAATCGGCAATGGCGCGGCGATATTGAAGGCACCGGCCGCTTCTCCATCTCACCGCAGTGGATGCTGGGCTTTGACGCCGCCTTCCTGTCGGACGCGACCTTCTTCCAGGACTACAAGATCAGGTCGCTGCAGATGCGCAATCCCGATCCGGCCGGCATGGGACTGACCGAAGCCGTTTCCACACTGTTCCTCGCCGGACGCGGCGACCGCAGCTACTTCGATCTGCGCTCGATCCACTACATGGGCCTCTCGGAATTCGATCAGCAGAGCGCGATTCCGGATATCTACCCCGTGCTTGATTATCAGCGCACCTTGAGCAGCCCGGTGCTCGGGGGCGAAGTCAGTTACAATTTCAACATGACGAATCTGCGCCGCACCACGGCGGAGTTCGACCCGATCACACAGTTCGCGAACAGCTACGGGCTCTGCGCTACCAGCACCGCCGATCCTGCCCTCAAAACTTCCGCGACCTGCGTCCTGCGCGGCTTGCCAGGCGACTACGCGCGTGCATCAGCGGATTTGAACTGGCGCAAGCAGATCATCGACCCCGTTGGTCAAGTCTGGACGCCGTTCGCTTCCGTTCGCGGCGACGTGGCGGCCCTGACGGTCACGAACAATACCGGCGTGTCCAACTTCATTACGCCCGGCGATACGCAGATCGAGCGCGCGATGCCGACCGTCGGCCTCGAGTATCGGTTCCCGTTCATGGGCGTTGAATCCTGGGGCACCCAGACCATCGAGCCGATTGCTCAGGTCATCGTGCGCCCCAACGAGACCAACATCGGCAAGCTGCCGAACGAAGACGCGCAAAGCCTGATTTTCGACGACACCAACCTGTTCCGGACGGACAAATTCTCGGGTTGGGACCGTGTGGAAGGCGGCGGCCGCGCCAACGTCGGCGCTCAATACACCGCCCAGTTCAACCAGGGCGGCACCGTGAACGCGTTGTTTGGCCAGTCGTATCAGCTGTTCGGCCTCAACTCCTACGCGGTAGCCGATCTGGTGAATACCGGCCTCAACAGCGGTCTCGACACCAGCCGGTCGGACTACGTCGCGCGGCTCGGGTACCAGCCGAACTCGATCTACAGCGTGACGTCGCGCTTCCGGTTCTCCCAAGAGAACTTCGCCGTCCAGCGGTTTGAGCTCGACGGACGCGCGAACTACGACCGCTTCCTGGTTCAGGTTCTGTACGGCGACTACGCAGCACAGCCGCTCATCGGCTTCCTGGAACGGCGGCAGGGCCTGGTCACCAACACCTCGGTGAAGCTCACCGCCAATTGGGCCGCGATCGCCGGGATACGGTACGATCTGGTTGCCAACACGTTTGACCAGACCCGCTTTGGACTTGGCTATATTGACGATTGTTTCACGGCGTCAGTGAGTTATGTAACGGACTACACCTACAGCGGCAACGTGACCACCAACCATACGATCATGCTCCAAATGAGCCTGCGAACGTTGGGCACAGTTGGAGGAGGATTTGGGGTGCAATGATGTGGAAGCATGACCTTTCCGCTTTTGTGCTCACTCGGGCGGGCAGTTCCAGTTGCTCGATGATCAAACGCGCCGGCCTGCTCACGGCGATGATCGGCTGCCTCGTTGCGGCCGCTCCGGCGCAGGCCCAGGTCGTGCTGTTCGTCAACGGCGACCCGGTCACCAATTTCGACATCGAGCAGCGCGGAAAGCTTGTTCAGCTGACCTTGCACAAGACCGTGGGGCGCGAGGAGCTGATCAACGATTTGATCGATGACAAGATCAAAATCTCGGTCGGCAAACGCTACCGCATCGAGATTACCGACGCGGACGTCGACAAGCAGTTTGCCGAGATGGGCGCTCGCATCCATATGGGCAAGAGCCAGTTCGAGCAGGTCCTCACCCAGGCCGGCGTCGAGCCGGACACCATGAAGGAGCACATCAAGGCAGAGATTTCCTGGGCGACCATCGTGCAGGGCAGGTTCCAGGCACGCTTGCTCGTCAACGAAAAGGACGTGCTGCAAGCGATGGAGAGCGAGCCCAAAAAGGAAGGGGCCGATGCTCCAGCTGCTGGGGAGAACCCGCTTGGCTTCGAGTACACTTTGCGGCCGATCCTGTTCGTGGTCGGGCGTGGTGCCAGCCCTGAAGCCATCGAGTTGCGCAAGAAAGAGGCCGAAGCGTTGCGCTCCCAGTTCGACAGCTGCGACACGGGTATCCGTTACGCGCGCTCGCTGCGAGACGTCGCGGTGCGTGAGTCCATCCTCAAATCATCGGCGGATCTGGCACCGGCGATCCGGGAAATTCTGGACAAAGTGCCGGTCGGCCACCTGACCTCGCCCGAGGTGACCGCCCGCGGCGTCGAACTCTTTGCGCTGTGCGACAAGCGGCAGGCGCGCGTCGAGTCGGTGGCCAAGGCGGAAGTGAAGAACAAGTTGTATGGCGAAAAGTTCGAAGCTCAGGGCAAACGCTATCTTGCCGAGTTGCGCCGGGCCGCACTGATCGAGTGGAAAGAGCCGCAGGAACCGATCAAGGAAGTCAGAGGCAAGAAGGGGGCGAAGCCTGCGAAGGAGTCGAATGCGCATCCCCCGGGCGTCAAGACCGAATAGTTGGGGCCACTCAGGTCCAATATGAAAGGCCCGCTTGCGCTGACACTGGGCGAGCCTGCAGGGATCGGTCCCGACATCACCCTTCTAAGCTGGACGCGACGCGCCGAGCTCGAGCTGCCGGCGTTCTACGTGCTGGGCGATGCGACCTATCTGCGCGAACGCGCCACTCGGCTGGGAATCTCCGTACCGGTTGTCGCCATTGCGCCCGAGGAGGCACTGGCGGCATTTGCCAGCGCATTGCCGGTCGTGGATGTCGGCGTACGCGCGACCGCTACGCCAGGACTTCCTGATGAAACGAGCGCCCCGGTCGCGATTGCGGCCATCCGCGCTGGCGTGGCGCAGGTGCTCCGCGGTTCTGCCCTGGCGATCGTGACCAATCCGGTCGCCAAGAACGTGCTCTACCGCTCGGGATTTGCCGAACCGGGTCACACGGAATTCCTCGGCAAGCTGGCAACCGAAGCGACTGGACGAGGCGCGCACCCGGTAATGATGCTGTGGGCGCCGGAGCTGGCCGTCGTGCCGGTGACCATTCACCTGCCGCTGACCGAAGTCCCGAACCGGTTGAGCTTTGATCTCATCGTCGAGACGGGGCGCATCGTAGCACGCGACCTGCAGAAGCGTTTTCGTATCAGTCACCCGCGCCTCGCTGTCGCCGGGCTCAATCCGCATGCCGGTGAGAACGGCGCGCTCGGAGCCGAGGATCATGCCATCGTAGCGCCGGCGATCGACAGATTGCGCGCCGAAGGCATCGATGCGCGCGGACCGTTACCGGCCGACACCATGTTCCATCCCGCGGCGCGGGCGAGCTACGACGTCGCGCTGTGCATGTATCACGATCAGGCGCTGATCCCGATCAAAACTCTCGCCTTCGACCACGCCGTCAATGTCACCTTGGGCCTCCCGTTTGTTCGCACCTCGCCCGACCACGGCACGGCATTCGATATCGCAGGCAGCGGGCGCGCCGACGCATCGAGCTTGATTGCCGCGATCAAGCTGGCTGCGCGACTCGCGCGCGAGGAACCGGTGCGCGCGAGCGCGCTGTCATGAGTGTTGACGACCTCCCGCCCCTGCGGGAGATCATCCGGCGCCATGGGCTGTCGGCGAGAAAGTCACTCGGACAGAACTTCCTGCTCGACCTCAATCTCACAGCCCGAATCGCGCGCGCTGCAGGCTCGCTCACAGGCGTAACCGTCGTCGAAATCGGGCCCGGCCCCGGCGGGCTGACACGGGCGCTGCTCGCGGCGGGTGCCGAGCGCGTCATCGGCATCGAGCGGGACGAGCGCGCCGTTGCGGCGCTCAGCGAGCTTGCGACGCACTACCCCGGGCGCCTCGATATTATCGAAGCCGATGCACTGGGTTTCGATCCGCGGCCCCATCTCGGCAGCGCGCCTGCCCGCATTGTCGCCAACCTGCCCTACAATATCGCGACGGCGTTGCTGGTGGCGTGGCTCAGTCTTGAACCGTGGCAGCCGTGGTATGACTCTTTGTTGCTGATGTTCCAGCGCGAAGTCGCCGAACGCATCATCGCCGCGCCTGGTACAAGCAGTTATGGACGCTTGTCGGTCCTGTGCAACTGGCGCTGCGAGACAAAGCGCCTGTTCGATATTGCGCCGACCGCTTTCGTGCCGCCGCCGAAGGTCACGTCTTCCTTGGTGCGGCTCGTACCGCGCGCGCATCCCCTACCCGTTGCGCTGACCGATTTGGAACGAGTCACCGCAGCCGCCTTCGGGCAGCGGCGCAAGATGCTGCGCCAGAGCCTCAAGACACTCGTTCCCGATCCGCTGCCGCTCCTGGCAGCCGCCGGTCTTGATCCAGCCGCGCGTGCGCAGGACATCCCAGTCGGGGGATTTGTGGCGCTCGCGCAGGCGCTGTCGGGGGCAGCAGCGCAGTAACGCGCCACAATTCGATATTTGGTTGATCAGAGCTTGCTCTGCAGTGAGCGCACGAACGTTGATAATCCGACCTGCCGTTCTCGCCGCAGCCGCTCGGCTGCGAGAATTGCCCGCACCTCCTTGAGCGCCTGCTCGATATCGTTGTTGATGACGACGTAATCGTATTCCGCCCAATGGCTCATCTCGTCGCCCGCGCGTTCCATGCGGCTCCGGATCACCGCATCGCTGTCCTGGGCGCGCGCGCGCAGGCGGCGCTCCAGTTCGGGCACCGACGGCGGCAGCACAAACACACTGACGAGATCGCTGCGCGCACGCTCGCGCACCTGCTGTGTGCCTTGCCAGTCGAGATCGAACAGCATGTCACGCCCGGCGGCCAACACCTTTTCCACCGGGGCGCGCGGGGTGCCGTAGAAATTGTCGAACACCCGCGCCCATTCCAACAACTCCTGGGTTTCCACCATGCGGTCGAAACGCGCCTTGTCGATGAAATGGTAATCCCGGCCGTCGACCTCCCCGGGACGCTTTGCACGCGTGGTGACGGAAATCGACAGCTCCACGCCCGGATCGTCGAGCAGCATGCGCGAGAGGGTGCTCTTACCGGCGCCCGAGGGCGAAGAGAGGACAAACATCATCCCGCGACGCGCGACAACGGGCAGTGTGTGGGGCCGGGTCGACGTGAGCGTCATGCTCCTATTCCAGGTTCTGCACCTGCTCGCGGAACTGCTCGACCACGCTCTTGAGCTCAAGGCCGATGTTGGTGAGTTCCACGTCATTCGACTTGGCGCAGAGTGTATTTGATTCCCGGTTGAGCTCCTGCGCCAGAAAGTCGAGGCGACGGCCGATCGCGCCGCCGGTCGTGATCAGCTTGCGGGCCTGCTCCACATGCGCCTTCAGGCGATCGAGCTCTTCACGGACATCGGCTTTGGCGGCGAGCAGGATTGCTTCCTGATGCAGGCGATCGGGGTCGAGGCGCGCGCCGGTCTCGATGAGCGCGGCGACCTGTTCGGCGAGGCGTTGCTTGACGGCCTCGGGCTGCCGTCCGGGTGACGCATCCGCGCGCTGCGCGAGCGCGCCGATCTCGGATAATCGCGTGGTGAGAACGCGCCCCAATGCCTCGCCCTCATGGCGGCGCATCTGCACGAGGCCGGTGAGCGCGTTCTCGAACCCGGCCAATACAGCCGCTTCGGCCGCCTGCCGCTCGTCCTCGTGCTCCTGCGCGTCGACGACCTCGACCACGCCTTTGACCGCCAGGATGCCGTCAAGCCGCGGCGGCTCGGCGGCAATCCGCCGTGTCAGCCCCTGCAGCGTGGCGATCACGGCATCGAGCACGTTGTCGTTCACCCGGACAACCGGAGGAACGCCTTCGCGCGAGACCGAAAGGGCCGCCTGCAAGGCGCCGCGTGCGAGTTTCTCGGCGGCGCGCTGTCGCACCGGCATCTCGATTGCATCCCATCCGGGTGGCAAGCGCAGCCGCAGATCGAGACTCTTTGCGTTGACCGATTTGACTTCCCACGTCCACGCGTAGGAGCCGGATACACCCTGGCTCCGTGCGAATCCGGTCATGCTGGAGAGGGTCATGGGAACGCAAACATGATCAGCTCTATTGCGGGCGAGTTGGTGAAGCCGGTTGAGCTGCTGTCCCGTTCTGATATTGGACCTGCGGCGTCGCCGGTTTCGGCTTGGGTTGTTGGTTCGTTTTTGTTGCGCGCGGCTTTGGCGGCGGAGCGGTTTCGGCGGCCGTCGTGCTCGCCGGCTCGGGAGCCGCGCTCGCGGCATCGCCCTGCTCGATCGCGCGCAGATGCGAGACGTTCTTCTGATGCGCATCGAGCGTCTCGGAGAACGCGTGGCCGCCGGTGCCGTCGGCAACGAAATAGAGGTCCTTGGTGCGTGCCGGATTGGAGGCCGCTTCGAGGGAGGCGCGCCCCGGATTGGCGATCGGCCCGGGCGGCAAGCCATCGATCGTGTAGGTGTTGTAGGGTGTCGGCTGGGTGATGTCGCTACGCGAGATCGGCCGGCCGAGCGAGCCCTTGCCGCCGACCAGGCCATAAATAATCGTTGGATCCGACTGCAGGCGCATTCTCTGCTTCAGTCGATTGACGAACACGGACGCGACGCGTGAGCGTTCTTCCGGCCGTCCGGTCTCCTTCTCGACAATCGAGGCGAGCGTCACGAGTTCAGTCGGCGATTTGAGCGGCAAATCGGGGGCGCGGCGCTCCCAGGCCTTTTGCACGACGTCGCGTTGTTCACGCTGCATGCGTTGAAGCACCTGCTCACGCGGCGTCGAGCGCGGGAACCGATAGGTCTCCGGAAGCAACGAGCCCTCGGGTGGGATCGATTTGATGTTGCCAGCCAGGAAATCCATGTCGAGCAGACGCTGCACGATCTGTTCCGAGGTGAGACCTTCGGGAATCGTGATCGCGTGCTGGACGACCTTGCCCTCGCTCAGGGTGTTGATCACATCCTCGACGCTGGCATGCTTGGCGAACTGATATTCGCCCGCTTTGACGTCGTTGCCGCGGGCCTTGTTGAGCCACACCCGAATGAAGAAAGGCCACTGCTGATCGATGACGCCTTCATGCTGCAGCGTGTCTGCGAGATCCGACACGCCCGCACGTGCAACGTTGACGACCTTGTCGTCTTGCAGCGGGCCGGGCGCGGTCAACCGGTTCTTGATCACCAATACGCCGACGCCAACGCCGATGGCCAGGATGACCAAAACCGTGAAGAAGGCGTTGCCTGCCACCACGAGCGGATGGCGCGCGCGTTGCGACCGACGCTTCGGCATCGGGACTTTTTCCGGCTGCAGCGCTGCGCGCGCGCTCCTCGGGACCGCGCGCGAACGGTCGCCAGCCGACTGAGCGGCACTATTGGAATCGCGCCCGCTATCGGCATCGGGTACGCGGTCGGCCGGACTCGTGCTTGCGGGCTGCTCGATCGCCCCCTGCTTACGGCGCCACAGCATGGAAAGACCTCCGGGTCCGCAAACCGAACAGACAATTATGTCCACTCGGCGCACGCACTGAGCAAATTCCCTGCAGAACCAACTTCTGCTTCGCGCCCCCGCTCAAACGACAAATTACACAAGTAGGGTCGGCGACGGAAGTTATCCGGTAAGCCACAACCGCAACTGCCCTAATGCCTCGTTCACGCCGCCAGCCGCCGCATGATCAGGGACGCGTTGGTGCCGCCAAAGCCGAAAGAGTTCGAAAGCACGATGTTGATCTCACGCTTGCGCGCTTGATGCGGCACGAGATCGATTGGCGTCTCGACCGACGGGTTGTCCAGGTTGATGGTCGGCGGCGCGACCTGGTCGCGCAGCGCCAGAACCGAGAATATCGCCTCGACCGCACCGGCCGCACCTAACAAATGGCCGACCGATGACTTGGTCGATGACATGGAGATGCGGCCGGCCGCATTGCCGACGACGCGCTGCACGGCGCCAAGCTCGATCTCGTCGCCGACCTGGGTCGAGGTACCGTGCGCGTTGACGTAATCGATTTCGGCCGGCGAAATGCCCGCGCGCTTGATGGCGGCCATCATGCACCGATAGGCGCCGTCGCCGTCCTCGGCCGGCGCGGTGATATGGTAGGCGTCGCCCGAGAGCCCATAACCGACGATTTCCGCATAGATGTGGGCGCCGCGCGCCTTGGCATGCTCAAGCTCCTCAAGCACGACGATCGCCGCACCCTCGCCCATGACGAAACCGTCCCGGTCACGGTCGTAGGGTCGCGACGCACGCTCGGGGGTTTCGTTGAACCCGGTCGAGAGCGCCCGACAGGCGCTGAACCCGACCATGCTGACGCGATGGATTGGTGATTCGGTACCGCCGGCCACCATCACGTCGGCGTCCTCGAGCGCGATCAGGCGCGCCGCATCGCCGATCGCATGCGCGCCGGTCGAGCAGGCGGTGACGACAGCATGATTCGGACCCTTCAACCCGAACTCGATCGACACGTAGCCGGAGGCGAGGTTGATGAGCCGGCCGGGGATGAAGAACGGTGACATCCGGCGCGCGCCGCGTTCCTTCAACAACAGCGTCGCATCCGCGATACCGCCAATGCCGCCGATGCCGGAACCGATCATCACGCCGGTGCGCGTCTGGTCTTCATAGGATTGCGGATGCCAGCCGGCATCGTCGAGGGCTTGGCGCGCAGCGCACATCGCGTAGATGATGAAGTTATCGACTTTGCGCTGCTCCTTGGGCTCCATCCACTGATCCGGATTGAAGCTGGCGTTGGAACCGTCCCCACGCGGGATCTGCATCGCGATCTTGCACGGAATGTCGGAGACGTCGAAATGGTCGATCCTGCTTGCACCGCTCTCGCCAGCGAGCAACCGCTTCCATGTCGGTTCAACACCGCATCCGAGCGGTGTCAGCATTCCCAAGCCGGTCACGACTACGCGTCTCATTCTGGGCTTCCAGTCCGGCTTGCATGAACGCGCGCACGCGCGTCAGCGAGCGCGGGACGCAGCCAGGCTGCGCCGGCGAGTTCTACATGTGGCGAGGCCACAGTTCCTGACAAATTATCAGCGCAGCCGTTCGGTCCGCGCCGCACGGAGCTGCGTGGTTGAAATCTGCCTGATTTTTCGCGATCTGCAATGGGCCGTGATCGCGGCGCGTACGCTGTGATCGCCCATTGCCAGTGGTCGTCAGCTCTTTGCGTTCTTTTCGAGGAACTTCACGGCGTCACCGACAGTCAAAATGGTTTCCGCCGCGTCGTCGGGAATTTCGCATCCGAATTCCTCCTCGAACGCCATGACGAGCTCGACCGTATCGAGACTGTCCGCGCCGAGGTCATCGATGAAGCTCGCGTTCTCCGTCACCTTGTCAGGCTCGACCCCGAGATGCTCCACGACGATCTTTTTTACTCGTTCGCCAATGTCACTCATCTTTCAAACCTCGTGCGCTTCGAATTGGCCTTGCCGTACCGGCAGCTCGTCGCTGCGGCGCGGCATCGTCGTGGTTATTCACGCAGCTGGTTTGTGTTCCACCCGAAGGCGAATTGCAACCACCCCGACCCTCGGCATCCAGCCCCACGATTTCGGTTATCACACTTCATATGTCATTGCCAGCATCCGGCAGCCGCGTCTAACCACCTCAACTTGCCGAAAAATCCGGCGCTTGCGCCCGGGTGCGCTGGAACGTTTCGATATCTTGTGGCGTCCCGATCGCGAGATTCTCACTACCGTCAACGATCCGCTTGATGAGGCCGCCCAAGACTTTGCCGGGGCCGATCTCAAAGAATGTTTTGGCGCCGTGGGCGGCCATGTAGGTGACCGACTCGCGCCAGCGCACGGTTCCAGTCACCTGCTCGACCAGCCGCACCAGGATCTCCTGTGGTTCCCTCACCGGCGTCGCAGTCACGTTGGCAACAACCACAACGGCGGGCGCCTTGATGGCAACCTCCGCCAGCGCCTGCGCCATGACGTCGGCCGCCGGCTGCATCAGCTGGCAGTGAAATGGCGCGGAGACCGGAAGCATCATTGCCCGCTTGGCGCCGCGCGTCTTGGCGAGTTCCACCGCCCGCTCGACCGCCGCCTTCTCGCCTGAGATCACGACCTGGCCGCCGCCATTATCGTTGGCGGCCTGACAGATCTGACCTTCCGCGGCGGCACTGGCGACCGCCACCGCATCGTCGAACTCAAGTCCGAGCAGGGCCGCCATGGCGCCGACCCCGACCGGCACAGCCTTTTGCATCGCCTGCCCGCGCAAGCGCACCAGCCGCGCCGCGTCGGCAAGCCGCAACGCTCCGGCGGCCGTGAGCGCTGAATATTCGCCCAGCGAGTGCCCCGCCACGAATGCAGCATCGCCCGCCAGGTTCAGGCCTGCCTCCGCCTCGAGCACCCGCAGCGCCGCAATCGAGACCGCAAGTAATGCGGGTTGCGCATTGTGGGTCAGGGTCAAGGTGTCCGCCGGGCCTTCCCACATGATCGTGGTGAGCTTTTCGGCGAGCGCATCATCGACCTCCTCGAACACCCGGCGCGCTTGCGGGTAGGCATTGGCCAGCGCAAGCCCCATCCCCACGGCCTGACTGCCCTGCCCCGGAAATACGAATGCGGTCGCCATTGCGTCTCCTTGTAAAAGCGGGCCGAAAGACACCGGCCTCCGGCCCCTGTCAAGCAAGCCGGCCGCGCTTGCGTGCGGTTGCCGGTCGCTTGCAACGGGCGGCAAAATCCCTATAAAGCCCGCTTCCGCCTGATCCGGCCGGGAGCTGAACGGACGGCTGCCCTTGTGTGGCGGCAGGACCAGTTGGTCCGGCGTCCCGTGTTCCCGCCTTCAAAGCTTTCGAGCCTTTCCGAAAGGCACGAAGGGCTTGGCGCCGGGGGGCACGCACAGGAGAGGCATTCAATGCCGTTGTATGAACACGTCTACATTGCGCGCCAGGATCTCTCGGCGCAGCAGGTCGAGGAATTGACCACGCAGATTCGCGGCGTGGTCGAAGGCCTGGGCGGCAAGGTTACCAAGTCCGAATACTGGGGCGTCAAGACGCTGACGTTCCGCATGCGCAAGAACCGCAAGGCGCATTTCACCTTGCTCAATCTTGATGCCCCGCCCGCGGCCGTCGTCGAGATCGAACGGCAGGAGCGCATCAACGAAGACGTGCTGCGCTTCATGACGGTGCGGGTCGATGAGCTCGAGGAAGGTCCCTCGGCGATGATGCGCAAGGCCGACCGCGACCGCGAGCGTGATGAGCGCCGTGGCGATCGCTTTGATCGCGGTGACCGCTTTGATCGCGGCGATCGCCCAGACCGGGGTGATCGCGGCGACCGGCGACGCGGACGCGACGGGGATGAGGTCGAAGCGGAGGGCACAGCATGAGCTTCATGCAATCAGGTGCGGGTGCACGCCGCCCGTTTTTCCGTCGGCGCAAGAGCTGCCCGTTCTCAGGGGCCAATGCGCCGAAGATCGACTACAAGGACGTCAAGCTGCTGCAGCGCTACATCTCCGAGCGTGGCAAGGTGGTGCCAAGCCGCATCACGGCGGTATCAGCAAAGAAGCAGCGCGAGCTTGCGCGCGCCATCAAGCGGGCGCGCTTCCTTGGTCTGTTGCCGTACATGATCCGTTAGTTCTTGAAACTCGAGAGGCCGCGGGGATGAGCTCCGCGGCCGATGGTTGAGGCGCAAGTATCGCCTCTAACCGCTTGCACGATTGCTGGCGACCGCAAATGTCGGCCGGCGAACATGCGCAGCGCGGGACAGCTGACGATGGTGCAGAACGGCCTCATTGGCATTGGCGCGGGCGCCGCAGCGGCGTTCCTGTTCGTCTCGCCTGCGTCCGGCACGCCGCTCGCGCTGTTGTTGTTGCTGGTCGCGCCGCTGCCGATTCTCATCGCCGCCATGGGCTGGAGTCACTGGGCCGGCCTCGCTGCCGTCGGCACCGCGGCGCTCGGATTGACCATCGTGTTCGGCGTCGGCGAATTTCCATCCGTCAGCATCCCGTTCGTCCTTGGAATCGGAGCACCCGCGTGGTGGCTCGGCTATCTCGCGTTGCTGGCCCGGGTTGAACCCGCAACCGGCGGCGTCGAATGGTATCCGGCAGGATCGCTGGTGTTCTGGTCGGCGATCCTGGGTGCCGCGGTGATGCTGGTCGTCATCCCGTTCTACGGGATGGATCTGCAAACATTCCAGGCGACGCTGCGCAAGGTTCTGGAGACCGCGCTGCGGCTTGACAGCGAGCCGGCGTCAGCACCAGCGCTTCGCAGCGCCGACCAAGATCGCTTCCTCGATTTTCTCGTTGCCGTCATGCCGCCGGCCGCCGCGGCCTTGGGCAGCGTGACCAACATGCTCAACTTGTGGCTCGCCGGCCGCATTCTCCACATCTCTGGGCGATTGCGCCGACCCTGGCCCGACTTGCCCGCGCTGCGGCTGCCGCTGATCGCGCCCGTACTGCTGATCGCGACGCTGATCGGCTCCTACCTGAGCGGCATGGCGGGCCTCATCATGGGCATCTTCGGCGCCGCGCTGTTGATCGCGCACACCGCTGCCGGGCTCGCGATCGTGCATACGCTCACGCGTGGCGTGCCCGGGCGCGCCGCCATCCTGTCCGCGGTCTATGGCGCGCTTCCGTTCTTCGCGGTGCTGCGCCTGCTGCACTGGCCGGTGTTCGCGCTCACCGGCCTCGCCCTCATCGATTGCCTGTTTGACCTGCGTGGTCGCCTCGCGCATCGCCGCCCGCCGGCGCTGCGCGATTAACGAATGTTCTGATCAACGACGGAGACGACAACCATGGAAGTGATTTTGTTGGAACGCATCGCCAAGCTCGGCCAGATGGGCGACGTGGTGCGCGTGAAGGATGGATTCGCCCGCAATTTCCTGCTGCCGAAGGGCAAGGCATTGCGCGCCACCAAGGATAACCGCAGCAAGTTCGAAACCATGAAGTCGCAGCTCGAGGCGCGTAACCTCGAGCAGCAGGGCGACGCGCGTCAGGTCGCCGAGAAACTGGACGGGCAGAGCTTCGTGGTTCTCCGCCAGGCATCCGACACGGGGCAGCTCTACGGATCGGTTTCGGCGCGCGACATTGCCGGGATCGTAACCGATGCCGGGTTCACGCTGAACCGCAGCCAGATCGCGCTTAACGCGCCAATCAAGGCGATCGGCCTGCACGTCGTGCCGGTCGCGCTGCATCCCGAGGTTGAGGTCACAATCAAGATCGGCGTTGCGCGCAACGCCGATGAGGCCGAGCGCTTGGCGCGCGGCGAGGATATCAGGCTCAGTCGTGAAGCCGTGGAAGAAGCCGAAGCTGCGGCTGCCACCGCCGCGGCGTTCTTCGAGCGGCCAGAGGATTCGGAGCGCGCGGAGACCGAGGACGACCAGGAGCCCGCTCCCGCCGAGGAGAAGTGAGCTCGGTCTATCCGGGCGGACGCGTCGATTGGCTCGGCTCGCCTGGTTGAGCTGGAGCAGGCGGAGCTGATTCGGCAGCGGGCGGAGCCGAGCGCGGTCCCGACTCCGTCGGCTCGGTCGTAGCTGGCGCCGCGCTTGGTCGGACGGCCTCGTCCGCAGGCGCTGCCGCCGCAACTGGGGTCGCCGGCTCCCCCGTCGTCGCATAGCTGCGCAGCTTGGTCGACAGTGGATCGACGGTGCCGGGCTCGCGGTCGGCCTGCGTCGCTACCGGCTTGGCGGCTTCGCGTTCGGCTTCCGTCGGCTTGGGTTTGCGCGCCTCACCGGGCTTTGTGCGCTCGGCTTCAACCGCGGCGGGCGGCCGCGGCGTGCCGCCTGCCGGCGCGGTTGCGGTGGCGCCAGGCGTTTGCGACGCACGCACCGCCGGCTGGCGGCCGGCGGGCAGACCCGCCAGATAGTTTGCAAGCAATCCGGCAGATGCCCCCCCGGTTGTGTAGTGCTCGCGCAGAAAACTCGACAGCGCAGACGCATCGCGGCCTTTGGCGAGCCCGCCCGGGGATTGGTGGCAGGCCGAGCAATCGGAGGAAAAGAGCTGCGGCGCCGATTTTCCGGCGCTGTAGTCCACTTGGGCAAGCGCGGCACCCGGCGCCGCGAGCATCGCGCTCAACGTCAAACACAGTCGCAACAGTTTCATTCTCACCCGCCCTGACACGTCATCGCTCTTTCTCTCACACCCCTTGGGGATTCTTTAAACCATCCGCATATGATGTGGGCCACTATTTGTTGCGCACCGGTACGCTCCACGCATTGCCGACGCGACAAGATTTTGGTCTAATTTTGCTGTGACTGCGGACAGAATGGGGCAATGCCATCCCGCGCGGAGCGTGCGCGCTGTGTCGGGCTTTCCAAGGGAATGTCTGTTTGGTCAGGCGCCAGGAGGCCGCCGATGGACAGAATGCTGCGTTTAGCGCTGGGATCGATCGTCAAACGCGGTCAGCTGCAGCTGACGACGTCCCGGGGCACGGTGATCAGAGTAGGTGACGGCACCGGCGAGCTGGTCGCGATCCGCATGACCACGCCGCGGACCGAGCGCGAGATCCTGCTTAATCCGGACCTGCGGCTCCCTGAGGCCTACATGGACGGCACGCTCGTGCTCGAACAAGGTTCGATCGCCGACTTCCTGCAGCTGATCCTCAGCCAGGACATCATGCAGAGGGGCCCACGCTGGGTGCGCCCGCGCTACAAGCTGCGCCAACTGCGGCGCCGGCTGCACCAGTATAATCCGCGACCGCGGTCGCGCCGAAACGTGGCGCATCACTACGACCTCGACGGCCGCCTCTACTCGCTGTTCCTTGATTCGGACCGTCAGTACAGCTGTGCCTATTTCGAGCAGCCCGGCGCGACGCTGGACGACGCCCAGCTCGCCAAGAAGCGCCACCTCGCCGCCAAGTTGTTGTTGCGCGATCCCGGCATGCGCGTGCTCGATATCGGCTGCGGCTGGGGCGGGCTCGCGCTTTATCTGGCCGAGCTCACCGGCGCGCGCCTGACCGGGATCACGCTCTCGCGCGAACAGCTTGAGGTCGCGCGCGAGCGCGCAAGCGAGCTCGGGCTTGACCAGCGGGTCGCGTTCCGCATGCAGGACTACCGCGACGTCGCCGAGCAGTATGACCGGATCGTGTCGGTCGGCATGTTCGAACACGTGGGCGTCGGCCACTACGATGCGTTCTTCCGCACCTGCGCGCGCGTTCTTGATCGGGACGGCGTCATGGTGCTGCATTCGATCGGCCGCTCCGAGGGACCTAGCAGCACCAATGCGTGGATTGACAAATACATCTTTCCCGGTGGCTACATCCCCTCGTTATCGGAAGTGCTGCCGGCGATCGAACGCTCCGGGTTGCTGGTCACCGACATCGAGATCCTCCGATTGCACTATGCGGAGACGCTCAGGGCTTGGCGCGAACGCTTCCTCGCACATCGCGAAGAGGTCGAGCGACTCTACGACGCGCGTTTTGTGCGCATGTGGGAGTTCTATCTCGCCGCATCGGAAATGTCGTTTCGCGAGCAGAACCTGATGGTGATGCAGATCCAGCTCACGAAGCGGCAGGGCGTCGTTCCGATCACGCGCGGCTACATGGGTGAGGAAGAAGCGCGGCTGCGCGGACTCGAACTCAAGCGTCGCACGCCGTTGCGGCTCGCCGGCGAGTGAGCCACGATCAGCAACTCGGCTTTCGTCAAGGCTTGCCCGCAGGCATCATCACGCGGCGGTGATCATTGGGGACAAGTACAAACTTGTAGCCCGCCCGTTCGCCCGCGGATGTAAGAGCGATTGCTGTGAGGGTGAGAGCGGTTGGTCCGCGACACCGCGTGGTCGGTGTCAGCCTGCGTACCGCCTGCGTTTAAACAAAACCAGTGAAAGTGCGCAACCGCTATGGCAATCCAGGCTATGGCCGTCGAATCAGTCGCCCGCAAACCGCTGCAGGATGCAGCTCGGTTCCGCACTGCACCGCACAATATCGAGGTGGAGCAGGCGCTGCTGGGTGCGATTCTGGTCAATAACGAGGCGTTCTATCGCGTCTCCGACTTTCTCGAGCCGCGGCATTTCTTCGAGCCGCTGCACAGCAAGATCTACGAAGTTGCCGGTAGCTTGGTGCGGCAGGGCAAGGTTGCGAGCCCGGTCACGCTCAAGACATTTCTACCGGCCGATCTCGACGTCGCCGGTCTCAACGCGAGCCAATATCTGGCGCGGCTCGCCGCCGAAGCGACGACGGTGATCAACGCCGAGGACTATGGCCGCACGATCTATGATTTGGCGATCCGCCGCGACCTGATCGTCATCGGCGAGGACATGGTCAATGTCGCCTATGACGCGCCGGTCGACTTCGCGCCCGCCGATCAGATCGAGGATGCGGAGCGCAAGCTCTACGAGATCGCCGAGACCGGCAAATACGACGGCGGCTTCCAACGCTTCGCGCAGGCGCTGACCACCGCGGTCGAGATGGCGGCGCACGCCTACCAGCGCGACGGGCGCCTCTCGGGCATTGCCACCAATCTCAAGGATCTCGACCGCCAGATGGGCGGCTTGCAGAAATCCGATCTCATCATCGTCGCCGGACGCCCGGGCATGGGGAAGACCGCCCTCGCCACCAACATCGCCTACAACATTGCGCGCGCGTGGGAAGGCGAGCTGCAGGCCGACGGCCGCATGGCCACGATCAACGGCGGCATCGTTGGCTTCTTCTCACTGGAAATGTCGGCCGAGCAACTGGCGACGCGTATCATTGCCGAGCAGACTGAAATTCCCTCCTATCGCATCCGTCGCGGCGAGATCGATCCCGCCGATTTCGATCGCATCGCCGAGACCGCGCGTGAGATCGAATTGCTGCCGATGTACATCGACGAGACCGGCGGCTTATCCATCGCGCAGCTTGCGGCGCGCGCGCGCCGGCTCAAGCGGCAGCGCGGGCTCGACTTGCTGGTCGTCGATTACATCCAGCTGCTGCAAGGTTCGAGCAAGCGCGGCTCCGAGAACCGCGTGCAGGAAGTGACCGAGATCACCACCAACCTGAAGGCGCTCGCCAAGGAGCTGAACGTGCCGATCGTGGCGCTGTCGCAGCTCTCGCGGCAAGTCGAGAACCGCGACGACAAGCGGCCACAGCTCTCGGACCTGCGCGAGTCAGGCTCGATCGAGCAGGACGCCGACGTGGTGATGTTCGTGTTCCGCGAGGAATATTACCTGCGCAATCGCGAGCCGCGCGTCGGCACGGAAGAGCATTTCAAGTGGCAGGCCGAGATGGAACTGGTCCACGGCAAGGCCGAAGTGATCATCGGCAAGCAGCGCCACGGACCGACCGGCTCGGTGGCGCTGCAGTTCAAGGCTGACGTCACCCGCTTTGCCGACCTCGCCGAGGACGATCACCTTCCGGCCTCGCGTTGAGTGTTCTTTTCGCCGCCACAATAGGCCTCGATAGTCGCCCCTTGCCCAGGGCTAACGGGGGCGAAGCTCAATGTTGTTCACCAAGCGCAAGGTCAAGCCGCAACGTCCTGATCCGGCGGCCGCGTCCGACGTGGTCGTCGCCATGGAACCGCCGCCGCGTGCGGTCGCGGAGGTGCAGCCTCCGCAGCAACCCCGTGCCGCCGAGCCGCTGCCGGTCGCGCCACAGATCGGGTCCGCTCCAACAACGCCGATTGAAGAAGCGGGCGCCACGCTGACTGTCGACTGCGGCGCCATCGTCGCGAACTGGCGCACGCTCGGACGCCGCGCCGCGCCGGCCGACTGCGCCGCGGTGGTCAAAGCCGACGCCTATGGCTGCGGGCTCGAGCCGGTGGCAACGGCGCTTGCCGCGGCCGGCTGCGAGACATTCTTTGTGGCGCATGTCGCCGAAGCCCGGCGGCTGCGCACCGCCCTCCCCAACGCCATCATCTACGTCCTCAACGGCATCGTGCCGGGGACGGCGCATCTGTTCGCCGAGATCAATGCGCGTCCGGTGATCGGGAACCTCGGCGAGCTCGCCGAGTGGGACGCGTTCCGCACCGTGCAAGGCTGGTCCGGCGGCGCGGCGCTGCATTTCGACACTGGCATGAATCGGCTCGGCCTCGGGCCGGAAGAGGCGCCCGGCCTTGCGGCCAGGATGGCGGCGATGCCGAACCACGGCATCACGCTGGTGATGAGCCACTTCGCCTGCGCCGACGAGCCCGACCATCCGCTCAACCAGCAACAGATCCGCGATTTCCGCGACATCCGCGTGATGTTCCGCGGCATCCCGGCCTCGCTTGCCAACTCGTCCGGCATCTTCCTGGACGCGGCGGCGCATTTCGATCTGGTGCGGCCTGGCATCGCGCTCTACGGATCGAACCCGACGACGCGCGACAATCCGATGCGGCCGGTGGTGGAACTCAAGGCGCGGCTCCTGCAGGCGCGCCTGGTTCCCTCAGGACATCAGCGTCGGCTACGGCGCGACCTGGACCGCGCGGCGCACCTCACGCATCGCCATCGTGTCGATCGGCTACGCGGACGGCTACTCGCGTCCGATCGGCGGCGCCGACGGCCGCCCCGGCGGCGAGGCGGTGGTGCACGGCACGCGTTGCCCTATCGTCGGGCGTGTGTCCATGGACCTGATCGCGGTCGACATCACCGGGCTGCGCAAGGACGTGCAGCGCGGTGACTGGATCACGCTGCTCGGCGACGGCATCGGTGTCGACGAGATGGCCGGCTGGGCGCGCACTATCAGCTACGACGTGCTCACGCGCCTGGGCCGCCGCTTCCATCGCGTGTGGAAGTCTTGATTACACATTAGCTGATAGCAATGGCGCGTAACGCACTGACCTTCGTCTGCCAGAATTGTGGGGCGGCCTATGGCCGTTGGCAGGGCAAGTGCGAGGCGTGCGGCGAGTGGAACACCATCGTCGAGGAAAATGCCTCGACACAATCGCCGGCGGTCGGTCCCGGCCGGCCTGGCCGCAAGGGGCGGCCGTTCGCGCTCGAGCCACTCGCCGGGGAGACGCGCGAAGCCCCACGCCTGCCTTGCGGGATTGCCGAGCTCGACCGGGTCACCGGCGGCGGCTTTGTGCGCGGCTCGGCGCTGCTGGTCGGCGGCGACCCCGGCATCGGCAAATCGACGCTGCTCATCCAGGCTGCTGCCGCGGTTGCCCGGGCCGGTCACCGGGCGATCTATATCTCCGGCGAGGAGGCGGTCGCGCAGGTGCGGCTGCGCGCCGAGCGGCTCGGACTGACCGCGGCGGCGGTCGAGCTCGCTGCTGAGACCTCGGTTGAGGATATTGTCGCAACCCTCGGACAAGGCAAGACTCCACGCCTCGTCATCATCGACTCGATCCAGACCATGTGGACCGACACGGTGGATTCCGCGCCGGGGACCGTGACCCAGGTGCGCAGCAGCGCCCAGATCCTGATCCGCTATGCCAAGCGCTCGGGCGCGGCCGTCATCCTGGTCGGCCACGTCACCAAGGACGGGCAGATCGCCGGCCCCCGCGTGGTCGAGCACATGGTCGACGCGGTGCTCTCGTTCGAGGGCGATGGCGCGCACCAGTTCCGCATTCTGCGCGCGGTGAAGAACCGCTTCGGGCCGACCGACGAGATCGGCGTGTTCGAGATGACGGGCGCGGGGCTGCAGGAGGTCAGCAACCCCTCGCAGCTCTTCCTGTCCGAGCGCGACCGCGGCACCCCTGGCACCGCGGTCTTTGCCGGGATCGAGGGCACGCGCCCGCTGCTGGTCGAAATCCAGGCCTTGGTCGCGCCGACCTCGCTCGGCACACCCCGCCGCGCCGTGGTCGGCTGGGATCAAAACCGCCTCTCCATGGTGATCGCGGTGCTGGAGGCGCATTGCGGCGTGCGGCTTTCGACCCACGACGTCTATCTCAACGTCGCCGGCGGCCTGCGCATCGCCGAGCCGGCGGCAGACCTCGCGGTCGCGGCCGCATTGGTGTCGTCGCTCGTCAACGTCGCGCTCCCCGCCGACGCGGTCTATTTCGGCGAAGTCTCCCTGTCCGGTGTCGTACGCCCCGTGGCGCAAAGCGCCGCCCGCCTCAAGGAGGCCCAGAAGCTCGGCTTCAAGCGCGCCGTCGTCCCGGACACGGCGCGGGCCGACATCGGTGACACCGAGCTTGCCGTCACGGCGATAAGCTCGCTCACGACCCTGGTGGCGGACATCTCGGCGCAGAGCGTCGACCGAGGTGATCGCGGTGATCGCAGGGTTGCGAAATTGCGCCAACAAGACGGGTGACGCGGCCGATCCGCGTCGCTATACACGGGCCGCGCGGGGGCCGCAGCCCGTTACCTTAGGTTGTCTCACCTCTGGGGTTGCGCCCCGATTCCGGTTCCATCGAATCGGAATTGGGCCTAACGCTCGAATGCAAACGTGAGTTTCAGAAATTAGGCGCGGTGCCGATGCCGATCACGCTGCTCGATCTCATTCTGCTCGGCGTGATGCTCATCTCGGGCCTGCTCGCCATGATCCGCGGGGGTGTCCGCGAGATCCTGTCGATCGTCGGCTGGCTCGCCGCAGCGGGCGCGACCTTTTACGGCTTACCCAAGCTCAAGCCCCTTGCGCAGCAATATTTCGCAAACGACACCGTGGCGACAGCCGTCACCGCGGCTGGCATTTTCCTGCTCACGCTGCTGATCGTCTCGATATTCACAGTGCGCCTCTCCGACCGGATTCTCGATAGCCGAATCGGGGCGCTCGACCGTACGCTCGGGTTCCTGTTCGGGCTCGCGCGCGGTTTGGTGATCGTGGTGGTGGCCTTCATCTTCTTCGACTGGCTGGTGCCGGGGAAGCAGCAACCGGGATGGGTTGCGAATGCGAAGTCCAGGGTTGTGCTGCAAGCAACGGGTTCCTGGCTGATCTCCCTTTTGCCGGAGGACGTCGATAAATATATCTCGAAGGCACTCAAGAAGGGACCGAAGGGCGGCGACGAGGATTCGCCCCCGGATGCTCCGCCAGACCAACGCACGGATGCCGGCCGGCCGGGCGGCGCTCCGCGTTCCGACGTCACGGGTTATGACCGGGGTGATCGCGCGAGCATGCGCCAACTGATCGACACCAAAAGGTAATCGATGGCCGATGCCGATGAGGACCTGCTGACCGACCTGAATGCCGACCGGCTGCGCGAAGAGTGCGGCGTGTTCGGCATCTATGGCCATCCCGAAGCCGCCGCCATCACCGCGCTGGGGCTGCACGCGCTCCAGCATCGCGGCCAGGAAGCCGCCGGCATCGTCACCTACGACGGCAGCCGCTTCCACTCCGAGCGCCGGCTCGGCCTCGTCGGCGACAACTTCTCCCGCCGCGACGTGATCGAGCGCCTGCCCGGCACCATCGCGGTCGGGCACGTGCGTTATTCCACCACCGGCGCCACCATCCTGCGCAACGTGCAGCCGCTGTTTGCCGAGCTCAACGGCGGCGGCTTTGCGGTTGGCCACAACGGCAACCTCACCAACGGCCTCACCTTGCGCCGCCAACTGGTCGACGAAGGCGCCATCATGCAGTCGACCACCGACACCGAGGTGATCCTGCATCTGGTGGCGCGCTCGCGCCGGGCGCGCTTCATCGACAAGTTCATCGAGGGCCTGCGCCAGCTCGAGGGCTCCTACTCGCTCGTCTCGCTCACCAACAAGAAGCTGATCGGCGCACGCGACCCGCTCGGCATCCGGCCGCTGGTGATTGGCGAGCTCGACGGCTGTCCGATCTTCACGTCCGAGACCTGCGCGCTCGACATCATCGGCGCGCGCTATGTGCGCGACGTCGAGAACGGCGAGATCGTGGTCTACTCGGAGGAGGAAGGCTGGCAGACCCACAAGCCCTTCCCGCCGATGCCGGCGCGGCCCTGCATCTTCGAGTACATCTACTTTGCCCGGCCCGACTCGGTGGTTGGCGGGCGCAGCGTCTACGAGATCCGCAAGAATGTCGGCCGCGAGCTCGCACGCGAAGCGCCGGCCAATGCCGAGGTGGTGGTGCCGGTCCCGGACTCCGGCGTGCCGGCCGCGCTCGGCTATGCGCAGGCCGCCAACATCCCCTACGAGATGGGGATCATCCGCAACCACTACGTCGGGCGGACCTTCATCCAGCCGACCCAGTCGATCCGCGAGCTCGGCGTGCGCATGAAGCACAATGCCAACCGCGCGGTGATTGCCGGCAAGCGCATCGTGCTGATCGACGACTCGCTGGTGCGCGGCACCACCTCGGTGAAGATCGTGCGCATGATGCGCGAGGCCGGCGCCCGCGAGGTGCACTTCCGCATCGCCTCGCCGCCGATCACGCACCCGGATTACTACGGCATCGACACGCCGGAGCGCGACAAGCTGCTCGCCGCCATCTACGACCTCGAAGGCATGCGCCAGCAGATCAACGCCAACTCGCTGGCCTTCCTCTCGGTCGACGGCCTCTACCGTGCCATGGGCGAGGAGCGCCGCGATGCTGTGCGGCCGCAGTTCACCGACCACTGCTTCACCGGCGAGTACCCCACCCCCCTCACCGACCAGACCGGCCAGGAATCCTCGCCGCGCCAACTCTCGCTCTTGGCCGAGGCGAGCTGAGGTCTGAGGGCAAAGATTCCAGTTCCTGTCATCTATGGGTAAGTGACTGAGCGGACGCGATTAATTTCGCGCGTCCGGGCATAGATGTCATAGATGACATCGCGCGCTGCAAGGTCCTCGCGTCGCGAATGACCGCCGGTACGCATCAGGACCGCACATAGATGCCGTGCGCTTAGATGACGTTTTCGCTATATATGACGTAACCGCCGATAAATGACAGCGCTGCCAGTCCACAACACGTCATTCCGAGGCGTTGAACAGGGGCGAGCCAAAAGCCATACGACTGCGGCCCCCGGAATGTCGTCCCGATATTGGGGCGCGGCATAGATCACACTTCCCGCATAGGTGCCATAGATGACAGCCCTCAGCGTGGATTAAGGGCACCGCGCATCTGCCCCGGGGGTGCAGCGAGATTGAAATTCCCGACACGGATGTCGCTTCGCTCATGCGGGATAGCATCTGATTCAACTATCAAATAGCCCGACGCTCACGCGTCCATACCCGGGGCGAGTGAGTGCCGGGCCACCCCGTGCGAAACATGTCCGGTCAGCCCTTTTGCTTACGAGCGTGTCAACAATTATCTTCAAAGCTGGGGCACTCGGGGTACGGCAGCCATTGATCGATCGCCTTATTCGAGTTTTCTCCGAGCATGGTCGCTTCAGGGACATCAAGCAACGCAAAGATGAGCGACAATAGCCAACGCGCGCGGGATTGGTTCCTGAACGCCGACCTCAGAGACCAGGTACCCGGCTATCTGCAAAGCACGCAGGCGCGCGCGCTCCACGCCTTGCTGGAACAACAAGCGCAAGCCGGGATCGCGGGCTCGCTTGCGGAAATCGGCGTCTACGTCGGCAAGACCCTGATCGGCCTGGGGCGCGCCGCCCGCCACGATGAGCCCGTGCTTGCCGTCGACCCTCTGATCATTGACAACCACGACCTCGCGCCCCTGCTGACGCGCAATCTCAAGGCCCATCTGACCGCGGAGGAGTTCGCCGGGATATCGATCAGCCGAGTGTTGTCCACGCAGCTCGACGTGCTGGAATGGATGCGAAGCTTGAAACGGGCCGCCCGCTTCATCCATCTCGACGGTCACCATTCGCGCGAGAGCATGCTGCACGACCTGCAATTGGCCGCATCCTGGCTGGAAAATGGCGCACTCGTCGTCATCGACGACTTTCTCAATGAACTGCATCCAGACCTGACGTCCGGCATTCTGGACGGCCTCGCGGCCCATCCGCAGCTCGAGCCTGTGGCCGTGATCCCGCGCATGGGGCACATCGAGGAAGGCGGCAGCAAGCTGGTGTGCACGACGCGCGGGGATGGGACGCTCTATCGCGAGGCCCTGGATCGCGCCCTAGCGGACCAACTGCGGCCCTGGAACGATCGGATGCTTGGCCGCGAGGTCCGCGTTTATCGCTGCCGCGGACCAAGCATAGCGCCAGCGGCTGCAACGGCTGCGCGCCAGCAGACCCAGGAAAAGCCGCTGCCGGTCGTTTTTGCACTGCAAGACCGCGACGGGTTTTATTGGATCAACACCGCCGTGGCCATTACGTCGCTTGCGCAGTACGCAAGCCAGCCCGTCGAAGTTCATGTGCTGCATGACGAGTCCCTGCATGATGTTGCCAAGCAGCGCCTGACCGAGATTGCGGGCGATATGCAGATTGACCTGACCCTTGCGCCGGTTCGCCTACCGAACAAGATCGACATCAGCACGCTCAGGCAATTCGGCGCCGCGACATTGTTCAGGTTGCTCGTCCCGCAACTATTCGCAGATCGCGACCTGGTGATCTATCTCGACTCGGACCTCGTCGTTAACGGCCTGGACGTTTCAGAGCTTGCGGTTGCGACGCCTCACCGCGCTCCCGTCTCCGCCGCCATAGACCCGCACATTGCCATCACGGCTTCGCACAATTCCGCAGTCGCGCGGATCGGGCTCGATGCCGCAAACTATGTCAACGCCGGCGTGCTGGTGTTCCGCCCCCAGCTGATTGCCCAGGATCTCTTGGAGAGCTTTATCGCGTTCAGCATGTCACATCCGCACGCGATCCACCCTGATCAGGATTTCCTGAACACCTATTTCAAAGGCCGCATTCATGTCCTGAACGAGCGATTCAACTATCCGGTGAGCGTCTATCAGCAGTCGATGATACAACCCGTTGCTCATTACTGGAACAAAATCCTGCATTATTCGGGCTCGATCAAACCTCTCGACGGATTCATGGCGACCGGCATCATCCCGTTCTGGATCCATGCGCAACGCGTGCCGGAAGCCGCCCAGGCTCTCGCCGGCAAACCAACAAAGTACCTGTTTCCTGTCGAGGGAAATCCGGAGACTTTGGTCGTGCACGAGATCGAATATGCGGCATCTTGAGCTTCGCACGCTATGAGCAGCACACCACCTCGGCTTGGGATTGTCTGCCCGGTTCGCGGCGAGGCGTCATATCTGATCGAGTGGATCGCCTATCACCGCGCCCTCGGAATCAAGGTCTTCCTGATCGCCGACAATGGCGGCCCCGACAATACGTCGGACATCCTGCAAGACCTGCACGCGCGCCACATCATTTTCCAGTTCGATTGGCGGGACAAAACCACGATCCAGATGCCCTTCTATTACCAGGCGCTGGCGGCCGCCCGACTGGGTCAGCTCGACGGCCTGTTCTTCATCGATATGGAGAATTTTTGCGACCGGAAATCGGACAATCGATTCCAGAGATTGCCGGGCGCTGGCTTGCCGACCCAACGGTCGGCGCCGTGGCAATCAATTGGGCCATCTATGGATCCTCCGGGCGCGACCAGCCCGGCGACGGTCTGGTGATCGAGCGCTTTATCCGGCGCGCACCCCAGCACGACGCCTGCAATCGCTCGACGAAGGCCTTCGTGCGGGTCAGCCTATGTGAGGGCTTCGACAATCCGCATGGCGCGTTCTTGCGCGAAGGCCGTTATGTCAACAGCCGCGGGGAAGACATCACCTGGGAGCAAAAGCTTTTTCCCGTCGGGATCGCTTCCGCGGTGGCCTGGGACGCGCTGCGGCTCAACCATTACATCATCAAATCGCGCGCCGAGTTCGAGGCGAAGAAGGCCCGCGGCGATGTCCTGGTGCCAACGCGAAAATGGGACGGCTATTTCGATCTGCATGACCGCAACCAGGTCGAAGACCCGATGCCGCAAGACCTGATCGACAAGACGAAAGCCGAGATGCGGATCATCGCGGGCGGTAGCGCAAACGCGAAGGAGACATGCTACACGCAAGCGGAACAAGCGACCGTGTCAGCTGGCGGAGTGCCGCTGTGAGCGTCGCCTGCAAGAGCCCTCCAGCCGGATCCCATCATGACCGCAGACGCACGCCCCCTCGCCCATCGCATCGCGCTTGTCACCGGCGCATCACGCGGGATCGGCTATGCCACCGCGCTCGCGCTTGGCCGGGCCGGTGCGCACGTGATCGCGGTGGCGCGCACCGTCGGCGGGCTGGAGGAGCTGGATGATGCGATCCGCGCGGCCGGCAGCACCGCGACCCTGGTGCCGCTTGACCTGAAGGACGACGCCGGCATCGACCGACTCGCCGGCGCGGTGGCGCAGCGCTACGGGCGGCTCGACGTGCTCATCGCCAATGCCGGGATCCTGGGACCGCTCTCGCCGCTCGACCACGTGCCACCCGAAGACTGGGACAATGTGTTGGCCGTCAACCTGACTGCCAACTATCGGCTGACGCGGGCCTTTGCGGATTTGTTGAAGAAGTCCGACGCCGGGCGGGTCGTCTATCTCTCCTCGGCGGTGGCGAGCCTCGGATTGGCGTATTGGGGACCGTACGCGATCACCAAGGCGGGGATCGAGGCGCTGGCGCGCACCTTTGCGGCCGAGACGGCGTCGAGCAATGTGCGCGTCAACGTCATGGCGCCGGCGCAAGTCAGCACTCGCATGCTGGCGACCGCACGGCCGGGCATGGACATGACTAACGTCGAGAAGCCCGGTGCCGTCGCCGACGCGATCGTCGCGCTGTGCCTGCCCGACATGAAAGAGACCGGGAAATACTATGATTTTCCCGCCCGCAGACTGGTCGATTTCCGCCGCTCCGTCGAAACCTGACCGAGTTGCGGCGGTGCCGGATACAAACCCTCCAGTCCTCGCCGTCGCAGCGCCGGTGCGCGGCGAGGCCCCCTATTTGTTGGAGTGGATCGCCTATCACCGCGTGCTCGGGATCAGGGCTTTCCTGCTGGGCGACAACGCCGGCGATGACGAGGCGACGTCCAAACTGCTGCAGGCGCTGCATGAGCGCAAGGTCATCTTTCGCTTTGACTGGCGCGGACAAACGCGCTTTCAACTCGAGTTCTATGAACAAGCCTTGGCGGCGGCGCGGCTGTTCGCAGATGGACTATTCCTGATCGACGTTGACGAATTTCTTCGTCCAACGGCCGGGTTTTCGGTTTTGCGGATTGCGCAAATGTGGCTCTCCGATCCCAGCATCGCCGCCGTGGCGCTCAACTGGGCGATATATGGATCCTCCGGTCGGGAGGAGGCCGGCGAGGGCCTGGTGATCGAGCGGTTTACCCGGCGCGCACCGCAAGACTTCCATATCAACCACCACGCCAAAGCCTTTGCACGGGTTTCCGCCTGCGGGGGCCCGGAAAGGAACCCGCATGCTGTCGTTATAAATTCAGGCCGCTACACGGACCCGCTTGGCCGGGACGTCATTTGGGATCCAACGCGCGAGTATCCGCCGGGTCTCACCGCGAACGTCATCTGGGACGTGCTCCGTGTTGACCATTTTATCGTGAAATCGCACGCGGAATTTCGCGCGAAAGCGGGACGCGGCAATCTCATCCAGCCGGACCGCGGCTGGGACACCTACTTCGAGCGGCATAACCGCAACGATGTGGAGGATCCGATCCCGCTGGAGATGGTGGAGCGCACAAAGGTCGAGATGGCAAAGATTGCGGCACAGCTCGCTGACGCTACGACTGGCGTTCCGGTCGCGTCACCCGCCAGCCAATAACGAGCGCGATCGCCAGGAAACCGGACGCGAGCAGGAACGGCGTCCCCGAGAGCCATGGACCGAACGAGCTCTCGATCGCCCGCGCATACATGAAGGTGAAGATGATCGGGCCGATCATGTTGGCGATGCCGATCAGGCTCGCATTGGCGCCCTGCAGCTGACCTTGCTCGTGCGCGGATACGCGCTTGGTCATCAGCGCCGCAATGGCGGCGCCGCCGAGCCCCCACAGCGCCACGAGCGGGATCGACATCCAGAACTGGTGGCCGGTCTCGGCGAGACCGAAGCTGGCAAAGCCCGCTACGCCAAACGCGAGGCCCGTGATCAGCGCGGCGCGGTCGCCGAAGCGCGCGACAAAGCGGCTGATGAGAAAGCCTTGCACCACGAGCGCGCACAGGCCGATGAACGTCATGCTAAGACCGATCAGGCGGGAGTTCCAGCCATAACGGAACGTCATATAGAGCACGGTCACGCTCGGCAGCGCCGCATGGGCGAGGCTGTTGAGAAAGCTCGCGGCCGCAAGCCCGAACAGCTCGCGATGCGAGCGCAGCAACTTGAGCGCGCCGAGCGGATTAGCGCGCCGCCAGGAAAACGCCGCGCGCTTGGTGCGGGGCAAGGACTCCGGCAGCACGAACACGCCGTAAAGCCCGTTGAGCAGGCTGAACGCTGCGGCGATCCAGAACGGCAGGCGCGGATCCTCGCTGCCGAGAAACCCGCCCAGCGCCGGACCGACGATGAAGCCCACGCCGAACGCCGCACCGATCATACCGAAGCGGCCGGCACGGTGCTCGGGCGGCGTCACATCGGCCACATAGGCATTGGCGACCGAGAAACTCGCCGAGGTGATGCCGGAGATCACGCGGCCGATGAACAACAACATGAGCGAGGGCGCCAGCGCCATCAGGATGTAATCAAGCCCGAGGCCGATGTTGGAGGCGAGGATCACCGGCCGGCGGCCGAACCGATCCGACAGCGCGCCCTGCACCGGCGAGAACAGGAACTGCATCAGCGCCCAGACGGTGCTGAACAATCCATACACGTCGGTCGCCAGCGCACGGTTGCCGTCGACGAAATCGATCACCAGCCGCGGCAGGATCGGCACGATCATGCCCAGCGCCAGCATGTCGAGCAGCACCGTGACCAGGATGAAGGCGAACGCCGCCTGCCGCGGCCGCGCCGACGCGGGCTCGGCAACGAGGCTGTCCCTACTTGCGTCCTGCATAGGGATTTGCCTTCTCGCGCAAGGTCAGCCGGATCGGCGTGCCGGGCAGATTGAATTTATCGCGCAGGCCGTTGACCAGGTAGCGCTGATAGGCGTCCGGCACGGCGTCCGCACGGGTGCAGAAAATGACAAAACTCGGCGGCCGCGCTTTTGGTTGCGTGATGTAGTTGAGCTTGAGCCGCCGCCCGGAGACCGCCGGCGGCGGATGCGCTTCGAGCATATGATTGAGCCAGCGATTGAGCGGGTTGGTCGGGACGCGCCTGTTCCACACCGCATGGATATCGATGACCGCCTGCATCAGGCGATCGACCCCCTGCCCGGTGCGGCCCGAGAGCGCGACCACCGGCACGCCTTTGACCTGCGGCAGCCAATGGTCGGCCTCGTCGCGCAGCCGCCGCACCGCCGCCGGGTCGTCCTTGAGGTCCCACTTGTTGAACCCGAGGACCAGCGCGCGGCCCTCGCGCTCGACCAGATCGGCGAGCCGCAGGTCCTGCTCCTCGAACGCCGCCTGCGCATCCATCAGGACGACGACCACCTCGGCGAAGCGGATCGCCTCCAGCGCATCGCCGACGGAGAGCTTTTCGAGCTTGTCCTCGATGCGCGCACGCCGGCGCATGCCGGCGGTGTCGTGGACCAGGAACGGCCGGCCCTGCCAGACGAGGTCGACCGCAATGGCATCACGGGTGATGCCGGCTTCCGGGCCGGTCAGCAGCCGCTCCTCACCGAGCAACCGATTGATCAATGTCGATTTGCCGACGTTGGGGCGCCCGACGACGGCGACCCGGATCGGACGCTCGGCTTGAGGCACCTCGTCGGCGGCGGGCGTGGCGGCCGCGGACATGGCAACGCGGATCGCCGCGTAGAGGTCGATCATGCCTTCGTTGTGCTCGGCCGACAGTTGGAGCGGTTCACCGAGCCCGAGACCATAGGCCTCGTAAGCGCCCGCCTCCCCGGCCCTGCCTTCACTTTTGTTGGCGATGAGCAGCGCCGGCTTGCCGGCCTTGCGCACCAGATCGGCGAAGGCGCGGTCGTCGGGGAGCAGCCCGGCGCGGGCATCGACCACGAACAGGACGAGGTCCGCCTCGGCGAGCGCGGCCTGCGTCTGCGCCCGCATGCGCCCGGGCAGGGTCTCGGGGGCCGCGTCTTCGAACCCGGCCGTATCAATGACGCGAAATGCAAGCTCGCCGAGGTGCGCCACGGCCTCGCGGCGGTCGCGGGTCAGCCCGGGCGTGTCGTCCACCAGGGCGAGGCGTCTGCCGACCAGACGATTGAACAGCGTCGATTTGCCGACGTTCGGCCGGCCCACGATGGCAACGGTAAAAATCATGGGCGCTGATACGACGGTACCCAACCGGCGGCAAGGACAAGGGTTTCGGCCCAGTTCACGCGCGCCGGTGTGATGGCAAATCGCGGATTTTTGCGGGCATTGGATAGCCTTTGCGGTCTGCGCACAGATCGCCCCGGGGGCACGCTCTAGTCTGGCGCCAAACCGCCAGGAGGACGTCATGGCAGTCAGCGGGGAGGTTCGGAACGGGCAGCGCAAGCGCGTCGTGGTCGTTGGCGCCGGCATCGCCGGCCTGACTGCCGCCTATGAGCTGCAGAAGGCGGGATGCGTGGTCACGGTCCTGGAAGCGAAAGATATTCCCGGCGGCCGCATGGCGGAGAAGCTCGAAGGCTCGTTCATGAAATACACCGGCGCGACCGGGCTGTTTCGCTTCTACAAGGATATGTGGGAGCTGATCGACGAGCTCGGTTTGAGCGAGCGCCTGATGCTCTACCCGAAGATGGGCAGCGGCATCGCCAACAACACGAAGGAGACCTACGAGCTCGACTTCAATCAGACCTTTGGCATGCTCAAGCACCCGGCGCTGAGCGTCGCCTCGCGGCTGCGGCTCGCCTCCCTCATCCCCGACTTCCTGCGCGCGCGCTCGAGCGTCGACCCGTGTCTCATTCACACCGCCGCGGCGTTCGACGACGAGAGCATGGTGGAATATCTCACTCGTAAGGTCGGCGCCGACTTTCTGGAGAACGTGGTCGCCATCGTCTATCGCAACCTGTGGGCCTGGAATGTCGAGCAGACCTCGAAAGCTTATTTTTTGATGATTTATCCGCATGTCCGCAATCGGCCCTCCTACACGTTCAAGACCGGCTTCGGCACGTTGACGGGCGCACTCGCCGGCAAGCTCGAGGTGCGGCTCAACACCAAAGTGGAAAAGATCGAGCTCGGCGAGGATTGCGAGGGACGCAGCGTGATCTGCGAGGGTCCGCAGGGCCGATACAAGCTTGACGCCGATATCGTGGTCTGCGCGCTACCCGGCAACAAGGTTGCCGGCGTCGTCGCCGACCAGACGCCGTGGGAAAAAACGTTCTTCGCCGATGTCCCGTATGCGCAATACGCGATGGTCGCCTACGTGCTCAAACAAAAGCCGGCGCAGGAATTCGACATCCGCACCTTCCATACGCGCGCGCACCGCACGCCGATCTCCTTCATCAAGACGTTCCCGGGGTCGGAGCGAACCGGTGATCCGCCGCGGCTATGGCTGGTGCTCGCGCCGGACCGGCAGCGGCAGTATCTCGACCAGGACGGTTCCAATCTCGATCGCGTTGCGCGCCACTGGGCCAAGCAGTTCTACCCCTCCTTGGAGCAAGATCTCAAAGAAGTGCACGAGATGCACAAGGATTACATCATCGCGAGCTTTCCACCGGGACAGGCCCGCAAAGTGCGCAGCCTGTTGTCGACCCAGGAGGCCGGGCCTAAGAATATCTACTACGTCGGCGATTACCTCGGGAACGCCACCACCGGCGGCGCGCTCGCGATCGGCCGGCGCACGGCACGCAAGATCGTCGAGCACTGGGTGAATTGAACGCCTCCGGACACGTGTCCCGGATGCGGTGCAGCGCGCAGCTCTTGCGTAGCGGTGCACTGCTGATCCGGGACCGCCATAAACGATGACGCTCCGGACGGTCCCGGGTCTGCAGCGCAGCATTTCATGCTGCGCCGCGCCCGGGACACAGACATAAGGGAGGGCCCGCCATGCTCACATCACTGGGGCAAGTGCTGCCTGCCGCAGCGGCGAAATACGGCGACAAGACCGCGCTGATCGCGGACGACAAAACATTCTCATTCCGCGAGCTCGATCAGCTCTCGAATGCGCTCGCCATCAGCCTGACCAAGCTTGGCGTTGCGCCCGGCGACCGCGTCACCCTCTATGCGACCAATTCATGGGAATGGCTGGTCAGCTACTACGGGGTGCTGAAGACCGGCGCCGTCATCAACCCCATCAACGTCATGCTCACCCCCGCCGAGGTCGGCTATGTGACGCGCGACTGCGGGGCCAAGGTGCTGATCGGCAGCCGGGACAAGGTCGCCGCGGTCCTCGCCGCGTCGGCCGGCTGCTCCACCAACATCGTGTTCGGAGCGGACACGCCTTCGGGTGCACTGCCGTTCGGCAGGAGCTCATCAGCCGCAATGCGAGCTTCGAACCGGTGCCGGTTGCTCCCGAGCAGCTATCGACGATCGGCTATACGTCGGGAACCACCGGTCATCCCAAGGGCGCGATGCAGTCGCATCGCGCAGTGATCCTCAATGGCGCGATGACGGCGCAGCTGCACGCCAAGACATCGGCCGATACGGTCGTCACCGCACTGCCCTGCCCGCACGTCTACGGCAATGTCGTGTTCAACGGCGCGATGATGTTCGGCCTCACGCTGGTGCTGCATCCGCGTTTCGACGCAGCCGAAATGCTTGCCAGCATTCAAACACATCGGGCCACGATGTTTGAAGGCGTGCCGACGATGTACATGTACATGGTGGCGCATCCGGACTTCGACCGCTACGACGTCTCTTCACTCACGCGCTGCACGGTCGGTGGCCAGACCATGCCGGTCGCCAAGATGCAGGAGGCGGAGCGTCGCTTTGGCTGTCCACTCATCGAGCTGTGGGGCATGACCGAGATCGCCGGCTTGGGAACGACCTTCCCTTGCTACGGCCCGCACACGCTCGGCTCGATCGGCATCGCGCTTCCCTATTGTCAGGTCCGGATCGCGTCCGTGACCGATGCGAAAGTCACGATGCCGCCCGGCGAGGTTGGCGAGCTGATGGTCAAAGGCCCGATCGTGATGCTCGGCTATTACGGCAACGACGCCGCAACCGCTGAAACCATCGAGCCCGATGGCTGGCTGCACACCGGCGACCTCGCCAGCATGGACGAGGCCGGCCAGGTGTTCGTGGTCGACCGTAAGAAGGACATGATCAACACGGCCGGGTTCAAAGTGTTCCCGGCCGAAATCGAACGGGTGGTCGCGATGCATGCGAGCGTGGCGATGGTCGCCGTCGGCAGTCAACCTGATGAGCTCAAGGGCGAAATCGCCAAGGCGTATGTGGTGCTCAAGCCGGGCGCGGCGGGGGATGAAGATGCGATCCTCGAGCTGTGCCGCAAGGAGCTTGCGGCCTACAAGGTCCCGCGCGCCGTCCAGTTTGTTGCTGATCTCCCGAAAACCAGCACCGGCAAGATCATGCGCCGCGAGCTGAAGACGCTGGATGCGTGACGCGGAGCGGAACACACGTGCCTAAGGTTTAGATTTCAGTCATCTGCTTCGCGCCCAAGCGACGGCTTTCCATCGTGATTGCTGTGCAGCGGCCCACTCCTTCGCGCCACGAAAATCCGCATTGGCCCTCGCGATATCCTCCACAGTGAATAATCTTGCGGTCCAATCGAAGCTGTCAATCCCGACAACGATTTCATGAACCTCGACGTTACGCCACCCGCGCAGCTCGCGCAGGATGGGCCAACGCTCCTCCCCGCGCGGGTCAATCTCCGTGTAGAGCCAGTTGATGAGAACGAGTTGTTCACCGGCAGGACGCCAGACCGGCGCGGCCCACCGCGCGGGCAGCAAACCACCGAGCAATCGTTCAATCATACGAGACCTGTTGTGGCCGCATGCTCTAGTCTACTTACTGAACCGGCGACTGCCGCGCAGCGTTTGCGAAGGAAGCTCGCCAAACATATTGCGGTAAGCCGCCGCAAACCGCCCGAACTGGTGAAATCCAACGTCAGCCGCGACTTGCGCCACCGTGGCGTTCGGTTCGGCATTGCCCAGCAGGCGGCGCGCCTCGTGCAGCCGCAATGCCGCAAGTCGCCCCATCGGAGTGGTGCCGCGAAAGCGGCGAAAGCCGAGGTGCAGCGTGCGTTCGCTTACACCGGCCGCGGAGGCAAGACCTGCCACAGTAAAGGCGTGGCGCAACCGTCTGCGCATCTCGCGCTCCGCACGCACGATGTAGAACGGAGCGGGATCTGGATGGCGCCGCAACGCCGCGACGTAATTGTGCGGCTGCGCCGCCAGCAGGGCAGACAACAACAAATCCTCAAGATCGCTGCTGGCAGGCTCGCGCGAGAGAATTCCGTCGTGCTCTATGCTGCGAACCGCGACGTCAAGCAACCGGCGCCACTCCCGGCCGGCCGAGGCATCGAGGTCGAATGCGGCCTGGAATCGCAAGCGCCGTCGCGGATTTGCGCCCGAGCCGCTGCGCCAGACTCGACTCCATCGCCTCACGTGGAATTTGTAGAATCAGTTGGGTGCAGTTGTCGGACCAGCGCAGACGCAAGCGTTCCCCTGGCGAAATCACCGCAGCGGTCGCGCCCTCGCACTTGATCTGCTCGCTTCCGACACTGAGCTCGACCGTCCCCACGATCGGGATCTGCACCAGGAAGAAGTCTTCAAGCGCGCCGGGGGCGACCTCGACGGATGGGCCGATGCGCAAGACGTTGAACGAGATCCGGTTGAGACGCGCGCGACAGATGATGCCCGATACAGGCGAGTCGGAGAGTCTGCGCAGGCCGTGCGGCTTGAGCACGGTGCTCAGCCGCGCGTGCATCGCCTCGAAATCGTCCGACGCGAACTGACAACGGGATGCCAACGGCAGACTGACGGGCAGCATGTAAACGGGCTCCAATCAGAGCCCTGATTGAAGCGCCTTCCTCGGCCGGGGAAAAGGCCTGGTTTTGTGGCGTGCCTCAGCGCTGCGTCGGCCAGGCCGCCGGCGCCTGTTGTGGCTGTTGCTGCTGCTGGCCAGGCCACGGTGCGGTGGCCGCGCCGGCGCAGGCTGGGCAGATTGCGTCGGCCAAGCCGCGGTCTGCGTCTGCGCCGCGGGTTGGCTCGCCTGCTGCGACGTATCACTCGGTGCAGGTTTGGGCTTCGGCCGGGTGACGACCTTCTTCGGCTTAGGCTTCTCAGGCGGCTCCTGCGCGGCCTGTTGCGCCTGGCCGGCCGCTCCCTGAGCAGCCGCCGGCGCGCCGGGCGGGGTCTGTGCTTGCTCGGCCTGCTGCTTTTCCTGGTAGCCCTTCATCATTTCGGGCGGGACGCCCATCTCGACGCCCGGGACGCCGTCCGGGAAGACGGGCCGGCGATCGCCTGGCAACCTCTTCTTGGTGTCCAGCATGTTGGTCAGGTTGTCGAGGCTGTCGCAGGCGCCCAGCGACAAACCCGTGCCGAGCAGCAGCGCGACGAGCGCGATGTGGGTGACACGCATCGGCTCACCCTTTCGCCGTGTTGTCGCCCGACAGCGTCATCAGAATATCGATGCGCCCACGCAGGCTTTGCGGCGTCTCGGGGTCACTTTCGATCATGTCGAACCACTTCTTGGCGGCGACCTTGTCGCCGGCCTTGAAGGCGGCAAGCGCCAGGAGCTCGCGCGCACTATGGCGGAAGGGACTGTCCGGCTTGGTCAAGGGTTCAAGCCGCTGCGCCATCTCGGCGAGCGGGGCCGTATCGACGAGCAGCGCGGCGGCGCGGATCGCTGCGAGATCCTGGAATGACTTTCCGGCCGAGCCGTCATTGGCAATGGCATCGTAGGCCGCAATCGCGGCTTTGGGGTCGCGCTGCGCCAGAATCGCGGCCTCGCGAATGCGGGCCAGCACCCGATAAGTGGCAGGTCCCTGGCCGGCCAGGCGGGCAAACGCTGCCTCAGCTTCCGCCGGCTTGCCCGTATCGGCAAGTTCAACGGCAGAGTTGAATGCGGCACCGGCTTCCGCGGCCTTCTTGGCTTCCCACCACTGGTAGCCGCGCCAAGCGCCCACCCCGAGCACGACGATCGCAACGGCGGCAATGACGAAGTTGCCGTAGCGCTTCCACAGCTGCAGCAGCCGTTCGCGCCGGACTTCCTCATCAACCTCTTGAAAAATGTCGGACATGGTCCCCACACCGGCGCATGCCCCATGGCGCCGCTCGGTCTCGCTAAACTAGCGATATGGCGACGGCGTGGCAAAGTGGTCCGACGCGGATTCCATCAAGCCTATGCGCCAGCGACGTTTTCGCGAGGTACCCTGGGCGTCTCACGGCGCTTTAGCGCGGCGCGGCTTCATTTCATAGACGTTATCGGCAGCCGGGAAGCTGCGCGAGCGCACCTCGGCCGCGTAGGCCGCCACCGCCCGGTCGATTGCCGGCCCCAGGTCGCTGTAGCGCTTGACGAATTTCGGCACCCGGGGAGACAGACCGAGCATGTCCTCGAGCACGAGAACTTGCCCGTCGCAGGCCGCGCTGGCGCCGATGCCGATGGTCGGAATCGGGATATCGCGGGTGATCTTGGCGGCAAGCGGCTCGGCGATGGCCTCGAGGACAACGGCGAACGCACCGGCCTGGGCGACGGCCCGCGCATCCTGCTCGATCGGCTCCCAGTCGGAGGGATCGCGGCCCTGGGTGCGGAAACCGCCGAGCGCATTAATGGACTGCGGCGTGAGCCCGACATGGGCCATCACCGGGATGCCGCGCTCGACCAGGAAGGCGATGGTATCGGCCATGCGCCGTCCGCCCTCGAGCTTGATCGCGCCGCAGCCGGTCTCCTTCATGATGCGCGCCGCCGACCCAAAGGCCTGCTCGCGCGAGGCCTCGTAGGAGCCGAACGGCATATCGACGACCACGAGGGCGCGGCTGCTGCCCCGCATCACCGCCTTGCCCTGCAGGATCATCATGTCGAGGGTCACGGGAATCGTGCTCTCGAGCCCATGCATCACCATGCCGAGCGAATCGCCGACCAGGATGAGGTCGCAGTGCTTGTCCAGCAGTGCCGCGGTATGGGCGTGATAGGAGGTCAGCGAGACGATGGGATTGCCGCCCTTGCGGGCGCGGATATCGGGCGCGCTGATCCGGCGCGAACTTGGCTCGATCGACATTCAGGTCACCACCTCGGCCGAGCCGAATACCGGCACGCCGATCCAGAGCGGATGCAGAACAAGGCCGAACGCCAAGTAGATAATGGTTCCGACCACGACGGCAATGATGTCATTGGCGCGTCCTCCATACGGAATTGGCGGGCCGCCGGGATCGCTACGCCTTTTGAGCGAAATGCGGTCATAGACCGCCCAGGCCAGCACCGACCCGAACAGGATGATGGAGCCGAGGTCGCCGTTGGCGATCAGATGCGCGACCGCCCACAGCTTCACGCCGACGAGCATGGGATGCCTGAGCACCCGGGCGATGTTCCCCCGGATGTAGGCGGCGGTGACGCAAATGAAGGCCGGCCAGACCAGGATTACCGCGACATGGCGGGTCCAAGGCGGCGGATACCAGACATCGACCCAGCCGCCGGCGCGATATTGGCCGAACCCCACGATGATAAGCACGAACCCGATCGCCGCGACGAGGGAATAGAGCCCTTTGTAGGGTCCGAGCCCCAGGCGCTTGACGAGCACCGCCCGCGTGTCCCGCAGGGTCGTGAACACATGCACGCCAAGGAAGATGGCGAGCCCCAGGATCAGTATAACAAGGCCCATTGGCCGCCCCAGCAACGGGTCCGGTGGTTTGGACCAGACCGCGGCGGAGTAGAAGCGATCAGGGTCGCGATGGCAAGCTAGCCGATTGGCCAATTTGGGACACGAGTTGACGATCGCGGCCGGGGCGGCCACACACGCTCAACAACCTTCGCAAGGACAGCCGGATGACACGACTGCTGACGGTTCTCATCCTCGTCATCTTCGCCGCGCTGCCGGCGCGCGGCGAGAGCTGGCCCAGCAAAGAGGTCAAGCTGATCGTGCCGTTCGCGGCGGGCGCGACCCCCGACATCGTCGCGCGCATGCTCGCCGACACATTGCAAGCCAAACTCGGCCAGACCTTCGTGGTGGAAAACAAGCCAGGCGCCAGCGGCAATCTCGGCACGGACGCCGTCGCCAAGGCGCCGCCGGACGGCTACACGCTGGGCATCAGCATCGGCGGGCCGCTCGCGATCAACACATTGCTGTTCAGCAAGTTGCCCTATGATCCGAGCACGGATCTCGCGTTCATCACCATGCTGGCGACGCAGCCGAGCGCGCTGGCGATCAACAGTTCGCTCAACGTCAAGGACGTGAGTGAGCTCATTGCGCTGCTCAAGCGCAACCCCGGCAAATACAACTTCGGCTCCATCGGCAACGGCTCGCTGTCGCACCTTGCCATGGAGGCGATCGCGCTCAAGAGCGGAACCCAGATGGTGCACATCCCCTATCCGAGCTCGCCGCAGGCGGTGACGGCGCTGATGCGCGGCGATGTGCAGCTCGCCTGCCTGCCGGCCATCGCCATCACGCCGCAACTCGGCTCCGGCCAGATCAAGATCCTCGCGATCACCACCGCGGAGCGCGACCCGCTGCTGCCGGGCATCCCAACGCTGAAGGAGCAAGGCATCGACGTCGAAGCCGATGCCTGGATGGGCCTGATCGCGCCGGCTAAGACGCCCGCGGCAATCATCGATCAGATCCACGATGCCGTCGCGAGCGCAATCACGAGTCCGGCCATTCGCGAGAAGCTGGCGACCCAGCTGATGTCGCCGATCCCGACGACGCCGGCGCAGTTCCGCGCCCGCGTCGAAGCTGACATCGCGCGCTGGACACCCGTGATCAAGGCGGCGGATATCAAGATCAATTAGAATCGATTTGAGCAATGGCATCACGTAGTTCCGCCAGCTCAGGCGATCCGTTCGCCAGCATCCGCGCGGGAACGCTGGCACACCTGCGCAAGCACGGCTGCGGCTGTTATCCATTCTTTGATGGCTCGCTGCTCGGCGTGGTCGCCGGCGCCGCCCGCGCGCAGCGGATCGTCGAGTTGGGGACGGCGCTCGGCTATACGGCTTGCTGGTTCGCGCACGGCGCGCCGGATGCGCGGATCGACACCATTGATTTCGATCCCGAGCATGTGCGGCTCGCGCGCATGAATATCGAGGCTGCCGGCTTTGCCAAGCGTGTCACGCTGCATGAGGGCGCGTTCGATGACGTGCTGACGCAAGCTCAAGCCCGGCTATGACGTTGGATTCTTCGACGGCTTCGATCCGACGCTGCGCAATCTCAAGGAGCTGCGTACATTGCTGCGGCCCGGCGGCGTGCTGATCACCACAAATCTCAATTTCGGCAGCGAAGCGCGCGGCTATCGCGAACGACTGTCAGACTCCAAACAGTGGCTCACCACGTTCGCCGCCGAGGACGGGCGCACGGCGATCAGCATCAAGATTTGATGTGATCATCCACGCCGTAACCACGCCCCGATCCGCTCCACCGCCTCGCGCATCTCGGCCGCGGAGCCGGCGTAGCAGAAGCGCAGAAACTGCCGTCCGTGCAGCGGATCGAAGTCGACACCCGGCGTCGCCGCAACCCCGGCCTCGTCGAGCATGCGCTTGGCGAAATCGAAGCTGTCATTGGTGAAGCGGGAGACGTCGGCGTAGAGATAGAACGCGCCATCGACCGGAAAGAACTTGTCGAGCCCCGCCGCCGGCAAGCCTTCGATCAGGATCCTGCGATTCTCCTCATAGCCGTGCTTGACGGCTTCCATTTCGGCGCGACCATCGAAGGCAGCTTGCGCCGCGATCTGTGACAGCGTCGGCACCGAGATGGCGAGATTCTGCTGCAAGCGGTCGATCGGACGCACCAGCGGCTGCGGGGCGAGCATCCAGCCGATCCGCCAACCCGTCATGCAGAAATATTTGGAGAATGAGTTGATGACGGTGACGTTGTCGGAGAACCGGGCTGCGGTCTCGGCCGGGGAAAGCGTAATCGAGCCCGTGATAGATCTCATCGGAGATGAAGCGGATGCCTGGCGTCTTCCGCGGCGCGGATGAGCTCGGACAAAGCCTCCGGCCGCATCATGGTGCCAGTGGGGTTGGCTGGACTGGCAACCAACACACCTTTGAGCGGCGCCTTGCGGTGGACAGCCAACAACATATCGCCGGTCAACGCCCAGCGTGTCGCGGCGGTGGTCTCGATGGTGACGACCTCACAGCCGAGCGCTGTCAGGATGTGCCGCGATGGCGGATAGCCGGGAATCGCCATCGCGACGCGATCGCCAGTTTCGAATAAGGCGAGAAAAGCCAGAATGAACGCGCCCGACGAACCGGTTGTGACGATGATCCGCGCTGGATCGACGTCGATCCCGTAGGTCTCCCCGTAGTGGCGGGCAATGCGTGAGCGCAGGGATGGAATCCCCAACGCCTCGGTGTAGGCGATACGGCCGCCAAGCGCCGAACGCGCCGCCGCGATGGCCGTTGTAGGCGCCGGCGCGGCCGGCTGCCCGACTTCCATGTGAATGACGCGGCCGCCCTGCTCCTCGCGCCTGGCGGCCGCCGCCATGACGTCCATCACCATGAAGGGCGGGACGTCGCTACGGCGGGAGGCAACGATCAGCCGTTTGGCGGCGTCGAGCATCAGCGGTTCCCCGCCGTGGTGTTGCCGCAATTGCCGCATTTGTGAAACCACGGCATCGCCAAATTGACCACGTCTAGTCGCATCCTCAGTTTCGTCCGCGTCGCGGTCTGTACGCACTACGGGCGACTAGAATGCGAGCCGGCAGCGGTGGGGATCTCGTTTCAAATGATCGGATTGAGACCTAGCAGTCACCGACGCACCGCGCCAGCCGCCCGGGCGATCGCAATGCTGACGGCCGTGGCCGTCGCTTGTTCGAGCCTTCCGGTCCGCGCGCAGGATGGCGGGCTGCCAATCATTCGCGACGCAGAGATCGAGCAGCTGCTGCGCGATTACTCGGCCCCGGTGCTGGGCGCGGCGGGCCTAGCCAAGCAAAACATTCACCCGGTCATCATCAGCGACCGATCGTTCAACGCGTTCGTGATCGACGCCAAGCACATCTTCGTCAACGCCGGCGCGTTGATGGATTCGAAGACGCCGAACCAGATCATCGGCGTGCTCGCGCATGAGACCGGCCATATCGCCGGCGGACACCTGTCCAAGCTGCGCGCCGAGCTCGCCAATGCGCAGACCGCCGCGATCATCGCCATGCTGCTCGGCGTGGGCGCCGCGGTGGCAGGCGGACGGGCGGGTGGCGGCAGCAATGGTAGCGTCGGCAATGCGACCATGGCCGCCATCATGGCCCCCCAGTCGGCGATGATGGCCTCGATCCTGTCCTACCAGCGCCAACAGGAAGAGCAGGCCGACAAAGCGGGCGTCAAGTTCCTCACTGCCACCGGCCAGAGCGCCAAGGGCATGTACGAGACGTTCAAGCGCTTTGCCGAGAACGAGCTCTACAGCTCGCAGGGTGCGAGCCCTTACATGCGCTCACATCCGATGTCGAAGGAACGCGTGGCCTCCCTGACCGAAGTGGCGCGCTCGAGCCCGTACTGGGACAAACCCGATCCGCCGGAGTTGCAGCAGCGCCATGATCTGATGCGGGCGAAGCTGCACGGCTATCTCGACCGGCCTGATACAGTGCTGCGCGTCTATCCGCCAACCGATCAGTCGCTCCCGGCTCGCTATGCGCGGGCGATTTCCGCCTATCGGTACGGCAACGTGCGTGCGGCGCTCGTACAGATGGACGGCCTCATCCAGAGCATGCCGAACAACCCCTATTTCTACGAGCTCAAGGGACAGGCCTTGCTGGAGAGCGGTCATCCGGCGGAAGCGGTCGGGCCGTTGCGCCAGGCGGCATCGCTCGCGCCCAATCCGACCCTCATTCAGGTGATGCTCGGGCAGGCACTGATCGCGACCAACAGCCCGGCTGCGGCCAGTGAAGCAATCAACTATCTGCAGAGCGCGATCCTGCGCGACCCCGATATTCCGGATGCCTATATGCAGCTCGCAATGGCGTACGGGCGCAAGGGCGATAATGCCCAGGCCGACCTCGCCTCGGCGCAGGCGGCCTTCGCCAAGGGTGACTTCCGCACGGCCCGACAATTGGCGAAACGCGCCAAGGAGCACTTCCCGGTTGGTGCGCCAGGTTGGGTGAAAGCAGACGATATCGAAGGCTACAGGCCGCCGGGCGGCAGCCGAGGGCCCTTCTAGCGACCTTTTGATAGGCTTGGGCCCCCGGCCCATGCTTTAATGGCAATAGCAATGCGAGGACAGACCATGAAACGCAGCCTTCCACTCCTAGCCGCCGGCCTCGCTTGTGCCGTGTTGATATCGCCCCAAGTGATTCGCGCGCAGACCTTCTCGGACCAGCAGAAAACCGAGCTCGGCGGGATCATCCGCGAATATCTGGTCAGCCACCCGGAGGTACTCCAGGAGGCGATGGCCGAGCTGGAGAAACGCCAGACCCTTGCAGAGGCGGAAAAGAACAAGACTGCCGTCAAGAACAATGCCGCGACCCTGTTTGATTCGACCCATCAGGTCGTGGTCGGCAATCCGCAGGGCGATGTCACCTTGGTCGAGTTCTTCGACTACAACTGCGGCTACTGCAAACGCGCCCTGAGCGACATGATCGACCTGATGAAGGACGATGGAAAACTGCGGGTGGTGCTGAAGGAATTCCCGGTGCTCGGTCCAGGCTCGATCGAGGCGGCGCAGGTCGCAGTGGCGGCGCGCATGCAGGACAAGAGCGGCAAGAAATATCTCGATTTCCATCAACGCCTGCTCGGCGGCCGTGGCCAGGCCGACCGCGCCCACGCCCTGGCGGCTGCCAAAGATGCCGGGTTCGACATGACGCGGATCGAGAAGGACAGCACCAGCCCGGAAGTGAAGGCGACGATCGAAGAGAACATGAAGCTTGCCGAACAGCTGGGGCTGAACGGCACGCCGAGTTACGTGGTCGGCAACGAGGTCGTGGTCGGCGCCGTGGGGCTGGAAGCCCTGAAGGACAAGGTGAAGACTGCACGCTGCGCTAGCGCCTCGTGCTGACCGACATCTAACACGCGCAAGGGGGGCGAGCCGCGCCATGCGCGGCTCGGCGCTGATGGCCAAGTCAATCTTTGTTCTGAACGGTCCTAATCTCAATCTGCTCGGACAGCGCCAGCCTGAGGTCTACGGACGCAACACGCTTGCCGACGTGGAAGCGCTTTGCCGCGCACGGGCGGAGCGTTACGGTTTCGACCTCACGTTTCGCCAGTCGAATCACGAGGGTGATGTTGTCGATTGGCTTCAGGAAGCGCGCCAGGAGGCGGCCGGTGTGATCATCAATCCAGGCGCCTTCACCCACACATCGATTGCGATCCTCGACGCCATCATTGCCACGGAACTGCCGGTCATCGAAGTGCACATCAGCAACATCCATGCGCGCGAGGAATTTCGCCGTCACTCCTATGTCTCCACGGTCGCGAAGGCCGTGCTCTGCGGGTTCGGGATCGAGGGCTACGGCCTCGCCATCGACGGCCTCGCGGCCCTGCTTGGCGTGAAAGCGCAAGCCGCATGAGCGCGGACCGCGAGCCGGATGCGGCCGACGCCGAGTATGAGCAGGTGGTGCGCAAGCTCGCCGCGCTGGTCGATGAAACCGGGCTCACCGAAATCGAGATTGAGCAGGGCGGGCTGCGGGTGCGGGTTGCGCGCCAACAGACGACGGTGATCGCAGCGGCGCCGCACGGCGTTGCCATGCCGATGGCGAGCGCGACGCCGCTGGCAACCCCGGGGCTTGCCGATCCAGCGCAGCATCCGGGCGTCGTCACCTCGCCGATGGTCGGCACCGCCTATCGGGCGACCGAACCAGGGGGCAAACCGTTCGTCGAGGTCGGCAGCGTGGTCGAAGCCGGCGCGCCGCTGCTGATCATCGAAGCAATGAAGACGATGAATCAGATCCCGGCGCCGCGAGCCGGCACGGTGGTGCAGATCCTGTTCGAGGATGCCCAGCCGGTCGAGTTCGGAGAGCCGCTGCTGATCATCGAGTAAGCGAGTTCAGCGCGATGTTTGAGAAAATCCTGATCGCTAATCGCGGCGAGATCGCGCTGCGGGTGCTGCGCGCTTGCAAGGAGCTCGGCATCCAGACCGTGGCCGTGCACTCGACCGCCGATGCGGACGCGATGCACGTGCGCCTCGCCGATGAAAGCGTGTGCATTGGTCCGCCCGCGGCGAAAGACTCCTATCTCAACGTCCCCTCGCTCCTCTCGGCGTGTGAGATCACCGGCGCTGACGCGGTCCATCCGGGCTACGGTTTCCTGTCCGAGAATGCCCGCTTTGCCGAGATCCTGACCGAACACGGCGTACACTTCATCGGCCCCAAGCCCGAACATATCCGATTGATGGGCGATAAGATCGAAGCGAAGCGCACCGCGCAGAAACTCGGCATTCCGGTGGTCCCCGGCTCCGATGGCGCCATCAAATCGGACCAGGATGCGCTCGCGACCGCGCGCGATATCGGCTTTCCGGTTCTGGTGAAGGCGGCGGCTGGCGGCGGCGGCCGCGGCATGAAGGTCGCCGAGACCGCGGCGGACCTGCCGGTCGCACTGGCGACCGCGCGCGCGGAAGCCAAGGCGGCGTTCGGCGATGACGCCGTGTATCTGGAAAAGTATCTGGCAACGCCGCGCCATATTGAGATCCAGGTGCTCGGTGATGGGCGCGGCAATGCAATCCATCTCGGCGAGCGGGATTGCTCGCTGCAGCGCCGGCATCAGAAAGTTCTCGAGGAGAGCCCCTCGCCTGCGCTCAACGCGTCAGCACGTGCCGAGATCGGCGAGATCGTCGCCGCCGCCATGCGGCAGATCAAATATCTCAGCGCCGGCACGGTCGAGTTTCTGTATCAGGATGGCCGGTTCTACTTCATCGAGATGAACACGCGCATCCAGGTCGAGCACCCGGTGACCGAGATGATCACCGACATCGATCTGGTCCTGGAGCAGATCCGCGTCGCCGACGGCGCCGCGCTGGCGATCGATCAGAAGGACGTTGAGTTTCACGGCCACGCGATCGAGTGCCGCATCAATGCCGAGAACCCGGTGTCGTTCCGGCCCTCACCGGGCCGCATCGTGCACTATCATCCGCCCGGCGGCATGGGCGTGCGTGTGGATTCCGCTGCCTATCAGGGCTACGCCATCCCGCCCTATTACGACTCACTGCTGGGCAAGCTGATCGTGCACGGCAAGACGCGCGGCGAATGCCTGATGCGGCTCAAACGTGCACTCGATGAATTCGTGGTCGATGGTGTTGAGACCACGCTGCCGCTGTTTCGCGCGCTGGTGCGCGACAAGGATGTGCTCGACGGCGCCTATCACATCCACTGGCTGGAAGCGTTTCTGGCGAGCGGCGGTTTGGAAGAATAGGTCCGCCGGCCGCGCTGCGTCACGCGCGTCAGCACCGCGCAAACGCGGCTCGCCTCGTATGGCTTTTCCACGAATACCGAACCCGGGACCTGATCGACGCTGCGCCGGCTGCCGGAGGCGTAGACGACCGCAAGCTCGGGGCGCAGCTTGCGCGCCAGCACCGCCAGCCGCTCGCCGTCGATGTCGCCGGGCAGGTCGACGTCGGTGAACAGGACGTCAACCGGCCACGCCGCCGAGAGATGCGACAGCGCGTCGCGCGCGTCGGCCACGGCGTGGACCTCGAAACCATCGTCGATGAGCACATCGACGATCAATTCACGTACGAGGACTTCGTCCTCCACCACCAGCACGCGCCGGGGCGAAACGCTCACGTCCACGGTTGACTCCTTCTTGTTATGGACCAGACGTATGCTCTCACAACACCAAACCTACGCTCTGTTTGCGACCTTGCGAAAATTTAAGAAGTTCGTGGTTATCAGCCGATGAACGCTCTAAGACTTCTTGTTGTGCGCATGTCCTTTGCGGAAAACCGGTGGCCACTTTTCCGGGACATGCGCTAAATTCGCACAACGCGAACGGACCATTGCGATGGCCAGCAAGGAACATGCGATCGTCGAGATCACGCCCGAGGTCCTGCTCAAGGCCTATGCGTGCGGCATTTTTCCGATGGCGGAGAGCGCCGATGACCCGGCGCTGTACTGGATCGAACCGGAAGCGCGCGGAATCATCCCGCTCGAAGGCTTCCATGTGCCTTCGCGGCTTGCGCGCACGGTGCGCTCGGATCGCTTTACGGTCGTTGCCAACCGCGACTTCGATGCGGTGATCGACGGCTGCGCGCAAGCGAAACCGGGCCGCAATCACACTTGGATCAACGGACGCATCCGCCGGCTCTATCGCGGTCTGTTCGACATCGGACACTGCCATACGATCGAAGTTTATGATGGTGACGTGCTTGCGGGCGGCCTCTATGGCGTGAGCCTCGGCTCGACCTTTTTCGGCGAGAGCATGTTTCATCACGTGCGCGATGCCTCGAAGATCGCGCTTGTGCACCTCGTGGCGCGGCTCAAGGCGGGACGCTTCCGGCTGCTCGATACGCAGTTCGTCACCGAGCATCTGATGACATTTGGCGCGCTCGAGATCTCGCGGCGCCAGTATCACAAGCTGCTCGCCGATGCGCTCGTCGGTGAGGCCGAGTTCGGCGCACTGCCGCTCGATCGTCCAATCGCGGGCAGTGAGGCCCTCGAATTGGCAACGAAACGCACAGCGGCCGGCTAACCCAGCGGTCACGATATTCCTCGAAATCTTGGGTTAGCGGCGCGGCGGCCACTGCACCGGGGTCGACCCGGGTGGCGGCGGGAGCGGTTGCAGGGAATCCGGCGCGGGCTGAGCTTGCGGCGCGGTTTGTTGGCGCGCCGGCGCCTGCCGGGCTGGAGCGGTTGGTGCCGCCGCGGTTGCGCCCGGCGGCGGGGTGCCGGGAGGCGTCGCCGCGCGCTGCTGGCCCGCTGCAGGCTTGCCGGTCCCTGAGGAGCCGGTCGCCTGCGTCGGGCCCGGTGCGCCCGTATCAGCAACGACGGTCGAGCCGCCTTTGCAGCCCGTCAGCCAGACGTCGTAGATCGGGTGCTCGACCGCGTGCAGACCCGGGCTAGCCGCGAACATCCAGCCCGAGAAGATGCGCTTGACGTCGCCCTGCAGGGTCACTTCGGCAACTTCGACGAACCCATCGGTGGCGGTCAATTCGGTCGCCGGCCGGGTGTAGCAGACGCGCGGCTTCACCTGGAGCGCGCCGAACTGCACTGTCTCGTTCACGCCAACGTCGAAGGCCGTGATGCGGCCAGTAATCTTATCAAGGCCGGCAAATACTGCGGTCGGATTGGGGATCTTCACCGCGGGCATCTCGGTGACGATCTCATCGCCGGGCTGCACACTTGGATCAGAGGGTTGCGGCGGCTTCATCTGGCCGGCGCCCGGCGCACCGATCGGCGCGACGCTCGGGCCGGAGCCGGGCGCATTGGCCACGGTGCCGGGCGGAGGCGCCAAGGGCTGCGAATTGATGGAACCGGGCGGCCCCTGCATGACCGGCGGCGGTGCACCGCGCGTTGCGGTTTGCGGTACGCCGCCTCGCATCGGGGGCGGCGGCGGAGGCGCGGTCGCGGCGTCCTCATCCATCTCCTCCGGCGGCATGGCGTCCTGCATGTTCAAGGGCGGCGCGGCGGTCGGGGGCGGCGGCGCGGGCATGCGCGCATTGGGAACGGCGCCAGGCGGGCGCGGCGGATTGGCGCCGCCAAACTGCGCGAACGCCGGCTCCCCCAGCAGCGCCACAGCGGCCGCGGCCATCAATCCCAATCGCAGTGAAGGTCCCATCGGCATTGCCCCATCCCCCTGCCCGTTAACACTTCGATTGCGGCGATCAGAAGACCGCCTGGGGCAAGCAGAAACTGTGGCTATTCCGGCGTCCACGCCTTGTAGTCGCCGGTCGCCTGCGGACGGCGGGCTTCGGCCAGGGTCGACCCCGGCGGACGATACGCGAACGGCGTACCGGTCATGTTGGGCAGGTGGGGTTTCCACCACGGGCGCACCCGGACTTTTTCGCTGGTCGGCGGAATATCGACGATGTGATGCATCCAGCCGTGCCAATCGGGCCCGATCGTCGTCGCCTCGGTGTAGCCGTTGTAGATGACCCAGCGCCGTTCAAACCCGAAAGTCGGGTCGATCTTGCCGCCTTTGGCCCGATAGTAGCGGTTTCCCCGCTCGTCCTCGCCGACGAATTCGCCGTTGAGCGCGGTCCAGACCTGGGTGCCGAAGGTCTGGCCGTTCCACCACGTGAAGAAGCGAACGAAAAAAGTTTTGAGCGACATGGCGCGCCGTTGATGCCACCGCACCGCAGCGATGTCCAGCGGAGTGCGCGGCGCACGGCTGCTGATTTGGGTCGTGAGTTGGCCGCGCCGGAGGCCAACAACACGCTCCTGTGGACAGCATGACGGAACCGCGACAGCCCCGTGACGATGGGACGACACGAGCCTCTTCCGAATCCTGCGGTGATCTCCGATACTTGCGGAGTTCTCCCCAATTCTTTCCCCACAATTCACCCTGGTACCCCTGTATTTAGCGGTTCATTCAGAATTCCACACTATCCCTTGACGGGCGCCGCGGAGTCGGCATAGCGTTAGGGCTCTGCGGCGGGGGAGTATCAAGTCTCTGCCGGACCAATCCCGAACGAGGCTTGCGATACCCGACCGCAGGGGCCATGTGGCTCATGTGGCTGTGGAATCGCGTGTCTCCGGCCGGGGTCAGGTGAGCCCTGGCACGGATTTCCCGAAGCGGAAATCCGGGGAACGCCCAGCGGCCGGTCCGGCAATGACTCGGTGGGACTAGCTGCAGAACCCGCATCCGGGGTTCACCCGGAGCCGCGTTTCAGGGCGTCAGACGAGACACGGAGCGAGGAAACACGCGCGAGCCGGACAGGGTCGCGCGAAGGAAGTTGCGTCGGCGCGTTCTGTTTTGGGCAGTAGCGTTGGCGCCTGCAGCAGCCGAAGGGGCAGAGATGCGAATCGAGCGACGTTTCACCAAAGCCGGCCAGTCACCCTACCAAGGCATCGAGTTCCGCCTGACCACGAGCGAGATTCGCAATCCTGACGGCTCGGTGGTGTTTCGCGCCGACGGCGTCGAGGTGCCGGCGCACTGGTCGCAGGTCGCCTCCGACGTGCTGGCGCAGAAATATTTCCGCAAGGCCGGCGTGCCTGCGCGCCTGAAGAAGGTCGAGGAGGAGACCGTTCCGTCTTGGCTGTGGCGCTCGGTAGCCGACGAGGCGGCGCTCAAGGAGCTGCCCGAGAAGGAGCGGATCGATCGGCGAGCGCACCGCGACGCAAGTGTTTGATCGCCTGGCGGGCACCTGGACCTACTGGGGCTGGAAAGGCGGCTACTTCGATTCGGAAGACGACGCGCGCGCCTTCTTCGACGAGCACCGCTACATGCTGGCGATGCAGATGTGCGCGCCGAACTCGCCGCAGTGGTTCAACACCGGCCTGTTCTGGGCCTACGGCATCGATGGACCGAGCCAGGGCCACTACTACGTGGACTTCGCGACGGGCAAGCTCACCAAGTCGAAATCGGCTTACGAGCATCCGCAGCCGCACGCCTGCTTCATCCAGTCGATCGAAGACGACCTTGTCGGCGACGGCGGGATCATGGACCTGTGGGTGCGCGAGGCGCGCCTGTTCAAATACGGCTCCGGTACCGGCTCGAACTTCTCGCGGCTGCGTGGCGAAAACGAAAAGCTTTCAGGAGGCGGCAAGTCCTCGGGCTTGATGAGCTTCCTCAAGATCGGTGACCGCGCGGCCGGCGCCATCAAATCAGGCGGCACCACGCGGCGCGCCGCCAAGATGGTGATTGTTGATGCGGATCATCCCGACATTGAGAACTACATTCAGTGGAAGGTGACCGAAGAACAGAAGGTCGCCGTCACTGGTCACCGGGTCGCGCATCAACCAGAAACACCTGCGCTCCATCGTCAGGGCGTGCGTGAACTGCGAAGGTTCGGGCGATGACTGCTTCACGCCGGACAAAAACCCAGCATTGCGACGGGAGATCAAGCTCGCCCGCAAGGCGTGCGTGCCCGACAACTACATCAAGCGGGTGATCCAACTCGCCAAGCAAGGCGCCAAGGATATCGAGTTTCCGATCTACGATACCGATTGGGATTCGGAAGCCTATCTCACGGTCTCCGGCCAGAACTCCAACAACACCGTGCGGGTGACCGACGAGTTCCTCAAGTCGGTGGAAGCGGACGGCGGCTGGGATCTCACGTGGCGCACGACGGGCAAAGTCGCGAAAACAATGCCGGCTCGCGACCTTTGGGACAAGATTGCAAGCGCGGCCTGGGCCTCGGCCGATCCCGGCCTGCAGTTCCACACGACCATCAACGACTGGCACACGTGTCCGGCATCAGGGCCGATCCGCGCCTCCAATCCGTGCTCGGAATACATGTTCCTCGACGACACGGCGTGCAACCTCGCCTCGCTGAACCTTCTCGCCTTTCACGAGCCGAACTCGCGCAAGTTCGACGTCGAAGCGTATGAGCACGCGGTGCGGCTGTGGACGATCGTGCTCGAAATCTCCGTCATGATGGCGCAGTTCCCGTCGAAGGAAATCGCGCAGCTCTCGTTCGAGTACCGCACGCTGGGGCTCGGCTACGCCAACGTCGGCGGCCTCTTGATGTCGTCCGGCATCGCCTACGATTCGGAGGCCGGCCGCGCCATCTGCGCCGCGCTCACCGCGATCATGACCGGCGTCTCCTACGCGACCTCGGCAGAGATGGCGGCGATCCTCGGCACCTTCCCGGGCTATAAGAAAAACCGCGAGCACATGCTGCGCGTGATGCGCAACCATCGCCGCGCCGCGTATGGCGAGCGCACCGGGTACGAGAAAGTGGCGATGCCGCCGGTGCCGCTGCAGCATGCGGCCTGCCCCGATCCGGAGTTGATCGTCCATGCCAAGCGCGCCTGGGACCTGGCGCTGTCGCTCGGCGAGCAGCATGGCTATCGCAATGCCCAAGCGAGCGTGGTGGCGCCGACCGGCACCATTGGCCTCGTCATGGATTGCGACACCACCGGCATCGAGCCCGACTTCGCGTTGGTGAAGTTCAAGAAGCTTGCCGGCGGCGGCTATTTCAAGATCATCAATCGCGCGGTGCCAGAGGCCTTGCGCGTGCTCGGCTACAGCGAGGCGCAGATCGCCGAGATTGAGGCCTATGCGGTCGGCCACGGCAGCCTGAGCAATGCGCCGGCCATCAATCACACGACGCTGAAGGTGAAGGGCTTCACCGATGAGGCGATCGCCAAGATTGACAAGGCTCTGCCGACCGCCTTCGACATCAAGTTCGCGTTCAACAAATGGACCCTGGGCGAGGAGTTCTGCCGCGACACGTTGCATATTCCAGCCGAGGAACTCGCGAAGCCGACGTTCGACATGCTCGCCTATCTTGGCTTCACCAAGCGCGAGATCGACGCCGCCAACGTGCATGTGTGCGGCGCCATGACGGTCGAAGGCGCGCCGCATCTGCGCGCCGAGCACTATCCGGTGTTCGACTGCGCCAATCCGTGCGGGCGTAACGGCAAGCGCTATCTCTCGGTCGAGAGCCACATCCGCATGCTGGCGGCGGCGCAGCCGTTCATCTCCGGCGCGATCTCCAAAACCATCAACATGCCGAACGACGCGACCGTTGAGGACTGCAAGGCGGCGTATCTCCTTTCCTGGAAGCTCGCCCTGAAGGCCAACGCGCTCTATCGCGACGGCTCCAAACTCTCACAACCGCTGCAGAGCCAGCTGATCGCGGATGAGGACGACGAAGAGGATATCGAGAGCTTCGTCGAGAGGCCGACCGCAGCGCGCGCGGCCGCGCTTTCCGAAAAGGTTGTGGAGAAGATCATCGAGCGCGTCACGGTGATCCGCGAGCGCGAGCGCATGCCCGACCGGCGCAAGGGCTATACCCAGAAGGCGGTGGTCGGCGGCCACAAGGTCTATCTGCGCACCGGCGAATATGACGACGGCCGGCTGGGCGAGATCTTCATCGACATGCACAAGGAGGGCGCGGCGCTGCGCTCGCTCCTCAACAACTTCGCCATCGCAATATCGCTTGGCCTGCAATACGGCGTGCCGCTCGAGGAATACGTGGACGCCTTCACGTTCACGCGCTTCGAGCCGTCCGGCCCGGTACAGGGCAACGACGCAATCAAATACGCGACCTCTATCCTCGACTACGTGTTCCGCGAGCTGGCGCTGAGCTATCTGTCGCGTTTCGATCTCGCCCACGTCGATCCGAACGAGACGACGTTCGACGCCCTCGGCAAGGGCGTCGAGGAAGGGCGCGCGTCGCCCGCCGCGAGCTATGTGTCGAAGGGCCTTACCCGCTCGCGCACCGACAAGCTTGTCGTCATGCAGGGGGGCGCCGACCGCGCCACCGATAGAGCCGCCCCACCCTCCCCTGGATCGGCCGGAGCAGAGAGTCTCGGCCGGGGTGGGGCGACCAACATCACCGCGTTCGGCGGCGGCGGCCAGACGCGCGCCGAAGTTACTGGAGCCGCGACCGCGCTCAAGTCCGAGCCCGAGGCGCGGCTCTCCCCCGCGCAGGCGCTGGAGCAGCTCAACTGGACCGATGCGCGCTCTCACGCCAAGGCCGCCGCCGCTGAAAGGCGCGCTGAAGCGCGCGCCAAAGGCTACGAAGGCGAAGCCTGCGGGGAGTGCGGCAACTTCACTTTGGTGCGCAACGGCACGTGCTTGAAGTGCGATACGTGTGGAAGCACGACGGGGTGTTCGTAATCAACGCGTAGCAAAATTAGACCGCTCGAATCACTCGTCCCAGCGCCGGTTCAGCGTCCCGAGCCGGCGCTTTTTTGATCCGTAAGCTCGTAGGCCTCTAAGACCATGTCATAAGTTTTACTCGTCCTCCGGATATTCATACTGAGCAGGTGCTTTGCCGACGATGTTAGTGATGTGTGGATACTTGACGCCCCGCTTCGGCGCGGTCTCACCAATAACTTCGACCCGAAAATGCCATTCATCACCGTAATCAAATAAGAATTTCATCACCGCCCCGACCTTGGGAAACGCCGTCTCGATGCGCGTACGTTCCACGCCTGGGCCCTGTCTCTCCCCGATATCGGCGAATGATTCGTATTGAAGGTCGGACTGAAAAGGATTGTTCCCCAGGTCGCTGTAAAACCCAAAGGAATGATCGAAATCAAAGTCGAACGCCTCGACGATGGCCGCGGCCAACTCATAGAGGGTCTTGCTGCGGGATATCTCCAGATCGCGATATTAGGCTTAAGCGAGACTGTTTGTTATAGAGTTAAAATGGTTTGATTAATTGTGTGTCGTTATGAGATGTGATGATGAAGGTTAAGGATGCGTTGTGAAGTTGCAATGAGAGATCGGGCTTGATCGCCGACTGTATCGGGAGATGGTCATGACGTCTGTCGTCGTCGGATAAACCTTAGGCTTAAGCGAGACTCTAAAGGTGAAAATGTCGGCTTGGCCAGTACCGGATACCTGTTTGGGAACGCTTACCTGGTTGCGCTCTGGGAACTCGCTCGACACATCGGTGATCCGGTTTGACGAACATTGCTTCGAACAGAGCCTCCGACCGCCGCAGTCCTTCTCGCGTCAGAACCACCGATTTCGTCTTGTTGCGCGGATCGTGAATGAAGCCTTTCTCAAGAGCGGGTTCAGTGTGTCCGATCGAAGCCTTTCCAAGCGCGATTGTGTATCAGGCAGAGTAATGCCAGCACGACTTCATCGATACGATCCTTATCAGGCGTCATGGCGAGATCCTAGATCGACGCGCCGTCCGGGAATGGACTATTCCGAATTGGGTGCGCGTTTGCGAGATTACCGCGTCATCTTCGTGGAAACCCGAACGGAAATCGATGTGCGAGCGGTCGGGCACCGGCGTGATATCTATGAGTGAAAGGCCCAGGCATGAAGCCGCAGTTCATCAAAACGGACGAAGGCGTTGAGCTTGTGGTTCTGCCGCGTGAGGATTACGAGGCCCTGCTGGCTCGCGCCAAGAAAAGAAGGTGTCGAGACTGGGCGCATCATCGTCGCGGCAACGCGGACATCGAGGCGTAGCTGAGGGATCAAGCTCCCAGCGGGCGCCGAAGCTATTGCCGAGGGACAGAACCCTTGCGCGTCATCGCGACGCGGCTGGACGCAAGGCCATCTCGGGAAGTGAAAACCAATATCGGCCAATCGACTATTTCGGCCCTGGAAAACGGTATTCGGCGAGGCAGCTTGCACGAACATAACGTACACGTTTCGCGTTGTAGCAATTCTCGTCAATTCGCGGATTATTCCAGTGGCGACGCCTCTGCGGCGATGGCTCTCCACGACAGCTAGATCGTAAATGTAGATCTCTCGTCGATCCTGTTCGAATTTGTCCAGCTCGTATGCGGCGAGGCCGCCGACGACCTCCTCACCACTCATGGCTGACGACGGCAATGAAATGTTGTTTGCTCAGCAACGAAGCCAGGTAATCATCACTTGGAACGGAGCCTTGGTAGGTTTCGACCTCGCCGAAAGCCTCTGCGAAAACCCGCAGCACGTCTTTGAGGAGCAATATATCCGCAGACGTGAGTTGCCGATAAGAATAGGAGAACGAGTTGACCATGGCGTCATTTCCCTCGAGACAATCCAGATGCGCGTCCGGCAATGCAAGCGCTTATGCTAGCCGTACCATCATCGGCGCAGCCATGCGTCCCCGGACCGGCCTCCGCCGATCCCTATTGCCCGAGCCCGGCACATGCCGCTCCGACGAAGGTCCCGTCCGAACTCGTGCCGCAGGTCGCCAAGACATTCGGGATCGACAGCACTGTTGTTGCCAACGGCGCCTTTGTGCGCTGCGTCGGCGATAAGCTGATGGCGTGTGCCGTCGGAGCCAATCTCGTATGCGACAAGGCCGACCGGCGCCGTGAGCTGCCGGGCGCAACGGAATGGTGTCGCGATAATCCGCGATCAGACAGCATCCCGATGTTCGCGACAGGTCACGCCACGATCTATGAATGGTCTTGCAAGCGCCGCCGTGCCGTCGCCGGCAAAGTTGTCGTAACCGTCGATTCGCAGGGATACATCGCGGAGAATTGGAAAGAGGTGCCAGTTCCGTAACGATTGTTTTGTACCAGCGCTCAGCGTCTCGGCAGATTTTGCGGGCCATCAACATCTTCTTGCGCTTCGCTCGCCGGGCCCGGCATTCTTTCAATCACACGCATGTAGCTCCGGACTGCCTGGTCTGGTTGGCGACGTTTTCGTTCCCAGTTCTGCAGCGTATCCAAATCGATCCCGTACCGAAGGGCAAACTGTTCTTGCGTGAGGTTAAGGCTTTCGCGCAGGCGGCGTATATCGACATCCCGCTCGCCAACAGATCGCGTTCTGATACCAAGCTTCGTCAGTTCCGCCCGAAGCGTCGATTGGTCCTCGACAGTCGGCAATTTGACGACAGCACGTCCACTCGAGAGCATTTCCTCAATGGCGCGCTTGGCCCGTAGCAGTGATAAACCTCTTTTGGCGAGTGCGAGGGTTGCCGGAACTGTCTTTACGTCACGATTGGCGGCGGGGCGCAGGGACACGACGACGCGTGAACCTGAGGCGACGCGGGGTACGTCCCGGACGGGCCCCAGACGTTCGAGTCGCTCCTTGAATCTCGATTCCATCGTAGTCCGTCCTCGCCATGACTCGCTCAGCCAATGCTCGAAGATTGTGGATGCCGATCTGGCTGGGGCCCGAGTTTGAGTTGATATGAAGGCCGATCACAATCAACGTGCGACCACGCTCTTCAATTTCGCCCATTATCCAGATCGCCCCGAGCGGCGTTTCGACCCGCGCGGTTACGATGGGATACTCCCGAAAGTTCCGCGACAATGTCGATCTCGAGGTCGTCAGTCGTCAGCTGACCACGGCACTTTATGTACGCCATTGACCGGGTAAACTCAAGACATGCCCGATGGCAGGAATTGCGAATAGGATTTCAGCCAGCGAGCTAAAATCCTCACCGCATCCCTTGCTGTTGCCCCGTGGGCTCGGCGCTGAAATAGACGTCGGCCTGCATGCCCACCGTGAGTGGGCCCGGATCCGTGATATCAACAACAACTTCGGCCACGTCGACGTCGCTCATCTTGTTGCGCTGTGGTCCCTGAGCGCCCAGGCGACCGGGACCGACGTAGTGCGCAATCGAGCGCACGCGGCCCTCGAACTCGCGATCGGGAAACGCATAGGCGCGCACGACGGCACGCTGGCCGACGCGCACCTTGGCAAAGTCGTGCTCGTCCAGCTCGGCGCGCACCGCGAGGCCCGACACGTCGCCGAGCAAGACGAGCCACTGCTCCGGTGATGGCACGACCATCTCGCCCACCCGGGCGCGCACTTGCAGCGCGGCACCGTCGATCGGCGAGCGGATGCGCGTCTTCTGCAGCTCTACTTGGGCCAGCATCAGATCGGCGCGCGCGGCACTCACGTCGCTTTCTTCTTTGGTCGGCAGGCCGGCATCCTCCTTGGCCTTGCGCAAGGCATCCTGCTTCTGGCGAAGGTCGTCCTGGGCGCGCGCCAGCGCGGAGCGGGCGCCGCCCAGCACCGCATCTTCTACGGCCGGAGCCGCGCCCTCGTGCGGCACCGAGACCGCGTCCAACCGCGACCAAGCTTGCGCCAACGCTTTAACCGCGTCAGCCACGTCGTCCTCGGCGCGTCGCAGGTCGGCCGGGCCTTTGCGCCGTTGCTCATCGCGCGCGCGCTCAGCGCCTCCAACCCTTGCCTCGGCGGCGGCGACGCGGGCCAGCGCCTCTTCGTCATCAAGGCGAACCAGCAACTCGCCGCTGAATACCTTGTCGTTGGTCTTCACCCGGACTTCCGTAATGCGGCCGGCGGTGCTCGCGCCGAGACGAACCTCCTGGGTGCGTGGTTCGATGCGGCCGGGCGCCGTCGCATCCCATTTGCGGGTGTTGGCGTCACCCTTGTCGGCGGCACGTGCAGTCTGGGCGTAAACCCCCGCCGCGGACGCGATTGCGAAGCCAAGCGCGGCGGCCACTACGCACGCAAGGGGCCCGCCGCGAAGCCGCTCGCGCGCAACGTTGATTGCCATCATGACCTCTCATGCAAGCGCAGGATCTGCGCGCTCTGCTCTTTTTCGACGAGCCGACCATCCTCCATGTGGAGGATCCGGTCGGCGAACGGAATGACCCGGGGGTCGTGAGTGACGACCAGCACCGCATGCGCGGGATCCTTGGCGACGTTGGCGAGGACCGACATGATCGCGTGCCCGTTCGCGCTGTCCAAGGCAGCCGTCGGCTCGTCGGCCAGGATCGCTGCTGGCTTGCTCACGATCGCGCGGGCGATGGCAACCCGCTGCTGTTCGCCCGAGCTGAGCTGGCGCGGGAACGAGTTGACCTTGTGCCCGAGACTGACCGTCTCCAGGGCGGTCACCGCCCGCGCCTGTGCCTTCCACGGCCGCTCGCCGCCCATCTCCAGCGCCAAACGCACGTTCTCAACCGCCGTCAGCGTTGGAAACAGGTGATAGGTCTGAAAGATGAAACCGATATGCTGGCGGCGAAGGTCGGTGAGTTGCTCCGGGCGCAAGCCTTGCGTTGATTGCCCGCGAATGCGCACCGTTCCACTGTTCGGGGTCAGCATGCAGCCGAGCACGGTGAGAAGCGTCGTCTTGCCGCTTCCCGACGGACCCATCAACAACACGAGCTCGCCGCCGGACACGGATAGCGTGACGCCGCGCAATGCTTGAACCTGCCCGGGCCCGGTGCCCAGGTATTTGACGATGTCCTTCGCTTCGATCAGGGGTTCGCTCATCGGGCCAGGACCGTAACCGGATCGACGCGCGTCACAACCATCATGGCCGAGAACGCGGAGGCGATGCTCATCCCGACGGTGAGCGCGAACAGGCCGGCGATCAGCACGGGCGGCAGGATAATCGGCAGCGCCGTGTCGGTGCTGACGCGGGCCACAATGAGCCCGATCGAGGCGGCGATGGCGAAGCCAATCACCGCGGTCATGAGCGCCTGCCAGACGATAACCTTGTAAAGGAAAGGTCGCGACGACCCCATGGCGCGCAGCGTCGCAAATTCGCTCAAGTGATCCTTGGTGCTGGAATAAAGCGTCTGCGCCACGATCACGGTCCCAACAATAATGCCCAATATGGCACTGCCGAACAGCGCGGCACCGGCCCCGGTTCCGAACAGCCAGTATGATCGGCTGCGCTGCCGAAATTGGTCGGACGTAATGATCTCCAGGTTCGGAAGCGCGCTGGCAAGCTGACGCCGCACATCGTCCACGTTCGCCCCGGGAGCGACACGCACGGTGAAATAGGTCGCTGACGACGGCGGCGCATTGATGTAGCTGCGCGCTCGATCGAGCGACGTGAACACGTAGGGCGTTGTGGTGAACGACCGGATGCCCTTGGTGACCGCGGCGACGCGCGCCTTCTGGTCACCGATTTCAGCCGAGTCCCCCAACTCCGAAACGCCGAGCCGATCGAAATAGGAGCGATCGATCGCAACCGCCTGCGGCTTTGCCAAATCGTTGATGCTGCCTTCGATCAGGTTCCAGGGCTGCAATCCGCCGTCGCCGAGCTGGCTGCCGATGAGAAAGACCGGGGTGGAGGATTTGCCGTCCGGTTTGCGCCAGTACGTGAACCCGATCAACACCGGGGTCACCTCCGCGACACCGGGCACTGCCAACGCGCGAAACCGCTCCCGCCCGTCCAGCAAGGCGGTTGCCTCGAAGCTCTTCGTCTCGGCGGGCGCAATCCAGAGGTCCGCGCTTGCGTGATCGATCATGATCGTGACCGTGCGCTGGAACCCAAAGAACAAGCCCGAGTTCGACCGTGAACAAGACGACCGAAAAGACAATTCCGACCAGCGTCACGATCAAGCGAACCCGATCCTGAAATAGATTCCGGAACGCAAGCGTGAACAGGATGGGGGTTACGCGACCGATCTCCATTTCATCCTTTCCAGCGGACGCTTCGCTCTCATGCTCGTCGACGACACTCAGCCGCGGCGCCCCGCCGGATGCGGCCATCCGACCCGCTGTCCCTCGCTACCCAACAGCCCTTCGCTCTCGGGTTAACCACCCCAAAGCGATGCCGTGTCCATTGACCGGAATCAATTGGAACACGCAACCCATTGCGGTATTTGTGTAAACTGTTGAATTGCGGAGAGGAAGCCCCGGATTCCGCCGCCAGAGAGGTGATGTGGGAATGCCCAGCTCGAGTGCGGCGCTCGCCAATCTGCGCGGGTTCGTGATCCTGATCGTTGTGGCCTTCCATTCCGTTCTTGCCTACCTGGGCTCGAACGCCCCCGGTCAACCAGCTTTTGATGATCCCCCATTTCAGTGGGTCGCCACACCCATTGTCGACACCCAGCGCTGGTTCGGCTTCGACCTGTTCTGCGCGTTCAATTACGTCTACCTGATGCATTTCATGTTCTTCCTGTCGGGCCTGTTCGTTTGGTCGAGCCTGACGCGGAAAGGCAGCAAAACCTTTCTCTATGAACGCGTCCTGCGCCTCGGAGTGCCGTTCGCGTTCGGTACCGCGCTGTTAATGCCGATTGCCCATTATCCCGTGTATTATATTACCGCAAAAGACACGAGTTGGTCCGCCTTTTGGCAGCATTGGACAGCTCTGCCGTTCTGGACCAGTGGGCCCTTGTGGTTTCTCTGGTTTCTCCTGGTCCTGAGCGCAATCGCCGCAGCCATTTACCGGATCGCACCGGGAGCCGGCGAATGGCTCGGGCGGCTGTCGGACACGGCCCGCGAGCATCCCGGCCGATATTACGCGGCGCTGGTCGTAATTTCAGCCGTCGCCTACGTGCCGCTCGCCGCCGTGTTTACCCCGTGGCAATGGCTGAAGTTCGGGCCGTTCGGGTTCCAACCAGCCTATTCCTTGCACTATCTCGTGTTTTATTTCGCTGGCATCGGAGTCGGCGTGCATGGGATCGAACGCGGCCTGCTTGCACTGGATGGACCGCTGGCGAGGCACTGGGGAAAATGGGTTGTCGCCGCGCTCGGCACATTTCTGCTCTGGATCATCCCTACGGCGCTAACGACGCAAGGCTACGCGCTGCCGGGGCTGAAAACGATTGCTGATCTTGGATTGGTGTTGGCGACTGCTGCGAACTGCTTTGCCCTGGCAGCCTTATTCCTGCGCTTTGCCGCAACCCAATCGCCGGCCCTGCACAGCCTCTCAACCAATGCTTACGGGATCTATCTCATCCACTATCTTTTCGTGGTGTGGCTGCAATTCGCCTTGCTGGGACTTCCCCTGCCCGCGGTCATCAAAGCACTGATCGTGTTCAGTGGCACGCTTGCGGCGAGCTGGTGTCTGAGCGCCGCTATTCGCCGCATGCCGTTCGGCCCAAGCATACTTGGCGCGGAGCCGCGCTCCGCGCCAAGGCCAAACCGCGTCAGTACGCCGGCGGAATGATTACAGCAGCTGGTAGAGAACCTCCGACCCATCGCTGGCGATGAGGCTCGCCTTCACCAGGCGATCCTGGTCGTCATACCAGACGTCCTGAACCCACTTGCTCTTGAGGGTGTAGTGATGCGCCTTCACCACCCGTGATTTGACGGTCACTTGCTGCGACCCATGATCCACAACGGCAAGCGGCAGGATCTGTCCGTCCTGCGCGTCCAGCATCACCTTCCGGTGCAGGAGCTCGAGATTCCACAAGCTGCCCGGAACGAGCGAGTTGTCAGCCTTGCTCGACTTGCCATCAGCGTGGATCTCCATTCCGGCAGGTGTCTCGCTCACCGAAACTCGATGACGCGTGCCATTGTTGTCCGTGTTGGAGCTCATCGCCACCAGCCGGCCCTCAACCCACTTCTCGGTTGCCCTATGCTGGAGCCGGTAAGCGGTGACGAACAGAACCTTGACATCGAGATCCGTCGCGATCTTGACGGACGTCTCTGGCCCGGCCCGGTTGATCTCCACCACGTGTGTGCCGATCTGTTCGCCATTGCGCACGATCGCGAATCGGATCGTCTCCGCGGACGCTTGCGTGGCCATGCCGAGCAAAAGGACCCCCAAAGCCCCGGTTAATATCTTCATGCGTGACTCCCCCGGGGCTTGGCCCGCCGTCTTGCGGCTGCTGTTCGCCTAAATCCCCAACCCCGAGCCTCCGGTATCGGCGGGAAATCTGGCATTCATTTGGCAGGTCAACGCTCGGCGAAGGCGAGCCTGGCACCCAGGGCAACGAAAGCGCCCGCGAACGTCCGCCGCATCCAGGTCAGGACGCGCGGGCGCGAAATAATGTGGGTCCGAATCGAGGCTGCAAACAGCCCGTAGCCCACGAACACCACGAAGGTCATGAGCATGAATACGGCGCTCAACAGCAGCATCTGGGATACCGGATGCAGCTCGGATGCGTCGATGAATTGCGGCAGGAATGCGAGAAAGAAGATCGAGAGCTTCGGGTTGAGGATGTTGATCAGGATGGCGGTGACCGTCACTTGCAAGGCCGAGCGGGCATCCACATTCTGCTCCACCCGGAGCGCACCGTGCTCCCGCAATGCGTTCCAGGCCATGTAGAGCAGATAACCGACGCCCAGATACTTGAAGGTCTGAAATGCAACGGCGCTGGTGTGCAGGATCGCCGCCAGGCCAAGGATCGCAGCGGCCATGTGCGGGACGATGCCAAGCGTACAGCCAAACGCGGCGACGACACTCGCGCGCGAGCCGCGCGACAAACCCATGCCGAGCGTGTAAAGAACGCCCGTGCCAGGTGACGCAACAACGATCAGAGAAGTGATCAGGAATTCGATGCTCACGTCGATACTCTCCGGTTGCAGCGACGATAATAGCCTCACGGGAGCATATAAATGCGGCAAACGATCTACCAAACTGCACTAGGCGGGATCCTCGTCGCCGGGGCGCCGCAATTGTCCGTTGCGGCTCCCGCTCTGTCATCCACCGTGGCCCTAAAAAGCGCCGCTGCTCCAATAGCGACCGACGTGCGCTGCGAACTGACCGGATGGGACTGGAGCGGAGCCGGCCTGGCCGGCGCGTTACGACCGGGCATCCTCGCTGTCGGCGGCTACTACAACAGTCTCTCCTACGGCTATAGCGGCACCGCGCCCTACTACGGCGAGCGGCATACGTACTCGAGCAGCTGTGTTTACGCCTACCCTGTGTATTATGTGCCCGCGCGGCGCGCTTACAAACGCTATCGACACCGCCCGACCGCAGCCAACGTGCGTTGACAACAATTGAATTGGAGAAGTCCTCGCGGAACGAAGCGAGTGATGCCGTGTTATCTGGGCGACCAATAACACTCGATCACTGCCGAGAGGATCAGATGACCAGATTGCTTGCCGCATGCTCGTTGCTGCTGCTTGTCGTTGGCGCGAGCGCGCCGGCGCAAGCGAAAGGCTGCATCAAAGGCGCTTTGGTTGGTGGAACGGTCGGGCACTTCGCCGGTCATCATGGCGTTCTCGGCGCGATCGCGGGCTGCGCCATCGGGCATCATGAGGCCAATAAACGCCCGCAGCTCAACGCGCCCCAATCAAGCTACGGTCAATATCGCACCAACGGAGCGCAGGGCCAGTAATCCATCGGAACTAACCGGCGACCGCGTGCTTGCGCACGGGAGCGCCGTGGGTGTGCGGGATTGCCTCCGCATAGAGTTCGACCAGGTGGTCGGCCGCGTCAGGCGCGGTTGGCCGCAGCGCGTCATCCATGTAGCTCTGCGCATCCGGGGTTGCGATGACGCGTTTCATGATTTTCCGGTAGCGCAAGAACAAGCGCAGCCAACCCAAGGCCACCACGGTGAAGTCGAATGCGCGCCAGGGATAGAACACGATCGGGTTGACGATGGGCATCCCGTGGCGCCGTTGCGTGCGGATCTTGCGGCGCACGTAGCCGTACTGCAGCGGGTGCACGCCCTCGATGCGTGATGCGCCAGAGAAGATCGTCATCGGGTCGATGATCTTGCGCAGGTTGAGGCCGCTTGCCAGTCCACGGCGCAGCACAGTCTCGACGTGCTCGTCCGTGTAGTAGTGCTTCCATGCATCGCGATAGACCTGCTCCCAGGCCGCTTTGGACATGATCGGATGCGCCGTACAGGCGTGCTCGAGATCGTAGTTGTTCATGTCGGGGTCCATGGGCACCCCGCGCATATAGAGCTTTTTGTGGTCCTCGGAGCCGGGCAGCGGCGTGAGGAAGAAGAACTCCAGAATATCGATCGGCAGCTCTTTCTTGATGATCTCGATGTCGCGCGCGATCGCCTCTGGCGTGTCGTTGGGGAAACCCAGGATATAACCCGCCCAGGTGATGACCTTGGCTTTGTGCCAAGCCTGCAGCATCTCCCGATATTCCCAAATCTTGTTCTGGCGCTTTTTGGCGCCCATCAGCGATTTCGGGATTGATGTTCTCAAGACCGATGAAGACACAGTTGCACCCGGCGCGAGCCGCCTTTTCGATGAAGCCCGGGATTTTGTGACACAGTGTGTCGACCTGCAGGATCAGCTTGATCTTGAACTTGTCCACCTCGCGCAACTTGATGAAGCGGTCGAGGATGGCTTCCCAGTTCTTGTTGCGGGCGAAGTTGTCGTCAGTGACGAAGAAGCGCGTCACCCCTTGGCGCGCGTTCTCGCGCACCAGTGCCTCGACCTCATCGGCGGAGCGATAGCGCGATTTGCGGCCCTGCACGTTGATGATGGTGCAGAAGCTGCATTGGAACGGGCAGCCGCGGCCGGCGTCAAAGCCGGCATAATGGCCGGCAATACGCGAGGTCACCGGCCGCGGCAGGGCGCGCTGGGTTGCCATGCCCATGTCGGGCAGGTCGCTCAAATAATTGTAGATCGGTTTGAGCGTGCCGGAGGCAATGTCCTGAAGCAGCCCTTCCATGCGACCTTCAGCTTCGCCGGCAAACAAACTCATGCCGAGGTCAAGCGCCGCCTTCAGCTCCGTGGTCAGCTCCGGCAGCATGGAGATGCAACCGCTGACGTGAAATCCTCCGATAACGACCGGCAATCCGGCGGCGCGGAACTGACGGCCAAGGTCGAGCGCGCGTGGAAACTGGTTGGATTGAACACCGATCAGTCCGACGAAACCGGCCCCCGCCTCTTGGATTCGTTTGATGGCGCCCTTGACGTCGACGACCACGTTGGTCTCGTCGTAGATCTCGAGCGATATATCGACGTCCGGACCAAGCACCTTGGCGGCGGCGCAATCGGCGAGCAGGCCGTGCAGGCTGGTGAGGCTCGTCGACGGTATCATCGAGCGACGCCATTGGATCACGTAACCGTCCGTGTCGTAGTGTGACGGTTTGACCAGCACAATGTGGAAGGAACGCCCTGCCATTCCCCTCACCCCCTGCGGCCCAGGTGCGAACTAGAATACGAGGAAGACTGCAAATCCCACTGTTGCGAGTGTGCCACAGGTTCAAGCGTGTGCCAAGTTGAGAGCCGAGGCGAAAGGGTCGGCACGAATGGCGCCCTTAAATGCCTGCCGCTGGTATAGAAGAACTGTCGAGGTCGAGGAGACAGATGCGTCCATTCGAGCGATTTGCCCGGCAATCAAGCTCTCAGATCGTGCGCATCGCCAATCGCGAAGTGGAGACACGCGGACTATCGACCGGCTTCTGGACGGATTTGTATCACCACGCGATGACGGTGCCGTGGCCGGCTTTCTTTGGCTGGGCGGCGTTCGTTTTCATGGTTCTCAACGGCGTCTTCGCAACGCTCTACGGGTTGGGCGACAAGCCGGTCGCCAACGTACAGTCCGAGAGTTTTCTGCAGTTTTTCTTTTTCTCCATCGAGACGCTGGCGACCGTCGGCTACGGCGACATGCATCCGCAGACCGATTACGGCCATGTGGTCGCGACAGTCGAGATATTCACCGGCATGTCGTTTCTGGCCGTCATGACAGGCCTTGTCTTTGCTCGGTTCTCGCGGCCGAAGGCGCGCTTCGTATTCGCCCGAAACGCCGTGGTGACAAACTACATGCGTCGCCAGACGCTGATGATTCGGGTCGCCAACGCGCGGCACAACACGATCTCGGGAGCGACCGCAAAACTCTGGTTCATCCGCAGGGAGCATGACCCCGGAAGGGCGAACGCTGCGCCGCTACTACGAACTTACGCTTGGAGCGACAGGAAAACCCGATCTTTGCGTTCAGCTGGACGATCTTTCACGTCATCGACGAGTTCAGCCCGCTCGCGGATCATACACCGGAGCAGCTCGCCGAGGGCGAGGGCGCGTTGCTGTTGACCGTCAGTGGCTTCGACGATAGCTCCGCCCAGCAATTGTGGGCGCGGCAGAGTTATCCGCACCAGGACATTCGTTGGCAACATCACTATGCCGACATCACCTCCTGGACCGAGGGACGGATGATTCTCGACTATGAGAAATTTCACGATGTGGTGTCCGACAATATCTCAGACCCGGACGGGGCATCGATCGCGCAGCCCGTGCGGGAGCAATCATAACCCGAGGCTTTGCTGATTGGCCTTAGTTCTTCTCGTTGGCACCAACCCGGACCGCGGCGCCGGTCAATGGAATGACATGCGCAACCGTGCGCAAGATGTCGTACATCACGGCGGTTGACCAGCCGAACAACAACACGCCGTTCATGGCCGTTAGCGGCCCGAGCAACCGCCAGCGCGCGGCCGGAATGATGTCGCCATAGCCAAGTGTCGTGTAGTTGACAAATGCGAAGTAGAACGAATCGGTTCCGTGCGGCACGGCACCGAGCAACTCATAGACCAGACCCCAGACGAGGACCTCGCTGAGATGCGCGAACATCAACACCGTCACGGTCGCCCACATCAGCACGATCAGTCGCAGCCGCGCATGTGCCGCACGGGTGAGATGCGACGTCCGATGCGCCGTCCACACCAGCACCGCCATCATTACGGAGTGGATGGCGATAGCTGTCAAACTGACAGCGAAGCCCACCAAAACTTCACCATGTAGGAGATCGCTGCCCATTCTGGTCGACACGGGTTAGGAAGCCGGTTGGCCCGACGTTCCACTATACCGGCCGTCCCTTTACGAATTACTGTTCAGGCGGACAGTCCCGGACGGCATAGCCGTGGCAGAATGGGATCGTGAAATGATCTCAACCGGATCAAAGACATCAAACCAGCGGAACCGCCAGGCCCGGTCCAGCAAGGAGCGCGCCCGATGCCAATCAGTCCGGAAAGCGAGAGCATACGCCGCCCAGATAACCCCGAGCGTCAGCAGCACTGCAAACAGAACATCGCTCGCAAAATGCCCACCAAATGCGAGGCGCAAGGCACCAATCACCGCGGTGAAGATGCCGACTGTACTCAGGGCCACGATCCGTAGACCACCCGGCATGAGCAGCGCTGGCGCGACTGCCCAGGTTGCTTGCGACGTCTCGCCCGAAACGAATGAGCAGTTCTGCTCGCAGCCACCACGCGGGTCCCACCAGGGCATGAATGGCAGCGAGCCTCCGAACTCCACGACCTCCCCCGGCCGCGGCCGGGACCAGTGTTCCTTAAGCAGGCCGTTGACCATCAGGCCCGGGCCCAGCACCAGAGTGAGCGCCAGGAAGGCAACCACGCGTCCCGGGATCGGAAAGCGGCGGGGAAATGCGAGTTTGGCCACCGCGGCTGCGGCGACACAGACAGCAAAGCCGGTAAACACCCACATGCTTGTTGCGCGCACCCACCTCGCGAGCGGGTCCGAGGCGACTGGAAAACGGTGCGTCGCTTCGTCGAAAAACAAATGCGAGAGCTGCAGATCGAGCTGCGGAGCGACCGCAAACAAGACTGCCACAATCGTTGCCAAAACGGCGATCAGTAGCCCTTGACGTCGCACCCCAACCCCCAGCGTGGGCAGTCCGCTCGCTTCCGTCCATACCGGCTTTTCCAGTATAGGCCAAATAGTTGTGCCGAAATCGAGGCCCCAGGATTTGCTCCGCTGGGCACGTCCGCGGCCATCCCAGGCAAGTGAGCCGCGCAGAATTTCATCGGTTTAGGTCAGCCCCGCTGCTTCATACTGGCGAGCTGGCAGGTACGGTGACGCCCGGGTGGGGCTCCCGCATACGGAGCTGGCCTCATGGAGTTGCGTACCGAAGCGCGCACGTTTGTTCCAAGACCCGTCAACACCTGCGCTCAATGCGGTGACACGATCTTCATGCCGGAGTGGTCCGAGCATGTGGATGATTGCCGGGTCCGCCATCTGTGGGCTTGCCAATCCTGCGGCTATGCGTTCGAGACCACGGTACGGTTTGCGCCGCTGAACAAGGCAAGCTGAGTTTGCACGAATCCTGCAGGCCCGCTCTCCACTGAGGAGGGCGGGCATTTCGGCATGCTTTACGACGCTTTCGCTTGTGGGGGCGCACTCATCTCGCTGAACAGAACGCCGCCCTTGGCCTTGTCGTGCTTTGCGGTTTCCACCAGCGTGACCACGACCGCATCGGCCGGGACGCCGTAGTTTTTCATGACCGCGTTGGTAATGTCCTTCACCAGCCCGCGCTTTTGATCGACTGAGCGTCCTTCAATCGCATACACAACCACTTCCGGCATGGCATCCTCCGCTGATATTGCGACAAACTGCAGTATCAGATCAGCAGCGCGCGGGCGAGCAGCCGATGTCGGCCTTTCAAGTGAATGCTAAAGCGCTTCGCGCTTCGCCGGCGGTTGCTGTTGCCGGTCAAACAGCCTGCCACCCGCGGAAATCAGCTTTCCGGGGAGATCGATGACGAAGTTGGCCGTGTCCCCAGTGAAGTTTGCAGCTTTTCCGGTGAGGTTGGAAACGGTTGAGAACACCTTGGATCCCAAGCTCTGAGGTTGCTCCGGCGGCGCCGCTTCCGCAAGCGCGGCACCATTGGCAGGGGCCGGCAACGCCGAACCATCGGCATCGGGGCGACTGCGCGGGAGCACGACCGCGGCGGTGGCGGTCGTCGCGGTGGTGGGCCGCGCCCTTGCGGCGTCCTTGATCGCGACGTGCTCTTTCGCTTCTTTGGCCGCAGGTTCTTTGGCGGCCACCTCTTTGGTGACGATCGGCTGACGGGCGCCGAGCGAAGGATCGGGATGCACTTCGGCAAGCGCCTCGGGCTGCTCGCGCCGCGTGCGCAGGATTTCGCGCGTCAAGTTGCGCCCCTCGCCGATCGTCGGCGCATCCTCTTCGTTGCTGACAGCCGTTTTGTCCGGCATACGGCCGACATGCGTCAGGGCGACCCCACTGCCGATCGCAAGCAGCGACGTCACGAACGCAAGTATGATCCGTCTGAGTTTATCCCCGCGTGGCATAGCACCCACCCCTTGCCGCCAATGCTTTTATGCCCGGCGTTTTCGGCAAATTCGTGCCCCCGGCATGACTTTCGCGCGAAAAACCCCGGCTGTGGCCGAACCATCACCCCTAAGCGATGGCGATCAATTCACGCCCGAAAACCACCCACCACGCTGGCCATAGTAGCCACTGGGAGCGCCCCAATAGCCCCCATAGGCGCGCTCGCCGGCAAATCGATACCGCCGGGAGCCCGAGTAATCGTACGCATAGCCCTCACTCGGGGCCTCGTAGCGGCGCGACTTCTTTGCGACGTGACGATGCGGGGAGGACTTCGAAGCCGATTGCGCGGCATAACGCTTGGCTACGGGTGGCCGTGCTGGGGTCGCGACGATTCGCGTCTCGGACGGAACGCGCGGACTCGCGCCGTCGACGCTCGCCATGGCGCTCGTTGGGGCTACGGCATTAGGCTGAAGCGTTTCGGCCGGTTCAGTGCCGCGCGCCTCGGCGGCAGCCGATGCGGTCGACTTCGTGGGCAATTCACTGCTGCTCTCGATTGCGACCGTCGGCGGCGGGCTCGCCAAATCCTTGGCGGCCACTGCGTCCCCCGGTCTCACTTGAAGAACGAGGGGTCGCTCGACCTTCTGGGTTCCCGCGACCCCAGCAGGCTTCTGCGACGGTCCGAGTAGGGCGAGTGCACAGGCGCCCCCCGCCGCAAAGGTTAGCAGGGTCGGCCACCAGCGCCGCTTGGGCGCCACGTACAGATACGGCGAAACGCGGGCGGACCCATCGAAAGATGGGAACCAGCGGCGCATGAGCGACATCCGATACTCCCTGCCGCCCCACCCACGTTCATCGAAACCCCAGTACGAAAACGAAACGCTTGGATTTATTGCACAGTTCCGCGAGCGATAGAACTCATTTCTCGACAAAGTCGGTACAGCGCTGGACTTGATCGCTCGCGCCCCAAGGCATGATGGGCACACTCGAGGTTGAGTTTTTTGGCGAACCTTCAATCAGCTTGTCGGAGTACACCATGTACACGAGAACATTGCGCTTCTCGTCGCATCCGCGCACGATCTGCATCTTCTTGAAAAACAGCGAACGACGCTGGCGAAACATATCGTCGCCTTGACTGAACTTTTGTTTGATCCGGATTGGACCGATCTGCCGGCACGCGAGCGAGATGTCAGACACCTCCTCGGCAACGCCGAGCCAACCCTTGACGCCGCCGCGTTCCGGAACGGTGAAGTGACAGGCCACGCCATCGATATCCGGGTCATCGACCCCGTAAGTTGCAAGCTTGTCGTTGGGCGTGAGCCATTTGAAGACCGTCGAGCGCTTGAAGATGAGGTCGGGCTCGTCGGCCGCACGGACTGAGGAGGCGACGCACGCCATTCCGGCGAAGACGATGACCGCGCATATGCGCGGGACCGATCTAAGATTTATGAATGGGATCAATCCAGGGAACATTCTCAGGCTTCTCAGCTGGCGCGATATCGAGATTAACCACAACTGCTTCATTGTCGGAGCGCACCAGCACGCATTCCAGGACTTCGTCAGGAGAGGCATTGATCTCCTGATGCGGCACGTAAGGCGGCACGAAAATGAAGTCGCCTGGCCCCGCCTCGGCGACAAACTCCAGTTGTTCGCCCCAGCGCATGCGGGCGCGTCCGCGCACCACATAGATGACGCTTTCCAGCGCTCCGTGGTGGTGGGCCCCGGTCTTCGCATTGGGGTGGATGCTCACGGTACCCGCCCAGATCTTTTGCGCCCCCACGCGCGCGGCGTTGATCGCCGCCTTGCGATCCATTCCCGCCGTTTGTGCGGTGTTGGGGTCAAGGGCGTGTCCGGGAATGACGCGAACGCCGTCGAACTTCCACTTGGGCGATGAAGCATGCTGATGATCGGAATGGGACATGGTCTCTGCGTTGTATGATCTTGCCCCACGCCTCACGCGTGCGTCTCGTGGGCATATTCCTCTTCTTCCTCGATCAATCCCGGCTGCCAGGAGCCAATGGCAAATAGGATCAAAAGGCCGCCGAACAAGGCGACGTTCTTCAATAGGCTGGTACCAGCCTCGCTGCGGGCGAGTTCACCCAAGTTGCTAAAGTCGAACGAAAGCGCCGTTGCTACCGCCACATAGATCGCCAGCACGATGGCAGCGAACCGCGATCCGACATTGAAGATAATGAACAACGCAAACACGATTTGCACGATCGCCAGTACGATCGCCACCAGTTGCGGCGTCGGCATACCGGTCATAGTCGAGAGCTTCTCCGCGTAGGGAGCCGCAACATCCGGGATCCAGAGCTTACCTTCAATGATGCGCGCGGTTGCGGCCAGGTCGAGGAGCTTGCGCACACCCGATACGAGGAAGATTGCGACGAATAAAATCCGGCCAATCAGGAAAATGACTTGCATGGCCAACCCCTTTCACAATGAAGGCGATCGCCCGCCCCCGGCAGGCGTGGTCAGTGTACTCGGATCGCGCTCAAGCGCAATTCGGGTGCTATTGCGGGATGGGTATCTGCACGAGCTCCTTGATTTGCGCGGGTGTGAGCGGTTCGGCGATGAACTTCGTGCGCAGCGCATCCGCCACGATCTCGTCCATGCCGACGATCTGCTGCGGGGCCATCGAGGCTTTCGGAATGAATTCGCGAACCCGCTGGACAATATTTCCTGGCAGCCCCGAGTAGTCGGCGTAATGCTTGAGGGCGGCTGGATCCGAATACATCCAATCGACCGTTTCGAGATAAGCAGCCATGAAGCGGCCAAGGGCCGCGCGCTGCTGCTCGAGCACCCCGAGGCTCGTCACGTTGACGCGAACCGTTCGGCTCTGCAGGGCGGCGACATCAGTGCCGCGCGCGACGATGCGAATCTTCCCCTCTTCCAGCGCATCGAGCCCGAACGGAGCGGCCGCCCAGCCGACATCCACTTGGCCGGTCATCGTCTGCGTGAACGTTGCCTGCATGCCGCCGAGTGCAACCGGCTTGGCGTCGACTTTGTATTGTTTGAGCAACTCGAGGAGGGCGGCGTTACTGGAAGAGCCGGTTTGCGAATAGCCGATGGTCTTACCCGCGAGATCTTCGATTTTACGGATGGGTGAGTCGGCACGCACGTACCAGTAGAGATCAGGCGAGCCGATCATTTCGCTGCCGATCAACCGGATCGGTGCCCCTTTGCTGAACGCGCCGACCGCGGCAGAAACGCCGACGCCAGTGCCTATATCCATGCTGCCGGACACGACGGCCTGGATCGATTCAGGGCCGCCCTGAGTGTAGAGAATCTCGAGCGTGAGCCCGTGCTTCTTGAAGATTCCGCCACGCTGGCCCAGTTCCGCTACTGCGGTATCCCAAGCGCCGCGTTGCGGCACTGCAACCTTGAGGGTCTCCTGAGCGCGGGTTGGCACGGACGCGAGCACAACAACGCATGCTGCGACAAATAGATAAAGGCGATTCCTCATGAACGCGGTATCCCTGCTCTATGGGCGGGTAGAGACTGCAGGGATGAAACCGGATCGAAGGACCCCCGTCCAGCACAACAAACGGGTAATTTCATGCAGCGAGTGTTTACATGTGCGGCGGAAATGCAACATCCGCGCCCAATCTTAGCCACAATCCGTGAAGTTGGTGGCGAAGCAGGTCCTCTTGTTTTACGGTGTTGGCGGGTGACTGCCCGGGAGGTTTGAGATGCGCCTCATCATTGCCTGTGCCATCGTAGTGTTCTCGGTTCTGGCGGCCGTTGCGCTGACCAGGATGAATGCACTGAGCCCGCCCAGTACGGTCGCAGCCAACGCGGCCATATCGAAGCCGGCCGTGGCTCCCAAATCGGTTCCGCCGGCTGACCCGGTGTCGACCGTTGCGAGCGTTGCACCGGTGTCGACCGCTGCGGCAGCCGTGCTCCGCCGCAACGCCGGAGAGCACCCCAACGGCAGCGGCAGGGATCACTCTTGCGGCGGGACCGGCTACTGCCGCCACGCCGACGCCAGCGCCGGCCGCGCCCGCCGCCGCCCCACCGGCACCGCAGCCAGTCTCCTGCCCCGGCAACCCCGATGCCCTGGGAGTCGCGCGCACGGTGCAGATCGACACGACGGGCGGACCCGGCTTTGGCTTCGAGCACTTCAAACAACACGACTTCCTGAAACCCGGCGAAGTCGTGCTTACGTTTGATGATGGCCCATGGCCGAACCATACGCCCGCGGTGCTCGCCGCACTTGCGCACCACTGCACCAAGGCCATCTTCTTCCCGATCGGCAAGCACGCGACCTACTACCCGGAGATCCTCCGGCAGGTTGCCGCCGCGGGTCACACCGTCGGTTCCCACACCTGGTCGCACGCCGACCTCTCCAAGAAATCCCCCGATGAGGCGAAGGCCGAGATCGAGAAGGGGATCAGCGCGGTCGCTTGGGCGCTGGAGGGTGCGCCAGTCGCGCCGTTCTTCCGCTTCCCGGCGCTGAAGCATCCGCCCGAGATGGTGACCTATCTGGGCGAACGAAACATCGGGATCTTTTCGACCGACCTGGACTCGTTCGATTTCAAGATGCGCAAGCCCGATCAGGTCATCAAATCGGTGATGGACAAGCTCAAGAAGAACGGCAAGGGCATCATCCTGATGCACGACTTCCAGCGCCCGACCGCGGAAGCCATCGCCACCCTGCTCGATCAGCTCAAGGCAAACGGCTACAAGGTCGTGTTCGTGACCGCCAAGGACACCTTGAAGACGCTGCCCGAGTATGACGAGCAGCTGCGTCAGGATCAGAAACTCCCGACGGTCAGCCAGCGGCCGACGTCGGACGTGGTGCACACCATCAACGACTAGTGGTTCCGATTTCTTCGGTTGTGCGTCGGCGATCGAGCAGATATTGCAGGTCGCCGTCGCAACATTGAGTTCGCATGACCGCGGAACCGAAGTCCCGCTTGGACAAAACTCCCGCCGCCGCCCTGGACTATGAGATCGTTCAGGAGAAGGCGGCGGCGCTCGGGCGCCTCGGACGTCAGTTGGAACGCGCGCTTCTGGCCCTGGCGCAGTTTGATCAAGACGCGGTGGAGCATTCGGACGCGCGTCTGCGCGAACGCCGAGCGCTGGTCGCAGACGCCGGCGAGGCGCTTTGGTACTTCATGGTGCAGCGCGAGGCTTGTGGACTGCGCGACAGCCGCCAGGTGATGCGCGACTATCGGGTGCCCGTCGAGGTGCAATATCGTATGGGGATTTCCACGCGCCGCTGATTATCGAGCATCGGCGTTCGCCCGGTGCTCGCGCGCTTGTGGCTTGCCTGGATCGGGCACCTGGGGTTGATATCCAGCCTTCCAAGCGAGCAACCACAGCCTCGCGGCCCAAACCTCACGGGAGAATCAACATGGCCCTCAATCGCCGCACCCTGTTGGCGGGCGCCGCAACCATCGCTGCCACGGCCGGCTTGCCGCGCTTCGCGCGGGCACAAGCGACGGGGCCGTTTACGTTGCCGCCCCTCCCCTATGCCACGAACGTGTTCGAGCCCAACATCGATGCCAAGACGATGGAGATCCATCACGATCGCCATCATCAGGCCTATGTCACCAATCTGAACAACGCGGTGAAGGACTATCCCAACGTCGCTGCGATGCCGTTGCAGGAGATTCTCGCCAAGCTCAACGAAATGCCGGAGGCTATCCGGACCACGGTGCGCAACAACGCCGGCGGCCATGCGAACCATTCCATGTTCTGGGAGGTCATGGGTCCGAATGGTGGTGAGCCTGACGGCGAGTTGTTTGCTGCCATTACCCGCGATCTCGGCGGCGTCGACACGCTCAAATCGCGCTTCAACGACGCCGGACTAAAAGTGTTCGGATCAGGCTGGGTGATGGTCAGTGTTACGCCAGACGGCAAGCTCGCGCTCGAAACGCGGCCCAATCAGGATAACCCGATCATGGAGGGCAAGCGAGTCCTGTTCGGCAACGACGTTTGGGAGCACGCCTACTATCTCACCTATCAGAACCGCCGCGCCGACTACCTCAAGGCGTGGTGGAACGTTGTGAACTGGAACAAGATCGGCGAGCGCTATGCCGCCGCAAAGGCCGGAACGCTGGCGATCTGATCTATAACGAACGCTCAGCAAGCTCGGATGCGACGGCTTCCGCAGCACCGTCGCGGTGGCGATCCTGTGCTTCGACCACCGCGACCGCTGTCATGTTGACGATGCCGCGTGCGGTGACGGACTGACTGAGAATGTGCGCCGGCTTGGCCGAGCCGATCAGGATCGGACCGACGGGTAACGCGTCGGCAATGGCTTTGATCAGCTGATAGGTGATGTTGGCGGCATCGAGCGTCGGCATGATCAGCACATTGGCGCGGCCTTTCAGCCGCGCATAAGGAAACACGCGCTCGCGCAAAGTGGGGTCGAGCGCCGTGTCGCCGTGCATTTCACCGTCGATCTCAAGCTCAGGGTGCTGAGCCGCAAGCAGCGCGGTGGCGGCACGCATCTTGCGCGCCGATTGGGTATCGAAGCTGCCGAAATCGGAATGGGACAGGAGCGCGATCTTGGGCTCGAGGCCGAAGCGCCGGACGTGCGTCGCGGCCAGCACGGCCATTTCGGCGACTTCGGTAGCCGTCGGATCGGTCCGCACTTCGGTGTCGGCCAGGAAGTAGGCGCCCTTCGGGGTGATCACGAGCGACAGCGCCGCAAAATCCTCCACGCCAGGCGCATAACCGATGATATCGCGGATGTGGCGCAGATGCGTCCTGAACCGACCCTCGACGCCGCACAGCAACGCATCCGCGTCGCCACGTTGTACCATCAGGGCCCCGATCACCGTCGCGTCGGTGCGCAGCACCGTGCGCGCCGCATCGGGCGTGATGCCCTTGCGCCCGGCGAGTTCCGCATAGGTTTGACTGTAGAGGCGATAGCGCGAATCATCGTCCGGATTGATCAACGTGAAGTCGCGCCCCGGTCGGATTGCCAGGCCGAAGCGCTCCAGGCGCGCATCGATCACCGCGGGCCGGCCGATCAGGACTGGATGTGCAAGTCCCTCTTCGGCCACCGCTTGGGTCGCGCGCAGCACGCGCTCATCCTCGCCCTCGGCATAGACAACGCGCTTGGGCGCCGTCTTTGCCTGCGCGAAGACGGGCTTCATGATGAAGCCGGAGCGGAATACGAATTCGTTGAGCCGGTCCTGATAGGGGGCAAAGTCCGCGATCGGCCGGGTGGCAACGCCGGAGTCCATGGCGGCCTTGGCGACGGCGGGGGCGATCCGCAGAATCAACCGAGGATCGAACGGATTGGGGATGATGGACCCGGGCCCGAATGTACCAACCTCGCCTCCATAGGCGCGCGCTGCCACATCGGAGGGGGCCTCACGCGCCAACCCAGCGATTGCCTCGACCGCCGCGCGTTTCATGTCCTCGTTGATGGCCGTGGCGCCGACGTCGAGGGCCCCACGGAAAATATACGGAAAGCAAAGGACGTTGTTGACCTGATTGGGATAGTCGGAGCGACCGGTGCAGATCATTGCATCAGGCCGAACCGCCAATGCTGCGGCCGGATCGATCTCCGGATCGGGGTTTGCTAGCGCCAGGATCAGCGGCCGTGGCGCCATTTGCTTGGCCATTTCCGGCTTGAGAACACCGCCGGCCGACAGGCCAAGGAAAATATCAGCCCCACCGATCACCTCTGCCAGGGTTCGCTTGTCGGTCTTACGCGCATAGACGCTCTTCCAGCGATCCATGGCCGTAACCCGGCCCTCGTAAACGACGCCATCGATGTCGGTGACAAAAATGTTCTCGCGTTGCAGCCCGAACGCGACCAAAAGATTGAGACAGGCAAGCGCCGCAGCTCCTGCACCGGACGCCACCAGCTTTGCCTCTTCGATGCGCTTACCGGCAAGCTCCAGAGCGTTGCGCACTGCCGCAGCGACGATGATCGCGGTGCCATGCTGGTCGTCGTGGAACACAGGAATTTTCATGCGCTCGCGCAGCTTCGCCTCGACCTCGAAGCACTCCGGCGCTTTGATATCTTCCAGGTTGATGCCCCCGAACGTCGGCTCGAGCGCCGCCACCACATCGACCAGCCGATCCGGATCGTTCGCCGCCACCTCGATGTCGAACACGTCGATGCCGGCGAATTTTTTGAACAGGACGGCTTTGCCCTCCATCACCGGCTTGCCGGCCAGCGGCCCGATATTGCCCAGCCCCAGCACCGCCGTCCCGTTGGAGACGACCGCCACCAGGTTGGCGCGCGAGGTGAGCTCTGCGGCGGTCGCCGGTTCCGCGGCGATCGCCATGCAGGCGGCTGCTACCCCGGGCGAGTAGGCAAGTGCCAGGTCCCGCTGGTTGCCCAGGGGCTTGGTCGCCTGGATTTCCAGTTTTCCGGGGCGCGGCAGGCGGTGATAGACGAGCGCTCCCGCGTGCAGGTCGTCAGACAAATTGGATGACACAACCCCTCCGGCGCATGACTGAAGTCTGTGTAGCCTGGATGGGACCTTAGCGAAATCCGGGCCGGCAATTTTGGGCTCAAGGCTTTTCAAACCGCAAGTCGAGCCCGTAGCGCTCCAGGAACCGCCAACCGAAGCTCGCCATCCGCTCGGTCACCGATGCTGCGGCCGCGTCCTCGCGCGCTTCGATCTGGGCGAAGCCACCATTGCGCGAGAGCAGTTGCTCGGCGCCTGTCAGAACCTGCGCCTCATAGCCCTCGACATCGATCTTCAAGGCAATCGTTGCGTCGCGCACTGGCACAGCCGCATCAAGCGCCACCGAAGCAACCTCATAGCCGTCGCTCGCGCCTGGCTCGATCCGTGACATGCCGCGGTTTGCCCGATCTGACGGCACCAACCTCACCAGGCCGGAGGCGTCGCCAGCGGCCGCATGCCGCGCCTCGATGACATCAGCAAGTGAGTTGAGCCCAATATTGGCTTGCAGCCGCGCGAAGTTCTCACGATCCGGCTCGAAGGCGATGATGCTGGGCACCAACTTGTGCCGGCCGAGCACGCATGAATAAAGACCGATATTGGCTCCGACGTCGAGGAAGATCGCCGGCGCAAGGCGCCGGCACGCGTCGATCATCAGCTTCAGCTCGCGCCATTCGAACCGGCGAATGGCGATCTCGTAGCCGATGACGTCGTCGAGATCGACAATGAACTGCGTGCCGAAATAGCGGCATTGAACCGTCCGCGAGCGCGCTCCACGCAAGTCTCGCAGCCAGAGGCGGCGCTTCTGCAACGACGTCGAAAGCTTTTCGACCAGCGACTGTCGATGCGAAACCTCAGGCGTATTCGGTGGCACGTCACGCACGACGCGCGCCCCTAGGTGGCGCGAGGTGATCGACGGGTCGTCATTTGTCCCGCAGATCGAGACGGATGTGGAGCTCGCGCAATTGTTTTGCGCTCACGTCCGACGGCGCCCCCATCATCAAATCCTCGGCCCGCTGGTTCATCGGAAACAGCACCACCTCGCGCAAATTTTCCTCACCGCACAACAGCATCACGATGCGGTCAATTCCGGGGGCAATGCCGCCGTGCGGCGGCGCGCCCAGCGAGAGCGCATGCAGCATGCCGCCGAATTTCGCCTCCAACACATCTTCCGGATAACCCGCGATGGCGAAGGCCTTCTTCATCACATCGGGACGATGATTGCGGATGGCGCCGGACGACAATTCCACGCCGTTGCAGACAATATCGTACTGAATGGCCTTGATGCTGAGCAACTTCTCGCGATCGGTCGGGTCAAGTGCGAGGAATTGCTCCGCCGACATGTTGGGCATCGAGAATGGATTGTGCGAGAAGTCGACTTTCTTCTCTTCTTCGTTCCATTCATACATCGGAAAATCAACGATCCAGCACAACTCGAACCGGTCCTGATCGACCAGTTTCAATGCTTCGCCGATCCGGGTGCGCGCAAGGCCGGCAACCTTGATGAAGGCCTTCGGATTGCCGGCGAGGAAGAAGACCGCATCGCCAATTCCTAGCCCGAGTTGCTCGCGAATGGCGTTGGTCCGCTCCGGGCCGATATTTCTCGCCAGCGGTCCCGCACCACCGTCTTCGCCCTCGCGCCAGAAAATATACCCGAGCCCCGGCAGGCCCTCGCCCTTGGCCCAATCATCCATGCGGTCGCAGAACGCACGATTGCCGCCGCCAGGCGCCGGCAAGCCCCACACCTGAGCGGCTGGATCGGCGGCCAGCATGTTTGCGAAAACCTTGAAGCCGGAGCCGCGGAACACTTCGCTGACGTTGTGCATCCGGATCGGATTGCGCAGGTCGGGCTTGTCGGTGCCGAATTGCTGGATCGCGTCCGCGTAGGAAATGAGTGGGAATTTCTGCGTGACCGGCTTACCCTCAGCAAATTCCTCGAACACGCCGCGCAACACCGGCTCGACCGCTTCAAACACATCGTCCTGAGTGACGAAGCTCATCTCGATGTCGAGCTGATAGAACTCGCCGGGCGAGCGATCGGCGCGCGCGTCTTCGTCGCGGAAACAGGGGGCGATCTGGAAATACCGATCGAACCCGGAGATCATGGTCAACTGTTTGAACTGTTGCGGCGCCTGCGGCAGCGCGTAGAACTTGCCCGGGTGCAAGCGCGACGGCACCAGGTAGTCGCGCGCGCCTTCAGGGCTCGACGCGGTGAGGATCGGAGTCTGGAACTCAAAGAACCCCTGCTCGCGCATGCGCCGGCGCAGCGAGTCGATGATCGCGCCGCGCTTCATGATGTTGCGATGCAGCCGCTCGCGCCGCAGGTCGAGGAACCGGTATTTGAGCCGGATCTCTTCCGGATATTCCTGATCGCCGAACACCGGCATGGGCAATTCGGCCGCCGGCCCCAGCACCTCGATGTCGGTCGCATAGACCTCGACCGCGCCGGTCGGCAGTTCCGGGTTTTCGGTGCCGGCGGGCCGCGCGCGGACCCGCCCATCGACCTTCACGACCCATTCCGAGCGCAGGGTCTCGGCGGTTCGGAAGGCGGGCGAATCGGGATCCGCCACCACTTGTACGAGCCCGTAATGATCACGCAGGTCGATGAACAGCACACCCCCGTGGTCGCGAATCCGATGGCACCAGCCGGACAGCCGGACGGTTTGGCCAATGTCGCTGGCGCGCAGCGCGCCACACGTATGCGAACGGTATTTGTGCATTGTTCAGCTCTTGAGGGGCGGGGGAAAGGCGCACGCGAGTCCCGATTTGTCAAGGCAACTGCCGATCCCAGGCTAACGCCCTGCCCCTCGACAGAACCGTCCCGATCTGCACATTGCGTAGTCAGAATGGCTCAGTCAGTCCGCGCAGAACCGATGACGACGGCGGACGCAACCGTCGCATCTCTCATCGCCCATGGGATCGATACGATGTACGCCCTCCCCGGCGTACATAATGACCACCTGTTCGAGGCACTGTTTCAGGCCTCCGCCGCGATCCGCGTCGTGCACACGCGCCACGAGCAGGGCGCCGCCTACATGGCGCTCGGGGCCGCGCTGGCAACGGATCGGCCGCAGACATATGCGGTCGTGCCCGGACCTGGCCTGCTCAATACCAGCGCGGCGCTACTGACCGCCTATTCCATGAACGCGCCCGTCCTGGCGCTGATTGGCCAGATTCCGGATGCCGACATCGGCCGCGGCCTCGGCCATCTGCACGAGATCCGCGATCAGGCCGGCATCATCGCCCGGCTGGTCGATTTTTCCGGCCGCATCCGTGGGCCAGAGGCGGCATCGCGCCGCGTCGCCGAGGCACTGCAAGCCATGCGCACCGGCCGGCCGGGGCCGGCGGCCCTCGAATGCGCCATCGATGTGTGGGGGCGGAAAGGGTCGGTTGCCATTGAGCCGCCTTTGGCGATCTCCCCTCCTGCGATCGACGACGATGCCGTAAAAGAGGCCGCCAAGCGCCTGGGTGCGGCCAAACGACCACTGATCGTCTGTGGGGGTGGCGCTCAGGGGGCCTCAGCCGAAGTGACCGAGCTCTCCGCCATGCTGCAGGCGCCGGTGCTGGGGTATCGCCGTGGCCGTGGCGTGCTGGACAGCCGCGATCCGCTCAGCGTCACGCTTCCGCTGGGCCACGAGCTGTGGGCGCAAGCTGACGTGGTGCTTGCGGTAGGCACGCATCTGCCACAGCAGCGGCAATGGGGCATTGATGACCAGCTCGCGGTCATTCGCATCGATGCTGATCCGGAAGAACCTGCGCGTGTGCGGCCGCCGGCCAACGCGCTGATCGGCGACGCTGCGCCGATCCTGCGCCGCATGATCGATGCGCTGGCGACCCGCAACACCGCTCGGAAGCCGCGCAAAGACGAGATGGAGGAGCGCCAAGCGCACTGGACTAAGCGGCTTGGCAAGCTTGCCCCGCAGCTCGGATTCCTGGCCGCGATTCGCGCCGAATTGCCCGAAGATGGGATCCTGGTCGACGAGGTGACTCAGGTCGGGTTTGCGGCTCGCCTTGCTTTTCCGGTTTATCGGCCGCGCACGTTCATATCGCCCGGCTACCAGGATAATCTCGGCTGGGGATTCGCGACCGCGCTTGGGGTCCAGGACTTCGCGCCGCGACACCCCGGTTATCGCGATCAGCGGCGACGGCGGGTTCATGTACACCGCGAACGAAATGGCAACCGCCGTGCGGCACCATATCCCGCTCACCGCTATCGTGTTTGTGGACGGCGCCTTCGGCAACGTGCGGCGGATTCAAGAGGAGCAGTTCGGCAATCGACTGATTGCCAGTGACCTGGTTAATCCCGATTTCGTACGCTTCGCCGAGAGCTTCGGCGCGGCCGCGGAGCGGGCACGCAACCCCGACGAGTTGCGGGGTGCGCTACGGCGCGCGCTGCAGCGACGCGACGGCCCGACATTGATTGAGGTCCCGGTCGGGCCTATGCCATCTCCCTGGGAGTTCATCATGATGCCGAAGGTGCGGGGATAATGAGTGGGCGTTCGCGGCATGCTATCCAGGATGGCCCGCACGCATTGAGTGCGGCCATCGAGCCGATCACCACGACGCGCGACCTTGTGTCGGCCTGCGCGCGCCTCGCCCGCTATCCGTTTGTCACCGTCGATACCGAGTTCCTGCGCGAGACGACGTACTATCCGCTGCTCTGTGTCGCGCAGATTGCCAGCGCCGATGAGGCCCTCGTCATCGACACGCTGGCGCCCGGTTTGGACCTGAAGCCATTCTTCGACCTGATGGTCAATGAGCACGTCCTCAAGGTCTTCCACGCGGCCCGCCAGGACATCGAAATCGTCTGGCACATGGCCGGCCGCATCCCGCATCCGATCTTTGATACCCAGGTCGCCGCCATGGTGCTCGGTTATGGCGACTCGATCTCCTACGACCAGCTGGTGCAGCGAATCACCGGCGACAGTCTCGACAAATCGAACCGGTTCACGGACTGGTCGCGGCGGCCGCTGTCCAACGCGCAGCTCGCCTACGCGATCTCCGACGTGACCCACCTGCGCGATGTCTATCTGGCGTTGGCCGCCGATCTTGCGCAGCGCGGGCGCAGCGAGTGGGTCGGTGAGGAGATGGAGATCCTCACCTCGCCGGACACTTACCGGGCCGAGCCGGAAAATGCGTGGCAGCGTCTGAAGACGCGGGTGCGCAAGCCGAAGGAACTGGCAGTTCTGATCGAGATCGCCGCGTGGCGCGAGCGCGAGGCGCAGACCCGCGACCTGCCACGCGGCCGCGTTTTACGCGACGATGTGCTTGGCGACATCGCCATCCAGGCGCCGACGTCGTTGGATCGCCTCTCGCATGTGCGCTCGCTGCCGAAGGGGTTCGAGCGCTCGCGCTGGGGCCAGGACGTCATCGATACCGTGCAGCGCGGGCTCGCCCGGGACCCCAAAACTCTGCCGCCGCTGGATCGACCGAAAGCGGTCAATGCGAATGGCGCCACGGTCGAATTGCTGAAAGTGCTGTTGCGCATGACCTCGGAAGAATTTGGGGTCGCGGCAAAGATCATCGCCACCGTCGACGATCTTGAACAGATTGCGGGCGATGATGCTGCCGATGTCGCAGCGATGCGCGGCTGGCGGCGCGAGCTGTTCGGCGAGAAAGCGCTGGCGCTGAAGCACGGGCGACTGACGCTGTCGATAGAGCGCGGCCGCGTGGTGGCGCGAGAACGAAGCTAAACGAGAGCACGTGCCGAGAAATCACTGAGTCGGCGCGGATTCCCTCGAAGCTCCCGTAGTGTCAGGACTAGCGCCAGCTTTACATCACCTACAGCGTGGTGAAATCAACTTCGAGCAGATTTCCAGAACTCGTCATTGCGAGGCGCGCAGCGCCGAAGCAATCCAGAACCGAGTGTTGTGGCCCCTGGATTGCTTCGCTTCGCTCGCAACGACGATCTATTGGCTGGTGCTGGATTTAATCTCAACGCATCATGCCGTAATTCATAAATGTTGTCTTTCCCCTTCTCTCAACGGTCGCTTTTCCTCATCAGTCAGGGGACCCACACCGAGAATCTGCACCGGAGCGGTCGGACTATAGCTCGGCGCGACGTTCTCACTCCTTTTGTCCTTTCGCTCGCGTTTCTTGTCCTCGTCGTTGCTGTCGTCACTGCCGCCGTAACCAATGATCTCGACGATCATGATGGAGGTTTGGTTGTTGTTGCTTGACTGAGCCGGCAGTTGAGCCTGCTGTGTCGCGGCGGTCGTGTTGGCGGCGGTGGTCAACGCTGCGACAGGGGGCCCTTGCACCACCGGAAGGCCCGCTGTGACTCCGCTGACCTGGATGTTGAAAGCATTGAGCACCTGCAGGGCAGCGAGGTGGAGATCGCCGGCGACCCGGATGCCGGCCGCACTCGCATCGATCGATGCCATGCGGCGCGGTGAGCACCACGTTGCTCTGCTTCGGATCCTGCCCCGGCACCGAGAGCAGCGCGCCGACGCCGGCGCCAGTGACCAAGCCCGAGGGATTGACGCGGCAATAGCCGTCGACGTCGCAGATCAGCCGCAAGGGCGGATAGGCCGCCGAGCTCTTCGGCCCCTTGCCGGCGTTGAGATCGCCATTGGCGGAGAACAACTCGATATTGCCGCCCTGCTCGGTGAAGACGCGGCTCTGATAGATCAGCACGCTGCCATCCGTGTAGGTGCGCACCGAGCCGCCCTGCAGCGTGAGGATGCCCTGCTGGGCGGGAGTGAGATTGTCGGCCGAGTTCGAACCGACATAAAGGTTGCCGCCGGGGCCGAGGATGTTGATATCGCCGCCGGTCTGGGTTTCGACCAGCGAGCGCGCCATGCGCAGATCGCCGGTGTGCTTGAGCAGCGGCACCACGCCCGTTCCGCCGGCGCTGTTGTCGGTATAGCCGAGCGAGGCCGGGAACAGGGTGGCGATCGCCTCGTAGGCGCGCGCATATTTGCCGGAATAGGGGCTTGCCGGATTGTTGTAATCGAGACCGACCTGCTTCAAGACCGCCAGGAAGCCGCGATCGATCTCGAGCTTCAGAGCATCCTGCTGCTGCAGCAGGTTTACGAACTGCGCCGGCGTGAGATTGAAGGTCAGGCCCGCAAACCCGGCCTTGGTTGCAAGCGCGGTGAGCTTATCGTTGATGGCAACCGACGACAGCGCATTGAACACCTCGGCAGCCTGGGCCGGCGTCAACGAGACGGCGACGCTCGGATTGGCGATGCCCGCCGCCTTGGCCCGCTCGATGATCAGCTGATCCACGAGCTGTTCGATCTGCGGGACGATGGCCGAGACGAAGTCCATGCCGCTTGCGGCCGCGGTCGCCGCATCGCCGTATTTGCTGATGGCGGCGGCATAGTCCATGCCGCCCGCAACGCCGTAGCGCAATGTAAGATCGGCGGCCTGGTGCGGCAGCTCGGCCTTTGTCGGCGAGATGCTGTTCGAGCCGTCGCCGATGGCGAAGATGCCGCCGCCAAGCTGGCTCAACGGGTTAATAGCAACGAATTGCTGGTCAAACGTACTGAACGGGCCGATGTTGCGCCCGGCCTCGATCACGAAGTCGCCCGGCCCGTAGAGATTGAAACTGGTGCTTGCGCCGATGCCAGACTGGCCGAGGATATTGGACGGCCGGTCGGCCAGGATGTCGCGGCCGGCGATGATGCTGGTGATGTCGCCCGCGGTGTTGTTCTGGCCGGTGAAGATGACATCGACGATATCGCGTCCCGCCCACAAGCGCGCCGCCTTGGTCAGCGTGTAGGTACCGCCGTTGATGTCCCCGCCGGCATAGATGACAACGGGCGCGTCGTCACCGGCGTGCAGCGGCGACGTGAGTGCCGCCGGTTGGCTGCCGAGCATCGGCGCCCACGCGAAGGGTGAGCTTGCGTAATCGGCAAGCGTGAGATTGACGCCAAAGGTGCCGGAACCCCGCGTGGCGCTGCCAAGGATCGAGCCGCCGGCGACGAGGCTCAGTTCGCCGGTCGCGGACGGGTAGAGCAGAACTGAATCGTAGGGGGAACCGTTCGCGAGTTGGATGCTGCCGGTCAGCGCGGTGGCCGAAAGATTGGGGGCGATCAGCGAGTATCCATAGCCATCAGCTCCCCAAGAATAGTTCTGTGTGTGAGCGAATAGCGTGTCGGTATAGCCGTCGCCATTGCCGGGAGACTGTAACAGTGAATTGATGGCGATGGAGCCCGACTGGCTCGACAGCGCCACGCCGCTGTTCGCCCCGTAGCTGTCGAAGAAGGCGCCGATGGCGGACGGCAGGGTGTTGGCGGCATCCGCCTGGGTTGTGGTTTCGGGCTTGAGATTTCGCGTCAGGTCGAAACGTAGACGCGTCGGCTGGTAGATGCCGCCGAGGTCGATCGCGCCCGCCGCCTGCACATTGATATAGCCGTCCTGCACCGCCAGCAGCAGCGACACCGAGAACTGGGTTGTTAAGTTGCCCGTGTTGGGATCTGTGATGGTGGGCACGCCGTTGCTGTATTGGGTCTGGTAAAGCGTGGTGTCGCTCACCATCTTGCCGCCCGCGCGGATGAGTCCCGACCCGCGGCCGACGTAATAGAGGCCTGAGAGCACGTCGTTGCCCGCCTCCACCAGCAGGTTGCCCCCGCCGTAGTAGTGCGCCGTCGCCGCCGGCCCGTTCGCTGATTGTCCGCCGGAGACCTGGATCGTCTCGGGCAGCGACGCCGAAACGTCCTGCACGTTGCGGCCGGCCTTCAGCGTGATATTGCCGCCACCGAGCGCGCCGAAGCCCTGGAAGAAGGTGCCGTAGTTGATCCAGCTCGAATATTGCACACCGCCAGCCGAGGGATCGAACGGCGCCGTCGCACTGCCGGTCGAATTGCCATTGACGTAATACCACTGACTCCAGAACTGCCCCGTGGACACGCGGGCAGAGCTGGCATCGGTCGAGTACGCGTCGCCAGGATCAGTCGGTGTCTCGATGCCGACGATGTCGCGTCCAGCCGTGACGGTTATGTTGCCGCCGCGCGTGGCCCACGCCGGATTGGTGAGCACGCCAGTGCTGACCGACGAGGTCGGCAGCGTCGGCACCGTGAAGCCGGCGGCATTGTTGGCGACATGGCCGGCCGTATAGACCGCGCCGGGCGAGACGGTGTCGAGTAGCGCAAAATCGCCAGCCGCCGTTATGGTGATCGAGCCGGTGCCGGTACGCACCAGGGTCGGCACGTACACCGTCAGACTATTCAACGGATCGGTGTACGACGTGTGCTGGTCGATGGTGACGTTACCGGTGACGGCCGGGGACAGCGATCGAGAGCTGCACCACGGCGTTGGGGTTGACGGAAGGACGTGCCGTCGGCATTGAACAGCGCGCCGCCGACGAAATCGTAGGAGAAGCTGCCCTTCCCACTCACCGCCGCCGTCATCAGATCGGCGGAGGACGTGGAATTGTACACTGTGGTGATGCCCGCGGCGCTCACGAACTGGCCGGGATTGTTCGCGATCTGATCGGCGGGCGAGATCTTGGAGTTCGACACATAACCCGTTTGGATCGTGGTATAGGCCGGCGGGGCGTAGGGCGCGGTCACGGCGATGCCCGCATAAACCCCTTTCCAGGCGTCCAAGCCGGCCGCATTGGTCAACGTCGGCGCGGTGGCGGTGCCGTATTTTATACGAAGGGTGTTCGGCAGCGAATATCCGGTGTCATACAGATTTGTATTGATGACATTGAAGAAATACGCGACCCATATGGTGGCGTAATCCTTTGCCCCGTGGTCGCATAGCCGCGGCTGCCATTGAACTTGATGCTCGAGAGACCGTTTGCGATGTTGTAATACGGGCTCGACGTTGTTGGCGCCGCCGGTGGCGCGAGCGAAACATAGTTCGAGGTCACCGGGTTGATGAGATTGTGTGCTTGTGGTGGCGACGCCACGTATCTTTGCGACGTAGTTGATGAAATCAGAGTAGGACAGGAGCCCCGCCCCCGTCACGGTCCCGACCGAACCGGCCCTGCCGATCGTCGCGTTGGTATTCATGGCGATGATTTCGGTCTCATAGGCGCGGAACATCGTCAGGTATTCGGCGTAATATTGATTGTATTGATCGATCACCGAGTCCGATCCCGTGATCACCATCGGCGCCTGCAACTGGAACTGCAGGGAGCTGAAGACGCTCTGTGAAAGATTGAAGAAGGCGGCGCTGGCCGACGAGGTCACGGCCGGCGCCGTGAGGCCGAGCGAGGACCAGCTCTTTCCAACCAAGGACAGATAGGCATTGATGCCGCTCGAACTGTATTGCGGCAGCCCGTTCGACGAGCAGGGCGAGATAGTTCCGATAAAGGGCCGAATTCACCTCCTGCGAATATTGCGGTCGGCGCACCGTTCGAGGGCCGCATAGCTCGCGAAGAATCCGTCCGAGATGGTGGCGTCGATATTGACATTGTTGGCGGCCCGCAGGGCAAGCGTACCGGGCTCGCCGCCGTTGCTGGTGCGGTAGAGCAGATTGATATTCCCGTTCGCATCAACGCTGCCGGCGCCGAAATTCCAGTTGGAGGCGACGGTGATGTTGCCGGAATTGACGCTGGTCGGACCGGTGGCGGGTGTCGGATTGACGAGGTCGATCTCGGGCCGCAGATGCAGCCCGGATGACGGCATCGCAATCGCCGGATTGCCGCCGAGTTGCAATTTCGCGCCCGCAAAGGTTGCCGCCACGCGCTTGGTATTGAACGGATTATTGACGAAGTTCAGCAGCGTCGTCTGGTAGAAATTCACGTGTGGCAGATAGGCGCCGGTCGCCGGCGAAGCCGCCGTCGAGGTCGGATAGAGGCCATTGCGTCGGCGGAAGATGATCTGCGCGCCGGTGGCGTCGAAGAAGCCGGCCGGATCGATGATGCCGTCGAAGTGCTTGTTGATGTCGGTATATGCGTCGGTCGTGCTCCACACCGCGAAGGCATTGACCACGAGCGGATCGCCGCTCGCCGAGCCGTTTGCCCTGGGGTTGGTGACGACGGTGCCGTTGAAGCTGACATTGATGGAATTGTTGGTGATGGAATTGTTGGTCAGGATCGGCGCGCGGATGACGACACTGCCGCCGGTACTGTCGATATTGGCGCCGCCAGGACCGCCGGAGACGTCGAAGATCGCGCCGGATGCCACCGTAATGGCGCCGGAGCCGGGCACGTTCTCATAGCCATAGCTCGTGTTCACCGAGCCGTCCGGCTTGCCGGTGGTGCCGAGGGTAATGGTGCCGCCGCGCTGGACCAGCGTCGACTCGCCTTTGGCATAGCCAGGGCTGTTCACGTCCGGCGCCCGGTAGCGCGCATAGAGCCGCGCGTTGGCGCCGATGGTAACGCCGGAAGCGCCCGGCGTGCCGGCCGCGGCGGTCGAGGTGCCGGCGCCGTAGAGGCCGATCGAGCCGCCGGAGGCGGAGCTCGCATCGATGGTGCCGTCGATGAAGATGCCGCCGGTGTTGGTGACGAGCAGCACCTTCTCGGAGGTGAGCGTCTGGCCGGCGCCAAGGACAATATCGCCCTGCCCGAGACTCACCTGGAAGCCGCGGGTGAAGCCGGCGCCGAGCGGCAGCCCAGTGGCGAGCTGATTGGCGATCAGCGCGAACTGGCCGCCAAGGTCGGCGTAGCGGGCCCCGCCTTTGAGCGTGCCGCCGAGGGCGGCGGTGCCACCGGCAAAGATCGACAGCGAGCCGGCATAGCCCGAGCCGGCGCCGGAGACGTCGACGGTGGTGTTGCTGCCCAGCGTGACGTTGCCGACGTCGGCATAGAGACGGACGGTGCCCGCCGGCGTGTCCTGGATCAGATCGCCGATGGTGATGCGCGTGCCGGCGGCGGTGAGCAGCGCGCTGCCGGACAGATTGAGATTGCCCGTCGTCGCTTCGAGCGTGAGCGTGCCGCCGAGGGCGGCAAGCGTGCCGGTCACATCGACCGAGCCGCCCTTGAGCGCGAGGATGCCGCCGATGACGGTGGGATCGAGCGCGGGCGCCGCGCCGGATTGCGCGAGCGACAGCGCGCCGGTCGTGGTCAAGGCCTGCGAGGTCGCGCCGGCGACCAGGAACAGCGGCGCCGCCAGCGAGACCGAGGCCGCCTTGGCATCGAGGCTGCCGCTGCCGCTGAACAGCACCTTGGTTCCGGCGCTGCCGCCCACCGCGGCAAAGCCGGCGAGCGTCTTGGTCCCGGCGCCGAAGGTGAGCGTATCGCTAGCGTTGAGGATCAGGCTGCCGCCAGCCCCACCGGTGTTGGCGCCATTGGTGTTGGCGCTCGCCTGGCTGTTGGTGAGGACAATGTTGTTTGCCGCGATGCTGAGAGCGCCGCCGTCGCCGTAGAGGCCGGCGCCATCAAGCGTGAAGGTGCCGATTGGATTGCCGGCATCGCCGAACGTGTTGCTGCCGTAGATGTTGAAGACCGAAGCCGAGCGCAGCCGCACGACATCGGCGCCGGCGAAGTTGGCGATGAGATCGGCGCTGACCACGAGCCCGCCCGCGCCGCCGCCGACATTGATGATGCTGCCGGAGAGATCGTAGTTCCTCGCGGTGAGCTTGGCGCTCAGGGGAACGCTCGTCGTTCCACTCGAATCGAGCGTCAGCGTATTGCCCGCGAGGATCACACCCGCCCCGATCGTGATGTTGCCGAGCGCCACCGCCGACACCGGACCGTTCGGCGCCGGCGTTGTCGACGGCACCTGATAGACGCCGGGCACGAAGTGGCGCACCACGCTGATAAGACCGCCATTGGAGACGCGCAGCAACGACCCGTCGCCGCTGACACCTGCAGTGTAGCCCGTGAGAGTGCCGGAGGAATTGTACTGGGCGACGGGATCGGCCCCGAACACCAGCGCCGCGGTGGAACCGCCGGCGACCGCGCCCCTCGCCGTGATCACGCTGCCGTCGTCGACAACGACTCCGCGGACGCCGGCGCTCGCGCTGGTCGGCGCGAGCGAGGTGAACAAGAGCTCGGGCCCGCTCAGCGCGTGCGCGGCGTCGGTCGCAACCTCGAGGTTCGCCGCCGTTGCCGTTATGCGCGTGCCTTCCGTCGTGTTGCTGCGATAGCCGCCGAGCAGGATGCTCTCGATGCCGATCTGGCTCAGCATGTCGGGATCGAGGAACAGGTAACCCGCATAGGCGCTGCTGGCCGTGAAGGCGCCGTTTGTCACCGTGCCGAAGTTGCCGAGCTGATCGGATGCTGCGACCACCAGATTGGTGCCGGTGATGTCGAGCTGACCACCGAGGCCGCCGGGCGCCGGCGCGAACTGATTGGTGGCGTCGAGCACCAGCGCAGTGCCGGCCGCCACGACCATGCGCGCCGCATCCTGAGCGAGCCGCGGCGCCGCCGCGCCGTTACTGGCCGCAAGCGCGGCGAAGTACCTGGCGCCCTTGGCGATGTCGATTTCGGAGTATCTGGTCCAGACGCTGTTCGACTGGATCTGCAGCAGCACGGTCTGCGACGAGCGCGATCCGTTGATCGAATTGCCGAGCACGCCCGTCATATAGACGGAGCCGTCCATGGTGGTGATCGGCTTGGCCGCCGGATTGGTGCTGGCCGAGCCAACGACCACGCGGTACGCGCCCGGCAAGGTCGCGTATTCGGCGGGCAGCAAGGTGTAGGTGCCGCCGGGTATGCCGTTGCCGCCCGGTATGGTGACGGTCTGCCCGGCCGCGACCTTGGTGGTGAAGGTCGGATCGGAGGGTGCGAGCGACGACGCATAGCCCGGGACCAGCGCATAGACGGTCTGGGTCGTGGTGGTGAGCACGTTGCGCGAGCCGCCGGTGCCGGGAACGAACTCGGTCGCATAGACCTCGCCGCCGCCGCGGCCGTCGATCGTGGCGCCGGCCAATGTCTTGACGCTGGAGCCGCCGAGCACGATGAGCTTGGCCGGCGGCCCCTTCAGGAGCGTGTTGTTGAAGGCCCAGTTGGTGCCGTCGGTCGTGCTGCCATAGGGAATCGTCAGGCCAATCGCCGAGACCGAGGTCAGGCTGCCGGGCAGCAAGGTCACGCTGCCGGTCGCAACCGTCGTGATCTTCGAGCCAAACAGGCCCAAGGTGCCGCCGCCCTGTTCCAGCGGATCGTAAGGATCGCTCCCGGAGCCAAACACCGTGAAGACGCCCGGCAGCGACTGCCCCGAACCGAAGCCAAGCTGGATGGTGCCGAGCGGCGCATACAGCGCCCCGCCCTGCACGATGGTCTTGGCGTCGACCACGATGGCGCCGCCGGCCGACAGCGGCGCGACCGGCGTTGCGCCGCTGGAGGCGAACGTGATGGTGTTGTGCGTGCCCGAAGCGCCGGCCGGCGCGAGCCCGAGCGACATCAGCAGATAGGCGGTGCCGGTCGCCGGATAGATCTCGCGCGCCGTGATGTTGAGGTTATCGGCAACAAGAAAACCGCCGACCCAGGGGATGCCGCCATAGCCGTCGGTCGTTACGCCAGACGCGGCCGTCGAATTGTTGACCGTGCCGATCAACCGGACATCGCCGGCGCTGACGAGATTGACGGTGCCGGCGTTCATGACAACAGGAGTACCGACGACGTCGATCCCCTGCCTTGCGTTCAGGGTCAGCGTGCCGTCGGCGAGCGTCGGCAGAATGGCGGAGTTGGCACTGCCGAAATTGCCGCTGATGTTGATATAGCCCGCCTCGAGCGTGACATTCGTCTGGCCGATGGTGGGAATGCAACTGGCGGCCGGCGTGCAGCCCGGCACGCTATAGGCGGTATTGATCACGCCTTGCGGCAGCAGCGTCGCGACCACGCCGGAATTGCTGATCAGGATCGAACCCGCGACGTTCAGATCCACATTGCCGCTGAAGTAAAGCGGTCCGGTGACCGACACCGTGTCGAGGCCGCTGTTGGCGCTGTCGATGGTGTCGGCGTTGATGAAATACGTCGCGTTGGTCGTGGGCATCACGGCGCGAAGCTGCGACCGCGTCGTCGGGGGGGCGCTGCCGAAGGCAGCCGCTACGTTGCCGCTCTGGCTGATCAGCGTGCCGCCGTTCGTGGCGCTCGTGATGCTGAGCGTGCCGCCGGCGGCTTGCGGTGCACCGCCGGCGGCCTCGATCGAGCCGGCAAAATAAAGGCTCTGATACGAATCCGTGGCAGGGTTGCCGAAGGTCGAGAGCGTCAGGCTGCCGCCATTGCTCCAGACCGCCTGGGTCGTGATCGTCGGGGTCAAGCCGGTGCCGCCGCGTCCCGGCAATTGCACTGTGCCGCTCGCGCCGGCGATGTTGAACTCCGATCCGGCCAGCGCGACGATGACGCCGGCGCTCGACAGGCTGATCGAGCCGCCGGGCAGCACCGTGCCCGCGGAATAGCCTCTGACCAATGGGTTCGGCACATAGGTGCCGGACACGTCGAGCACGGCGTTAGCGCCGATCCAGAGATATTGCGGCAGACCGTCGCCGCCGTTTGACAGCACCGGCACCCCGCCTTCGGAGATGCTGATGCTGCCGCCAGGCGCCGTGATGCTGCCGAGGATGACGGCGGGCCCGGCGGCGTTGAGACTGATGCTGGCGAGCGGATCGCCGACGATCCGGGCGCCCTCGTCGATCAACAGCTTGGACAGCGCGCTGCGGTCACCGGTCACCCCATAGGGGTAGGCGGCTTGCGCCAGCGTGAGGTTGACCGCATGCCGCATACCGTCGACTGCGTAGCCAAGCGCGGCGAACGCGCGCAGCCGCGCCCCCGTCGCCGGCAGGTCGGTTGCCGCTGTCAGCTGATAGTTCTGCTGCTTGAGCGTGACGGTGGTGCCGGCCGTGACCGTCGTGCTGCCATAGGTGCTGGTGAGCGAAAAGCTGCCGAAGCCGCTGTCGGTGAAGAACGAGGTCGGCAGCACCACGGTTCCAGCCTGGGCACCGCTGGTGATCGCGGTCACCTGGGTCGCTCGCCCGTCGACGACGATCTCCGGCACCTTCAGGGCGAACGTACCGCCCTGCGACAGACCGCCCGCATAGATGGTGCCATTCATCAACACGTTGGCATTGGTCGCTGTCGGCGGCGCGTAGATCGGGACGCTGCTGCGCGGAGCGTTCGGATCGATGATCGTGGGGTCGAGCCAGGTACCGGCATAGGTCGACAGCGACAGGTTGCCGCCCTTGCCCTTGGGCAGGCCATCTGCACCGACCGCGATCGTGCCGCTGGGGCTGACATAGCCGCCACTCGACACGTCGACGACGCTGCCCGCCGACAAGATGATCGAGGGACTGAGATCCCGCGTGCCGTCGTTGCTGCTGATGTTGTAGGTGCTGAGGCTGATGCTGCCGCCGTTGATGGAGAGCGCGCCGGTCAGGCCGTCCGCCGCCGCGCCTGTGTCGTTCACCCAGCGCCCGCTGACGTCGAGGAGCGCCGTGGCGCCGATGACGAGATTCGGCAGCGCCGTGGTGCCGACGGCGGCCTGCGGACCCGCGAGCGTGATGCTGCCGCCGTGCGCGGTGAGCGTACCGTCGACCGTGCTGACGCTGCCGAGCTTGATGCTGCCGGCATCCAGCACCGACAGGCTCGCTCCCGCCGCGATCGAGAGCGTGTCGGCGCCGCTGATGCTGATCGAGCCGAGCCCGAAGGATGTGAGCCTGTCGGTCGAATAGGCGATGACCGATGTGGTTTTTGGGCTGGCTGTGCCGCTCGTCGCGGTGGGCAGCAGCAGAGACGAGGCGATCGAGAAGTCCGGAGCCAACACGGAGGGGGCCGACGCCTGAAGCACGATCGCATCATGCAGGTCGCCCGGGGAAATGCCGCTGGCGACCAGGGTGATCGCCAGTGCAGCCCCGTTCGGCAGCTGGTCCGGGGTCGCCTGCGCCCCGCCGGCCCCGGTGCCGCGCTGGGCGAGCCGGCGCTGGTTCGCGCCGATGACGATCTCGCCGGCGAGATCACCCTCGAGCACCGGGTTCACCGCCGCGATCGAGGTGCCGCCGGCACTGATGCCGTTGAAGTAGCCCGGCTTGTCATAGCTGCTGCCGTGCAGCGCATCGCTGTAATATTCGGTGGCGTCGACGCCGGCCCGCGGATGGTCGACCTTGAAGCCGGCAACGATCGCATTGGTGAGGAACGGATCGGCGTTGGAGATATCGTAGTTGCGTCCATCCCATCCGAGCACGCGCGTCGTGGCGATGCGCGCTCCTGTGTATTGGATCACGCCGCCGGACACGTTGATCTTTGCGCCCTGGGCCTGCAGCACGTCGACGAAGGCGGCCGTGCCCTGACCGTTGCCGACGCTGTAGCCGCTGCCAAACGTCAGCGACCCGCCCTTGGTCAGCAGCTGGTCGATCGCTTGCGTGACGTTGGCGAGATAGCGAGCGCCCGATGATGCAAACAGCGGCGAGCCGACCCAGGTCTCGCCGTCGGCGCGCGTGCCGGTTTGAGTGAGATCGATGGTTACCGTCTGGCTGACCAGGCTGCGCGCCAGCGGCGTGTCGGCGACGTCGTTGGTCGTGACCTTGAAGGTGTAGATGTAATCGCTGACCGAGCGCGTCGCCGTCAGGCCCGACAGATCGATGCTGCTGCCCGATTCCATGAGAACGCGGCCGACCGGCGGCAGTGCCGATCCATCCGGCGACGTTTGCCCCGGCCCGGTGACCGACATGGTCGCCGACGGCGCCAGCACCCAGGATCCGGACTGAAAATCCACATACGGCGCGCTGACGTCGATGCGCGGCGCGACGAAGCTCGCAAGCGAGGTGGAATCGGAGGGAATCGTCTCCCCGTTCTCCTCCGGCAGGATTGCGGTGACGCTCTTGGTGCCGAACAGCACTTGATTGCTCGGCCCGGACCCGTTCGCCGCGATGGTGATCGAACCGGCCCGCGTGATGCTGGTCGTCGCTTCCACAAGCCCGAGCTGTTCGACCGCATCGCCGTTCAGCGTGATATTGCCACGCCGCGAGATCAGCACCCCGCCCACGTCGTTGAGGATGAGCGACCCACCGCTCACCGCAGGCGGCGCATACAGCAGCGTTCCGCTGATCGCAGGCCCGGTGCGGACGATGTTGCTCGTCTGCGTCGTATTCGACCCCGGCTTGGCGATCTGCACGCTCGAACCCGCCGCCAGGATGATCTGCCCGGCCGACGTGCTGATCGCTCCGGCATTGCTCACCTGCGGACCCAACAGCGCAACAAAGCCGCCATTGTCGAAGCCGCTGACGTCCGTGCTGATGCTCGCGCCGGCCTGGACCTGGACACCAACATTGCTCTGGGCGGGAATGAGCCCGGCCGAGAACAGCGCCGTGTTGCCGGTGGTGATCGAACTGCCGTTGTAAACCACGTTGAACGCAGCGTTGGTGAACAGGCCGTTGCTCAGGAACGTCGTGTTGGCATTGGCCTCGTCGGACGGCGCCAAGATCAAGGTGCCGTTCGGCGCCGTCGGCGTGAGGCCGCTCACGCTGATCGGCACATAGGCATCGCCGCTCGCCTTGAAGGCGCCGTTGGCGGTGCCGGTAAAGCTGTTCAGGTCCATCGCCGAGGCGATCAGCGTGTGCACGTTGATCTGGCTCGTGCCGTTGAAGATGATGCCGTTCGGGTTGATGATCAGCACCGTGCCTTCGGCCCTGATCTGGCCCAGGATCTGGCTCGGGCTGCCGGTGGCGTCGATGCGGTTGAGAATCGTCCAGCTGTTGCCGTTGGCCGAGTTGCCGCCGGACTGATCAAAATAAAGCGTGGTGTTCCGGCCCACGTTGAACTGCTGCCAGGTGGCGATCGCGCGCTGCGCGGTCTGCTGCACCGTGACGATCGTCTGCCCATTGCTCGTGGTCTGCGTCGGCAGCTTGGCATTGACCCAGAGATTGCCGCTGTTCCCCGCGGCCACCCGCGGATCGACGATCAGCCCGCCGGCCGACAGTCCGTCGGTCACCCGCGACGTCTGCGCCTGCTGCGCCTGCGCCGCCGCGCGCGCGGCGGCCTGGATATCCTGCATCGATCGCAGCGCCTGCGTGGCGCGCGACAGCGACTGCTGGGCTCTCTGCGCTGCCTCTTGCGCCTGCTGCGCCGCGGCTCGGGCCGCATCCGAGGCAATCGTCGGCGCACTGGTCGTTGCGGCTGAGCGCGACCCGACCGAGATCGCATGCGCACTCGGCATTCCAAGCATCAGCGCCAGCAGGCTTGTTCCGGCCAGCAGAGCGGAGCGGCGCGAAAAAGACGGCATAACGTAGTCTCCATCTCAAGCGGGCTGGGTGAAGTGGCCCCGTTCGACAGAGCGCGGCAGTCTCAAAAACTGCTACGCCTTCCTGCCTTGCCCATGAGACGAACGCCGAACGCCTTCAGCTAACCGCCTCGGCGAAATAATTTTGTGCCATATTCACGTCACGACCACGACACCGCCTGGCAGCGTCAGCAAATGGGCGCCCATGACGATGCGCACATAGGAGATCACCTCCTCGATACGTGCCAGCTCAATTCTGATCGTGACCCGGCGCTGGCCAAGATCGCTGTTGAGCAGGACGATCCGGCCGCGCCAATACCGGTTGATTTCGCCCAGGACGCGCGCCAGCGGCTCGTCGTGAAAAATCAGCAAGCCCTTGCTCCAACCGATAACCTGCGTGGGGTCGACGGAGGCAGGCGGCCCGAAGCTCTCAGTCGTGTAGGCAAGCTGTTGCCCTGCATGAAGGGTCGCGACATCGTTGCGGCATTCGACCTGAACGGAACCCTCGAGGCATGTCACGCGAACGGCGTCCCCATCACGACGCAAATTAAATCGCGTCCGCGTTGCAACGACCCGGCCACTCGCCGCAACCACGGTCAAGATTTTCGACGCATCGAGAGCGGCGGCGATCAAAGCCTCTCCGTCAAGCATTTCAATGCGCTCTTCGTGCTCATCCGCCGGGCGCCGCGTGATACTGGTGTCCGTGTTCATCTCAGCGGAGATGCCGTTGGCCAGGGCGATCGTACGCTGTTCGCCTTTTCCGGTTCGATAATCGGCCGTCAGGTCGGACAAGGATGGCCACAGGCCGAGCGGCGGGCGGACGATAGCAACTCCCGCTATGCCGGCTGCGACCGCCGTTCCGGCGCCAGCCAAGACCATCCGACGGCTCACATGCGCGCTAACGCGGCGCGAAATTATCGCGCGGTCGGCCGCGGTCACGCTTTCTCCCGCGGCAACCCCGAGCGCCTCCCAAACATCTACCGCACGGCGATAGGCGTCCGCATGCGCAGTGCTCCGCCGCCGCCATGCCTCCAATTCCCGCAGGTCGGCAGTGGTCGCATGGCCGGACGTTGCACGCATCAAGTGCTCCAACGCCTCGCTCTGCAAGGCCTTGGACTGCGCGTTCCGTCACCATGTCGCTGTCATTCGATCAAAGGGCCCTTATCGGATAGACGTTTCCCGTCGGTTGAATGCGCACCATCCGGCGCGACATTTTCGAGACGCTCGACGCAATATTTAATGGCTCGACGCAATTCTTTCTGCACCATCGTTCGCGAGATGTTGAAGCGCTCGGCAATGGTTGCATGGCTTAGGCCGTCGAGCCGCGCAGCGATCAGGATCGCGCGCCGACGTGGTGGCAGCTCGGCCATGGCTCGTTTCAGCGTCTCGACCTCAAAGCGCGCTTCCATCTCCCGAGCCAAATCGGGACTGTCGTCCATGCGCCGGATGGTAGCCCAGACCTCGGTCTTCGAAGCACGCCGGCGCTCGCTGCGCCGCGTGTCGGCGGCAATGTTCAGCGCCATTCTGAAGATGTAGGATTCCGCCTGCTGAATAGCGCCCACCGCATCAGTCCGATGCAACCGCAGCCAGGTTTCGTTCAGCGCGTCATCGGCGAGGTCGCGAGAGCCCAGCGACCGTGTCAAGCGTCGCCTGAAGCTGTCGTAGCGCAATGCAATCGTCGTACGCAGGGACGCCCAAACCGGGTCCGACATCATCGCACCCGCGTCGCCTCAGCGCTGGTCCGCCACGCACGCGGCAGATCCACCACGCTCGCCCGGTTCAATTGCTAGCGTGACCGGCTGCGGCAGCTGTGAAAGCTCGGGTTGCAGCACGACCATTTGGATTGCACGGATGATCGCGTCGTCCCGCGCTCCGTCCCCTGATGATCCGATGAGTCGCACGCGTGAGACCCCTCCCGCCGGGCCGATCCAGTATTGGATAGCAACCCGATAAGACCCCGGCCGGGTATTGGTGCTCTGGCAAAGCGCCGCCGTGACCGCAGCCTGGATGACACCGTAATAGGCGAGAGCCGCCCGCTTCGCAGAGAGCAGCGCCGGGCCGATGTCAGCTTGCCTGCGTGATCGTAATCGTATTGGGGCCGATGAATTTACCGGTTAAGCCCGATCCTTCCAACAGCAGGTGAAGCGCCGCTGTTGGATCAAACATGCCCTTGATTGACTGGGAATGGTGCCCGGCCGTCAGCGCGGTTTCATAGAACACCTGAAACCCAGTGGCGGCAGCGAACCTGTCCAACGCCCCGTCGATTGCCTGCGCCGGAATATCGAATTCCACGCGTCGAAGATCTTGCGCCCAGCGCGGCGTGTGCGCAGATCGACAAGCCAACGCCAAACAGCAGCGCGCGGCATAGCCTCACGTTCCGGCTCCGCGCGAAACTCGGCATCCGGGGTCAAACACTCTTCCTCACAGTGACGGGAGTCCAGCGTAGCCCAGACCGGCGACCTTAGAAGGACTTTGTTACGGTTCCATGTCACGTGACGCGCGGTCCAGACGCGACCGGGGCTGTCGCCCAAACGCGAAGGAGATGGTCCCGATTCCTTACTCAGAAGGCAGCGAGAGGCGCAGAATGAGAGGCTGGAGCATTTCCGGCGGCGGCGCTTCGCCAATATTGCCATGGGTCAGGATCGTCTGCAGATCCCGCGTGGCAACGGCATCACCGAAGGAGGGAAACGATACCCGCTCCACGGTGCCGTCCGGATTGACCCACACCTTGACGATCAGGCTTGTTGGGGGCCCGTCCGATGCACCGCGATGGATCTTCACATACGCGCGGAACCGGATTGCTGCCCCGTCATCGCCAGCGACCCACTCCTCGAAGCGATACTTCACGAGTTTGGCGAACTGCCCCCAAGCAGGCGGTGCCTTGGCTGCATCGCGGAACTCAAGGGACTGCGCGAACGCCGACGACAGCATGACGCCGGCAATGAAAGACACGGATTGAAAAAGCGCGAGCACCACGACGCCGGCGCGGCGAAAATGTACGACCTCGGGAAAATGCATCGCCCTCATTCCCTATCAATTCTGCAGGCAAGTCACCTGAGCCGACACCGAAGCGGCGCGATTGGCCCGGGACGCTGTGGGCGCGAGTTGTGGCCGATCGTCTTGCGCAAAGTGGACGCCGTTCGAGGCCAAAAACGCTTTTATCTCCGTTGCGCTCACGGCGAGCACACGGTTGACCATGGTGCGACGGCTGATGACGCCCTGGACCAAGCCTAAGCCGTCCAGCACCGGGGCGCCGCTCGCCCCGTACGTAACTGGCGAGTCGATGGCGAGATGTCCGGCCTCACTGCCACCCAGGGAATTGAGCACCCGCGCATTGGCGATCAGGCCACGGTTCGCCGGCTCATCCGTCTGCGACGTATAAGCGGCTGCAAACACCATCGCATTGACCTCCGGTGCGGCCATTCGCGGAAACACCGCTGCCAGCCCGAGCGTGCGTGGTATCTTCAGCAACGCCAGATCATAACGCTGCGATCGGGCAACGAGCTTCGCCGCGACCCGGCGCTTTTCCTTTGCCACAACGATCTGCGTGCAATTCTCCACGGCGTGACCGGCGGTGAGCACATGACCGGCTTCATCGACGAAAAACCCGGTGCCGTTGAGTACACGTCCAAAGGCCGACTGCGGCGCAAGTGCAAACTGCCGCGGGGGCTCGATCCGCTGCGGCGGCGCCGGGGCCGGCACCTGCGCGTTGCCCACACTCCCGATGCCGAACAACGCGACGAAACAGCTGAGTGCCGTGGTCCGAAGCGAGAACCAGCCTCGCCGCATGCCGGCGTCAGGAGATGGAGCGGTCCCGGAGCTCATGATTTATGGCGTTACGCAATCGCGATGATGGCCTCGCGGCCGATCAGCCGCGCGAGCTGGCGGAGACGCGCAAAGACGCGCTCCCCGTCGTAAGCTGCGAAACGGCCGGTCAGCGTCAGCTTCAACTTGCCCCGCTCAACGATCATCGGCGTGTGCGGGAGCACACCCGGCATTGCCGCCGACGTCACGTAGGCAACCCGCATGGCGGCGCCGAGCACCCGCGCGCGATCGAGCATGCGGGTGGTGGCAAGCTCGCGCACATGCGGTGACAATTCCTCGTCGATCAATCCCACGTGCCGGTAGAACACCGACAACGCAATGAACGCGCGTCCCGGGTGATCGATGCCGACAAACGCCGCGTTGGCGATGATGTTGAGCGACTGTTCACCACGATAGTCGGGATGCGCGCGCCAACCGATATCAGCCAACAAGCAGGCCGCATGGCGCAGGCGCTTCTCCTCCGCGGTCTCATCGAGCCCTGACGTGCTCATGAACCGGTCGGTCCACTCGATCAGTTCCTCGCCATGCCGCGGTGAGCGCGAACGCAGAATATTCAGTTCATGAGCCGCAGCGAGCAGCGCGTCCTTCTTCTGCTCTTCCTCGTCGAGCAACTCGTAGAGTAGACCTTCGCGCACACCCAGTGCCGAAAACACGACCTGCTTGGGCCGTGCTTTGCGCACCAATTGCTCCAACACGATGGCCGCGTAAGCCAGCAGCGGACGCCGCGCGTCGGCGACGACCTCGATCTTTGACAGCGTGTTTGCATCGACCCGGCGCACCAGGCGCGCGAACTCGAGGACCTCCCTGGCGGGAACCGAATAGCCATGCGCGACGTGCAACGGATAGCCGGTCTGCCACATGTACAAGCGCGCGATCGCTCGCCAGGTGCCGCCGACCGCATAGAAACTGCGCTGCGCGCCGATCTTCAGCGAAGGGATGCGCGCGAGCTCACGGGTGACGACCTTTTCGGCATATTTCAATGATTTCTTCGAGATGTCCTGCAGGGCGAGACCGCCGAGCGGCAGCGTGGCGCCGGCTCTGATTCGGCGCCCGCGCACATCGATCAATTCCAGGGAACCGCCGCCAAGATCTCCGACGATCCCGTCTGCGTGATGAAAACCCGAGACCACGCCGAGCGCCGAGAGCATCGCCTCGCGCTTACCGGAGAGAACGTCGATGCTGGTGCCACAGATCTGTTCGGCCGCCGCAATGAACTCAGGCCCATTCTCCGCGTCGCGACACGCGGCCGTGGCGATCGCCAGGATTTTCTTGACCTGGATGGTCTCACACAGCTGGCGGAAGCGGCGCAACGCGACGAGCGCCTTTTCCACCGCGTCCGGCGCGAGCAGCCCGGTCGATTGCACCTCGCGGCCGAGGCCGGCGAGGACCTTCTCATTGTAGACCGGGGTAAGGCTGCGCGAGAGTCCCTCGTAAGCGACGAGCCGGACCGAGTTCGAGCCGATATCGATCACCGCGACGGGCGGGCCGCGGTCGAGCCGGCCTTGTGCCGGGCTATTGGGTTTGGCTAGGCGATTTAGCACGTTCGATACGTCGGGTGAGGCTTCGGGGCGACGACTCCTTGAGCGATTTGCCGCGCCCTGACAAGCTCGGATTCGTCATGAAATATTTGTGGGCGTTGAACGGTTCCTCGCCTTCGGCGGGCTTGTAGCGGACCGTGGTTCCATCGGGCAGGTAGAACCAGCTCTGCTCGTTGTCCTTGAGATTGGCGAGCATGATCTGATCCAGGACCTGCTCGTGCACCGTCGGGTTGAGAATCGGACACAGCGCTTCGACCCGGCGGTCAAGGTTGCGCGGCATCATGTCGGCTGAGGAGATGTAAACCGCGGCCTGCGGGTGCGGCAGCCCATGGCCATTGCCGAAGCAGTAGATACGTCCGTGCTCGAGAAAACGCCCAACGATCGACTTGGCGCGAATGTTGTCCGACAGACCAGGAACGCCGGGCCGCAAACAGCAGATGCCGCGGACGACGAGATCGATAGCAACGCCGGCCCGCGAGGCATCGTACAGTGCGTCGATGATCTCGGGGTCGACGAGCGCATTCATCTTCATCCAGATTGCCGCCGGCCGCCCCGCCCGCGCGTGCTCGATCTCGCCGGCGATGTGGTGCAGGATGCTGTCGCGCAGGCTGAGCGGCGACACCGCCATGCGCTCGAGTTCCGCGGGTTCCGCATACCCGGTGATGAAATTGAAAATCCGGGCAACATCGCGCGCCAGCACCGGGTCGGCGGTGAAGAACGATAGATCCGTGTAAATGCGCGCGGTGACCGGATGATAGTTGCCAGTTCCAACGTGAACATAGGAACGTAGCGAGCCCGCTTCGCGACGCACCACCATCGAGAGCTTGGCGTGAGTCTTGAGCTCAATGAAGCCGTAGACGACTTGCACGCCGGCGCGCTCGAGGTCGCGCGCCCAGCGGATATTCGCCTCCTCATCGAAGCGCGCCTTAAGCTCGACGAGCGCGGTCACGGATTTGCCAGCCTCCGCGGCCTCCGCCAGTGCGTGGACGATCGGGCTGTCCTTCGAGGTTCGATAGAGTGTTTGTTTGATCGCAACGACCTCGGGATCGCGCGCCGCCTGGGCGAGAAACTGCACCACCACGTCGAATGATTCGTAAGGGTGATGGACAATCAGGTCCTTCTGGCGGATGGCCGCGAAGCAGTCACCGGCGTGGTCGCGAATACGCTCCGGAAAGCGCGGGTTGTAGGGCACGAACTCGAGGTCGGGCCGATCCACCGCCATGACCTGCGACAACTCGGCGAGCGCCAACATCCCGTCGACCAGAAACACCTCGTCATCGGCGACGGCAAGCTCGTGCTGGACAAAGCGGCGCAGCTCCGCCGGCATTGATGCCTCGAGCTCCAGCCGAATCACCGATCCGCGCCGACGTTGCTTGAGCACGGTCTCGAACAGGCGCACGAGATCCTCGGCCTCTTCTTCAATTTCGATGTCGGAGTCGCGGATCACGCGGAACGCGCCCTGCCCTTTCACTTTGTATCCCGGGAACAGATTGGGAATGAACAACCCGGTGACCTGCTCCAGCATGATCATGCGCACGGCACCGCCGCTCTCCGGCGTCGCCGGCAGGCGGATGAAGCGCTCGACCTTTTGCGGAACGCGGATCAGGGCGTTCATCGGCTTGCCGTCGCGCGCGCGGATGAGTTGGAGCGCGATCGAGAAACCGAGATTGGGAATGAACGGGAACGGATGCGCCGGGTCGATGGCGAGCGGCGTCAGCACCGGAAAGATGTGCTGCAGGAAATATTCCTCGAGCCACGCACGCTCTTGTTTCTTGATGGCGCTGCCGTCAACCAGCACGATGCCGACGCGGGCGAGCTCCTCGCGCAATTCCTGCCAGCGCTTTTGCTGATCGCTCGCGAGCACCGAGACGGCATCGGTGATTCGTGCCAACTGCTCAGCCGGGCTCAACCCATCGGGACTCGCCGTCGTAATGCCCTCACGCACCTGGCCCTTGAGTCCGGCGACGCGGACCATGAAGAACTCATCGAGGTTGTTGGCCGAGATCGACAGAAAGCGCACGCCTTCGAGCAGCGGGTGATTGGCGTTCTGCGCCTCTTCCAGAACCCTACGATTGAACTGAAGCCAGGACAGCTCGCGATTGATAAAGCGCTGCGGACTGTCGGCCAGGTCCGTGACGCTCGCCGGGACCGGCGCGGCAATCTGCTCACGCGCTGTTTCCTCAGGAATAACAATAGCTTGTGCGCGATCGGCCATGGCGTTCTAAGGGCTCACTCGGGATTCGAAATCACAATAGCAGGCGGCGGTGGTTCCGCATCAGCCATCAGATACCGGGTTCTCGCGCCCATGGCCATGGCCAGTTGGGCGGATCGCGGTTTGGTTAGCCCCCGTTTATGACAGGCATAAGTTCGGCGGCGAGTGTCCGTGTCACGGGGCGTTGCTGGCGCAGCGCCTCGCGATCAAGCAACGCAACAACCGCACGCGCCGCGGCGAATGATCGCTCGATCCGCGTGATCAGATACCCGATCAGGCTCTCGTCCACGGCGAGCTGACGATCTGCAAACAATTTGATCATCACGGCGCGCAGCAAGGCGTCATCCGGTGCCGTGAGCTCGATTATTGGCAGCGCACGTACCCGCGAAGCAAGATCCGGCAACCGGATCGGCCAGCGCACCGGAGTGTCGCGAGCGCTCAGCAGCAAATAGGCGGCTTGCTCTCGGGCGAGGTTGAGCAGATGGAACAGAGCGACTTCATCGACACCTTCGGCGATATCTTCCAGCGCGACCGCGCCGGTGGCGAGGGCCGCCGGCACCGCAGCCTGGTCGAGCATTGCGGCCGCGAGCCGCTGTCCGCCGGCTTTGCGCGCCCAGATCTCGGCGAGATGGCTCTTGCCGCTGCCCTCCGGCCCGATCAGGACGACGCTGCGGGCCGGCCAGTCCGGCCAGCGCTCGATCAGGGCAAGCGCCGCGGCGTTCGATGAGCCTTCCAGAAAATCCTCACGGGCAAAGCTCACCTCATGCCCAAGCGCGAGGACCAGCTGTTCCGGCGTGTTCACGGCAACGCTCGTCCCCCGCGACGGAGGCGTCCACGGCAAGTCATCCGGGACCTTGGCCTGCACCACCGACGTGACGAATCCATTCCTGCAGGTAGACCGCAATCGAAAGCAGCGTCAACACGGCGACCAATCCCATCAGTGCGTTGATCGCCCCGGCGATCTCCCAGTGGAACGCACGAGCCGCGATGACGACCCCACCGAGCAGGATTTGTGCGACGGTGTTGAGCCGCGACACGGTCGCGGGCTTGATGGTGATCGGATCCCCCAAAACCCAGGACAGCATGATGCCACCGACGATCAGAAGATCGCGCGACACCACGAGAATCACCAACCAGCGGGGGATTGCCTCGATGATGCCGAGCGAGACGTAGATCGAAACGATCAGCACCTTGTCGGCGAGCGGGTCGAGATAGGCGCCAACGGCCGTCGCCATGCCGAAACGCTTGGCGAGAAAGCCGTCGACGCCATCGCTAATTCCGGCAATGAGGAACAGGGTAAACGCGCCGGTCATCTGGTCGGACGCAATGGCCCAAACCATGACGGGAACCAACAGGATACGCGCGAGCGTGATAAGATTCGGAAGACTCAAGGGAAAGCCCCGGCGGGTCGGCCTCTGCGGCCGCAACATTATCGCGCGGTGAGCCGATGCCAAGCCAGGATTACTACGGATTTGCATCCTTGTCCGAGCGACCTACGTCCCCTATCGATCTCACCCCATGCGTGCCCCCCAAAACGCGGATGATTCATGGCGGATGACCGACTGACCTATGCCAAAGCCGGAGTGGACATCGACGCCGGCAACCGGATGGTCCAGCTCATCAAGCCGCTGTTAAAGCGGACCGCGCGGCCCGGCGCCGATGCGGACATCGGCGGCTTCGGAGGCCTGTTCGACCTCAAGCGAGCGGGCTTTCGCGACCCCGTCCTGGTGGCGTCCACCGACGGGGTCGGAACCAAGGTCAAGATCGCGACCGCCGCTGGCCGGCACGACACGATCGGTATCGACCTCGTGGCGATGTCGGTGAACGATCTCGTGGTACAGGGCGCCGAACCGCTGTTCTTTCTCGACTATTTCGCCTGCAGCAAGCTCGATCCGGAGGTCGGGGCCGCCGTTGTCGCCGGCATCGCGGAGGGCTGCCGACAAGCGGGATGCGCCCTGATTGGCGGCGAGACCGCCGAGATGCCCGGGATCTACCAGGACGGCGACTATGACCTTGCCGGGTTTGCGGTCGGAGCGGCGGAACGCGATCGCCTGCTGCCACGGCAGGATATCGCGGCCGGGGACGTCATCCTGGGGCTCGCCTCTTCGGGGATCCACTCCAACGGCTATTCGCTGGTGCGCAAGGTGGTCGATCTCGCCGGCATACACCTGGACGCGCCGGCCCCGTTCGACAGCGGGCGCAGCCTGGGCGAGGTTCTGCTCGTCCCTACGCGCATCTATGTTGCGGCATGTCTCACGGCATTGCGCGACTCCGCGGGCGTGAAGGCCCTTGCCCACATCACCGGCGGCGGCTTTCCGGACAATATTCCGCGCGTCCTGCCGGACGGGATTTGCGCGCGGATCGATCTCGCCGCCATACCGATGTTGCCCATTTTCCGCTGGCTGGCGCAGGCCGGGCACATCGCCCAAGCCGAGATGCTGCGCACCTTCAACTGCGGGATCGGCATGATCGTCGTTGTCGCCGCCGACGAGGCGCGCGCCGTCGCAACGATCCTGCACAACGCCGGGGAGCACGTCGTCACTCTGGGCCGCCTCGAAGCCGGCGAGCGCGGAGTCGCGTTCGACGGCGAGCTTGATCTGAGTTGATGCGCAAGCGCACCGCCATCCTGATCTCCGGGCGCGGATCCAACATGGTCGCGCTGATCGAAGCCGCCAAGGACCCGGATTATCCGGCGGAGATCGCCCTCGTCGTGTCCAACAATCCCGACGCGCCGGGCTTGGCGCGCGCACGTGAAGCAGGGATTACCACCGCGGCGATCGATCACCGGCCATTCGGCAAAAACCGTACAGGGTTTGAAACCGCGCTGCAGAGCATCCTCGATGCGCATGCCATCGAGCTCGTCTGCCTGGCCGGGTTCATGCGCCTGCTCACGGCGGAATTCGTCGCAAAGTGGCGAGGCCGCATGATCAACATTCACCCGGCGCTGCTGCCGGCCTTCAAGGGCCTCGACACTCACGCCCGCGCCATCGCGGCCGGCGCGAAGACCCACGGCGCGACGGTTCATTTCGTCGTGCCCGAAATGGACTCGGGGCCGATCATCGCCCAAGCGGCCGTGCCGGTTCTTTCGGATGACACGCCTGAGGCATTGGCCGCGCGGGTCATCATCGTCGAGCACAAGATCTATCCCGCGGCGCTGCGCGCAATCGCCGAAGGCCGAACGCGGGTTGAGGAAGAGCCGGGTTGACCAGCCCAACAAAAAACCCCCGGCGGAAACCGGGGGCTACGGGAAACACCCGTTGCGGGCCGCTTACGCGACCCTGAGGTTCTCCGCGGACGTCTTGCCGCGATTGCTGACGAGTTCGAACTCGACCACTTGTCCCTCGTTCAGGGCGCTGAGCCCCGCCCGCTGAACCGCGGAGATGTGGACGAACACATCCTTGTCGCCGTTCGCTGGTTGAATAAACCCGTAGCCCTTAGTTGGGTTGAACCATTTGACGGTGCCCTTCTGCATCGTCTGTCTCCTACGTCGATCTACGATACTTGTTGCGGAAAGCGGCACGCATCGCTGCAAGCCGCGCTACAACCCGGGTTTTGTGAAGATCCGATACGATTGCGTGCACAACGCTCAGCGGCCGGAGCCGGTCAAAATCCGATTGCACCTCAATGAAGACATTCGAATGCGGCTGAACCAAGGCTTTTACTGGTCCGCTTTGCGCGGACCAAGGCACCGAAAAGAGTTCTATTCTTACTTTCTGAGCCACACCCTGTTGTCGTGGAACGCCGCGCCGCCGTAGGGCGCAATCGCATCGGCGCCGGTGATTGTATTGATGCCGCGCCCGTCCACGAAGGCATCGTTCGGCCACACGCCTTCGGAAATCAGCACGCCGCGGCGTACGCCAGGAAACACGCGCGCATGCAACCGCACCTCACCGCGCCGATTGCCGAGCGTCACCTCGTCACCATCCTCGATGCCGGCGGCCCGCGCGTCATCGGGATGGATCAGCACCTCCGGACGTCCCTGCAGCGTGCGCGACGTCGGCGTCTCGTTGAAGCTCGAGTTGAGGAAATTGCGCGACGGCGATGTCGCCAGCCGAAATGGGTGGGCCGCATCGGCTTCTTCGATTACACCCCAATGGTCAGGCAGGCTCGGCATGTCAGCAACGGGACCGGCATGCCACGGACTGCGGAACGGCACCTTCGGCCAGTCCGGCTTGAAGCGGAACTTCTTATCCGGCCAGGCGAAGCCCTCGACATAATGAGCGGTGGCAAAATCCGGCTGGCAATCAATCCAACGATTCTGCTCCAACTCGCCGAGCGTACCCCAGCCCGACTGCTGCAAGGTCCAATCAATCAATTCGCGCGCCGACATGGCAAATCCCGGATGCTTTGCGCCGAGACGTTCCGCCAGCGCACAGATCACGTCGTGATTGGAGCGGCACTCACCGGGCGGCTCGATCAGCTTCGGCCCGAGCAGAATGTGCTGATGTCCGCCGCCCTGATAGATGTCATCGTGCTCGAGGAACATGGTCGCCGGCAGCACCACGTCCGCCATGCGTGCGGTCTCGGTCATGAACTGCTCATGTACGCAAGCAAACAGATCCTGGCGGGCAAAGCCGCGTTTCACCAAGTCCTGCTCGGGACACACCGAAACCGGATTGGTGTTCTGGATCAGCATCGCGGTTACGGGCGGGCCATCTCCGAGCGCGGTGGGGTCGCCGCATAGGATTGGACCGAAGCGAGACTGATCCAGCACCCGGATCGACGGATCGACCGCGTCCAGGCCTTCGATCATGGTGCGCTTCCAGTGAAAGATCGCGCCATTGTTGTGAAACGCGCCGCCGCCCTCGTAGCGCCAGGCACCAACGACTGCCGCAATGCAGCTCGCAGCATGCATATTGGCGGCGCCGTTGCGTGAACGCGAGAAGCCGTAGCCGAGGCGGAAAAAGGCGCGCTTGCGTTCACCGATCAGGCGCGCGAACGCCTCGATTGTTTCAACGTCACACCCGGTGATGCGCGCCGCCCAGGCCGGATCGCGCGTGCGCAAATGTGCCGCCAGCTCATGTGGCGCATCGGTGTAGCGCTCCAGAAACTCCCAGTCCGCCTTTGCGTCGCGAAACAGGCAATGCATCAGTGCACAGGCCAGCGCGCCGTCGGTGCCGGGCCGGATCAGCACCGGCAGGTCGGCCTGCCGCATCGTACCGTTCATATAGACATCAACCGCAGCGATCTTGGCACCGCGCTCTTTTCGGGCGCGCACCGCGTGGGTCATCACGTTGACCTGGGTGTTGACCGCGTTGGTTCCCCAGATCACCACCAGGTCGGACTTCGCCATTTCGCGCGGATCCGGACCGGCCAGCCGGCCGGTACCAGCGACGAACCCGGTCCAGGCCGGGTTGACGCAGATCGTGGAATGAAAGCCCGAATATTTCTTGACGTGCCGCAGCCGATTGATGCCATCCCGCATCACCAGGCCCATGGTGCCGGCGTAATAGTAAGGCCACACGGCTTCCGAACCGTGGCGCTGCTCGGCGCGCACGAACGCCTCGGCCACGAGGTCGAGAGCATCGTCCCAGGAGATCGGTTCGAACTCACCTGATCCCTTCTCACCCTTGCGCCGCATAGGCGCCAGCAGCCGTTCAGGGTGATGCGCGCGCTCGGCATAGCGCGCGACCTTGGCGCAGATCACACCAGCCGTGTAGCTGTTGTCCTCGGCCCCATGAATACGGCCGATCGTCCGCTCGTCGAGGATCTCGACGTCGAGCGCGCAGGTCGATGGACAGTCGTGCGGGCAGGCCGAAGCGCCGATGCGGACCGGAGCACGCGTACCGCGAACGATCTCGTTCATCGCGCCTCTACTCTGCCGCGGACACCTTTCCTTGCGCCGCGTGTTCCTTGTTTTCTTCTGCCGCGCCCTGCTTGGAACGCCGCCACAGCCCGCCGACGATCAGCACCAGGATCGCGCCGGCCAGCGCAGCAAACAGCGTGACGTAGTGATAGCCTTCCGGTCCGAGCCGCGGCAGCAGATAGCCCGAGATGACCGGGTCGGTTGCAATCGTCTCGCCAACGATCCAACCCAGCAGCGCGGCACCGGCCCAGACCAGGATCGGGAAGCGCTCCAGCAACGACATGATCAACGCGGCACCGGCAACGATCAGCGGAACGCTGATGGCAAGGCCGATCAGGATGAGAGCGAAGTTGCCTTCCGCCGCGGCCGCGATCGCGATCACGTTGTCGAGGCTCATGATGATGTCGGCGACCGCGACGATACGGACCGCGCGCCACAGATGCTGGACCGCCTGGACCTCGTCCTCGTCCGGTTCGTCCGGCACCAGCAGCTTCGCCGCGATATAGAACAGCGCCAGCCCGCCGACGATCTTGAGGTACGGCAGCAGCATCAGCTGGGCGATCACCACGGTGAAGATGATGCGCAGCACGACGGCGACGCCCGCCCCGAGCACCATGCCCCACAGCCGCTGCCGCGGCGGCAGGCCAAGGCATGCCATCGCGATGACGACCGCGTTGTCGCCGGACAGCAGGACGTTGATCCACATGATCTTGAGGAGCGCGACCCAGAACGTCGGTTGGCCGACGTCGCTCCAGCCGCTCGTGACCATGGCAAGCCACGTGCTCGTATCCGTCATGTGCCCGATCGATCCCAAAGCCTCTTCCTCTCAGGTCGCACGGGCGTTCAGGCCGCCCATGTCATTGTCAGCATGTCATTGCTGGCGCGACCAATCTACAGGCCCGACGGGGGTCATGGCCAGCGCGCGGTCAGCCTAAAAATGCGAGCCCCGCCGGTGCTCAACCGACGATTTCGTTCTCGGAGAAGAACTGGGCGATCTCCTTGACCGCCGTTTCCGGCGCGTCCGACCCGTGCACCGAGTTTTCGCCGATCGACTTCGCATGCGACTTGCGAATCGTACCCGCCGCCGCCTTGGCGGGATCAGTCGCACCCATGATGTCGCGATAGCGCACAATGGCGTTGTCGCCTTGCAGCACCTGAACCACCACCGGGCCCGAGATCATGAAATCGACGAGCTCGCGGAAGAATGGGCGCTCCCTATGGACCGCGTAGAACGCTTCCGCCTGATCCTTGGTGATGCGCACCCGCTTCTGCGCGATGATCCGCAGTCCCGCCTGTTCGATCATCGCATTGATGGCCCCGGTGAGATTACGCGCCGTGGCGTCGGGCTTGATGATCGAAAACGTGCGCTCCATCGGCATTGGCAAGGCGTCCTTGGTTGAGGTTGCAAGTGCAAAGAAACTGGGCGGCTTATATCGATGGGTCCAAATCGGGGCAAGGCCGTGAACGGTATATGAACAAACCGGCGTGACCCGGTTCAGCTTGATAAACGCTTGCAAACCACCGGCTCAGTATTCATTCAGGCCGTCTACATGAAGATCCCCCAACTGCATTGGCAGCACACAAACAGAGCCGGGCGCATCGTCCGGCAAGGGAGATCGACCATGTTGCACAAGACCGTCCTTGCACTCACCGCAGCAGCGACAATCGGCGCTGCCAGCCTACCGGCAACGGAAGCTTCGGCCTGGTCTCGCGGTTGGCATCACTCGCACTATTCTTGGCACTATCGCTGGCACCGGCACTATGCATGGCATCGGCATTATGGCTGGTATCATCATTGGCACGGGCGTCGCGCCTGACCGGAGCTGCGGATAGTTGCACCAGTGGCGCCGGCCTTACCAGCCGGCGCGATAACCGCTTCTTAAGCACTGCACGCTTAAGGGGAAGCCATGCAAGGAGCCGGCGATGCGTGGCCTGACCGCATTTCTCCTCGGTATTGTGGCAACCGTGGGCTACGCCTACTGGCATGATCGCGGTATCGACGATCCCTCCAAGAAGCTGGTGAACTGGGAAGTTGCCGGCGAAGTCACGCGGACGGCAGCGACTCGCGCCAAAGAGGAATGGAATCGTCTCACTGCCAATTAGCGGAACCAACCGCTTACGCCGCACACCGCAGCTGCCAAATCCACATCCATCGCCTCGCGTCACCGTGCTATCCTCGCCCCAATGAAAATGAAAGGGCGAGGAAGCGAGCATGCGTGCGGCGTACTATGAGCAGAATGGCCCCGCGAGCGACGTGTTGCGCGTTGGTGAAGTCGAGGTGCCCTCGCCTGGGCCGGGCGAGGTCCGCATCAAGCTACACACGTCCGGCATCAATCCATCCGACGTCAAAGGTCGCGCCGGACTGACCCGTAAGATCGCGTTCCCCCGCGTTATTCCGCACAGCGACGGCGCCGGTGAGATCGACAAGATCGGCGACGGCGTCGCGCAGTCGCGGCTTGGCGAACGCGTCTGGACCTTCAACGCGCAATGGCGGCGTCCGTTTGGCACCGCGGCGGAGTATGTGGTTCTTCCAGCCGCGCAGGCCGTGGCGCTGCCGCGCAGTGTGAGTTTCGAAGTCGGCGCCGGCATTGGCATCCCGGCGATGACCGCTTGGTATGCCGCGAGCCTCGCACTGCTCCGGGAGGGCGGCACTATCTTCGTTCCGGCGGGCGCTGGTGCCGTCGGCAACTACGCGATCCAGTTCGCCAAGGCGCGTCAGGCGCAAGTGATCACCAGTGTCAGTTCGCAAGCCAAGGCCGCGCTCGCCCGCCAGGCCGGCGCCGATCACATCATCAACTATAAGAGCGAAGATCTGCCGCAGCGCATTGCCGAGCTGACCGGGGGGCGCGGCGTCGATGCCATTCTCGAGGTCGACCTCGGCGCTGGAGCCCAATACTGGCCAAAGATTCTGCAACCGCACGGCACGGTCGTCGTTTACGGCACCAGCGCGCCCGAGCATGTCATTCCGGCAGCCTTCTGCCTGACCAACAACATCAGGATCAGGTTCATCCTCGTGTATGAGATGAGCGCGGCGGAAATCGAGAATGCCGTGGCGGCGATCACCAAAATGCTGACCGAAGGTCGCCTTGTGCACAACATCGCCTTGACCTTGCCGCTGGAGCATATCGTCAAGGCGCACCAAGCAGTGGAGCACGGCGCCGGCGGCAAGGTGGTGCTGCAAATTGCCTGAAGGCGGGGGAGTCCATGAAACACGTTCTTCTGTTGGCAATAGGGGGAGCGATGATGGCAAGCTTGCCGCAAGCCGGAGCACAAACACCGGCGGCCGAAACACCCGACCCGGACGCGCCTGTCTATGTGGTGCGCTATATCGATGTGCTTCCGTCGATGAAAAAGGCCGCCAGTGCCGCCCTCAAACAAGTACGCGAGGCCTGCCGCACGGATCCCGGCAACCTGCGCTGCGAGATCGCGGAGCGGCTCGAACAGCAGAACCAATTCGTCGTCCTCGAGATCTGGAAGGATCAGCAAGCGCTTGATGCGCACGGCACGAATGCGGCGGCGACCGCCGCGCACGACAAGATCAAGCCGATGCTGGAAAGCCCGTATGATGTGCGAATCCATCGCGGGCTCTCCGTCGCGCCACCACAGCCGCCGCCCAGCGGACGTATCACTTACGCGGTGACCCATGTGGACGTGATCCCGCCGCGCGCCGCCGACGCAGTAACTCTGTTGACCAAGATGGCGGAGGCCAGCCGCAACGAGGCCGGCAATGGGCGCCTCGAAGTGCTACAACAACTCAACCGGCCCAATCACTTCTCGGTCGTGGAAATCTGGCCGAACCGAAAAGTATTTGAAAGCCACGCCGCGAGCCCGGCCATCATTGCATTCCGCAACGAACTGCAGCCGATGGCCGGCGCGCTTTACGATCAGCGGCTGTACAAGGTGCCGGACTAAAACTTCTCAACCCAGGGGCGCAGCTCGATCTCCCAGGCCCAGGCACTACGCGGCTGCTGAATGAGGTGCAGGTAGCTCGCGGCGATCGCATCGGGATCGAGGAAGCTCGCAGGCTTGTCAGACGGGTCTTGCCGCGCCGCGCTCTTGATGCCCCCGTCGATCACGACATGAGCGACATGGATGCCCTGCGGCGCCAACTCACGCGCCATGCTCTGAGCGAGGCCGCGCAGGGCGAACTTGCCCATCGCAAAAGGCGCCGACTGCGCGTAGCCCTTCACGCTCGCCGAGGCGCCCGTGAAGATGATGACGCCGCGTTTCTCGCGCAGCATGCGACGCACCGCCTGCTGTGCCACCAGAAAGCCCCCGAACGCGCTGACGGCGATCGCGTGCTCGACTTCCGCCGGCACAAGATCGACGAGCGGGCCACGCGCCCGCGCGCTGGCGTTGTAGACGACCACATCGGGGGGACCGAAATCGCCGTCGAGGGTGCTGAACAGCTTCTCGACCTCGGCTGGCTTGGCGGCGTCGCACGCGAAGAGCTTGGCGCCAGTCTCCTGGGCAAGCGCACCAAGATCGGTCGTCGTGCGCGCAGCGAGCGCGACCTTTAGTCCCGCGCCGGCCAGGGTGCGGGCGAGCGAGGCACTCAATCCCGCCCCGGCGCCGACAATCAAAGCGCGTTTGAAATGGCTGAAGTCATTGTCGTTCATTTGAATTCCCCACAGCCTCAGGTTTTGCGTCCGGTCGTTCCAAGGTCATGTATGGCACGCCAGCGCGAAGTGGCACGTGCCTTGCTCGTAAAAATTCGGTGACAAACGGCGGGGCAGTGATCAAACTGGCGGCCAAGCGGAGTCAATCCGAATGGCGCAAGCGGCCTAGATCGCGGCGCCACCGCCCGGAGGAGAAGTTCATGCAAGCTGTTCGACCTGCCCCGATGCCACGCGTGCTCCCGACCGGAGGGACGCAACGATGATGGCCATGGCGCAGGGACCCATTCATCCCATCGATGCCCCGCCAGCCATTTACCAGCATGGCTACCGCGGCGCGCTGACGGTCCGACAAGGCTCGCTCGCGGAAGTCGAGCACTTCTGTCACACCATGCACGGAATTGTGTCCCAGTATCGGGCGCTCGGCTGCTCCAAGGTCGACACGCAGCGGTGCTTTGTCATGATCCCCAAGATCGGCGGACCGATCACCGCCAGGATCCAGGCGCAAATCCGCGCGCACGAGATGGCGCACTGCAACGGCTGGTCGGCGGATCACTCGCATTAGCGCGACGGCCGCGGCGCCGGCGGCCACAAAAGCCCGTGTCACCAGAGGGCTCGCCCTCACCGGAATGAGAGGCTGGTATTGCGGCCGCCGGCCCACGCCTCAATATAGCGCCGTCCCAAGGTGACTGGAGGGGCGGCATGCAATTCACGTTCGTGGGCTCCGGCGATGCCTTCGGCTCGGGCGGTCGGTTCAACACGTGTTTCCATGTGGCAACCGAACACACCCGGTTCCTGATCGATTGCGGCGCATCCTCGCTGATCGGCATGCAGCGGCTCCACATCGACCGCGCCGCGATCGATCTCGTCCTGCTTACACATTTCCATGCCGATCACTTCGGCGGGATTCCATTCTTCGTGCTCGACGCTCAATTTGTTGCCAAACGTACGCGGCCGCTGACGATTGCCGGCCCGCCTGGCGTCAGCGCCTGGTACGAGCGCATCTTTGCCGCAACCTTCCCCGGCGAACGCACCCTCCCGTTCCCGCTCGAGTTTCACGAATTCGAGATCGGTCAGCTCAACCGGATCGGCGAGCTCGAGGTCACGCCATTTCATGTGCGCCACGACGATCGCGCCGGGCCTTGCCTTGCCCTGCGCGTCCGCGCCGGCGGACGCATCATCTGCTACTCCGGCGATACCGAGTGGACCGACACCTTGATCGAGGCCGCGCGCGGCGCCGACCTGTTTGTTTGTGAGTGCTATGTTTACGACCGGCCGGTCCGCGCACATCTCGCGTTCACGACACTGCGCCAACATCTGCCCGCGATCGGCGCCAAGCGCGTCATCCTCACGCACATGAGCGACAGCATGCTCAACCGCCGCGCCGAGGTCGAATACGAAATGGCCGACGATGGCAAAATCATCGAGGTCTAACCCGCCGGTCCCATACTTCGCGCCGACCGACTTCGGCCTCGGGTTGCTCGCACTTGCCTCTGGCAGCACCGACGTCATGTCGTTCCTGATGTTGGGAAATACATTTACGTCGGCCATGACCGGGAACACGGCGCTGCTCGCAATCGCGATCGGCCAAGGCCAGCTGGTCTCCGCCCTGCTCTCCTTCCTGGCCCTGGTCGGTTTCGTATTCGGCGTCGCGGTCGCAACCACGATCTACAATCCGAGCAGGGCCAGTGTGCGCACGGTGCTGCGTCCGCTGTTTTTGCTGGAGACTGCCTGCCTCGCCTGCTTCGTCGCGGCTTGGTATTTTGTCGACCGCAATGCGCAAGGTGCCGGGCTCGATGCGCTGATCCTGCTGTCGGCAACCGCCATGGGAGTGCAGGCCGTGGTCGCGCGCCATATCAACGCGCCCGGCATCAACACGATCGTGTTCACAAGCACGCTGGTATCGATCGTCATGTCGGTAACCGGCGCGGTTGCGCGACCGTCGCTGCATCCGGCGGTCGGACGCAACACATTGCGACAGATCGAGATATTTCTGGCCTACGGACTGGGCGGTCTTGCGCGCCGCGTTCGTGGCTTGGCGCCAGATCCCGGTGATTCACTGGATTCCGTTCATCGCGGTGCTCGCAGCGATCACGTGCTGTGAACTGACCCTCCCGGTGAACAAAAGATAGTTTTTCTGCCGGAGCAACTTGTTCCTCGCAACTTTCGTTTCGCCACCCGACCTCTAGTTAGACTTTGTTGCCTGACTCCTACGACCCCAGCGGCTCGATTCAGCACCCCGTGACCTCGGTCGCGTACGGCGCGACTTGACATCCATTTCGTCTATTAACATTATCGATTATAAGGGACGCATTGATGACTGTTAGTTCGCCTCCAGGGTCGTTTGCCTCGACGGAACTCCGCCACATGGCGGGGCGCTCGCGCCGTAGTGTCTTGGCCGCGCTTGCCTGGAAGCTAGCGCGCCCTCAGGTCCGGCCAGTCGCGCATTTTCTGCTGCCGGCGGGGTTCCCACTCGCCGTCCTCATCGCCTGGCAAGTGACCAGCGCAAACAACTGGCTCCCGGTGCAAATTCTGCCTGCCCCGGCAACCGTATTGTCAAGCTTCTGGGATCTCGTCACCGGCGGCGAGATCATCGCCAATCTTCAGATCAGCTTCTGGCGAATTTCACTGGGGCTCGCGGTGGGTGGGCTCGCCGGGCTGGCGTTCGGCACGTTGTTAGGCCTGTCGCGCGCCGTCGATCAGATGTTCGGCCCGCTGTTCAAGGCGCTCGCGCAGGTTCCCTCCCTTGGCTGGGTGCCGATCCTGATCTTGATCTTCGGGCTCGATGAGATGCTGAAGATCATCATCATCGCCAAAGCCTGCTTCGTTCCGATCGTGCTGGCCACGTCCGAAGGCATTCGCAACGTTCCCCGCCCCTACCGCGAAGTCGCCCAGGTGCTGCGGCTGCGGCGCCGGTCTGTGCTCACGAAGTTGCTGATCCCCGCCGCCTTGCCGACGGTGTTCGGCGGCATCCGGCTGGCGCTCAGCCATGCCTGGATTGCCCTGATCGTGGTCGAGATGCTCGCCGCCGCGGAAGGCGTTGGATACATGATGGTGTGGGGACGCACCCTGTTTCAAATCGACATCGTCATCGTCGGGATGCTGATCATCGGCGCCATCGGCTTGCTGATGGACGCAGGGCTGACCCGCATCGAGCGCGGTATGCGACGCTGGGAGCCTACCCGTGCCTAGGTCGGTCGACGCCACTGTTTCACGGGGCTCGCGTGATGGAACAGCCCGCCAGGCGCTGCGTCGTGGGTTGCTTGTTCCTGCCCTGCTCCTGCTCGCTTGGATCGCCGCCAGCCACAACGGATTACTGCACAGCAATCTTCTGGTCCCGCCCGAACGCGTGTTGATGCTGCCGTTTGGCGACGAGGCCGGCCAGCAGATCTGGGCCGCGCTCGCGGCGAGCATTGCGCGCCTGGCGGCGGGTTTCGCAATCGGCGCGATTGGAGGGATCGGGTTTGGCCTCGCGATCGGGATGTCACTTGCCGCACAGCGCGCTCTGGCCCCGTCATTCAATGCGTTGCGGCAAATCACGCTGTTTGCCTGGATCCCGTTGCTGACGGCGTGGTTCGGCAACGGTGACGGCGCCAAAATCGTCTACATCGCGCTCTCGGCGTTCTTCCCTTTGGCTTTCAATACCTATGAGGGCATCAGGAACATTCCGGTCACCTACCTGGAGGTGGCGCGCGTGCTCCGCTTCACACCGCGCCAGCGCGTCACCCGGCTGTTGCTGCCCGGCGCGCTGCCATCGATCTGCATCGGCGTTCAGGTCGCGCTGATCACCGCGTGGATCGGCACGGTGGGGGCCGAGTACGCGATGGGGGCCGGCCGCGGGCTCGGCTCGTTCCTGCTCGAGGGCCGCGAACAATTCCGCATGGATGTCGTGTTGCTCGGTGTGTTGGTTCTGGCGCTTGTCGGCTACGCGATCAACGTCGCGTTCAGCCGGATGCTCAAACCGTTTCTGCTGTGGCAAGGCGAAGCAAAATGAGCCTGGCTCAAGCCGTCGTCAGCGATCAAGCCGTGCTCGCGATCCGCGCGGTCAGCAAGTCCTACCGGGTCGACGGGCGTACCTTGCAGGTCCTGAACAGGGTCGCCCTCGACATTGCCCCGGGAGAATTCGTGAGCGTGGTCGGCGCTTCCGGATGCGGCAAGTCCACGCTGCTGCGGCTGATTGTCGGGCTCGATACCGAGTACGATGGCGCCATTCTGCTGGAAGGCCGTCGTATTGACGGACCGGGGCCGGAACGCGGGATCGTGTTTCAGGACCATCGGCTGTTTCCATGGCTGACAGTGGCGGGCAACATCGCCCTCGGGCTCGAGGCCGCGAACGTACCCCCGGCCGAGCAACATCAGCGCATCGCCGAGAACATCGCGCTCGTTGGGCTCCAGGGTTTCGAAAACGCCTATCCGCACCAGCTTTCGGGCGGGATGGCCCAGCGCGCCGCGATCGCGCGCGCGCTCGTCGGCCAACCGGAGATCCTGTTGCTGGATGAGCCGCTCGGCGCACTCGACTCTCTCACCCGCGCTTACTTGCAGGAAGAGCTGTTGCGGATCTGGCGGCAAGGCGCCGTCACGATGATCATGGTCACCCATGACGTCGAGGAAGCGGTCTACTTGAGCGACAGAGTCGTTGTCATGGAACCGAGGCCGGGCCGGATCAGCGCTATCCTACCTGTTGATCTTCCGCGTCCGCGTGATCGCGCCGGCGCGGATTTCATCCGCCTCAAAGAGCGCATTCTTCGCGCGCTGTCGCGCTGAGCATCCCTTGCTGAAAGGAACCCCATGGGCATGAATTGGTCAAAGCCGATCGCCATCGCAGCAATTCTATCGACATTGGCTGCCCTGCCGGCGCGCGCCGAAACCCTGCCGGATACGATCAGGTTCGGTGCGTTCGGACAAGGATACGGCCAGCCATTCGGAGTTGCGCTGCTCGCCATCGCCCATGTCAAAGGCTTCATCGCCGACGAGTTCAAGGATACGCCGGTGAAGCTCGAGTGGACCTACCTGACCGGAACAGGGCCGGCCATCAATGAGGCGATCGCCAACGGGCAGCTCGATTTTGCGCAATACGGCGGATTGCCCAACATCATTGGCCGCGCCAATGGCCTGCCGACGCGCATCCTCATGTCGTATGGGCAAACCACGATCGTCGGAGCGGCGCGCACCGGCCTGCCAATCGGTTCGATCAAGGATCTGAAAGGCCGCAAGGTCGCGTTTCAGAAAGGCACGATCCTGCATTGGGCGTTCCTGAAAGCGCTGGAGGCGAACGGGCTCTCCGCCAAGGATGTCACCATCGTGGATCTCAAAACCGCCGATCAGCTTGCGGCGCTCGCCGCAGGCAGCATCGATGCAAGCATTGGAACAAGTTCACTGTTTCCGCTGCGCGACCAAGGCGTCGTCAAGATTTTCTACACATCCCGCGATGCCGGGCCCAAGGCCGTCGGTTTTGGCGGCATTCTCGTAACCGACCAGTTCCAGAGCAAATATCCGGAGACGACCCAGCGCGTTGTCCGCGGGTTGGTACGCGCGGACGAATGGCTCAGCCACGAGGAGAACCGGGAAGAAGCGCTGCAGATATGGACCAAGTCCGGCACACCCTACGCTGCGCTCAAAGAGGAGTTCGCGGGTCTGCCGCTCAAGCAATCATTCAATCCGCTGATCGACGATTTTCTGATCGAGCAATACCGCGACGCAACTCAGTTCTCCAAAGAGGAGAAGCTGATCCGTCGCGACATCGATCTGCAGCAGTGGTTCGAGCCCAAATATCTCGACTCGGCGCTCAAAACCCTCGGGCTCGAGCACTATTGGCCGCGCCACACCGCCGATGGCGCTGCCATCAACTAACAGTTTCAACGTCGGTAAGGACAAGTCCCATGTCACAACAACGAGCAGATCGCACCAATGTTCCTTCGGGGTCGGTTGATCTCACGGCCGACGTGCTGGTGATCGGCGGCGGCCCCGCCGGTACCTGGGCCGCTTGCAGCGCGGCGTGGCGCGGCGCGACGGTCGTTCTGGTCGACAAGGGCTACTGCGGAACCTCGGGCGCTACCGCCCCGTCCGGCACGGGAGTCTGGTACGTGCCGCCGGATCCGGCAAAACGCTCTGCCGCGATGGCAAGTCGCGAGAAGATGGGCGGTTATCTGCAAGACCGGCGCTGGATGCAGCGCGTGCTCGACCGCACCTATGAGTCGGTCAACCTGCTTGCCGAGTGGGGTTATCCGTTCCCGACCGACGACAACGGGCAATCGCGCCGCACCTCGTTGCAGGGCCCTGAATATATGCGGCTGATGCGCCGCCGCGTCGGTCGTGCCGGCGTCACCATCCTCGACCATTGCCCTGCGCTCGAATTGTTGACCGACGAAAGCGGCGCGGTCGTCGGAGCGGCGGGCGTCCGCCGCCAGCAGAACGACACTTGGGTCGTGCGCGCCAAGGCCGTTGTCCTGGCGAGTGGCGGCTGCGCGTTTCAGAGCAAAGCCCTGGGCTGCGATGTGTTGACCGGCGACGGCTACCTGATGGCAGCCGAAGCCGGCGCGGATCTCTCGGGCATGGAATTCTCCAACGCCTACGCGATCGCGCCCGCGTTTGCGTCGGTGACTAAAACTCTGTTCTACAACTGGGCAACATTCACCTATCCGGATGGCACGGAAGTCCCCGGCGCCAAATCGCAAGGCGGACGGTCAGCCATCGCGCGCGCTTTGCTCACACAGCAGGTCTATGCGCAGATCGACAAGGCCGATCTCGAACAGCAAGGGGTGATGCGGCTGGCACAGCCGAACTTCTTCGTGCCGTTCGATCGACACGGTATTGATCCGTTCAAACAACGGTTTCCAGTGACGCTACGTCTTGAGGGCACCGTACGCGGCACGGGCGGCCTTCGCCTCGTCGACGACACATGCGCAACCGGTGTGGCCGGGCTCTATGCGGCAGGCGATGCTGCCTCACGCGAACTGGTGTGCGGCGGCTTCACCGGTGGCGGCAGCCACAACGCCGCCTGGGCCATGTCGTCGGGGTTCTGGGCGGGTGCGGGCGCGGCGGACTACGTGGGCCAAGCCAAGGTTGGGGCGCGGGCGCGGCCGGCTGGCGGGATCGCCTTCAACTCGGAAGGTCATGGCGAGTTCGATCCCGCCAGCTTGGTGCGTCACGTTCAGGCGGAGGTCTTCCCGTTCGAGCGCAATTATTTCCGCACCGGAACAGTGTTAAGCGATGCCGTTGGCCGTCTCGACGCGCTCTGGGAAAACGCCCGTCAGAAGCGCGCATCCTCGCGCGAGCATATCGTCAAGGCGCGCGAAGCCGCCGCGATGCTCGCGACCGCACGCTGGATGTATCGCAGCGCGCTCGCGCGCACGGAATCCCGCGGCATGCATAAGCGCTACGATCATCTGCAGCAGGATCCGGCGCAGCGTGCCTATCTCACAGTCGCCGGTCTCGACGACATCCATGTCGAGGCACGGCCGGCACCAGCATTGCCACCAGAGGCCCTGGCCGCATGATCGAGATCGTCAGCCTGGAGCGGTGCGTCGCCTGCGATCTGTGCGTGCAGGTGTGCCCGACTAATGTATTCGACGCAGTCCCTGATGCCGCGCCGAAAATCGCGCGCCAGGCGGATTGCCAGACCTGCTTCATGTGCGAGCTCTATTGTCCGGTCGATGCGCTCTACGTGGCGCCGGATGTGCAGCAAACACTAGGCGTGAGTGAACAAGTTGTTGCCGACCAGGGTCTGCTCGGCAGCTACCGGGCCTCGATCGGCTGGAGCCGCGGCAAGCGCAATCGTCGCGGCAGCGATCAGACATTCAAACTTATCGCGTCCCCACACTGAGGCGCCTGCGGGTTCATTATAGCCGGAACCGGATTGACGTGAGGGTCAGTTGATATTATCCATATATTCAGTAGACTTTGGCCGAACGTACTCCCATGTCGCTGTCGCGTGGCAAAGAGGTCATCATTATCGGGGGCGGTGCCAGCGGGACTTTGCTCGCCGTACAATTGCTTCGCGATCCGTCAGCGCATGTACGCGTGACGCTCGTCGAAAAGGGGCAGCAACCCGGCTTGGGCCTGGCCTACAGCACGTCCAATCCGTCACACCTGCTCAATGTGCGCGCCGCGAATATGAGCGCCTTCGCGGATGATCCGGATCATTTCGTTCGCTGGCTCGCAACGGATCGCGCCGCGGGCGAACTGCACTGTGCCGACCGTTTCTGCTTCGCCCCGCGCAAGATCTACGGCCGCTACATCGGCTCGCTGCTTGAGCCGTTCCTGCCGCGCGAAGGACGAACGAGCCGGCTGCGCATTGTCAGGCATGAATGCACTGCCATCACCGAAACCACTGATGGAGTGGAAGCCGTATTGGATGATGGCACACGGCTTTCGGGCCAGGTTGCCGTGCTGGCGACCGGCAACGAAGCAAGCCGTGCGGCCTGCCAGGCCGGCACTGCCCAGAACCCATGGGATGCGTCGGCGCGCGAGCAAATTCCCAAAGACGGACGGGTGCTCATCCTCGGCACAGGTTTGACCATGGTCGACACCGTCCTGTCGTTGTTGGAAAGCGGGCATACCGGACCCATCATCGCGCTCTCCCGCCGTGGACTGCTCCCGCACGTGCACCGAGACGTCGTCCCAAGGCCCATCATTGCGGACGAGGTGCCGTTCGGGACCGACGCCGCACACCTGCTGCGCTGGCTGCGTACGCGCGCCGAACAAACACAAGCGCGCGGCGGCGATTGGCGAAGTGTTGTCGATGGCCTGCGGCCATTCATTTCCGATATCTGGCGAACCCTGCCCGCGCCTGAACGGCGCCGGTTCATGCGTCACGCCCGACCCTGGTGGGATATCCACCGCCACCGCATGGCACCGGAGGTGGCGACGCGCATTGTGCAGACGCTCGCGGAAGGTCAGCTGAATATCATCGCCGGCAAGATCACGTCCGTTGTTGCCAAAGATGCCGATACCACAGTCCACTACCGCCGCCGTGGCGGCAAGCAAATCGAAACGATACAGGTCGCAGTCATTCTCGATTGTACCGGCATCAGCAGCAGCCCGCGGCACAGCCCCAACCCACTCGTTCGCGACTTGTTGAGCCGCGGCATGACGCGTCCCGACCCGCTCGAGCTCGGGCTCGATGTGACCGAGAGCTGCGCCTTGATCAATCAGTCCGGCCACGCGTCGCAGCGGCTATTCGCTGTCGGCCCGATCACGCGCGGCCGCTTCTGGGAAATCATGGCCGTGCCCGACATCCGGGTTCAATGCGCCAACCTGGCCGCAGCAATCAGCGGCTCCGGCCGGCCAGCTCCCAAAGAGCAGCGCCTAATGATGGCGGTCTGAGCGTCACGGCTCGCTGTTCTCTCTTTCATAGCTTCGCCCGGCACGCGTGAGCCCTGGCCAGCGTTCGTTGGCGATGGTGCCGAAGTCGAGCATTGCCGACGCGGCAACCAGTTCGGCAAACGATACAGGTAGGTCCGGTGCCGGCCAAACCGGCTCCGGTGTCGCCGGACGATGCTCTGCGGGCGCGCGCAACGCGCGCGCCCGGAACATGCCCGACAGGGCCTTACTGACAAACCCCTCGTCCATTCCGCAAATCCCTTTTAGTTCGTGTGGAACACCAGCGTGCGCAGCTCGATGCTTTCGCGCGGTGGCGCATCGGACGGGGTGGTCGGATCGATGAAGGCGGTGTGCGGCAGAAACCGTGCCCGTCCATCGAGCTCCGAGTCGTAACACTTCAACAGCAGCACCTCGTCAGTGCGCATCTCCGGAATGTAGAACCACCGGTGTGCTGGGTTGTACTTCACCCCATAGGTTTCGCCGACCCGATGCGGATAGATCAGATCCGAAGGGACCAAGTCGTCGGGACTGACCGTCTGCGCATCGCACACAGCGAGGGGCGCGTCGCGCAGCGGCCCGCAAATCGGCCGCCACAAGTTGATGATCTGCACCCGGCCCCGCAGCAATTGTTCCGCCTCCTCGGGCAACCAATCGCGCACCCGTTGCGGCCCTGACTTGGCGGTGTGATCGACATGGACGCGGGTTGCGGGTTGGCGTGGACCCGTGCGCCGATCCTCAGCACCGGGGACTCGGCGCCGGACCGTATGGTCGAAAATGAAGACCCGATCAGCGCCGGTCGCTTGTCTGAGCGCCTGCTCGGCTTCCGGATAATAAACCGCACGCACTTCATCGTCGTCATAGAAATTCTTCACCGCACTCTGCTGTTCCAGCAGCTCGTAACCTTCGCTGTCCAAATAGACCGAATCCAAAATGGGACGCGCGTTGCGGATGGTGACGGTGTGCGGTTCCGGCAGGGCGGTGCTCCATGGCTCGCCCGGTGGCGGCTCAAATGTGTAGGACCGGGGTCTTTCAGCCGTTGGCAACAGATAGTTCAGCTCCGCTTCGACGGCGCCCAGCACGCGAGGGTCCGTGTGAACGTTCATGGTGACCTCCAAATCAGCCTGCCACATCGGCGCATTGCCGACGTTCAACCCCAATATAATCCTCTCAATGAGTAGACTAAGCTGAAGCCCGTTCACGTCATGATGAACGTCGCTCAGGGCGCGAATAGAAGTCCCGAACTGCTGTTCGTCTCTAGAAATGATATCCCCGGAGGGCTGGCGCACAGAGTGCGTTTCGTCTCCATGCGTGGAAAGCGGGGCTAGTCTGCGAAAAGGAAATCTCGGTTCAGCGCCTGCCCCTTCGCAAATGATGCGATGGATGAGCGTCTTCGGCATCTGACGCGAGCGGCGTTATGACTTGACCGCGACCTTCGCCGTCACGGTGATTCTGACTGTCGACGTTGATGTACCATTCACCGTCCGCAAACTGCCGGGGTTGATCCGCGGTGGGCGCCGCCCGTCGCCATGTCGAGCCCGCGCAGGCGTCATCATCAGGGATTTTGCGCGATCTCCGCCCCTGCCTTGAACCTCACTGGAATTCTCAGAAAACGAACCCCGTTGGCTTCTGCCGGAGGGAACCGGCCGGCACGCATGTTCACCTGAATGGAAGGCAACAACAAAGTCGGGGCGGCCAATGTGGCGTCGCGCGCCTTGCGCTGCCGAACGAACGCCTCCTCGCTCGTGGTGCCTCCCACGTGCACATTATTGGCGCGCTCGGCCGCCACGGTCGTTTCCCAGGCATAGTAGTCACGGCCAGGCGCTTGGTAATCATGACACATGAACAGCCGGGTTTCCGGCGGGAGGCTCAGGAGGCGCTGGATCGAGCGGTAGAGCTGGCTGGCATCGCCGCCTGGGAAGTCCGCACGCGCGGTCCCGTAGTCCGGCATGAACAGTGTGTCCCCAACGAACACCGCGTCCTCGACCTTGTAGCTGACACACGCGGGCGTGTGCCCAGGGGTGTGTAAGACCTCCGCATCGAGCGATCCGATCTTGAATCGCTCGCCATCGGCGAACAGCTGGTCGAAGTCGCTTCCATCGGTCTTCAGGTCCGTCGCGTTGAACACCGGCCTGAAGATCTGCTGTACGTCTTTGATATGTTCACCGATGCCGATCCGAGCGCCGGTTTTCGCTTTCACGTAGGGCGAACCAGACAGATGGTCGGCATGCGCGTGGGTCTCGAGCGACCACTCGACGGTGTACCCGTCTGCCCGTGCGGCGGCGAGGAGCACCTTCACCGAATGATCGTCGACCACGCCCGATTTCGGATCGTAATCGAGAACCGGATCGATCACGGCAGCGCGGCGGGTCTCCGGATCAGCCACGAGGTAGCTGACGGTATTCGTCGCCTCGTCGAAAAACGCGCGAATAACGGGTTTGACAGACATCAGGCGCTCCTTTTTTGCTCTAACCGACTTGCATTATATATTAGCCAATACTAAATTAGCAATATCTAATCTAAGAGATTCGATATGGCCGACACTGCCTCATCGGAAGCCGCTGTCCTCGCCCGCAGGGCGGTTGCCGTCGCGCAGATATTGGAAACGCTCGCCAACGCGCGGCGGCTGGTGGTGCTTTGCAAGCTGGTGGAATGGGGCGAGGCTACCGTTGGTTCACTGGCTGAAGCGTCCGGCCTCTCGCAATCGGCGCTGTCCCAGCACTTGGCGAAAATGCGTCAAGCCGAACTTTTGACGTACCGGCGCGACGGACAGACGCTTTGGTACCGCATCGCCGATCCACGCATCGAGCAACTGATCGCTACTCTCCACGATCTGTTCTGCGCACCTGCGACCAAGATGAAAAAAGGAAAACCAAGATGAACCTCCCCGCAATTTCGCCCGCGGATGCCCGACATCTCGTCGAGAATGGCGGAGTTCTGATCGATATTCGCGAGGCCGATGAATATGCGCGTGAGCGCATCCCCGGCGCTGAGCATATCGCCCTCTCCCGCCTCGGAAACGCCGACCTGTCAAGCCACGACGGCAAGCCGCTGATCTTTTATTGCCGCTCAGGCGCACGAACGACGGCAAACCAAGAACGCCTGGCCGCCTTGACCGGCCGCAGCTGCGAGGTGTTCCGCATCGAGGGTGGCCTTGAGGCGTGGCGCGGTGCTGGCTTGCCCACGCTTGTCGATCGCCGGAGGCCCATCGAACTCCAACGCCAAGTGCAAATCACTGCAGGCGGGCTTGTTCTGCTCGGGGTTCTGCTGTCGCTCGGATGGCCGTGGTTTCTGGCGCTGTCCATGTTCGTGGGAGCGGGTCTCATATTTGCCGGCGTATCCGGGACCTGCGGCATGGCGCGCCTGTTGCAGCGTGCCCCTTGGAATGCTGCCTTCCGATAAGGCTTGAAAACCGTGTCCGCCCATTTGCTGCAAGATGGCCTCACGCTGTTATCAGGCTCAATCGTCGGCTTTTCGCTGGGCCTGATCGGCGGAGGTGGCTCCATTCTAGCGGTGCCGCTGCTCATCTATCTCGTTGGCGTGCCAAGCGCGCATGTCGCAATCGGCACGAGCGCCTTTGCGGTTGCGGCGAATGCTGTCGTCAATCTTGCCGCTCACACGCGGATGAAAACCGTGAAATGGCGCTGCGCTACTGCTTTCGCTCTAGCTGGCGTGTTGGGTGCGTACGGGGGATCGAGCCTCAGCAAGCTCGTGGACGGCCCCAAGCTGATCGGCCTGTTCGCGTTGCTGATGTTGATCATCGCCGGCGTCATGTTCGCCAGACGAGCCGCCACCGGCGATCCGAATGTGCGATTGAATCGCGAAAACCTCCCGAAACTTCTGCTCGGCGGGGTACTGGTCGGAGCGCTGTCCGGATTTTTCGGTATCGGTGGTGGTTTCCTGATTGTACCGGGCCTGATGCTGGCGGCGGGCATGCCGATGATGAACGCCATCGGATCGTCGTTGGTAGCTGTTGCAGCATTTGGCGCCACCGCCGCGGTCAACTATGCCGTATCGGGCCTGGTGGACTGGCGGCTCCTCTTGATGCTGTTGGCTGGAGGCGCGGCCGGTGGATTGTTGGGTACGGGGCTTTCACACAAAGTCGGACCGAAAGGCGGTACGCTGCACAACATATTCGCCACTGTTATTGTTATCGTAGGTCTCTACATGCTGTCGCGCACGCTGCTGTCATAGTGTTGTTCTCACCGTCGGTTCAGCGCCTGCCCTTTCGCAAATGATGCGATGGATGAGCGTCTTCGGCATGTGACGCGAGCGGCGTTATGACCTGACCGCGAACCTCCCCGTCAGGGTGATTCTGAGTATCGATGTTGATATACCATTCACCGTCCGCAAACTGCCGGGCTTGATCCGGAGTGAGCGTAGCCTGCCCCGTGATCGGATTCCCAACAGAACTTCCTTGTTTGACCAGCGCGAGCGCAGGAGGAGCATTCTTGCTCGGTTGCGCCGGACCGTGGAACTCAGCCACGGTAATTGGGCTGGAGAGGTCCGTGTAGGACAGCGTCCAGGTTACGACGCGGCTCGTTGGGTCATATGTCAGATCCGCCGTCGCAGCGCCCGCCGGAAATACGGGCGGCACTTCCTGACCTCCCGACAGCGGCACTTTGAACGATACCGGGGTGCTGTAAGCTTGCTCCAAGCAAGCGATCGATGTCGACAGTACCGCGACCGCAACGATCGCGATTTGCTGAAACAGGACTTTGCGCATCTTGGCTCCTCCAGGACGACAGCGGCACCTCGTTGGGCAGCCCATAATAGAGAAGGTTTTCCTTCTTTAGGTTCGAGATTGGTTCGAAATCGCACACAATTCGAGCAGTCTCGCGGACGAGAGGCCAAGGCCCGGCAGAGCACGTTAATAAAATTTCACATGCCCGCAATCTCCGTGCAGCCGCGAGCTTGTAACGTCCCTCGATCGAACCAACCGAACGAGACAAGATGGCAGAGCAAATCGGAGCGAATTTCGATCCAGACACGCTTGCGCTGTTGAAACGAGTCTTGATCGAAGCAGAACAAAGCATTCCCATCGAGGCGAGAACGTCGGCGATAAGGGTTCAGATCGCCTTTCGTATTCTCAAGGCCGCTCGCGGGGGTGAGCGAAATCCCATTCGATTGCGATCGGCCGGCCTGTGCGGAATCGATCCACGGATTGTACGGTCGCCGGTCGACATGGCGCCCATGCCGCCACGAAATATTTGACAATCAATTTGCAAAGCCGATGAACCCTTCTCGGCGAGCCGCGCGGCTGCGCCGGGCTGTTTGACTTTGTGAATCAGAGAAAGCGCACACCCTGTCGACTTCCGGATTGCATTCGGCGCCATCCATGCGCAACGATGTCATCTATGTGCAAGGCTGTCATCTATGTGCCAGACCTCGCCGACACGTGTGTCATGTGTGGTGCAGCGAGGTCATCTATGGCACTGGCGTCATCTAAGACGTGACCTCGCGGGAGGCGTCGTCCCGGGACGCAGCCGCAAGTCGGCAATTACCAACTGCGGATGCGAGCCCGGGTCCTGTGAGCTGCACGGCCGTCCGGCGTTTCATTGCGACGAGGGAGCACATGGCTGAGATCAGCGACTATATTCCCACGAACGGGATCCGCTATGATGAGGCTTTTGAGCGTCTTTTCGATATGGATCCACGGGCTGCCGAATTGAGGGCCATGCTCAATGAGGGGACCGAATACGACGGCGCGATTGATCAGTGGGAAAGCACGCGCAAGCAAGTGGATCTCGTCCTCCGAGCTGAACTCAGACATGGTGCGTTGAACGCCTACCAGCGGGATCTGTACACGGGAGAGCAACTTCGGCTTTCGACGAAGGATTGGGAAGGCGTAGCCATCCTGCCCGGAGAAGAGTTGTCGTTTCCGCCAATATATTTTGTGAAATCCGAATTCGAAGTTTGGCTATCGACAGCGTCTGATCGCTTTCCCAATTTTCAAAAACAGCCAAGACAGCCGGCCTAGAACCCTTGAGCTTCAGGTCAGTGCTGAACGGCCGCTGGGGAGACAGTGATGAGCTGCGAGCCTCGATCCATCGTCCCTGCAATTTTGGAAGTTCTGAGGGTTTCACGCGGCAACGAGCTTGGATAGACTCGCCGCCCAGTCCAACGCCAGGAGGAATGCATTCATGTTGAAGTTCTATTACAGCGGAGCCCCCAATCCAACCAAGGTCGCGCTCTTCCTCGAGGAATCCGGACTTCCGTACGACCCCATCCCGGTCGACACACGCAAAGGTGAGCAGCACAAGCCGGAATATCTCGCTATCAATCCGAACGCCAAGGTGCCTGCAATCGTCGATGATGGCGCGGTGGTCTTCGACAGCAACGCGATCCTGCTGTACCTCGCCGAGAAAACCGGAAAATTCCTTCCCGAGAACACGTCCAAGGCCCGGGGCGAATTGTTGTCATGGCTGATGTTCGTCGCTTCCGGGGTGGGCCCCTATGCGGGCCAGTCCGTCCATTTCAACGCATACGCGCCGGAGAAGCTGCCCTACGCGATCAATCGCTACGCTTTCGAGGCGCAGCGACATTTCAAAATTCTCAACGATCGCCTCGCGGATCGGAAATACATGCTGGGCGACGTATACACCATCGTTGATATGGCGGTTTGGGGCTGGGCACGGCTCGTGCCGAACGTGCTGGGCGAGAACGCCTGGGCCAAGCTTCCAAATCTCAAGCGCCTGGTGGACGAGATCAGCGCCCGGCCGGCGGCACAGCGGGCCGTCGCGCTGAAGGACAAACACAAGTTCAAGACCGAGATGGACGAGGTCGCGCTGGCAGCGATGTTCCCGCACATAAAGGAAAAAGCGGCGTAAAGTTTCGCCGCCTGCGAGCGTTCGGCTATCATCGCACCCAGCCAAGACGCTCGCAGGCGCCTTCCATACGCGTTCGATCTCTCGTACACCGTCCCGCCTTCGGCCTCTGCACACCTCCGCTACACCGTAGCGGCTGCGAAAATCACCGCACATCACCTGACCGTGGAACCAACGCGTCTGGTCGCGCGTAATTACCGTCGACCAGAGTGCCCAGCGGCATCGGCTCGCGTACCGTCCGCCACCGTCGTGGGCACGCTGTTGGATTGCTGTGCTGGAGGAAATCGCACATGGCCAAACGAACTATTTTGGATGCGGCGCAAAAAACCGTTGTGAAAGCTGCGAAAGCTGGCGCCGAAGGCGTCAAGGATGTGGCGACTGACGCACTTGGCGCAGCCGCCTCTGCTGCCGCGGGCGTTGTGCTCGGGCGGGTTTCCGACGCGCTAGGCAGCAGCCAGAAGAAAGCCGATGAGGCTGCGCCGCGCGTCTCGCAGGCGCTATCGACTACGACGCCGCCGCGACGGAAGCCGATTACGAAAAGGTCCGGAAAAAGCGAACGCGCTGCCGCGCCCCGCCGGGCTAAGAAGCAAAATGCCAGGAAAAAAAGAAGTGAGAGCAAGCCGAGCAGAAACAAGACGGCGGCGGCGAGAACAACGCCTCGCAAAGGCGGGACCAGAAAGAAAGCGGCTCGCAGTCGCAGGTGATCGACAATCGGAGATCGACGGGCGCTGCGGCATAGTCTCCCGCGCGCTCAAGAGTTTGTCATGAGTCATGTTGAGCTGATTGTCCAATGGCCGATCAATTGGCACCTTTTCCACTGACTGAACGAAGTGTGCATCTTTGCGTGGACGTGCAACGGATTTTCTCCGCCGACGGTCTGTGGCCATCTCCATGGATGGAGCGAGTTCTACCTGTGATCACCGCTTTAGCGCGCCTCCATCCGGAGCGCAGTGTGTTCACCCGATTTATTCCGCCCGAGCGGCCTGAGCAAATGCCGGGCATGTGGCAACGCTATTATACGCGCTGGCGAGCTGCGACCCGCGCGCACCTGGAACGCTGCCGATCGAACCGGCCGATGATGCTCAGTTTGTTTTATACAGGTGCGGTCATTACCGGCCCGAAAGCCTGATTGAGTTTCAACCTGTCACCGCTTGGCGCGACCCTGCCGGATTTCGTGGCTCGCGCTTGAATCTGATAATCATTGCATCGGCGGCAGAATTGTTGGACCAATCGAGCTCTTAACTCGGATCAAAGGCACCGCGACCGAATGGGCCATGCGTCTGTTGATGTGAACTCGAGGCCGGTGAACGCTGGCGACTTGCTTTGGACGCCGAGCGCCGAGCGCATTGCAAACAGCAATTTGACTGCCTTTTTGGGCTGGCTCGAACAGACGCGCGACCTGCGCTTTGACGATTACGAAGCCCTGTGGACGTGGTCCGTCACAGATCTGGAAGGGTTCTGGAGCGCGCTCTGGGACTATTTCAGGATTGAAGCCTCCACGCCGTATCGGCGCGTGCTGTCGAAACGCGACATGCCCGGCGCGGTCTGGTTCGAGGGGGCGAAGCTCAACTTCGCTCACCACGTGATGCGTAATGAATCCAGGGGTGGCGCGGCGCTTCTATTCCAAAGCGAAACCGAGGCACTGCGCCCTGTTCGATGGGCCGAGTTCGGCGCCGCCGTGCGCCGGGTGGCCACCGCGCTGCGCGAGATGGGGGTGAAACCGGGCGACCGGGTGGTGGGCTATATGCCAAACGCCCCGGAGGCGTTTGTCGCCCTGCTTGCCACCACCGCCATCGGGGCGATCTGGTCGGTTTGCTCCCCGGACTTCGGGGTGAAAGGCGTCCTTGACCGCCTGTCGCAACTCGACCCCAAGGTCATCTTCTGTGTCGATGGTTACACTTATGGCGGCAAACCATTCGACCGGCGCGCTCAGGCGCGCCAGATCGTCGAAGGCCTGCCCTCCCTCACCCATGTGATCGAGATCCCCTATCTCGATCGCAAGGCCGGCGGCTTCACGCGAGGTCCGGCCATTGCCTGGGCGGAGCTGATGGCCCGCGATCCGGTCGCGCCCGAGAATTTCCGTTTCGAACAGGTCGAGTTCGGCCACCCGCTCTGGATCCTGTTCTCGTCCGGCACCACTGGCCTGCCCAAGCCGATCATGCACGGCCACGGCGGGATCGTGATCGAAATGCTGAAGTCGCTCGTGCTGCAAATGAATTTCAAAGCAGGCGACCGGGCATTCTTCTACACCACCACCGGGTGGATGATGTTCAATTTCCTCGTCACCATGCTGATGGTCGGGGCCTGTCCCCTCGTCTACGATGGCAACCCCGCGTATCCGCATATCGACACCCTGTGGAAGCTTGCTGAGGAGTCTCGCGCGGTCTTCTTCGGCGCCAGCCCCTCGTATGTCGAGATCATGCGCAAGGCGGCCATTGTGCCGGGCGAGAAATTCGATTTGTCCGCACTTCGGGTGATCATGCCCGCAGGCTCGCCGGTTTCAGCCGAAACAACCGCGTGGTTCTACCGCAACGTGAAGAAAGATCTCTGGATCGCAACCGGCAGCGGGGGCACCGATTGCTGCACCGGGTTGGTGGGCCCAGTGCCGAATCTTCCCGTCCGCGCGGGTGAGATTCAGGCGCGCCAACTTGGCATCGCGGTCGAGTGCTTCGACGAGGCGGGCCGGCCCCAGCGCAATCAGGTCGGCGAACTCGTCATCACCCAGCCGATGCCCTCAATGCCGATAGGCTTCTGGGGCGATGAAAACCACGAACGCTACCGCGCCACCTATTTCAATTACTATCCGGGGGTCTGGCGCCACGGCGACCTCCTGAAAATCAACGATCGAGGCGGGTGCTTTGTGCTCGGGCGCTCCGATGCGACGCTCAACCGACACGGAGTGCGCATCGGAACCGCGGATATTTACCGTACCCTCGAGGCCATACCAGAGCTCGACGATAGCCTGATCGTTAATCTCGACCTTCCGGCAGGCGGCTTCTTCATGCCACTTTTCGTCAAGCTGAAAGGCAGCGTGGTGCTGGACGACGCACTGATCAAACGGATCGCGGCAATGCTCCGGCAGGAGTATTCGCCGCGCCATGTCCCGGACCGGATTATTGCGGTCCCAGACATTCCTTATACCCGCACGGGCAAGAAGGTCGAAGTTCCGATCCGCCGGATTCTTCTGGGCGCCGATCCGGCAAAGGTTGCCAATCCCAACACCATCGCCAATCCTGAGGCGCTCACCGCCTTCATGACCTATTTCCGCGACCAGAATGATTATAGTCTGGACAGTGTCAGCGCCTGAGTGATTGAGGCTGGTCGAACTTAGGTCACCTTGCACCGCCTCGCCGAAACGAAATCGATCCGCCATCGACACGAAAGCGTTTGACAATCTGTATGCAAAACCAATGAATAATTTCGGCGAGCCTCGGCTTGCCACGCTATTTGATATTGTGAATCACAAGCGCTGCCCACCCGAGCGAAATCGAATTTCAGTTGCCGTCGGCCCTCCGCCGCGAAGCGCGAGCTTAATGCAATCAGAGGATGTCGAATTCAACGATGCTAAAACGCTGGAAGCTCTGTAAAATAAACCAAACTTGGAGCAGCTCACGACCCAAATTTGAGGGGAATCGGGTCTCATCAAAGAGAGCCCGGCGGAAACAGCGAAGGAGATCCTGATGAGTGACGCAACGACGCTCGTGCGACCGGCAGAGGGGATGAAGCTCGCCATATCGTCGGCCAAGGAGGCTCACTATGTCCCCGGTCGACGTCATTTCTTCCAATATCGCGACCTCGGAGTCACCGAGGCCACCAACGGGAAGATGCGGGCCCAGGTGACGTCGGCAAAGTCAGCCATGGATCGCGCAACCGGCTGGCATTACCACACCTGTGACATGCAGTTTGTTTACATCCTCAAGGGCTGGGTCGATCTCGAGTTTGCCGGTGGTCGCAAGGAACGGTTTGGCGTTGGCGACAGTGTGATGATTCCAGGCGGGCTGCCGCATCAGGAGATTGCCACTTCCGAGGACCTCGAACTGGTTGAAGTGTCGGTGCCCGCGGAAATGGGCACTGAGCCTTGCGGTCCCGCCTGATCGCGCAAGCGGCAGAGATTGATGTAGCCCAAACGAGAGCCACGCCAAATGACTGACCTAGTTCTGCTGGAACGTGACATTCGGCGCATCGTCGATTCTCATCGGTCGATCGCTCAACGCACGGCCGCATCCGAGAAGCTGTTTGGGCGGGTTAACGGTCTCCATACGGCTATTTCGGACGAGGCGCGCAGGGCGCAGTTTCGGGCCGATTACCGCGCCTTGGTTGAGCGCACCTTCAGTCCATCTGCCAATCTGTCGGCGAATAAGGCGCACCTTGCGGAGCGCTTTCTCGATCACGCCCGGAACCTGAAAGAAGTTGAAGCAGCCAAAGAGCAACTCAATCGCGATCTTGGCGACTTCTGACATGACACGTAAGCGCACGCCGATATCTAAACCCAACGTATCTGGAGCCGATATTGACCGCCAAGACGATGGCGAGACGGCCTCAGACAATGCTGAACCGGCTCCCCCGACACGAGCTGAAACCGAGCAGCAGGATCAACTGGACGACCAGCCAAATATCCCGGTCGACGCGGAAGCCCGGGCGCGTGCTCGCGAAGCTGACCGCCGCGATGCTGAACTGGCGATGCGTGAGTACCAGCAAGAGCGCGAAACGATGCGCCAGCGAACCGCCCGGCTACGCGCGCAGAGGCTAGCGCGGGAAACAAGCAAACCGCCAAAAAAGCCGAAGCTTTAGTCCAGAGATAGTCGAACGGGGTGACACTGTGCTTTCACATGCAGCACTTCTCATTGGCGCAGGGCTGTTCATCAATATAGCCGATGCGATTCCGCGCTATGACATCGCGCGCACCTGTCGTGCAGCTGTTGCGATGACATCGGGCAGCCAGGGCAGGACGACTGAGAACTGCGTGGCCGGTGAGGAAGCGGCTCGGAAAGACCTTGAAAAACATTGGACGAAAGCCCCCGCTGCCGAGCGCACCCAGTGCACCGGCTCGGGGGCAGTTGGCGGCTCCCACAGCTACGTCGAACTTCTGGTTTGCCTGGAAATGATCCGGGATTCCCGACTGCGGCGGGAGGAGGAACAGGCCAAAGCCAAACCGTCAAGACCGGGAAAGAAGCAGTAGCGAACAACTCCCGGCCGTTATGTTGCTTGGTGGCATTGACCCCTGGATTGCAGCAGGCGTGACCGTCACAACCGCAATCTCTGATGCTGCGTATGTAAGGCTCACGTCCGCGGTCGCGGCCCGACGCCGGCTTGCAGCGGCGAACTGGGGTGGCGTGGTTTATCTGTTGTCTGCCTTCGCGGTTATCAGCTACGCCCACAGCTGGGTATACGTCTTCTTCGCTGCCGCGGGCTCGTGGGTCGGCGCTTACGTGTCGCTGACTTTCCTACGGCAGAGGCCCGGTTGACAATCAAAGGCCGCTCACGACCTCCTTGAACCGTCGCAAGGTCTCGATGTGCTCGTCAACGCTGGTGATGCGATACATCGGATACAGCATCACCATGTCAGCACCGAGTTGACGCCAGCCGTCCGCTGCGGCCGTCCAGGCTTTCTGGTCGGGACCAGGCATGCGTAGCCAGGCTTCAATTCCGAACTTCGCCGGGTCGCGGCCGAACGACTTGAGTTGCTCCCTCAACGTCCCAAGCTTCTGCTCTGCTTGCGCGTCGGGTGCCATGATGGGCATCCAGCCGTCACCAACTTGCGCTGCGCGCGTCACCACGGCATCCGAGGAACCACCAAACCAGATCGGGATCGGACGCTGCACCGGCAGCGGCATGACGCTGACGTCCTTGAGATGGTGAAATCGACCCTCGAACGTGACGAGGTCGTTACACCAAAGACGACGGAGTACCGCAACTTGTTCAGCCTGACGCGCACCGCGCGTTTTCCATTCCATGCCGAGGGCTTCGTACTCGACGTGATTCCACCCAACGCCGATCCCCATCCTGAGACGCCCACCGCTCAGGAGATCCACCTCAGCCGCCTGCTTGGCGATAACGCCCGTTTGACGCTGCGGCGTAATCAGAATTCCGGTGGACAGCCCGATGGTCTTGGTGACCGCGGCCAGAAACCCAAGCGTGACAAACGCCTCGTGGAACGGATCCTTTTCATTGTAAAGCGGGACCCAGCCATCTCGGGCCCTTGCGCCGAAGACATGATCGGGGACTTCAATATATGCGTATCCGAGGTCTTCTGCCGCTTGCGCCCAATCGCGAATTTTCGCTGGGTCTGTCCCAATATCAAGCGAGGGAAAGAAGGCGTTGGGTCTCATGAGATGCTTCCGATGCTCCATCGTCACGACTTTGCGCGCGATCGGCGGACCGACACGTCACCCGCCGAAAGTGCCCCGTTCTTCTGGGAAACTTGCAGCGTGATGTCGAAGTTGAGGTCGCCCTCTTGCTTGGGGATTTGCATCAAGACTGATGCCCGCACGAGACCACTATCGTCGAGGGTTGGGTCCTCAAGCGAAAACGTGTAGATGCGATCATTCCTACCGAGCTGCCGGAGGCGCGTGCGCACCGCCGGCTCAATGATTTTTTGTAAGTCGAGAACGAGCACCTTGTCGTCCGGTCCGATCGCGTAAAGCCGAAGAACATCCGTGTGCCATTTGGAATCCTGGACCTCGATGGCGAGGCGGCTGTTCGGGGACCAGGCCACGCTTTCATCGATATGGTTCGCCTGCAGGTCACCCGTGCGCCAATACTCGCCTTTAGCGCTCGACAGAACGGCGCCGTCGGAGAGGCGGATCAACAAGCTCTCGACCGTAAACATGCTGTCGCCGGCCTCATCAGGCGGTTGCGTCGGCGAGCGGCCGGGAGCGCGCCATGCGAATGCGACCCGTTTGGAAGGCGACGTCGTCCCATCGACGACCCGGGCTGCGCCCGGTCCCTGGCCGCAAGTCATGACGCCAGCCGGGTCGGAGACACACGGCCCAGTCTCGGCCCTCACCGGCAACGCCGCCGCCAAGACCAGAAACCGATCCCGCTAGGCGAACCTTCTGCATCATTCGAGCACCTCGTCGGCAGCGGCGACCGGCGACGCGATAAAGCATCCGAGCAAGGTAATGAAGTCGCGCCGCCTCAAGCCGATCCCCTCGGTTCAGGGACCGCATCGTACCCGCTCAAATTGGCTTTCGGAAAGGGCCCAGAAACAGCTCGCTGGGGCGCGGCCCTTTAGCCGCGAGCAACTGTCAGAATCGGGATCACCCCTTCCCTGCACGCAGACATCATAGCGAACGTTCGTGATCGGCCGCTTCGTGCCGCCTGCATTGTTACCAAACGGCACGGTTCGAGCGAACCGCAACGAGAGGAGGTCTTCGTTGACGCCATCGAGCGGAGACACGACATATCCGGTACCGTCGATCCACGTCACTGCAGGAGCAAGGTATGGATTTGCCGCAAACCCTGGATACCAGCAGCGCCTGCTCTGAGCACGAAGTTCTGCATTGGCTCACAAACGACACGCGGGATGAGCGATTCATCGACAATATTTTCGCTGAGCTCTGTATCCGTCTGCAGCGAGCGGGCATTCCGGTCAAGCGGGCGACACTGCACGTCCTGATCTACCATCCGCAATGGCTCGGCGCTCGGATCATGTGGGCCGACGGCATGAGCGGGGCAGAGCTTGCGCGGGTTGACTACGATGTCACGGAGCGGTCCGAATACATCGATAGCCCCGCGCATGAAATCCGTGATGGTGCCGCAGAGGTGCGCGAGAACCTCGAGCGCGATCCATCGCTTGGCCGCAAGCACGCCCTTTACGATGAGATGCGGGCGAAAGGCCTGACCGAATATGTGGCCTGGCCGCTGTACCATACGCTCGGCAAGCGACATATCGTGACCTTCGCAACCGACCGGCCGGGCGGTTTCGACGACACGCATATCGCTGCCCTTCGGGGACTTTTGCCGGTTCTGGCGCTCGTCAGCGAAATCCGTATCAAGAACCGGTTGGCGCGAACGCTGCTCGAAACCTATGTCGGGTCGCATGCCAGCGAGCTCGTTCTGGCAGGCGCCACCCGGCGCGGAAGCGGGACGACAGTAAGCGCCGCCATCATGATCTGCGATCTGCGTGATTTCACCAGGATCTCCGACAACTGGCCGCGCGATGACGTCATCGATCTTCTGAACGGCTATTTCGACGCAATGTCGGAGCCGATTGCGCGACATGGCGGGGAGATACTGAAGTTTATCGGCGATGGTCTTCTGGCCATTTTCCCACTCAGCCAGCCCTCCGCCTGCGCGAATCTGCTGCATGCCGTAGCCGAAGCCCGTCAGGCCATGGTTGCCTTCAACAAAAAGAATAGTGAAACCGGCCGCGCGCCGCTCAATTATGGCGTCGGCGTCCACGTCGGTGACGTCATGTATGGCAACATCGGGTCGCGCACCCGGCTCGATTTCACGGTCATCGGTCCGGCGGTCAACATGGCTTCGCGTCTCGAAACGCTCACCAAACAATTGGGCAGAACAGTGCTGCTGTCTCGCGCGTTTGCCGACTTCGTCGAAAACGATTTCGATCTCGAACGCCTTGGCGAATATCCGATCCGCGGCTTCAGCGACCCAATCGAGCTGTTTGCGTATCACGGCTGATCGCACCTCGCCCCAGTCCACCTCAAGCCGGCTGTCGGTAGCCCGGGAACACGGAGTGGATGCAGAGCATGTCCGGGAACGCATTTTTCGGAAGAACGTTTGAACCACGTCGACGCTACTTGGCGGTTCGCAGATGGCTCAAGACGGCTTTCATAAAACCGGAGCTTTGCTGATTGCAGATGATGTCGGCAACACGGTCTGGCGGGTAACCTCTGCGGGACAGTAGCGATCGTCGGCTACTGACCGAGTACGAAGGCCGCCCCGCCTGGGTCTTTGGCCGTATTGCTTTCCCGGCGCTATCCCTGAGAAACCGTCCCGAGCTCGTGGCACTTTCGATAATGGCGAAGGTGCTCGGTGATTATTCGCTGAGCCTTGGCTTGACGAGCCTCATGAAACCTCTTGGCGAAGCGTTGAAGGAAATTTGAGGTCTGACGCAGCGTTGCGGTCATGGTCGCCTCCAAAGTGGCAACGGGAATGTTACAGTGGCCCTTGGCCGCTGCTGTGATGCTCATCACCAAGGGAGGTAAGGGGCGGACGCCCGCGGCAAATTTTTCCGAGCCTGAAAATCGCGAATCGAGACCCAAATGGAATTGACCCCTACCATGTGGAGCGTCCTGGAGGCAGCCCGCGACAAGCAGCGCATACTCCTTAATCCCGACCAGATCGGGCCGGCTCGAATGCTCGAGCGCGAGGGGCTCCTGAAGCTGCTCCAGTCGGCCGACTGGTGGTTAATGGCGACGTTGACGGATGCCGGCCGAGAGGCATTGACCGCGCGCGACGAAGGGTCGATGCGATAATCCGTTGCGCAACACACCTGACCGTCTTGAGAATGGCGACGTTGGTGCCTCACGCGCAGGATCGGCGCGGTGCGATCGTCAACAATGCTCGGCGCGCGCCAGTGGTGGATCCATCACCGAGGACAAGGCCTCCGCTGAGTTCTAGTCGTTCAGCGGCGCTGGCTTCTCATCTCCGCCTTGGGTCAGACTCGGTCCTCTAACAAAATCAGCGTGAGGTCCGGGTTGCCTTCGAAACGGACCTCACACCGGACATCCTGGATCGTCAGCTCCGTGCCGATAGCGGAAGTCGGCCAACCTGGTTTCAATGATTTCGTCTCTCCTCCATTATGGCCAGGCTTGTCGGGTCCATTCTCAACGTCCTTCGGGCAACAGCTGGCCGCTGTGTGTCGCACCAAGCCTGTGGGCGCCTGCATGTTGCACGTTCTCTTCTCTGGGCGCGCCTGAACCAGCAAAGGCCAAGCTGGATGATCAGAGGGATTGGAATATAGTTACTGACCCTTATTCCAAAGGGGGGTGAAAGGTTCATTGAGTCAGGAATCAACTCTGACGTCGGTCGGTCGTCCGATGACGACATCCATAAACGGCCTTCGCTACCACTGGCGCGAGGCTGGCGGCGGCCGACTGCTCCTGTTGCTGCACGGGGGGGCGGCTCACTCCGGCTGGTTCCGGTGGATGATGCCTCGCCTGGCGATCCGCTACCGAGTCGTCGCCCCAGACCTGCGCGGCAACGGGCGTACGGGTCACGCCGAGCGCTACAGCTGGGATGACTACGCCGCCGATATCGAGGCTCTCGTCGATGTGCTAGTTGGAAACGACCCTTACTACCTGGCCGGCCACTGCTCCGGCGGGTACATCGGCATGGTCATTGCCGCCCGCGGCCGGCGCCCGCCGGCCGCGCTGGTCGGCATGGAGGTCCTCCCCCGCCTGCCGGAGCGCCAGCTGGCAGTCAATTGGGCTTACGCGCGTCGAGGACCGAAGCGCTATCCGACGCTTGCGGCGCTTGACCGCGCCCGCCAAGCCTATGCTCGACGCCAAGGCCTGCCGTTGGAGCGCGGCGTGGCACTGGGGCGAGAGCTCTACCGCCGCGATCCGCGCGACGGGTGCTGGATACCGCGGTCCGACGTGCGCGTCCTCGCCCAGGAACGATTCAGCACCTACGAGTTAGCTACGCAGGTTCCTTGCCCCACCTTGCTGTTGCGCGGCACAGCCAGCAACCAACTCAACCGGATCCAGTTCCTGCTGATTGCCGGCGCTCTGCGCCACGGCAGCTTTCAGGAGCTGACCGGGCTTGGCCACCACTTCTTGGTCGAAGACCCTGACGCGACGTGCGCTCTGCTGGAGCAGTTCTTCGCGCGCGTCGCTCAGAATGAGGCCGCTTCTCGCTGACGCTGCTGTGCCCGAGCCCTCAAGAACCGCGGCCGCGCAGCTCCCGTTTGAGCACCTTCCCGGCTGGGTTGGTCGGAATTTCCTGCACCAGCTCGATCTCCCGCGGCATCTTGAATCGCGCCAGCCGCCCGCCGCTCCGGCAGAACTGTTTCACCTCGTAAACCGAGAGCGGCCCTGCAGGAACCACGAACGCCTTGACCAACTGGCCCCAGCGAGCATCCGGCATCCCGATCACGGCACTCTGTTTGATCCCGGGATGCTGCTCTAGCACTCGCTCGACCTCTTTCGGATAAACCAGCTCACCGCCAACCGAGATCGCGTCGTCCAATCGATCGAGGATGTAGTAGAACCCGTCATCGTCGCCGTAGACCAAATCGCCGGTATAAAGCCAGCCGTGCCGCAGCCGCGCCGCTGTCTGCTCCGGTCGGTTCCAATAGCCCAGCATCAGTTTCGGCCCGCTGATGATAAGTTCGCCAACCTCACCAGCAGGTACCTCGTCGTCTGGCGTCACCTGCTCCTCGCTGCTCGCGCGGACCACCCGCATGTCCATGCCGATGAGCGGGCGACCGATGCAGTTGATAGCTCCCTGGCGGTGACCCTCTGATGGTTGGAGCAAGGTCACCATGCTGGTGGTCTCGGTCAAACCATACCAGTTCCCGTAGGCGTCGCAGAGGTGCTCGCGGATCCACGCCACGGTCCCAGGCCGCGTCGTCGCCGCCGCGGTCACGCACAGCCGCAACGTTTCCTTTACACCGGCCCAGAGCCCCGGCCGAGCGTCGGCCATCAGCTCGAAGTTGGTTGGCACGCCGAACAGCACGGTAATTCGCTCCCGCACCAGCGTGGTAGCCAATCGCTCCGGATCAAAGCTCGGCAACAGTACGTTGCAGCCGCCGCTCACAATGTGGGTCAGGAAGAAGCTGTGGAAGGCGGCAGAATGATACAGCGGAGCCACGTGCAGCGTCCGATCTGTCCCGCTGATGCCGAGCTCCAAGGCTGTAAGGACCGCATGGAGCCACTGATGGCGGTGCGTCAGCATCACGCCTTTGGGCTTACCCGTCGTGCCTGATGTATACATCAGCACGCTCAGTTCGTCCGCCTCAACTCGCACCTCCGGCTCCCGGTTGGCCGCGTCCGCATACAGCCCCTCGTAGTCGAGCGCATCGCCGTCGGCCGCTTGGCCTACGCGCACGAATTGTCGGACACTTTCGAGACTTGGCCTCGCGCCCTCAACAACCGATTGCAGCTGCGACTGATAGAGCAGCATCACGGCCTGGCAGTCGTTCAAAATGAACGCCAGCTCAGTCACGCTCAGGCGGTAGTTCACCGGAACCGCAACGGCGCCCAGCTTCTGAGTGGCCATGTAGGCTGAGGCGAGTGCCTCTACATTGCGGAGGAAGAATGCTACTCGCGTTCCCGATCCGACCCCCAGCCGCGTTAGAGCGTTGGCCAGCTTGTTGACCCGCCCGTTCCACTCCCGATAGCTGAACGACCGCCCTTGTTCGTCCACCAGCGCTACCCGGTTCGGCCACAGCAGCGCGGCGCGCCTCAGGATGCCGCCAAGCGTCATTGATGCCACCCTCCCGGCCCGCCACGGCGCAAATACCGGCCCAAACACTCGTTCGCCGGATAACGACTGCGTTCGGCGCAGGCTGCGCTATTCAGATGTAGCAACCAGCATCTTACTCGATCGCGCGGGGCGGCCAAGGCGCACCCAAGGGGTGAATGACGAACAAGAGTTGCCCGCGTCGTGCTTTCTACAACAAATGCGGACGCGACTACCGTGCCGAACACTCGTCCGCGGGGCGCTAGACGCCGGTTGTTGCAAAATAATAAGCTTGCTCCAGGCGCCCGATCGGAGGAATGCCATGGCTGCAATGACCCGAACAAGGTTCGATGTCGTTCCGCTCTCCCAACATATCGGGGCTGAGATCCGCGGGCTCGATCTGCGTGAAAAGCCGGACGAAGAAACCGCCCGCGCCATCTATCAGGCTTGGCTCGATCATCTCGTCATCGTCTTTCCAGGTCAGACGCTGTCACAGGAAGACTTGATCCAGGTGACCCGCTATTTCGGGGAACTCAGAGAAGAGCCTTACCCGACCTTGATGAAGAAGCTCCTCTTCGCACTATCCCGGCCGCCAGAGTATTTTCCGAAGGGCTATTCGGGCCTGCTGCCCGGGCTCATGTTGATCTCCAACATCCGCGAGAACGGCGAGCCGATCGGTGCCTTGCCCGACGGCGAGATTATGTTCCATCACGACATGATCCATGCCGAAATTCCCCCTAAGGCGACACTGCTTTATTCCGTCGAAATTCCTTCCACCGGGGGCAACACCCTATTCGCGAGCGGCTATGCCGCCTATGAGACGCTCGATCCCGCGATCCGCGACCGGCTCGAAGGCCGCACGGCCATGCACCACTACAACTACGGATCGACCCAGCGGGGCGACAGCCACGGCGCCGGAGCTTTCGAATGCAGCCATCCGGTGTTTCGCACCCACGAGGACACCGGCCGCAAGGCTGTTTACGTCGACCGGCTGATGACCACCAGCGTCCTCGACATGCCGCCAGCACAGGGCGAGTCGCTGCTCAACGCGGTGTTCGACCACTCCGAGAAGCGCGACTTCGTTTACGAGCATGTCTGGCGCGTGGGCGATCTTCTGCTCTGGGACAATCGCTGCTCATCCCACGCGCGCACTGATTTTCCTACAAACGAGCGCCGGCTGATGCTGCGCACCATGGTCGAGGGCACGGTACGGCCGTATTGAGCAAACAATGAAGATGTGCGATCCCTGACAGAGGTATTGTGCTGCCGCACCCTGAACAAATAATTCGCGTATGATTAGGTCGTTGCAAGGTTCTAATCGCTCGCACGGAATAGCGAGCCGAGGTTCTACATCACTGGACGAACTGGTACGCGGATAGCGCTCCGATGGAGGGCAAAATGTCTGCAGGAACCCTGTTTCGGCTGAGTGGTCTGGCGGCCATCGTGTCGGGATGCCTCATCATCATCTCAGAGATCTTCGCGATGATGGTGGGCCTGATGGACATGGCCACGATGGCGCGGACGCCGCTCTCACCCACCTGGGTCCCTCTCAATCTCCTGCAGTTGTCCGGAGTCATTCTGCTGTTGTTGGCGCTCGTCGGCCTCTATGCTCGTCAGGCAGCGGTCGCCGGTGGCCTCGGACTTGTTGCCTTTCTGATCGCCTTTCTCGGTACAGCCATGTTCGTGGGGACCGGCTGGTCGAATGCCTTTACTCCCCCCGTCGTTGCGCGCACCAACCCGGACCTGTTGATGGGCTTTCCGCCCTCTCCCCTAGGTGAGGCCGTCCTGTACACCGCGGTGCTCTTCGCCGTCGGTCTGGTTGTTTTCGGCATCTCCGTCGTCAGGGCTGGCGTGCTGCCCCGCACGGGCGGGTGGTTGCTGATCGTTGGCGGCGTGCTGAGCCGCATCATGCCAATGCTTCACTCACGCACTGACGTTTACCTGCCGCTCGATTCCTGGGTGACGAGCCTCGGCCTGATCCTGCTTGGTTACGCCCTCTGGACGGGTCGGACCGAAACCCCGATCGAGACGGCCGTGTATGCTCCAGGGAGCCGTCCCACCTGATCGTCGTCCGCCGGGCCGCCATCATGGAGCGAACGACCGCGTACTAGATGTGGCAGCATGCAAAGAGCCGAAATGACCCTGGCCGATCCCGTCGAGGTCACCTGGCAGGAGCTCCAGCTCGATGGCGCGGCGCTGCGAGCTTTCGGCGAGACGCTTCGTCGTGACGGCGTTGTCATGCTGCGCGACTGCCCACTTCAACGAAAGACTCCACCGACCGTCCTCTACGAGGTTGTTGAGCAGCTCTTTCGGCTCCCGCTTGAGCGCCTCCTCAGCTTTGAAGTAGCTGACCCGAAAAATGAGGGTGGCTACGTACGTTCCGGACCCTGGCGCGGATCGCTCCTGCCGGAGGGCTGGCACATCGTCAGCGAGACCAGGCCGGCCGTCCGGCCAGGCCGACCAGCGAGCGTTTGGCCGAGCGAAGTGCCACGTCTGCGCAGTGTGCTGCTCCCCTATTACGCCCAGCTCACCGCTGCGGCGGATACCATCCTCTCCGCCATCGCTCGTCTCTACGCCCGGCCGGCTGACTACCTCCAGCGCCTCCGCACCGGCGCCGAGGACGTTATGCGCTTGCTCCACTATGAAGTTCGGCCGGGCGAGGAGCCTCAGGCGTTCCCTGACCACACCGATCTGAGCTTGATAACGCTATTCCCGGCGGCCACTAGCCCAGGACTTGAGCGCGAGGTCCAGCCAGGCATCTGGCAACCAATCGACGTCCCGGAAGACGCATTGCTCATCGGCACGGGCGGAGCGCTCGACGTCCTTACCGGTGGCGACGTCCGCGCGCTAAATCATCGGGTGCGTCAGCTCAGCACATCGGGTGAAACCCAGCGCTACTCGGTATCGATGTTCGTAAATCCGCGGCCGGATACCAAAGTCACTCTCCTGCGCGAGTCATCCGTCGGAGCAGTTGATGAAGCAAACCAGCGCGTCCAGACGTTTGAGGCTTGGTTTCAGGAGCGCGTGCGCCAAGCGCAGCAGCGGGATAGTGCCTGCTGACACCTGTGCGTCCGCAAACGCTCGCGAGACAGAGCAACTAGCCGCGACGCGCCGTGCTGTTGGCAGATAGAGAAGGAGAACGAGCATGAGCAGAAAGGGTCTTACCGACGTCCTGACGCGGGTAGCGCTGGAGCCCGACTTCCGATCGCGTGTTCACCAGGATCCCGCCCTGCTTGATGCCTTCGACCTCACCGAGGCCGAGAAGGAAGCATTGCGCACCCAGGATTCCGATGCCCTCGAACTCGATGACCGTAGATGAACGCAAAACGCCGTGGTTCCTCGCTAAGTCCATCTAGCCCAGCTCGCACGTCGGCGGGCGATCCGACCTCCGGCGCCTCCACGATTGCTCCCGGCCGTGTAGAGACCACTTGGCCGCCGAGCGACTTCCGGCCGCGGCTGAACCGGGACGTCGTGGTGCGTCGCCTCGAGTCGTTTCGTCATGGTCCCTATTACATTCTAAAAAGTCCCCAAAGTGACACCTATCTACGCCTGGGACAACGCGAGCATGCGCTGCTCGAGCTGATGGATGGTCAGCGCACGATCACTGAGGTTGCTGTCGAGACATTTTATCGGCATCGCGGCCTAGGGCTCGCGCCAGTCACCCAATTCACTGAGCTGCTCTATCGAGAGGGCTTCCTGGTCACCGCGCCCGAGGTCGTTCCTGTTGTGAACCAGCCTCCATCCCCGCCGGACAGACCCGCGGCGCGGATCAGGCAACTGGTTGTTCGGTTGTTCCGCGACGAGATTACGTTGCCCGGAATCGATGCGTTCGTAACACGGCTTTGGACGTCTGTCGGCCGGCTGTTGCTGGCCCGAGCCGCTCTCGTCTTCTATGCGCTCGTCGCGGTTGGCGGCTTGCTCACATTTCTGACCTCGCACCACCTTCAGCCGGTGAACCTGTTTGCCCCCCGCGGCATCGGAATGGTGCTCCTGATCGCCCTGTTCGTTGCCGTGCTGGTCTTCTGCCACGAGCTGGCCCACGCCTTGGTCTGCAAGTCGTTTGGCCGCCAAGTGCGCCGGGGCGGTTTCGCCCTGTATTTGGGAATCCCCATTTTCTTTGTCGATACGACCGACATCTGGCTGGAGAATCGCGCGCGCCGCATCGCCGTCTCGGCGGCCGGACCGGTCTCAGACCTCACGCTCGGCGGTGTCTGTTCGTTGCTGGCAGAGGCGCTGCCGGCGGGCGCAGCCGAAACGGTCCTGTTCCTCGCAAGCATTGCATACCTCGCAGTCCTCTGGAACCTGGTCCCGTTTCTCAAGCTCGATGGCTACTACATCCTGATCGACCTGCTTGAGATACCCATGCTCAGGTCTCGCTCGTTTGCCTTTGTCCGGGACAATTTGCTTGGCAAACTCTGGCGAAGCGAGCGCTTCAAGCGGGAAGAGCTGCTATTCACCGGCTACGGCCTCTTGGCCGGGCTTTTCTCCGTCCTGCTATTTTTCTTTGCCATCCGACTCTTGGAGATGCTGCTCGCCGACCTGATCGACGCAGTCGCCAGGGGCGGGAGCTGGTTGTTAGCGCTCCTCGCCCTCCTTCTGCTCATCCGGCTTGGCATTCCCCTCCTGCTCCGAGCCACCAGGGCGCTGACCCAGACCGCCCGCTTCGCGACCCAAACTCTCAAAATGCTGGACGATGGCCGAACATGTCCATTTCGTTGAACGAACAGCCTGGCGCGTTCCAAAATCAGCGGGATTGCCTGAATCTCCAGCTGATTCTTTGGACCGTAGCTGTGTCGGGGCTGTTGTTCCAGGTTGGCCACCTCTATGAGCACGCCTTTCAGTTCGTCGTCTGGTTGCTCGGCGACTTATCGGAAATTTGCGGCCGTGACACGCCATGGGTCTCTCCATGGATCGGCAATCTAGTTGATAGAATTGGCCTGCTCGTGGCTCCCGGTGGGGATGCTGCGCGGCGCTGGATGCTGGGCCTGGAAGTCCTGCATCTCATCGGCAACGGTATCTTTTTCACAACCTTGGGCTTGCTCTATTACCTGACCCGTAACAGGTGGGTGCGTTGGGGACTCTACATCGAGGCCTTCCATCTCTATGAGCACATCATGCTGACCTATACGGTGTTCTACGTCGGTAAGCCGATTGGTCTGAGCACGCTGTTCGGCGAGGTCGAGCTTGGCAGCAAAGAGTTTGCTGTGGGCTTTCGCGTTACGTGGCACTTCGTGATGAACCTGCTACCGATGCCGTTTGCGATCATCGGGCTCATGGAATACCGGGAGGAACACAGGCCTGCTTGGCCGGTTTCATCGCAGCGTAAGCACTCTTTTGACGGACCGGCAACGATCGCCGGCGAAAGCGGCGGATAGCAGGGGGGTACGATGAGCAGCGGGATATTGGTTGTGCTTTGCGGTGCAGCGATCATGGTCGCCGCAATGACCGTCATCGTTGCGGATTACTTATTTAGTACTTACAGCCACGCCAGCATGATCGTGGCAAGTCTCGCGACATTAATCGTCATGGCGTCGATAATTATCCCGTACGGGGCTGCACAACGAATGCGTATGCGAAAGGCACAGCGTCTCGCCGCGCCACGGCAAGACTAAAACGGCACTCATATGCGATTTATCCTGGTTGACAATCTCATTTACGAAGGCCCGCACACGGCCCCGAAATTCGATTTGCAACCACATCTTGGACTCCTCTCATTAGCCGCCGTGGCGCGCGCGAACGGACACGCGCCCGAAATATACGATCCCAAGCTCGATCTGCTGAATGGGCATTTGCAGTTTGACTCCTCGCTCTACCAGAAGCTCGCTTTGCGCATTCTGGAGCGGCATCCCGACGTTGTCGGGTTCACGGCGCTGGGCTGTAACTTCAACTGTGTGGTGAAGGTAGCAGATCACATCAAGCAGCTTGTGCCCGACCTTCCGGTGCTCCTGGGCGGACCTCATGCCACGATTCTGCACCGGGAGATACTTGAGCGCTTCCGCGGCTTTGATCTCGTGGTACGCTCTGAAGCAGAGCAAACACTTCCACCATTGCTCGATCGTTTGCCCGGAAAGGATATTGGCGAGCTTCCTGGAGTTTCATACCGCAACCGAAACGGAGAAGTGATCTGCAACTCGGGCAGTCCGATCATCGAGGACCTCGATCAACTGCCAGTGCCCGCTTACGACTGCTATCCCATTCGCGAGCTTGGACTCGCGGGCATCAGAGTGGAGGCAGGACGCGGATGCCCCTTCAGCTGCACATTCTGCTCCACCGCCAGTTTCTTTGGGCGCAGCTTCCGCTTGAAGTCCACTGCGCGCCTCTTGGCAGAAATGGATGGCCTGAACTCAATCTATGGCTTCAACGCATTCAGGCTCAATCACGACCTTTTCACAGTCAATCGCAAGAAGGTCGTTGAATTCTGTCACGCAATGCTCGAGCGCAATTACACATGGTCGTGCTCGGCGCGAGTTGATTGTGTTGATCCGGAGCTGCTGGAGCTCATGTGGCAGGCTGGTTGTCGCGATCTATACTTCGGAATCGAGTCTGGTACCGCCCGTATGCAGGAAATATCTCGGAAGCGCCTGGACCTTGAGTTAGTGGAGCCGACGCTTGACATCACCTCGCGGCTCGGAATCAGAACCGTCACATCATTCATCACGGGGTACCCGGAAGAGGAGAAGGAGGATCAGGACAGCACGGTGAATTTGGCTGCACGACTGCTGTGCCGGCCCGACCGGCTGAACGAGTCGCAACTTCATCTCATGGTACCCGAACCCGGGACCCAACTTATTGCGGAATACGGCAATCAGCTTTTCTACGACGGCTATATCACGGACTTCAACTTTCCGCGGCTGGAGTCTGATGATCGATCTCTCCTGGTCGCGGAGCCAGTGATCTTCGCCAATCACCACTATTTCCCCTCAAGATTACCGCGGGATCGGCATGTGTTCGTCACTTCCGTATGGAGGGCCCTCCGAAAGGCTGGCCGTACCGTCATGGTCGATATCCTGCAGACGTTCGGCACGCTGAGCACGTTCATGGATGAGGCGTACGCTTGGCGTGCTACTCGCCCGCATAGCACAGGGCCTGTGAGCGTTGAGGATATCGTCGCCTTCCTGGTGTCGACCAAAGAACGGCATTGCTTGGAACGGGTGCTGGAGGACCCAGGGGACGACAATCGTGAGAGGAAAGGTGACCGAGAACGTAACCAGGAATTGCTTATAGCGCTTGGTCTGCTTCTTCTCTCTGAGTCCCGTGACGTGAACCAGAACTCCAGACCGGTCCTGACCTCCGCCTGATTGCCCCCAGATACGGCCCGATCAGCTAGGTCCGCTTCGGTCAAGCTCGACCTTAGAGCCCTACTCGTGCGATGTCTGCCCCTCCCCCGTTAGGAGCATCACAACGGACATTCCTGATTGGCAGCTTCATGCCACAAGCAGTCATCCGCGTCCCCGCCCGTTTTGAGTGCGCGGGGCCAGGCCCCTCCGGATTAGCCCTTAGGTCCGTGGTTGATTTTGATCAAAACCCGCAGCGGGAGAGCGGATCAATATCCATCAAAAGGAATCCCGCTATGGATCAATATCGCAGCACCGGAATCGCTCCGCATCGACCAGAACCCATCGACAGCCCATTCTGTGACACCTGCGGCAATCCACTGAGGTTGATCCGAGTTCGAACGGGTCCTGGCGGACCGCGAAAAACATACGCTCGAATGCCCTCGATGCGGGCAAAGCGAAACGATCTTCATCGCCCAACCTGCACGGGACACGATTTGAATGCCCTTGTAGAAAGAGCGAAGACGTTGCCAATGCCTGGAGGACAGGCGGTGACCGATGGAAAAAAGCCAAACAACCCCCACGAGGTTCGTTGAGCATCCAGTTTGTGAGCGGTGCGGCATCGCCAACTGGCTGATCCGCATCGAACCCGTCCAGCCAGGATGTGAGAAACGCACGTACGAATGCCCGCGCTGCAGTCAACGGGAAATCATCCTCGTCCGCCGTACCTCTCCGCTGAGAAACCGGGCCGCGTGATGTTTCCCTGAGGTGTGATTTGACCGCCTCCAGCGAGGTGTGCGTGCACGGGCGTTATCACACTCGGCATTTCAGCAGTGTCCACCGGAGGTCCGATTGGGTTTGCGAAATGGACATCAAAGCAGACATTTCAAATAGACCGCTTCGTGCCAAAATCGGAAGTCAGCTCAAACAGCCTCGGGGTAAGCAAAAGCGAAGCCAATCACGTATGCCAGTAATCGTGGCGCGTTTCGATCAGCGGCGCGCGGTGGCGCCGGCGACACCGACCAGGAGAACGAACGCGAAGGGAAGCCGCATCCCAGGATGCGAGCACGGCCTCCGACATGCTGGCCGTGCAGCCCACGCCGACGGTCGAGCCAAGCAGGATGCCTGTAGCGCCCGCGCATGCCGCCAGTGCGCGCGTCAAAGCGCGCCGCCCCTTCGGCGCCTGCTGGACCAGGAACACGATCGAACTCGCGTACTCGCCCCCGACCGAAAGCACGGCAACAACGTTAGCGCGAGGCTTTCCGGCGATGTGTGACCCATCTGTCATATCACTTTCGATCCATCACGCCCGTCCTGACGCTCCCAAATGATGCCACACTTTGTTACCATTGATGCCCCCGTAAATAATACCGGAGGACACGATCGGGGGGTGGGTTGTGAAAACGTTAGTCAAACTGACTTTTGTCGTTTGCGCGATCGCACTGATGATGCCCGTCGCTGCACGGGCCCAAGTTGACGCAAACCGGGTTTTGAGCACGCCGATACCCGCACCAGAAACACTAAAACCTGGTGAAAAACCACCCCTGTTCATCGTTAATGATAACACCCTTGGGTATCGTTACGCCGCGACGGGCACCGATCCCGGATCAGGTAAGACCCCAAAGAACGATCTATGGTTCAATCATTTTGACGTCTGGGCCTACGGCACGAATTTCGTCAGTTTTGACTGGCTCACAGCCACCAACGGTCGTGTCCCGCCGCTGGGTGCGCCCGCTGCGCCTTGCGATCAGGGCTACCCAACGTATACCCCCGGATCGCAGCTATGTCCTGGATACACGGAGATCTACGCTCTCATCCGCAGCACGCTCGGTTGGAACCAGATCTTCAATACGAAGGCGTTCTCGATCGGACCGCTGACCAACATCGAGTTTATTGTCGGCGGGGATTACAACGTCGACAACACTACGGAGGGATCGGCGAAACGCGACGTCGTGGGCGGTTTACAATTCGACTTTCAGACGCCCTACAAGGGCTCGCTGACGGTTGGTGTGATGGCGTACCAGGAGTGGCAGCACGACGGGTTCGCGGCGTTCCTCGCTGCGACTCCTGGTACCTACCAAATATATCCCAATGCGAGTGGGAATGTACGATTCGATCCGACCTGGGACATCGAAATCAACTATACTCAGCCGCTGGGCGACACGCCCTTCACGTTCAGATCCGTTGCGACCATCCATGGACAGAAAGGCTGTGGCGAACCTTGCGGGTTTGGGGCGCCGGGTTATCTACGGACGAACGAATACTTCACGCAACAGCAACTCGTCTTCGATGTTGGCAAAGTGCTGTGGAACGAACCTCAACGCTACGTGATCTTCGGGGCGTATCGCTGGTGGGACAATAAATTTGGCATCGCCGCCACTCAGCCGATTAACGGTGTCCCCCAACGCGTCCCCGGTGCCATTGAAACCGGCTGGTCGGGCGGGGCAGCGATGAAGTTCTGAATAATCGCGCGGCGGTACGCATCGACAATCGATGATCTCACCGCCGCCGAGATCCGCACGTTCCTCAACCCGACATGGGGATTCATACGCAACGAGCTTTCAAAGCAAGCCGTCGATCGCGGCGGACGGATCTGAAGGTGCTCAAACTGCACGCGGACGCTTCGACCGAAAGGGCTGCGAAGCGGTGCTTCGGCTCCTGATCTGGACGTCGAGTGCTTGGGGTCCTGATCTCGGCAATGCTCTCGGTCGTTTCGGAGTGGCGGAGGCCGAAGCCGTGGTAGCTGGCACCCAGCGCTCGCCGCCACCGTGCCTTGCGCGGCGCCAGAAACTCGCCGAAGTAGTTCTTGATAGCCCGCTCAATGGTTCTCCGGGAGGAGCTTTTTGTTTTTTTGCAGTCGAGAGTGTCCAGCCGTGCTCCGCTTTGATAGCATTGTTCTTGCCTGACCGGCTTGTCGGTGAGCAATTGACGGGGAGACTCGATGAAAACACGGTATATCGTCGCATTGTCAATTACGGCAGGTATGGTGCTTGGCGCAGGTGCAGTTCAAAGTTTGCGCGCCCAGCCAAAGCCGTCGGTGTATCAGATCTCGTTGGAAGACGTTTCAAATCCTGAGGCGATCGAGAAGGAGTACACGCCGCTCGCCAGCGCTGCCTCTCGGAACTATGGCAGTCGTCATATCGCGCACGGTTTTGCTGTGAGTATCGACGGCACACAGCCAAAAAATCGGCTAGTCATTATCAATCAATGGGACAGCTTAGAGCAAATTCAAGCTTGGTTTAAATCGCCCGAGTACCAGAAGGCGAGAGAGGTCGGCAACAAATACGCGACCTTCCAAATCACGGCGGTCGAGGGCCTTCCGCCGCAATAGCTACTCGGGCAGGTCAAACGTATTCAGTGTGTTGACTTGATGTAAAAAGCAACTCGGATCAAGGCAATAAGCCGAGTATCGCGCCCGATTTCCAAAGAATAGGCGGGTATGAGCCCGCGGCAATATTGTATCGCAATCAAAGGTATGGCAACATCGTACCGCTTGGTTATATTTGAGGCGCACTGAGGCCCTGCAGGAATGGTGGCGATCTTCGGCTTGGGGAGGGGCATCGAGATCTCGCAATACCTGCCGATTGACAGAGTTGTGTTGATAGATCCTACACGCTGAGGAGAATCGATGCGCCCGTTTTTGACAGCGAAATCGATCGCAGCTGCGCTCCTGTTCGCTATGACTTGCGCCCCCGGTCAGGGCGCCGAGTTGCCTGACTACTTCAAGACCATCGTTGGAACGCAGTCTCCGAGCGCCGCCGAGGTCGGCACCAAGAACGTGCTCCAGCTCAACACGTCCATGTTTGAGTTGTATGGGGATGCCGCTCAGATTTTCAAGCGCAACATTTTGAGCGAACACCCGGTCATCCTTGGATTGTTTTCTGGCGCCGGCGGAAGGTTCATCCTCTATCGGCCGGGCATGCCGCCGCTCGACGCGCCATCCGTTCCGATCGTCTATCAATTGTTGAAATCAGTAGGCCACAGCACGATGGCCTTGGGTGAGATCGTCGTTCCTTATCTCAATAGCCCGAATGATCATAGTTGGCGGAGTTCGATGGCGGCCTATCGGTCGCGCATGCGAGCTGCCCTCGACGGCCTCGATGCGACCGCCATGCAGGACGACTGGAAACCGAACAGTCGGGCCATTCTGCAAAACAACATCGACTTCATGGATCAATGTCTCAAGGCTGATCTGATCACGCCAGAAGCGACCGCAGAATTTGCCAAGAAACAAGGCCCGCTCCTGAAGAAGAACATTGCCTGGGCTGCTCAAACCCAGGTTCATCACTGGATGGATGTGATCGGGCAATGGAAACAGATGCTCGGCGCCGACTGGAATAAGACGTACGCAGCCAGCAACACGATCTACGTGGCGCGACAGAACAACATTCTATTCAGCGTGTTGGCGCAGTTTTTTGGCCCCGATGCCATCAATGATCGACTGATGCTCATCGAAACGATCTCGTTTACGACGACCCCGGATGACATGCTCGATTCGCTAACGCGCATCATTGCGGACCGCTCGGTAGGCGCAGCGTTCTTCGGCAACTACCACCTGTTGGACTACGAATTGATGGGCGGCGACGCGCGTCAGGCCATCATCGACGAGGACAAGGCGCACAACATCAGCGTGACGTTGCCGCCGCAAGTGCCGTTTGGTTCACACCAGTGGCCAACGCTGATCACGCCGGAAGCGGGACCGAAAACGCTCGCGGATCTGCCTTGATCGGGACATGAGACAAAGGCAGCGTCGACGGACAGCTCTAGCCCTCATCAGCGTGGTAGCGGCTGCAATCCCGCGTTTCGGTTCCGCGAGCGCGCTGGAGTACCAATGCTCGTTCCCGCCGCTGGAGATTACGTTTGCGGTCAAGGGTGGCTACTACAATGGTGCGGTGAACTGCGGAAATCTGTTTCTGCAAATGGATATACCTACCGCGCCTGTCGTGCGGTGGAGGCGATCCAATCCGGGAAAATTCTATACGTTGATGATGCTCGACCTTGACGGAAATGCCAAAGGGTCCTGGCCAGACGCCATTGTCCCCGGTCGAAACGCTCCGGTTCGCCACTGGATTGTCGGGAACATCAGCGGTGACGTCCTCGCCGGGACCGGGTATGTGGAAACTGCGAGCACATCGGGGCAGATGATCGCTGTCCTGCAATCCTATCGGCAGCCGCAGATCCCACTGGTGTCAGATCGATATGACCTTTATTTGTTTCAACAGGAGCAAAAAATTGAATTTGCGGCGCTGTCGGGCCCAGTGACAAACTTCGACTATGCTAGTTTCCTCGAGAAATATCATTTGCGAAGACCAAAGTCCTCCAACTTTTTTTGTGGCCCTGTACACGTCTCAATCGCCTTTTTCCGGAAAGGCGTTCCAAGGGAACGACGTAGCGGGAGCCTGGCACCAAGGCTATGGAACCGGAATGCTTGCGCCGCTTCAGTAAATTGCTGATTCGAACTTGTTCAAACACGAGATCTGTCGTTGGAAAGGCTCATCGTGATTCGCCGCCGCGAGGCACTCGCTGAACTTGCCGTAGTTGGTCTTCTCGCGTTGATCGACGCGCGCCGGGCGAGGGCGACAGCGCCCCCCCGATCGGCCGGTCCTGCGCACGGCACACTGCTGATTATCGGCGGTGGCGAACGCGGGATCGAGATTCAGAATGCAGCCATCAGGCTTGCGGGAAAGCCGTCGCGATGGGTCTACATCCCGACTGCTGGAAGCGATGCCGAAGTGACCAAGGCTGAGCCGCCGGCCTTCATCGGCCAATCCGGCGGCACGTGCACCGTACTCCACACGCGCAACCGCAAGGTCGCCGATACCGAGGCCTTTACGGCGCCGCTGCGCGCCGCGACCGCCGTCTTTATTGAAGGTGGGCGCCAATGGCGTCTGGTGGATGCCTACAAAGGTACACGCACTGAAACTGAATTGCGCGCCCTTCTCGACCGAGATGGGCTGATCTCCGGGACTTCGGCCGGCGCAACGATCCAGGGCTCGTACTTGGTGCGCGGATCGCCTCGGTCGAACGAGATCCTGATGGCACCAGGATATGAGCATGGCTTTGGGTACCTTTCCAACGTTGCCATTGATCAACACGTGAGCCAGCGTGGCCGGGAAAGCGACCTATCAGTCGTTGTCGCCGCCCATCCTGGTTTGCTCGGCGTCGGTATTGACGAAAGTACGGCCGTCATCGTGGAGGGCAACAGCATGACGGTGATCGGCAACGGCGTGGTATGGATCACAGACGGCGCGGACCATGGCGGCGAGCCATTCTATACACTCCGACCGGGGGTACGCTTCGATCTGGCAACCTGGCGAGTGCAGTAATTTTATCTAGCCATGTTCGACATTTGAATAAGCCCGTAAAATGAGGTGGTGGCCGTGACATCATCGACCACTAGCAAACACTGTTCTCCAAACCTCGCTCGGGCCGTGCGCGCGTCCATTGATGGTGACCGTGAGCATGGTCACTCGAGGACTCCCTTGATCATGGCTTGAGTCACCGACAAGGATCGAAAGCGGTGACCGGTGGCGCTATAAATGGCGTTGAGGAGTGGTGGACCACCGGGATCATGTCGAGCTCCGGCATTCCCTTCGGGCCGCAGGATCGACGGGCCGCAATACGGGGGTCGCATTCCGAGACGCCACTTCAGATACGATCCGAGCGACTTTGCGCCGAAATTCATTGGCGGACTGTCAAAAACTCACGCCATCAGACCGGGACTTGCTCCGATGAAGCGAGCAGAAAGTCCGAAGCGCAAATGTCCCTTTTGGGTCATCAGCGTCGTTTTCGGCGAGCCCGCATACCTGCCGTGATTGCCGACATCGCTGATTGGTCGAAACCTGCCAATAAACGAGGTTAGATCATTTGAAGGCTGCGTGCATTGAGACGGCGGCGCGCCTTGGCCTGCCGGACTGTACGCTGAATGCCTTCAGAGCCAAGACTTGCACGCTGAACAGGATGTGCTCCTGCGGACACGCTCGCGAGAAAATCGGGCATGCGGTGCGCAATTGTCGTTGCTCGGTATGACCGCTCAGATCATGATACCGTTGGGGGGAGTTCACGCTTGCAGGGTTCGCGCCATGGGTGGGGTATCGATCGCGCTGTCGCGCCTAGGCCTGATCGGAGCATTATTGCTGCCGGGATGCGCGGCCTTCGCGCAAGTGCAAATTAATCAGAACTTTATTCCGCAAGGGCCGGCCCCCGATAATCCGCAGGGCACGACCAACAGCGGCGCGGTGCAGGCGATCCTGCCCGATCCGAGCCTCGGCAGCGGCACAGTCTTTATCGGATCGACGAACGGTGGCATCTGGGGCACGACCAACGGCGGCAGCAGCTGGACCCAGCTAACCGATAACCAAGCCTCGCTGGCGATAGCGAGCCTCGCGCTCGACCCAACGGACCCGTCGGGAAAAACCCTCATCGCCGGCACGGGGGCCACGTCGAACGCGAGCTACCCTTGGTTGGGGTTCGACGGCGTCGGCGCTGCTGCACATGGAGGTGCGAGTACAGGGCTGCTCTATTCAACCGACGGCGGGAACACCTGGAGCGCCTTGGGCACCGCAATCTTCAACGGGATGAGCGTGGTTGGCGTCGCTGCCCGCGGCAGCACAATCCTGGCGGCAACCTTCGAGCCCAAATCGACGACCGCGACGACGACGCCCAGCGGGACAGCCTACGGCCTCTATATGAGCACCAATGGCGGACAGAGCTTTAATCTCGTGTCCTCCGGCCTTCCATCCGGTCCGGTCACATCACTTGTTGCCGACCCCACGAACAACAAAATTTTCTATGCAGCCGTAAAGCCCGCTACGACCGGGACGCCCAGCGTCTACCAAGGTGTACTTTCCGGCAGCGGCGCTTCTGCCAGCATCAGCTGGACCCCGGTGTCCTCCCCCTCTCAGTTCAGCGGCGGGGATTTTCTCAGATTGGCAGCAGGCCCGAACGGGTCGCTTGCCGTCGGCGTCATCGCTCAGTGCACGTCGAGCGCCCCATGCCCGTCCAGCACGACTACTGGTAACACCTTAGGTTTCGCTGTGAACAGTTTGTTCTGGTCGCAGAGGCCCAGCACGAATTCCAGTTCCTGGACATCGATTCCATCGCCGTCTGGCTCGACCTGGTCGCAAACTCTCAACAACATAGCCCAAGCGAACGTCAATTTCGCGATCGCCATCGGCCCGAACAATTCGATTTACGTGAGCGGCGACGAGGGGGCGCCGCCGAGCGGCAGTAAAATCGGCGCGCTTCCAGTCTATTACATCAGTATGACGTGCGCCGCGCCCACCACCTGCAACTCCACGGTGACGAGTATCACAGGGTCGAACACGTCGAACAATTCCAACGGGCACACGGATTCCCGTGCCATAGCCATTATTCCAACAGGCAATTCGGCGGGCCAACTTCTCCTGGGCAGCGATGGCGGGGTTTACCAGCAAACCAGTCCGCAAAGTACTTCGGGCCAGTGGTTGCAAACGCTCAACAACTTGCAGACGGGGGAGTCTTATGCGGTCGCCTACGGAGCCAATGCAAATCTGCTAATGGTTGCGCGACAGGACAATGGTGTCTCGCTGCAATCGGCATCGAACAGCCTAACCTATAACTCGATCCTCGGCGGCGACGGCCATATCGCGGCAGTGAACGATACGTCATTTCCAAACCAAAGTGCTTTTTATTCCTCGGAACAAGCATTGGGAGAAGTCAATATCAGAAGGGTGATCGTCAACAATCAGGGTACCCCCGTCTACAACCAGTCCGTGATGTGCAATCCCAGTTGCGACAATCTTATCCCCGGCGACGGATACTCACTTGCGTTCGTGCTCAACAGGGCCAATCCGTCCCTCATTGCGATCGGCGGCCAGGGGGGCACGGGTATCTTCGTCACTCAGGATACAACACCCGGCGGCGCCTCGGGCTACACGCTGAATTTGACCCCGGCCGGTGGACCGAGCACTGGAAACACGAGCGCGCTCGCCTACGGCACGCCCAACAACCCGTACGCGCTCTTGGCTGGGGTCTCGATATTAAATCCAGTTACTTTTGAGGTTCAGAGCGGCCAACTCTGGTTTAGTCCCAACGTGCCCGTCGCCGGCGCAGTAACACCGCTTTCGCAGCTGACCAACTATCCAGGCTCGGCGCCCTCATCCGTCGTGTTCGATCCGAACTCGCCCAGCGCACCCAATCAGATCAAGTTCTATGTGGCGGACGGCACAAATCTTTGGAATACGCAGACCTCAGGCCAGACGTTCTCACAGTTGACCAGCTTCTTGCCGACCGGTTTCACTCGGCCGACTGCCGTCGAATTCATTTCCAACAATGGGGTCAACGCTCTGCTCGTAGGCGGGATCAATACGCCGCTCACCTGTAACGCGGGACCGAACACGCCGAATGGCTGCGTGATTAGCAGCGGGCAAAGCCCGATCACCGTTGCCGATAGCGACACGAGTGGCAAACTCTCGAACTGGCGCGCGTTCGGCGCGGGCCTTCCCAACGCATTGATCTCACAGATGTCGTACAATCCGATCGCCGACGTGCTGGCGGTTGCGACTGCAGGACGTGGCGCGTGGACGCTCTATGATGTGACCAGTTATTTCCCGCAGGCGACGACCCTGCAGTTCGGCCTCGCCAACAACGATTCGATACCGGCGGCGTCTTATTTGACTGACGGGACAGCACTCAACGGAACAACTTTTTCGCGGCCGCTCAACAAGTATGGCACCGGCACACTCACGATCGCAAGCGCGGCGACCTATACGGGGGGCACTACCATCTACGGCGGCGCTTTGAGCCTAGGCAATGGCGGAACGGGCGGATCCATCCTCGGTAATGTTTCTTTTTGCAACGACCCGAACAATCCGCAGTGCGACCCGAGCACCAATAAGATACTCGCTTTTAACCGATCCGACAGGTACGCGTTTGGTGCTGTGATTTCCGGCCCGGGACAGATCATGCAAGTCGGCACGGGCACAACTGATCTGACCGGAGCCAGCACCTACACGGGACCCACTTCCGTTAGCGCTGGGACACTTGCGGTCGATGGCGCAATCATCTCGCCTGTCCTAGTCACCAGCGGTGGGACGCTCGGTGGCGCCGGCACCGTAGGGAGCACCGCGATTGCACCTGGTGCTGCATTGCAGCCAGGTGCCTTCACGCCCTTTGGAGCGTCGCAGCCAAGTTACACCGGTATCGGAACTCTCACCGTTGCCGGCGATCTGATGTTCTTTCCGGAAAGCTTCTACCTGCCGACGACGAACAGCCGCACGAGCGTGACCGGTACTGCAACGCTTGCCGGCGCTGTGCTGCCATTGTTCCTTCCGGGCCCAGTGAACAAAACCTCAACCATCCTAGCGGCCAGCAACCCGCTCACGACAGCCTTCGATGCGCTATTACTGCCAGATTCGCTTTCAGGAAGCCTCACATACACTCCGAACGACGTGGTCCTGAACCTCTACTCGCAGCTGTCACGGGTGCCAGGCTTGACCCCCAATGAGACGGCAGTCGGCGTCGCGCTGGACAATGCCTTCAACACCAACGGCGGGCTTCCTGCATTCGGGTCGCTGTATTCGCTCTCTCCAGCTGGGGTTGCTGTCGCGCTCAACCAGCTTTCCGGCCAGTCGCTCGCAAGCGAGCAGACGGTGCTGAGCAGTCAAGCACTCTACAGCCGCGAGGCGGTGTTGGCGCGGCTGCGGCAGGCTGGGTATTCGACAAGCGCCGGCCCACAGGCAGTGCTCGGCTATGCGGGACCGGAATCGATCTCGTTAAATGACGAGGCCAAGGCGAGCGAACCGCTCGCATTTGCGGGGAGCAACAATAACGCGCTTCCGCTCAAAGCACCGCTGGCGCCCGCGTCTGCCTTAAGCAGCGGGATCACCTTCTGGGCGCAGGGTATGGGCGGCTGGGGCAAGATCAACGGCAACACCAATGCCGCGGGCACCACGGGCAACTTTGCCGGCGTGCTCAGCGGTGCCGACGTCCGGCTTGTCAATAACTGGCTGGTGGGATTTGCGCTCGGCTATACGGGATCAAGCACCAATGTCAGCGCGCTTGCGAGCTCGGCGCAGGTCGATACGGGGCTCGTCGCCGGCTACGCTGGCACAAATTGGGGCTGCTTCAACCTCCGACTGGGGGGCACCTACGGGATCAACTCGGTCTACACGACGCGGCAAATTGCATTCCCTGGGTTCATGGACCGCGACACAGCGCGCTTCAACGCTGGGACCGGGCAGGTGTTTGGGGAGGTCGGCTATGGAACGGCGGTCCGTTCCGTGGCGGTCGAACCATTTGCAGGCTTGGCTTACGTGCATCTCGACACGGTCGGATTCACGGAAAGCGGCGGCGCATCCATACTCTCCGCATCGAGCGCGAGCCAGGACACCGGCTATTCGTCTCTCGGCGTACGTGCCGCGGCAGCGTACACGTTGTGGAATGGGATGGTGTTGATCCCGCGCGCCTCGGTCGCCTGGCAATATGCCTTTGGCGAGATCAACCCGGCGACGTCGCTTGCGTTCTCAGGTATCCCGGGTTCGAACTTCAGCGTGACCGGTGTGCCGATTGCGCGCAACGCAGCGCTGATCGACGCCGGTGCTGATCTGCGCATCAACGCGCAGGCCAAGCTCGGGCTCTACTATTGGGGCCAGCAGGCCAATACGGCGCATGAGAACGGTCTGCGTGGTACCATGACCTGGATGTTCTGAGATTGGCAGCTGCGCAACCACCGAGGTCCGTTGAGGGTCAGACTCGGTCCCGTCGCCCTGCCCGCTCGACGTCCGATTATCCCTCAGAAGCCGACATCGAAGCGGACATTTCAGAACAGCAGGTTTGTGGCCAGATGCGGACTCGAACCCCCGGAATTTAGCGAGCCGATCTCCCGCGTGTGCCAGCGCGAAATCACTGATTAGCGAGCAGCACGATACACCGCGATGCCGTTCGCGCCGATGTCGAACGTCATCAAATCCTCTCCGATCGCCAGTGGTCCCTGATAGGTCTCCCGCGTCATGCTGACGATTTCGGCAAGGCCCGGTGCTGGTGCGGCCGGGGTGCCGAGTTGCGCAATGTGCGAGTAGACCGCGAGCTTGGGATGGGTGCGCGCGAACACAGTACCGGCCTGGTTTGGCGTCACGTGGATCGACTGGATATGCTGGAACGATGGCAGCTTGAGAAGCTCCGGATTAAACACCGCGACCTCGTGGATTAGCAGGTCCGCGCCAGTGCCGTACCCGATGACGTTATCGCTGAAGTTTGTATCGCCGGAGAGCACCACAGAACGGCCATCGTAATCGATGCGGTAGCCGACCGCCGGCTTGATGCCGTGCTCGACCGTAAAAGCAGTGGCCTTGACGCCGCCCTGTTCGTAGACGACGCCGTCGTCGGTGAATTCGTCAACCTTGGCGTCGACGCCTTCGGGCGGCAGATGCTGCTCCTGCTCACGACCTTTGATGTCGCCGACATATGCGGTGGTGATTCCGGCCATCAACGCCTTGGCACCAACTGGTCCGACGATGTGCATCGGTTGGGCCCGACGGGCAAAGGCCGGCGGCAACCAGCCGGTCAACAGCAGGTCAGGCATGCCGACAGTATGGTCGGAGTGATAGTGAGTGAAGAACACCACGTCGATCTTCGAGAGTGGCACGTGAAGCTGGTAGAGGCGGATCGTGGCTCCGCGACCGACGTCGATCATGAGCTTCTGGTCGCCGGCCTCGATCAAGGTGCTGGCGCTGAACCGATCCGGCTGGGGATCGGGCACGCCGCTACCCAGCAACGTGACACGGAAAGTGCTGTCAGCGGCGTGCGCGGGATGCGCGGCCACCAATCCGAACGATGCAACTACCGTGAACACCAGAGCTTTCCGCATAGGCTGTTATCCCCCAGATGACCGGAACGGACCAAAGTCTTGTCGCATTGATTGCGCAGCCGATCACGGGGGCGATCTGCTCGCCAAGGACCGCAAGGGACCATGTCGCTGCACCGCCAAGCCGATAATGAAGGCCCGCCGGTTCATTCGATCACCTCGTCAGCTTGAGCCGCCAAGGCCGCTGGAATCTCGATACCTAGCGCCTTTGCTGTCTTCAGATTTATCACCAGCTGGTACTTGGTCGGCGCCTGCACCGGCAGCTGCGCCGGTGTCTCTCCCTTGAGAATGCGATCTGCATATTCCGCTGCTCCTCGCCATTGGTCGATCTGGTCCGGCCCATAGGACATCAAACCACCGTCGATTGCGAAAAATCGATACGGATAAATGGCTGGCAAGCGATACCGAGCTGCCAACTGGATAATCGAATTTCGATTGGCAGTTGTGTAGGGATGAGCCACGACGATCAAACCGCCATTCGGCTGATTGGCAACGTCGGATAGGGCGCGTTCCATGTCGACATTGCCATGAACGTCAATGGGCTTGAGCTCCAGTCCCATCGATTGGGCGCCAGCTTCTGCTGCGCGGAAGAGCGCCACGTTGCCACCGGAATCCGAACCAAACAGCACGACGACTCGAGCGAGGCTCGGAAAGGCCCCCTTGAGCACCTCTAGCCATTTGCTTCCGAGAGCAGAGTCCGAGGCCTGAAAGCCGGTAGTATTGCCCCCAGGATGCGCGAGGCTGGCGACAAAGCGGCTGCCAACCGGATCCGCCACCCGCGTAAATACGATAGAAATCCTGCTCGTGAGCCGTTGAAGTTCAGCCACAGCCGGGTTTGCTGCGGCAACGATAAGATCAGGCGTCAGAGAAACTAATTCTGCCGCCGATGCCTTCATGCGTTGAACGTCGCCCGCGTCCCACCGGATATCGATAGTAACATTGCGTCCCTCGATCCAACCGCGTTTCTGGAACGTATCAAGGAACGCCGCAACGCTTGCTTGCCCCTCGGCATCAGTCGGAGAGAAATTAGACATCAAAACGCCGACCCGGCGGAGTTGCTGGGCGTCAGTGGCCGCAGACCAAGTCCATCCGGCCCCTGCGCACCCAACGAAAACCAGGAAATCGCGCCGCTTTAGCGGTAGGGACGCGAGTTGCCTCGCGCCCCCCGCACAGATCCGCACGTGCGGCTTTCCCGCATGCGGCTCCCACCTCGGGTGTGTGACGGCAACCGCCTGCCGTATGCGTTCCAGCGCTTGTGACACGCGCACCCGGCTCTGCGCCCGGCGCGTGCTTTGCCGTTCCGCATTCCCCTTGGTCCCCGTCCTTGGCTCCGCCAGCTCCGCTGCGGATCGCACCGCTTTGTTCGTCGGCTTCGCAGCTACTACGACGGGGTCAGACTTCTCGGGTCCGTGCATCATCGGCTACGGCTCCTCGCCTTCCCGATGCGGACCATCGTACGCGTCACCAACTCGACACCGATGGTCAAACCCGAGATCTCCCAGCTTCCGATGCGATCCCTTTGCACGTGATGTGGCCTTAGACCCCGGCAGGGCGTCAGCACCTCGCAATGACGGTGCCGCACATGTTGCCTTCGAGCGAATGAAAACTCTCGGCCCCTGCGATATCAATCTTTCGAGGCTCAATCCCACACCCCACGCAATCGCTGTGTACGCTTCGCAGCCACTGTCGCCAGTGACGACGCAACACTCACTACCAAGCGGACGCTACTCCTTACTTGGGCGGACTTTCACCGGCTGGATCGCACCAGCTTGCGGCTGGCGCACTCATTCGATGACCTCGTCGGCGAGGGCGAGGAGATTAGGCGGCGCCGTGAGGCCGAGTTTCTTTGCAGTCTTAAGATTGATTACAAATTCGAACTTGACCGGCGCCTGCACTGGAAGATCGCCTGGTTTCGCGCCCTTGAGAATGCGATCGACGTAGGACGCCGAGCGGCGGAAGATGTCCGTCTGGTCCGGCGCGTAGCACATGAGGCCGCCTTCGGCGACCGCCTCGCGGAAGTGCACGACGAGCGGTAGGTTTCGTTGCGCGGCTTGGTGGATGGTGGTGCGCCGATGCACGACGCTGAAGGTGGCGGGCGGAGCAAAGAGGCCGCCGTGCGGCTCGGCAGCAAATTGCGCGATCGCGGCTTCGATCTCCGCGTCACTGCGCACGCGCATCGGTATCACATCGAGTGACAGGGCTTTACGCTCTTCCTGCATGGAACGCAGGTAGACCTCGTAGTATGGGTAGTCGTCAGGATTGAAGATAAAGCCGAGACGAGTGACGGTCGGCGCCATCTGCTTGAATAGCCCCAACGCTTTGCCAATCATCGAATAGTCGATGAAGCTGAAGCCGGTGATGTTGCCGCCGGGATGCTCAACGTTCGGAACATAGCCCTGAGCGACTGGATCATTGACGACGACGAACACGATAGGGATCGACGTTGTCACTGGTTTGAGCGCGGCAATAGCCGAGGTTCCGAACGAAAGGACGACATCCGGCTGCAGCTTCACCAACTCCGCCGCTGCTGCTCGCACGCGATCTGTGTCCGCGCCGGCCCAGCAAATCTCGAACCGGAGATTGCGGCCTTCAGCCCACCCGAGTTGTTGGAGTGCCTCGCGGAATGCGCTCAGTCGGTCCTGGCTGACGCGATCAGTCTCGGCCGTGCCCATGAGCACGCCGACCAGCCGCGTTTGGGTTGCCTGCTCCGCATGCGCCCTCCGCGGCAACAGCGCCGCGCCGCCAAGTCCCGCGATGAACTCGCGCCGTCGCATCCATCCCTCCCGATCGAGCGAGAGTAGGTTAGCACTGTTTCGAGGGTCGGGAAGTGACTTCCAGGGCCGCGAGGCGTCAGCGGGTAATCCAACTTCGTCGCTGTACCTGCCGTTCTTTCAGCCGAGCGACAGCAATGGTCAATTTGCACTCGCCGCGGCTGCATGAAGGCAAGCTTTATATCTCCAATGCCGGCACCGGCGAGGTCGGCGAGATCGAGCTTGGGTCTGGCCGCTTCAATCCGATCGCGTTCTGTCCCGGGTTTGTGCGCGGCCTTGGCTTTGTCGGCAGCGACTTGCTGGTCGGCCTGTCGCTGCCGCGCCAGCACCGCGACTTCTCCGGCCTGCCGCTGGACGACCGGCTCAAGGAAGCCGGCAAGGCGCCGCAATGCATGGTCCAAGTGATCGACATGAAGGACGGCACGGCCGCTCACTCGATCCCGCTCGGCGGCGTCGTGCGCGAGCTCTACGACATCACCTGCGTCCCAAACTTCCGCACCCCGATGGTCGTCGGCTTCGCGCAGGATCAGATCAACCGGCTGATCCAGCGCGGGCGTGACATCAGCATTGGCGAACTTCTTGCTGAGAACGCGCGCGAGGTTTGAATGACCGGCTGTGGGTTAAGTCATAACTCACGCTTGAACCGGGTCTTGTGCGTCGCCGTCGATCAGGCTCACCGATGTCCGCTAAGGGTCATTCGCGACCGGGTTGAGCCATCAGCAGGTCAAGCCATGTCCGCTTTGCCCCGAAAACCGACGCGCCAATGCATCGCAGGAAAATGTCGCGATGTGCCAGGAACGGACATCGCCGCACACTAAGCCCCGTGCGGATTATGCCTGGATGATGATTTTGCAAACAATTCCTTCTGGACGCCAATCGAAATGAGCTTTGCCCTTTAGATCGCCGATCATGCGTTCAATCATTCGCCCGCCGAAGCCATGGCGAGTGGGTGCCTTTACGGGCGGTCCCCCCTTTTCGGTCCAGTGCAGTGTAAGCAATCCGTCGGACGCTTGGGACCAATCAAGCGTGACCTGACCCTCAACGCTAGACAATGCCCCGTATTTGGCGGCATTGGTCGTCAGTTCGTGCAGAACGACAGCGATTGCCTGTGCAGTGCCGGGCTCAAGTAACACTTGCGGGCCTTCCAATCGCGCGCGCGATACGGAATCTTGAAGATATGGCGCTAGCTCCTGTGCGGCGATAGTGGAAAGTTCGGCTCCTGTCCAGCGTGACTGAGCAAACAGCGAGTGTACATTTGCGAGCGCCTGAATGCGTCCCTCAATTGCTCTTTTCAGACCTTGCGGCGTGTCGGACTGCGAAAGGTGGACGGCCGCCTGCACAATTGCCAGCAAATTTTTACTTCGGTGTTCGGCTTCCTGGGCGAGAGTAACTAATTGCTCCTGGTTCCGCTTCTGTTCGGTAATGTCTCTCGCAATCTTCGACGCTCCAATAATCTTGCCTTCGGCATTTTTGACCGGAGAAACGGTGATTGAAACGGCGATTAAGCTACCTTGCTTTCGTTGTCGAACGGTCTCGAAATGTACTATTCTTTCTCCTCGTCTGATGTGCGTGAGGATTTCGCGTTCTTCGTTTTGCCGGTCTTTTGGTATCAGTATCGTAATGGGCTGACCAATCGCCTCTTCCGCAGCATAGCCGAAGACACGCTCGGCACCCTTGCTCCAGCTTGTAATAATGCCATCGAGGGTCTTGGTTACAATCGCATCGTCACTGTTCTCGACGGTCGACGCGAGAAAACGCATTCGCGGTTCAGTTTCCCGAATTGCAGCTTCGAGTTGCTTACATTGGGTAATGTCGCGATTGACTTCGAGTACGGTGCCGTCATCAAGCAACTGCATCCGGCTGTCTACGATGACTTCTCGGCCTCCCTTACAGATGTGACGAAGCTCACCAGACCAGAAATGCTCATTCTGAAGTTGTAAATACAGCTCGGAAAATTCAACTGGAAATTTGGTTTGCAGAAGGTCGTGGCTGCTGCGCCCCACCGCTTCGTCGGAGACGAAACCGTAAAGACGCTCGGCCCCTGTGTTCCAGAACTCGATCGGACCGTCCAGTCGCCACGCCAGCATGGGTTCAAGGGACAATGTCAACAGGCTAGCCAAGCGCTCTCTAAGTTCGGCGCCTGCCTCGATCCCGGAGGATGCACGCTCAATCGCCATCGACTTCGCACCCAGGCTTGGTCAAGACGCAGCATATCACTATTTCGCTGCCTTTCGAGCTACAGCCCGAGATTTGGCCATGTCGCTTTTGGGTCATTGACGTCGGACCGAGGAGCCGCAGCGCTTCGCGGAATGTCCGCTATGCTTCCATCAGCGACTAAATCTGTGCGTCGCAACGAAACGTCGCGAAGTGCCACAAGCAGAACTGCGAGCGAATAGCTACCCCCGATAGCGCAGGGCCTCGACCACAACGTTGAAAGCCGCCGACGGGTGCTTCCGGTTCGGATAGTAAAGGTGGTAACCTGCATAGGGCGGGCACCACTCGGCCAGCACGCGTCTGAGCCGCCCTTTGGCAATGTGGCCCTCGACCATTCCTTCAGGCACATAAGCCAGACCAAGTCCGGCGAGCGCGCCATTGAGAAGCTGCGCCGTGCCGTTGCAGGTGAGTTGACCATCGACGCGCACCCGCAACTCGCGATTGCCTCGCTCGAACTCCCAGGCATAGAGGCTTCCGTGCGTCGGCAGACGCAGATTGATGCAGTTGTGCGCGATCAAGTCCTGTGGCGTTTTCGGCTCCGGCCGCGTTTTGAAATAAGCGGGTGACCCAATGACTGCCATCCGCATATCAGGTCCGATTCGCACCGCGATCATATCCTTCGCAACCTGCTCACCGCTGCGCACACCTGCGTCATACTGCTCCTCAACAATATTCCTTAGGCTGTAATCGACCACGAACTCGAGTTTCAGGTCGGGGTTCTTGCGCAGCACAGTCGCGAGTTTCGGCAAAAGAATCGTATCAATCGCGAATTCAGTGGCCGTGATCCGCACCGAACCACTTGGCTTGGAGCGCAGGTCGCGCAGCGCGGCGATTTCGTTCTTGATGTCTTCAAACCGCGGAGCCACCACACCGAGCAGCCGCTCTCCTGCTTCCGTCGCCGCGACACTGCGGGTGGTGCGCGTAAGGAGGCGGAGGCCGAGCCTCGCCTCCAATTCGCGAACCGTTTGACTCAACGCGGACTGCGAGACGCCGAGTTTCGCCGCGGCTCTCGTGAAGCTGCGCTCGCGCGCAACCGCAGCAAAGGCTGCAAGATCGTCGAGACTCTCACCACGTCGCATTGAGTGGCTCTGCTTATCAGTCCATGCGGATTATAGCGGCTACCGGGAGAAGGCGCAGGCCCTATTTTCATCCCCAGAGGAGCGGCCGCTCGATGGTGAGCCTTTCATCCGTTCGGCATTCGAACATCGGGTCACGAATGATCACGCGCAGGACGGCACTGCGCATTACGACCGGCGCTCTAGCTGTAATTGCCCGCAGGCGAAGTGGCGCTTCGCAGGAAAGACTAAGTCGGAAAGCAAACATGGACATAAAGCGGAGTGGATCGCAGCCGTCCCGGAGAGGGCCTTCCGAGTGGTTCACCGGAACGGTTCGCGTGGATCCCTTGTTTCAGGCGCCAGAGCCTGCGCGGGTGAGCGGCGGCCATGTCACGTTTGAGCCCGGCGCGCGGACAGCCTGGCACACGCACCCGCTCGGACAAACGCTGATCGTCACATCCGGACTAGGATGGGTTCAAAGCGAAGGCGGTCCGATTGAGCAAGTCCGCGCTGGTGACGTTGTGTGGTTTCCGCCGGGCGAGAAGCACTGGCATGGAGCGTCCGCAGCGACGGCGATGACGCACATCGCCATTCAGGAATCGCTGAATGGGAAGAATGTCGACTGGCTCGAGCATGTCAGCGACGAACAGCACAGCGCTGGTTCGTCTCGGGGCTGACCGTCCTCGTCAAGAGATCATTTAGAACGCCATCGCATGAGCATGTCCGCACGATTGTACGTGAAAAGCGCTGCGCCCAACAGCGGTGCATCGAAATCGGTCATGCACGCTCTGCTGCCGATTATGAGCGTGGTGCTGATCGGCTTTCTGGTCATCGGGCTCGCGCTTCCCGTGCTGCCCCTGCACGTTGCGCACGGACTAGGGTTCAGCGCCTTCTTGGTCGGGCTCGTCACCGGCACTCAGTTCGGCGCTTCGCTCGTTTCGCGCATTTGGGCCGGTCATTACGCTGATAGGAAGGGCGCGAAGCACGGCGTCGTGGCGGGCGTGCTCGCAGCAGCGGCGTCCGGGCTGCTTTATCTGCTTTCCGTCGCCTTGATCAATTCACCGGCGACCTCGGTCGGCATTCTTCTGCTCGGCCGGGCTGTGCTCGGTGCCGCGGAAAGTTTCATCATCACGGGAGCGGTGAGCTGGGGCCTTGCGCTCGTCGGTCCACAGGAAGCAGGGCGAGTGATTGCCTGGGTCGGCACCGCGATGTTCATTGCCCTCGCGATCGGGGCGCCCATTGGCGCCGCCGCCTATAGCGCGTCGGGGTTCGGCGCGATTGCGCTTGCGACGGCGGTCCTTCCGTTCGCCACGCTGCTGATTCTCGTCCGGCTCCCCGCGGTGAAGGCGCCGCATGCGGTCGCGAAGTCTGCATTCGGAAGAGTTGCCAAAGCCGTTTGGCTGCCCGGCATTGGCGCAGCGCTCAGTAGCATCGGCTTCGGCGCAATTCTCGCATTTGCTTCGCTGTTGTTCGCGCAGCGCGGGTGGGCTCCTGTGTGGATTGGGTTCACCGCCTATGCCTTCGCTCTCGTGGCGGCACGCCTCGCGTTGGGCCATTTGCCGGACAAGCTGGGCGGGGCGCGGGTGGCGCTTGTTTCCGCCCTGATCGAAACGGCGGGCCTTGCGTTCATCTGGCTCGCGCCAGGCGCTCTCGTAGCTGCCATCGGGTCCGCGCTTACCGGGTTCGGCTACGCGCTGGTCTACCCCGCGCTTGGTGTGGAGGCCGTCCGCCGCGCGCCGCCGCAGCACGGAGGGCTGGTGATGGGCATCTACACGGCGTTTCTCGATGTGGCGCTCGGAGTTGGCACGCCGGCATTGGGGCTGATCGCCGGCATCGCCGGGCTCGGCACCGTTTTCCTCGTCACTGCCATTCTCGTTCTCACCACGACAGCTTTTGCAGTCCGGCTGCTGGTTGCACCCCCAAGGGAACCGTCATGAGTACCGCCAAATTCACCCGTCGCCGCGCCGCGTCTTTGCCGCTTCTCGCACTGGTCGCGGCCGGCGGCGCGCCAATTCTTCCAACTTCGAAAGGATACGCTATGGCCGATACCCCTGCCCCTCGCAAAAGCCCGTTCGGTGACATCGCGCCCGCCCTTGGCAAATACACTGACGATGTTTTGTTCGGTGACGTGTGGAAGCGACCGCAGCTCTCGCCGCGCGACCGCAGCCTCGTGACGGTGTCGAGTCTCGTGGCGCAATACCGGGTCAACGAACTACCGTTCCACCTCAAATTCGCGCTGCAGAACGGCGTCACCCGTGAGGAATTGATCGAGACGATTACGCATCTCGCCTTCTATGCCGGCTGGCCGACCGCCAGCACCGCCATCGGTATCGCCCGCCGCGTATTCGCCGAAGATGGAAAGTGAGAGTTTGCACGCCATCGTGATGATGTGGCCAGCAAGTCCGAAGGCAGCAACAACTGAATCGACCAAACGATCTTAAGCATTAAGTGAGGATCTGATGAACCCCATCTATGATTTCAAAGGACGGGTCGCCCTAGTCACCGGCGCCGCCAAGGGCCTGGGGCTGACGACTGCGCGGATGTTCGCCGAGAGCGGCGCCTCCGTCGTTCTGGCCGACCTGGACGGCGATCTCGTCGCGAAGGAGGCAGAACGAATCGTCGGAGACAGCGGCACTGCAATTGGCTTGGCCTGCGACGTTGCCGACGAGACGCAGGTGAAGGGCATGGTCGATCGCGCGGTCGCAGAATACGGACGGCTCGACATGGCGTTCAACAACGCCGGCATCCAAGTGCCGCCGTCGGATGCGGCCGAGGAGCCGATCGAGCATTTCGAGCGCGTCACCGCCGTAAACCAGCGGGGGGTCTGGGCCTGCATGAAGCACGAGCTGCGGGTGATGCGTGATCAAGGAAGTGGGGCGATCGTCAACTGCTCGTCTTTGGGCGGTCTTGTCGGCCTCCCGCAACGCGCGGCTTATCACGCCACCAAGCACGCCGTGCTCGGAATGACCAAGAGCGCAGGTGTGGAATATGCGCCGCGGGGAATCCGGATCAATGCGGTCTGCCCCGGGACGATCGACACGCCGATGGTCGCGGAGATGCTGCAAGGTCAATCCGAGTCGATGGCCGAGATCATGAAGCAGCAGCCGATCGGACGCATGGGTCGCTCGGAGGAGGTCGCCGCGGCAGTGCTCTGGCTCTGCAGCCCGGCCGCAAGTTTTGTCATCGGTGTTGGTCTGCCGGTGGACGGCGGATTCACCGCTCACTGACCGCGGGGAGCAATCCATGGTTGGTCAACACAGTGTCCGCCCCGAGTTCGCCCTCGTTTGCGGAGCGTTCTTTCGATTCGGGCACCTAACCGACAAGATGGAAGTTAGGCTCTCAGCGTAAGAACGCTTGCTCTGCTTGAACCATAAAATCTCTTCCGAGGAAATTTTCAAAACGGGAAGGCTGGAGATAGAAGGCAGGGCGAACATGGCCTTGGTACCAAGAACTGCAATCGACTTTGAATAATCGCGCGATTGCCCGCGCTTCGTTTGGTTCAAATCGCCTCTGCAAGGCTTCCGTTTAACACCAAAACTAACTGACGCCGTGGCTCGCTGCCCGGCTGCACCAAGGAGTTCATTGCGTCGGTCCATAAGGTCACACTGCACAGTAGCATCGTGATGCTTCTAATGTCCGCTTTGGGTCATTCGCGACCGAGTTGAATCGGCAGCAAGTTGGGCTATGTCCGCTCTGCTCTGATAGCGACCTAATTCCTGCAGCCCCGCGAAATGTCGCAAAGTGCCCAACAGCGGACATTCAACCTTGTATAGCTGCGATTTATTGGCCGCCCAAACTCGGGAGTGCCTGCGCTCGTATGACCGGCGGCGGGTTCCACTTTCCTGTGAGCGCCTCTGATCTCGGCGCATAAAGGCGCATCGTTAGATTAAACGAGCCTTTCGGGCTTGGAAGCCAGTTTGCCTCCTTATCGGGCCCCGGGCTTTCGCTCTGGAAGTAGAGGTCTAGTGATCCATCCGCGTTGTACTTGAATGACATCCAACTGCTGACCGCAAACCGGTTGAGCGGGTTCGCAATCTGGAAGCCTTGCGAGTCATAGAGCGTGACGGACCAGAAGGCATCTACAGGTGGCATATCAAGTTTCTCAAAATGAAGTCTGTAGTTGTTTGCACCGTCGAGAGGCTTTCCAGAATCATCCGCTAAATTGATAGGGTAGATGGCATCCTCAGGAAGGTTGGCGCCTAAGCCAAGTTGGGCAACAATAGCGCGCTTCAAGTAGTAGTTGCCATATACTCCCATCGTGTCGGTGTTCATCGACCAACCGTTCGCGACGCGCGCCAACGTTGGTATCTTCCAAGTCATTAATTGCTGCGCTTCGCCGGGAGCGCCCCCCAACGCCTTGCGAACGGCGGGTGAAGCCTTGTTTAGGTCAAAGCTCTTTCCTACTTCGAAGCCGATCCTCTGCAATTGCGCGATGATCGGCTGATCAGTGATGTGTGGTGGTTGAACCTTAAGAAGTTCGGCCGCGTAGGCGAAGAACTTGTCGGCGGGCATCGTGTCGACCTGATTTTTTGGCGGCGTTTTCATGTCGACGGTCGGGTCAATTTTCGGCTCCACGGGCCGCGCAGGTTTTCCCCATTGCGAGAGTGAGGTGATCTTATAGCCCGCTTGTATGTTGTGAACCGCATCGTAGTCCTGCGGTCCATCTGTCTTAGTTCGTCCGATGATCCACACATAAGGCGTCGGCGCCTTGATCCGCGTCATTCCCGACGGGACCTCTGCGCTCCAACCGGGCGGTGTGACAACGAAGTTGCCTCCCTGCGTGCCGGTGGTGCGCCAGCCTGGAGAAGCGAACACATCCGTCCACATGTCGAGCATTGGAAGGAGGTAATAGCGGCCATCCGTATCCGGCACAGATACGATCATCGGCTCCTTGGTCAGATCAAGCCAACCGGAGGAATACAGCGTGTCAAAGTTGGGCCGTACAACCGCCCGATCTGTAGCTGTGGGATATGCTGGAACGTTTGCAAACGTGTTCATCGGGCCGCCGAAACCCTTACCCGGCTCCACGTTCGTCAGCTGAATGCGGGTTACATCCATCGTGACCAGCGGATAGAAGTAAATGTAGGCATCCACTCCGATCGCGTGCGCCTCCTGTTCAGTGATTGCGGGTTGTGCGCTTGTGGGCGGAGTCAGAGCAGTAAACACGCCGATGCCCGTAAGAATTAGTACGATGGCAAGCTTCATTGCACGCTCCGCTACTTTCCGGCCCAAAAAGAATTATTGCATCAGATGTCGGCTCGAACTTTGACTAAACGGCTTGACAGGTATGCTTCGACTCATCTGCGTCCATGATCTTATCGCGCAGCGCCGGCGTGATGTGGAATTGGCTGCCGCGATGGCCGCCTTCTCGCCCGGCGCCTCAACGCTCCCGAGGTGTTGGCCCTTCTTGCCGAGGTAATCGACGCGGGCCGTCACCCATCATCTCGCATTGCTTCTCTCCTTCACCCGTCCATGGTAAATAGATGCTGCCTTGGGCATTCCTGGTCCGCGTCCGGATTGCTGGGACCCTGGGGCATTAACTAAGGTCCTCTGGATGTATAACTCCCTCAAAACCACTCTACTTGGCGGCATCCTATTTCTCGTTCCTGTCGTTGTGTTGCTTGCGATAATTGAGAAGGGCTTGGGATATGCCCGAAAGGCAGTTGTTCCAGTGGCCAACGCGCTTTTCCAAGGCGATTTCACCCATGCTTTCGTGGGTGATCTGCTGGCGTTCGTTTTGCTCGTGGTTCTTTGCTATCTGGCCGGTATCGCTGCGAAAACAGCGTTCGCGCGCAAGTATGTTGACGCGGTGGAGAAATCAGTGCTGGTCAATGTTCCAGGCTATGATGCCGCGAAAAGCCAGGTTCTCGCGAAGATGTGTCGGGCCGATATGAGGCGACCTGACACATTGGCGAATTGATCCAATATCGGGGCGAAAGCGTTTGACAAACTATTTGCAAAACCGATGGATAATTTCCGGCGTGCCTTGTTTGCCGGGCTATTTGATATTGTGAACCAGATGAAGTCGCCACCCACCCTCTCGGGCGAGAAGCTAAACCTGCGCCCGGCGGCTCAATTCAACTTTCTGGAATGGAAAATTCGACCCCGGATCATTGCGAGGACCTCGGTTCACTTGCCGATGCTCGTTTGAAGAACCCGCCAAGCGCAAGCCACATCATCAAAGCGTAAAACGTCATCTATGCAGACGAGCGTCACCTATGTGGGAGGGCCATCGAAGGGACATTGCGTCTTCCGCGTGCTGCGATCCGCATGTCATGTGGCAGTCGTCATCTATGCCAAAGATCAACAGCTTAGCACAGCAACTAGGAGGGTGGCGGCCTCCCGGTCCGGCGCATCGGGCACATCAGACAAGACAAGCTTGATCGCCGGGGGCGTCACCTATGGCAAATTTGTCATCTATGGCGCGGTTTGTCATGTATGGATGGATCGTACCCACGCGCCCCGCGGCCACCCTGCTCCAAACACTCCAGCGGAATGCAAATAAGCGGACGTTCGGATGGATCCGTCATCTATGCCGAGTTCTGTCACCTATGGCAGATATCAAAGACTTAGCCGAAGGCAGAGCTGGAGAATTCGTCGACAGGGGCGAGCCCCCTTCGCAGCAGGGGCAGCAAAATCCGTGTGCGTGCTGTTCGACGTCATCTTTGCGCCGCCCGTCATCTATGCGAGCTCCGTCATCAATGACGTGACCACCCCGCGAAGCGTCGTCGGGAATTGTAGAAGGAATGTCATGTATGGCAAATCTGTCACCTATGGCGAAAATCAAGGACTTACGTCCCTCCCCTACATCCGGAACACGCCCCAGCGGGTCTCAGGGACCGGTGCATTGAGGGCAGCGGAAAACGCCAGTGCCAGCACCCGGCGGGTCTCCTGCGGCGTAATGATGCCGTCGTCCCACAGCCGGGCGGTCGCGTAGTAAGGATTGCCTTCCGCCTCGTATTGCTCGCGGATCGGCTGCTTGAACTCCTCCTCCTCGACCTCGCTCCAGCTGCCGCCGCCTGCCTCGATGCCCTCGCGCTTGACGATCGCCAGTACGCTCGCCGCCTGCTCGCCCCCCATGACGGAGATGCTGGCATTGGGCCACATGAACAGGAACCGCGGACCGTAGGCGCGGCCGCACATGCCGTAATTGCCGGCGCCGTAGGAGCCACCAATGATGACCGTGATCTTGGGAACCTGCGCGCAGGCGACCGCGGTGACCATCTTCGCCCCGTCCTTGGCAATTCCCCGCGCCTCGTATTCGCGCCCGACCATGAAGCCGACGATGTTTTGCAAAAAGAGCAGCGGCACACGCCGCTGGCAGCAGAGCTCGATGAAGTGCGTCGCCTTCAGGGCGGACTCCGAGAACAGGATCCCGTTGTTGGCCAGGATCCCGACCGGCATCCCGTAGAGATGCGCAAAGCCGCACACCAACGTGGTGCCGTAGAGCGCCTTGAACTCGTCGAACTCGGAGCCATCGACGAGCCGCGCGATCACCTCGCGCGGATCGTATTGTTTCTTGAGATCGAACGGAACGATGCCGTCGAGCTCGGCCGGATCGTAGGCCGGCTCGGTCGGCGTGCGCAGCGGAACGTCCACCCGCTTCAACGTGTTGAGATTGGCGATGATGCGGCGGGCGAGCGCCAACGCATGATGGTCATCGGCCGCGTAGTAGTCGGCAACACCCGACCTGCGCGCGTGCACGTCGGCGCCGCCCAGCTCCTCGGCCGTAACCTCTTCCCCGGTCGCGGCGCGCACCAGGGGCGGGCCACCGAGAAAGATCGTTCCCTGGTTGCGCACGATGATGGTCTCGTCCGACATCGCTGGCACATAGGCGCCGCCCGCCGTGCACGAGCCCATCACCACGGCGACCTGCGGGATGCCGGCTGCCGAGAGCGTTGCCTGATTGTAGAAGATGCGGCCGAAGTGCTCGCGGTCGGGAAACACCTCGGTTTGATGCGGCAGGTTGGCGCCGCCGGAATCGACCAAATAGATGCACGGCAGCCGGTTCTCGCGCGCGATTTCCTGCGCGCGCAAGTGTTTCTTCACCGTCATGGGAAAATAGGTGCCGCCCTTGATGGTCGAGTCGTTGCACACGACCATGCACTCGCGGCCCTCGACGCGGCCGATCCCGGTGATCATGCCGGCGCCGTGGATGGCGTCGTCATAAAGACCATTTGCGGCGAGCGGCGAGAGCTCCAGAAACGGCGCGCCGGGGTCGAGCAAGGTCATGACGCGATCGCGCGGCAGCAACTTGCCGCGCGCGACATGCCGCTCTCGCGCGCGCGCCGGTCCGCCCAGCGCGGCTTCAGCCCGGCGCTTGTGCAACTCGTCAACCAGCGCCGCCATGGATCCCGCGTTGGCACGGAACTCGGCGCTCGAGCGATCGATGAGTGACCTGATGGTTGGCAAGAAGTTCCCCCGCTGCTGCCTTGTACCTCAATAATGGGGTCCTATCGAGACTGAGGCGCAACTTCAACCGCCGGGCGCATCCCGGAACCGCTTCTCCATCCCTTCGTTATCTGCCGAGGCGGATGGAACCGCGGAAGGGCCACATCGCGCGACCTGAATTGTTAGGTCGCGCGCGCAACCAAACGTGCAGGATCGTTCGGAACCAGCATTGGCAAAGCTCGTTGTCCCGGCGCCGGAGAAGCCGGTGCCGTGGGGCTGACGAGGAGAGAGCTTTCCAATGAGGAGCAAATTGTTGGTTTCAACGGCTGCCGCGGCGTGCCTGGTACTGGGCGCAGCCGTGGCATCCGCACAAGGGCCAGGTGGTCAGGGTTCCAAACCCGAATCCGGGGCCGGCGCATCAGGCATGAGCCAAGGCGGCGCCAGCAGCGGCGGCATGAGCCGTGGCGGTAGCGCCGAGCACGGCAATGCCGGCGCCGCGTCGCAAATGGATCGGGCGAGCAACCAGGGCGCTGCCGGCGAGAAGGGGGCCGCGAGCGAGAAAGGGGCGGCAAGCGACAAGTCTAGCCAGTCGGCTCAGTCGTCGGGCAGTCCGTCGGGTGCAGAGTCCAAATCACCGTCTGGGCAGCGCTCGCAAAGCTCGCAGGCGGATCGCGATCGTGGAATGGGAGCCAATGATCGCGACAAGAGCCAGAGCACGCAGGCGCAGCAAGGCGGTTCGCGCGCTGGGCAGAACGCGGCGCAGCAAAACACGCCGAGCAATCAGGGCAGCCAGGGGACGCAGACTGGTCAGGCCGGACGCGCCGGGACGGCTGGACAGTCCGGCACCACCACCGGTCAAGCCGGCACGACTGGTACAGCCGGCGCCGCCGGCCAGACCGGAACGTCGACCGCGACGACAGGCGGCGTGGGCGGCGCAGCCGGTTCCAACGTCACGCTCAACACCGAGCAGAAGACGCGCATTCGCGAGACCGTGCTCAACGGCTCGAACGTTCCGCGCGTCAACAACGTGAACTTCGCGCTCAACGTCGGCACCGTCGTTCCGCAGAACGTGCGCTTCGCCCCGCTTCCGCCGACGCTCGTCGAGATCAATCCCGGCTGGCGAAGCTACGAGTACTTCGTCGTGCAGGAGGAGATCATCATCATCGACCCGCACTCGCGCCGGATCATCGCGGTGCTTCCGGTCTAGCGCGAGACTTTCTTGGGACCTCATCCTGAGGAGCACGCGGGCTACGCCCGCGTGCGTCTCGAAGGATGGCGACAGGCGAGGCTTTGCGTTGGGGCCGTCCTTCGAGACGCCTGGTCCCTGACGGGACCAGGCTCCTCAGGACGAGGTTTGTTGTTCTACGCCCGCACTTCCTGGCGCTGAAACACCACATAGCCGGCGACGAACAGCACGATCGTCGAGGCGATGAGGCCGACGATCTGTGGCCAGGCGATCAGCAGGCTCTGCTGTAGCGGCAGCGCCGTGCCCATCACCGCGCCTTGCAGTTGCTCGAGATAAATCGGGCCAAGTGCGCGTGTCGACGGCGAGAGGATGGCCAGCACCGCCTCGGCGAACAACTGGTTGGGCGAGAACCGCGCCAGCGTCTGCTGCATCTCGATCGTGCCCGGTGTCGGCAACCCCAGCAGCACATAGCGAACGTCCGGCGGGGAGATCACCTGCGCCAGCACGGATGCCAGGCTTGGCCAGATGAACACGAAGAACAGCCAGACCCCGAGCGCGATCAGCGCGGCCGTCGCCGCCGAGCGGAACACGATCGACAGCAACATGGCGAAGGCGAGCCAGACGCCGCAGTAGCAGAGCGCGATCAACAAGAACACGAGCGAGCGCAGGATCTCGTCGCCGTTGGGCGGCACGCCGAGCATGAACAGCCCGGCGCCGACCACCAGCAGCCACATGGCGAGCAACATGATGCCAAGCGTCGCCATGCCGGCGAGGAATTTGCCCATCAGCAACGCATCGCGATAGATCGGCTGCGCCAGCACGCGTGACAGCGTGCGGCGATTGTGCTCGCTGCTGATCGCGTCGAAGCCGAGCCCGATCGCGACCAGCGGAATCAGGAAGCCGAGCATGCCGGCGAAGGAGGGCAGCGGCGGATTGTCCACGGTGAACAGCCGCAGCAGCAGGAACGGGTCTTCCGCCGTCGTCAGACCAAGCTGGCGAATCGCCAGCGCGACCGACACCACCGCCAGCGCGACCACCAGCAATTGCAGCACGAAGATGCGAATGCTGGACATCTGATCCGAGAGCTCCTTCAGCACCACCGTGCCGAGGCCCTGGAACGCGGAACCCTCACGCCGCATCGCGCACTCCCTCGCTCTGGTCCTTGCGCTGGAAGTAGCGCGTGTAGATAGCCTCGAGGCTTGGCGCATCGACGGAGAGGCGCGAGAGCGCGCCGTCGGCCGCCACCACGGCGCGGGCCGCGTCCGGGCGCACGTCGCGTGTGGCGTTCAGGCGATAGCGGTCGCCGGTGCGCTGGACGGCGGTGACCCCCGGAACTGCGAGCAGCCGGGCCTCGAGATCGGCGCCCGGCGGCGCGACCGCGTCCACTTCGACGATGAACCCGGCGCCGAGCACTTCCTTGGCAAGCTGCGGCACGCTGCCCAGCAACACGATGCGCCCGGCCTGAAACAGGGCGACGCGATCGCACACCCGCTGCACCTGATCGAGCAGGTGCGAGGACAGGAGCACGGTCACGCCTTCGTGCTTGAGCTGTTCGATCAGGCCGAGGAAATCCACCGTGGCCTGCGGGTCGAGGCCGGACGTCGGCTCGTCCAGAATGGCGATCTCCGCGCCCTTCATGACGATCTCGGCAAGGCCGAGCCGCTGGCGCATGCCGCGCGAGAACGTGCGCACACGCTTGTTGGCGACGTCCGCAAGCTTCACGCGCTCAAGCGCGCTCATGATCCGGCGCTCGCGCTCGGCCGCCGGAAAGCCCATCAGCCGCGCCGTGTAGGCGAGGTTCTCGGCCGCGGTCAGGTAATCGTAGAACCCGACCGAGTCCGGGAGGTAACCGACGCGCCGCTTGACGGCGAGCGGCTCGCGCACCGGATTGTGCCCCAGTACGCGCACCTCGCCGCTCGTGACCTCGGTCAGCCCGAGCATCATCAGGATGGTGGTGGTCTTGCCGGCCCCGTTGGGGCCGAGCAAGCCGAAGATCTCGCCTTTGCCGACATCGAAATTAATGTCGTCAACGACGGTGGCGCGCCGGTAGCGCTTGGTCAGGCCGCGCGCCGTGATGACGTTGTCGGTCATCGGCGTCCGAACCTCACCACTGCGCCAACCATGATCAGCAGCGCCGCAGCGATGATGCCGACACCGGCGATGCCCCAGACCGTCGAGGTCACGACCTGCACCCGCACCTGGGAGGACGCAGTCTCGCCACGCGAGGACGCGCGCAAGGTTGTTTGATAGTCGCCCGCCAGCGACTTCTCGGTCGGTGTGATCAGGGCTTGAGCCTCGGCGTCCTTGCCGGCCTCAATCTTGGCGATGGTCTTCGGGTTGAACTCGACCTTCCAGCCGCTCGGGGCGCTGCCGGAGAGCTCGACGTCATCCGCGGGCGCACTGCCGCTGTTGCTGATGATCACCGGGAACGTCGCCTGCTGGCCGGCTTCGGCGCGCATGCTGAGCAGCCCATCACGGCCGGAGATCGTCAGACGCGGCTGGCCGATGATCTCGAGCGACACGTCGGTCTTGGCGGTGGCGCCTTCGGCCGAAACCGTGACCGAGACCGGATAGGTGCCGGCGTCAACGGTCGACGGCGGCCGCACCTTCAGTTTGACGTCCTTCGACTTGCCGGCCTCGATCGCGACGGAGGACAGTTCCTGGCTGCCATAGGCCTCGGTGAACGAGGTCTCGAAGTTCTTCGGCGCTTGCGCGGCGAAGCTGACCGTGAGGTTGCGGCCGAAGTCGTTCTTGATGGTGAGCTGATATTCGAAGCTCGACTTGGAGGTGCCGCGCAGCGCCGGCAGCGCGGTGTCGACCTTGAGCTTGGCGGGCAGCTGCTGGGCGAGCGTTACGGCAATCGGCAGGGTCACGGTGTGCCCCTCGCCTTTCGCCTCAACGCTGAGCGTCTGCGTGCCCGAACCGGCATTGGCGGGAACGTCGAGGCGCAGCTCCAGGCTCACCCCGCCGTCAGTCGCCGGCATCGCGGCAGCGACGGGCTGGCCGCCGCCGAGCAGGGTCGCGGTCCAGCCGCTGGGGACGCCAGTGACCGAAAGCTCCAGGCGCTCCGGCGCGACACCGTAGTTCTGCAGCTTGATTGGAATGTTCGCCGTGGTGCCCGGCTGAACCGAGACCGCCGGATAGTCGGCGAGCAGATAGAGGCCTTTCACGTCCGGCCGATCCGCCCCCCACGCGGCAGAGGCAACGCACAAGAATGCGGTAACGATCGCGAGCAAGCGAGCGCGCATGGCAAAGTCTCTCCTTGGAACAATCCGAACTGTTATGCGGCCCCCGCCGGCGGATCGAACGGGGAAGCCCGTCGGCAGCCGGCCTTATACAGAACCTGCGCGTTTTTTGGAAATTTTTGGGCCATACGCGGAAAAGTGCCGCACCAAGTCGGTCGGCTGGCGTACCAGGCCAAGGGCCTGCCGGCGCGCTTTCCGTCCGCTTCTTTTAGTTGCTATCCTCTCAGCATGTACGGACACAACCGCCGCATGAGCGGGGCGCAATGCCTCGCCGAGATGCTCGCCGCCTACGGCGTCACCCACGTGTTCATGGTGCCGGCCGTGTTGCGCCGCACACTCGCCGAGATGGAACGGCGGACCGCGATCGCGCGTATCCATGCCCATGGGGAAAAGGCCGCCGCCTACATGGCGGACGGCTACGCCCGCGCCTCCGGCAAGCCGGGCATCTGCATGGCGCAGGTGATCGGCGCGCTCAATCTGGCCGCGGGCCTGCGGGACGCCCACCTCGCCCACTCGCCGGTGATCGCTTTCACCGGCGGTCGCGAGCCGGCGACCAAGTTCCGCAAGGTCTATCAGGAGGTCGATGACGTGCCGGCGTTCGAGCCGGTCACCAAGTTCAACGCAACCGTCGACGACGTGACACGCTTTCCCGACATGGTGCGGCAGGCGTTCCGGGTCGCGGTGAGCGGCACACCGGGCCCCGTGCACCTGCAGTTTCGCGGCAACGAAGGCCAGGTCGATGCCGATGAAGCCGAGCTCGAGCCGCTGGTCGAGCCAGGGTTCGCGCGCGTGCCGCCGTTTCGCCCTTCGCCGGATCCGGCGAGCGTCTCAGCCGCGCTGGCGCTGCTGCAGCAGGCTGAGCGCCCGGTCATTGTCGCCGGTGGCGGCGTGCGCACATCCGGAGCCGGCCTCGAGCTCGCGGCCCTCGCAGACGCCTTGCAGATCCCGGTCGCAACCTCGCTCAACGGCAAGGATTCGATCCCGGGCACGCACCCGCTCGCCATTGGGGTCGTCGGAACCTATTCGCGCGAGAGCGCCAACCGCGTCGTCAATCGCGCCGACCTCGTCTGCTTCATCGGCACTGAGACCGGGGGCATGACGACGCATTTCTGGGCGGTGCCGAAGATCGGCACGCCGGCGATCCAGATCGACATCAACCCCGAAGCGCTGGGCCGCAATTATCCGCTGCAAGCGACCGTGCTGGGCGACGCCAAGCTCGCGCTGGCTGCCTTGCTGGCGCAGGCCGATCGCTCAACCGCGGACAAGCGCAAAGCCTGGGTCGCCGAAGCGCAGGCGCTCTGCGCCGCGTGGGCCAAGACCTACGCGCCGATGCTGACATCGGATGCGGTGCCGATCCGGCCTGAGCGTATGTGCCACGAGCTCACGCGCCACATGCCGGACAACGCCATCGTGGTGGTCGACACCGGACATGCCGGCATGTGGATGGGCGGCATGTTCGATCTCACAAGCCCCGGCCAGAGCTACATGCGCAGCGCCGGTCATCTCGGCTGGGCGTTTCCGGCCGGCATCGGCGCCAAGTGCGCCTGTCCGGACCGGCCGGTTGTTGTGTTCACGGGTGATGCCGGGTTCTGGTACCACATCGCCGAGATCGAGACGGCGGCGCGCTGGGGCATCGGCTCAATCACGATCGTCAACAACAACGGCGGCGGCAACCAATCCAAGCGCGGCTTCGATCGGGCTTATGGGGGTACGCAAACAGAGCAGGCGCGCGAGCTGTGGACTTACCGCAAGGTCAACTTCGCCCGCATCGCCGAGGAGATGGGCGCGGTCGGGCTGCGCGTCGAGCGCGCGAGCGAGTTCGCGCCGGCGTTGGCCAAGGCGCTCACTGTGCAAGGCCGCCCCGTGGTGATCGATGTGGTGACCGACATCGAGGCGATTGCGCCGGCGACCGTGACGTGAATGGCGCGCAAGGCAGAGATCAGCGCCGGCATCCTGGTCTATCGCGAGACGAACGGTGCGCTTGAGGTTCTGCTCGCGCACCCGGGCGGGCCGCTCTGGGCGCGCAAGGACGAGGGTGCGTGGACCATCCCTAAAGGGCTGGTCGAGCCCGGTGCCGACCTGCTCGCCACTGCCCAGCGCGAGTTCACCGAAGAAACCGGGTTTGTGGCCGATGGTCCCTTTGTTCCGTTGGCAGCCGTGCGGCAGACCAGCGGCAAGATCGTCCACGCCTTCGCCTGCCGCGGCGATTTCGATGCTGCAAAACTGATCAGCAACACCTTCGAGATCGAGTGGCCGCCGCGCTCCGGCCGCCGCCGGCAATTTCCTGAAGTTGATCGCGCGGCCTGGTTTGATCACGCGACCGCGCGCGAGAAGCTCATCGCCTATCAGCGCCCATTCCTGATCGAGCTGGAGAAGATGTTGTAGTTGCTACAACTCTTCCCGCATCACTACGGGCCAATCTGGCTCGTCCTCCGGGAGCTCCCAAGGTTCCTTGAGCGCGGCGGTGCGCCACTCGGTCCAGGCTGGCAGCGCCATGATGGCCTGCATGTAGGCACGTGACGCCGGACCGAGATCCACCGCGTAGGTGTGGAACCGCGACACCACCGGCACATACATCGCATCAGCTACGGTGAAGTGACCAAACAGGAACGGGCCGCCGGCGCCAAAGCGCGCGCGGCAGTCGGTCCACATGGTGTCGATGCGGCGCACATTGGCCAGCGTCTCGTCATCGAGCGCCAGCTTCTTCACCGGCCGCCACAGGTTCATCGGACACTTGCGCCGCAACGGCAGGAAGGCGGCGTGCATTTCGTTGGCGATGGCGCGCGCGTGCGCACGGGCGGCAGGGTCGCTGGGCCACAGCTTGGCTTGGGGGAACTTCTCCGCCACGTATTCAAGGATCGCGAGCAATTCCCACACGTGGATATCGCCATCGACCAAGGTGGGGACCTTACCGGTGCCCGACACCTGCAGCAGCCGCTGCTTGAAGTCCGGCGCGTTGAGCGAGATCACTTCCTCATCGAACGCGAGGCCCGCGACCTTCATGGCGATCCACGGCCGCCATGACCACGACGAATAATTCTTGTTGCCCAGGATCAGTTTCATGGCGATGCGTTGTCCAACAAATACTCAGACGGATTTCGCTTTACTATCCAGATCGACCGGGCCGCCGGCCGTTTTCCAGGCGCCGAAACCGCCGCGGATATGGGCGACCGGGCGCAAGCCCATGCGTTGCGCGGTCTGGGCGGAAAGCGCAGAGCGCGCACCGGCGGCGCAGAAGAAAATGAAGCGCTTGTCCTGCGCGAATTCCGCCTTGTGATATTTGCTCTGCGGATCGATCCAGAACTCCAGCATGCCGCGCGGACAGTGAAACGCGCCCGGCATGCGGCCGTCGCGTCCGAGCTCGCGAATGTCGCGCAGATCAACGAACACGACGTCGTCACGGCCGTGCAGCTTGATCGCTTCGGCAACGTCCAGCGTCTCAACCTCATTCTCCGCGGCCTTGACCATATCGTCCGCGTGGACCGTGATCGTCTGCGCCATCACAACCTCCCGTTTTTGCGCTGGGGTTGTAACCCGGCGGGAGCCGGATCGTCATCAGGAAATGCGTCAAGTCTCACTGCGGCGCCGGGAACAGCTCATGCGACCGGCCGGTCAGCCGATATGAGAGCAAGCCGAGAAACTCGCGCGCCGCCGTGTCGGCGAGCCCAAGACCACCGACAAACAAGCGAAACGGCCAAAGAAGAGCACTGCCGTCGCCGGTCTGCCAATCCACAGGGAATGCCTCGACGTCGAAGCCGGCGCCACGGAAAGCCGCCATCGCCCGCGCCATATGGAACGCCGAGGTAATCATCACCCAGCGCTCACCGGGTTTCGGCGCGACCATCGCCTTTGTGTAGATCGCGTTCTCCAGCGTGTTGCGCGAGCGCGCTTCAATCTCAAGACGCTGGGGCGGGATACCGAAGCTTGCGAGCAGTTGCGCCGCATAGGTCGCCTCAAGCGGACCACCACCAAAAAGCGATGCGTTGCCGCCGGTGTAGATGAGGCGCGCGCTCGGATATCGTCGCGCCAGCTCGGGCACCACTGTGAGACGCTCGGCCGCGTCGGTGAGCGAGACTTCGCTCCGCGCCGCGGAAATGTCCGGATCGATGGCCCCGCCGAGAATGATGAAGCCGGTCGGCGCAGGGCCGTTCGCATTCCAGGGCGGAAAGCGGCTTTCCAGCACGTGAAAGACGACCTTGCTCAGCGGGGACAGGCCGAGAACCACGATGGCAAACATGCTCACAACCAACAGCGCGCGACCCGCGCGCACGCGTTTGGTGAACAACATCACCGTCCCGGCGATGGCCAGGAGGATCAACAAGTTGGACGGAAGTGTGAAAAAGAACAGTGTCTTGGAGACGATGAAGTACATGACGCCGCGGTGCCAGCGTCAGTCGCGCTGCTTGCGCCATGCCGCGTAGCGCGCTTTCGCATCCTCGTTGGGCGGGTAGAGGCCGGGCAACTTGGCGCCATGCTCTACTTCACTCACGACCCAGCTCTCGTAGAGTTCGTGCTCGGCACCCTCATGCGCCGCGAACTCGACCAGGTTCTGCGGGATAACGACCGCGCCATCGTCGTCCACCACGACCACATCGTCTGGGAAAATGGCGCAGCCGCCGCAGCCGATCGGCTGCTGCCAGCCGACGAAGGTCAAGCCATTGACCGAAGCCGGCGACGCGACGCCGGCGCACCACACCGGCAGCCGCGACGCAAGTACACCCGTCTTGTCACGCATGGCGCCGTCGGTCACCAGCGCCGTCACCCCGCGCTTCATCATGCGCGCGGTGAGAATATCGCCGAAAATGCCGGCACTGATCACACCCATGGCGTCGGCGACGGCGATGCAGCCGGCCGGCATCTCCTCGATGGCGGCGCGGGTCGAGACCGGTGCAGCCCAGCTTTCCGGCGTCGCGACGTCCTCGCGCATCGGAATGAAGCGCAGCGTGAAGGCGCGACCAACCAGCCGGTCGCCGCCTGGCGTGAGCGGCTTTGGGCCGTTGAGCCAGCAGCGGCGGATGCCCTTCTTGAGCAGCATGGTGGTGATCGTCGCCGTGGTGACGCGGCGCAGCAGGTCAAAACTCTGGTCGTCGGTCATGGGGAAACTTTCATGCGGGCGCGTTGGAGCGCACGAGCTTGAACACGATCGAGTCCATCAGCGCCTGGAACGAAGCTTCGATGATATTCGGCGACACGCCGACCGTGGTCCAGCGTTCGCCAGTCTCATCGCGGCTCTCGATCAGCACGCGGGTGACGGCGCTGGACCCACCGTTGAGGATACGCACCCGGAAATCCGTCAGTTCGAGCCCGGCGATGAAGGGCTGATACTTGCCGAGATCCTTGCGCAGCGCGAGGTCGAGAGCGTTCACCGGACCATTGCCTTCCGCGGCGGAAATCAGGTGCTCATCGCCGATCTTCACCTTCACCACCGCCATGGTGACGGTCGCGAGCTCGCCGGTGGCGCTGAAGCGCTGCTCGACCCAGACGTCGAACGTCTCGACGTCGAAATAGTTGGGCACCGTGCCCAGCATGCGCCGCGCCAACAACTCGAAGGACGCGTCCGCCGCCTCATAGGCAAAGCCTGCAGCCTCGCGCTCCTTCACCACGTCGAGCAGCCGCACCACGCGGGTGTCGTCCTTCTCGACCTTAATTCCGACGCGCTCGAGTTCGGCCAGTACATTGGAGCGGCCAGCCTGGTCCGAGACCAGGAGCTTGCGCTTGTTGCCGACCGTCTCCGGCGCCACGTGCTCATAAGTGGCCGGGTCCTTGACGATGGCTGAGGCGTGAATGCCGGCCTTGGTGACGAATGCGCTTTCACCAACGTACGGCGCGTGCCGGTCGGACGCGCGGTTGAGCAACTCGTCGAGAGAACGCGACACATGCGTGAGCGTCTTCAAATTGGCATCTGTCACGCCGATCTCGAAGCGCTGCGAAAATTCGTGCTTGAGCTTTAGCGTCGGAATGATGGAACAGAGATTGGCATTGCCGCAGCGCTCACCCAGTCCGTTGAGCGTGCCCTGGATCTGGCGCGCGCCGGCCCGCACCGCGGCCAGCGAATTCGCAACCGCCTGCTCCGTGTCGTTGTGCGCGTGGATGCCGACGTGATCGCCGGGGATCACTTTGACCACCTCGCCGACAATGGCCTCGACCTCATGCGGGAGCGCACCGCCGTTGGTGTCGCACAGCACGACCCAGCGTGCGCCTTCCTCATAGGCCGCCTGCGCGCAGGCCAGTGCGAACTTGGGGTCGGCCTTGTAGCCATCGAAGAAATGCTCGCAGTCGAGCAACACCTCGCGGCCGCGGCCGCGCGCCGCGCGCACGCTGTCGCGGATCGAGGCGATGTTTTCTTCGGGCGTGGTCTCGAGCGCGACCCGCACCTGATAGGCGGAGGACTTGGCGACAAAGCAGATCGCGTTGGCCTTGGCGTCAAGCAACGCACCGAGGCCGGGATCGTTCGAGGCCGACCGGCCGGGCCGCCGCGTCATGCCGAAGGCGGTGAACGTCGTTCCGAATTTATGCTCCGTGGCGAACAACTCGCTGTCGATCGGATTGGCACCGGGGTAGCCGCCTTCGACGTAATCGATGCCAAGCTTGTCAAGCATACCGGCAATGGCGAGCTTATCGGCGAGCGTGAAATCGACCCCATTGGTCTGCGCGCCGTCACGCAGCGTTGTATCAAACAAGTAGAGCCGTTCCCGCGTCATTGCATGTTGCCTTCGCGTTGCGCTGCCGGCAGCCGCTTCTGCATCGAGACATTTCCCAGCCACTCGGCGCCGATCGCGACCGCGTTGCGCTGCTGCGCGCTATAGCCGCGCTTGTCGAAGAACGGCTTGGCGGTGTCGCTGGCGTCGACGCTGAGCGTGGTGGCGCCACGGGCGCCGGCGAGCTTCTCAAGCGCATCGACCAACGAGGTCGCGACCCCTTGCCGTGCAACCGCCGGATGCACGTACAACATGTCGATATGGTCGGTCCCGCGCAGCGAGGCGAACGCGACCGGCGAGCCGTCGATGGTGGCGACCAGGGTGAGTTGGCCAGCCAGCCGCTTGGCGAATTGGTCCTCTTCATCGGCGAGCCCAGCCCAGGCAGCCTGCTGGCCGGGGTCATAATCGTCCCCCGTGAGCTGCTCGATGCTCGCGGCAAAGATCGAGGCCAGCAGCGGCGTATCCGCGGGCAGGAATGGGCGTAGCGCGAGGCTGCGGAACGGCTTGTTCATCCGGCGATCTCCCAGGTCGTTCCTTCCTTGGAGTCCTTGAGCACAACCCCCATGGCCCCGAGCTCATCGCGGATGCGGTCTGACTCCGCAAAGTTCCGCGCGGCCCGCGCCTTCGTGCGCGCATCGATCAGCGCCTCGATGCGGGCTTCATCGATATCGCCGCGCTGACGCTTGCGGATGTCCTGCAGGCTGTCGCCGGCCAGCGTGAGACCAAGAAACCGGCAGGTCGATTTGAGATCGCAGGCCGCATGGAAATTGCCGCGCCGTGTCTCGGCTGCGAGCCGGTGCAACTCGACAATGGCCTGCGGCGTGTTCAAGTCATCGGCCAGAGCTTCCAGCACCGGCGTGGACAGTCTCCCGTCGCGCGCTTGTGCTGTCGTTATCACCTGGCGGAATCCATCGAGTGCCTGCGCGGCCTGCTCGGTTGCGGAGCGCGTCCAGTCGATCGGTTGGCGATAGTGCGTCATCAGCATCTGGAAGCGGATCACGTCTCCCGGCCATTCGGCGCGCAGGTCGCGAATGGTGATGAAGTTGCCGAGCGACTTCGACATCTTCTCCCCTTCGACCTGGAGGAAACCGTTGTGCATCCAGGTCCGCGCCATGATGGGGGTATGGAATGCGCAGCGCGACTGGGCGATCTCGTTCTCGTGATGCGGGAACACGAGATCGATGCCGCCCCCATGGATGTCGAAGGTCTCGCCCAGGTGCTTCCAGGCCATGGCTGAGCATTCGACGTGCCAGCCAGGCCGACCCTCGACTGCGATCCCGGCCGGGGACGGCCAGGACGGCTCGCCCGGTTTCGACGGCTTCCACAGCACGAAGTCCATGGGGTCGCGCTTGTAGGGCGCGACGTCGACACGGGCGCCGGCCAGCATGTCATCGAGAGAACGCTTCGACAGCATGCCGTAATCCGGCATGGAGCCGACCGCGAACAGCACGTGATCGGCGGCTACGTACGCGTGCCCGTCGCCAACGAGGCGCTCGATCAGTGCCCGCATCTCGGCAATGTGCCCGGTGGCACGCGGCTCGATCGTCGGCGGCAGGCAGCCGAGCGACTCCACATCCTCATGGAATTGGCGGTCAGTCGCTTCAGTGACGATGCGGATCGCCTCGTTGAGCGGGATGCCCGGGTGCTCTTCAGCCGCCCGCGCGATGATCTTGTCGTCGACGTCAGTGATGTTGCGCGCATAGACGACGCGTTCCGGCCCATAGAAGTGCCGCAGCAGCCGGAACAGCACGTCAAAGACGATGACCGGGCGGGCGTTGCCGATATGGGCAAAGTCGTAGACGGTCGGCCCGCACACATACATGCGCACCCGTGCCGGATCGAGCGGCTCGAACAGCCGCTTGGAGCGCATGAGCGTATCGTACAGTCGCAACTGCATAGACAATCCCGCCTCTACTGGCCGGGCGTCCGATCATGTGAATGATAAAAGACGGCCGCAGCCAGCGTTGGTCGCTAGCTGATAATCTCTGGGCGAATGCCGCAAATGGCAAAAAGGCCGCTCATGCGGGCCACAATGGGGAACGGACGTGCCTTCGTCAAGGGCGCGGCGCCTGGCGCCCAATCCGTTGGAGCCATGGGCTACCGTTGAAGCCGCCCCCCATTCCCAGTACTGATTGGCTATGATCGCCGGGATCGGCCAGACCAAAATTAAGAAAACTGAGCGTGCAAAACACATCCCCACACCCGGCCGGGCGCCGGGCAACGAGCGGGCGCGCCGAGCGCCCGCTATGGTGGCTGTTGGGCGCTTCGATCATCCTGCCGCTCATCGTGCTCGCGATCGGGTCAGTCATTTCCTACCGGCAGAACTACATTGAAGCCGAGGACCGGCTCGACCGCACCCTGGCGACAGTCACCGAGCACGCCACGAAGGTGTTCGAGACCTTCGAGATCACCTCGATCTATGTCGACCAGCTCATCGGTAATGTGAGCAACGAGGAAATCCGGCTCGCCGAGCTGCGCTATCACGAGCGGCTCAAGCGCCTGACGACGACTTTGCCGCAATTGCGCGACGTGTTCGTGATCGACCCGGAGGGACACCCGATCGTGTCCGGCACGATCTACCCGATGAATTACAACATCGATCTCTCGGACCGGGAGTTCTTTCGCTATCTCAAGACCAACGAGCACACCGACAGTTATCTGACGGCCGTGATCAAATCCCGTGCGGCCGAGCGCAGCCTGTTCGCGATTGCGCGGCGGCGGCAGTTCCGCGGCGAGAAGATGCCGTTCCGCGGCGTCGTCACCACGGCAATTTCACCGGACTATTTCTCCGATTACTATGCCGGCTTGGCGCAAGCGCAGGACTACACGATCGGGCTCGTTCGCCAGGACGGGGCCATCCTCGCCTGGTACCCGGCGCTCCCCGACGACATCACGCAGCTGCCGGCGTCCGGGCCACTGGTTACGGCGATCCACCAGGGCACCAAACATATGGTGACCGACGTCTCGCCCGGCGACAACGCGCAGCGGATCTTTGCCTTTCGCCGACTGCCGCGCCAGGACGTGGTCGTGCTGGTGGGTGCGTCGACGGCCGGCATCATGCGCCAATGGTCCGAGGGAATGGCCTACCATCTCATCTTCGGTGTTCCGGCGACGCTTGGCCTCGTAGCGCTGTGCTGGTTTGCGGTCGTGCAGGCGCGCCGCGAATCTCTCGCCTATGCGCAGCTGCGCGAGGAAACCTCGCTGCGTCAGAGCACCGAGCACGCGCTGCGCCAGGCGCAGAAGATGGAAGCAGTCGGCCGGCTCACCGGCGGTATCGCGCACGACTTCAACAATCTGCTGACCGCGATCATCGGCAACACCGACCTCGCGCTGCGCCGGTTTGCGGCCAGCGATCCGCGCGTGGAACGCTCCATGAGCGCGGCCAAGGAAGCCGCTCAACGCGCAGCGGCGCTGATCTCGCGATTGCTCGCGTTCTCACGCCAGCAGCCACATGAGGTCAAGCTCACCGATGTCAACCGGTTGGTGCGCGACATGTCCGAGTTGCTGAGCAGCACGCTGGGCGAGTCGGTGACGATCGAGACGGTGCTCGGCGCCGGCCTGTGGCGCGTTGCGCTCGATCCCAACGAGCTGGAATCGGCGCTGCTCAACCTCGCGGTGAATGCGCGCGACGCCATGGCGAACGGCGGGCGCCTCACCATCGAAACGTCCAACGCCTATCTCGACGAAGATTATGTGACCAAGGAAGGCGCCGAGATCCCGCCGGGCCAGTATGTGCTGGTCGCGGTCTCTGACACGGGCGCAGGCATGAGCCGCGAAGTGGCCGAGCAGGCGTTCGAGCCGTTCTTCACCACCAAACCGAAGGAAATCGGCACCGGGCTCGGCTTGAGCATGGTCTATGGCTTCGCCAAACAATCAGGCGGTCACGTCAAGATCTACAGCGAGGTCGGGCAGGGCACGACGGTCAAGATGTACTTCCCGCGCGTCATCGAACCGCGCGAGACCGTCCCGACGCCCGCGGCCAACGCCAAAGCGGAGCCGGCGCCGCGCGCCGGGACGCAGGAAACGATCCTGCTGGTCGAAGACGACGACACCGTCAATCGCTTCGCCCTCGAAGTGCTGCAGGATCTCGGCTACACGGTGCTCACGGCGACCGATGCGCCCCAGGCGCTGTCGCTACTCGACAATCACGAGATCGACCTTCTGTTCACCGACGTGGTGCTGCCGGGCGGCATGAACGGCCGCAATCTGGCGGAGGTTGCGGTCAAGAAAAAACCGGACATCAAGGTGCTGTTTGCGACCGGCTACACCCGCAACGCCATCATTCATCACGGCCGCCTCGACCCCGATGTCGAAGTACTGATGAAGCCCTATACCTATGACGTGCTGGCGCGAAAAATCCGCGCCGTGCTCGACAACGTCCGCACCGCGCCGTAAAGCATCGCCATCGCATTGGGTGAGGAAACGTCGTGAAGCTCTATTCGTATTTCCGCTCGTCGGCCGCCTATCGGGCCCGCATCGCGCTCGCGCTCAAAGGTCTCTCCTACGAGACCATTTCAATCCATCTGACCAAAGATGGCGGGCATCAGTACGCGGCGGCCTACCGTGCGATCAATCCGCAGATGCGGGTTCCAGCGCTCGCGCTCAACAACGGCGACGTGTTGCTGCAATCGCTCGCGATCATGGAATATCTGGACGAGACACATCCGCACCCACCATTCTTGCCCGCCGACCCCGTCGCGCGCGCGCACGTGCGCGCGGTCGCGCAGATCATCGCCTGCGATATCCACCCGCTCAACAACACGGGACCGCTCAACTATCTGCGCCGTAATTTCAATGCAGATGAAGCCGCGATCAACGCCTGGTACAAGAATTGGGTGGTGGCAGGCTTCGACGCAATTGAAGCGCTGATCAAACCCGGTCCCTACGCCTTCGGCAGCGAGGTCGGCCTCGCCGATATCTGTTTGGTGCCGCAGGTCTTCAACGCACGCCGCTTCAAGGTTTCGCTCGAGCCCTACCCCAAGATCGTCGCAGTCGACGCCGCCTGCGCCAAGCTGGAGGCCTTTGAGAAGGCTCGCCCCGAGAATGCGCCGGACGCCGAGTAAGCAGCGCACGTGAATCTGCGCCAACTCGCTCGCGTTGTATTATGGATGAGCGGCGCCCTGCTCTCGTTCTCGGCGCTGGCCCTCGGCGTTCGCAAGCTCGGCGCGAGCTTCACGACCTTTGAGATCCTGGCGTGGCGCACGGGCTGCGGCCTCATCATCATGCTCGCCATCGGCGCCGCGCAGCCGCGGCTGTTCCGCGGCTTTTCGTTACGTCACGTGCGGCTGCACGCGTTGCGCAACGGCACGCACCTTGTGGCCCAGTACATGTGGACGTTGGCGATCGCGCTGTTGCCGCTGGCGACCGTGTTTGCGCTGGAGTTCACGACGCCGGCCTGGACCACATTGCTCGCCGTGCTGTTCCTGGGCGAGCGCGTAACCGCTGGGCGCTTGACGGCGCTCGTCTGTGGTCTTGCTGGCGTGCTGGTCATCGTACGGCCGGGATTGGCCACGTTCCAACCGGCAGCGCTGCTCGTCCTCGCGGCCGCGTTCGGTTACGGGGTGACCTACACCACGACCAAGAAACTGACGGTGACCGACAGCACGTTCGCCATCATCCTGTGGATGAACATCATGCAGTTCCCGATCGCCTACGCGGCGAGCGACCCGCTGTTCTGGCTGCAAATCGGCGGTGGCAACTTGGTGGCCGCACTGGCGGTCGGAATTGCCGGGCTCTCGTCGCATTATTGCCTGACCAAGGCGCTCAATGCCGGGGACGCGAGCCTCGTCATCCCGTTCGATTTCCTGCGGCTGCCGCTGATCGCGCTTCTGGCCTGGATCATCTACGGCGAGCCGCTCGACCCGGTTGTGCTCGCCGGCGGCGCGCTCATCTTCGGCGGCGTACTCTGGAACCTGCGCAGCGAAACGCGACAGCGGCCTAAGCTCTCCGCCGCGGCACCGGCCGAGATCTCCAAATAGTCATTGCTTCGCAATGCCGGCGCGCGCGATCACCTCGGCCCATTTCTTGATGTCGGCGCGCATCTGTGCGTCGAGCTCGTCCGGCGTGCTAGGCCTGGAATCGATCCCGAGATCTAGCAGCTTGCGCTTCACCTCCGGGTCGGCAAGCGCGGTTCGCAGTCCGCCATTGAGTGTTTCAACCACATTCCCCGGCACGTCCGTAGGCGCATAGAACGCATTCCACGAGGTCACGTTGAAGCCCGCCACCCCAGCCTCCTGCACGGTCGGAACATCCGGAAGCGCCGGCGAACGCTTCGTCGCGCTCCAGGCAATGGCGCGCGTGCTGCCGTCGGAGAGTCCCGGTTTCAAGCCGGCATAGAAATCGATCACCATCTGAATATCGTCGCGTAGCAGTGCGATTACGGCTTCCGGCGTTGTGCGGAATGGCACGATGACGAAATCGACGCCGGCCGTGCTCTTGAACAATTCCGCCGTTAGGTTCTGCGTGCTGCCGCGGGCGACGGTACCGACGTTGAGCGTCCCAGGTTTCTCCCGCGCGGCTTTCAGGAAGTCCTGCAGATTGCGATATGGTGCCTTTGCATTGGTGATGAACAGGCAATCGAAGTAGCCCATGGTCGAGATCGGAATGAAATCCTTGAGCGGATCAAACGGCAAGTTGAACAGGGACGCGCTGATCGCCGTCCCGTTCGTAAATAACGCCAAGGTGTAGCCATCGCGTGGAGCCGATAACACCGAGCGCCCCGCCGCGATGCCGCCAGCACCAGGCTGGTTGTCGATGACGAAGCGTTGACCGAGTTGCTCGCCGAGCTTCTCCGCAACGATGCGCGAGGAGATATCCGCCACGCCGCCCGCCCCGAACGGCACCACGAGCCGAATCGGTCGGCTTGGATAGGTCTCGGCGGCGAGTGCGGGAGCCCCAAGCACGATCAGTGCAGTGATTGACAGGCTTCTTAGCGCTAAGCGCATGTCGTTTCGTCCCCGGTTGTTGTAGATACAATTGTTGACGAGATTCAAAAATCGATGGCTTCGCTGCGCGCGGCGCCCTTGACGGGCGCCGGATCGACCTTCGGCATGATGGCGCCGTTGTCGCGGAAGCGGTTGGTGATCGGATAGCGGCGGTCGCGGCCGAAGTTGCGCAGCGTGATCTTCACGCCGGGCGCGGCTTGGCGGCGTTTGTATTCCGCGAGCGCCAGCATGCGCTCGATACGCAGCACCAGATCGCGCTCGAACCCTTCGGCGATGATGCTCGCCACGGGCTCCTCGCGTTCGACCAGGCGCTCAAGGACAGCATCAAGTAGATCATACGGCGGCAGCGAATCCTGGTCGGTCTGGTTCTCGCGCAGTTCCGCGGTCGGCGCGCGCGTGAGAATGCTCTCAGGGGTGACCACACCGTCGGGCCCCAGCGCCCAGGCCGGCTTCCAGCCATTGCGCAGCCGCGCGAGCCGGTAGACCTCCGTCTTGTACAGATCCTTGATCGGGTTGAAGCCCCCGTTCATGTCGCCATAGAGCGTTGCGTAGCCGACCGACATCTCCGATTTGTTGCCGGTCGTCACCACCATGGCGCCGAACTTGTTGGAGATCGCCATCAGGATGGTGCCGCGCGCGCGCGATTGCAGGTTTTCCTCAGTCACGTCGCGCGACAGGCCGGTGAACGTGGACGCGAGCGCCGCCTCTAATCCTTCGACTGCGGGCGCAATCGGCACGACGTCGTACGCAACGCCGAGCGCACGGGCGACTTGCGCCGCATCATCGATGGAGACCTGGGCCGTGTACCGGTATGGCAGCATCACGGCGCGCACGCGATGCGCACCCAAGGCATCCACGGCGATCGCCGCGCACAGCGCCGAATCGATCCCTCCCGACAGACCAAACACAACGCCGGCGAATCCATTCTTCTCCACATAGTCGCGCAGGCCGAGCACGCAGGCGCTATAGTCCGCCTTCTCCCCCTCTTCGATCGGGGCGAGTGCCCCTTCGCAGCGCCACCCTTCGGCGGTACGCACCCAGTTTGTGAGCGCGACCTCTTCCCGGAACGCCGGTAACTGCGCGGCGAGCGCGCCGTCGGCATTGAGCGCAAATGACGCGCCCTCGAACACCAGTTCGTCCTGGCCGCCGACCTGATTGACATACAGGAGTGGCAGCCGCGCCTCGACCACGCGCGCCACCGCAACATTGAGGCGTTCGTTAACGACGCCACGCCGATACGGCGAGCCGTTGGGTACCAGGAGGATCTCGCCGCCTGTTTCGGCAATGCATTCGACCGGCTCCGGACCCCAAATGTCCTCGCAAATCGGAATGCCGATGCGCACGCCCCGGAAGTTCACCGGCCCTGGCATCGGGCCGGGGGCGAACACGCGCTTCTCATCGAACACACCGTAGTTCGGCAGATCGACCTTGAAGCGCAATCCCGCGACCTGTCCGCCGTCGAGCAGCGCCACCGCGTTGTAGAGCTTGCCGTCCTCGACCCACGGCGTGCCGATCAGCAGGGCCGGCCCATCCGCCGTCTCCCGCGCCAGCTCCTGCACCGCGACGCGGCAGGCCTCCTGAAACGCCGGCTTGAGCACCAGGTCCTCGGGGGGATAGCCGGCGATGAACAGCTCGGGAAAGATCACGAGGTCGGCGCCGGCCGCTGCCTGTGCGGCCCGGCGCGCCTTTTCGGTATTGCCGGGGACATCGCCGACGGTCGGATTGAGCTGCGCAACCGCGATGGTCAGCCGGTCAAGCGGGTGGTTCATGTCACGTCTTTAAAGTAAGACTTGAACTTCCAGAACCGCCCGTAACCCATTTAGAAACCTCACAAACCTCCGACTGCCGCCAGCGGCTGCACCGCTGCGCGTTCATGCTTGAGCAAGTCGGCGAGCAGGAACGCGAGGTCGATCGACTGTTCCGCGTTGAGGCGCGGATCGCAGACCGTGTGATAGCGGTCGTTGAGATCTTCATCAGTGATCGCGCGGGCGCCGCCCGTGCATTCGGTGACGTTCTTGCCGGTCATCTCGAGATGCACCCCGCCCGCGTAGGTGCCCTCCGCGGCGTGCACGGAGAAGAACGTCTTGACCTCCTGCAGGATGCGATCGAACGGCCGCGTCTTGTAGCCGCTCGCCGCCGTGATGGTGTTGCCGTGCATGGGATCGCACGACCAGACCACGACCTTGCCCTCGCGCTCCACGGCACGCACCAGCCCGGGCAAAAACTCGGCCGCCTTGTCGGCCCCGACCCGGCAGATCAGGGTCAGGCGGCCCGGCTCGTTGTCGGGATTGAGGATATCGATCAGTCGCAACAAATCGTCGGTCTTGAGCGACGGCCCGCACTTGAGCCCGAGCGGATTCCTGATGCCGCGGCAGAATTCCACGTGCGCATGGTCGGCCTGCCGGGTGCGGTCGCCGATCCAGACCATGTGGCCGGAGGTGGCGTACCAGTTGCCCGGCTCGGTCGAATCTTCGCGTGTGAGCGCCTGCTCGAAGCCGAGCAGCAGCGCCTCGTGACTGGTGTAGAAATCGGTCGTGCGCAGCTCCGGATGGCTCTCCAGGTCGAGGCCGCAGGCCTCCATGAAGCCCAGCGCCTGGGAGATGTGGTCGGCGAGCTCGGCGTAGCGGCGCGACTGCGGGCTATCCTTGACGAAGCCCAGCATCCAGGTGTGCACGCTTTTGAGGTTGGCGTATCCGCCGTGGGCGAACGCGCGCAGCAGGTTGAGCGTCGCGGCCGATTGCCTATAGGCCTCAACCTGGCGGCGGGGGTCCGGCGTGCGCGCCTCCGGCGTGAAGGCGAAGTCGTTGATGATGTCGCCGCGGTAGCTCGGCAGCTCGATCGCGCCGCGCTTTTCAGTCGGGGCCGATCGCGGCTTGGCGAACTGGCCGGCAATGCGTCCGACCTTCACCACCGGTGAGGCCGCCGCATAGGTCATCACCACCGCCATCTGCAGAAACACGCGGAAGAAATCGCGGATATTGTTGGCGCCATGCTCGGCGAAGCTCTCGGCGCAATCGCCACCCTGCAACAGGAAAGCCTCCCCTGCCGCGACGCGCGCCAGGGCCTTCTTCAGGGCGCGCGCCTCGCCTGCAAACACCAGCGGCGGAAAGGTCGCAAGTTGAGCTTCAACATCGGCCAAGGCTTGCCGGTCCGGATAATCCGGCACCTGCACGATCGGCTTGTTGCGCCAACTATCGGGCGTCCAGCGCTGCATGATGCATACTCCGGTTGAACGGATGCGAGGCCCACAGTAGCCCGGATGGCGCCGAGCGCAATCCGGGGAAGAGGACGTTCAGCGATTATAAGGGCTTATGGGCGGAATGGCACAGATCAACGGATATCAGCTTCGCGGCCCGCGACGGCTATCCGACTGGCCGCCACCGAGTTCGTGCCGGACGGCACCGTTACATACCGTCGTCGTGATCAATTCGGCGACCGCGGTGCCACGACGCATCTATCGCGGATTTGCGACCCACTTGGCGGAGCGCGGGTTTGCGGTACTGACCTACGACTACCGCGGGCGTGGCCGGCTCGCGGCCAAAGTCCCTGGTCGGGTTTCCAGCGCGGATGCGCGATTGGGCGGCGCTCGATATCACCGCCGCACTGGAGCACGCGCGCACCCGCTGGCCGGACCTGCAGCTCGGCGCCGTCGGTCACTCCTTCGGCGGCCAGGCGATCGGGCTCGTACCGAACAACGACCTGATCTCCCGCACGCTCATGATCGCCGCCCAGGCCGGCTACTGGCGGCTGTTCCGCCCGCCCGAGAACTATCGCGTGCTGGCGATGCTGAACGCCGGTCGGCTGGTAGCGCATGCTTTCGGCTACACGCCAGGCTGGACCGGGATCGGCGAGGACCTGCCCAAGGGCGTGTTCCTGGAGTGGACCAGGTGGGTGATGAGCCCGCGCTACTTCATCGATGACCCGACACTTCCCGAGCTTGTGAACTTCCCGCGCTATCGTGGCGCATTACGGGCGATCGGGATCGACGACGATCCTTGGGCAACGCCGCCGGCGATCGATCTTCTGCTCTCGGCCTTCACCGGCACGCGGCCGGAGCGGATCCAGATCGATCCGCGCAAGCTCGGCAGCGGCCCGATCGGCCATTTCGGCTTCTTCCGCCCACACCATCGCGACACGCTTTGGCGTGAGGCCGCTGATTGGTTGGGTGAAGGATTGCGATCAGAGCCACGCGACAAATGAAAACCCAAGCAACAAATAGAAGCCCTCATCCTGAGGAGCACGCGAGCGTAAGCTCGCGTGCCTCTCGAAGGATGGCCACATGAGAGGCCGTCGCCTTTGGCCATCCTTCGAGACGCTTTTGATCCTCACGGATCAAAGCCCTCAAGATGAGGTCCCACGAGCACCGCTAAGTCCGTTTCATTGGACGCTGAGGAAGCTCTCCATGACGCTGCGATCGGTCATGAGATCGCTGGCGGCGCCGTGATGGCTGATGCGGCCGGTCTGCATCACGTAGATCTCGTCGGCGACATCGGCCGCGAGCTTGGCGTTCTGCTCGACCAGCAGAATGGTGACCCCCTCGCCTTTGAGCCGGCGCAGGGTTCGTCCGATCTCGTCGACCACGATCGGCGCGAGGCCGAGCGAGGGCTCATCAAGAATGAGGAGCTGTGGCTCGCTCATGATGCCGGTGGCGATCGCCAGCATTTGTTGCTGGCCGCCGGAGAGCGTACCGGCAAGTTGGCGCCGGCGCTCTTGCAAAATCGGAAACAGCGCGAAGGCGTGATCCATGAGCGCGCGCGCACCGTTGCCCATACCGCGCCGGTAGCGGCCCATGAGCAGGTTTTCCTCGACCGACATCTGCTGGAAAGAGCCCCCGTCCCTCGGGCACAACCGCGATGCCGCAGATCGACGCGGCCGTGCGGCGGCATGCCGTCGAGCCGTTGCTCGCGGAACCGGACCGTGCCGGTTGCCGGCTCGCACCAGTCCGCTCACGACGCGCACCAGCGAGCTCTTGCCGGCGCCATTGGGGCCAACCAGCCCGACGATGATGCCCTCGCCGACCGCGAGCGACACCCGGTCGACGGCGAGAAATGCGCCATAGCGCACGGTGAGATTTTCGATCTCAAGCACCTTGGCTGCCCAGATAGTTTCGCACGACGCGCTCGTCGCGCAGGATTTCTTCCGGTCGGCCGTCGGCGATCTTCTGGCCGCTGACCAGGACGACGACACGATCGGCAAGCTCGCGGATCACCCGCATGGTGTGCTCGATCACAAACAAACTGTAGCGCGTCTTCAACTCCCCCAGCAGCTTCATCATGTGCGTGATCTCGACCGCCGACAGTCCGCCGACAGGTTCGTCCAGCATCACGAGCTTCGGCCGCAGCACCAGCCGCATCGCCAGCTCCAGCCGGCGTTGCTCGAACAGACGTGAGCATTCCGGCGATGGCGTCGAGCCGCCGATCAAGCTCGAGCCATTGGATAAGGTCGCGCACATGGCTGTCCTTCACGCCCTCGGTCACTCGCCCGCGGCCAGCGCGGTGGTGCGCAGATTATCCGCGACGGAGAGTTTGCTGAACACACGCACCGCCTGGTAGGTGCGGGTCAATCCGGCGCGGGTGATCGCGTGCGGGCGCCGGCCGCTGATCGGCGCGCCGGCGAAGGAGATCGAGCCGGCGTCGATCGACAAGTGGCCGGAGACCACGTTGACGAACGTGGTTTTGCCGCTGCCGTTCGGTCCGATCATGCCGAGGGTCTCGCCCACGGCCTGCTGGACGTCGACGGACGCGAGCGCCCGGATGCCGCCGAACTGCTTCTCGACTTGCCTGGCGTCGAGCAGGATCTCATTCATTCGGCCGGCACCCGCTTAATTGCAACCGGCGCTACTGCGATGTTCTGCTTCTGCCGGCGCACCCGCCACCACTTGAGGAGGGTGCCGTAGACGCCGGCCGGCATGGCCACCGTGACCAGAATGATCAGCGATCCATAAAAGATGTCTTTGATCTGGTAGAGTTCCTGCAACAGGAATGGGATCGGCACCAGGATTGCCGAGCCGATGATGGGTCCCGCGATCGTGCCGCGTCCGCCGAAGGCGACCATCAGCCAGATGTTCATGCTCATCAGCACATCGAAGCTGCGCGGCGAGATGAAGCCGGTGTAGACCGCATAGAACGCCCCACCCACGGCCATCAACAGCGAGCTGATGAAGAACACCATTACCTTGTAGCGCGTAACATCGATGCCGAGCTCTTCGGCGAGCAGGTCGTCCTCGCGGATGGCAATGATGAATGCGCCCATGCGCGAGCGGATGATGATGTAGACAACGGCCACGCCGGCTAGAGCCAGGAGTCCGAGAATAATCTCAAAGCCTGGACCCGTGAGATCGACCGCGCCGAAACCCGGCAGCCACAGCCCCGGTCGCGGGATCTGCGTGATCCCGGTGTCGCCGTTGGTGAACTGTGGGAAATAGATGAACACCAAGGTCAAGGCGACCTGGATGACGAGTGACGACAGCACGAAATAAAAGCCGCGCAGCCGCAGCGCAGGCAATCCAAGAATCACCCCGACCGCGGCGGCGCCGACAGCGGAGACCGGCACCGCGAACCAGAACGACCAGCCGTAATCCAGGAACAGCTTGACGGTGCCGTAAGCGCCAATGCCGGCCACGCCGGCGGTCATCATCGAGACCAGCCCCGTGTAACCGTAGAGTAGGTTCATCCCCGCGGTCCACAGCACGTTGAGGAACACAATGCCGATGATGAAGGCCGCGAACCGGTTGCCTGCTGTTGCGAGCGCCAAGCCGATCGCCAGCGCCGCGCCGCCGATCCAGAGCCACATGTCTTTGGAGGCGCGCATCCGGTTCACCGCGCGAACAGACCGCTGGGGCGCAACAGCAGGATGACGAGCATGGCAAGAAGGTAGGACAACGTCGCGGCCGTCGGGCTGGCGAACACGCTGACCGCGGCTTGGACGAAGCCGAACAGCATCCCGACCACGAGAGCACCGAGCACGCTGCCCGGGCCGCCGACAATCATGATGGCGAAAGCGGTGATCCCCATGCTCCAAGCGACCGACAGGTCGAAGCTGTAGGCCATGGCGTAGAGTAGGCCACCGGCAAAAATCACGGAGGTGCCGAGCAGGAACGCGCCCAGATAGATGCGCTGTACGTCGACGCCGCGCAGTGCGGCCGCCTCGCGATTCTGGAAAACGGCCCGCAGCGCCCGACCGAAGCGGTGATAGCGCAGACCGACAAACAGCGCGCCGAGCAGCGCCAACGCCGCGACCAGCGCAATCAATCTGTTGGCAGGCAGCGGAAACGGGCCGATGAAGACCACACCCTCGGCCAGTGGCGGGATGTTGTACTGATCGCTCCACTGGCCCCAGGTGATCGAGAACACGCCCGACAGGATCTGGGTGATGCCGAGCGTCACCACGAAATACGCAATATTGCGATCCGGCACATCGTAAAATCGCCGGATCAGCAGCCGCTCCAGCAGGTAAGCGAACGGCAAACCGGCGATGAGCACCGCCGCGACGGCGAGGATCGGCGACCACCCCATCGCGGTGCTCAGGCTCCAGGCGACGAGCGGGGCCAGCAGAAAGAACTGGCCGCTCGCCGCGTTCGGGAGCCAGATGCATCCGTACACGATGGTCACGCCCGCGGCCGTGAGCGCGAAGATCGCCCCCAGGACGAGGCCGGTCGTGAGCATCGACAGGCCGATGAGCAGGTTCGGATCGACCATCGCGTTGATCGAAGCTCGCGTGGGTTATTTCACGAGATCATAGACCGGAATGACCTCCGGGCTCCATTCCATGTAGAAGACCTGCTTGGCACTGTATTCCTTTTTCGCGACGTCCATGCCGGTAATCTGCATGTAGTAGATGTATTCCTGGCGCGCCCCGTTCTTGTCGAAGGCGATCGGCACACCGGAGGTCGTCTCCTTGGTTTGAGACGCACGCAGCGCGTCGCGGAACTTGGCGCGGTCAACGGTGCCGGCTGCTTCGATCGCCTGCTTGATGACGTAGGGCGTGGTGTAACAGAAGTTCTCGATGTAGGACGGCGGACGACCGTTCTTGTCTGCGAAATCCTTGATGAACTTCTTTCCTTCGGCGGTTACGCCGTCGAGGTCGTGATCGAAGAACGTCCCGAAGTAGGAGCCGACGCTGCGCGCGCCCCAACCGAGGATGTTGGTGGTGAAGCCAAACGGATGAATGATCTGATCGGGTTTCACGCCGAGATCGAGCAGCTGGTTGGTGATCGTGTTATCGAATGCGCCGGCGCCGATAACCACGACATAGTCGGGCGAAGCGGCGCGGACCTGGGTCGCCTGGATGGTCGCGTCCGATGATCCCTGCGGGAACACGATCTCCGGCCCGGCCGTGAGGTTGGAGCGTGGGATCTGGTACTTGAGGCCAGCGGCGATCGCCCGCATCAGGGCGAAATCGCTGTACATGATTGCGATCTTGGCGCCGGGCTTTTTCTGCTCGACGAACTTGGCGATGGAATAGCCCCAACCGACCGCGGCGGGTTCGAGGCGAAACGTCCATTGCGTGCCCGGCTTGGTCAGTTGCGGAAACGCCGCGACCGGCACCAGGAATGGAACCTGGTTCTGCTCGGCATAGCCATAGATGGCGAGCGCATTGTCGGAGCTCGTCGGCCCGCTGATCACCAGCACCTTGTCCTGCGCATCGAAGCTGCGGGCCGCCGCCAGCGCCTGCGTCGGATTGGTCTGATTGTCGATGACGAGGAAGCGCAGCGGGCGCCCAAGCACGCCGCCAGCCGCATCGATCTCCGCCTCAGCAAGCTTCATACCGGCGGCACAGCTCGATCCGGAAAACGCCCAGGGCCCAGTCAGCTCGGTGACGAAACCCACGTTGATCGGATCAGCGGCCTGCCCGCCGGTCGCAGCGGCAGTCAGAACGATCGCCGCAGTACCGGCCAGAACGGCCCAGCGTTGGCTTGCTCTCATGTTTACTCCTCCCTCTCTTTATGTTTCCGCCCCGTGTTATTGTTAGCGGTAATCTTTCAAGCCGCCGGATGGCGCCATCGGGTTATGCTGGCCTCTCCATCACGTAGCGGCCACAACCGGCCGATCCGCCGGGTGGCAGCGACAATGAGCGGTGCCGCGGCGTGCAGCGCGGCGCGATCCATCCGCACCGATGGCGCAGCGATGCTGGCAGCCCCGACACACACTGGTCCGTCGCCCGGCATATCCACCATGATCGGCGCAGCAACGCCACAGACGCCGATCTCGATCTCCTCGTAGGTTACCGAGTATCCCTGGCGCGCCTCTTCGGCGTGGGCGCGGCGCAACTCCTTGGGATCGACGATCGTGTATTTGTTGAAGCGCGTCAGCCCGTCGCGCTGCATGAGCTCGAGCGCCTTGTCGAACGGCAACGTGGAAAGCCAGGCGCGCCCGGTGGCGAGCGCGTGCAGATGGATGTGGCTGTCGAGCGCAAGTCCCAGCCGGAACACATGTGCCTGACCTTGAAAACCGAGCACCCAGCTGATCCGCTCGCGCTCGACCAGGGCCATGCGCACCAGCTCGCCGGTCGATTCCGCGACCGGCTTCAGCGCCGCCGTCGCCTGTTCCAGCAGCCGTTGTTGATCGAGCTGGCGGACGCTGAGATTGTTGATTTTATTGGTGAGCAGGAAGTTGTTGCCATGGCGAAAGACGTATTCGCACTTCTCCAGGGTCTGCAGCAGCTTCGACGCGATCGCCTTGTTAACCGCAAGCACCATCGCGACCTCGGTCAAGGTCATGCCGCTTTCGCTTTCAGTCAGCAATTCGATGATGCGCAGCGCCCGTTCCACCGAAACGACCGCATCGGGGAAGATGACCTCCGCCTCCTTATCCACGTCTTCCTTCTTGCTCATCGGTCGCCCATCAGCAGCAGCGGCAACGAAGCTGGAAGGCGCGTGGCATCAGCGCCTTGAGTTCCGTGCCGACGGGATCAAGCGCCGCCTCGCCAATTTGGGGCGCCGGCACGCGCCCGCCGAGCGACTCAAACGGAACGTCTCGAGGCAGCCCGGCGGCACGCATGCGGGCGCGCAACGCCGCGGAATCCGTGCGCCGCGCGCGCATCGTCGCCGGGTCGATCACGGCCCCATATTGTTCGCGCGCCGCAGCGATCGAGACGTAGCCCTCGCGCACATCGTTTTCGACGTCCTCAAGCTTGCGATCGAGCGGCGAGCCGAAGCCGCCACCGCCACCGGAGCGCAACATGTAGCGATCTCCGGGCCTCAAATGCTGTGCGAACACTTTGCCGGTTGCGTGTACGACCGGGTCCTCGCCATTGCGCTGAAACACGACCTGGTTGCCAGCAGCCGACAGACCGCCGAACAGACCCCAGGGCCGGCATTCAACCCGCTCGATCTGCGTGTTGACCATGATGTCGGAGAGCGCGCGCACGACCTGTTCGTTGCCGAGGCCGCCGCGATGCTTGCCAGCGCCGCCCGAGTCTTCGCGCAACGCATATCGCTCGACCAGAATCGGGAATTTTGCCTCGGCCTGTTCGGTCGGTCCGTTGTGGGTGTCGCCGTCGTTGATGGCGATGGTCGCGTTCATGCCGTCTTCGGTGAGTTTGGCGCCCCAGCCGCCACCGATCAGCCCGCCCAGATACAGGAAGAGCTTGCTGGTCGCGCGGATGGCGGCCGTGCACATTGGCGATCACCAGGTCCGCGTGGTGGCCAGCGATGACGCGCGCCGGAACGGCGGGCGCCAGCGCCTTGAAGATCGAATCGACGACGGTCATCGGAAACGTCATCCACCAGCGCATGGCCGCAGGGCGCACCGCGCTGACGACACGGCCCGCCGGCAGTACGATCTTGAGGGCGCGGAAACATCCGTCATTGATCGGCAGATCGAGCGCCGCGGTCAGGCATTTGAACGCCACCTGGCAGGCGGAAACACCGGCCGTCATGCCCGAGTTGTAGAAGCCGCGTACCTGGGCGCTGACGTCGGTCAGGTCGGCCGTCATCTCGTCGCCCGCGACCGTGATGCGGACCTTGATCGGAATGTGCTGGCCGCGGTCGACGCCATCGTCGTCCATGAACGACTCGGCCTCGTACACGCCGTCCGGAATTGCGCGCACCTGCTCGCGCGCGAGCGCTTCGCTGTGGTCCATGATTGCGTCGATCGCGGACAGAACGGCCTCCTTGCCGTATTTCTGGATGAGTTCCAGAAAACGTCGCTCGCCGGTCTTGACCGCAGCGATCTGTGCCCGCAGATCGCCGATGGCGCGATCGGGGATCCGCACGTTCATGCGGATGATCTCGAGCAACTCCTCGTTCAGTTTGCCGGCGCGGTACATCTTCACGATCGGCATCTGCAGGCCTTCGGCGTAGATGTCCGTCGTGATCCCACCTAGTGTGCCGCCGATGTCCTGCCAGTGCGCCATGCAGGCCGAAAATCCGACCAATTCGTCGCCGGCGAAAATCGGCACCGAGAACGTCATGTGATTGAGGTGGCTGCCGGTGGTGTAGGCGTCGTTGGTGAGCAGCACGTCGCCGGGCTCAATGCCGTCGACCCCGAAATGCCGCAGCTTCGCCTTCACGGTCTCGCTCATGCCGCGAATGAACATCGGCAGGCCAAGGCCGATCGAGACCGTATCGCCGGCCGCGTTGAACAAACCGACGGTGAAGTCGAGCGCCTCATAGATGATCATGTTGTAGGCGGTGCGCATCAGGTTCGTCTTCATCTCTTCGGTGATGCCGACGAGCGCGTTGCGCACGATTTCGGTGACGATCGGATCGGCCGCAGCGGTGCGCTGCGCCCTCGCGTTTGATTGAGCAGGCGTGTCCATCATGAGTTGCCCACCGTGATGATCAGGTTGCCGTAAGCATCGACCGTGAGTGCATCGCCCGGGAGAACGACGGTGGTCGAAGCATATTCTTCGATCAGCGCCGGGCCGTCGATCCTGTTGTTGGCCGCAAGTCGAGCGCGATCGTAGGCCGGCGTGTCGATGAAGCCATGGTCGGTGAAATAGACCGGCCGCTTCGTCCGTAGCGCGCCATCTGGCGGCTGCGCGCCACCGACATTGATGCGGCTGAGCTGCGGTTTCGCCATCATACCGTTGACCGAGCAGCGCAGGCTGACGATCTCGGCGCGTTCGGTCTCCGAGGCAAAGCCGTAGCGCACGCGATGCTCCTCATCGAAGCACTGCTTGATCGCGGCGCGATCCCGCATTGAGGAAATGCTCGCGCGGAATATCGACCGCAACGGCGTGCTCCTGGCCGACGTAACGCATGTCGGCGCCACGCATGAGATGGACGACCGACACGTTGGCGGCAGCCTCATGGACCGAGCGCGTGCCCTCCTCTTCCATGGCGCGGAAGATCACTTCGATGTCGTTGAATTCGACATCGGCGAGCCGCGCGAACAGGGTGCGCACATAATCGCGCCGCAGATCGGCCAGCAACATGCCGAAGGCGGAGAAGTGCCCCGGCGCATTGGGAATGATCAATTTGCTGATGCGTAACTCGCGCGCGACCAGAGCCGCGTGCAGCGGCCCCGCACCGCCGTAGGCCACCATGGCGAAATCACGCGCGTCGAGACCGCGCTCGGTCGTCACCCGGCGTACCACGTTGGACATACTGGCGGTGGCTATGCGCACGATGCCATCTGCAGCGCGGTGCGGGTCTAGCCCGAGCGGCACTGCAATCTGCTCGCGCAGCGCCGTCTCGGCCGCGCTTACATCAAGGCCCATGTCGCCGCCGAGGAAGCGGTCTGCCGCGAGCCGTCCGAGCAACAAATTGGCATCAGTCACGGTCGGCTCAGCCCCGCCGAGCCCATAGCAGGCCGGGCCCGGCGCCGCGCCGGCCGACTCCGGTCCGACACGCAACGCCCCGCCTGCAGCAAGCCGCGCGATACTGCCGCCGCCGGTGCCGACTTCCTGGATATCGATCATCGGGATCTGGATCGGCAGGCCTTCGTTGTAGCCGCCGACCATTGCCGTACCGGCGATCAGGACTCGGCCCTGATGGATCACCCCGGCCTTGGCGGTCGTGCCTCCCATGTCGAAGGCGATGGCACTGGGCAAATCGATTGCCGCGCACAGGACTTGGGTGCCGATGACGCCGGCGGCCGGACCTGATTCCAGCATGCGGATGCATTCACGCCGGGCGCGTTCGCCATCATAAAGTCCGCCGGTCGATTGCACGACCAGGAATGTGCCGGGGAAACCGCTGCGCTCGAGATGCTCGTCGATCTCGGCGAGGTAGTGGCTGACGCGCGGGCCCACATAGGCGTTTGCGGCCGTCGTCGAGGCGCGTTCGAACTCGCGGTATTCCTGCGAGAGTTCGTGCGAAACGGTGATGAACAAATCCGGGCAATGTTCGGCGAAGTAGCGTTTTGCCTGCAGCTCATGCGCCGGATTGCGATAGGAGTGCAGGAACAGGATCGCCAAGGCCTCGACGCCCTCGCGCCGCAGGATCGGCACGAGGCGCTCCAGCTCGGCCTCATCGAGGGGCTTGAGGACTTCGCCGGCGGCGGTGACGCGTTCATGAACTTCGTAACGCAGCGCGCGGGGCACCAGCGGCTTATGCTTGCGGAAATACAAATTGTAGGCTTCCGGCCGGTTGACACGGCCGATTTCATAAATGTCGCGAAAGCCGGCGGTGATAACGAGTGCGGTGCGCGCACCCGTGCGCTCCAGCATGGTGTTGATCGCAACCGTGGTGCCATGCAGGAACAGCGCGGCATCGCTGAAAACGGAATCGGCCCGCGCAACGCCATTCTCGATGCCGTCGACAAGGCGCTTAGGTGTCGTCAGTGTTTTGCCGAGCCGCAGCGCTCCAGAGCGCTCATCGAATACGGCCACATCCGTAAAGGTGCCACCGACGTCAGCGGCAATGCGTGTTCCTGACGCGGCTGCGGGCTGTTGGCCAATTGCCAAATCATCCTCCCTGCTTCCGCTCTTGGATGGCGGAGATCCGAACTGAGGTAACCGAGTTACCCAAATAAGGTAACCGAGTTACCTAGGCCGGGTCAACCGCCATAAGGGTGCATATTAGGGAGGCCGCCGCAGCGATCCTCAGGCACCGAACGAGGGGAACAGTTCCTCGAGGGTTGGCTGGCGCGAGATATAGCCTTGCGAGTGGGCGTAGCGGACGAAAGTCTCAAGGACTTTGCGGTTTGGCTCGATGCCATGAACATAAGGCTTCGGCCCATACGCGGCGCGCTGCTGTTCCAGGAAGAACACCCCATCGGGGAGCGAGAGGTGTTTCGGATTGGCCTGCAAATACGTGTCGCAGACGTCCTGCGCATCGACGAAAGCCTGCGTGAGGCTGCGCGCGATCCATGGATCCCGTTCGGCCAAAGCCTTTTTCATGACGACCGTATGTGTGATTGGCAGTTGGCCGGTGCTCCGCACGAATGACTGCATCTCTGCCTGCGGGTCCGGGAACAGACGGCGTAGTTTCGAGGTGCCGGCGACGAAGTTGTCAGGCAGTTCGGGGAGGAATACGGCGTCGACCTCGCCGCGCTCCAGCAATTCTTCCGGCGTTGTGTTGGTCTGTTTCGTGAGCTTGATCCCGGGGGGCATGTTGAAGCCCGCCCCTTCTGTGCCCTCGGTAACGACCCAATTCACCTCGTCGGGCGAGAGACCATAGTGCTCCTGAAAAATTCCGCGCAGCCAGAGATTGACGGTGATCCGGTAGAGGATTGTCGCAACGCGTTTGCCGGCGAGGTCCTTCGGTCGCGTGTAGCGCGAGTCCTCGCGCACGAACACATAGGCAAGGACCGGCATTCGCAACGGAAACACGGGCAGCGCGACCACCGGCTCGCCGCGCACGCGCGCCATGACGTACCACGACAGCGACATCTCGGCGGCGTCATAGTCTTCATAGACCGGGCGAACGCAAAAATCGCCAATCCAGGACGTATTGGCTTGCACCGCTAGTCCGTTCGCCTTCACACGACCGTCGATCAATGGCCGCGTGCGGTCATAATCCGCCATCGCCAGCGTCACCGGCACGTCGGCGGATCGCTTCTGATCGGGCAACCGCGGGGCATCGAGGGTCAGGCTCACGGCATTCCTCCGTTGCGTTCTTGGCGGCAATTGTCCGGATGATAGCGATGATTTCCCGTGCAACAACACTCATTTCGCAATCAGCTGCGCCGGGTCCAATTTGGTCCGGAGCATATCCTGTCGCGACAATACATCGATCCACCATTGCATCTGCGCGGGGTCGATGCTGGCAACAAACCGCGGAAGCTCCGAGTCGCGCACAACGGCCTCCGGCAAATTCAAATATTTGGCGATGATGGTCTTTGTTCGATCGCCATTCTTCGCAATGAACGCACTCGCTTCATCAATCGCCATTTTGTAATTCGCCACGGTACCCGGGTTGTGCTGCGCCCAGGCCCGCGTACTGGCATTGATCATCTGGGTCGCGCCGTCCGGTAGCTCGCCGAAGAAATAGGCGACGACATACCCGATACCGCTGCTGACGATTTGGCTGAGCAACGGGTCGGGAATGATGATCACGTCAACCCGGCCCGAGCGCAGCAGATCGCGCATGCTCGGAAACGGCACTTCAACGAAGGTCATCTTCTTCGAGTCGATGCCCTTCTGGCGAAGCCATTCCCGGTACAGAACTTCGGAAATGCTCCCGATTCCGCTCACGCCGGTACGCTTTCCGAGCAGATCCGCTGGCGATTTGATCTCCAGCCCGATGCGAGCCACGACAGCAGCGGATTTCATGCCCGTGGTGAGCACCGACAGCCCTGTGAGGGCAGTCAGATCAATGCCGCCATCAACCGCCTGTAAAAACACCGGCGGCGCCAACGTGCCAATCTGGATCTCGCCAACGACAAGCCCAGGGACGATGACGGAGCCGCCGCGGAGAGCCTTTAGCTCGACATCAAGGTTGCGTTTGGCAAAGAAGCCTTCCTCTTTGGCGACGAAATTTGTCCCCACGTCCCCCAATGAGGTGTAACCGATCACCAATTTTGTTTGAGCACCGGCCGGAGCGCCGCCCGCCAGCACGACCATTGCGGCAAGCGTCAGCCACACCCCTACTGTCTTGTGCATCACCAACCCTATCCACTTCTCACCGTCCGGCATTCTTTCCGGCGGTGTGATCATCCGGTTGCAACGGCGGATTTGGCAAGAGCTTTCCGGTTGAGCGCTCGTCATAAGACATCAGGACAGACGTGGCGTTTGTGCGATCTTAGGCTGCGCTAGCACGGCGCGCGGCGAGACGCGCCGGTAAAAGCCAAAGGGAGAGATGCGCATGGAGATGTCGATCAGCCTGCCGACCAAGGCGCGCTCATTCGAGGTCGTCAAGCGCGCGGAGGAGCTCGGTTACTGCGCCGTTGGGCCGATGTGATGGAAAAGGTTTGACCCCGCAGCGAATGAGGACGGCACCAATCAAAAGGGGATTTGCATGAAAGCGCGCCGCATCGTCACCGGTCATTCGGGAGGAAAAGCCGTCTGCGTGTCCGATGGTCCCTCACCCAAGGGCAAGGTCTACAACAGCGTTCCCGGCCAAGCCTCGACGCTGCTGTGGGCGACGCCACCTGTCCCCACAGTCCCCAATCAGGGCGAAGCTATTTCAGAAAAAACTGGATACGTGCCTGGCCCCGGTGAAACGCGCTTCATGTTCGTCACGTTTCCTCCGGACTCGGTGATGATGAGCCCAAGTTTCGATCCCGCCGCGGTGGGGGCGGAATTCATGGAGCACATGCCGGAGCTCGCCAGTAAATTTGAGATGGACAATCCCGGCATGCACACGACCGACACGGTCGACTATGGGATCGTTCTCGATGGCGAGGTGTGGCTCGAGCTCGATGATGGCAAGCAGATTCATCTGCAGCAGCACGACGTTATCGTCCAGAACGGCACGCGGCATGCGTGGCGCAACAAGAGCCAGAAGCCGGTGAAGATGGCGTTTGTGCTGATCGGCGCCAATCGGAAGGGATCGGGAGTGCCATGATCGTCATTGCTCCGGCCGCAGTGCGGGCGGCCTGATGCAGTTTGGATCGGCGTTCGAGCTTGACCGCCAGCGCTTTGTTTGCGCAGTTCCTGTCGAGAATTTCCCTGCGCCGCAGTGGGGCGGCCATTACAACAGGCGAGGAAAAACATGACCGGGTCGGACCTGAGCTACGACCGTTTCACGACGGTCAAGATCGAATTCGAAGACGGCATCGCCTGGGTCATCCTCAACCGTCCCGAAAAGCGCAACGCGATGAACCCGGCGCTCAATCGGGAAATGATGGATGTGCTCGATCAGCTCGAGGTCGATGACCGCTGCAAGATCCTGGTGCTGACCGGCGCGGGGGAGTCCTTCTCCGCCGGGATGGACATCAAGGAGTACTTCCGCGAGGTCGATAAGGCGACGCCGGTCGGTGTGATGCGAGTGCAGCGCGCGTCCATGGGCTGGCAATGGCGCCGGCTGATGTTCTTCCCCAAGCCGACCATCGCTATGGTGAATGGCTGGTGCTTTGGCGGCGCGTTCACGCCGCTGGTCTCTTGCGATTTGGCGATCGCCGCCGAGGAAGCGCAGTTCGGTCTGTCCGAAATCAACTGGGGCATCATTCCGGCCGGCAATGTCATGCGCGCGGTAGCGGACCGCATGTCGGCCGCGGACGCGCAGTACTATCTGATGACCGGCGACACGTTCGATGGCCGCAAGGCGGCGGCCATGAAGCTCATCAACGAAGCGGTGCCGCGCGCGCAACTCAAGGCGCACACGACGGAGCTCGCCAAGAAATTAATGCAGAAGAACCCGCACGTGCTCAGCACCGTCAAGCTCGCCTGGCGCCGCGTAAAGGACATGTCGTGGGATGTGTCCGAAGACTATCTCTACGCCAAAGCGCAGCAATGCTATTCGACCGATCCCGAGCAGGGCCGCAGTCACGGCATGGGCCAATTCCTGGACGACAAGTCGTACCGGCCGGGGCTCGCGAACTACCGGCGGGAGTGACGTTTCGTGGGAGATCAACAAGGGCCACAACAAACACAGCCCTCATCCTGAGGAGCCCGCGCGCTCGCGCGCGGGCGTCTCGAAGGATGAGGGCCAGAGTTTGTTGACCGTTGTTCTACTCCGCCGCCTGCTGGCCGTAGCGCGCGGTGGGCGTGCGCATCGTCACCAGCTCCTCGGCGGCGGTCGGGTGCAGCGCCATCGTGGCGTCGAAATCGGCTTTGGTCGCGCCCATCTTCACGGCGATACCCAGCGTCTGAATCATCTCGGCCGCGCCCTCGCCGACGACATGGCAGCCGAGCACGCGATCGCTCGTCCCATCAACAACAAGTTTCATCAGCATACGGGTGTCGCGGCCCGACAACGTCGCCTTCATGGGCCGGAACGTCGCCTTGTAGATATCGACGCGGGCGAAGCGCTCGCGCGCCATGGTTTCGGTCAAGCCGATGACGCCCACCTCCGGCTCGGAGAACACCGCGGTCGGCACATCCAGGTGATCGACCCTGGTCGGTCGTCCTCCGAACACGGTGTCGGCGAAGGCATGGCCTTCGCGGATCGCGACCGGGGTCAGGTTGAGCCGGTTGGTGACATCGCCGACCGCGTAGATGTGCGGGACGGTTGTGCGCGTGTATTCGTCGACCACGACCGCGCCGGTCTTCGCAATCTCGACGCCGGCGGCCTCGAGCCCGAGACGCGCCGTATTGGGCGAGCGGCCGATCGCGAACATGACTTTGTCGACGTCGATCCAGCGCCCATCGGAGAGCTGCGCCGGCGAGGCCTCGCCCGATGACGCGACCTCGGTGACGGTGCGCCCGGTGATGACGGTGATGCCGCGCTTCTCCATCTCGCCGCGCAAATGCGTGCGCACGTCATCATCGAAGCCGCGCAGGATGTTCTCGCCGCGATAGACCAGCGTCACCTCGCTGCCGAGCCCGGCGAAGATGCAGGCAAACTCGATCGCGATATAACCGCCGCCCTGGACCAGGATCCGCCGAGGCAAAAACGGCAAGTGCAAAGCCTCGTTCGAGGTGAGCACATGCTCCATACCGGGGATCGGCGGGCCGTTGTTGGGCCAAGCGCCGGTGGCGACCAGGATATGCGCGGCCTTGACACGTTCGCCCGTTGACAGGCGCACGGTGTGGGCGTCCTCGAGCACGGCGCGCGCCTTGGCGATAGCCACGCCGGACTTATTCAGGTTCGCCGTGTAGGCGGCTTCCAGCCGCGCGATCTCCTTGTCCTTATTGGCAATCAACGTCGGCCAGTCGAAGACCGGCGCCTTGACGCTCCAGCCAAAGCCGGCGGCGTCCTCGAACTCGTGGGCAAAGCGGGAGGCATAGACCAACAACTTCTTCGGCACGCAGCCGCGGATCACGCAGGTGCCGCCGACCCGAAATTCCTCGGCGACCATCACCCGTGCGCCGTAGCCGGCGGCGATGCGCGCGGCGCGCACCCCGCCCGAGCCGGCGCCGATGACGAAGAGGTCAACCTCCCGGTCACTCACAGGTCGTAGCCTTTCTTCTTCATCTCGGCGCGCATCCGGGTGACGACAGTTTGCGAAAACGCGCCCGCCCAGTCCTTGGCGCGGCCGAAGCCATCCTCGAGTGCCAACGGCTCCTCGGTCAGCATCTTCTTGCCCAGCGCCGTCTTGTAGAACGCGACGATCTCTTTCAGTTCCTGCTCGGAAAAGCGCGTCGCGTACGCCTTGGCGACCTCGTTGAGCAGCTCGTCGGTCTTGCCGTTGAATTCGGTCATGAGCTGCGTCGAGACCTCCGTCAGCGGCTTGTTCAAGTTCGGATTGGTCGGCAGGAACAGGTTCTTTGCCTGCTCGATGGTGCCCGGCACGATCGCATCAAACATTTTGTGTCCACCCTTGAGGACGATCAGCTCCTTGGCGAGCGCGATCGAGTTGGGTGAGGGCTGCGCGCCCTGTGCATCGGCGCGTTCCGCCGCGAACCCGCAGCCCGCGGCGACGAGCAGCGCAAGCGCAAAACGGGCAACGAACCTGGCGATCATGATTGGCTCCTCTGGCGTTATTTGTGGTGCAGCACGTTTACGCCGGCCGCGGACGCGATGATGGCGCTCGCCGCGATGCCCACGAACAGTCCGTGTTCGACCACCCCGGGAATTTCGGCAAGGCGAGCGGCAAGTGACAATGGATCAGGAATCCGTTCGAGCGCGGCGTCGACGATCAGGTGCCCCCCGTCCGTGACAAAAGGATGGCCGTCGCGGCCGTGGCGCAGGCGCAGCGGACCGGGGCATCCGGCCTCGGCAACGGCACGTTCAATGTGGCGGCAGGTGGCCTTGAGCCCGAACGGCACCACCTCGATCGGCAGGGGAAACCGGCCCAGCACATCGACGAGCTTCGAACCATCGACGATCACCACCATGCGGTCTGATGCAGACGCGACGATCTTTTCCCGCAGCAACGCGCCGCCGCCGCCCTTGATCAAGGCAAGGTCCGGGGCAACCTCGTCGGCCCCATCGACCGTGAGGTCGAGCTGCGGGGTTTCCTCGAGCGTCGAGAGCGTCATGCCGAGCTTTTGGGCGAGCGCCTGCGTCGCCTCGGAGCTTGCGACCGCGGTCACGGCAAGACCTGCCCGCACCCGGTCCCCGAGCAGCTCGACGAAGTGATTGGCGGTCGAGCCGGTGCCGAGCCCAAGGCGCATGCCGGGCTCGACGAAATCCAGGGCCCGCGCCGCTGCGGCGCGCTTGAGGTTATCGACGTCGTTGGTGTTCACAGGGACCCATCTAGCACAGCATCCGCCTGTCCCGGAAAAGTGAATTCCGGTTTTCCCGCCTGCGCGAAGCCTTGGCAAATGGAAGAGCATTTGGCTTGAGGCTTCGGCGGGCGCAGGCAGGCCGAAAAGGACATGCGCAAAATTTGCCAAGCTTGCCTTGGCGCCGTCCCACCGGTAACGATCCCCGGCCATGCTCATCGTCTTCGATCTCGACGGGACGCTGATCGACACCGCCCCGGATCTCGTCGATACGCTCAATGTCATTCTGGCGCGCGAAGGACTGGAGCCAATCCCGTTCGAGCAAGCTCGCAGCATGATCGGCGCCGGCGCCCGGCGGCTGCTCGAGCGCGGGCTGCGGCGCGATGTGGCGGGGCTCCATAGCGATATGATCGAGCGGCTCTACAAGGATTTTCTTACCTATTATTCGCAGCACATGGCGGACCGCTCGCGCGCTTTTCCCGGACTGGAGACGGCGCTGGACCTGCTCGCCGGGGCGGGCCATCAGTTCGCGGTGTGCACCAACAAGCTCGAATCGCTCTCGGTCGAACTTTTGAAAGCCCTCAACCTCGCCCAGCGCTTTAGCGCGATCTGCGGCCAGGACACGTTTGGCATGCAGAAGCCCGATCCGGACATTCTGCGCCGCACCATCGCGCGCGCTGGCGGCGAGATTGGCAATGCCATCGTGGTCGGCAATTCGATGACCGACGTGGCGACGGCGCGCGCTGCCGGCGTGCCGATCATCGCGGTGACCTTCGGGTATGCAGACCGGCCGCCGGGGGCAATGGGCGCCGACGCGCTGATTGCGAGCTTCTCCGATCTGCCGCCGGTCGTGGCCGAACTCGCGCGCGCCCGAGCGGGCTGATCCACCACCCGTTTTTCAGAGGTAATATCCGCTCAGTTGCGCGCCTAGGCGCAAATCCCTATTGTGTGCGCTATCGTGCGCAATGCGGCCTGCGGGCCGGGGGATGAGTATGATGCGTCGCGCGATCGTCCTGGTTTTGAGTGGCGCCGTACTGTCGGGCTGTACCGGGATTCCAAGCATGCCCAGTTTCAGCGTCCCCAGCTTCAAAATGCCAAGTTTCAGTATGCCCGGCTTCAACCAGCCCGGCATGCCGGTGCACGTATCGTCGATCCCGCCGGGGGCCGAGGCGAGCTTTGGCAGCGGGGGCGAGAGTTGCCGGACTCCCTGCACGCTGGCGGCGCCGAATGGCACCGGCACCTATAATGTGAGCTTCACGCTCGAGGGCTATCAGCCGCAGAGCGTGCCGGTGCGCGTTGCGGTGAACGACTCGGCCTCGTTGCAATCCGGCGACGCCGGCACCGCACCGACGACGATGATCAGCCCCAACCCGGTTTTTGCCGAGCTCGAGCCGGTCGCGGCGCCACCAAGCTCCGCGGCCAAGAGACCACCCGCCGCGCGCACCAAGCCTCCTGCCAAGCCCGTGGCGGCAAAGCCTGCGGCGACGACGGCTGCGACCTCTGCGTCAGGCTCGGCGTCCTCGCCTCCGCCGCCTGCGCCGCCCGCACTCCCCTCGCCGCTCGGCACGCCGGCACCCGCCACCTCGCCCAACGTGTTTCGCTGACGCGGGGCGGCGCAAGCCGCGGCTCGCTTGACAGCCCGCCGCTCCGCCGTATGAAGAGGCCCATCTGGTGCGGGCGCTTAGCTCAGCGGGAGAGCGTTCCCTTCACACGGGAGAGGTCATAGGTTCAATCCCTATAGCGCCCACCAGGAAATCGAACTTCTAACCAACAAATCCAAACACTGATCCGAAGCCAAGAAAACCTGATCCGTACGTGCCTGCGCAACGGCACGGCATTGGCGATGGACCCTATATTCACTGTCGGATGCGTAACCGATTCAGGTTAGGGTACCCTCTCGTGCGCCAGAATAGTTCCGGGAGAACAGGATGAAGATTTACGAGCATCACGAACAAGCAGCACAACATTACGAAACCGCTGCCAAACACCATCGCGAGGCCGCCAAACACCACAAGGCGGGCGATCATGTGCAGGCCGCGCATCATGCCAGGATTGCGTTCGGCCATTACCTGGAGGCGGCTGAGCATCAGAACAACGCCGCACGACAGCATGCCAAAGACCATAGCTGACTGCTGCGAGTTGTGAGGATGCCGGTAGAGCGGGCCCAAAACTGCGCGCTCTCCTGATGAGCCGCGCATCCCCCACTGATCGCAGCCTGGACCGCTTCACGCCGGCACTTTGCGCTGGTCGCGAGCCGCCTTCGTTTCGGCCTCCTCGTAGCCGTGCGCCGAGAGGTCGAACCAGTTTCCTTCCGGGTCGGCGCCGCGATATTCCGCGTAGGGCCGATCGGCGCCGCGGCGCTTCGGTTGCTCGAGTCCGCGTCCCGCAAAGCGCTTGGAGATCTCGGCTACATCATCGACCGCGAAGCCGAAGTGGTTGATCCCGACCGGCGCTGAGCCTTCGAGACGATGCGGGAGCAGTGCCAGCGTGAGATAGCCGTCGCTCACAAAGAATGCGCTGCCATCCGGCTCGCTGTTGATGATCTCCATCTCCAGCACATCGCGATAGAACTCGGCGAGCGCACGCGGGTTGCGCGCAAAAATCGCGAGATGCCGGATCTTGGGTCTTGCCATGGGGGCCTCCTATTTATCAGTTCAGTTTCATGCCGATCGACTTGATCACTTTGCCGATCCGCTCAGTATCCGTACGCATCAGCAGGGCGAAGTCGTCTGGGCTGCCAGCCTTGGGTTCAATCCCCTGCTGGTCGAGCCGACCGACAAGCTCAGGGTCGCGCGCGGCCCGAACGAATTCCTGGTTGAGCTTGGCTACAAGATCGGCGGGCGTGCCGGCGGGCGCGACCAGGCCGAACCAGGTGGTGAAGTCGATGCCGGGAAATCCCGCCTCCGCCATGGTCGGTACGTCGGGGACACGTGGCGACCGTTCGGATAGCGCCACTGCGAGGAATTTCACTTTCCCGGCCTTGCGGTACTCATTCATGAAGTTGAACGTGCTGAACGAGCTGTCGAGCCGGCCCAGCACGGTGTCCATGTTCATCGGCGAACCGCCTGGATAAGGCACATGGACCAGGGGCGCGCCGCTGGCGATCTTGAGCATCGTTCCCAGCAAGTAGCCGTTGGAGCCAACGCCCTGTGAGCCGTAGGTCAAGCCTCCGGCCGTGACCCGCGCTAGCGCGACGAATTCGCTGACCGTCGTGGCCGGGATTCGTGCCGGCACTGTCATGAACGCCGGAAAATAGAACAGCTCGCTCACCGGCGAAAAATCCTTGACCGGATCATAGGCGAGTTCCTGCAACCATTGCAGCGTCGCGTGCGTCCCCGAGTTGGCGAGCAGCAGCGTATAGCCGTCCGGCCGCGCCTGTTTGACCGCCATGGCGGCGACCACGCCACCACCTCCCGGGCGGTTCTCGATGATGATGCGTTGGCCCAGGCTGCGCCCGACTAGCTCCGCATAGCGACGCATGCTGACATCGACGCCACCGCCGGCGGGAAGGCCGACGACGACCGTGATCGGGCGCGACGGAAAGTCCTCTGAATGCGCTGTCCGTGGCGCGGCCACACCTGCAAGCGCCACGGCGGTCAGAAGTCGAAACAGGAATTTCCAGCGACGCATTGCTTTCTATTCCGTTCAACAACCATCGAAGCGTTCTTCACACATCAACTATCACCCCTGTTCCTTGCTCTCGATCACGGCGAACTTCCGTCCCGCGGTTTCCGGCAGGAACAGTGCGAATACAAGGCTCAAGACAGCACCGAATGCGCCAAACATCATGGCGGTAAACAGGTCTTTGAACTCGGCGGCGAGCACCGGCACCAGATATGGCATGACGCTGCCGATCAGGCGCCCGACCGTGAATGTGGTCGAAGCGCCGGTCGCGCGCAGCTCGACCGGAAAAAGCTCCGAGTACCACGGCCCAAATATGCCGATCGAGCCCTGGCCCAAACCCCACAGCGCGTAGCACCAGAACAAGGACCAACCGAGCACGGACCCTGGATAGTCAACGCGTCCGAACAGATAGAAGGCCAAGAAGGCGAGGATACAAATCGTCGTCGAGCCGAGGACCGCGACTTTGCGTCCGACATGATCGCTGGCATATCCGGCGAGCAGCAGTCCGCTCGCCGAAAACAGGCAAAACAGCAGGGTTACCGTGCGGACCACGCCGGGGTTACCATGCAGGTCGCGGATCATCAGCGTCGGAATGAAAATTGAAATGGACTGGTAGGAGATGACATAGGCACCGCACATCAGCGCGCCAAAGATGAAGTATCGCAGCGAGGCGCCGCGAAATATTTCAAGCAGCGCGGCTTTCTGCTTACGCTTCTCCTCGGGAAGCCGGCCCGCCTTACGCAATGCGTCGTATTCACTCCACAGTTTCGATTCGGGCATCTTCGCCCGGATGAAAACCATCAGAATGATTGGTAGGCCGCCGAACAGGAGCGCGACGCGCCAAGCCTGGTCTTCACTGAGGTTCGTCAATGCGAAGGTGGCGACGAGCACGGCCATGGCGGTGCCGGCGGCAGACATTGCCTGGACCACGCAGGAGCCGAACCCGCGTTGCCGGCTGCGCCAGACCTCATTGAGCAACACCATGCCGGCTCCCCACTCACCGCCGACGCCAATCCCGGTGAAGATGCGGAAGATGAGAAGCGAGGTGAAATCCCAAGCGAGCGCCGAAAGGATCGAGCCGGCCGCAAGCAGCGCCAAGCTCGCCAGCAACGCTTTCTTGCGGCCGATTTTGTCGCCGAGCCACCCGATCGCGACGCCGCCGACCACCGATGCGGTGAGCGTCATCGCCACGATCAGCCCTGTCTGAGGCAAGCGTCATGTTGAGCGAGTGCTGAATCTGCGTCAGCAGGAACGCCATGATGATCAAGTCGTAGAAATCGAACACATAGCCGAGCAGCGCCGAGCCGATGACGAGGCGGCGCTCGCGCGGCGAATAGGAATCCTCAGCAATCGGCTTGGCGATTGTCATTGTTAGCGCTCTTGGGCTGGACGCGTAGCTCCCCGCGCAGAGGCTAGCATGAGGTTCATTGAATGTTGAATCCAACCTCGGCCGCCAAGCGATCATACCACGCGGTCTGCACGGCCGGCGTCGCGTGCGCATTGGCAGGGCTTGGATTGGGAATGACGAAGAGCCGGCTTGGCCCCAGCCGCCACGGCTGTTCACCCAGTTCCGGCGCGGGTTCCTCGGCTGCGAGTGCCCGATGCACGTGGCGAAATCCAGTGATGCCATGGAAGCAGGCGATGCGCGGCTTCACGCATTCGAGCTTCGCCGTGAGTTCGACCACGCCGGCGGCGAGCTCCATCCGGTCGAGTTGATCGGCGCGCGCCGTCGGCCGCTTCACCAGGTCAGTGAAGCCGAAGCCGTAGTCCGGCAGCAGGCGGTCGTGCTCGGGCTTGAGGGTCTCAACTCCGAGCGCCTGCCTCGCCTCGAGACTCAAAACTGAGCGCGAGAAGCATGGCCAGAACCGGTTCGTTGTCCTGGCAAAATAATGCCCGCGCTGGGCAGAAAAGAGCGATGGATTGATTCCAACAAATACAATTTTCAGTCCCGGGCGGAGCAAATCCGGCAGTGTCACCTCGGGCACGTCGGCCACACGCGCCCGGCTGATGTCTTCCAACGGGACCTCACCCCACTCCGAGCCGCATCAGCGCCAGCGCGGCGCGGCCGTTCGGGCCGTAGGGGTTGCCGAGCAACTCGGCCATTTCCAGGTGCGCGTAGTTCGGCGCTTCGATCAGTTCCACCGGCTTGCCGGCCGCCTTCACTGCGGCGGCGAAGTCGCGGCTCTGGCGCTGGAAGTCCGGCGTCTCGAAGGTGCCGTAAGTCACCTTGATCGGCGCACGCAGCTTATCGATATGTCGCTTCGCACTCATGACGTCGGCCATCTGGTCGGTGAAGTGCACGAACTCGCGGCGCCAGGAGAGCCGCACCGGCTCCATCTCGTACATCCCGCTCATGCACAACCCGCCCTTCACGGCCGTTTCGGGCAGGCCGTAGTCCGGCCAGTCGGTGATGAGCGCGACACCGCAGAGATGCCCGCCGGAGGAATGGCCGCCGATGTAGATGCGCGCGGGGTCACCGCCGAAACTCGCCGCGTTCTTGCACACCCAGGCAATGGCGCGGCGCACCTGGTCGGCCATCACGCCGAGATCGCCGCCGGCCGTTTTGATGTCGATGAAATCGAGCGCGACGAAATGGGCGCCGGCATTGACGAACACCTCGGCCGGAAAGCCGTAATCCTTGGCGGCGCCGGTCTGCCAGCTGCCGCCATGGATCATGACAAATACCGGGGCGTTGGTCGCCTTGGTGCGATAGATATCGAGCTTCTCAATCTCGGTCGGCCCATAGGTCATGCGCTGCGGGGGGCCGAGGCGCGCGCGCACCGCCTCGCTGTTGCTCGCCAGCCGTTTCGATACCTGCCCAATCAGCGGCTCGTAGTAGGCCTGGTCGTAGGACGCATCGAGCTCGAGCTGGTCATAATTGAGGAAGACCGGCTGCCCCTGATGATGCGGCGGCGCGCCAAGCCGACACTCCTGTGCGACGGCTGGCGTGGCCGCAACGGCCGCGCCGGTGGCAAGCATGCTGCGTCGGCTGATGGGACGAGACGCAATAGGTTTCTCGAACATCGACGTCCTCCCGGTCGGTAATCATCCGACTACTGGGGAAGGAACGTCAAGTAAGAAGACGGAACGCTCGTCAGTTGAAGTTCTCGACCGGCGTCGGTTCAAGCTTCGAATGATCAAGCTTCTGATGCATGTCGGCCGGTGAGATCGTTGACGGCGTGGCGATTGGCGCCGGGACCGCGATGCTTGCTTTGGTCCAGAAGCCAGCTGCGAAAGAGAACAGCGCGACAGCAACAACAATACCGATTGTCTTGGTCATGGCAGCGTCCCCGATCCAGATGTGATCGCTCGCGCAGGTGTTTACGCAAACCCTCGCTCGGCGTCGGTGACCCAGGTCACAGCCGGAGATAAATTTCATGCGCGGCCACAAATGCAGGCTATCCAGTACCGCTCCGCGCGCGTTCTTGGGTCCTCCGCCGGATTACAACCAGCTGCCGAACCGCCTTGCGATACCGGCGCGAGCGCGCGAATATCCATTTCGCACCCCGCAGCCAGGAACGGCGGCTGTGGGCGCCGGCGGGATCAGCTCATGCGAGCAACACTTCGGGCGGGTATGCGATGGTGCCTCCCGCTCGCATTCTTGGCGACGCTTCCGGCACACGCCGAAGATCAACTCAAGAAAGTGAGGATCGCCTTCGCCGGCCCGGCGCTGAGTATCGCCCAGCCGTGGCTGCAGATGCCCGGTCCGTTGGGCTACTGGCGCCAGGAAGGCCTCGACGTCGACGTCTTCGTGGCACGCGGCTCGCTGCAGGCGATCCAGCTGCTCATCTCCGGACAAGCCGACGTGGTGCAGATCAACTCGTGGCCGCTGGTACAGGCTGCGACCAACAACGGCATCCTGATCCGCGACCTGATGCTCAACACCGTGATCGACTGGCAACTGGTGGTGCCACAGGACAGCCCGATCAAGGCGGTACGCGACTTCAAGGGCAAGACCATCGGCACCGCCGGGCTGCCCGGCATGGCGTTCCTGAAATCCTACCTGAAGGCGAACGGACTCGATCCGGACCATGACGTGCAGATCGTCCCGACCGGCGCCGGCGCCCTCGCCGGGCAGGCACTCGCCAACAAGAAGGTGCAGGGCCTGTTCTATCGCGGCTCCGTCATCGCCGGCCTTGAAAACAACGGTTCCATATTCCGCAGCTTTTCCGATCCCGAATGGCACCGCCTGCCCGGCTATTCGATGGCCACCTTGCAGAGCACGATTGCACGCGACCCGAAGATGCTGGAAGGCTTGGTGCGGGGCGCCGCCAAGGCATCGCTGTTCGCGGCGACCAATCCGGATTGCGTGGTTCAGTTACAATGGGCCAACTATCCCGCGACCAAGCCGTCCGGCATCGATGATGAGACCGCCGCCAAGTGGGACCGGCGCACGCTCGACCTCACCCTCGCGACCATGAAGATGGCGTTCGACCTGAGCGGCGGCGCCGAGTGGGGCAAGAGCACGCGCGAGCAGTTCGCGCGCCTGCAGGACATCTTTCTGCGCGGCCGGCTGATCGCCAAGAAGCTGGTCAATCCGGCCGACTACACCATCGGCGTGCCGGACTTCTTCCAGAAGGCCAATACGTTCGATCACGACGCAATTGTCGAGCAAGCCAATACCTGCGACGGGAAGTCCAAACAGGCAAACACCCATCCGACAAATTAGCCAAAGTACGATGCGTTGAGGTTGAATCAAAGCACCAGCCAAATACATCGTCATTGCGAGCGAAGCGAAGCAATCCAGGGGCCACAACACTGGGCTCTGGATTGCTTCGGCGCGGAGCCTGTCATCGGGCCGGCCACTTCGGGCCGGACCCGTTGGCGCCTCGCAATGACGAGTTCTTGAAATTCGCTCGAACTTGATTTCACCACGCTCTAGTCCTGCTTGTCGAACACCATCACTTTGGAGACGAACGCCGTCACGTTGCGGCGATGCACGAGCCCGCAACCCGCGGCGAGCGAGGAGAAATCCTCCCCCACATAGCTCTTGTAGTAGGGCTCGTGATAGTTCTGCGGAAAGCGTTCCAGCAATCCGTCATACTCAGGCACATCGCCCCGCTGGAGCGAGTCGAGCAACACCAGCCGCCCGCCCGGCTTAAGCACGCGTGCCGCCTCGCCGATCACGGTGCGGCGCACGGCAGGCGGCAGCTCGTGCATCATGAAAATGCTGGTGACCGCGTCGATGCTGGCAGCAGGCAGCGGGATTGCTTCCGCATTGGCAACGATCAGGTCGAGGCGCATGCGGCGGCGCAGGTGGCGCCGAGCGTGACGGATATACGCGTCGGAGAGATCAAGCCCGAGCGCGGGTAGCCGCGGCCAGGCCTGCTTGACGAGATCGAGGAAGCGGCCGGTGCCGCAGCCGAGATCAAGGAGCCGCAACGTGCGCTGATCGCGGCCGGCGAAATGCTCGTGGAGCTGCGGCAGCGCCTGGCGCCGCATGGCATTGGCGGTGCCCTTGAACAACACCTCGACCTGGGTGTCGTAGCGGTCCGCCGAGTCCTCCGTCAGCCAGCCGCCGGACTGGAAATGAAAATTCTGCAGGTAATAGTCGGGCCGGCGACCGCGGGTCTCCTCATTGCGCACCTCGCGAAAGTCGTTGCGCTCGCGCCGCTCGTGCACCACGGCGAGGTCGTCGAAGAATAGCCGCGAGCGATAGAGCCGCGTCGGCAGCGAGCCGTCACGATCGTGCGGCAGCGGATAGATCCCCGCCTCCACGTTGGCGAGGTCCCGCTGCAGCAAGCTGAACATGTCGGCATAGATGCGCCGCTCGCCCGGCGGCGGCACACGCGATTGCGCCGGCGGACGGCCGCTGCGACCGGTCTCGCGTGCCCGCGTGGCGAGGCGGCGAAACACTACGTCGTGCCCGGCATACCAGGCGAGGCGCGGCAACTGGTTGGCCGCATAGGCCAGACGCAGGCTGAGGCGGGAGAGCGGAGTGTCCATGGACGGAAAATATTACGCTGCGTTGGCGGTTGCCAGCACCGCCTGCAGCAGCACATTGCAGCCGGCTTCGAGATGGGCCGGCTCAGCCAATTCCAGCTCGTTGTGACTGATGCCTCCGGCGCAGGGCACGAAGATCATCGCGGCTGGGGCGTGGCCGGCCATGTTGACGGCGTCGTGGCCGGCGCCGCTGACGATATCCATATGTGGCAACGCCAGCGCCTGCGCGCCGGCGCGGACGGCCGCAACGGCGCCAGCCTCGAAATGCGTGACCGGATAGGCCGAGACCTCGGTGATGTTGAAGGTCACGTGGCGCCGCGCGCCGATCGACGCGCAGGCGGCGCGGAACGCTCCTTCGATCGCATCGAGCCCAGGCTGATCGGCGTGGCGCAGGTCAACGGTGAAGACAACCCGCCCGGCAATGACATTGCGCGAGTTGGGCCAGGCGTTGATCGCGCCGACGGTGGCGCGCCCGTTGGGCTGGTGCGCCTGCGCGATGCGGTCGAGCTCGACCGCGATCTCGGCCGCCGCAAGCAGCGCGTCGCGCCGTAGCCGCAACGGCGTTGCTCCCGCGTGCGAATCCTGCCCGATAGCCTCGACGTCGAACCAGCGCAGTCCGAGCGCGCCGGTGACGACGCCGATGATATTGCCGGTTTCTTCCAGCACCGGGCCCTGCTCAATATGCGGCTCGAAGTAGGCCTTGGCCGAGCGGCCGAACAGGCTGGCGTCGCCGGCAAACCCAATGCGCGCCAGCGCTTCGCCGACGCTGATCCCATCGCGATCGCGCGCTGCGAGCGTTGCCGCCAGATCATGTGCCCCGACGTAGACCGCGGAGCCCATCATCACCGGCTGGAAGCGCGAACCTTCCTCATTGGTCCAGGCGACAATCTCGAGCGGCGCGTCGGTGATCAGGTCCAGATCATTGAGGGCGCGCACCACCTCAAGCGCCGCCATCACCCCGTAGGCGCCGTCGAACTTGCCTCCGGTCGGCTGCGAGTCGAGGTGGCTGCCAAACAACACCGGCGGCAGATCCGGCTGGCGCCCCGCGCGCCGCGCAAAGATATTGCCGATCGCATCGACCGCGACCGAGCAGCCCGCCTCCTCGCACCAGCGCACGAAAAGCCTGCGCGCCTCGCCGTCGAGTTCAGACAGCGCGAGCCGGCAGACGCCGCCTTTCGGGGTCGCGCCGATCTGCGCAAGCTCCATCAGCGAGACCCATAGGCGCTTACCGTCCACGCGCACGTTTGCTTGCTGCATCAATTGCTCCGAATTCCGGCTCGCCAACACCAAATCGGCGTGGCAGAGTGGAGCATATCAGCAAATATCAGCGCGGCTCGGTAGCTGGATTTGCCATGCGCAGCAGGCAGACAGACGGACTGAGAACCGGCGGGCACGCCTTCGATCCGGTCACCCATGTCTGCGCCAAATGCGAGATGACGCGCAAGCAATTCCTGGACGCCGCCAAGCCCAAGTGCGCGGGCCGGCCGAGCGAGGCGGAGCGCTTCCTGATCGACGGCGAGCCCGACTCCAAGGGCGGCTAATTTGGTCCGATCAGCGCAACGTGACCAGCGGCTTTTCGGTCGAGGCGTTGTGGTTGCTGCAATCCGCCGACGCCGTCGGCGGGAAGCCGATGTAATCATCGAATTGATGCACGTCGGCGGGCCGGAACTGGCCCGCGAACCCGAGCCCGATCACACACACGGCAAGAAATCCGGCAAACCCGAGAACAACTGTTTGGCTGGTCATGGCTGATCGTTCCTCTGGCATGAGCTGCAGGTGGCCGCGCACGCCGCCGCGCGCGGCGAGCAAGCCCTTTGAACTGGATGGAAGTGTTGTTGGACGGCTCTACAAATCACCGCCGCAGCCACGGTGCCATGCTATGGACGCCGCCGATGTGATGCGGGTCACGCCAGACTGGACAAGTTTGCGGCAATCGAGCTAGAGCACATCCCGATTAGAAGGATCGGGACGCGCTCTAAATCTTTTTTGCGCATGTCCTTATCGGAAAACCGGTGTCCACTTTTCCGGGACATGCGCTAAGCGACCAAAACTGCAACAAAATCACTGCTGTGTCCTGAACCGCCGCAGCATGTAATCCTCAAAATGATCGATCTCGTAGACGCTGTCGCAAACCGCGCCGCAGCGGCTCGCGGCCTCGGTGACCCGAATGCCGATCGAGGCGCCGTCGAGATCCACCTGCTCGCGGTATAGCGCGACGTGGTGATCGGGCAGCAACAGTACGTCTCCGATATGCATGTGGTGCAGCTGATCGACCGGATCGGTCAAATCAGGCAGCTCGTAGGTCCCCGCGTGATGATCGAGATGCCAGACGTTGGACACGAGGCCGGAGCAGTCAACGCCCGCCGTTACCCGGCGCGACCCCGCTGACCAGAACGTCCCGCCGATGTTGCCGGCGATGAAGCCGCGCTTGATCTTGTCGTCGAATCGTTCAAGCGAATCGTTGCCGCCCCAATCATAGGGCACGCCCAGCATGGCGACGGGTGTGCGCAGACGCATCTGCTCGGCCGGAACCACAAAGCGCTGGCGGTTGCGGCACTCGAGCTCGAGGCCAGGCACGATCATCGCCGAACAGGGATTGCGGCGGTTGGTTTCGCTCAGCGTCCAGCGGTGATCCCGATAGGCATCCATCTCGCGGCGCATCTGCGCGCGCGACGGCGCTTGCTGCATGTCGTCCGCCGGGTCCGCGCCTGAGCCACGCCCGGCCCAGGCCGCGGCGACAGCGACAGGCTTGGGCTCAGGCATCGGAAAGATGTCCGCGGGTGCCGGCGCATGAGCCCAATGCCGCGCCCGGCCGACGGCTTTCTGCAGAGCCACCAGATAGGGCGATGGCGTCTGAAACGCGAGATCGTAGATCTTGAACGGACCGGGCTTGCCATCCGTTACAATGCTCGCGAGCAGCGCGATCGTGCCGTCCGGCAGGATGGTCGCGTAATCGAAGCCGACACGCGACATGACCGCAATCGGCAGGGCTGCAATGCCTGAGAGCGTGCCGTCGCGCTCAAACCGGCCCACATACACATTGACTTTGACGCGCCGCTCATCCGCCTCGCCGGGCGGCGGCTCGCTCATGTAGAACTCCTTCCACAGCGCGTAGCGCCGCCCGTCGCCAAAGCGTTCGAGCTCGCGCGCGCTGGCCATGTAGTACGGGCCGATTGCGCGGATGCGCAGCGCGCCCGCCCCACGGAACGGCTGGAGCAGCAACCCGGATGGCACGCGCACCCATGGCGGAACCCGGTAGGTCGGATCGCCGGCCTGATGCTCGATCAGCTCGAACTCACGCGGCCATGCCGTCTGATCCCGAGCGACCTCGATGCGGGAGCGGCCGTCCTCGGAAATGATCGCAACGCTCCCCGGCAGCCGCACCAGCCGCCAGGGACGAAACCCGACCGGCATGCTGGCCGTACGCACCGGCGTGCCGTGCGTGTCAGCGTAGGCCGAGATGGTGCCGTCCAAGGGGTCGATGACCGCCAGGACACTGTCATGCAGGTGGAAGATGTGGCTCGGCCCGGCACCGTCGCGGTCCTGGCGTACTTCGATTTCGGTAAATGCAGCTGCCGGAGCCGCGTGCAGCCCCAGCAAACAAATCAACGCCAGTGCTGCCGACCTGATGCTCATCAAATACAAACGGCTCCGCGCTTCCCCGGGATTGGAACACGGCGCGCGATGTTACTGTTGGAGAGTGCCGGCGGCAGGAAATGCCGACCGGCCAAGCGGCCCCTCGCCGTCCCCCACCCCACCCCGGCTGGGGTCGCCACTATGCCTTAGCGAATGCGCTCAATTTGTGGCTGCGCTACCGGCAAGGAGAAGGCGGCCACGAGCTTGACCAGATCGGCCTGTCGGCTGGTGCCCGTCTTCGCAAACAAACGGCCGAGGTGCGTTTTGACCGTGGTCTCGGCGATGCCGAGCTTCGCGGCAACATCCGGCACCCCGCCGACCTCGACGATGCCGAAGAGCACGCGCAATTCGGCTGGCGTGAGTCTGTAGGTCTGTCGCACGAGATCGGATGAGGGACGGCACTCCATCCCGACCCGGCGCACAAAGAGCGCAACGCTCGCGCCGGACGCCCGCTCTGATTGCACGCGCATCCCCGACTGCAGCGGCAGCACATGGGCGATATGGTGCGCGCCGCTGCGAGCGACGAGCGGCAGCGCGATCCCGGTCGTGCCGACCGCCATGTCCCCGCGCGCGGCCGCCGTGATGGCGGCGTTCAACACCTGGTCGCTCTGCACGTTGAGGGCGACCAGGCGATCGGCGGCCGCGCGCAGAACATCGGAAGAGTCCAGCAGTTCCTGGGCGACGGTATTGGCATGCACGACGCGACCGCCGGGATCGAGCAGAAACACGGCCGCGCTCAGAGCGTCCAGCGTTCGCGCAAACGCCGCCGCCTCGGCCTGCTTGAACCCCATGATCCGGCCGATCAGTACCGCGCGGCGCACATGCGGCACGATCAGCCGCATGCGGGCACGCATCTCATCATCGACCATGCCGTGGACGCGATGGCGCGAGACGCTGAGGTATGCATAACCAGCTGCTGATCGTTCGAGCACGGCGACACCGACATCGACCCATCCCTGCGGGCGGGCCCATTCCTGATAGAAGCGTCCGCTGCGAAATTCCTGATAATCCACAAGCTCTGGAATGCTCATGACCTGATCGGCATCACTAAATCGTGAAGTCGCTACTGGTCCGAGCTGGGAATAAGTCTCCGCATAGAGTTTCATGTAGTGCGGATCGCCGCCTGCGTGGCAATGGGCCTCGACGCATTTCCTGATCGGATCCTTCACCAAAAGTCCGCTGACATGGCCGTTAACAAGCCTCGCGATGCGCGCGAGGACATCCTCCCACAGCGCGGGTTGCAGCGCTGCATCGTAGGTATCGGCGATGATCCGCGCGACGTCCGGCAGTTCGCACATGGCATTCGCTCACGTAGTTGTGAAAACCAAATTTCTGGGGGAACGAACGCTGTGAGGTCCGTCACTTTGTGATGACGGCGACAGCGTGTAGATCACCTGCCTCTACACGGACCGGTGCGAGCGATCTTGGGCGGGAGCGCAAACAAATTGGTCAACGGTGCAACAAGCAAATCGAATCTTCAGCAACACATAGCTTTGCGGCAGACACAAACCGCGGTGTGGTCGACCGAGGTACTGCCCGAGCGCGAGCGCTTTCCTTACTGGCGCGACGCCGTGTGCCGCACGGTTTTCAACGTCTCGATCGAGGCGCAACCCGAGCGGTTCTTCGCCCGCATGTCGACGCGCCGCTCCGGCGCGTTCCGATTCGCCACCACCACGTCGAGCGGTACCTACGAGCTGATCCGCACCCAGCGCGATATCTCCCGCGCGCCGGCCGATCATTACACCCTGTATCTGCAACTGAGCGGGCAGACCGTCCTCAATCAGGACGACGGTGCCAGGCCGGTGCGGGGCAAGGAAATCCTGTTCTATGATGAGCGCATGCCGTTTCGGGCCACGCTGATGGACGGCGTGCGCACCATGGCGGTGATCCCGCGCCCCATGATCGACCGCCGCGCACCGTGGTTGCGCCGGCAGCCGGTGCAGATTTTCAGCGGGCACTCCCCCTATATCGACCTCGCGCGGCGGCATCTGGTGCAACTCGGCGCAGAGGGCGCCAGCTTGGGCGAGAGCGCGACCGCGCTGTTGATGGAGAATGTCTGCAACCTGCTGGCGCTGGCCGGCGCGCGCGACGTGCCGACAAGCCGGATGGAAGCCGATCTACAAATCGAGGCCATGCTCGCGTTCTGCCGCCAGCATCTACATGACCCCGCACTGTCGCCGCAGATGGTGGCTGACCACCTCGGCATTTCGCTGCGGACCTTGCACTCACGCTTTCGGCAAATCAGCTCGACCTTCGGCCGCTGGATGCTGGAGCATCGGCTCGATGCCTGTCGCACGGCGCTACGCGACGCCAGCCAGCGGGCGCTGAACATCTCCGACATCGCCTATCGCTGGGGCTTCAACGACCTGTCGCACTTCAACAAGACGTTCCGACAGCGCTTCGACTGCACGCCCGGCGAATGGCGCCATGCAGGGATGAGTTAACGAGGGTGGGCTGCAACGCCCACCCTGCTCCGGCGCTACTCCGCGATCATCTCTCCCGAGCCGCCGAACTCGGCGGGGAAGTCCTTGAGTTTGGGAAGGCCGTCGCGCATCGGCAGCACCGTTTCCGCGTAGTTGACATGCACACCGGGCGTGAACTTCAAACTCGGGATCGTCGCTGCGAACACGTCGACGAGCCCAATCGTCGGATGATTGGCCAGCAGATGGCCGCCGCATTTCGCACAGTATCGGCGCTGACTGAACTTGGTCTTCTCGAACGTGGCAACGTGCTCGGCTCCCGCCGTGATCGCGACCGCCTCCGGGCGCCACAGCGAGAACGCATTCACCGGACCGCCCGACCATGACCGGCAGGACGCACAGTGACAGTAGCCCATGGCCTCCGGCTCGCCGGTGACCTTCACCTCGACAGCTCCGCAGAAACAGCGTCCGACGTGGACCATCGCTATTCTCCAACTTGTTTGATCCAGATGCTGAACAAAGGGCGCGACCCTATGGCCGTGCCCGGCTCCCGGCATCAGCCAATCGGAGGACCCAGGATGGCAGATCAATCAAGTCGATGTGAAGACCCCGTCAGCGTCAATCTCAGCGTGGCGCCAATTCCGTGATCAGTTTGTTGACCCCCTTGGACATCGCATCGAAGCCGCCGACGCTGAACTCGTTGATCGACGCAAACACCCCGATTCCGCGCGCCGGGGCAAACGCCACATAGCTGAATTCCCCCTGCAACCCGCCGGTCTTCTGCAGAATGAGCGGCCGGTCGCCCTCCGGCCGCATCACCACCCAGCCGAGCCCCATGGCATCCATCCGGCCAGCTTCATCGAATCCGACGACCGGGTTGAGACCATCTCGCTCCACGTAGACGGCGTGGTCCAGGAGCCGCATCTCGGCGTCCTGCGTGGCGAAGCGATCCAGATGCCAGCGCAGCCAGCGCAGCATATCGTTACCGGTCGCGTAAAGGCCGCCCGCGCCCTGGACCATTGGCGGCGTCTCGATGAGAGGGAGCGTCGCGCCGTCGAAGCCGTGGCCCTGCATGGCGCGCTCGCGATCGCCGGGGCGCAGATTGAAGATCGTGTCCTTGAGGCCGGCGGGCGCGAGCACACGCTTGCGCAGGACTTCCTCGTAAGGCTCGCCCGCCGCGTTGCCGAGCGCCTGCGCTAACAGGTCATAGCCGAAGTTCGAATAGGACATGCCGGTGCCCGCGGGAAACAGCTGCACGTCCGGCTTGAGCGAGGCGATGTAGTCCTCTTTGGTGCCCATCGCGGTGATCGTGCCCTTGCCGATGGATTTCACGGCGGGCTCGCGCGGAAGGCCGGAGGTGTAGGTGGCGAGGTCGATCAGCGTGATCGGCTTGTGATCAAGCTCGGGAATCGCGACGTTCCAGCCAAGCTTGTCCGCCAACCGATCGGTAAATCCGACCTTTCCGTCGGCGACCATGGAGGCGAGCGTTGCGCCGGTAAACACCTTGGTGATCGAGCCGATGCGCATGAGGGTGTCGCCGTCAGGCACCTTTCCGTTGCCCTTTGCAGTCTCCCCATAGCCGTGCACGACCGATTCACCGTTGCGCACGACGGCGATCACGAGCCCCGGCACTTTCGCCTCGAGGAATATGAACGTGCCGGTGAAATCGACGGTTTCATCCAGGAGCGGGCTCGCTGCGCGCGCCGGCAGGGCCGCGAGCATCAGGGCCGCCATGATGATCGACGCGACGCGTGCCGTGCTTCTGAGAAGGCGTTGCATAATTTCCTCGTGCTGATCCAGAGCCCCGGGCGATCCTCTATCCGATGACTTCAGCAGGTGGCAAACGCAAGTCGCGGAGTTGACGCCGATCAATCTGCGTGTACTGCCAGCAGAATACGCTGGGAACTCGAATTTCCGACGGAGGCGAGGACATGGTCAGCTGGCTGGCGCGCGGGATTCTCCTCCTTTCAGGTTTCATCACCAGTTGGTTCATTGCCAAGGACGAGCCGACATTCGGCGGCGTCCAGATGGCGGTCGGCCTTCTCCTGCTTGCGCTGATCGTATTCGTGATCGCGTTCTGGCCGACGCAGTGGTTCAGGCACCGCCGGCAACATTAACCATACCCCGAAATCGCCACGTTCATGCCCCGGCCAGCTTCGTTGACGTTGTAAATCCGCCACACTTGGAAGGAATTGTCCGTGGCGGTGGGACCCATTCTGGACATACCGCGTTTTCACGGCATCTTGGTGTGGCGTGGGGTGGGCCAATGTGGGTGGTCAGCCTGACCTACGGCATCGCCGTGATGGCGGTGACGTCTGCTCTGGCATTCGGGATGATCTGGTCAGTGGAGAAGCTGGCACAGCGAGGCATTCGCCATGATTGGCGCATGACCTTTCGGTTGCACGGCTCGCACGCCTGGTGGTCGCGAACGGGGGATGAACATGCTTACTACGCGGAAGCAGGATCGGACGCGGAAACTCCCGACGTTCGAGCAAACCGAACCGGCAGTGAAGCGGGGCGTTGATCGCGACGGCCAGGGGCTCCTGGCGATCGCAATGCTGATCTTCGCGCTTGCACTGTGCGCGCTCGTGTTCCAGTCGGGATGGAAGGAAATCTCGGCGCAGGATTGCGGCGCCGACAGCTCGTGCCAGGCGGTCACCGCCAGCACCAGCGCCACGAAATAACGGACTGAGCGACATCGCCGAAATGTCTCTCCCCGCTTGCGGGGAGAGATGACGCACGGGCGATGCTTATGCTTGCACGCTGCCCGACGAACGAACAGTTGGGCGGGGTACATTCGCGTGCCCTCGGTGGGCACGCACAGGATCGCACCAACTGCATGCCGCCATGCACGCCCGATCCTTGGCCTCGGCACGCGCGCTTGCTAAGGCACCCCCACAAATTCGCAATCGCTCCGTCCGCCCTGCGGACCGTGGGAGGAAATACATGTCTGCCGTCGCGCAAGCGATTGATCTTACACCCATCATCGACCGCCAGAAAGTTGGCGCCTTCCACGTCAAGCTGATCATCATCGCCTTCCTGGTCGTCATGGCCGACGGGTACGACATCGGCGCTGCCGCCTTTGCCGGCCCGGCGCTCATTCGCGAATGGCACGTGAGCCCGCAGGCGCTCGGCGGCATGTTCAGCGCCGGCCTGTTCGCCGGCTTCTTCGGCCCGTTGATCCTGGGCCGGATTTCCGATCGCTACGGCCGGCGCACCGCCATCTTCGGCGGCTTGCTGTACTTCGGCCTGTTCACGCTCGCTTCGGTGCTGGCTCAGAACCTGGCGACCCTGATCGTGCTGCGCTTCATCGCCGGCATCGGCATTGCCGGCGTGCTGCCGATCACCACCGCACTGATCAATGAATACGCGCCGCGGCGCATGCGGGCGACTCTGTTCGTGCTGATGTTCTCCGGCGTCACCTTCGGCGGCGGCCTGCCTGGCTTGGTTGCCGCCAAGTTCATGGCGACGCACGGCTGGCAAATCCTGTTCTGGGTCGGCGGGATCGCGCCGATGCTGGTCGCGGTCCTCGTATATTTTCTGCTGCCGGAATCCATCAAGTTCCTGTCGCTGCGCTCGGAACGCCATCCCGAGCTCGTGCGCACACTCACCGTGATGCAGCCGGGCCTGGAACTTGACCCCAAGTCGTCCTTCACGATCGGCGGCGAAGATAACCGCAAGACATTTTCCTATACCGCGATCTTCCAGGGCCGCCTCGCCTGGATCACGCCGATGTTCTGGCTCTCCAATGCCATCAACCTGATGATCTTCTATTTCGTGAACCAGTGGGTGCCGACGATCCTCACCAGCCACGGCATATCGACCGAGAGCGCGGCACTGGCGATTACGGCCTTCCAATTCGCCGGCACCGTCGGCGGGCTCACCATCATGCGCCCGCTCGACAAGTACGGCTTCATCCCGGTGCCAATCCTGTTTCTGCTTGCCATTCCGATCGTTGCCTCGATCGGCCTGCCCGGCCTCCCCGAGGGCGGGCGCATTGCGCTGGTTGCGGCGGCGGGCTTCTGCCTGCTCGGCCTGCAGTTCGGCAACATCGCATCGGAGACCAATATGTTCCCGACCTATGTCCGGTCGTGGGGCGTCGGTTCATGCTTTGCGGCAGGCCGAGTCGGATCGGTCATCGGGCCGATCGTGGGCGGGTTCCTGATCAGCATGAACATGCCGACCGAGTATCTGTTCTATATCGCCGCCATCCCGCTCGCGATCGGTTTCATCAACGCCGCGCTTCTGACGCCGCTCTATCGCGCGCAGCTCCAGCAATCGGGCGGGTGACCCGAAGGCTACTCAATCCACTTGTGCGATCAGGTTCAGCACGTCGCTGATCGGGAAGGCGCGCGCCAGCACCGCGGTGATCAGCAGCCCGATTGCCGCAACCCCGACGACCACCTGCAGATCAGGGTTGTGGAGCGCTGCGGACAACGCAGACACTGATTGTACAAGACCGTCGCGCTTGCGTGTAGGCTCGGTACGAAACCTCGCGATCGACACGGCTGACCTCCCCTGCATCCATCTCGGGGAGGATGCCGCATCGTCCGATCGATCGATATGACCGAGGTCACACCGGAACCCACGACGAGTCCCAGCCGCGGGCGTCTACTTTGGATCCGCCACGGCTGGCAGAGTGACCCCGTGGTCACAACCGTCCGGGCGGACTTTGGTACCGCGGCGTTCGGCCGGCACCTTGCAATTATCAACCCGCTGCTCGTCACTCGCCTTGTCGCCCAATCGTTCTTTGAGCGTCTGCGTCCGCATGGTGGGAGCGTCGTGCGACGCATTCGGCATGCGCGCCGGCGCTGCATCTTGTGCGCGGGCAGAGCCAAACAACAAAGCAACGATTATACCAGCTGTTGTGATGAGAGCGTTCTTGCACTTCATTCGCGGCTCCCGGCTTGCCTGAACTCGATCAATTGAACGGCTGTGCCTTGCGAATAGGTGATATGCATTGCCGTGTCGCTCATCACTCCGGTTATTGCTTTCAAATTACCGATGCCGCCAGGCGGTAGCATGTGATTTGATACGTGATTATATTTTGCGCACCAGCAGTATCATTTTCATCTAATCCTAACAAATTACCGAATCGATCGATGTTTTGTTGATACTTATGTTCTCGAACCGGCAAGGTCCGTTTCGTCCGTCCTCTCTCGTCTTTCAAAAAACATTCATGTAGATGTCGTCTTGTAGACTTTGATCCTGCCTATGCGGGATCGCGGGATGGTAATGATGAGCAACACAGGTGCAAGGCTGACGGACGAGGCGCGCTGACCTCGTCGAGACCAACTGCACCTCCCAGCATCATTATACGGCAAGAGTGACAGTTCGACATTGCTGGCCGGCTCCCCCGGCATTACGCGTGCCGAATTGCTGATCGACCCCGCCGCAGCATGACACCGTCCGCCACATCTTTGTGAGGGCGCGCGCTCGGCTGCCAACAAATGCTTTTCGCTCTGACTTTTTGTCACTGGGCCGGCGCCCGGTTCGACCGTTTGCGCCTGCCTTACACCCGCGGCGTCAACAAAAAGACTGGTGATCAGAATGGCGACCTATGATCTCACTCGGACCCAACTCGATGCGGCGCTAAGCCACAATTTCGATGCGCAGACGCGCGCTGCGATCATCGACTACCTCAATGATGCCCATGCCTTCGATCCGAAGGTGACGGTCGACAACCAGCCGTTCCCGGCGAACTCGAACGCGGACATCTTCAGCGTCCAGTCAACATTCGCGACTATCAACACCGATGACCCACCCAAGGTCATCCTGGCCAACACCTCCCAGAACGTCACGCTGGACGTTGTCGGCCACCACGACGTACTGGTCGCGACCGGACCGGGCAATGACCAGATCCTGCTCAACGACAGCGGCAACGACCTGGTCTATGCCGGCGCCGGCAACGACGTGGTCGTCGGCGGCAATGGTGCGGACACCATCTACGGGCAAGGCGGCAACGACCTGCTGGTCGCCGGACACGGCGGCGGCGCAGTATTCGGTGGCGATGGCAACGACACGCTTTCCGGTACGTCCGGCAACGACAGCCTTTATGGCGGGAACGGCAACGACCTGCTGATGGGTGGAACCGGACATCACGAGTTGTTGGTGGGCGGCAACGGCAGTGACACGCTCTTCGCCGGTACCGGCAATGACACGCTGATTGGCGGATCGGGCAATGATCAGTTTCACGCTGGCTCAGGCACCGATTCGATTCTGGGTGGCGCCGGTAACGACACACTTTACGGCGGCAGCGGCGATGCCACCCTCAATGGCGGTGCCGGCAACAATTCCATCGTCGGCGGCAGTGGACATCATCAATTGCTCATCGGCGGAGAGGGGCACAACACCCTGATTGCCGGATCCGGTAACGACACACTGGTGGCCGGCGACGACGGCGATGTGCTGCGCGCCGGTGACGGCAACGACTTGCTCCTGGGCGGCCAGGGCAACGATACGCTCTACGGCGGCGGGGGACACGCCAGTCTGCAGGGCGGCGCCGGCAACGACTATCTGTTCGGCGGCAGCGGCGACAACACGCTCAGTGGCGGCGGCGGCAGCGACACGCTCTATGGCGGCAGCGGACACCAGTCGCTGGTCGGCGGCAGCGGCAACGACCTGTTCATCGCCGGCACCGGCAACGAGACGATCAACGGCGGCGGTGGCCACAATACGCTCATCTTTGCCGGAAGCTTCGAGGACGCGACCATCTCGACGAACACCCACACCGGCATCACGACGATCGCGATTGCCGGCGGCCCGACCGACAAAGTCGAAGACGTACAAACGGTCATCTTCAACGACAACGTCATCAAGTTGTCTTGATTGCTTTCGTCCTGAGACGCCCGGCCTGGCGGAGGCCGGGCGTCACAACGGATCAAGTCCGCAAAGGTTCAACAACATTACGCCGATACTTCGGTTTTCACCGAAGCGATCGGTCCTGACGAAACCGTCGTCCGGCCCCTAGGTTGACATCGCGCAGATGCAACGAATAGCGGGTTCGCGACATGCTGCAGACCAGCACCCCGAAGCTTGATCCACGCGAGCACCATTACTGGATCGCGGCACCGCAGCGCGGGCTCAATCTATTCCTGCGCCACCTGGCGCCGCCGCAACGGCGCGGCCGTCCACGCCCCGTGCTCTACGTGCACGGGGCGACATTTCCGTCAGCGCTGTCGATCGCGCATCGGTTTGACGGATTTTCCTGGCGCGATGCGCTTGTCGAGGCCGGGTTCGACGTCTGGGGCTTCGATTTCCTCGGGTTCGGCGCCTCCGACCGCTATCCGGAGATGACCGCGCCCGCCGAGGCGAACGCGCCGCTTTGCCGCACGGCAGATGCAAGCGAACAGCTCGAGGCCGCCGTGCGCTTCATTCTGGCGCAGCACGACGTGCCGCGCCTCTCGTTGATCACTCACTCCTGGGGTTCCATGCCGGCCGGCCGTTTTGCGGCACGCAGCCCGATGCTGGTGGACCGCATGGTCTTGTTTGGTCCGATCACGTGGCGGCCTGCACGTCGCGACGAGAAGCCGCCGACGGCCCCAGCGTGGCGCCTTGTCACCCTCACCGATCAGTGGGCGCGCTTCATCGAGGACGTGCCGGCGGGCGAGCCGCCGGTACTCGGCCACGCGCACTTCGTGGATTGGGGCGAGCGCTATCTCGACAGCGACCCCGCGGCGCGACGATGCGATCCGCCCGGCGTCAAGATCCCGACCGGTCCATTCGCCGACATTCTCGCCGCCTGGCATGGCGATCTTGCCTACGATCCTGGCGCGGTGCGCGCCCCGGTCGCGATCATCCGCGGCGCCTGGGACGGGCTTGTCACCGATGCCGACGCACGCTGGCTGTTCGACGCGTTCACCGCCTCGCCCGACAAGCGCGACATCAAGATCAGCCGCGGCACGCACCTGATGCATCTCGAGGCGATGCGGCATGCGCTTTATGCCGAGAGCATCGCGTTTCTCACGGGGGAGGACCACAACCGGCAACAACAACAAAGTGGAGCAACGACCATGGATGCCATCACCGAGAAACCCAACATCCCTGGCTACGACCGCGGCACCGAGAAGGTCGCCAAGTCGCCGATCACACTCGCCGAATGGGAGGACCTGAAGAAATCGGCGCTGTTCTCCGAGGAGGACGCGGTCTATCTGCGGCTTTCCGAAAGCGTGCTGGCGGTCCAGGTCGATGACCTGCTCAAGACTTGGCGTGGGATTATCTTCGATCACCCGCATCTGCGCGCGTATGACGAAGATCCGAAAACCCATGAAATCGACACCAGCTATACGGCAGCAGTGGCCAAGCGCTTCGGCCAATGGGTAATCGACACGGCGCGCGCCAACTATGACCAAGCCTGGCTGGACTATCAGTACGAGATCGGGTTGCGCCATCATCGCAGCAAGAAGAACCAGACCGACCACGCCCACACGCTTGGCCATATCCGCGCCCGCGATGTGATCGCATTCTGTGCGTCAATCGTGGTGCCGATGCGGGCGTTCCTGGCCAAAGGTGGACATCCGCCGGACGTGGTCGAGCGCATGTATGACGCCTGGTGGAAGGCGATGATCCTGCAGGCGACGCTTTGGATGCAGCCCTATATCCGCGACGGCGATTTCTAGGCTTTCGCGTCGGCGCCCGACGATTCGGCCTGCCAGCTGCGCCACGTGGCCACGACAAGCGCCAACGCGGTCGCAATCCAGACCGCGAGCGCAATCCACATCATGCCGCGCGCGCCGGTGCGCAGCGGTGCAAAGTCCGCGGCTAGCGACAACCGCGCCGTCGCCAGCGAATACATGCCGAGCGGGAATTGGCAAGCCTACAGCGGTGAGACCACAATGAGCTATCTGACCCAGATGGCCGGGCTCACTATGCATAATTTCGTTTCGGCGGCGACGGGCATCGCGCTTGCTATCGCGCTCATCCGGGGATTTGCCCGCCGCTCGGTGCAAACGATCGGCAATTTCTGGGTCGATATGACCCGCACGGTTCTCTATGTGCTGTTGCCGATTTCGATCGTCGTCGGGCTTTTTTTCGTCTGGCAGGGCATGCCGCAAAACCTGAACCCCTATACTGAGGTCACGACACTCGAAGGTGTCAAGCAGCTCATCGCCCAAGGGCAGGTAGCGAGCCAGGAAGTCATCAAAGAGATGGGCACCAATGGCGGCGGCTTCTTCAATGCCAATTCGGCGCATCCCTACGAGAACCCCAACGCACTGACCAATTTCGTCCAAATCGTTCTGATCTTCTCGATTGGCGCGGCCTTGACCAATGTGTTCGGCCGGATGGTTGGCAAGGAGCGGCAAGGCTGGGCGATCTTCGCTGTCATGGGCATTTTGTTCCTGGCCGGAACATTTACCGTCTATGCAACCGAGAGCGGCGGCAATCCGGCTTTCGCCGTTTTTCCCGTCGATGCCACACCAAGCGCTCTCCAGGCGGGCGGCAACATGGAAGGCAAGGAGGTGCGGTTTGGCATGGTCAATTCGTCCCTCTTCACAACAATCACGACCGATGCCTCCTGCGGCGCAGTCAACAATATGCACGACAGCCTTTTGCCGCTGGCTGGCATGGTGCCAATGATTAACATCATGCTCGGCGAGATCATCTTCGGTGGCGTCGGCTCGGGCCTTTACGGCATGCTGCTCTTCGCGATCGTCGCGGTCTTCGTCGCTGGTCTGATGGTCGGCCGAACCCCGGAATATCTCGGCAAGAAAATCGAGGCGCGAGAGGTCAAGATGGCGATCCTTGCCATTCTCATCCTGCCTTTGTCGATCCTCGGCTTCACAGCGCTCGCGGTCGTGGTCACCCCGGGCCTTGCCGGGATGGCCAATGCCGGTCCGCATGGCTTCAGCGAAGCGCTTTACGCCTATACATCGGCGACCGGCAACAATGGCAGCGCCTTCGCGGGTCTCAGCGCCAACACGCCCTTCTACAATACGACGCTCGGCCTCGCGATGTGGATCGGCCGTTTTATGTTCATCGTTCCGATGCTCGCGATAGCTGGATCCCTGGCAAGCAAGAAGATCGTGCCGGCCTCGGCTGGAACCTTCCCGACGGATGGCGGGCTTTTTGTCGGTCTTCTGATCGGCGTGATTTTGATCATCGGCGGCCTGACCTTCTTTCCGGCCCTCGCTCTTGGACCGATCGTGGAACATCTCGCGATGTACGCCGGTACCCTTTTTTAGTCGCCGCAAACGAACTGTTGGGACAAACCAATGAAAGATAGAGCCAATCCGCGTCGCAGTGTGAGCTCCTTGTTCGATCCGGCGATTATCGTGCCGGCGATTGGGGATTCATTCCGCAAACTTCACCCTCGGAACCTTGTCCGCAACCCGGTGATGTTCGTGGTCGAGATCGTGACCGTGCTCACGACGATCCTGTACGTCCGTGATCTCCTCACCGGCGGCGAAAATTTAAAGTTCACGTTCCAGATCATTGTCTGGCTTTGGATCACCTTGCTGTTTGCGAATTTTGCCGAGGCTGTCGCCGAAGGCCGCGGCAAGGCGCAGGCGGCAACCCTGCGCAAGGCGCGTACCGACACGCGGGCAAAACGACTGATCGATCCGAATGGCAAAAGCGGGATGAAGGATGTCATCGAGGGCGTTTCCGCGATCGATTTGGCCCCCGGGGACGTCGTTCTTGTCGAGCCCGGCGATCTCATTCCGAGTGACGGCGATGTGATCGAAGGCGTCGCCTCGGTCAACAAATCGGCGATCACCGGCAAATCCGCACCGGTCATTCGCGAGGCCGGCGGCGATCGCTCTGCGGTCACCGGCGGCACGATCGTTCTCTCCGACTGGATCAAGGTGCGCATCACCGCGGCGCAAGGCTCGACCTTTCTCGACCGGATGATTGCGCTAGTCGAAGGCGCGGAGCGGCAGAAAACACCGAACGAGATCGCACTCAACATTCTTCTCGCCGGATTGACTATCATTTTTGTCATCGCAGTCGCGACCATCCCGAGCTTTGCGAATTACGCAGGGGGCAGCGTCAGCGTTGTCGTGCTCGTTGCGCTTTTTGTTACCCTTATTCCGACGACGATCGGGGCGCTCTTGTCGGCGATTGGAATCGCCGGAATGGACCGTCTCGTACGATTCAATGTTCTCGCCATGTCGGGGCGGGCGGTCGAAGCCGCTGGTGACGTCGACACGCTGCTTCTTGACAAGACCGGCACGATCACGCTCGGCAACCGCCAGGCCACGGAATTTATTCCTCTGCCCGGTGTCAGCGAAAAGGAACTCGCGGACGCGGCGCAACTCGCCTCTCTTCCCGACGAAACGCCGGAAGGCCGCTCGATCGTCGTTCTCGCAAAGGAAAAGTATGGCATTCGCGGTCGCGAGATGCACGAGCTTCACGCGAAGTTTGTGCCTTTTTCCGCCTATACCAGATTGAGCGGGGTTGATACCGATACAACGATTATCCGTAAGGGAGCGGTAGACGCGATCTTGGCCTTCGTCCGTTCCGCCGCTGCTCTGCCCGCAAACAACACAAACGGCGGCGTACCGGCAACGCTCCCATTCTTGGTTTCGGATGCGCTGGTTCAGGCTTTGAACACAAGCGCCGATAAGGTTGCAAAATCGGGAGGAACGCCGCTCGCCGTCGCCAAAGATGGCCGGCTCCTCGGGATCATCCATCTGAAGGATATCATCAAAGGCGGAATCAGGGAGAGATTCAGCGCGCTTCGCCAGATGGGAATTCGGACCGTAATGATCACCGGCGATAATCCGCTAACAGCGGCGGCCATCGCGGCCGAGGCGGGCGTTGATGATTTTTTGGCTCAGGCGACGCCGGAGACAAAATTGAAGCTCATTCGCGACGAACAGGCGCAGGGCAAGCTTGTCGCCATGTGCGGGGACGGCACCAATGACGCACCGGCCCTGGCCCAGGCCGATGTCGGCGTCGCCATGAACACCGGAACGATGGCGGCGCGAGAAGCGGGCAATATGGTTGATCTCGACAGCGATCCGACAAAGCTTATCGAGATCGTCGAAATCGGCAAACAGCTCCTCATGACCCGCGGCGCTCTCACGACGTTCTCGATCGCCAATGACGTCGCGAAATATTTCGCGATCATCCCGGCGGCGTTCGTCGTCTTCTATCCGCAGCTGCAGAGCCTCAATATCATGCATCTCGCGACGCCGCAGAGCGCCATTCTCTCGGCGATCATCTTCAACGCTCTGATCATCATTGCGCTCATCCCCCTTGCGCTGAGAGGGGTCGCCTACCGGCCTGTCGGCGCGGCAAGCGTCTTGCGGCGCAATCTCCTCGTTTATGGCCTCGGCGGGATCATCGTTCCCTTTATTGGGATCAAGCTCATCGACATTGTCGTCGGCCTGGCTCATCTCGCTTGAAGACAAGCAACACGCATAAAGACAAACAACTAGCTTTAAGGACAATCAAATGATCAAGCATCTCGTCCCGGCCATCATGCTGACTGTATTGATGACGGTCGTGACCGGGCTTGCCTATCCCCTCGCAATGACAGGATTAGCGGGCCTTCTCTTCCCCTATCAGGCCAAGGGCAGTCTCATTGAACGCGATGGAAAGATCATCGGCTCTGAACTGATCGGGCAGAATTTCACCGGCGACGGCTATTTTCATGGACGGCCGTCCGCAACGACGGATACCGATCCGAATGATTCGTCCAAAACCGTGCCCGCGCCCTATAACGCAAGCAATTCAGGGGGTTCGAATCTAGGACCCACATCGAAGGCGCTGGTCGACCGGGTCAAAGGCGATTCGGATTTCTAGCGGCGACAAATCCCTCCGCCAAGGTTCCGGTTGATCTCGTCACCACCTCGGCCAGCGGACTCGACCCCGACATGACGCCTGCCGCCGCCTTGTTCCAGGTTCCGCGTGTCGCGAAATCCCGCAGCATATCCGAGGACCAGATTCGCCGTCTCGTCGCTGAGAACACGGCCGGCCGGGTCCTCGGTATATTGGGGGAGCCGCATGTCAATGTGCTGAAACTCAATCTCGCCATCGATAAGGCCTTTCCAGCGCAAGAGCGTCGCGAAACCAAGGAGAACCCGTCTGCGGCCGAGGCAACTCCAGCTCCTCCAGCGCCCGCGGTCGGCGCGCCCGTCGCGACTGCTCCTGTGCCGGCGCCTGTCGTAGAGCCGCCGCCGGCGGCGGCCGCACCGGAGACGCTCGCTCCTCCTGTCGCCGAGGTGCCAGCAGCGCCCACGGTCGTGTCGCCGTCGGTCAATCCGCCCGAGAAGCCGACATCGAAATCGGGGGCAGCAGCCACGGGAGCCACAGCGGCCGTATTCCCCTCTGAAATTTCTCCCGCACACGCTGGCGAAAAGCCCGAGACGGCGCGCCTCAAGACCTGTTCCGATCAATATCACGCGAACACCGCAACCAACTCCAATGGCGGCCTGAAAAGGGACGCCTATTTGAAAGAATGCAAGAAACGTTTGAAGGGCTGACTCAACGTGTCCTACTCGACCGGTGGGAAAAAGGGATAGGTTTTCAAAGCGGATTTTTTCTCGCCTTGAGTTGTTGTCTCTTCAGATGAGGTGTTGGGTATTCGCGCTGGGTTAGCGTGAAGAACTCAAGTGAGAGCACTGCCAAATATGGAGAAACGTGACAACGCCGAGCGGCGGCCTTCACCTGACGCCCTTTTGCGTGAAGCACAGCAGGCCGAACAAGGCCGCCTAAAGATCTTTTTCGGCGCCGCGCCCGGCGTCGGCAAGACCTATGAAATGCTGACGGCGGCGCGGGCAAAAAAGGCCGAAGGCGTCGATGTCGTCATCGGCGTCGTCGAGACGCATGGCCGCAAAGAGACCGAAGCGCTCCTTCAGGGGCTCGAAATCATCCCGCGCCGGATCGTCCCCTATAAGGGCCATAGGCTCGCCGAAATGGACATCGACGCCATTTTGACCCGCAGGCCCGCCCTCGTTCTGGTCGACGAGCTTGCCCATACCAATGCGCCGGAGAGCCGGCATCCCAAGCGCTACATGGATGTCGAGGAGCTGCTCGCCGCCGGAATCGACGTCTATACGACCCTCAACATCCAGCATGTCGAAAGCCTGAACGACATCGTCGCCGGAATCACCAAAATCAGAGTCCGCGAGACCGTGCCGGATTCGATCATCGATCTTGCCTGCGACATCGAGCTGATCGACCTTACGCCCGAGGATCTGATTGCCCGCCTCAATGAAGGCAAGGTCTATGTGCCCGAGCAAGCCGAGCGTGCCACAAGGAATTACTTCTCGCCTGGCAATCTTACAGCCCTGCGGGAGCTTGCGCTGCGCCGAACGGCGCAAAGGGTCGACGCTCAAATGGTCGATTATATGCGTGCGCATCGCATTGAAGGGTCGTGGCCGGCGAGTGAGCGCGTTCTTGTTTTGGTGGATTCCGCGCCGGGTGCCAATGCCATCGTGCGCCATGCCAAACGTATGGCGGATCGCCTGCGCGCACAGTGGACTGCGATCCATGTCGAAACGCCGGCCGATGCCTACGCGAGCGAGGTGGAGCGCGATAAGGTCGCCCAATCTCTCCGCCTCGCGCAAAGGCTCGGAGCTGCGGCGATTTCCATTCCCGGAGAGGATGTGGCATCGACCGTGGCCGACTATGCCGAGGCCAATCATTTCGCGCATATCATCGCCGCCAAATCAGAGCGCCGGCGCTGGCGGGATTTTTTCAGGGAGTCTTTTGCAGAGAAACTGATTCGCTCTGCGGGTGACGCGAGCGTTCATATCGTCGCGCGTGCGAAAGATCCCCTAGCCCAAAAGTCTACCGAGAGCATACGATCAAAGCCAAGACGGACCGAGATCAAGGCCTATCTTGCGAGCCTCGCCTATGTGGCGGCTGCGGTGCTCGTTGCCGCCCTGCTGCGGCAGGCGCTTGGCGTCTCAAACCTTGCACAAGTGTTCCTGATCGCGGTCCTGGCGAGCGCCGTGACCTATGGCTTGTGGGCCTCGCTGTTTGCCTGTCTCGTCAGCGTTCTTTCCTATAATTTTTTTTTCCTGCCGCCGCTCTACACCTTCACCATCGCCGATCCCGAGAACGTCGTCGTCCTGTTCTTTTTTACCGTCGTGGCGCTGATCGCGAGCAACCTCGCCGCGCGGGTCCGCGCCCAGGCGATCGCCGCGCGGGAGCGCACGCGGATCACCGAGGAGCTCTATCTATTCAGCCGCAAGCTCGCCGGGGTCGCAACACTCGACGACCTGCTCTGGACGACGGTGCATCAGATCGCTTTGATGCTGAAGGTACGCGTCGTCGTGCTTTTGCCTGAGGACGGCGGTCTTGTTGTCAAGGCTGGGTTTCCGCCCGAGGACATGCTCGACGAAGCGGATCTCGCGGCGGCGCGCTGGTGCTTTGAAAAAAATCAAGCGACAGGGCGCGGCGCCGATACGCTGCCCGGCGCCAAGCGCCGCTTCATGCCTTTGCGCACCGGACGCGGCGCCGTGGGCGTTGTCGGGATCGATAGCGACAAGCCGGGATTGCTCTTGACACCGGAACAGTCCCGGCTTTTGGACGCCTTGTCGGATCAAGCGGCTCTGGCGATTGATCGCGTCAATCTCGCCCAAGACATTGACCGCGCTCGTCTGGCGGCGGAGACCGATCGCCTGCGCGCGGCCTTGCTGACTTCGATTTCGCATGATCTGCGCACGCCGCTCGCTTCAATTCTCGGCTCGGCAAGCAGCCTCGTCACGCATGGCCAAGAGTTCGATGCGACAGTGCGAGCGAGCCTCATGCGCACAATTTTGGAGGAGGCCGAGCGGCTCAACCGCTTTATCGGCAATCTTCTCGATATGACGAGGCTCGAATCCGGACCGCTCAAACCGCAAACTGGACCCGCGGATCTTTCCGATATCATCGGCGCGACCTTGCAAAGGGCGGATAAGATCCTGCAAAACCACTCGGTCGAAATCGATCTCGAGAGCGGTTTGCCACTGCTCGATCTCGACATGGTGTTGATGGAGCAGGTGTTGTTCAATCTTTTCGACAATGCGGCAAAATATGCGCCGCAAGGCTCCCGCATCAAGGTCACGGCCAGGCATGAGAACAAGTCCGTCGTCATCCGGGTGCTCGACGAAGGCGAAGGCATTCCCGAGGCCGATCTCGAGCGGATCTTCGACAAATTCTATCGGGTTCGCCGTTCCGACCGGCAGCGTGCTGGAACCGGACTCGGTCTTGCGATCTGCCGCGGTTTCGTCGAAGCCATGGGAGGCTCGATCACGGCCGCCAACCGGATCGACCGGTCCGGCGCGGTTTTCACCATCAGGCTTCCCGTGCCGGTCACGCCGAGGCTCCCGGCCGAGGCCCTGCCGTGACGCCAGCAGCGGGTCCGCTTCGTGTTCTCGTCGTCGATGATGAACCGCCAATCCTTCGCTTTTTGCGCGCGAGCCTGCAAAGCCAGGGCTATATCGTCTCGACCGCCGCCAATGCTCGCACCGCACTCGACATGGTCCGCGGACACACGGCCGATCTCGTCGTCCTCGACCTTGGTCTGCCCGACATGGATGGCCTCGATGTCGTCAGACAAATCAGGGATGGCGGCGAAACATTGCCGATCATTATTCTGTCAAGCCGTGACAACGAAAGCGCCAAGGTCAAAGCGTTCGATCTCGGCGCCGACGATTATGTCACGAAACCTTTCGGTATCGATGAGCTCCTGGCACGCATCCGCGCGGCGCAGCGGCATCGCTTGCAGGAAGAAGGCGAAAGGCCATTGTTCCATGCTGGCGATCTTAGCGTTGATCTCGTGCGCCGAATCGTCACGGTGCGGGGCAGTGAAGTCAAACTTTCGCCGCGCGAATACGACGTTTTGCGTCTCATGGTGGCGCATGCCGGCAAGGTCCTGACCCACCGTTTCATGCTAGAGGAGATTTGGGGCGCCGACGCCGACGCCAACGTGCAATATCTGCGTGTCTATATTCGGGGTTTGCGCCAAAAGATCGAGGCGGACCCCGAGCGGCCCACCCATATTCTCACTGAAACCGGCGTCGGCTATCGTCTCCGCGAGCCGGACCAATGAATGTTCCAGAGCGGTCAGCTCCTCATTTGCCGGAAAAGGCGCGATCCGCTAAAAGTCCTTGCGAAGGTAAAGCTATGGATCTCGCCGACCTTATCGAACCGGACCGGGTTGTTTTCGCCGCCCGCGCGAGCAACAAACAGCAATTGCTCCAGGATCTCGCATCGCGCGCCGCGACCCTGTTGAACCTCGATGCGCAGACGATCTTCGCTGCCTTACAGGCCCGCGAGGGGCTGGGTTCCACGGGCCTCGGCAATGGTTTCGCGCTCCCGCATGCCCGCATCGAAGGGCTCGACCGACTTTTTGGCATGTTCGTACGACTGCACCGGCCGGTCCATTTCGACTCGATCGACGGCAATCCTGTCGATCTCGTGTTTCTTCTACTTATCCCGCCAGCCGCTGGCAGCGAGCATCTCGCCGCCCTCGCTTGTATCTCGAGGTACCTGCGCGACAAGGAATTCGCCGCGAGATTGCGCAAAGCGCCGAGCGCTGCCGCACTGTGCAACCTACTTTGCAATTCCCAGCATTCGTGATGTTCGGGCGGCTATCTTACAATGCCACTCCGCCCCGGTCAGCCGCCCAATCACGCGCTCGCATGTGCCGAGACCGGAGCGAAATCGAGCTCTGTGACGCCCGCCATATCGTATTGGACTTTCACTCCGCAACCGAACGGCGAAGCTATTTCGCTGTCCATATTCGACATCGAGGATTTGCGCGGCCTCGACCTGTTTCATAATCGCTTCGCGCCTGACCCTCGGCGGAATCCTTCGTCCCGAACGGTCGTCAACCAGTTCTCCGATAAACTCGAGCGGCTCGAGGAGGGCCAAAAGTGAGATGGAGTGAAACTTCGGAACCCATACACCCTTCTCGCGGCTCGCGCTCAACTCTGCGCCGAACAATCCACCAGCTGACCAATAAAATTCGCTTTGCGTTTCTGCCGGGCTGTATTGGCCGCTGCGTGGTCCCTTTCGGCAATGCTAGGACTTATGGAATTTATATTTCGCGGGCCTTTGTTCCATCTCGATTTTTTATGGGCTTTTGAGTACCTACCACTCAGAAGGATGTTTCTCACAACGATCAAGCCGCGGGGGCCTCCAGCCACTCAGAATCGAGCGAATTTGAAGGCAAGATCAAGATCATGCGTATCAGTTCAACCGACGTCATCGAGGGCGGCCGCGTTGTCTGTACGATCGGCAAGATAAAGGCCGCAATCCGCTTGGCACGCGGCGAATGGCGCCCCACCCCAAGCCAATTGGCGTGATCTCCTTGTGAGCGAACTCATTCGTAAGGCAGAAGATATCGACGCTGACGCGATCATCGGCTTAGATTACGAAACCGACAGTATCGTTCCAATCGAAGGAACTGGGCTGCAACTCAAACGCACCCTCGCCACAGGCGTCGCTGTCAAGCTTTCCTGCGCAGCGTAGCGCATGGACTTCGAAGAGGTGCAGACTTTTCGGTCAAGATTATACATAGTAGCAAACCGATGGGGATGATCCTTTCGGCCTGGAAGGATCATCCTCGTTAAGTCCATGAGCTTTCTCATTCCTTGAGGCGAGAAAGCGCTCCAGCCTCGGCGCCGGCTTTCCAGATCAACCCCTCGTTCCTGGAGGCCGATGCTTCGACAATCGGAACGAAAGTCCCATCACAGTCACCGCTGCGGACTTGCTCTGGCGCCTCTAGACCGTATCTTCACGCGGATCGGACATCGGTTCGCGTGAAGAGCCTGCGTTGCTGTGCTCCAATCTGGGGCGTCACATGCCTGGGGAATGACGATTTACCGTGCGTTCAGGAGCTGCGACATGGCGCGCCTTTCGATTTTCGTTTCTTTCGCTAAGTCCAAGTTATTCGTCTGTTTCGCCGCATTCGTGTGCGTTTTGCTCAGCGCAGCGGCTTTTGCCAAGAGCGATCCCTGGAGGGGGTGTCGCGGCGGCGACCTCGAGGCGCGGATCGCCGGTTGCACGGAGGTCATTGCCCATGGAAGTCGGGAAACTAAGCGCAATCAGCTCACGGGGGCGGCGCCTATCGAGCCTGTCGGTAGGCATTTTGGCATGAGACATCCGATTCAATGTTTTCAATGGGTTCCGGAAAACCCACGAATTGAGAATATACACCTAATTTGAGAATATTACTTGGCCTTATACAGTTAATGGGGTCTGCCTCACTTTCCGTGCTCTTAAAAACCTCAAATGCGCCGAAGACCATTGATAACGCAGGGCATTTCTGGACCGGTCCCGTGATTTTCCCGCTACGTATTTTCCCGCAACGCACTTCGCAAAATCCTAGTGTATTATCAAAGTGTTATGAGTCAAAAGCGGTCTCGGCAAGCACGGAAAGTGAGAGCAGACCCAGCTAAATTGAGAATATCGCCTATACATATTCTCAATTTACATGTTCAAAGGCTCGCGAAACTCGATATTCTCACGCCAAGATGTGTGCTGACAGTCTGCTGGTCAACGCCAACAGCCTGGCACGCGTTTAAACGCAATAATCTTACCAGCTTTTCCCCTCGAAAACCGCGCGCGGCTGTGCTACATTGTAGCTCAAGGAGATATTGCCATGACCAATACCGTTGTTCGGGCGCGCATTGACGAGCATGTGAAAGAGGAGGCGGCCGCCGTGCTGGCCACCATTGGCCTCACCGTGTCCGACGCGTTCCGCCTGATGATGATGCGCATCGCCAAGGACAAAGCGCTGCCGTTCGAGCCTCTGGTCCCCAACGCCGAAACCGTCGACGCCATGAAGGCCGCGCGGCGCGGCGAGCTCGTCACCGTCGGTTCGCCCGCCGACTTGCTCAAGAGCCTGAATGCGGGCGATTAAATACACCAGTCGTTTTAAGCGCGACTATCGACGCGAAAAATCAGGGATACTCGGCAAGAAACTCGACAAGCTGCTGATGGACGCCGTCAACCTTTTGGCGGCGGATGAGCCCTTGCCGCAGCGCTATTGCGATCACGCCCTTGTCGGCGAGTGGAACGATCATCGGGATTGCCATATCCGGCCCGATCTCGTGCTGATTTACCGGACACCTGACGCGGACAGTCTGGAATTGGTGCGTCTTGGTTCTCATAGCGAGCTCGGCATCTAACCGGCTCGCGTTCCCCTCCAAAGGGGGCAATTCAGAACAGAAATGCGGGATTAGGATTAGGGCAGGGGATGCTCTGCGCGCCCTAAAGAGCCGCGACTAGACATAATGGGCGTTATGCAACCGGAGCTTCCCGCAGCGCGTTGGTCGATTTCATCATGTGGGACCTAGGTTATAGCTTACGTTTCTTCGAAAGAACTTTGGTGGTAGCTGACGCGCCACAAGGGCATTCCACCATCTGCTAAGGTGATCTGAAATCGCACCGGCATTTCCCGCGCTCTTCGCGTCATCTGAATTTCCGTTAATGAAATGCCATCCGGTACGCGCAGCTGCATGCAATGCGTGGTTATATCTTCCACAAAACACAAGATGCGATCGAGCATGAATTTGACAAATTCCGTCACCGATTGATTTGAAACCTCCGGTTCCTGTGCTTTGATTACATTATCGGTAACGCTATAGGTTACATTGGGTAACTGCCAGCCCTCATGCTCGATAGCGTTCCTGGCCAGCATAAAGCGTTCCGACCAAAGCCGGGTTTGATCGAGATAATCGGCTAGCGCCGGATCGGTCACACGTAATGCCGCAACACCGCGCGTGAAGGAATCCGGCTGTTGAAATAAAAATCCGATATCCACCTGCAGCAGCTTGGCGATATTCTGAATGCCATGTTTGATTACGCGAGCGCCGCCATTCAAAAAATCCTCGGTATGCTTTTTCAGCTCACGGTTCACGCTTTCATCAATCTGTATCGACGTGCCTTGCCTGTGCGCGATCTGCCCGTTGGAAACTTTTTGCGCGTGGTCACTATACAGCTTCGTTAGATCCTCCGCAGTGGTGCGCAGATTTTGCAGGCTGGTGATCATATTTTGATACAGGATGCTAAATTCATCGCGCTTAGCTTGAACCTCAAACACCGCATCGCGCAGCGTTAGCGGGCCAATGAAAAGCCGCGCCATGAATGGTGAGCTTGCACCTTCATCAGCGATTTTCTGCATTACAAGTTGGCCGGGATCGTTTCGTACTTTCGTGTTTGATCGCCGGTGGAAGTTGGCCAGTAATGCGCTGAAGGAGGCTTGTGTCATCGGAATGACATGCGATAGCTGCACTTCTCCACGCTTGATGGTGCCGCTTTTCAAAGCTTCCTTACCCGCAAACACCAATAGGCCTTCCAGCGGTAGCGTTTTTCCTCTCAGCAGCACTACGCCACCATCTTGCCATGGTAGAAACTGGATAGCGCAAAGCAGTTTGTCTTTAGGATCATAAATCAGCAGCGGGCGCGGTGGCAGATAGCGATCGTTATATTGCTCCCTTGGCACAGGCTTCAGCTGACCCTGTAGATTATACTGATATCCCGAAAGCGCGATCGCCGTTTTGGGACTGCCTTCACGTATCAGCAGATAATCTGGCAATGTCGCACCTGGCGAAAAAAGAGTTAGGTGCACGGCGATGAATGCGATCATATGGTGCAGTGTATGTTCGCCGGTGGGCTTCATCACGATCACCACATAGATCGGCGGAATATAGTTTTGTAAAGCACCCGCGGCCGGCGGCAAAAAATCGCCGCTCAGCTGCTCGGTTGGGAATTGCACGCTGTAATTGATGATGCCTTGCGACAGGATAGAGACCATATCGGCCCATTGCTCACTGGCGTTGGCTGATTTAGCTGGTTTAGTTCCTCGGCCAGCGTGTTTAATGTACTGATGAATCTCTTGGCGACAATTACGCCCAGGGTGATGGTGGTATGCGGCACGCCTTTTGTATCCGGCGCAGTCGCGTTCTTAAGCCGTTTTGCGACGGCGATATCGGCATAAGCCTTGCGGAATTTTTCCAAGTCCATCGTTTCGCAAACCGGCATGACGCATCCGGCCGTATCAGCCTGCACTTCGATCGGGTCGACTTCCTGCTGGTGAGGTAAAACTGCTGTAAATCAATGAACCGAACACATCGGTTTTCGTGCCTTCAGAATCGATGACCAATGCTCTGACAGCTTTTAGCGGCGCACCAAAAAAGCTGTTGATAAAAGCATTCAGTTCGGCGGCAATTGCCGGGCCGGACGAAGAGACTATCCGCTGGCCAGCTTCGGTGAGCTGTTTCACTAATCGATTCATTTTTTTGAAGCCAAAGATTTGGTTTTTATACTCTGCGGCACAGATCGCTAAATAATACTGCAAGGGGCTTTTAACCAAAGGTACAATGCAGGGTAGATTATAGCCATCACGAAGGCCGCGCCCATCCTGCCCTGCTCTTTTACTTTGCTCGTGCAAATTTCAGCACTTTTTGAACAAATCTAGCCCATTGATCTAAAAGCGATTTTTTGCGCCATAAGTTAGGTGCAAAATGCTGGCCCCGTTTCCAGGCCGTCGCTCAGATTGTGGCCTTGCTCCGTGCCGGGCAGGGGGGCGCTTAGTTAGGCGCCCTGAAGAGCCGCGAGGAACGCGGCGGCCTCGGACGCCTTGGATGCGGCGGTGAAGATCGCCTTCTTGTCGGCCTTCAGGACGGAAATCCAGGACGCAAGATATTGCGCATGATCCGAGCGCGGCTCGTCGGTGATGCGAAGATCGACACAGAGGAAAGCGGCTCAGAGTTCCGCGACTTATCCTGACAGTCAAGCGAAACCCAAGAATCTGAAGGGCGTCGTCCTTCAACAGGCTTCGGTTGCCGCGCTGCTCGTTAATCGCGGTGAAGAAGTCGGCGCGTATGC
>CAVXDE010000028.1:0-16359 GCA_963760435.1 uncultured Alphaproteobacteria bacterium
CTGGCAGGTAATCAATGCGTCCGCGAGATACAGAACTCCACGGCCTCTTCCAGCGCTTCTTTCATGATCGAAGCCGGGAAAAGCGCCAACGCGTCGGTTGCGATAGCGCCGTAGTGGCGGGCGCGGGACACCGTGTCGTCGAGCGCGCGGTGTTTGATCATCAGGCCGATCGCATGATCGAGGTCGGCTTCGCTGGCCTCGCCCTGTTCGAGCGTGCGGCGCCAGAACTTGCGCTCTTCGTCTGAGCCGCGCCGGAACGCGAGCACCACCGGCAGCGTGATCTTGCCCTCGCGAAAATCGTCGCCGACGTTCTTGCCGAGCTTCTGCGCGGCTCCGCCGTAGTCGAGCGCGTCATCGACGAGTTGGAACGCGATCCCGAGGTTCATTCCAAACGAGCGGCAGGCCGCTTGCTCCGCCTTGGAGCGGCTGGCGACGGCAGGGCCGACCTCGCACGCGGCGGCAAAAAGCTCGGCGGTCTTGGCGCGGATGACGGCGAGGTACTCGTCCTCGGTGGTTGCGGTGTTCTTGGCGGCCGAGAGCTGCATCACCTCGCCTTCGGCAATCACCGACGCGGCGGATGACAGAATGTCCAGCGCGCGCAATGAGCCGACCTCGACCATCATCTTGAACGCCTGGCCGAGCAGAAAGTCGCCGACCAGCACGCTCGCCTCGTTGCCCCACAGCATGCGGGCGGCGAGCTTGCCGCGACGCATGTCGCTTTCGTCCACGACATCGTCGTGGAGAAGGGTGGCCGTGTGCATGAACTCGACGGCGGCCGCGAGTTTCACATGGCCTTCGCCGGTGTAGCCGGCGAGCTGTGCCATCGCGATGGTGAGCATTGGCCGCAACCGCTTGCCACCGGAGGCGATGAGGTGATTGGCTACCTCCGGGATCATCGTCACCTCGGACCCGGTACGCGAGAGAATAACCGCGTTGACCCGATCCATGTCGGTTGCGACGAGCTTGCTCAGCCGGTCGACGGATCGTCGGTCATGCGGTTCGAACGGAACGATAACAGCCAAGGACAGCTCCGGTGCCGGCGGGACGGGCGAGAATAGAAACGCTATGCTGCATGGGCAAGTGCGCGCGCGCCACACCACGCGAATGTCATCTCGCGTGAGGCACGGAGACCGCGGTGAGGCTTTCGATTGCCGGTCTGATCGTCACGACGGCGCTGGTGCTGTGGGCCATGTTGCGCCCCCGCCGCGCGCCCGCGGCCGGAACGCGCCTGTGCGAGATCGTGCGCACCAATAACGCGGTGCTGATTTCGGTGATCGAGTCCCTGCTCGGCGAGGCTCGCATACCGCACGTTGTGCTCGACCAGAATATGAGCGTGCTTGAGGGCTCGGTCGGCGTGCTGCCGCGGCGGGTGCTGGTGCACGAGAGCAGGGCCGCCGCCGCCCGCAACCTTCTGTCCGATGCCGGGCTTGCAGATGAATTGAGCGTGGATGCGCCCTGAAACCGATCTGAGCGATGACGCGGTGCTGGGTGGACGCCTGCGGCTGTTACAGCCCCGGACCGGGCACCGCTTTGGCCATGACGCGATTCTGCTCGCGGCCGCGGTGCACGCCTCGGTCGGCGAGCACGCCATTGAGCTTGGATCCGGCGTCGGTGCGGCGGGACTTGCGCTCGCGATCCGTATCGCCGGGCTATCAGTGAGCCTGGTCGAAATCGATGCGAGCCTTGTAGAACTCGCGCAGGAAAATGCGGAACGCAACGGCCTCGCCGCTCGCGTCAGCACGCACTGTCTTGATGTGACCGCGTCGGCGGCAGCGTTCGCTGACGCCGGGCTTGCGGCGGCGAGCTTCGACCACGTGCTGAGCAATCCGCCATTCAACGATCCGGCTCGCCACCATGCGTCGCCCGATCCGGGGCGCCGCAGTGCTCATCTCGGACCGGATTTGAGGACCTGGGTTGCAAGTGCGCTGCGGCTGCTGCGGCCGCAAGGAACACTGACTGTGATTTACCGGGCCGATTGCCTTGCCGACGTGCTCGATGCAGTTGCCGGCGATTTTGGTTCGATCGGGGTCATACCGGTTTTCCCGAAGCCGAACGCGGCGGCAATCCGCGTCGTGGTGCGCGCGATCAAAGGCAGCCGCGGCGCGCTGACGCTATGTCCGGGTTTGCTCCTTAACGAGCACGGTCGACCTACCCAGACGGCGGAAGCAATCCTGCGCGAGGGTGCGGCTCTCAATTTCGCCGAATAGTGCCCGATTGAGCTTCAGCTCTCCGGCTGTGCAGGAACTGGTGGAGGCGACGGACCGCGGGCGCGCGCAAATGCCGCAATCACAGCCATCAAGACCATCAAGATGAAAAGTTTCATCTCCATCCACATTTGCCTGCGGCAACTGCCGTCCCACCAACGTGTTCTTCATACTGCTTGTTCCTGCACGACCAGATAACGATTTGGTAAAGAAGTGGTAACTTGAGCGCGATGAGGGCGACCTTTATGACTCATGACATGAACCTGCCCGCGATCACCGATCAGCCGAAGTCATTCTCAGAGCGTTTGCGCGGCTGGCTGCGCGCGGTCACACCGCGGCGTTGGCGGCGTGGAGTAGCCGTGGTGCCTGTGGTGCGGCTCGCCGGCGTAATCGGATTTTCCACGCCGCTGCGGCCCGGCCTGACGTTGTTCGCAATTGCCCGCACGCTCGACAAGGCGTTCAAACAAAAGGGCATCAAGGCGATCGCCTTGGTGATCAACTCGCCCGGAGGGTCGGCTGTACAATCGCACCTGATCTATCAACGCATTCGCCAGATGGCGGCGGAGAAGAAAGTTCCGGTGATCGCCTTTGTGGAGGACGTTGCCGCATCCGGTGGCTACATGATTGCCTGCGCCGGCGAGGAAATCGTCGCCGACGCCTCTTCGATCATCGGTTCGATCGGGGTTGTCGGCGCCTCGTTCGGCTTCGATGAAGCAATCAAGCGGCTTGGCATCGAGCGCCGCGTCCATACGGCGGGCGAGAACAAAGTCATGCTCGATCCGTTCCAGCCGGAAAAACCGGAGGACGTGGAAAAGCTTCGGTCCATCCAGAAGGAAATCCACGAGGACTTCATCAGCCTCGTAAAGGCGAGCCGCGGGGCTCGGCTGAGCGGTTCCGAGCAAGCCTTGTTCTCCGGCGAGTATTGGGCCGGGCGCAAGGCTCTCGCATTCGGTTTGGTTGATCGGATCGGCGACCTTCGTTCGGTGCTGCGCGAACGCTTCGGCGAGGAGGTCTTTACGCCGCTCATCGCGCCGAGCCGCGGCTTGCTGGGCCGGCTGTCTTCGGCGTCGGAAGTGTTGGGGCCGCGTTTCGATGGTGCTTCGATAGGGTTAGCCGACGACGTTGTGTCGGCGATTGAAACCCGCGCCCTATGGGCACGATACGGGTTGTAGGACCCGATTCAACTCAGGTAAGATTGAGAGTCCGCTTGAACGCAAGGAGCAGGCAAATGCTACCCGTTCCGCCGGTGCTAGGATGGACGATCGCCGCCGTGGCCACCGCCGCGCTGGGCCGGCTGCTGGTCCGAGAATGGCGCCGCGTCAACGAGATGCTCGACGCCCAGGAGCTGTCGGCCACTGCCGAGTTGGGCCGTGAGTCCATCCCCACGCTGCGGCCAGACCCGCGCACCGGCGTTTACCGGCCGGAATAGATCTTTCAAGAATCCTTCAGGCCCTTTTCGCGCACGAGCCGACCCCAGCGGGCGAGTTCATCCTTGAGCAAGGCGCCCATTTCTTCCGGCGTGCTCGGCGTCGGGATCGCACCCGACTGGACGAGCTTGCGGGCAATCTCTGGGTCGGCGAGCGCGCGCGCCACCGCGGCATTGAGCTTCATGATGATCGGCCGCGGGGTGCGGGCGGGCGCGAGAAGGCCGTACCAGTTGTCGGACTGGGTGTCGGGGTAGCCAAGCTCACGCAAGGTCGCGACCTGCGGCAAAATCGGATTGCGCGTGTCCGATGCAGCCGCAAGCGGCTTGAGCTTGCCCGCCTCAATCTGCGACAGCAGCACCGGCACATCCGCGAACAACGCCTCGACCTGACCTCCCAGGAGATCGGTCAGCGCGGGTGCCGCGCCCCGATAGGGCACGTGCAGAAACTTCACACCCGCCGCGGATTGGAACAGCTCGAGGGCAAGGTGCGTCGTGGTGCCGGTGCCGGTCGAGGCAAACGGGATGGTGTCGGGCTTCTCCTTGGCGCGTGCGGCGAGCTCCTGGGCTGATGCAATCGGGTTCTCGGAGCGAACCACCAGCACCGTGGTGTTGCGCACGATCTCGCTGATCGGGGCGAAATCGGTGACCGGGTTGTAGGGCATGTCGGGGCGCATGTTGGGCGTGATCGCGACGGCGCCGACGGTGGTGAGAAACAGCGTATGTCCGTCCGGTTCGGACTTGGCCACGTAGTCCGCCCCGATCACCCCGGACGCGCCCGCCCTGTTTTCGATGATCACGCTCTGGCCAAGCAACTCCTTGAGTTTGTCGGCGAGCAGGCGGCCGACGAAGTCGGTGGGTCCACCGGCGGGAAAAGCGATGACCACCTTGATCGGTCGCGACGGAAAATCCTGCGCGCAGACTGCGCCGATGCTCAGCACAGCCGCCACGATCGCCAATACGAGCGATGATACAAACCTCAAGATCGCGCTCCCTCCAGGCGTTTCAAAGCACAGCCCGGAACCGGGATGCACCTAAACCCGATGCACGTGCGTCTCGTCGGTACCGAGCGGCTTCTCGACGATGACTTTGTCACGCTCGAACAATGGGAGCATTAGGAAAAGCAGAAGCCCGAGAGATGTCACGAGAAAAATCGCGATAGCCTGGCGCGCGCGTTGCGACGAGCGCTTGATCTGCCCGTGCAGGTCCTCGGAAATCGAGCGCGGAAAGAACTGGCCTTGCTCAAGCAGTCGGGTGCGGTTTTGTGATTCGATCAGCTCGGTTGTCGCGGCGTCAGTGTCCGATCCGGGCAGTGGCAGCGGTTGACTGGCGCAGAGACCAACGGCCAAGGTGCCCAACAGGACGATCAGAATGAGCGGTTTGGTCCACATGGTTTGGCTCCGGGTTGCCAAAATGAGCCCCGGATGCGCCTGTGAACATGATCGAGATCAAATCTAAGTCGCCGGCTTGATGCCCTTTTCCCGGATGACCTTGCCCCAGCGCGCGGTTTCGCTGGCGATCAGGCGCCCGAAGGCTTCCGGCGAGGTTGCCGCCACGGTCACGCCGTTCTCCCGAAGCTGCCGGCGCACGTCCGGATCGTTGACTGCGTCCAAAAAGGCGCGGTTGAGCCGCGCAATGACCGCATGCGGCGTGCCGGCCGGGGCCACCACGCCCTGCCAGTTCTCCGCAATCGTGTCGGGCAGCCCGAGCTCCAGCAGGGTCGGAACGCTCGGCAGTACATCGGACCGCGCTTCGGAAAGGATACCCAGCGCGATGAGCTTGCCGGCATTGAGCTGCGCGAGCAGGACCGGGGCATCGGCAAAAATCCCGTCGACGCGGCCGCCGAGCATGTCGGTCATGGCCTGGGCGGCGCCCCGATAGGGGATGATCTGGAATTTCACCTCGGCGGCGGACTGGAACAGCTCAAGCGCAAGATGCGAATTGGCGCCGATCCCGGTGACCGCCATGCTGATCCCGCCGGGTTTTTGCCGCGCGCGGGTGATCAATTCACCGACGGAATGAACCCCGAGGGCCGGACTGACCGCGAGCACGGTGGTATTGCGCGCCAGCATTGCCACCGGCGCGAAATCCCGGGTCGGGCTGTAGGGCAGGTCGGGGCGGAGGCTGGGGTTGATGGCGAGCGCCCCCATGGTGGAAAAGAACAGGGTCGCGCCGTCAGGCTCGGCCTTGGCGATCATTTCGGCCGCGATGGCGCCGTTCGCCCCCGGCTTGTTCTCGACCACGATGCTGCGCCCGAGCGCGGCGCTTGCGCGTTCCGCCACCAGCCGGGCGACGAAGTCGGTGGTGCCGCCGGGCGCGAAGGCAACGATCATCCGAATCGGCCGCGCGGCAGAATCATCCGCGGCGGCTCCGGTCGGGAGCCACGCCAGCAGGGCGACAATGATCATTCGCAATGCGGTGGTCGGCATTGTCAGGACGTTGGCGCGTCTGCTTGACCCCCGCAAGGGGCGCCGATAAGCGTTCCGGCACGAATTCGCAGCCCCCACATCCAGCAACCGGCCGTTGTGATGCCCGAAAATTCCGTCCGCGCCGATCATATGGACCCGCGGCGCTCCTTCCAGGGCCTGATCCTGGCCCTGCAGGCCTATTGGGCGGACTACGGCTGCGTGATCCTTCAGCCCTACGACATGGAGGTGGGGGCCGGCACATTCCATCCGGCCACCACGCTGCGCGCGCTCGGTCCCAATCCGTGGAACGCCGCCTATGTGCAGCCGTCGCGCCGGCCCAAGGACGGCCGCTATGGCGAGAACCCGAACCGGTTGCAGCACTATTATCAGTTCCAGGTGATCCTGAAGCCGTCGCCGCCCGATCTGCAGGGCCTCTATCTGAAATCGCTTACAGGCGATCGGCGTCGATCCGGAGCTGCACGACATTCGTTTTGTCGAGGACGACTGGGAGAGCCCGACGCTCGGCGCCTGGGGGTTGGGCTGGGAATGCTGGTGCGACGGCATGGAAGTGTCGCAGTTCACCTACTTCCAGCAAGTCGCCGGCTTCGAATGCGCGCCGGTCTCCGGCGAACTGACCTACGGGCTCGAGCGTCTCGCCATGTACGTGCAAGGCGTCGATCGCGTGTACGATCTCAACTTCAACGGCCGCGACGGCGAGCGCAAGGTCACTTACGGCGATGTGTTCCTGCAGGCCGAGCAGGAATATTCGCGGCACAATTTCGAGTTCTCCGACACGGCGATGTTGTTCGAGCAATTCCGCATGGCTGAGGCCGCCTGCAAGCTCTACCTCGACGCCGGCTGGAGCAACGGCAACAAGCGCGCGCATCTGATGGCGCTGCCGGCCTATGATCAGTGCATCAAGGCGAGCCACGTGTTCAATTTGTTGGACGCGCGCGGCGTGATCTCGGTCACCGAGCGCCAGAGCTATATTCTGCGCGTGCGCGAGCTCGCAAAGGCTTGCGGCGAAGCTTGGCTTCACACTCACGGAGGAGGAGCGCAATGAGCGAGATGGTGCCCGAGATCGGCGGTCGCGCGCCGATGCCGATCGAAGTGGAGGAAGGCAAGTCCTACTGGTGGTGTGCGTGCGGCCGCTCCAAGGCGCAGCCGTTCTGCGACGGCTCGCACAAGGGCACGGCGTTCACGCCGGTCGAGTGGAAGGCGCAAGCGGCCGAGAAGGCGTTCTTCTGCACCTGCAAGCGCTCCGCAAGGAAGCCGCTGTGCGACGGCAGCCATAAGCGGCTGTGAGTTTCTTCAAAAGTAGTGGCTCTTCTCCCCTCCCCCTTGTGGGGAGGGGCCGGGGGTGGGGGTCGATGTGTTGAGGCCGAACGCGTGACAAAAGCACCTGCGAGCGATGAGCGCATTTGGGCTCCCCTCGACCGCGCGCAACCGCGACCCGCGCTGCGCACCTACGCGAAGCGCATGCGCGCCGAACCGACCGAAGCGGAGCAGAAGCTGTGGTGGCATCTACGCCACCGGCTCAGTCTCGATGGGACGCATTTTCGGCGGCAAGTCCGCTTCGGGCACTACATCGCCGACTTCGTGTCCCACGGGGCCAAGCTCGTGATTGAAGTTGATGGCGGCCAGCACGATGAGCAGGCACTTGCTGATGCCGCGCGTTCCAGGTTCATTGAGGCGCAAGGTTATCGCGTGCTGAGGTTTTGGAACAATGATGTGTTGAAGAATATCGACGGGATGCTTGAGGACATTGATCGCGTCGTTACGACGACCCCCACCCCTAACCCCTCCCCACAAGGGGGAGGGGAACAGCGCCCCTCCAGGGGAGGGTGACGTGCCCGACCTCTTGTTCGAATTGTTTTCCGAGGAAATTCCGGCGCGGATGCAGGCGCGGGCGGCGGATGATCTCAAGAAAATGGTGACCGACCGCCTGGTCGATGCGGGGCTCGTCTACGAAGGGGCGCGCGCGTTCGCGACGCCGCGCCGGCTCGCCTTGTTCGTGCAAGGAATTCCGGCGCGGCAGCCCGATCTGCGCGAAGAGAAGAAGGGCCCGCGCGTCGGCGCGCCGGATGCAGCAATTCAAGGTTTTCTGCGCAGCGCTGGTCTCGCCTCAATCAACGAAGCCAAGGTCGAACGCGACAAGCGCGGCGATTTCTATGTGGCACTGATCGAAAAGCCCGGCCGCGCCGCCGGCGACGTGCTGGCGGAGATGCTTCCCGTGGTGGTGCGCACGTTTCCCTGGCCGAAGGCGATGCGCTGGGGTGCGGCTTCAGCAAAACCCGGCGCGCTGACCTGGGTGCGCCCGCTGCACGCGATCGTCGCGACGTTTGGGCCCGAGACCGAGGAGCCGGATATTGTCGAGTTCGCGGTCGACAGCGTTGCGGCCGGCAACACCACCTACGGCCATCGCTTCATGGCGCCGGCGCCGATCACCGTGCGCCGGTTTGACGATTACGCGAGCAAACTCGAGCGCGCCAAGGTCGTGCTTGACCCGCAGCGCCGCGCCGAGATGATTCTCGCTGATGCGAAGAATCTCGCCTTCGCGCAGGGCTTTGAGTTGATCGAGGACGAGGCCTTGCTGGCTGAGGTCACCGGGCTGGTGGAATGGCCGGTGGTGCTGATGGGGACGTTTGATCCGGCATTCCTCAGCATCCCGCCCGAGGTGATCCGCAGCACCATCCGCAACAATCAGAAGTGCTTCGTTCTGCGCGACCCGCAGACCGCCAAGCTCGTCAACAAGTTCGTCTTGGTCTCCAATATCGAGGCGAGCGACGGCGGCAAGGCGATCATCGCCGGCAACGAGCGCGTGATCCGGGCGCGGCTTTCGGATGCGAAGTTCTTCTACGAAACCGATCTGAAGACGCGGCTGGAAGACCGGTTGCCGAAGTTCAAGCAGATCGTGTTCCATGAAAAGCTCGGCACCCAGTGGGAGCGCATCGAACGGATCGAGGCACTGGCGGCGAAGCTTGCGCCCGTTGCAGGCGCCGACCCGGACAAGGTCAAGCGCGCGGCGCGGCTCGCCAAGGCCGACTTGTTGACGGAGGTCGTTGGCGAATTTCCTGAGCTGCAAGGGCTGATGGGGAAATACTACGCCGAGGCGCAGGGCGAGGATGAAGCCGTCGCGCACGCGTGCGAGGATCATTACAAGCCGCAGGGACCGAATGATCTCGTTCCAGCGGATCCGGTTTCGGTCGCAGTCGCGCTCGCAGACAAGCTCGATATGCTCATCAGGTTTTGGAGCATCGATGAGAAGCCGACCGGCAGCAAGGACCCGTACGCGCTGAGGCGAGCTGCGCTTGGCGTCATTCGCATTATTTTGGACAACAAGATTCGGCTCCGATTGCAGGCGCTTTGTTTGGAAGAGCTTCACAAACCGGATGTTGCTGTCGACCTGTTGGGTTTCTTTGCCGACCGGCTCAAAGTGCAGCTGCGCGAGCAGGGCGCGCGTCATGATCTCGTCGATGCGGTGTTCTCGCTCAAGGATCAGGATGATCTCGTCCTCGTCGTGCGGCGGGTTGAAGCGCTCGCCGCATTGCTTGAAACCGAGGACGGCCAGAATTTGCTCGCCGGATACAAGCGCGCCGCCAACATCCTGCGCATCGAGGAGAAGCGCGACAGCACAACTTACGACGGATCACCGGACGAGACGCTTTACATCCTGCCGGAAGAGGTCGCGCTCGCGCTTGCCATTACCGACGCCGAGGAAAAGGCGACGCGTGCCGTCGCGGAGGAAGATTTTGCTGCCGCCATGCGGGCCATGGCTGGTCTACGTCCGCATGTTGATGCGTTCTTCGACAAGGTCACCGTCAACGTTGACGATGCCGCCCTGCGGGCAAATCGTCTCAGGCTTCTCAACGAAATCCGTGCCGCCACGCGAACCGTTGCGGATTTCTCCAAGATCGAGGGCTAGCAAATCGCTACAATGGAACCAGCCGCAAACTTGATCGTTTGTGTGCGCTACCCGGAGACGTAACAATGCTCACATTGTCGCACATTTCGCCGATCGTTTCGTTGGTAGCCGGGATTTTGATCCTGATCTTTCCGCAGGCCCTCAACTACATCGTCGCGATCTATCTGATCCTCGCCGGTGTCATGGGGCTTGGCCTCATTCACTAATAGAGAAGACCGTTCACACAATGGCTAAAACAGCAGCACGTAAGCAGAAACCCGCTCCAAAAAAGAAGCCGGCGGCACGCGCCAAATCCGCGCCGCCGCGCGCCGCCGCATCTGCCGCCAAGCGCAAGCCGCCCGCACGTAGCGCGCCGCCGGCAAAGCCCGCCAAACCGACCAAGTCGGCGCGGCACCAATGGGTCTACACCTTCGGCGACGGTAAGGCCGAGGGCAAAGCCGCGATGCGCGACCTGCTCGGCGGCAAGGGCGCAAACCTCGCCGAGATGGCCAACCTGGGACTTCCAGTGCCGCCCGGTTTCACCATCACCACCGAGGTCTGCACTTACTACTACGGGCACGACAACAATTATCCGCCCGAGCTCAAAACAGAGGTCGAAGCCGCGCTCCAACACGTCGGTAAGCTCGCCGGCAAGACATTCGGCGATCCGGATAATCCGTTGCTCGTCTCCGTCCGCTCCGGCGCGCGCGCGTCGATGCCCGGCATGATGGATACGGTACTCAACCTCGGGCTCAACGATCAGACGGTGGCGGCGCTCGCCAAGAAATCCGGCGACGCGCGCTTTGCCTATGATTCTTATCGCCGCTTCATCACCATGTATTCGGATGTGGTGCTCGGGATCGACGCGCATCATTTCGAGGAGATCCTCGACGAGCACAAGGACAGCAAAGGCTACATGCTCGACACCGATCTCGAAGCTGATGATTGGAAAGAACTCGTCGATCACTACAAGGACCGTGTGAAAGAAGAGCGCGGCGAGGACTTTCCGCAGGATCCGCACGCGCAGCTGTGGGGGGCGATTGGTGCGGTGTTTGGTTCATGGATGAACCAGCGCGCGATCACCTATCGCCGCCTGCACAGCATTCCGGAAAGCTGGGGCACCGCGGTCAATGTGCAGGCCATGGTGTTCGGCAACATGGGTGACACATCGGCGACCGGCGTTGCCTTCACCCGCAATCCTTCAACTGGCGAGAAGCGTCTCTACGGCGAATTCCTGATCAACGCTCAGGGCGAGGACGTCGTCGCCGGCATCCGCACACCGCAGGAAATCACCGAGCACGCGCGTGCTGAGGCGGGCTCCGACAAGCCCTCGATGGAAGGCGCGATGCCAAAGGCTTTTGCCGAGCTGACCCGTATCTACGGTCTGCTCGAGAAGCATTATCGCGACATGCAGGATCTCGAGTTCACGGTGGAGCAGGGCAAGCTGTGGATGCTGCAGACCCGTTCCGGCAAGCGCACCGCCAAGGCGGCTCTGCGCATCGCGGTCGAGCTCGCCAATGAGGGCCTGATCAGCAAACACGAGGCGGTAACGCGGGTCGATCCGGCCTCGCTCGATCAACTCCTGCATCCGACCATCGACCCGGACGCCGAGCGCAGCGTCATCGCGACTGGCCTGCCGGCGTCGCCCGGCGCAGCGTCCGGCGAGATCGTGTTCACGGCGGACGAAGCCGAGACGCTCGGTGGCCACGGGCGCCGCGTCATTCTGGTTCGGGCGGAAACGAGCCCCGAGGATATTCACGGCATGCACGCCGCGCAGGGAATCCTCACGGCGCGCGGCGGCATGACCTCGCACGCGGCCGTGGTCGCGCGCGGCATGGGCAAGCCGTGTGTCTCCGGCGCGGGCGCGCTGCGCATTGATCTGGCCAACAACACGTTGTCCGCGGGTGGCGTGACTTTGAAGAAAGGCGAGGTGATCACCATCGATGGCTCGACCGGACAGGTGCTCGCCGGCAAGGTGGCGATGCGCGAGCCGGAACTCTCGGGTGAGTTCTCCACGCTGATGCACTGGGCGGACGATGTACGCGCCCTCAAGGTGCGTGCCAACGCCGACACGCCCGCCGATGCTCGCGTGGCGGTGAAGTTCGGAACCCAAGGCATCGGCCTGTGCCGGACCGAGCACATGTTCTTCGAAGGCGACCGCATCCGGGCCGTGCGTGAGATGATCCTCGCCAACGATGAGAAGCACCGGCGCGCCGCGCTCGCCAAGTTGTTGCCGATGCAGCGCGAAGACTTCATCGCGCTGTTTGACATCATGCAGGGGCTGCCGGTCACCATCCGGCTGCTCGACCCGCCGCTGCACGAGTTCCTCCCGCACAGCCAGCACGAGATTGAGGACGTCGCCAAGTCCATGGGCGCCGACCCGAAGAAACTGATCGAGCGCGCACGCGAGCTTGATGAGGCAAACCCGATGCTCGGCTTCCGCGGCTGTCGGCTCGCCATCGCCTATCCGGAGATTGCCGAGATGCAGGCGCGCGCGATCTTCGAGGCGGCGGTGGAGGCGGCCAAGCGCACCGGCCAGCCGGTGGTGCCGGAAGTCATGGTTCCGCTGATTGCCACCAAGGCGGAGTTCGATCTGGTCAAGGCGCGCATCGACGCGATGGCGCAGGAAGTCATGCGCGAGACCGGCGCCAAGATCGATTACCAGGTTGGCACCATGATCGAGCTGCCGCGCGCCGCCCTCAAGGCCGGCGAGATTGCCGAGACCGCGGAGTTCTTCTCGTTCGGCACCAACGATCTCACCCAGACCACGTTCGGCATCAGCCGCGACGACGCCGCAAGCTTCCTCGGCGCCTATATGGCGCGCGGGATTCTCGCGACCGATCCGTTCGTCACGCTCGATCGCGAAGGCGTCGGCGAATTGATCCGCATCGCCACCGAGCGCGGGCGCAAGACGCGCAAAGCGCTCAAGCTCGGCATCTGTGGCGAGCACGGCGGCGATCCGGCCTCGGTCGCGTTCTGCCACGAGGTGGGGCTCGACTATGTGTCGTGCTCGCCGTTCCGGGTGCCGATCGCGCGTCTTGCCGCTGCCCAAGCCGCGCTCGGCAAGAGCGCGGCTAGCACCGCGTAGTTTCGGATGCACTGCCAAGCAGTCTTTACCTCTCCCCGCTTGCGGGGAGAGGTCGGATTGCGCAGCAATCCGGGTGAGGGGGCCTCTCCGCGCGTTCTGAGCTTGTGGAAGCGCCCCCTCACCCGATTTCTCGCTGCGCTCGAAATCGACCTCTCCCCGCAAGCGGGGAGAGGTAAGATCGGCACCGCTGTCTTTTATTTGTTGCTGGCTGCGATTCTGTTCATGAGCGCTGATGCACAGGCCGCGCGCACGCGGCAGATCGTTCGCTACGATGGCGTTGCGATCGACGTGATCGTTGACGGCGCGGGGCCGGCGATCGTGCTGCTGCCCTCGCTCGCACGCGATTCGGAGGATTACGACGCGGTGGCCGATGGGCTTGCGGTCGCGGGCTATCGTGTGCTGCGGCCGCAGCCGCGCGGCATCGGCGCGAGCACCGGCCCGATGAGCGGCATCTCACTGCACGATTTCGCCGGCGACATCGCAGAGGTCATCAACCAGCTTGGCGCGGGCAGGGCGGTCATCGTCGGCCACGCCTATGGCAACTGGGTCGCGCGCATGACCGCGGTCGATCATCCCGATTTGGTGCGGGGCATCGTCATCGCCGCGGCGGCGGCGAAGCAATATCCGAAGGAACTGACAGCCGCGATCAACGTCGCCGGCGATCCGGCAAAGCCTGTGCCGGACCGCATCGCGGCGTTGCGCTTTGCGTTCTTCGCGCCCGGCAATGATCCGAGCATCTGGCTCAACGGCTGGCACCCGGAGGTGCGCGATGCGCAGCGCGCCGCGGTCGCCGCGGTCAAGCAATCGGACTGGTGGTCTGGCGGCCATGCGCCGCTGCTCGATCTGCAGGCCGAGCAGGACCCTTTCAAGCCGGCGGACAAGCGCAACGAGATGAAGGATGAGTTCGGCGATCGCGTTACCGTGATGGTGATTCCGGGTGCGAGCCACGCACTTATTCCCGAGCAGCCTCAGGCCGTTGTCGATGCGCTTGTCGCCTGGGTGAAGATGCTGCCGTAGCGGTGTAGTCCGAAAGGCGAGCGCCACTTTCAAGCAGCTGGGCGGCCCCGTCGAACCGTCAACGCCTCCGCCGCGCTGTCCTGTTCAGCACCCATTTAATGGCGATCCTGGCATCTATGACGAGCGTATTCACCGTCGCTCGCGCCCCTCCCGGAGCAGTATCTCGGAAGGCGTTTGTTTCCTGCGTTTCGTAAGCTTCCGCAACTCGGCGGCCAGTTTCTCGAAGGCGGGCTCGTCCTCGGCGGCATGCGCGTGATGGAGAATCTCCCGGTGTTCGGCCTCGGTCGAGCGACCGTGTCGCGCGGCGCGACGCTTTAAGCGGGCGATCAGCTCATCATCCAGATTGCGCACGTGCAGATTCCCAACCATCGGACACTTCATGAGAGCAATGCTCTTACTTTGAGCCTGTTGGCCAAGGATCGCGAAGTTCTATCGCGGCTCGCTCTGCGCGGTCGCCTGCGATTTGCGCGCGATCGCCAGCACCTGCGGCAGCAGACTTGATGCGATCCAGGTGTGGCCTTCGACCGTGAGGTGGATGCGATCCCAGGCGTAGTACTGGCTGGGGATCACCGGGTCGAATACGATCGCCTGGATGTGGCGGGCGCGCAGCCGGTTGGACATCGCCGCGATATTGGCGGCGCGCTGGTCGTGCGCGACGAAGAAGCGCTGGTCGTTACCGCCGGGCTGCAGGATCGCGATGTTGGTGCCGTCCGGGACCGCCTGATCGATGCGGGCCAACATGCCGGCGGTGACGTCGAACGGACGGCCGGCATTGATCACCCGGGCGTTGACGCCCTTGGCGCGGAGCATCGCCTCGAGCTGCGCCGGATACGCCTGTTCCGTTGCAACATAGAAGCCGGAAGTATTGCTGGCGCCCACCGCCACGATCGTAATCGGCGCGGCGCGCGCGGCGGACGTGGCAAGCAGCGCCACCACGGCCGCCATTGCCAATCGAAGGCTGGCCAATCCCAGTCTGAACATGCTGACCCCCAAATCCCCGCGCCCAGATTCCCGGAATTCGCGCCCTCACGCAAGCCAGGCAGGCTCAAGCGGTTAACAACGTATCAACGCTACTGGCACCTATGGCGCGACAGAAACCCGCATGAGAACGGCACTTCTTTGCAGACGCCACTTCCCGAACCCGGCTTGGGAAGCGTTTGGGAAGCAGCAAAAAATTTGCCCCTGTGGCCGCGACACAACGCGCCCGCGCCCCCCGGGGCCAGGAAATCCCCGCAAAACTCACCAGCGAGCTCCGCTAGGTCGCGGCGAGGGCCTTCTACGGACGGTCCGCAGCCGGGATACCTGTTGCAAGCTCGATCGCCTTTATACTGATCGAGGATGCCAGGATGCGCACGAATGATTGCCTCAACACGCGCTTTGACGGCAGCCGGGGATCAGCGGTTGTGGAATTGCCGTCGATCCGGCGCCCCAACGTCACAGGTGGGAAGAAGCCGACGAAGCGCGATTATGATCCAGATTGCTCTGATGCGTCCAGCCGACACCGTATCGCCGCTCGAGATCCTTGAGCGTCTTGGCGCTCCTTGGCGGCGATCTCAGCCTCAAGCTCTGCGATGCGTGCCTGCTTTTGCTCTTCGGTCATTCGGTTGCACCCAGACCAAGAAAAAGCGCCGCAGAGGTGTTACCCCCACGGCGCCGGTTGCGATCGCTTCGACCTTGACCGCGCTTCCACGGGAGATCTGCCGGGTCTGCGGAGGTCGATTTTCCGTTCTGGGCCGATCGCGGGGCTCTCGAAGCTAGTCATCGTCGAGGGTGACCATCTCGTTCCTCGCCCCGCCCAGGTCTCTTGGGAGCAGGCAGGGGCTCTGTTCGTCGCGGGAACCACAGCTTATGCGGCGGCGCAAGCCCTTTCGCTTAAGGCTGGCGACACCGTCGTCGTCTCTGGCGCCGCCGGCGGCGTGGGCTCGATCGCCGTACAACTGGCGAGGACGGTCGGCGCCAAGGTCATCGGTCTTGCCAGCGCTGCAAACCATGCCTGGCTCGCCGACCATGGTGTGATCCCGATTGCTTATGGGGAAGGCCTTGCGGACCGGATCCGAGCCGCATCGGGAGACAAGATCGATGCCTTCATCGACACTTTCGGCGGCGGCTATGTGGACCTAGCGCTCGAACTCGGCGTCGCGCCCGATCGGTTCGATACGATCATCGACTTCGCGGCGGCCGCGAAACACGGTGTCAAGACGGCGGGGAATGCCGCGGCGGCGAATGCCAAGGTGCTTGCCGAACTTGCTGTCCTGATCGATGCTGGCGGCCTCGAGATCCCGATCGCCAAGGTCTATCGTCTGGCCGATGTGCGC
>CAVXDE010000029.1:0-31881 GCA_963760435.1 uncultured Alphaproteobacteria bacterium
GAGCCAGTTTGGGCTCAGCGGCAATGTCTGGACTAAGAACATCGACAGGGCGCGCAAGATGGCGCGCGATTTGTACACCGGTGGTGTTTTCATCAACGGTGTGACCGCCTCGGATCCGCGAGTCCCGGTCGGCGGAGTCAAGAACAGCGGGTATGGCCGGGAGCTCTCGCATTTTGGGCCTCATACTTTCGTAAACGCCCAAACTGTTTGGATCGAAAATTCTTAGGGTAACGAACGAATCAACCAATTAAACAAAAACCATTAGAAGGACCATTAACATGACAACTACGACAATGACGAAAACAAAAGACGCAACCCCAGCTCAATCCTTGAGTCTCGATGAGAGGATCAAGAAGTTACGCGAGATTTACGCCGACGCGACAGAGATTTCGAAGACCGCGCTGGAGAACGTAATCCGCGGCGTTAAGTCCGGTAAACCCGCCAAGCAATCTGTCCCCGTGGGGAGCGCCGGCCGAGTCGGTGCCCGCCAGGGAAAGGTTTCGGAGCTGACAGCCATCCTTCCGATCACGCCAGCTGCTGCGAAGCGGATGCGCGCGTTCCTACAGCTCCTGCACGGAGATCTGGCTAATCAAGGCGTAGACCGGGTTGGCACCGTTCACGATATGCGCTGGGTCTTCCTGGATAACGACACAAAGATTCTCTTCGCCAGCACTTACGACGGCGACTGGGATCCTTATATCGACGACTTCGGCACCAAGATTCCAGACATCCTCGACCTCCAGTTCGGCGAAATCGAGGGCTGGCCGGGAATTCGCAGTCCGAAGATCAAGGACTTCATCGTAAAATATCAGATCCCGGCGCACTTCTGGTACGTCGCCAGCCCGAATTTGACGGTGGTGGACACAAAGCGGCTCGAGAAAATCGGACCGGCGGTCGAGCAGTTCCTCGACCAAGTGGGTGGGGTGTAACGCGACGTTAGCCGGTAACTAGCAAAAAGACTGAGGTAGCTTCCATGTTATATCAAACGATCAATCCCTACACGGAGGAGGTAGTTAAGACATTTCCGCCGCACAAAGACGCGAATATCGAGTCGATCATTGCTCAGGCAGAGAAAACATACGCCGCCGACTGGAGTCAGAGATCGCTCGCGCAGCGCAAGGCCGTCCTCAAGAAGGCAGCGGAGATTCTGCGCGAGAAGATCGACGAATACGCCAGACCCATCACGCTGGAAATGGGTAAGTTGTTCCCTGAGGCACTGGGTGAGGTTACACTGAGCGCGAACATCCTCGAATACTACGCGGATAACGCGGATAAGTTCCTGGCTCCTGAGAAACTCCCGATTAAGGACGGAGAAGCTGTCATCGAAAGCGCGCCGCTTGGCGTTCTGTTCTGCATCGAGCCGTGGAACTACCCTTACTATCAACTGGCGCGCGTGGCGGGACCGAACCTCATGCTCGGCAACACCGTCATTAGCAAGCATGCGCCGAATGTGCCGCAATGCGCGCTGGCCTTCGAGAAGCTCTTCCTCGACGCCGGCGCTCCGATTGGGACATGGACTAACCTCTTTATCACTAACGAACAGTCGGCCAAGGTTATCGCGGATAACCGGATCAGAGGAGTAGCGCTGACCGGCAGCGAAAGAGCGGGGTCGGCGGTCGCTTCCGAGGCGGGTCAGGCGCTGAAGAAGAGCACCATGGAACTCGGCGGCAGCGATCCATTCATTGTCCTGGACGACGCCGACCTCGATAGCGCGGTGAAATGGGCGGTGGTCGGGCGCATGCAAAACACCGGTCAGGCCTGCGTCGCTGCCAAGCGATTCATTCTTCAGGAGGGCATCGCCGACATTTTCCTCGCTCGGTTCAAGAGCGAGCTGGAGAAAATGAAGCCAGGGGATCCGATGGATCCCGAAACGACACTCGGACCGCTCTGCACGGAAGGAGCTCTTAAGGGTGTGCTCAACCAGGTCGACACCGCGGTTAAGGGCGGCGCGAAAGTGTTAATTGGCGGAAAGAAGCTCGATCGGCGCGGATTCTTCCTCGCACCTACCATTCTGACCGATGTAAAACCCGACAACCCTGCTTTCCGCCAGGAGTTCTTCGCCCCGGTCGCGATGGTCTTCCGGGTGAAGAATGAAAAAGAGGCAGTGGACCTGGCTAACGACTCTCCCTATGGACTGGGTGCAACAGTCATCACCAAAGATGTCGAACGGGGAAAACGGCTCGCGCGCCAGATCGATTCCGGGATGGTTTTCATCAACGAGGCGACCGGCACCGCGCCCGACCTTCCGTTTGGCGGCGTGAAAAATTCCGGCTATGGCCGTGAGCTGTCCCGTTTGGGTATAGGTGAATTCGTAAACAAGAAACTGATTCGCGTTGCCGCATAAGCGCATGCCGATTCGCACGGAGAGCAAGAGTCCCAGCCTGCTTGATCTGCACGAGATTCAAGCAACGGTCCTGCGCTATCGCCCCGAGCCATACTATGGTTCGCACATCTTGATGCACATTGAGGATTCGCGTAGCGGTCGTGAATTCCTGGGACGGCTTATCCCGCATGTAGCTTCTGCAGGCGACTGGTGGAAAGCTCGCGACGCCTGGATCGCAGCCGCAATCACCTACAGCGGTTTGGAAGCGCTGGGTGTCCCCAACGAATCACTGCAAAGTTTCCCTGCGACGTTTCGAGTGGGAATGGCTGGGCGCGCCGACGTGCTTCTCGACCGCGGAGAGAACGATCCGAAGAACTGGGACCAGCCGTTCGGCAGCGGCCAGGTTCATATCGGTGTCACCGTGTTTAGCGATAGTGAAGAAAAGTGGCGACGCACCATGGCGCTGGCGCGCGAGCAGTACCAAGGAGTTTTCGGCGTTACGGTGCTGCGCACTCACGACTTCGGCGCTCAGCCCGGCGATCTCAATCCGATGGGTTACAGAGATAGTATCAGCCAACCATCCATTGAAGGCAGCGGTGTCGAACCGCTCCCGGGCCAGGTTCCCTCCATTAAGGCAGGTGAATTTATCCTTGGCTATCCGGGCGAGGGCGGTTCGCCCCTTCCGATGCCGCAGCCGGATGTGCTTGGCCGCAATGGAACTTTCCTCTTCTTTCGCAAATACCAAACCCTGGTTGCAACGTTCAATCGCTTCCTGCGAGACAATGCTGAAACGGACGAAGAACGTGAGTTACTCGCGGCGAAACTGGTTGGTCGCTGGCGCAGCGGTGCGCCCTTGACGCTCGCGCCAGACAAGGACGACCCCGCCCTCGGTGAAGACCCGCAGCGAAACAACAACTTTGCTTACGCTAACGATCCGGTCGGCAAGCAGGCGCCGCTTTGCTGCCATATGCGCAGGATGAACCCGCGCGATTCCCAGCTGCCGGTGCTCACGGATGTGAACCAGCATCGCATTATCCGGCGCAGCACGACTTACGGAACGCCCTACGATCCGAACGCATTCTCAGACCACGATGATGAAGTCCCGCACGGGCTCTTTTTTATTGGCATCAGCGCAAAGGCGATGGCGACCCTCGAATTCCTGCAACGGGAATGGATCAACGCCGGAAATTTTATCGGCGTTGGCAATGAACGTGACCCGATCGTCGGCCTCCAGGAAGAAGGCGCCACGTTCACGATCCCGAAGGCACCGGTAAGGCGTCGTATCCACGGCATCCACAGTTTCAACGTGCTGCGGGGCGGCGAGTACTTCTTTATGCCGAGCCTGTCGGCTCTCAACTGGTTGGCAAACCTGAAAGGATCATAAGCTATGGACAAAAATCTTTTCGACCGCGGTCTCGCGAAACGCCGGCAAGTACTGGGCGATGAATATGTCGACCGTGCGCTGGCAAACCTCAATGACTTCAACCGCGACTTTCAGCGCCTAACGACCGAATATTGCTGGGGCGAAGTATGGGGCGACGAAACCTTGTCGCCGCGTGAGCACAGCATCCTTACTCTCGGCATGGTCGCTGCGCTCGGCAAAATGAGCGAGTTCGCCAACCACGTTCGCGGGGCACAGGTCAACGGACTTACGGCTAACGAATTGCGCGCAGTGTTAATCCAAATCGCCATCTACTGCGGAATTCCGATCGGGGCAGACTGCTTTAGCGTGGCAGAGGGCATTCTGCGCGAACGGCAGAAAAATCAGGGGAATCCATGATTAAACATACGATCGCGAAACGCTGGCCCTGCGATGGCAAGTCGAAACCGACAAGCCTTGACGGTCGCATCGTTACACGATGCCTGACGAGACTTTGTCTCAACGTGAAGAGAACTAAACAATAAATGAAAGCGATACGAAGAGTAATCAATGCAGATAACGCGAAGCGTCTCGGCTTGTGGGCCGCACTCGCGGCAACACTAGTCGCCACCGGCTTCTTGTTGGATGGCTCAACCGAAGTCGGGCATCATTTATTCCTGATTCTCGGCGGAGCGGCAATCGGGGCCGGGGCAATGCGGGAAATTAAATAACATCGCAGATCCGCGCTAGAAAGAACTCACCATGTCCGATCACATCTCAGGGCCTCGCGCCATCGCTGATCCAGTCATCGATATCACGGACGTCTATGCATTTCCTTGTCCGCAGAGTCCGCAGCATCTCGTTCTGATCATGAATGTGTTTCCGTACGCCGGACCGTCCGCCCTGTTTTCCGACGCAGTCATTTACCGGTTGCGCGTGCGTCCCGTATCGATTGCGCCTGGCGGGCGCTCGTTCGCTGTTGCAGACGAGGAATTCGTTTTTGATTTCACGTTCGGTGTTCCGCAACCGGCGCAAGAGGGTCGCTGCACGCTGCCAAACGGCGATGTGGTCGCATTTCGCGTGAACGACGAGAGCGGCGGTAAAGGAAAAGGCCTGCAGGTCTTCGCGGGACAGAGATCGGATCCATTTTTCCTGGACGGTCCGATGGCCGAAAAAACAATCGTATCAAGAAAGCTAGCCTTCAAGGATGTCGGTTCCGACAGGCTCTACGGCAAGAATGTCATGGGGATGGTCCTTAGGATCGAATGGGCGACACTGTTCAAGGGAGGGCCAATGTTCGCGGTGGTTGGCGAGACTCTGAGCGCCGGCAAACGGTCCGTGCGATTAGAACGGGTTGGGCGGCCGGAAATGAAGAACGTCACGCTCAGCGCGAAGATGTTCGATCAGGTAAATCGGGATCTTGAGATCCGAGACATCTATAACGAAGAGGACGCCTTCAATCTTTCCAAATCCTACGTCGGCGCGTATCGCGCGCGGTTCAACGCCAATCTCACGTTCTACGATGGCCTGGACAATAAAGTCGACTGGCCGCTCGACCAGCACGGCAACCATCCGCTGACCGAGCTGCTGCTCCACGATTTCCTGGTCGTGGATGTGTCCAAACCGTTTAGCGAAACGAGCTACTTCGAGATTGAACAGGCGATGCTCGAAGGACATTGTTTGAGATCCGCGCCAGTGAATGATAGACGTCACCGCCGGCGTAGGCCGCCATATACGCGGAATCGCCGGACTTGGCGGCGGCAACGCCAATCTCCTGCGTGCGCCAATCCAGATAGACACCGATCTTGTGGGGCGGGAATTTCATCAGCGAGCGCATCGCGGCGTGAAAATTGTATAGCGACTTGGCGTGGGCGTTGCGGCCGGTCGAAGTGCCGAACGGGAAGATCGATGGACGATTGCGGCCGTCAGGACCAATCGGCAACTTAGCGCGCACAACCACGCCAATAGAGTCGCGCAACGCATGCAGTCCCACGATTTTCGGATGGTAGAGGTACATCATCCGGAACGCGTCGCCGTCAATATCGAGCCTACCGCTGGCGAGGCGCGGCCACTCGTGGATGCCTTCACGAATCAACCAGCGTTCGAAGCGTTCGTAGGACCACTCCCCTTCCTCGTTGTAGATCGGATCGTCACTGCCGAAACTTGGATCGAACTTCAGCCGCAGCGCGTGGATGATCGCCGCCTTGTTCTCCTGGATTAGATTCCACACCTCCAGATCGATCGGCATGCCCTGGGCCTGAACCCGGGCGATTGCCTTGGCGCTGTACTCTGACCAGAACATGACGCGCTGGACGTCTACCCGCAGGGTGGTACGGCCCGGGCGCAGCATAGCGCGCAAGAGTTCAGCCGACTTCTTGACGTCCTCCTCGCAATAAGCGAGCACGGCCGGCTTGCCGTATTTCCTCCAACGTCCCTCGCCGATGTCCTGCGCCATCGTCTTCTTTTCGAGGAACTGCCAGCCTTGAATATCGTAGGCGTGACAAGCGTCGGCTAGACCTTTGCGCGGCTTCACGCGCTTCAACTCCGGTTCGAATGGAAACAGGATGTTGCTGACCGACAAATAGGCCGTATGCAGATCGAAGACGTGTGCCGGGAACCTCCAGCCCAACATCATGAAGCAGGTGAGATCGGCCCAGGCACTGTAAGCGACGAACAGCGTTTTAGGGCTAAGGTCGAACGGCGAGAACTTGCCGAACTCACCACGCCACAAGCGGATGGTGCGTACGTGCTGAAGGTGCGCGTTCAACACATAGGCGACCATGCAGAGGACGTTCGGCAGTCCACCCGGTTGAATCTCATATTCAAAATCACAAACTACAACTTGGTCAAAATGAGCCATTTGCAATTCCTCAAATTAGTTGTCGGTCGCGTCCACCAGGGGAAAATGAACCACCGACGCTCCGAACCGTTCAGTTCGGAGGGATCACCATTTAGAGCACCACATCTCCGCGCAGACGCTTGAGGCCGGGGTGCTGCTCGTCAAAGATCATCCGATTGGCGAGGGAAATCTCGATCAGCTTATCCAGCGGCGTGCCCGGCCATTTCGTCTCCGGGAATGCCTTCTTGTTGATCGCATAGGAGATTTGATACTCGTCGACTCCTTCTGCCTTGCGGCTTGTCAATTGCGTCCAGTGCTTTCGCGCCTCTTCGCAACCTTCCAAGTTCGTCGCATTGTAACGGTTGTCGAGGTTCCTCGTCGGAATGCGACACAGAAAGAAAACATCGTTCGGCTTCGCGGCGAGCGCCAATGCGAACCGCTCGATCTTCTTGCTCGGCAAGAATGCCATAGCCAGTTCTTCGGAGATCAAATGCAGCTGTCCGTCCTTCTGACCCAAGATCGGGACCATCACGAAACACAGCTCGTCGGACCAATAAGCCACCTTGTCCGGATGCAAGCGAGCCCAATCGCCAGCGTCCGAGAGCTTATAGATTGGTAGTGCGGTCTGTAGCGTCGCAACACCGGCAATCAGTGGCCCGCGCTTTGATTTGAATTGCTCAAGGCATGACGATGTCGGCCGCTCGATTGGTGGGGTGTCCGGTGGACGGGCATCCACCGATGGTGACTTCTTCTGACTCCGGCGAGATGGACTCTTCGACTTCAATACTTTTTTAGCCACGGCTAGGTTCCTTTGGATTGTCGATGGGGCTTTCCCCGAATGTGCTCAGGAATTGGCCTGTGCTCCGTTTACTTCTAGTCTGGCGAGACGCTGTTCGAGTGATCGCATTGATTGCTCCAATCGCGTCAACCGATCTGGAGGTTTTGGTCTGGACTTCGCCTCCGGATCAACTAGTAGGCCGTCCGCGCGCAGCATTCGTCGGACGTCCGCTCGGAGGTTCTGCTCCCAGCGCCAGTCAGAAGGTGACCCCGGTATCGTAATGAAGCGCGGCGCGTTCCCGTTCACCTTCCAACGAACTTGGTGATGTTTACTGCCTCGTACGACCTCGATCTCGCGTATGGCGGCTTGCTTCAACTCGTTGATTACGATTTCATGAGCATTAGCGGGCATTGGGTTTAGTCTCCGTTTGTTTGGTGCAGGATCGATCCGCTGCACCCCCGGTTTTCGGCTAATCGGGTCAGGGATTTTCAGCGACCTCAGGCGGGCTCGTCGCATCATTATCCGGCCAGCTCGCCATTACGGGAGGAGCGACCCCCACGATCGGAACAATCCGGAACGCCTTCTCGACTACCCGTTCCAGTTCGTGATGGATCCGATCGATCGCCTTTGCAGCCACAGCATCGATGGCGAGGTCGCGCTCGGTGCCAAGGGTCGTTGCCTCGGCGGCGATGTAATCAAGCGCATCGCCAACAATGTCCTCGATTGTGTTCAGACCAACGAAGATCTCATGCCGTAATTGTTCGCGCACGGTGTGGAGCTTGTCTTTGCGGGCAGATTTACGATATGTAAGCACGGCTAGGCCTTTCCTTGGGTTTGGTGAGCGGCCTTGGCGGGTCGCTCCGATGCAAATGGCAAAACTGCGGCGCCCTTTCGGGCGCCGTTCTTTTTTGGATCAGGCAGTTTCTGAGAGTGCGCGGCGCCGATCGGCTCGAACTTTGGCCGAGATTGGCGTTCGGACTTGCTCCATCAGGTATTGTTGAATGAGCCTGGGAGTGTACCGAACCTTCTTGCCCAACTTGAGATATTGCGGGCCTTTGCCCTGCGCGCGCCAGGTCGGAAGCGTGGAGGGTTCGATGCCGAGGTATGGAGCGGTCTCTGCGTCATCCATCGGCTCGTCGAGCGGGTCGAAAGTATTATCCATGTTAACCACCGGTTTCTGGCTGACGGTGCGTCACGCTTGAGATGCGTGATCATTGATCACCGATCAGCAATGATTGGTGGTGGTTACATGGAGCAGACCATAGGGCACTTTCCAGCCCCGGTTTTTGAGGAAAAAAAGTGCCCTATTGCCGCAACAGTGAGCTCAATTCGTCCAATTCGTTGGCCAGGGTTTCCCAGTATTTATCCCAATCAATCTCATTTGCGCGCCTCTGCGCGGCTTCATCAAATGTTGCGGCCGCGTTAATGATTGGATATTTCTGTTCGAGTCGCTCAAGGGTGCGGCGCCGTTCCTGCTCGCGTTTGATTATCTCCTTAGCTCCTCGGCCGGTGAGGTGCAGAGAAACCCCTTCGGAGACTGCGCATAGAAAGCGCGCGGTCGGGCCGGTTTCCGTCTGGCCAAGAACACGGGCATCCGACCACGCGCGCAACACAGCCCGGTAGAATTTCGCCCTCCGACCTTGCTGCTGGAACCGAGCGACGCGGGTCCGCGCCTTTTTGTGCAGTCGGGTTAGATCACGAACGGTCGAGCGCAGCTCAAGCGCCTCCTCTGGCGGCAACTGCGCCACCAGGTCAAAAAAGCCTTGGGTCTGCTTGCCGCCGGCGTAGTTCGCGATCCCCCGCCACAGGCATTCCTGTTCGGCGCTCGCCTCGGCATCACCGGCCGCGAAGTACGCCGCCCTGGCCGCCTCAACGGCAGTTCGGACACGGGCGTGTGTGGCTGGCGGCAGGTCGCGCAGAATCACAGACCAGTTCGACGCCCTCATCGCCGTGACCTCCGCAGCTTGACATCGGCAGCAGGCGTGGGCGGTCGTTCAATCGCCGCCGCCAACGCCGCACCCACGACGTCGCTGGCCGCGGCCACCGTATCGGCAGCCAGGTGCGCGTACCGCGTGCTGGTGATGATGGCGCGCACGATCATGGCGCTGCCTCCAATGCTGCAGGCTCCAATGGCATCCGCGAACAGAGCGCGAATAGTCGGTGAAAAATTCGGTGACTCTACGCTCGCTTTCAGTGATTTCGGTGCGCTTCCGTTCTCTTCGGTCGCAGCGATGGTGATCGGCGAACCCGTGAAAACCCCGATTTCTAAAGGGTTTTTCGGGCATTTGCGCAAACGTGGAAAATTACTAGAGCAGTTCGGGCGGCCAAACGCTGTGCCTCAGCAAGAGCGCGGCGGCTTTTTCGCCCTGGATATCGACTACATTTTCATTTATATATTCGCTCGTCATCGGGTTTTTCCTTCGGTGATCGGTCTTGCAGGACCGTCGGGTTATCTCAGGCAGCGCCCCGGTTCTCCGGGGCGTTTGTCGTCACGACGCGGCCTCTTCACGCGCCGCGCCGCGCTCGTAGGCCTCAAGCTCATCAAGCCACCATTTCGGGCGGCTGTTCTCGTCCAGTACGGGGAGTGGAAACTTCGAGTCGCCGCGTTTCGCCTTATCACGGCGACGATCGACGGAACGTTCCGACTCGGCGTAGCGGCGCGCCACTTCGCTCTTGGTTAGCTGCGTCGCGCTCGCGAGGGGGCGGTTTTGAGCGCGGCCTCGAGCGCGTCGAGCCGCTTCATGATGAGTTGTGTTTTGGTCATGTTCGACACCGTCAGACAATTGCATCTGACGATTGAACAACAATTATTCGCATTTCTTGTCGAACGCGAACGGACGCTATTGATCGCTAATTAACTCCGCGAATTAGCGGATGCTATCCGTCGACTAAAGACCGGCGACAGCAGCTTGCTCAAATAGGTGCGTCTCGGAGCCGGATCGAGCTTATCACCCAGTTCCACTTCGACGGCGTCGACAAGCTTGTTCAGCGAGTTGGGGCAGCCGTTGGCTTGAACGTACGCCTCGGCCGCACATAAGATCGCCTCGCGATCGTGCACCGACTTGCGACCTCGCTTAAGACCGCCGTGGGCCATCGCTTCAGTAAGTCCTCCCGCAAACTTCGATGCGCAGTATCTGGAACTCGACCCCAGACGTTTGCGCTCTCATCGACGGGCACCGAGACATCGGCCAAGTCTTGCGACCAGTCGACCTTGGCCACGCGTAGTCGGGATAGTGGTCCCGATCGGGTTCGGCCCACAGTCCGCGCACCAGCGGCTTGACCCCGGCCGGCCGAACAAAATCGCCGGGGACATGATAGCCACGTGTGCGCACCGATCCTTCGGCAAACGCTGTCCGCAGCAAGTATTTGGTCAGCCGTGGATCGCGCTCGTGCGCCAAAACGTGCGCATAGGCTTCGTGTAAAGGTTTCCAGGTTGTTGGTGCCTTGCTCATCGGCGGCCACCGCGCAGCGGAATCACCTCGCCCCGGTATACCAGCAAGGTGGTCAGCCCAGGTCTGCAACGCCTGCCGTTTTTCGTTCGGCGTAGTCGTGCCGTTGGTAAACGCCGACGACGCCGCGAAATGTGCCGCTGGTGTGATTGAGGATCGTTTCGATCAGCTCGACGAGAAGTCGAGCGCCTGCAGGCCAGAGGCGACGGACCGGCGAAGGTCGTGCCACGTCCACGGCTTGTCGAGCTGCACCAGGGCATCGACGCGACGCTTCATATGGGCAAACTGGCCAATTGACCCACCGCCCGACTTGGCCGGGAATAGAAACTTGGTGTCGCGCGGCAGTGTCTCGATCACCGCCCAGGCCGCCGTCGACAGCGGCACCATGTGGCGCTTGTGGTTTTTGGCCTTCGTCCTCGGGGATAATCAGCTCGCGCGGCTGTCGATTTGATGCCACTCGGCTGCTCCGATTTCCGATCTGCGGCAACCCGTGTAGATCGAGCAACTTCATGAACGCGGTGGTCGTCTTGTCCAGCTCGTTGCAGACGCCCAGCAACTGTGTCAGCTCGGCGCTGCTGAGTACCCGATCCCTCCCCTTCTCGCGGGCTGGACGTTTGACCCCACGCGTTGGTGCGATGTCGATCTCGTCGCGCACTCCAGCCAAGCAAACAGTTTGGAGGTCACTGCCAAGACACGATTGGCCTGTGTCGGGTGCTCCTCGCGGATACCCTCGACCAGGTCGATCACGTCGCGGCGCTTGATCGAGTGGATGGACTGCGACCGTGCCACGCTGGCTCGATCACGCGATTGAGGAGGCGCTCATATTGCTTCCACGTGACTTCGCGCGTGGCCTTCATCGCGTACTTGCTCGATGAACTGATCGATGGCCCAGCGGATGGTCTGGTCGGTCTTCTCGTGCTCGGCCGCCACCTCGGCCAGCTTGGCTAGGCTGGGATCTCGTCCGGCCGCGACCTCGGCCAAGGCTTCGGCCGCCTTGACCCGCGCCTGTGCCAGCGTCACGGCCTCAGCGTCGCCAAGAGTGAGTTTGCGCGACTGACCCGACATTCGGTAGCGCACCGCCCAAGACTTCGCCCCAGACGGCTGGCAGACCAGATACAGGCCACGGGCGCCGCCGTCGGCGATCTCACGACGAGCTCCGCGGGCGCGGGCATTCTCCACGCTCAGTGCCGTCAGTCGCTTGGCCATGCTGTTACCCCGCAGGCTCGATCCGTTACCCTCGGGACGTTTTCGGGTAACCAAAACCGGTATAATGGGGCTGTCTAGAGGTGACAAGCCCTGTCTATGACAATGTCGGACGATATCTGCAGAAATGCAAGAGCCACGGGCTTATCTGCGTCGATGGCGGTTCAAAATTCTGCAGCCGGATCAAGCTTAGCCCCATGCTTGCTGATCAGCAAGCCGGCGTACGGATCGATGTCCGTCAGCCAATCGACGGCCCACTGGAAGGCATCGAGCTGCGTGCGGTCGGGCGGGACCTGCATGAAATTGGGAGTTTTGCCGGCTCCTGTGTCGTAGCGCGGGCTCGTCTGATAGCGATACCAGCCGGCATCGTGGAAAATGGCGGCGCGAACCACAGACTCGTAAGGGTGCGGGCGCTCGAATTTGTTGTTACCCCAATGCGCCGCGAACAGCCCGGAAATCGCGGCATGCTCGGTCTGATTGATCAGCAGCAACGATCCGTCCGGCCCTTCGCGGACGATCATGACGCTCACACCAGTGCGTAGTAGGAAAAGATCGAATGCGTCCGATGCCGGTCGGCGCCGCCGACGATGATGGTGCGTCCGAGCCAGTCATGCGGGCCCGCCGGAACATCAAAGGTCGGGTTGACTCGAAAATAGTAGCTCGCCGGATCGACCGCTTCGAACGCATTCATTTTTGCGAGCACGTCGGGCGGCGCGTGCCGCAAGCCGCGATTGTTGATGACGATGTGCGTGCCGTCAGACGTCTGCAGCACATAGATGGCCTCGAAGAACACGACGCCGTCCGGCATGAAATGCGGCCAGTCGCCGCCGCTGTCGGGAACCACCGTGCCGTTGAGCCGCGGTCCCTCGACGATACCGCCCGCAACTCCGGTATAGCCGCGGCCGACCCCGTTGCGTTCCGGGGGAAGCTTGAGGCGGCCGGCAAAATCGACCCGCACCTGGAACACGAATTCGAGTCCGGCTTGCATCCGCTCATCCATCACATCACCGCGTAAATTCGCATGCCGGAGTTGGTGCGCAGCCGGTCGCCCTTGGCGACAAAAACGGTCCGGTTGAGCCAGGCGTGCGGGCCGTTCGGGGCTTCGAATATGGGCGAGAGGTGGAGGCTCGCCGTCGCCAATTCGGGCCGATCGGCGCGCCATGCATCGCCCGCCGTCGCGCCGGTCGCATAGCCAGTGATCTTGGTCGAGATCAGCGCACCGTCGGCCGCGCGGATCAACCATTCGCCGCCGAGCACGACGCGATCGTCATTGAGGCACGGCGCGTCGCTGCCGGAACCGGCAACAATTTCGCCTTTGAGCCGCGGGCCCCACATCGTGCCGCCGGTCACCAGATAGAAAACCCGGGTATGCGCAAGCGATGTCGGACCGAGCCGTTGCTCCTCGCCGAACGAGACGTGCAGGTCGAAGACGTGCTCGAGCTTGAGTTGGACCATATTTCCCATGCCCATCAATACACAGCCCAATAGCGAAAGATCGAGTAGCTGGGCCGCCGATTGCCCGTGCCCACAAACATCGTCTTGCCAAGCCATGCATGCGGCCCCGCGGGCACCTCGAAGGACGGCGTCATGCGCATGTAATAGCTCGACGGGTCGACCGGCTGATAGGCGAGCAGGCGGTCGATCACCTCCTTGGGCCCATGCCGGTAGCCATGATTGCGCAGGCGGATCTTGGTGCCGTCGGACGCTTCCAAAAGATAATGCGCGTCGAATTCGAACGTGCCGTCCGGCCAGACGTACGGATAATCGCCGCCGGTACCCGGGATCACCCGTCCCTGCAGTTTTGGTCCGGTGATCTCGCCGCCTTGCACTGCAACAAACCCTTGCTCCCCGCCGCGCGCCAGCGGACCGAAGAAAACACGCTCGCCAAGATCGATGCGAATCTGGAATGCGAATTCAAGTCGCGGGGCCGCTTGCTCCGCATGCGGATCAATTTCCGTATCCATCCACCCTCCCTGTCGACACGCGCTAGCACCGCGCGCTTGATTGACTTAATAACGATGCAAAGACACCAACGTCAACGGGACGCCCGTGATAGAATTAAGACAGGTAAGCAAGGAATTCGATGCGCGCGGTGTGCGCATGCGGGCGCTCGATACGATCAACCTTGCGGTGGAGGCTGAAGAATTCGTGGCGCTGGTCGGTCCGAGCGGCTGCGGCAAATCCACGGTGCTCAACCTGGTCTCCGGCTTGCTGCGGCCGACGCACGGCGAGGTGCGCTATGATGGCGCTCCGGTCAGCGGACCTAATCGCCGCGTAGGCTACATGACGCAGAAGGACACATTGCTGCCCTGGCGCACGGTCGAAGACAATATCGGTATTGCGCTCGAGCTTAAATGCCGGGCAGTACCGCATGCGGAGCGGCGCGACCGCGTCGGCGCGATGATGGACCTGGTCGGACTATCCGGGTTCGCCCATCACTATCCAGCCGAGCTTTCCGGCGGCATGCGCAAGCGCGCCGCATTGGCTCGCATGCTGATCTATGAGCCGGAAACGTTTCTGCTCGATGAGCCGTTCGGTGCGCTTGATGCGCAGCTCAAGCTCATCATGCACCAGGAACTGCTCCGGCTGACGCGCGCGCGCAAACTCACTGTGGTGTTCGTGACCCACGATCTCGCCGAAGCCATTACACTTGCTGACCGCGTGCTCGTCTTCACCGGCCGGCCGGGACGCATCCGGGCGGAGCGCAGAATTCCGTTCGGGCGTGAGCGCGACGCGGTGCGCCTACGCTTTCTGCCGGAGTTCGGCGCGCTGCATGAGGAGCTTTGGGACGAATTGAAGGATGAGGTGGTCAAGGGCACCGAGGCATCATGAAAGTCGCCGTCCTCGAAACCATTGGCTCGCTCGACAACATCAAGCTGGTCGACCGGCCCGAACCGCGCCCTGGACCTGGCGAAGTGCTGGTGCGGCTGCGCGCTGCTTCGCTTAATTATCGCGATCTGGTCGTGGTCGAAGGGGGGTATGGGTCGCGCCAGAAAAAGCAGGATCTGGTGCTGCTGTCGGACGGGGCTGGCGAGGTCGCGGAACTCGGCAGCGGCGTCACCAAGTGGCGCGTCGGCGACCGCGTCGTTGGGTGCTTCTTCCCCAAGTGGCTAGGCGGACCGGCGACCGAGGATCGCGTAGCCGCAAGCCTCGGCGGTTCGGTTGACGGCGTTGCCTGCGAGTACCGTGTGTTCGCCGAGGACGCGCTGGTGACCGCGCCCAGGCATCTCAATTTCGTGCGCGGCGCAACACTGCCCTGCGCGGCGCTGACCGCCTGGGCGGCGGTGATCGAGCATGGAGCGGTCGGACCGGGTCAAAGCGTGCTCACCCAAGGCACCGGCGGCGTGAGCTTGTTCGCGCTGCAGTTTGCGCGCGCTGCTGGGGCCCAAGTGGTCGCCACGTCGTCGAGCGCGACGAAGCTGGAAAAGCTGCGCGGCCTCGGCGCCGCCCACGTCATCAACTACGCTGAGACCCCCAAGTGGGGACGGGCCGTGCTCGACTGCGTGCCGGGCGGAGTCGATCTGGTGGTCGAGATCGGCGGCGGAGAAACGATCGCCGAATCATTGCGCGCGCTTCGCCTGGGCGGCAGCATCAGCATCATCGGCGTCGTGGCCGGGGCTCGCCACGACCTCAATCTGCCGGTGGTGATCATGAAGAACGCGCATCTGCGCGGCGCATCCGTGGGCAACCGCGATCAGCTGGTGGGCATGATCCGCGCCATGGAACAGCATGCCATCCGGCCGGTGATCGACCGGACATTTCCGCTTGCCGAGCTTGCCGACGCGCTGGCGCATCTCAAGAGCGGCCGCCACGTTGGCAAGATCTGCGTCGAGATGTGACCGATGCACGGCTACTTGATTCAGGGGTTACGTCGCGCCGCGCAGACTAACCGCTCGGGGATCGCCACGATCTTCGGCGCGCGGCAGCGCAGCTGGAGCGAGGTTTTGGCGCGCGTTGCGCGATTTGCCGGGGCCTTGCGCGGGCTGGGTCTTGAGCCTGATGACCGCGTTGCGATCCTCGCGCTCAACAGCGACGACTACCTGGAACTGCACTATTCGGTGCCGTGGGCCGGCGGGGCGCTGGTGCCGATCAACACCCGCCTCGCGGCCGCCGAGGTTCGCTACATCCTGGAGGACTCCGCGCCCACGATCATCGTGTGTGATGATGCGTGCCTCTCCTTGCTTATGCCGGGGACCCTTGAGCCCCGCGCGAAGATCTATCTCGGCGCCGGCCCGCCACCGGATGGCTGGCTCGCCTATGAGAAGCTCATTGCCGAAGCGCAGCCGGTCGATGATGCCCAGAGGCGCGACAATGATCTCGCCGGGATCTTCTACACCGGCGGCAGCACCGGCAAGGCCAAGGGCGTGATGCTGAGCCATGACAATCTCATCAGCAACGCCCTGAATGCGATCCCGCTGGTCGGCTACGACCGCACGTCGCGTTATCTGCATGCCGCACCAATGTTCCATCTCGCCGACGGCATGGCGACGTTCGCCATCACCATGGTGGGTGGCACCCATGTGATGATTGCGAAGTTCGATGCACAGGCGTGCCTCGACGCGCTGGCGCATCACCGGGTCACCAACGTCACCCTGGTGCCGGCGATGATCGCCATGATGCTCGATCATCCGGATGTGCGCAGCTTTGATCTCTCGGCGCTGCGGCAGATCCAGTTCGGTGCCGCGCCGATGCCGGAAGCAACCTTGCGGCGCGCGCTCGCGCTGTGGCCCGACCTGCTCTGGCTGCACGGCTGGGGCATGACCGAAATTTCACCGATCGGGAGCGCCCTGCCGCATGACCTGCGTCGGCCGGCTGTCGCCGGCGCGCGCATGCGTTCGTGCGGCCACGCCGTGCTCAACTGCGAGATCAAGATCGCCGATGCCGAGGAGAACGAAGTACCGCGCGGCACGGTCGGCGAATTGCTGATCCGCGGTCCCAACGTGATGCTCGGCTACTGGAACAAGCCTCAGGAAACGGCGGCCGCGCTACGCGATGGCTGGCTGCACACCGGTGACGCCGCGCTCATGGACGAGGATGGTCTCATCACCATCGTTGACCGGCTCAAGGACATGATCATCAGCGGCGGCGAGAACATCTACTCGACCGAGGTCGAGAGCGCGATCTCGCTCTATCCGGGCGTCGCCCAGGTGGCGGTCATCGGGGTACCGCACGAGCGCTGGGGCGAGACCGTACATGCGGTCGTGGTGCCACGTGCCGATGCGCAGCTCGACCCGGAGGCGATCCGCGCCCACTGCCGCGGCCTGATCGCGGGCTACAAGGTGCCACGCAGCGTGGAGATCCGTGCCACCCCCCTGCCGCTGTCGGGCAGCGGCAAGGTGCTCAAACCGGCGCTACGCCAGGAATATGCATTGACCCTCCCCCTCCCGTCTTCCTAGAATCCCTATCCGTCGGCCAATTGCACGATCAACAAGGCCGAATGGCAGGAAGCCCATGCACATCATCGATTTGCATTTCCATTGGTGGCCGCGTTCGGTGTTCGACAGACTGTGCCAGCGCAAGAATTTTCCGCGCGCCGGCGTGAATAAGACTGGCGGTTACGACTATTGGCGGCGCGAGGGCGCCGGGGCCCATCTCAACAGCTGGGCCGACTGGTTCGACCTTGATGAGCAGTTTGCGCATATGGACGGGCTTGGCCACCAGGTCGACGTCGTGTGCTCGATCGGCCCGTTCTCGGTGTTCTTCTCCGACCTGCCGGCCGAGGAAGGCCGCGATTGGGCGTTGATGTGGAACGAGGAGATGGCGGGCGCGCAGCGCACATATCCGGGCCGGCTATGGGCCAGCGCCGCGGTGCCGCTGCAGGACACTCGGGTCGCGATCGAGGTGCTCGATCACGCCATCAACAAACTCGGGCTCATGGGCGTGAACCTGCCGGGCAGCGTCGGCAGCGACCCGCGCATCGACGCCGAGCGTCTCGAGCCGTTCTACGCCCGTGTCGCGGAGCTCGGCGTGCCGCTGTTCCTGCATCCGACCGACGCCGTGTTCCAGGACATGCTGGTCGAGGGGTACGGCGGTGCGCTGTTCCTGTCGCTCGGCCGTGTCATCGAAGTCAGCGTCGCGGCAATGCGCCTCGTCTTCTCGGGCATCATGGAACGGCATCCGAACCTCAAGGTCGTGATGTCGCACACCGGCGGCGCGTTGCCCTATCAGTCGGGCCGCATGGACAAGAACGGCAAGGCGGCGAAGCTGCCGCATCACCCGAGCGAATATATCCATCGCTTCTATACTGATACGGTGACGCCGCACACCCAAGGCATGAAATGGGCGATCGAGTATTTCGGCACCGATCGCGTCATGTACGGCACCGACTATCCGTGCTGGGATCCGGCGACCTGCCTGAAGCTGCTCGAAGATGTCGAGCTCTCGCCGGCCGATCGTCAAAAACTCTTCTACGACAATGCCAGGCGCATTCTCGGTTTGCGTGATCCGGTTGACGCGAAATCCGCCACGCGGGAGCCGGCGTTGGCGTAAGCGGGCCGTCGTCATATTTGTGTTTGTCGCGATGGCCGGGCGTCTCGCGCCTCGCAGGCAAGGTATTCCGTGCCTTGCCTTGACGCGCCCCGCTGGCAGCGCGATGGTTGAAAACTCAAAAATTTAAGCCTTTTCGCGCGCCCAGGGAGGAGATCGTGGCCAAACGCCGTCATGGAACTCGACGCCGGTCGCCGCAATTTTTTGAAGGGGGCAACGCTCGTTGGCGCGGCCGCGCTCGCCAATCCGGCAGCCGCAAGCCCGCAGCTCGCCGGCGCGGCCGTAAGACTCGCAAGGCCGACGTCCCGGGCCCGGAGTTGACGGCTCGAGAAACCCAGCCGCCGCCGAAGGATCCGGTGAAGCAGACCTCCAGCGGCGGCGACTTCATGGTCGACGTGCTGAAGATCGCTCGACATCGAGTATGTCGCGCAGAACCCGGCCTCCAGCTTCCGCGGCCTGCACGAGGCGATCATCAACTACGGCAACAACACCAAGCCGGAAATGCTCACCTGCACCCATGAGGAAATCGCCGTGCGCGATGGCGCATGGCTACGCCAAGATCGAAGGCAAGCCGATGGCGGTGCATGGGCCACGGCACGGTCGGCCTGCAGCACGCCTCCATGGCGATGTACAACGCCTATTGCGACCGCGTGCCGCATCTACATGATCGTCGGCAACATCCTGGACGCCGACAAGCGGCGTGCTCGCGTCGAATGGGCGCATTCGGCCATCGATCCCGCCGCGATCGTGCGCGACTTCGTCAAGTGGGACGACCAGCCGGCCTCGCTGCAGCATTTCGCCGAATCGGCGGTGCGCGCCTACAAGATCGCCATGACGCCGCCGATGGGGCCGGTGCTGCTGTCGCTCGACGCCGAGCTGCAGGAAAATCCGATCCCCAATCGCGCCGCGCTGCGCATCCCGCAAGCTGACGCGGGTGGTCCCGCCGCAAGGCGACAGCGCGCGCGGTCGACGGAAACCGCGCAAGCTGCTGGTCAAGGCGGAAAATCCGGTGATCATCGCCGACCGCGCTGGCGCGCACCCAGGCCGGCATGGACCGGCTGGTCGAGCTGGCCGAGACGCTGCAATGCCCGGTGATCGATCAGCGGCGGGCGCACCAATTTCCCCACCCGCCATCCGCTCAACCACTCCGGGCGCGGCGACGCGGTGCTCGCCCAGGCCGACGTGATCCTGGGGCTGGAGATGAACGATTTCTGCGGCACCGCTCACACGCCTTCAGCGACCGCATCGAGCGGCGCACGCGCCCATCACCAAGCCCGGCGCGCAAGCCATCAGCATCTCGGCCAGCGAGATCTGTCACCAAGGCCAACTACCAGGAGTTCGAGCGCTACCAGGACGGTCGACCTCGCCATCGCCGGCGATGGCGAGGCGACGCTTGCCCGCGCTGATCGAGGCGGTGAAGCGGCGGCTCGACGCAGACCGCAAGTCGGCGTTCGAGGCGCGCGGCAAGAGGCTGGCGGAGGCCCATCACGCCATGATCGAGCAGTGCGAAATCCGAGCCACCATCGGCTGGGATGCGAGCCCGATCACCCTGGCGCGGCTGTGCGCCGAGCTCTAGGACGCAGATCAAGGACGAGGACTGGTCGCTGGTCGGCAACGGCATTCGCGTCACCTGGCCGCGCGGCTGTGGAATTTCGACAAGCACTATCACTGGATCGGCGCTCGGGCGGCGCCGGCATCGGCTACAACGCGCCGGCCTCGCTGGGCGCGGCGCTGGCCAACCGGAAATACGGGCGGCTGTCGGTCACCATCCAGGGCGATGGCGATCTGATGTTCGCGCCCGGCACCTTGTGGACCGCGGCGCATCACCAGATTCCGATCCTCTACGTCATGCACAACAACCGCGCCTATCATCAGGAGCTGCATGTATGTGCAGGCGATGTGCAACCGCCATGGCCGCGGCGTGCAGAACGCCCATATCGGCACCACCATCACCGATCCCGAATATCGACTTCGCGATGATGGCGCAAGGGCTTGGGGTCTATGCCGAGGGGCCGATCACGACCCAAGGACCTGGCGGCCGGCGCTGAAGCGCGCGCTCGCCGTGGTCAAGGGCCAGCCGGCGCTGGTCGATGTCGTCACCGATCCGCGCTGAGGAGTGTCGTCATGGGAGTTTGTTTGTACCGCGGCGGCCGTCTCGATCGGCGCTCGCGACACTGGGTCTGTTCGTAGTGTGCGCGGCAGGCTGCCGACGATGCCCCAAGCCGGGCGATGCCGAGTCCTGGCAAGCGCGTCTTCTCGCCGTGGCTGCTTCGATGTGTCACGGCCGATGCCGGGCAAGGTGGCGCCTTCAACTATCCGCGCCGGCCCTGGCGCAGATCGAACTGCCGGTGGAAGTCCTTCCAGGCATTCCTGCGCGAGCCGCCCAACGACATGCCCGCGTACTCGACGGCAGTCTTGTCCGATCAGGAAGCGGCCGACATCCACGCCTTCCTGTGCTCGCTGCCTGGGCGCAGGCCCGTCAAAGACATCCCACTCCTGAGCCAACCATAGCGTCCCGAGCCAAGCACACACACATGAGTTGCATCAAAGAGATCGCGCCCGGAGAAATGACGGGCGAGCAGGCAACTGTGTTCGAACAACTCACGGCTGGCCGCGGCCGTATTCTCACGCCCTACAAGGTGTGGATCCACAGCCCGAAAGTCGCGGCCGGCATGGAGCAGATCGGGACCTTTCTCAACAAGAAGTCGTCCTTGAGCACGCGCGAGGTCGAGATCTGCATTATTCTGATCGCGCGCCACTGGCACGGCGAGTACGTGCTCGACGCTCATATCCGTGGCGCGCGCGAGGCAGGCGTGCCGGAGGCGGCGATCGAAGCGATCTGCGGCGGGGTCGATCCCAAGCTTGCCGATCCGCATGAAAACGCAGTCTATCGCTTCGCGTCGGCGCTCATCTCCGGGATCAAGCTCGCGGACAAGGACTTCGCCGAAGTCGAGGCCGTGCTGGGGCGGGTCGGGATTGCGGAAGTGCTAGTGCTGCTCGGCTACTACACCTCGGTCGCGATGGCCATGAAGGTGCATGAAGTACCGATCCCGAAGCGATGACGGTCACGGCCCATCGGCGATCGGGGACTCGTCGCTGCCGCCGACGTATTGATAGACGCGCTCCTTCCAGTCGGGTCGCTGCACGACCTTCAGGAGCGAACGATTGAACGATTCCTTAAGTGCACTCTCGGTGGGCACGGCAATGCCGTAATAGCGGACGGCCAGCGTATGCGGCAGAACTTGCAGCTCGTTCCAGTGATATTCCTTGATCATGTGGCCGAGGATGGCCTTTTCGTAGACGAGAGCCTGCACCTCGCCGCGCTGCAGTGCCTTGATCGCTTGGATCACGAACGGGTAGTTGCGCGCGGCTATCCGTTGCGCGCCCAGCCACTCCGCGCCGGCGGTTCCCGTAACCGCCGCGACGCGACTTCGCACGAGATCGCCCGGCCCATTGATGCCGGTCTTGAGGCGGCCGACCACGAACGAAGAAGCCAGAGTTGCTGAAAACAGCGCAACGAGGAAAATGCTGGCGAACATCCAAACCAACCCCAGGATGCGGCCACCGACCGTAACCGGAACCTTGTCGCCATAACCGGTCGTGCTCATGGTTACGGCCGCCCACCAAACGCCATCGCCGATGCCAGCCAACGGGCGCGCGTCGAAGTGCGCCTTCTGTCGCCGTTCCAGCAGCCAGATCAGCACGCCGACGACGCAAAGGAGCGCGGCCAATCCGCCGATCACCACAAGTACCTGACGGCTGAAGAAGCCACCCAAAGTGGCCAACACGCCGGGTTGCGGCTCCGCATGTACGGCAATGCCGAGGCTGGCAGGGAAATAGGCGGCCGTGAAGTCAAACCGTGCCTCATTTTCGTAAGTAATCGGGATTGCGGCGATCGCCGCATCGATCTGACTACGCTCGACCGCATCGAGCAGACCCGCAAGATCGTAGTCGTATTCACGAAACTCGAATTTAACATCCAAATCGGCGGCAATCTGGTTCCAAAGCTCGATACTCAAACCGCTCCAGTTCCCGTCGTCGCTGCGCAGAACAAAGGGTGGCACCCGCATGGTGCCAACGACGATTTTGGCCGGCAGTGCACCCGCATCAGCCTTTGCACTCATCAGGCCGACGCAAAACCACAACCCAACCGCCATGACGATCGTTGCCGCAATTACGGATCTCATCAATCGACGCTTTCGGGCTTAACGCACGACGGGCTTGGCGGCGACAAAGCCTGCTCTTTGAAACAAGGCTTGTCCCGTTGCTGATGAGCAGAAGTCGATAAAGGCCTTCGCGGTGCCAAGCGGGCTTCCGGCCGAGATCAACGTCAGCCTCCGGCTCAAAGGATAATGTCCCGAGATTATCGTTTCGGGAGTAGCGACAATCGGAGGGGATTGGCCATCTGCGCGCAGCGCGACTGCCCTCACTCGGTCACCGCCGTGCTTCAAGGCGCCCAAGTCCGTGTAGCCGATGCCTTCGGGCCGCAATGCAACCTCAGAAACGATAGCTTCATTGGTCGGGAGACGCTGCACAGAAGCTGCATACGGTTCTTCACCAAGGATGCGTTCACCGAACATGAGCGCGGTTCCGGAACCCGCCGCGCGCGCGAATGGAAGGATTTTTCCTTGCGCTGCGCCGAGATCGCCCCAGTTCCGCAGCCGTCCAGTAAATATATCCCGAAGCTCGCTGACGCTGAGATCGGCAACGGGGTTCGCGCGATTGACGATGATCGAGATCCCATCCTGGGCGACGGAGAACACCGCGAGTTCGATTGAATTGGAGCGGGCATATTCGCGTTCCCGCTGCGTCAGCTCGCGCGAGGCCATTGCAATATCAGTGATGCCGTGCAGCAGCGCGGCCACGCCGTCGCCGGATCCACCGCCTCTCACGATGACATCCGCTTGCGGATTCCGCGTCATGAAGTCTTCAGCACATGCGGTCACGGAGGGACGCATGGATTCCGAACCCACCAGCTGCACGGACCCGACCGGCGATGCCGAACTATCCCCGCCAGCGCCGAAGTACAGATAGGCGCCAGCGCCTACGAGGATCAGCGCTGCCGCACACCACCCCGCGACAGCGAAGCCGTAACCTTTGGCCATGCCTGCTGCCAGCACATCAGCCCTCTGAAAAAGCGCGAAGCGTTCCGGTGCTTCAGCAAGCGGAGCAAACCGGGCAAAGACGCCATCCTGGAATAAGCGAGAACTGTAAGTCCGTACTCTTACAGTTTCTTGACAGCCAGGGCGCGAAACTGACGCGCTTATCGTCCGAGGATTTCGGCTGCCGCGCGCTTGGCAAACTGCGTGTCGATCATCTGCTCGAAAGGTACGGTGATCGGCTTCGGATCGAGGATATTCATCCACTTCAAGAGCGGCCCGTAGTCCTCCGGCGTAATGACCGGATTGGGCGCCGCAGCCGGCCGATAGGTCGGCTCGAAGCTCGCAAACAGCTTGGCATCGATATCCGGAAAGATCTTGCTCTGCAGTAGTTGCTGGACCCGCTCGGGATCCTTGTCCTCCAGGGCCATGGCTTTCGCGAGCGCATTGGTCGCCTTCAAGATGACGTCTGGATGCCGTTTCAAGGTGTCGCGCGTGGTGATCATGGCCGTGTAAGGCACCCCGTTGAGCTCGGGCACTTCGCCGGTCAACGGGTCGATCGCGGTCATGCCGTAGCCTCCGGCTTCGGCAATCTGCGCCTGCGGCGCCGACAGCATCGCCCCATCGATTGCCTTCTTGGACAGCGCCGCCAACATCGCATTTGGCGCGCCCAGAGGTTGGATGCGCAGTTCCTTGTCAGGATCAAGACCGCGCGCCAGCAGCAACGACCGGAGCACGTTGTCGCTCGAACTGGTCACCCCGGTGATCCCGATCCTGAGCCCGGCGAGCCGCCTGACCTTCTCGTCAATCGGCATGCCCCGCGTCAGGCCGATGCGCTGCATCACCTGCGGATGCAGCACGACCTGGATCGGATATTTGTTGAAGAGAGCCGCGAACGCGACCAGGTCAGCTCCATGCTCGGCCGCGGTGATGGCCGGCTGCATGCCCAACATGGTCATGGTCGCACTGCCCCCGGCGACCGAAGCGACTTGCTTGGAGCCAGCTCCGACGTCGACCCATTCCACGTCGAGCCCTTCCGCCGCGAACAGCCCCGCTGCGGCCGCCACATGCGCCGGAAAGAAGTGTAGGGCCGCCCCAGGGGTCGTGATGACGATTTTCTGGGTTTGTGCCTGTGCCGAAACGGCCAACACTACACAAAGCACAGCCATAACGATGATCTTGCGGCGCATCCCCACTATCCTCCCAGTTTCTGATTGCACGTCTTAACCCAAGGCCTGGCTTGCGATCACCCACGCTGCTCCAGGACCGACATCACCACGTTTGCGGTTGCCAATAAGGCACCGTCCGGCTCGCTCTGCAGCTGCGCGCGTGCGAAGACCAGGCGGCGGCCGGCGCGTTCCACCAGCCCGATTGCCAGTAACGGCCCCGGCCGCACCGCGGACAGAAATGAAACCGTCAAACTCGCGGTTGCGGCCGTGCGATCGTCCGGCAAGGTCGCCAGCACGGCAAACGCCGCCGTCATGTCGAGCATCGTGGTGACGATCCCGCCCTGCACGACGCCGTTGCCTTGCAGAAATTCTGGGCCCGGTTCGAATGCGATTTGCAGCGTACTGCCTTTGCGCTCCAGCAGCTTGGCGCGCAGCGCGGTTCCGAGCGGATTGGAGTCGATCGCGACAGGCGTTGCCGGATCGGCAAGGAAACGCCTCAGCAGAGCTTGATCGGGATTCACGCGCGCCCCTCAGCTGCGCACGCGCAAAGCCTCGATCCCATCAGGATCGAGGGTCAGTCCAAGGCCCGGGCTCTTGGGCAAAACCAATCCGCCGGTCGTCGGCCATATCGGCTCAAGCACCAACCGATCGCGCAACGGATTCTCGCCGACGTCGAACTCGAGCAGGATCGGATAGGGCACATTGTCGGTATGCGGATTGACCGGGATGCTGGCCGCGAAATGTGCGCTCGCCATGATGGTGATCGCCCCTCCCCAGCCACTCGGCGAGATGCGCAGGTTTTCAAGCGCGGCCAGAGTGGCGACGGCGCGCGCCTGACCAAATCCGCCGCACGATGTCACCGTGGGCTGCAGAATATCGAGCGCGCGCGCGTCGGTGAAGCGCTTGAACGTGTGCGCGGTCTGAAACGCCTCGCCGGCGGCAATCGGAATCGGCGAGCGTGCCCGCAGTTCCGCATAGCCGCGAACATCGGTCGGCGGGAGCGGCTCCTCGCACCAGTGGATCCCGTAAGGCGCGATCGCCCGCGAACTCTCCAACGCGATGTCCGGCGTGTAGTTGCCGTTGATGTCGACCATCAGCAGGATGTCATCGCCGAGAATTCGACGCGCGATACGAACCCGCTCAAGATCGGATTTGGGGCTCGCTCCGACCTTGATCTTGACCCCGGCAAATAGCTTTTTGTCGACTTGTGCAAGTTGCGCTTCGAAATCGTTATCGGGATCATTCGTCAGATAGCCCGTCGTCGCGTAGCAAGGGATACGATCGGCGGCGCATCCGCCCAGTAGATCATGCACCGGCACCCCGAGGCTTTTGCCGATTGCGTCATGCAGCGCGATGCTGATCGCACTCAGGCAGGCGGTGTGATGGCCCTGCACGCCGAAATGATAGAGCCGATTGTAGATCTGGGCCGCAATCAGTTCGAAGTCAAAGATGCTGCGGCCGAGAAAGAACGGCCGTAGCAATGCGAGATAATCTCCGATCGGCGCCAGCGGCCCCAGCGCTTCGCCGTAGCCAATCGACCCATCATCGGCCGTGACGGTGACGAGGGCAACGGTGCGGCGGAAGTTGAGACCGCGCGCCATGCCGTAGGCCTTTTCCGGCGGCAGCACATATTCCAGTGGCGTGAAATCGAGGCTGACAATCTTCGGTGCAGCGAGCCCGGCTCTTTGATCCATCAAGTCAGTCGCTCTCGCATGTGACAGAAACACGGTTCGGTTCGTTGACTCGTGCGGTACGCTCGCAGATCATTAACATAACAAGCACAAAGCTGGGAGGAGATGATGCGTTTGAGGTCCGCCTCGTTGAAGGCCATCGTCGCGGCCGCTGGTATGGCCGCAGGCCTGAGCGCCGCGTCGGCCGAGCCTCTTCAGATCCGATTGTCGTTCATCGTCCCCGTCGCAAACTGGGCGACGATGCTGTTCAAGACGCCGGGATTGGCGCGTCATCTCGGCACGTCTTACACCTTCCAAGCGGTCCACTATAACAACACAACCTCGCTCCCCATCGCACTTGCGGCCAACGAGCTCGAGATCGCGAATTTCGGATTCTCCTCGCTCCCGATCGCGATCAGCAATGCCGGCATGGGCGACCTGCGCATCATCGCCGACGAACTGCACGACGGCGTTCCGGGCTACTACTCGAACCAGGCACTGGTGCTCAAAGACAGCCCGATCAAGACGGTCGAGGACCTGCGTGGCAAGGTGCTCGCCGCTGCCGGATATGGCACCGGAACGGACATTCCCCTGCGCGCGATGCTCGCCAAACATAACTTGCAGGACAAGCGTGATCTCACGATCATCGAGGCGCAGATCCCGACCATGCCGGCCATGTTGAAGGATCGGAAGGTCGACCTGATCATGCTGCCGCTTCCGTTCACCGCGAACCCGAGAGCAATCCACTCGGGCACCGGCTCGATCCGCTCGCGCGGCCGCACCGTCGCCGCGACCGCGGCTGGGCACGTCCGGCCAGACGCCGGCGGCGACGCCGCCGAGCAGCGCCGCGCCGAACGCCGCGCCCTCGTCGACGGCGACGCGCTGCGAGCGGCAGCTCGAGCACCGAGGCGACGATCCGCAGCCACTCGTCGCTGCGCGCGCCGCCGCCGGACACGCGCCCGAGCGCGGGCCGCCCGCCGAGCTCGGCAGATCAGGTCGAGCGAGTCGCGCAGGCCGAAGGCGACGCCCTCGAGCAGCGCGCGCACGAGCGCGCCGCGGTCGTGGCGCAGGCTGAGGCCGGCGAACGCGCCGCGGGCGTCGGGGTCGGCGTGCGGCGTGCGCTCGCCGACGAGGTAGGGCAGGAACAGGAGCCCCTCGGTGCCGGCCGCCCAGCGCGCTCGCCTCGGCGGTCAGCACGTCGTAGTCGACGCCGAGGATCGCCTGCAGCCAGCGCAGCGAGCCGGCCGCCGAGAGCATCACGCCCATCGCGTGCCAGGCGCCGGGGACCGCGTGGCAGAAGGCGTGCACGCGCGCCTGCGGGTCGGCGGCGAAGCGCTCGAGCGCGGCGAACACGACGCCGGAGGTGCCGAGCACGACCGACACCGGGCCCGGGCGATCGACGCCGACGCCGAGCGCGCCGGCGGCCTGGTCGCCGGCGCCCGCGGCGACCGGCACGCCGTCGGCGGTCGCGCCGCTCACCTGCGGGCTCTCGAGCACGCGCGGCAGCCACGCCGGGTCGAGCTCGAGCGCGTCGAGCACCTCCTCGCTCCAGCGCCGCTCGGCGACGTCCAGCAGCAGCGTCCCGGAGGCGTCGGCGACGTCGGTCGCGTGCTCGCCGCAGAGGCGCAGCCGGACGTAGTCCTTGGGCAGCGCGATCCGCGCGATCCGCGCGAACACGTCCGGCTCGTGGCGCCGCAGCCACAGCAGCTTCGGCGCCGTGAATCCGGGCAGCGCGCGGTTGCCGGTCAGCGCGATCAGCCGCTCGAGCCCGAGCGTCGCCTCGATCTCGCGCACTCCGGCGCCGGTGCGCTGGTCGTTCCAGAGGATCGCCGGCCGCAGCACGCGGTCGTCGGCGTCGAGCGCGACCAGACCGTGCATCTGCCCGGAGAGCCCGATGCCCGCCGGCGGGCCGGCCGCCGCCCGCAACCGCGCGAGCACCGCCTCGGCGGCACGCCACCAGTCCTCCGGATCCTGCTCGGCCCACCCGGGCCGCGGCGTCGACAGCGGATAGCCGGCCTCGGCGGCCGCGAGCACGCCGCCCTCGGCGTCGAGCGCGAGCCCCTTGACGCCGCTGGTCCCGACGTCGAGCCCGAATACGCTCACGTCGGGCGCGAGCGGCGCGCGCTCACGCGCCGAGCGCCGCGTAGACGAGCTCGTACGCGGCACGGCGTCCTTGCGCGCCTGCGCCTCTGCGAGCGCCGCGTCGTCGATCCGCGCCGCGATCGAGTCGATGAAGTTCCACTGGATCACCGAGCGCTTGACCGCGCCGATCTGATCCTCGGTGTAGGGATAGAGGTCGAGACCGAGCCGCTCGCCGTTCGCGCCGTAGCCGCAGCGGCGCAGCTCGAGCGCGAGCTCGAGCGTCTCCATGAACGCGGTCGCGCCGACCATGTTGTCGTCGTCGAACGTGCCCCAGCCGGAGTTCCCGTGCTGGTGGCCGAGCAGGCCCTCGGAGTGCAGCAGCGCGGCGTACTCGGGCAGGTGCTCGTCGTTCATCAGCAGGTGCTGCCAGTCCATGTTGATCTGGACGTTGTCGAGCCCCTCGGCGCGCAGCTTGTTGGCGACGTAGAGCGTCATCCCCATGTTGCGCATCAGGATCTTCATCGCCGGCTCGGAGTTCTTGTGCTCGAGGAACAGCTTGACCCCGTGGCGCTTGCAGATCTCGGCGGCCTCGCCGATGCCCTCGATCAGCCAGTGCCACGAGTCCACGTAGGGCGTCTGGAACGGGTAGTTGTAGCCCTCGATCCCGGGCCAGATGATCATGTTGCGCGCCGAGCGAGCCGGCGAACTCGGCGCCCTCGCACACGATCCGCCGCGCCTCGGCGCGGACGTGCTCGTCGGGGTTGACGAGGCCGCCGCGCCCGAAGCGCGGGTCGAGGTGCAGGCCGCCGGCGATGCAGTAGATGTCGTGGTCGCCGAGCGCCGCCTGGACGTCGCTGATGTTCTCGTGCGAGAGCTCCTGCGGGTAGTGGAACTCGTAGCCGTCGATCAGCTCGCCGAGGCCCTCGACGGCGCGGTGCACCTTCTCGGCGACCGGTTCGGCGTCGTAGGCGTGCGCCGGCTGGTAGCCGCCCGGAACGAAGCGCGTGATCATCGGGCCGAAGGCCCAGATGCCGAGACTCGTCTTCATCGTGCTACCTCCGTCGGTTCGTTGGCTTCGGCGCTCGCGTACAGGGCGGCGATCGCGCGCGCCTGCCCGAGCGCGTCCTCGCGCCCGTAGCGCGGCGGGCGCTCGCCGGCGACGGCCGCCGCGAAGTCCTCGAGCTCGCACGCGTACGGGTCGAGCTGCTCGACCGCGATGCGCTCGACCGAGCCGTCGGCGCGGCGCAGCTCGATCGCCGGGCTCGCGGGAATGCCAGGGATCGTCGAGCCAGAGGACGCCGTCGCGTGCCCGTCACCTCGAGCTCGTCGCGCGCCGCCAGATCGAGGCCGCAGTCGATCGTCGCGAGCACGTCGCCCGCGAAGCGCAGCAGCCCGGTGAGGCGCACGTCGACGCCGTCGCCGCCCCGCACCTGCTGGGCGCTCGACCGCGAGCGGCTCGCCGGCGAGCAGCCGCGCGGCGCTGACGCAGTAGCAGCCGACGTCCATCAGCGCGCCGCCGTCGAGCGTCGCGCTGCAGGCGCACGTCGCCGGGGCGCTCGAGCAGGAACGAGAACGACGCCCGGATCAGGCGCAGCTCGCCGATCTCCCGCAGCAGCTCGAGCGAGCCGGTGCGCCTGCGGGTGGTGGCGCCACATGAACGCCTCCGCCAGCACGAGGCCGTCGCGCTCCGCGACGTCGAACGCGCGCGCGACGTCGTCGGGGCGGCGCGACATCGGCTTCTCGCAGAGCACGTGCCGGCCGGCCTCGAGCGCGCGCAGCGACCACTCGACGTGGAGCGAGTTCGGCAGCGCGATGTACACCGCCTCGACGTCGGGATCGGCGAGCAGCGCCTCGTAGGAGCCGTGCGCGCGCGGGATCGCCGAGCGCCTGCGCCTGCGCCTCCGCGCGTGCGCGGTCGCGCGAGCCGATCGCGACGACGTCGACGCCGCTCCGCGCAGGCGCGCGCCGGCGACGAGCAGCTCGTTGATGCGCGCCGTCGAGAGCAGCCCGAGTCGCATGGGCGCCATCTTATGGCGGCTCGTATCGCGTGCGAGCGCCGTCGCGGGCCCGCACGAGGGCCCTGCGGCGCGACGAGCGACGCCCGCCGGCGCGCGGCGCTCAGCGCCGCCCGCCCTGCAGCAGCCGCTCGATGTAGGGGCCGAGCAGGCGTGGCGACGGAGTCGGCGGTCATGCTCGCGGGTCCTTTGGGCAGGGCCGCGTAGCTGATCGCCAGGCGCACGAGGCACTCGCTCGAGCAGCTCGGCGTCGCGCCTGCTTGACGAGCGGCCAGCCGCGACTCGATGATCGTCGTCAGGCGCTCGGCGGCGCCGGCGACGAGCGGCTCGCCGTGCGTGGTGAGCAGGACGAGCAGGCCCTCGGCGCCGTCGCCGCGCACCATCGAGCGCACGAGCGGGTTCTCGGCGGCCGCCGTGAGGAAGACGTCGAAGGCCGCCGACAGCGCGCGTCGCGGGATTGTCGAGGTGGGCGCGAACCGCCTCCTCGACCGCCACCAGGAAGCGCTCGGCCTCGCGCAGCACGAGCGCCTGGGCGAACTCGTCGCGCGAGCCGAACTCCTTGTAGAGGGTCTGGCGGCTGACGCCCGCCGAGCCGGCGATGTCCGCCATCGTGATGTCGGCCCAGCGCCGGCTCTCCAGTTCGTCGCGCGCGGCGTCGAGCAGGGTGTTGCGCAGCAGTTCGCGCGCGGCGAGCGAGTAGGGGATGCGATCGCGGGTGGTGGGAGACATGTCGACTGGCGGAACCATCGGATCTGCCCGCCGGCAGCGACCATATCGCGATCGACGCCGTACCGTCCCGGGGGAGGAGGGCCGCCGGACGAGCGCTTGCAGCCCGCGCGTGGCCCCCGCGCTCGGAGCTAGAATCCGCTTATCGCAGGTGACCTGGACGGAACTCGTGTGAGGTTCGGATGGCCGTATCGTCGCTAGAGCGAGCCGGCGCCGAGGCGCGTCGACGTCCGCTCGTGGTCGTCGGCGATCGCGCTCGCGGTGCTCCTGCTGCTGCTCGTCGGCGGCGACGCTGATCTACGACCACTCGCGCCGCGACGTGATCGCCAACGGCGTGCGCATCGCAGGCGTGCCCGTCGGCGGCCTGCACGCGGCGGCCGCCCGCAGCAAGCTCGAACGCGACCTCGTCTCGCAGCTCAACGAGCCGGTGACCGTCACGTCGGGCTCGCGTCACTGGACGCTCGGGCCGCGCGAAGCGGCGGTGCGGCTGGACGTCGCCGGCATGGTGCAGCAGGCCGTCGACGCGAGCCGCGAAGGCTCGATCGTCACGCGCACGTTCCGGGGCGTCACCGGCGGGAGCCTCAACCGCAACATCCCGCTCGCGGTGAGCTACTCCCACCACGCCGTGCGACGGCCTGGCCGCGCGAGGTGAGCGCAGCCGTCAATCGCCCGCCCCGGGACG
>CAVXDE010000030.1:0-138127 GCA_963760435.1 uncultured Alphaproteobacteria bacterium
TGATCGACGGACTGCGACCAAGACCGGCTCCAGCGTAGGGACTGAAGGGGTCGGAAGCGCCATCCCGACGCCAAATCAGCGGATCAATCGTCGTTTAGGACGACGGAAACGCCGGGAATACTGCGCAGCCCGAGTGTGGGGCTTCCCGGAAACCCCGCCGTCCGTTATTCGTCTGGGGAATGTCGGTTAAGGATGGGCTGGGCTCAAGCGAACGAGATCCCATGGTCAAATCGCGCTCAAAAATCTCCGGTCAGCCTGTGAAGAAATCAAAGACAACGCCGGCTCGCACGGCGGGCGCGCGAATCCGGGAAAAATCTCGATCAGCCAAATCCGCAGCCAGGCGCGTGCCGTCGCAGACGGCGGCCAAGGGCAAATGGGTCTACACCTTCGGCGGCGGCAAGGCGCAGGGCCGCGCCAACGTGCGCAATTTGCTTGGCGGCAAGGGCGCCGGCCTAGCCGAGATGGCGCATCTCGGCCTGCCGGTGCCACCCGGCTTCACCATCAGCACCGAGGTGTGCACGTATTTTTATCAGAACGGCAAAATCTATCCGAAGGATTTAAAGCCGCAGGTTGAAGCAGCGCTCGCGGAGGTCGGCTGCATCACCGGGAAAACATTCGGCGATGGCAAAAATCCGCTGCTCGTCTCGGTGCGCTCGGGAGCGCGCGCTTCGATGCCGGGCATGCTGGACACGGTGCTCAATCTCGGCCTCAACGACGTGACCGTCGCGGCGCTCGCGGAAAAATCCGGCGACCGGCGGTTCGCCTATGACAGCTACCGGCGCTTTATCACCATGTACTCGGACGTGGTGCTCGGCATCGCGCACCATCACTTCGAGGAAATCCTCGACGAGCACAAGGACCGCAACGGCTACATGCTCGACACCGACCTCCAGGCCGCCGACTGGGAGCAACTTATCGTTCGCTACAAGGAGCGCGTCGAGAAGGAGAAGGGTCAGCCATTTCCGCAGGACCCGCACGCGCAATTGTGGGGCGGCATCGGCGCCGTGTTCGGCTCGTGGATGAACCAACGCGCGATCACCTATCGGCGCCTGAACGGCATTCCGGAAAGCTGGGGCACGGCAGTTAACGTACAGGCCATGGTTTTTGGCAATATGGGCGAGACCTCGGCGACCGGCGTCGCGTTTACGCGCAATCCGTCGACCGGCGAGAACAAACTCTATGGCGAGTTCCTCATCAACGCGCAGGGCGAGGACGTGGTCGCCGGCATCCGCACGCCCCAGGAGATCACCGAAGAAGCGCGGAAGGAGGCGGGCTCGAAAAAGCCTTCGATGGAGATGGCGCTGCCGCACGCCTTTGCCCACCTCAAGCGCATCCATGCCGCGCTCGAAAAGCATTACCGCGACATGCAGGACCTCGAATTCACCGTGGAGCGGGGCATGCTGTGGATGCTGCAGACGCGCAATGGCAAGCGTACCGCCAAGGCGGCGTTGCGTATCGCCGTCGAGCTGGCGCAGGAAAAATTGATCAGCAAAGAAGAGGCGGTGACGCGCGTCGATCCGGCCGCGCTCGACCAGCTCCTGCATCCGACCATCGATCCCTCAGCCGAGCGCAAAGTGATTGCTACTGGCCTTCCGGCCTCGCCGGGCGCGGCCTGCGGCGAGATCGTCTTCTCATCCGAGGAAGCCGAAACGCTCAAGAGCCAGGGCCACAAGGTGATCCTGGTTCGCGTCGAAACTTCGCCCGAGGACATTCACGGCATGCACGCCGCCGAGGGAATCCTGACCACGCGCGGCGGCATGACCTCGCACGCCGCCGTGGTCGCGCGCGGCATGGGCAAGCCCTGCGTCACGGGCGCCGGCGCCTTGCGCGTCGATTATCGCGCGCAGACGATGACTGCCGGCGGCACGACGATGAAGAAGGGAGACACCCTGACGATCGACGGTTCGACCGGGCAGGTGCTTGCCGGCAAGGTGCCAATGCGCGAGTCCGAGCTTACCGGCGAATTCGACACCCTGATGAAGTGGGCCGATGTGGTGCGCAAGCTCAAGGTGCGCGCCAATGCCGATACGCCGGCCGATGCCCGTGCCGCCATCAAGTTCGGTGCTGAAGGCATCGGGCTCTGCCGCACCGAGCATATGTTCTTTTTCGACGAGGACCGCATTCGCGCCGTGCGCGAGATGATCTTGGCGGAAGACGAGAAAGCCCGCCGCGTCGCTCTGGGAAAACTCTTGCCGATGCAGCGGGCCGATTTCGTCGAGCTGTTCAAGATCATGGGCGGCCTGCCGGTGACCATCCGCTTGCTCGATCCGCCGCTGCACGAGTTCCTGCCCCATTCCGAGGAGGAAATCGCGCAGGTAGCGCAGACCATGGGCGCCGATCCGAAGAAACTCGCCAACCGCGCGCGCGAGCTGCATGAGTTCAATCCGATGCTCGGCTTCCGCGGTTGCCGGCTGGCGATCGCCTATCCGGAGATCACAGAAATGCAGGCGCGCGCCATCTTCGAGGCAGCGGTGGAGGCTGGCCGCGCGACCGGCGTGCCCGTCGTGCCGGAGATCATGGTACCGCTCATTGCCAGCAAAGCCGAATTCGACCTGGTCAAAGAACGCATCGACGCCACTGCTGAGACCGTCGCCTTGGAGACAAAGAGCAAGATCAAATATCAGGTCGGCACCATGATCGAGCTGCCGCGCGCAGCACTGCGGGCCGGCGAGATCGCCGAGACGGCCGAGTTCTTTTCCTTCGGCACCAACGACCTGACGCAGACCACCTTCGGTATCAGCCGCGACGACGCGGCGAGCTTTTTGGGCATCTATGCATCGAAGGGCATTCTTGCGGTCGACCCCTTCGTGTCGATCGACCGCGAGGGCGTCGGGGAACTCGTCCGCATCGCCACCGAGCGCGGCCGCAAGGTGCGGCCAAAACTCAAGCTCGGCATCTGCGGCGAGCACGGTGGCGATCCCGCCTCGGTTTCATTCTGCCACGAGGTCGGACTCGACTACGCGTCCTGCTCGCCGTTCCGCGTGCCGATCGCGCGATTAGCCGCCGCCCAGGCCGCGCTGGGCAAGCGCGCGGGGTCGACCGTTACCTTTCAACCAGCAACCAGTAAGGATGAGGCCAAGGGCATACAATGATCACGATGGGAATCGCCGTTGGCGCTGGCCTCTGTTACTGGTTTGAATGGTACGGATTGGCGTTCTGGATTTTAATTTATGCGAGCGTCTATGGCGGCCTGAGTGCGGTGCGGCGACAGTCAAACCTAATAGGTATATATGGCGGCGACCGAAGCAGAGCCGAATTACACGATGTCATTTCTGACAAAGGAAGTGCCCATAGTGTTCCTGATACCCGTTGCTTGGCATGTCGGAGTGATAGCTGGCTACTTGTAAATTCAAACTGAGACTCCGCCACAATCCCCGCGGTCGTAAGCGGCTGGATTAGCGGTTATAAGTGCTCCCACTGTTTGCAGCGACCATTCCATGTCTGCTCTGGGTTAGACAGCACGCGCACGTATCTGATTTTGCCGAGATTGTTGAACTACGTCGTTGCCATCTACCTTATTTGGGCTTATCGGGCTGAGCGGCATCTGGCGCACGGCCTTCGGCGCAATGCGATGTTTCGGCTTCGCCGCCTTGTGACGTCGCCCTTTAATCGGTTCGCCGCCTGCTCTGGAGCGCCTTTTCATTGCGTTCCCCACGGGCTGGGGGGCATCGTAGCCGGTCAAAGGCCCACGCCGGAAGTGCCTAGCTAAGCTCAGGCCGGGGCGAACTGAAGCAGTCATCAAAGCTCGTCGGAACACAGTCAAAGGCCGCAAGGATAAATTGTCGCCGGTGCCGGAGCACGTCAAGCGCCTCGACCGATGTGCATTTGGTCGGTTCGCTACGCGGATCGAGCTCGGCGACTGTGTTTGTGGGAATTCGGCATCATTTCTGTATCAGCTTTTAGGCGGCATAACCTGACCACGAATTTCGCCGTTTGGATTGGCCTGTGTATGAACGTTGACGTACCACTCGCCCGCCGTCAATTGCTGGGCCTGTTCTGGAGTGAGTGTCGCTTGCCCCTTGATCGGACTAGTAACCGTAGCCCCCTTTTCGGCTAGCCAGATCACTGGCGGGCCGTTCTTGCCCTCGGCTGCCGGTCCATGGAAATGGGCCATCGTGGCCGGTCCCGAGAGCCCGTTATAGGTGACGCTCCACGTGAGCATTCGTGCTGCCGGGTCGTAACTCAGATCGGCCATGCCGTTGGCACCGGTTTGCACCGGCGGCACTTGCTGCGCGCCGGTCAGGGCCACCTTGAAAGATACGGGCGCGGCTTGCGACGGCAGAGTCCAAGCAGCGATACCGGCCAGACATCCCGCGACAACGATATTCCGACGTGAGATTGAAATTTTCATCGTTGACTCCCTGAATCGTCTGCTTCGGCCCAGCGTTACAATTCGCCGGTGCCGTGCAGATCAACGTCAACCGTTGGCACGCACTGTACAATCTCGACTAGGCGGCAGTGACCTATCAATGTTTAGGAGGCCGCACCGTAGGCCCCGACTTTGTGCCTGGCAATCCGGGAACGTTGCTCTGATCCGGGCTCGTACCGGGGGTATGCGCGTCCTGAGTCATTCCACTTTGCCTATGGGCTGGACCAGATTTGTTCCCAGGTAGGCCAGGCACTCCGGCACCGCTGTTGTTTGGTATTTGCCCCGCGTTGTCCTGGCTAGATGATTGGGCGAACGCCGACGGCCCGACTAATATGGCAACGAGCACAACTAAGGGGATCGTAATGCGCATGGGAATTTCCTCCGAGTATTTGTGACCGCCCATTTGGCAGGGTGGCATTATCAGTATCAGTCGCAGATCGGGGCTATGAGTAGCAACCCGACCTAAACTAATTGGATCATGCGTCTGGCAAAGAAGAGGAGTCTGTATAAAAGTGATCAGCTGGGCTCCCGCATTTCAATATGAGGCACTAACGCAGCGGCGCATTGTGAACTTCCGAAAGTCCGATATCGTACTAGTCAATGTAACGTAGCTCTCTCGGCCGCGACTAATTTCTTGCAGGAGCGCCAGTGAATAGGAAAAGCGAAGACGTTTCGAGGGAGAAAGGCGGAGTTTCCTTTGATCCCAGAGCGTTTCTCGCCATGGTGGGCGACGGCAAAACAATATCGAAATGTCAGAAGGATCAGATTGTTTTTAGGTAAGGTGACGTTGTCGACGCAGTTTTTACATCCAAAAGGGCAAGATCAAGTTCACCGTCGTTTCTGAGCGGGGCAAGGAGGCAGTCGTCGGTGTCCTTGGGGCAGAGTCATTTTTTTAGCGAAGGGTGCCTAAATGGCCATCCCTGCGTGTCACAACGGCTACGGCGATCGATGAATGCCTCACTACGCGCATCGCCAAGATTGCTACCATGCATGATGAGCCGAAATTCTCGGAACTGTTCATGGCAGTCAGGAAATCCTGGCGGGCTTTCGCGGTCTGCTCATGATGTTCCGCGGCCTACTCGTGGCATATCTTTTGGCATGGCGAACTCTTCCTTGTAATGTTTGGATGCGCAGTTCATTGGGTGAAGCGCATGTTCAAACTGAACCATGGGCGCAACTACTTCTGAGCAGAAATGCTCACTTTGGAAAACATCGCCTTTAGAATTTAGAAGACCCAACTTTCCCTAGTTACCGCATTTCAAACACTCGAAGATTCGGTTCGCGAAGAAGTTCGTCAGAGATACAGTCCAAGCCCCCGATGCCGGTGTCGCTCACCGACCCCAGCTCCGACGCCGCCGATCCTGACATCGGCGCCTTCCGCGACCACAATTGGTTTGTCGCCGACGTTCAAAGTAGCGGCAAATGCCGGCATCGTGAGAAGCGGAACAGGAGCAAGGGCGAACACAGCATTCTTTATGACATTCCCCTCTGGTTGGGACGCTCGCTGTCCCGAATACTTGGCACAATGCGCGCCTTGTATTCCTGAAGTCTGTATAGAATGGACAAGTGCGTTCTCGCGATGCGGTTTTAAAGAGCCTGATTTTGCAGCCTGCTTATCGGTGCCGCCCGGCTGATCCAAAACGGCGTACGCGTTCAACGCAGTGAGCGATATTGTACGGTTTCTCGAATATTGATCGCGTCCGGTCTGCCGATCGGGCGGAATGCCTTCATATCGACTTTGAATCCTCATTAGCCGCTGATAAGCAGAACAACATTCAACAATCAGACGAGCGGACCTCAACGCCGTTTTTTTGTAACGGCAACGATTGCACTACACGCTATCTGGAACAAAACCTCGATGAGGCCGTTGCCTTAGACACCAAACAAATAAATAACGAGGATACGGCAATGGACAAAGATCGAATCAAAGGCTCGGCAGAGCAGGCCAAGGGAGCGGTGAAAGAGGCCGCAGGGAAGGTTTTCGGCGACAAGAAGCTGGAAGCTGAAGGCAAGACTGACAAGGCTGCCGGCAAAGTGCAAAACGCGATCGGCGGATTGAAGGATGCGGTGCGCGGTAAATAACGTCAGCATCGTCAAAGGAGACTTCCCATGGAATTGATACTGGTTATCGTTGTATTAGTGCTGCTGTTTGGCGGCGGCGGCGGATACTGGGGTCGCAGCCGAGGTTATTGGTGACAGGGCGTTGCTTTGTCCGAGTGGCATCGTTCAGCGACGGGCAATGCAATAGCCGTCCGTTTAAAAGCCGTTCCGGTGAAAGCCGTTCCGGTTGAAATAGCTCGAGGTGTTTCAAAAAGACCGCGTGTCGCCAGGGCCGAGCTTTGCTCGGGATCGCGCTGACCAATTCCGCGATGCAAAATTTACAACAGCCAGGCCAAAACCAAACAAATCGATGGAGCGCCGATACCGAAAACAATACCTAATAGACTACCATGGCCCATGCGCAGACGTGCCCTGGCTCTCCAAATTGAATGTTCGCATGCAAGTCGAGCAGGTGCGTCTTGATAGGTTTGGCTTCGAAACTTATTCGTCCCGGTGCCAGGGTTGCGGTGGATCCCATCATGGCGACCCTTTCGACGGCAAAACCGAGATTTATCACTGCATAGAGGGAGGCAAGGAGATTGCGAGCTCATCCCGCTCGCCTGATCGCGCCCCGGTGAGCACTTTTGCTCAGACCTAGGTCGCAATCTCTGCAAATCGTTGAGATAACCCAGAAATTTGAACACCGAAGGTTACTTCAATCGGAGTAGAACAATGAATATCTTTTACATCATCGGCGTAGTGGTCGTGGTCGTTGTGATCGCAGGCTATCTCGGAGTGCATCTCTGATGAATTGGCCTTTAGCAAGTGCTCGACTGTTCACGTCCAAGCAATACCTTGCGAACGCTAGCGGGCTGCTATCTGTGCAAGAAGCGTCGATAGCACTCGGCCGATGCTTTCGCACGACTGACCTAAGCGATTCGCCCAAAAAGGGCGCGATCCGGCTCTGCGCTTCGCGTCGGGTGATGTTCATTGTCGGTAACATGCCACAGGGGAATATATAGCGCGGATGAAGTCACCCTGGCATCGGTTTTCAATGACTACGCCCGTTCAGTTTCACATTGAGGAATAGATCAATGGCATTCACCCTGCCCGACCTTCCCTATCCATACGACGCGCTAGCCCCATACATGTCGCGCGAGACGCTCGAGTTCCATCACGACAAGCACCACCAAGCCTACGTGACTGCCGCCAACAACTTGGCCAAAGGCACAGATTGGGAAAACAAGCCGGTCGAGGAGGTCGTGAAGGGCACGTTCGGGAAGAATCAAACTCTCTTCAACAATGCCGCCCAACACTACAACCACAGCCATTTCTGGAAGTGGATGAAGAAGGACGGTGGCGGCGATAAGCTGCCCGGTAAACTCGAGAAGCACATCACCTCCGACATCGGTCCGCTCGCAAAGGTCAAAGAAGACTTGACCCAGGCTGGCGTCACTCAATTCGGCTCAGGCTGGTGCTGGCTCGCGGTCAAGGACGGCAAGATCGTCATCATGAAGACGCCGAACGGGGAGAACCCGCTGGTCCACGGCGCCAAACCTATCCTCGGATGCGACGTATGGGAACATTCCTACTACATCGATTATCGCAACCGACGACCGGACTATCTTAAGGCGTTCCTCGACCACCTGGTCAATTGGGACTACGTCGCCGAAGGGTACGAAGCAGCGATGAGGTAGCCCGGGCGTCTTCGCCATCGGCGACGTTCGCTCGGGCTCGGTCAAGCACGTCGCTGCGTCGGTGGGCGAGGGCGCAGGTCGTTGCGGCGCTGCGTGGTTTTTTGGCTGCTCAGCCCGCCAGCTAGTCGCGAGTTTGGGAAGGTGTGCGCCGTTTCACATCCCCTTACGCATCCGGTGCGTCGCACTCCTCGGACAGTGTCTTCAAGTACGAGGCTTGAGCGCCGATTATTGAATCGCAGCCAGAAACCCAGGGCGGCGCGGGATCAGGGGATCATCCGCTGCGGGCTCGCCGGCACTCACTGTTTGAGCGAACAAGGCCGTGCTCGGAACCGGTAACATACTCGCGGGTCAGCGGCACGGCGGTCTGCTGGTGCGCGAGCTGGATCTGGAAGACCGCCAGGCTGCCGTAGCGGAAACCCAATTCACAGCTCGACAAATAAAACTCGAACATGCGGCAGAAGCGCTCGTCATAGAGCGAGGCAATCGTATCCCGGTTCGTAGCGAAGCGCCGCCGCCAGTGGCGAAGCGTCTCAGCATAATGCAACCGGAGCACCTCAATATCAGTAGTCAATAGGCCAGAACGTTCGATTGCAGGCATCACCTCGCTGAGCGCCGGGCAATAGGCGCCTGGGAAGATGTATTTGCTAATCCAGGGATTGTTGATTTGCGGGCCGTCCCATTGACCGATGCTGTGCAGCAGCGCCACGCCGTCCGGTTTCAGGCAGCGGGAAACCGTGTCGAAGAAGGCACGGTAGTGGAAGACTCCGACATGCTCGAACATGCCGACTGAGACGACCCGGTCAAAGCTCCGATCCGCCGCCCGATAATCTAGCAGTTGGAACGAGACGCGATCCGCTAATCCCTCGGCCTCCGCGCGAGCCTGGGCCTCGGCCAATTGTTCCGTTGACAAGGTGATGCCGGTCACCGTGGCCCCATAGTCCCGCGCGAGGGTCAGTGCCAAGCCACCCCACCCGCAGCCGATGTCGAGCACCGACAAACCGGGCTGGTCCAGACAGAGCTTGGCGGCGATGTGACGCTTCTTGGCCTCCTGCGCTTCTTCAAGCGTTTCGGTTCCCTTGGGGAAATAAGCGCAGGAGTATTGCTGATCCCGATCGAGGAACAGGCTGTACAGCCGTCCATCGAGGTCATAGTGGTGCGCGACGTTCCGGCGAGCACGCGCTCTCGCATTGAACTGATTGATCGGGCGCCAAACCCGAACAGCCGCACGCCGAAGCCAAGCGACAAAGGGCCGTTTGCGATTGGTCCGGAGATTGGCGAGCACTACTTCCAAGACATCGTGGATCGAGCCGCCAAGTGAGACCAGGCCGCCGTCCATATAGGCTTCCCCGACCGAGAGCTTGGGGTTCAGCATCAGCCGCCAGACTGTACGCCGGTCGCGCAACATGACGCCGGCTTCTGGCCCTGGTCGCCCCGCATAGATCTGCGTTCTGCCGTCCGGCCAGCGCACCGTCAGCTGGCCAACAGTGATGAACCGCCTAAGGAACGTATCTAGCGCGGACTGCATCATTTTAAGCTGTTGTGACACGCAGCGGACGGCCGTTGAGACATGTGCACGATATGGGGTTGAGGTGATGCTCGCTTAAATTGAGCCCGAGAAACCCAGCTTCAATCAGTACACGGTCGAGTGCGACAAATGGGGCCACGGCCAAACGACGCTCGTCAAACTCAGGCAGGCCGCATCAACGCCTAATCTGCGGCTGGTCGCGTAGAACGACATTCAACAATGAACTGTGGATTTCGATACTGCCGTTGTAATCGATTAAGCCCAGTTTTCGAAATTTGTTCATGAAAAAACTCACCCGGGACCGGGTCGTTCCGATCATCTCTGCAAGCGTCTCCTGACTGACTTTTGCTATGATCGGTTCCGGCCGACCCTCCTTGCCAAAATTCGCCAGAAGCAGAAGAGTTCGCGCGAGACGCTTCTCGCTGGAATTGAACAGTTGATCGACCAGGTCCTCCTCGATACGACCGTTACGGGCCAAGAGGTGCGAGATAAATAACTCGGCAAACGCCGGCTCTTCGTGGATCACGCGCGTGATTTCTGCCTTCGATATTCGCGCGATCACACATTTCGTCAGAGCGGAAACCGTCGACAGACGCAGCGCCTCTCCGGCTAAGCAGCCCTCGCCGAAAAAATCGCCTGCACCCAGAACTGCGACCACGGCTTCCTTCCCCTGCTCGGACACGACGGTCTTCTTGACCTTGCCGCTCTGAATGTAGAAAACGGCATCCGAAGGATCGCCCTGCCTGAACACGATTTGATCCTTCCGATAGTCGGAAATGGCGCGTCCGCCGCCGTCTATTTTCGCGAGAAACACTTTGGGATCGAACGGGCCCTTTTCTTTGTGATTCATTGCGGGCCCTCCTTTTCGCGAGGACTATCCTCCGGGATGACCGTGAATGTTTCGCCACAGGAACGGCACCCAAGCCGGCCCTTCAGCTCGTGATCGCGTACGAGCACGCCTTCGCGGATCGTCAGTGGGTCGACCTCGCACACGGGCGGCTCCTGCACACCTTCTGATGAAGGGGCTCATCCTCGACAGCAGGAATACGGTCCTGCTGGAGAGGCCGTCACCGTCGCCCGCCCTCAATACTAAGCGAGTTTAGGGTGAGTCGTCGGTAATGTACATTACCGTACGATGGGAGCGACAATATCACGCGTATGTTTTGGGAAGGTGAAAAGCGAGGCGGGCCCGAACCAGCTGATAACATTCGCAAGATGCCTCCGTGAGGCCCTGCCGATCAAGTATCGTGACTTGCCGTCGGCCGCGTTCAATCAAACCAGCACGTTCAAACTCGCGGGCAGCATTCGTGATGGTTGGCCTTTGGACACCCAGCATTTCGGCGAGCAGGTTCTGAGTGATAGGGAGCACGTCACCGTCATTTCGGTCACGCATCATGAGCAGCCAGCGCGCTAATCGCTGCTTGAGGCTGTGCGCGCCGTTGCACGCTACCGACACCATGACCTGTTCGAGAAAGGCCTGGACGTAAGCGTCCATGAGACTTCGGAAGGATGGCATTGACTGCATTGCCAGCGTAAACGTTGCGCGCGACATCTTCGTAGCGCCCCCTGGGATTTGGACCAGAAGCTGGACTGAGGAACGCTTGGCACCCAAGATCGCTTGCACGCCGCTGCAGCCCTCCCTTCCGATCGTTGCCATCTCAATGATACTGCCGTCCGCATAAACTGCCACCACCGAGACAACACCGCTATCGGGGAAGAAAACATTGTCGAGCGAGCTATCCGCGTCCATTAGGATCTGCGCGCGTTGGCAGCGAATTTGTTCAAGCTCCGGCATGAGCCGCTTAAGATTTCGGGAGGGCAGCGCGAGCAAAAGCCGATTGCGGGGCCACTTTGATGAAGCGTTTATCGCCATTCAACCGCGCTCGGTTCGCGTTAGCGTATTGTTTTGAGAGCATACGCCCATGTCCATGCGGACCTCTGAGCAAAATAGCTCGCCCCCGACCGGCGGCGTACGCCGGATTTTCCATTGGGTGCGCCATCACTATGCCGGCGCCTAAAATACCGAAATGCTGGAGGACGGCGCCGGTGAAAGGTCGTGTCTTCCTTTGTGGCGTCGCCACAAGGCTGAAATGACTATCCCTGATTTGCTACGGCGGCCGTCCTTCTGTTCATCACCGACCTGAGAATATGCATCTCGCGAAAGGAAATGAGCCGACGCCTCCTTTCGTCCCAAAGAACCATGCGCACGCACCGGAGGCTCTCACGGAGCGTAAGCCGCCCGACGATAGCAAGCTCTGGGTGATCCCGTAACACTCGTGGCAATCGGTAATACGGGATACGGCTGCAGAGATGGTGGACATGGTGCACCCCGATATTGGCGCTGAACCAACACAAGACGCTCGGCAGGTCATAATGGGAGCTGCCGTGCAGCGCCGCCTCGTGAAAATTCCAGCTCTCGTCACGGGCCCAGAAGGTGTCCTCGAACTGGTGCTGGATGTAGAACAGCCAGACGCCAATCGAACTTGCGAGAAGCGTGATCGGCAATTGCACAAGCAAGAATGGACCTAGGCCGACCAGCCAGATCATCGTCGCGCCGAGAGCCGCGATTGCGAGGTTCGTTGCCATCGTGCTCAGCCAGAAGTGCCAACTACTGCGCATCAGTCCCACCGGCAGTCGGTGCTGCAAGACGAACAGATACATCGGACCAACGCCAAACATCACGATCGGATTCCTGTACAACCGATACATGAGCTGACGCCATCGGGATAACGCTAGAAATTCGCGCACGGTCAGCGTATCCACATCGCCGAATCCGCGGTGATCGAGATTGCCCGAGTTCGCGTGGTGGAGGGCGTGGCTGTGTCGCCAGAAATCATAGGGCGTCAGTGTCAATACGCCAATGACGCGTCCGACCCAGTCATTCGCACGACGTCGGCGGAAGAATGACCCGTGGCCACAATCGTGTTGGATCATGAACAGTCGCACGAGGAAGCCGGCAGCCGGCACGGCCAGCAACAGGCCAACCCAGTAACCGGTGCCAAGCGCGGCCGACATTAGAACCCATAAGACCACGAAAGGCACGGCCGTGATCACGAGTTCGACCGTGCTGCGGGCGCAATTCGGCTCCCGGTAGCAGGCAAGTATGGGCGCCCACGCCCGCGGATCGCGTGTGGCATGAATACTCGGGTCTCGTTCATGCATTCAGAATTGGCTCCTTCGATCGGGGCGCTGTTCAGACATGCATTTGTGATCCTCGGCTCAATGCATTTCCGAGCAATATTGCTCACAAGGATGCACCTCTATGTGCTTGATGCCGCTATCTCCCAGGCGGGCCTCGCCGGCATGGCGCCGGTCGAGCAGCTGCCAGTGGTTGCGTATAATCAATTTCTGAAATTGTTGTTCCGCTGACTGGAGGCGTTGCCATGCACCGCGATGATGGTTCCGACATCGAAATTGCATTTCACGAGGCGCATTTAACTCTGCGCGATGGAACGCCGGTTTTGATCCGCCGGCTTGTGGCGGAGGATGCTGCCCTCTATCCAGATTTCCTAAGCGACGTGACAGCCGAGGATCTTCGGCTGCGCTTCTTCGGACCAATGCGCGACGTGAGCCACGAGCTCCTCGACAAGCTCATCCACTACGATCCGGCCTGCGCCATGGCCTTCATTGCCGTCGACGAGCAAAGCCAAAAGATGCTCGGCGTGGTGCGCTTGCACGATGATACAAGCGGAGAGACCGCCGAATTTGCCATTCTGGTGCGTTCGCGGCTTAAGGAGCACGGCGTCGGTTGGCTGTTGATGAAGCACATGATCGAATTTTCAAAGCATAAGGACCTCAAGATCGTGCAAGGCCAAGTGCTGTCGGAGAACACCACCATGCTTGCCATGTGCGCCGAACTCGGCTTTCACATAGCCGACGATCCGGACGATCCCGGCGTAAAGACGGTGACACTGCCGGTGCGTACCGCACATCTTGATGCTAGCGTTCCTCAGGTAGGAATCTCGGGATCCGTGCCGGCCTCGAACAGGGCCACAAATGGTTTTTCAATCGAAATGGGAGCTAAGCCGTTGCCGCCATTGAGAGCAAGTTGACGCGGTCGGGTGCTAGCCGTGCGTCTCTTCATCGACCGGCGATAAGTACTGACATAATCCTGGGCCATTCTTGTGGCGGTGAATCTCTCCTCAAACCGTTGCCGCACCTCACGGCGATCGTAAGCCAAGATCGCCGGCAGCGCCGCGATGGCTTCTTCCTCGCTGCAGACTATTTTGCCGGTGACGCCGTCCTCGATGATCTCGGGGGTCGAACCGCATCGGAACGCGAGCACTGGCGTGCCACACGCCATGGCTTCGATCATCACCAGTCCAAATGGCTCCGGCCAATCCACCGGAAACAACAGAGCGGCTGCCTCGCCTAGGAATTGTGTTTTCTCACGCTCGTTGATCTCACCGATGAACTCTACGCCTGGGCCATGGATGAGCGGCAGTATATCGTTGCGGAAGTAGTCTTCATCGACCTTGTCGACCTTGGCTGCGATCTTCAGTGGGATGCCAGCAGCGCGCGCAATCCTGATCGCGCGGTCCGGGCGCTTTTCCGGCGAAATCCGTCCTAGGAAGGCTAGGTAGCGTCCCTGCTCGAACGACGGTCGATGCAGGTCAGCCGGAATACCGTGGTGGATGGTCGCAACAAAATTGGCGTGCGGCAGTGATTTGCGCTGGTCATGGGAGATGGAAATCAATGGCATTTCGCCGAAGCGGGAATAAAAGGGCTTGAGATCTACCAAATCCTGCCGGCCATGAAGCGTAGTCAAAGTCCGAGCAGCCAGCGAGCGGAAAAGCGGGAAGTGGAAGAAATCGATGTGAAAATGGAGAACGTCGAAGTCCTCCGCGTGCTCGCGTACCTTGTCGATCATCAGCATGAAATGCGGAATGCTGTCGCGCACGGTAGGATCGAGGCGGAGCGCGCGCGTACAACAGGGGACCAACTCGGCGCCGGTGATAGAATCCCCACTTGCAAAGAGCGTCACATCGTGGCCAAGCCTGACAAGTTCCTCGGTCAAGTAGGAAACGATCCGCTCTGTGCCGCCATAGAGACGAGGAGGAACGCTCTCAATGAGCGGAGCGACCTGTGCAATTTTCATAATGACTTGTACTTTCCACCGATGATTGCAAACGCGTGCAGCGCAGCTCGGCTGCAGTTCCACAAGACTAGCTTCAACAACCACCGTCTCCCTGGCGCGGTAACAAAAATGCTCCGGTTGCCTGGGCGTGGTGAGCAACCGGAGCCCGTTTAGATTTCAGCGTGATGCCGGACCAAGACGCGGCCATTTTTTGCCGATCTAAGCAGATCGAGTCTGTTCTCTTTTGACCACTCCATCTAAGGCAGCGTCGATATTCTTGGGCATGTGGAGATTTTCGGGGAGACGCTGCTGCAATTCACAAACGTGAAACATGGCTAAGATCCAAAGAATACCGACGATGAAACCCAGTGCTGGCATCCAATCCCCTCCAAATTGAAGGCCGTTGCGACGGACGATGTGAAATCTTTGCCCCTACCCGAGGTGGAGAAAAAATTGGAGTCGTCACCAGATGGCCTCACTCTTAGCGGGGTCTGTATAGAATTGCTCACCGGGCAGCCTACGTTACCCGTTAGGATCAAGCGGTCTCACAGAAGGGCTCGGGATGTTCACCTCTGAGCAATATCGCGCCAAGGCGAGCGAATATGCCAAATTGGCGGGGATAGCGAACGGTCCCAACGAAGTTCGTGAGTTTCAAAGACTCAAGCGAAGCTTCACCCAACTCGCGGACAATGCGCAGTGGGTTACCGACAATCATGGCAAGATGGTGCATGCCACAGAGGATGCGACGGAACCGGTCACGCCAGACGCACAAAGCATGTCGCCGCGGTGAGGCGCCGCCACGAATGGATCGTTTTCGTGTCGCGGCACGCTTCAGCCCTCTGCGGTACCATCCGCTTGGCTTATGCACGTTCAGTTAGATCGCCGTTTTAAGTACCGAGAAACGTGACGACTCCCACCAATAAAACGGCGGGCGAGGAGCATACCAGCGCAAAAAAGCAACGCGTCGAAACCTGGGAGAGACGCTGTTTGCGACAGAATCGGAACCGATCACAAGTAGGGTGGGCGGCCCTGAGCCGGCCCGGAGGTTTGGTCAACGTTGATAAGCCAGCCCACGAGGTTAGGTTAGATCATGGCCACGATTGCTCCGCCTCGCGATGCAAGGGCTCGGCGCGGCAATCGGCAGCATCTGCAAACGATGCTCTGCCGAACGGCCTGACGAACGACGAAGCGCACCGGCGGCTGGAGAAATTTGGCCCGAACGCGATGCCCGATACGGCGTTTCATCCGCTGCGCATGGCGCTGGAGAAATTATGGGCGCCCGTTCCGTGGATGCTCGAGGCTGCGATCGTGCTCTAAGTCGCGCTTGGGGACTATCCCGAGGCGGCGATCATCGCCGGTCTCTTGGTGTTCAACGCCGCACTCGGGCTGTTCCAGGAAAGCCGCGCCCAAGCGACCCTTGCCGCGCTCAAGTCGCGGCTCGCGCTGAATGCATCGGTCCGGCGCGACGGCGCGTGGAAGACCATACTCGCGGCCCAACTTGTCCCAGGCGACGTGGTGAAGCTTTCCAACGGTGCTGTAGTCGCCGCGGATGTGCGCCTCACCGGGGGAGAAATCCTGCTCGACCAATCCATGCTCACCGGCGAATCCGTGCCCATCGAAGCCGGCGCCGGGGTGCAGACCTATGCAGGAGCGTTGGTAAGGCGGGGTGAGGCGGTGGCGGAGGTCACTGCGACCGGAGCGGGCACCAAGTTCGGCCGCACCGCCGAGCTGGTCCGCACCGCGCACGTTGTGAGTTCTCAGCAGAAAGCAGTGCTGCGCGTTGTGCGCGATCTCGCTGGATTTCAATGGCGTCGTCATCACGCTACTGGTCGCCTATGCGTGGTTTCTCAAGATGCCGCTCGCTGAGATCCTCCCCCTCGTCTTGACGGCAGTCCTCGCATCGATACCGGTCGCACTGCCGGCCACTTTTACCCTTGCCGCGGCGCTTGGCGCGCGCTCGCTCGCGAGGCTGGGGGTTCTGCCGACGCGCCTCACAGCGGTGGACGAAGCGGCGTCGATGAATGTCTTGTGCGCTGATAAAACCGGCACGAAACATATGTTTGATAAATCAAACGGAATTCGGTGACGTATGGTGGGGATAGTCTCGATCATCCTCGTTAGCTCCGGTGATGGTAGGGATTAGAGCAAGCACATTGGTCGCCACCATGTGCTTGCTCGCTTCAATCTAACAAACACCAACACAGTTAGCGAGTGTTTGTTAGATGCGCTGCGGTGATTTATAGCTCGCCGCGATATCTGTTTGTTCTTAGATCGCTGCGCGGCGGAGTGGATGCGATGCGCAAGGAGGGCCACTCGATGGCCCCCGGCTGAGAGCCTTGGGCTTTACCCAGGCTGGCCTTTTTCCCGATTTGGCCGCGCTTGCAGAGGACCTTAAGGGTCGAAACTTTAGCTCGTAATCTCCCGAAGGGGTTTGCGCCGAGGCTTCAGCAACTTCTACAAGGTAGAGAAGTGGAGCAGGGATGGGCAGCGGCAGCGCTATTGACAATCAGCTCCCTTCGCTTTGGAGTGGAAGCGATTATCACACCGAATTGGAAGGGGCCGATCATGAAGCGTTTTATCGTTGCTACTCTCGTTGGGCTGACGATCGCCGTATCGCTCTCAACGTCGGCATCGGCGTTTCGGTGTTTGGCCCGCAGCTCGAACGGAGTGAACACTTGGGGCTATGGCATCTTCTTTAGCAGGGCCTCGCATTTCGCCGTGCGCCATTGTCGCGTTGCAGGGGGGATTGATTGTCATGTCGCCTACTGTCGGTAGGGCGCTCAGGACAATCAACCTTACAACCGCCGTTACAGTCTCATGCGCTATTGCGACCTTTGCTTTGACCAGCGTTCCGCGGGCGCAAGTCGTCAGTGACGGCTCGGTAATGACCGCGGCACACCGCCTCGGCACACAGATCACTGTTTGTCGTGATGGTTGCGTGATCGTACAGATCAACGACCGCAGGCCATTGGCGAGAGACACTGATCTAACGCCCACAGCTGCTCAAGCATTCGGATTAAATCACAGGGGCAACGTTGGACGCTGATCCGATGAAGCCCCGGCCAGGGAGACCGGTGCTTAACGGACAGAAGGCGGGGGCCGCGATCCGTCGCGCTCTAAAGAAAGCATTCGCTATTCGCTGAAGACAGGCGCACGATCATCTCATCAAGGGCGCGGTCAAGGCCCCCGATATTTCAACTCCAGCCCGGCAACCATTCGGCTGACCGTTGCAACCCCTAGAGCTAGCTCCGGGGAATTTGCGATGCCGATATATCAAATCTACACTACCGGCCCCGACGGCTACCTTTTTGGCATTCCAAAAGTTGCGGAATATGTCGACGACAAAGAGGCGGTCGAGAAGGCAGTACTGTGGGCAAATGATCGCGACGTAGAGATTTGGGACCATAAGCGCTTCGTCGCACGGCTCCCTGGCGATCCACTACGTTGCGGCGTCAAATAGACTTGCCTGAGGGCGTGGTGGCGGGAAGGCGTCACGAAGCAAGCGCAGCGCTTGGTCTTATTGATCGGCTCCCGCTTCCTGCTCGACAGGTTCGAAGGGCAAGGGCGCAACGTCTTCTGTTTATCCTGCGTACCCAGGCTGCATAGAACGGCGCAAGGCTAAGTTCTCGGATGCTGCCTAATCACAAGTATCCCATTCGTCAGCGTGAACCGCTGCTCCGGATAATTCGCGATCGCCGCATCCATCGCTGCGTGCCCGACCGCAACGCTCGCCGACGCCGCAATCACCCACCGAATATGCTGATCCGACCGGTCCCACATCTCGACCCGGAAGGGTAGATTGCGAGGAACGTCGTGGAGGTTCGGATTGGCTAGTTGCCGAAGCAATTCATCCACTCGGCCGCCGAACTAGCGCCCCATAGGCCCTTCGATGCCTCGCGCAGCTGCTCTAGCACGCTTAACGTGTGCAGTTGACCGTCCGCTTCGTCCATGGGAACAAAATGAGAACAAGAGGGCCGGGTGTCAAGCCGCTAGGGGGTAGTATCGACTAGAGGAGAAGGCCGGGCCCTGAGAGACCTTGGCTTTACGAGAATGTCACAGGGCCAAGTAGTCGGAAAGCCAGGACCAGTCCCCATATACCGCGTTCCCAAAATCGCTGCTGATCCGAAGGGAACTGGTCAAAATGGCGAAGGCTCTACGCGCAGAAATCAATGACGTTGTTGTGAAGTATACAGAGCGCAAGCTTCGGAACGACGGGACGTTAGACGTTGCCGTGATGGCACACGAAATGACCCAGAGCCTCGTTGATATGATTATGGACCAAGACGAGCACGATCATGCGCCGCTACTCGCTCTGATGATCCTAAGCTTGGGTGACGAATACCTACAGCGAACCGGAATTAGAGAACGGCGCGACAACTAGCTCGGTTTGCTGGAGGCCGTGCTGACCCAATTGCGCAGCGCGGCTTAGCGACTTACGCAGCCGCTCGCGCAGAGGCCCGAACTTCCATCTCTTTCTCAGCGGCCAGTTTCGTCCACTGCTTCGCCTTCCGAAGGAGGAATTTACGGTCCTGTTCATCGTTGGTCCGGGCCGCGTACCACTCGCACTGGCGAACGTGCTCTAAGCATTCTGCAATGGTGGACATGGTGTTCTCCGACCATGATCCGTGCTTGATCCCTGTTTGACGAGATAACCCGGATGGTCCGCGTTTGGTTGCGCAGCCCTTGGTCTATTGATGGGCACCCGCTTCCGGCAAAAGCCAATGCGGAGCCATCCTACGGAGCGGGCTCACCAATATTTAAAAAGGAAGTGAAGAACGATGTAGATGACGGCAATTGCGCCGATTAGCTGCAATAGGTGCCCACCCAATATTACGACTTGATCCCGTGACCGTGGCGCCAGCCTTTCCACAAGATACTCGGGTATCTTTGCCGGGGATGGCTCGACTGGGTCTTCACGCTCGTCTTCTGAGTTTGGCATTCAGCACCCCGAAACGGTGCGTGCATCATATCACTATGCGCGAATAGCTGCACATTTCGCTGATTGTGAGCGGCGATTTCGCGCGATGGTGAGCGCTCATTTCGTTTGATCGTGAGCAGAGATTTCGCACGATCATGAGCGGCCGCTTCGACCGACATGGTTATTGGTTCAGGCGTTTGGGACGACGTCAAGAGTTTGATTGCGGGCGTTCTGCTTTCGCATGCTTTCTCCGGTGAGTTGAAGGCGGTGAGCATTGTGAACGAGGCGGTCCAGGATTGCGTCGCCGAGGGTGGGGTCGCCGATGATGTCATGCCAATGTTCGACGGGGATTTGGCTGGTGACGATTGTCGAGGCACGGCCATGGCGGTCATCAAGGATCTCCAGAAGATCGCGCCGTTCGGAGCGCCTAGCCACGGCGCGAAGTGCTCCTCCATCAAGAACACCGGCATGCGGTCGCGGATTTCGGCAGCGAAGTCGTCGGGCTCGGTGACAATCATCGTGCAAGACTTCAGTCGCTCGCCAGTCTCGCGATTTTTCACTCGTCCCAAAGTCCGGCCGCCATCAGCAGCGGTGAACCATCGCGGGCCGTGAATACCACGGCATGCTTCCCGCGCGGCGTGTTCTACAACTCACGGATCGGGCGCGATCTGCCCCCGTCAATTCAAGACTCTGGCCGCCGTTCTGACCGGGTGTACGTCGGGCGGCGGCATTTTTGCGGAACTAAAACAGCTGACCGCATTTGGGGCGGTGTGGCCAGGGCTTGCCCCAAGACCCAATTCCAATCCGGTCTCCAGTGGGCTCTGGCGCACGGGCCCCGGTGGATCCCCCCAAAGCTTCCGCCGGGGCCAGGAAATAAATAGCCCCAGCCGGGGGGTTTAAGCTGGGGCTCAGTGCGTTGGCGCAGTTCTTAAGTGAGGACATCCTGGAGAGACATCTCACCTCGGCATTCCGGCGCAGAACGCGCCGATCGTCAAACCGCTCTGCGCGTGTCGATGCCGGCATAGTTATTGGTGGTTGTCTTCACATTTTTGTGTCCAAGTAGTTGCCGCACCAACTCGTATGCCCCCGGGTTTGCGTCGAGGACGATCTTGGCCGCCAGGTGTCGGAACTGGTGTGGTGTGATTTTCACTCCCAAATGCTTCATCAAGGTCTTCTCGATGGCGACCTTGATCGCCTCTTGTGTTCTCGGCTTGCCTTTGAAAGTGACGAACACCGCATCGGGACGCCGCCCGGTCACCGCAGGCGCGATTTCATTCCGATAAGCATGAAGGCGATCGGCCAGTACGGTCGGGATCTCAAATTCGAGCACAATGTCGTTCTTGGTTTCATCGGCTCTGAACGTGACGAGCGCCGGCTTGTGACGTCCTTGCGGCCAATGCAAATGAGTGTCGAACCGCATTGCAGATAAGTTCTTCATCCGTAATGGGACGTGGATGAGAAGGTCGATGGCAAGAGCATTCTGCAAGTCGATGAATGGCCACCGCAACGTTGCAAGACCGCGCCGGGCCCTGTGCCATAGCGTATCTGGCAACTGAACTAGAGCGGCGAGCAGACGAGGATCGTCGAACTTGCGCAGCAGCGCCCTGTTCTTTTCAGTCAATCCCGGCGGCAACGTCCCCAGCTTGCTCTGGAGCCGTTTGAGTTCTGCAATTTTTTCCGTCGGCAATTTGACCCATTCCGACGCGATGGCGACCAACGTGACGGCAATCCCGTGCGTGCGGGCGGATAGCCTGTTTCCATACTGGCGCCAGAGTTGGCGGAGGACGACCCGGACGGTGTCCGGTTCGACAAGCATCGCCAAAGACGTGAACTTTTCCAGCTCGATGCCAGCCGCCGTTCCCGCGTGCACGGACGAGTGGATATGCTCGCGCCGCAAATTAATGCTTTGTGATCCGAGCCGCCGGACCCGCGCTCCTTCGGCGAGGGGATCGGGTACGCTCGCCCATTCGAGGTGGCGCGCGACATCCTCTCGGAGCGGTTTCGGCAGCGTCTCCCAGGGCAGCCGCACATTTGAGCGGTTATTCTCGGGGACCCTTATGGAACGCAGCCCTGCTTCCGGGCAGAGCGCAACCAGCCAATTCCAGCTTGCGACGACCGCGCCTTGACGGCGACCAAGATTGCGCACGAGACTGCTCGCCGCGAGGTCCGCCGCAAAGCGTGCAATCGTATCCTCATCGACCGCAGCGGGCTCAATCCTGTGCAGGCTGGCCCAGCGGACAAATCGCGAGAGGCCAAAACGAACCCGGCGTTCGATCGGAGGTGTTAACAGTCGCGCCCAGCTTGGAGAAAGCTCCAGGTCGCGGGTCTTGAGCATGACCAGTAGCCCGGACGCATTGATCGCGGCGGCAAGATCGCTGCGCAGATTGGACCAGCGCTTGCGCGACACCTTCACCTGTGCCGGCACGGTTGCGTCAAGAGTGATGCGGATCTCCGCGAGGTCGAGAACGAGCGCGGCCGGGGGCTGGCCCTTGAGCTTCGCGAAAGCCCTGACCGCTGACCGAAGGTCGCGTTTGCGGGTGTCTGAGAGGGCGGGATCGGCGGCTATCCGGTCGAGGACCGTCTGCAGGGTCGCCGGGGCCATGGGATGGGTAGGGGGGTCATATTTCATTGTCTGGCTCCTGCCGGACCCCCGAGGTCCGGGTTGGACCCAGACGGCCGGGAGAGGACATTCGGGAACTCACCTATAGCAGAGATGGGACTTTTTCATCTTAAGAGTATTCCCGATAATTTAGAAACGTAAGACATATCAAGCCACTAAGTGACACAAGATGCCCAACCTTAGTCGTTGCGATTCCGTTTCAGAAAGTCCTCGGCATCTTCATCCGAGATCCGCACCAGGCGCCCGATCCGGTGCGCCCGAAGCGCGCCCGAATTGATCTGCCGCTGGACGGTGCGGGACGATACGTCCCAACGCTCCGCGAGTTCATCAATGCTGCGAAGCTTGCCAGCCGGTCGATGTCCGTTACTTGAGGGGCGGTAGGTCATAGACCTTCTCCGTTACTTGAGGGGCGGTAGGTCATAGACCTTCTCCTTCTCCCGCCGTCGAAAGCTTGGCGATTATCGCCGGCGCTTCGGCGGCATGGGCGATATCGGTAATTCCGAGCATTCGGTGGAAAGGAAGCTTGGGGACTACGAGGAGACGTCCGATGCGTAGCGTGGGAATGTCGCCGCGTTTCGCCGCGTCATACGCTGCATTGCGACCCAGCCCGAGAAGGCGTCCGGCTTCCGGGACTGTGTACACAAGTCGCTCGGGATTATGCGCCAAGTTTGCACCCGAATAGTGGTGTGTCCACACTACTGATTTAGATGATAAAGGCCAAGTCAAGGTGGTGTACACTCACCTCTAAAGCCCCTATATACGGTCCATCTTGGTCCACTCCCGCTCGGATAATTATGGCTGGTTCGCTGAAGGCTTACGCGCCGCTTCTGGCTTGGCGTCTGGGTTCAACTCCGGCGGCGCTTTATGAGCGCCAACGGGTTCTCGTGCGCGCGGGAATCTTAGAACCATCGGAGGGGCGTGGTCCTGGGAGTGGCGTTCCGTCGAGCCCTTACTCAGTGGCCCTTTTACTAATTGCCGTGCTCGCGACCGATAGCCTCTCAGAAACGGCCGACATGGTGCGAACGATTGCAACGGCAAAATCCATCCAAGCCGATGGCGTCTGCTCTTTAACTGGAAAGCGCACTTTCGTGGAAGCGATGGCCCTCGTGTTGAGACTCTAGACGTGAGCACTGGCGAAAAATGATAACTATAACTGTCGATCGCACACGAGGAGCCGCTGTGATCGATTACGACGGTGATTTCGGGAGCATGGCAAGCAGATTTAAGTCCGAGCTGGAACTTGAAAGGAAAGTAAAAGCGTCTACCAAGCTACTAGTCTATGCGACGCTCACACGTGCCTTGATCATAGACATCACTATGGATCTGAAAAAATCAGCAGAGGCGCATCAACTGGCCCGAGTTGCCGCATTACAAAGGACGGAGCGGTCGGAAGAGCGCATTGAAGCTCGCCGGCCCAGAACAGCACGAACGTCGAAACGGCGCTCCAAAGGGCGACAGTCATGAAGGGACACCTACGCGAGCGGTCACCCGGGCATTGGGCAATCGTCATCGAAATGCGTGATCCAGAAACCGGCCGGCGCATACGCAAGTGGCATTCATTTGCTGGGACCAAGCGTGAAGCGCAGATCGAATGCGCGCAACTCATTTCGGACGTGAAGATCGGGACGTACATTGAGCCGAGCAAAACCACTCTGGCGCAATTTCTTGACCGCTGGCTCGACGACGTGCGAACTCGCGTGACGCCTAAGACCCACGAACGCTATGCGCAAATCTGCCGCAAGAACATTGCTCCGCTCTTGGGCGCGGTTGTATTGGCCAAACTCAAACCGGAGCAGATAGCGGAAGCTTATTCCAAAGCCCTCGCCACGGGGCGCAGGAGAGGCAATGGAGGGCTGGCGCCGCGCACCGTGCGCCAGATGCACGCGATCCTGAAGAGTGCCCTCTCCCAGGCGGTGAAATGGGAGATCCTGGTGCGCAATCCAGCAGCTGCCGTCCGTGGCCCGAAAGTCGGCCGCGCGCCGATGCAGACCTATAATCTCGAGCAGACAGCCGAGCTCCTTGAGGCCGCGCGCGGCGAGCGTGTTTTCGTTCCGATCTTGCTCGCGGTCCTGGGCGGGCTTCGTCGGGGCGAGATCGCGGCGCTGCGTTGGCGCGAGGTGGATCTCTCGGCCTCACAATTATCCGTCGTCCGGTCCGCCGAACAGACGCGTGCCGGGGTGCGCTACAAGGAGCCGAAGAGCGGGCAGGGCCGCACCGTCGCGCTGTCGAGCACGCTGGTGACCGAGTTGCGCGCGCATCGCGTTGCGCAAGCCGAGGAGCTTCTGCGGTTCGGGAAGAGACTTACAGACGACGACTTCGTTGTCATGCAGGCGGACGGATCGCCCTTGCGTCCGCACAGTCTCGGGCAGGAGTGGGTGCGCTTTCTTGCCCGCAATCGTGCGCTGCTGCGTATCCGCTTCCATGACCTGCTTCATGCCCATGCCACGCATCTCCTCTCCAGCGGCGTCCATCCGAAGGTGGCGAGCGAGCGGTTGGGGCACAGCAAGGTCGGGATCACCCTCGATCTCTATAGCCACGTGCTTCCCAATATGCAGGCGGACGCGGCTGCGATTGTTGACGGCGCCCTGCGGGCGGTACTAAACAGGCGCGGAGAAAAAGGGTAGCAAAATGGTAGCAAACGCCCCATTTCGCGCTCGGGCCGCTGAAGAAAAATGCAGCCGGCTCAAATGGATGGCGGAGTAGCTCAGTTGGTCAGAGCAGCGAAATCATAATCCGTGTGTCGGGGGTTCAAATCCCTCCTCCGCTACCACGCGTCCCCCACTATAAACTGCTTGCGGAAAAACGTCCCCGCCAGTCAGGGCAGCTAGTGTCCTGAGTCACAAGTTCGCATCATTAGCTTCGCGTCAGAGTCGCATCTCTGTGCCATGTCTTTTGAAGGTACAGCGATGGAGCATTCGATGGCGCGGCATCTGGCACCCCTGATCCTAAGCGATGAGGAACGGGCTGAGTTGAGGGCGTTGGCGGGCCGACGCAAGACGGCGCAAGCCCTGGCGTTGAGGGCCCGGATCGTTCTGGCGTGCGCGGAGGGCAGCCAGAACAAGGAGGTGGCGGCAAAGCTTGGTGTGGTTGAGATGACGGTCGGCAAGTGGCGTCGGCGCTTTGTACAGGACCGCCTGGAGGGCCTGCGCGATGAGCCAAGGCCCGGGACGCCTCGGACGATCGATGATGCGCGCATCGAAGCCACCATCGTAAAAACCCTGGAAAGCCTTCCGAAGGATGCGACCCATTGGAGTTCGCGCGGCATGGCGAAGGAAAGCGGGCTGTCGGTCTCAAGCGTGCAGCGCATCTGGCGAGCCTTCGGTTTGCAGCCTCATCGGATGGAGACGTTCAAGCTCTCGACCGACCCGGATTTCGTGGCCAAGGTGCGCGATGTGGTCGGCCTCTACGTCTCTCCGCCCCAGCATGCCGTCGTCCTGTGTGTGGACGAGAAGTCCCAAATCCAGGCGCTCGACCGCAGCCAGCCCATGTTGCCGATGCGCCCCGGTCAGCCCGCGCGGCGCAGCCATGACTACGTGCGTCACGGCACGACCTCGCTCTTCGCGGCGCTCGACATTGCGACGGGCAAGGTCATTGGCAAATGCTATTCCCGCCACCGTGCCGCCGAGTTCCGCAAGTTCCTCGACGAGATCGAGGCAGCCGTCCCACGCGGTCTCGACGTCCATCTCGTCATGGACAACTACGCCACGCACAAGGCCCCGCTGATCCGCAACTGGCTCGCCAAACGGCCACGCTGGTATGTCCATCTCACGCCGACCAGTTCCTCCTGGCTCAATCAGGTCGAGCGCTTCTTCGCCCTCATCACCGACAAGAAGATCCGGCGCGGCATCTACCGCAGCGTCCAGGCTCTGCGCGCCGACATTGTGGACTTCATCAGTCATCACAATGCCGATCCCAAGCCATTCAAATGGACCAAGTCCGCCGACAACATCCTCGCTTCCATCGAGCGCTTCTGCCGATACAATACTCAAGCCCAGGCATCCTAATGTCGCGAATTTCTGGTTCAGGACACTAGAATGGAATTGCATCTCCCCATTGAAAAAAACCTCCGGTAGGTCCGTTAGCGTCGAGGGTGGCATAGTGGATGCTGCATCGAGCGCCGTCGGATTCGTCAAGCACCGCAGCATTCCCGCCCATTCGTGTTTTGACCCAGCCCGGATGCACCATATTAACCTTGACTTGGGTGTCTTTTAGCTCGCGCGCGAGGTGAACCGTGAATGCATTCAAAGCGGTTTTCGAAGTCGAGTAGGCAAATGGGCTTGCCCTATAGATTGGCGATTCTGGGTTAGTTTGCATAGCAATGGAGCCGTGAATGCTGGAAACGTTTACGATGCGACCCGCAGGGGCCGCACGCAACAGCGGAACAAGCCGCTGGGTCAGTAAAACCGTTCCAAAGAAATTTGTCTCAAACGTCAAGCGAAGTATGTCTTCGGGGGTGGCGGTAACATCGGTCTGCGCACCAATTGAAGCGCTTTCGCTTTCGAGCCAAACGCCTGCATTGTTTACCAGAATATCGAGACGGCCGTATTCATTCTGCACGTAATCCGCAGCGTGGTCGCGACTGCTTGCAACCGTAATATCCAAGCATATTCCGACGACTGGCAGATCTTCAGTCGCTAGCAAATCGACTCGCGCCTTTACGTCATCTTTCGACCGACCTCCTATGATCGTGCGAATTCCAAGTCTTGCTGAGACCTCTGGCTGTTTCGAACCCAATGCCTCGAGTTCGCGCCAGTGACAAGGGCAACTACTTGCTGTGTATTAGAACCTATCTCAAAATCGCTTGAAGAGGATTAGCAAGCAAGCGAGTTGAACAAAGCCGAGGAAGTTTTGTGGGTAATACTCCCATCGGACGAGGATGCGACGCTGCCATTGAACCCATGCGAAGAAGCGCTCGACCACCCACCGCCTTGCGTATCGCCTCAGCCGGCGTCCATCTTGCGTGGCAGGCCTGCTGCGATTGGATCGGTGCGGCGCGATCATCTCGATGCCGTCTCGTCGCAACTCCTCATCCAACGGATCGCTGTCGTAGGCGCGATCTCCAATCAGATTTTCGGGCTTGGCTTCGATCATGTAGAAATCGAAGCACAATTGAACCAAGCGTACTTCGTGGTGGTTCGCTGCATGCGTACTGACCGAGAGCGGCAAACCATGACGATCTACAATCGCCATGATTTTCAGGCCTTTTCCTCGTTTCGTCGGGCCGACGTCCGCGCCACCGCCCTTGGCCATTGCAAAGGTCGCGTCGATAAAGCTCTCTTCTTCGTCCAGCACGCCACGCGCGCGAAGTTCGTTGGCGATGTCAGTCAGGACTGGCGCAGAACCTCGCTCTGACACCAAGTCTGAAACCGGCGATGCACCGTTTTGTAATTCGGATAACACTGCGGCAGCATGTGCCACTGCGCCCCGGTGTTCAAAATCCACAACGTCGCTTCAAGAATTTTCCGCGACGGAACCGGCTTCCGACCAGGTCGCCCCTCAGAAATGTTCTCTTCCGGAAAATGATGCCGGATACGCTCCCAATCCGAATCGGTCAGCCGAATCAGAGGATGCCCCGGATTTTGTTGAAGTAGGCGAAGCAGGCATTGCTGTTGATCATGCTATGCGGCGTCGGCTTGCGGTTCAATCTTGTTCGTGACGAGTTGCTTGGCGGCGTGAGCGACGAGCGCAGTCCTGAGGATCGGGAGCTGCTTGTAGGCTTTCAAGCGGCGGAAGCCTTTAGCCGCTTCCATCATTCCAGCGGCCGTCCAGCGCAGCGCCATCGCAGCATTTCGCCATCGCTTCACATTGCGACAGACGCGACGCACGGTGCCCATCATGTTCTCGATTGAGTTGGTGCAGGCGAGCGAGCGCCGGAGCTTTGCCGGCACTCCGAGGCGATTGACCGTTAGTATCTCGTCGAGCCCTTCAAGGATGCTGGCGGCGACACCGGGCGCCTCCCGGTCGAGCCGGCGGGCGAGATTGCGCAGCAGCCGCTCAGCCTTGTCGGCATCGTCGAGTTCCCAAGCCTGCCGGAGTGCCCGACGCACCGACCCATGCAGTGGCTTGGGCAGCCGCTCGATCACGTTGCGGGCTTTATGAATCTGGCAACGCTGGATCGGCGTATGAGCGCCGAAGGTTCGACGGATGACTTTGCTCAATGCCTTGGCGCCGTCGATGATGAACAACCGGCAGATTTTCGGGTCGAGCCCGCGCTCGATCAGATTGTCGATCAACGCCTGCACGACGGCGGCGTTCTCTGTCGCCCCTTCGACCAGGCCGAGCGGATGCTTGTAGCCTTCACCATCGATACCGAGAGCGGCGACCAGCACAAGGTCGTTGCCGATATGCAGGCCATCAATCTGGATGACCAACAGGTCCAGCTTGGACAGGTCAGATGCCATCCACTCGGCCAGTCGTTCCGCCGATAGCGCCACGAACCGGCGTGAGGCTGCCGACTTTGAGGTGCCGTCTCCGGCGGTGACCGGCAGATCGCCCTCGGGCAGCCGCACCGCGCGCCTGAGCTTGCGCGTCGACACGTTGATCAGCATCAGGTTCATCGCCCAGCGGCCAAGCCAGTCCTCGGCCTGTGCCGCCGTCCAAGTCGGTAGCGGAAGTTCATGGCCGTCAAAGCCACGTACCCGCGGGCGATGAACCGCAACATTGCCGCCATGGAAGCCGATCTTGCCCTTGGTCCGGCCCCAGCGGTGGCCGACGCGGCCTCCATCCCGGCTATGCGGCATACCAGCGAGCTGCTGGGCGTCCTCGCATAGCAGTTGCTCAATCGCTCCGATCCCGGCCGTCAGACAGAAGCGCTCGAAGGAGCTGTTCACATCTTGCCAAGCCGTCTCAAGGCTGGGCACCAGCGCGCCGAGCGATGAAGTTGTGGTAGTGCTTGTCATGGCGTTGCTCTCCTTTGCGGATTCGACACCCCGAGCCTAATGGCTCAAGGCGGGCAACGCCTCCTTCGCTAATTCAACATCGACCGGGGCAATTCCGCCGAATCATCCAGACTCTTATAGCCCGTCCGCGATGACTTCGCAATTTTGAGATAGGTTCTAGTCATTATAAACGCTCCCGATACGCACGTTCCGGCGGTACTCGCTACGAGGTGCGCGTCCTAAAATCCAGCCTTTTCGATGTTCTCAGCTGCGGCGCCGCGCTCTGTAGTTGATCGATTCCGATAGTGCTTGGATATGCTCCTTGGGTTGAGCGGACACTGTCGGTGACGCGGACCCCTCAAGCTGCCTTCGGGAAGATACTTTGCGCTGCGTTAATTCTTTGCGGCAAATTGTCAAGGTGATAAATCACGCCCAGATAAACTCGGGCGCCTCTGGGACCGAGATGTGAATTTAGTCAACGCTGCGTCCGGCGGCTTCGACAAAGGCATTCTCCAACTTGACAGCAGCTGAAATATCGGACGACGTAAACGTCGGCCAAGCCCTGGCATTTGAAAGGCGAGTCAGCGATCGTCCGCTCCACCACTTTGTCTCACGGGTTGAGATGCTCGAAGGGAAAGATGGCGCCGTGTGCAAGTCATAGCGAAAGAATATCGTCTCCTTGGATAAAATATATTGGACACGATCTTCTTAATGGCCGATCGTCACCGGGAAGATGACAATACGCTATCAGAGTGCGGCTCTAGTAGAGATGTTCGCGACGTGCATGATCGTGTGCGAGTTCTAGCTGGATCGACGGCGCTGGCGCGGGCCCTGCTGTGCCATTTTGCTCTTCGCGGTTGGTTGACCCGGAGCGTATGGTCGCACCCCAAGGCTAGGGTCAAGGCAATCGGATGGGTAGCATTTTCAAACATCGATAATGAGTCAGAAACAGGCAATCCTGGTAGTGGGTGCCGGTGACGGGACCGGAGGTGCGGTAGCTCGGCGGTTCGCTCGCGAGGGCTACATCGCTTGCATCCTACGACGAAATGCCGAAAAGCTGCAGCCCTTGATCGATAGTATTGAGGCCATCGGGGGCGTGGTCTACCCATTCGCGGGTGACGCCTCTCAGGAAGCGGATATCGTGCGCGTCGTGGCGGCCATCGAGCGCGACATCGCACCCGTAGAGGTGGCGGTGTTTAATATTGGCGCGAATTATCGCTTTTCAATTACAGAGACTCCAGCCAGCGTTTTCTTGGAGGCTTGGCAGCGAGGTTGCTTTGCTGGTTTTCTGATGGGTCGCGAGGTCGCGAAAACGATGACCGCGCGGGGACGCGGGACTATCATTTTTACTGGCGCGACTGCCAGCCTTCGTGGGCGAGAAGGGTTCGCCGCTTTCGCAAGCGCAAAGCACGGACTACGTGCTCTCGCGCAAAGTATGGCGCGAGAGCTCTGGCCAAGAGGTATCCACGTTGCCCATATCGTCATCGACGGCCCGATCGATGGCCAATTCATTCGTACCAATTTTCCCGAGCGATACGCCTTAAAAGAACAGGACGGTGTTCTCTACCCCGACAGCATCGCTGAAACATACTGGCAAATACACAGTCAACCTCGACACGCTTGGACCCACGAAGCTGAGCTTCGACCGTGGATCGAGCGTTGGTAGTAAGATAGTCGATGAACGATTGCGGATGAGAGGCCTTGGTAGGTTACGGGTGGTGGATGCTTCTGTGATGCCAAGCTCGTATCAGGAAACACAGAGGTGGTTCCGGTTGTTTGAACAGATTTTCCGCGTCGATAAGTGGAGCCTTCTGCCGGGTTAAGCTGCCGCGCGGAACGGCAGTTGGGTAAAGTAGGCTTGATCGGGCGTCGTGCCGTCAAGGCTCGAATGCGGTCGGCGTCGATTATAGAAATCGAGATATTTGCCGATCGATGCGCGCGCTTCGGGCACGCTGTCGTAGGCGCGCAGGTAAACCTCCTCATATTTGACACTGCGCCAAAGCCGCTCGACGAACACGTTGTCACGCCAGGCGCCTTTGCCATCCATGCTGATGGCGATGCCATGGTTGGCAAGCAGGCCGGTGAACGCGGTGCCCGTAAATTGCGAGCCCTGGTCGGTGTTGAAAATCTCCGGCTTGCCGTGTTGGGCCAGGGCTTCCTCCAGCGTCTCGACGCAAAAGGCCGCCTCCATGGTGATCGACACGCGCCACGACAGCACCCGGCGGCTGAACCAGTCGAGCACCACTGCCAGATAGACGCAGCCGCGCGCCATCGGAATGTACGTGATGTCCATCGCCCAGACTTGGTTCGGACGCGTGATCTCGAGCCCGCGCAGCAGGTACGGGTAGACCTTGTGGCCGGGTTCGGGCTTGCTCGTGCGCGGACGGCGATAGAGCGCTTCTATCCCCACCTTCTGCATCAGCGTTTTCACATGCCGGCGGCCGACCTTGCTCCCTTCGGCAGCCAGCAGGCCTTGCAACATGCGCGAACCTGCAAATGGAAACTCCAGATGCAGTTCGTCGATCCGCCGCATCAAAGCAAGGTCAGCCGCCGACACCGGCCGCGGCAGGTAGTACACGCTGCCACGGCTGATGTTGAGGACTTCCGCTTGCTTGCTGATCGGCAGATCGTGTGTGCGGTCGATCATCGCTTTGCGCTCAGCAATCCCGCCTTGGTGAGCGCTCCTTCTAAAAAACTATCTCGGGGCTGCGCGCCTCCTGTGGGGATAGAAACGGGTCATTGCTAGACTGCGCCCGGAAGGGAGCGGCCGTTACGATTTTGGTGGCATGTAACCCCGTTAAAAAACATGGTCCATGGGTTGTTGCGCGCTTGAGAGTGGTGACGCCATCCGGCGATCCCGTTTAGGAATCTGACCAATAGCGCAGCCCAGCCCTTCCGCTGTCGTCAACAGGAGGATTGGAGATGAAGCGGAAGCGATCGAAACCCAAGATCGACCGCACGATGCCGATGGTCCACGCGAACGCGGCGGCCATCGACGTCGGGGCGACGATGCACATGGCTGCCGTGAGAGCAGATCGCACGCCTGAGCCCGTGCGCAGCTTCGGCACCTTCACGACCGATCTACGTCGGCTGGTGGATTGGCTTAAGGAATGTGGCGTTGAGACGGTCGTTATGGAGTTGACCAGCGTGTACTGGATTCCGATCTTCGAACTCCTCGATGCCCGAGGCTTTAATGTGTTCCTTGTCAATGCGCGCGATGCCAAGCACGTGCCCGGACGCAAGACCGACGTCAGCGATGCGCAGTGGCTGCAGCGGCTTCATTCTTACGGTCTGCTGCGCGCCAGCTTTCGGCCCAAAGGCCAGATCGCCGAGCTGCGTGCCTACATGCGTCAGCGCGAGCGTCTGCTCGAGTATGCTGCCTCACATATCCAGCACATGCAGAAGGCGTTGACAGAGATGAATCTTCAGCTCCACCACGTCGTGGCCGACATCACCGGCGCGACTGGGCTGCGGATCATCCGCGCAATCCTCGCCGGCGAACGTGACGCCAATGTGCTGGCGGGCTTGCGCGATTACCGCTGTCACGCCAGTGCCGAGACAATCGAGAAGGCGCTCACCGGTAGCTACCGCGCCGAGCACCTGTTTGCGCTGGAACAGGCGCTCGCTCTCTACGACGCCTACCATGAAAAGGTGTCTGCTTGTGACGTGCGGATCGAAGCAGTGATGAAAGAACTCAGCATCGGTCGCGGGCACAGGTCAGAGTCGTTGCCATCGTCACGTCGGCGAACCAATCAGGCAAACGGACTGGGCTTCGATGTCCGCGCGGCGCTTTTCGCGCTGCTCGGAAAGGACATCACCCAGATCGATGGCCTCGGTCCTTACCTCTCGTTGAAGCTGATTGCTGAGTGCAGTGACGACCTCTCCGCCTGGCCGAGTGCAAAACACTTTGCCTCCTGGCTATGCTTGGCACCGAGCAATAAGATCTCAGGCGGGAAGGTGCTCTCATCACGAACACGCCGTTCCGGGAGCCGGGCCGCGGCGCTCCTGCGGCTCGCTGCCGTAACCGTTGGACGGACCGACACCGCGCTGGGCGCCTTCTATAGGCGACTTTCGGCGCGTATCGGCAAGGCCAAAGCGGTGACGGCTACGGCGCGCAAGATCGCAGTCCTGTTCTACAACGCCGTGCGTCACGGAATGGAGTACGTCGACCCGGGCGCGTCGTTCTACGAGACACGCTACCGCACGCGGGTGATCGACAATCTGCACCGGCGCGCCAAGGCGTTCGGATTTGTTCTCCAGCCCATGGAGCCCGCCGTCGTTTCTTAGGAATCATTTTCCAGCGTCAGCTCGCCGATCTTGGCGTGCAGCGCCTTCACGTCGACCGCCGGCTGGACCGGTCCGCTGCCGCCAGGACCGAACACGTTGGCGGCGGATTCTTGAAGCTGCGCCTTCCACTGCGTAATCTGGTTCGGGTGAACGTCAAAATGCTCCGCCAGCTGGGCTAGCGTCATCTCGCCCTTGATCGCTGCAAGCGCCACCTTGGCCTTGAATGCCGGTGTGTGCGTCCGGCGTGCTCGTCTGCTCATCGTCTCTCCTGATTCGCGGATCAATCTTGACCGCTGTCAGGCAGAAACTCCACTTAGCGCCCTGTTCAGATTCTCGAAGCCAGCTCTGTGTATACTCCAGCTTGGGTATCGTAGGAAGCAAGGACAGCCCGGGGCTCGAGATGTACGCCGGTCACGCGCTGCACATGGGTTTCGAGTTCGAATTCGAAATGCAGCCTGAACGAAGGCTGCATTAGTAGTTTGCGGATCGCCGATCACTGCATCGAGCGCGAGATTGTCGGGGACATGATCCCAAAGCCTAGGCGCGCCCTCGCACGTAGCTTCGGACGCGAGCGTGACGGCGGGCAACGCGTTCCACTCGATTGTAATGGCATTGGCGGCGTCTTTCGCAATCGCCAACGCTTCGGCTACTACCATTGCAACGGCTTCGCCAACGAAACGCGCCCGATCTACCGGAAGAAGCTGGCGCGGCGTAGCCACGCGTTCACCACCGTTCCGATTCGCCAGTGGCACATCGGCGCCTTCCCGCGAGCTGCCGACCGGATAAAGAATTGGCTTGAGATCGCGGATGTCAACGCCCGTAAACACCGCAAGGACTCCGGGAAATGCTTGCGCCCGGCTGACGTCGATCGATACGATTCTTGCGTGCGCATGTGGCGACCGCACGAATACAGCGTGCGCCGCCGCCGGGATATCAAGGTCATCGATGTAACATCCCTCACCTTTGATGAGTTGATCGTCTTCCTTCCGGAGTACCGCATCACCAATCCCAGCCTGACTTACTTCTCGAGGACCTCTTATTTAAAGAGCTCAATTCATTTCAAAACCGGGCGTTCCTACATCAGATTTCCGGCATCCATCAAAAGGACTTGGTCGGTTAGCTGTTCCAGAAACGCTTGATTTTGTTCCACAATTAGCAACGCAAACTTTCCCTTAAGATTTGCCAAAGTCTTAGCAAGGCTGCGGATCACGATCGGGGCCAAACCCTGCGTCGGCTCATCGAGGATGAGAACCTTCGGACTGAGCAGAAGTGCTCGAGCTACCGCCAGCATTTGCTGCTCCCCACCGCTGAGTGTTCCCCCGAGCAGCGTCGCACGTTCACGCAAACGAGGAAACATATCGTAGACTTTATCTAGTCGCACATCGAATGGATCCAGATCCGACCTATGCGCTTCGACCGCACGGGTCAGGATGAGATTGTCTTGGACCGTGAGGCGATCAAAAATATGCCGCCCTTCCGGGACTAGGTTCAGTCCAGCCCGTGCGCGACGAAATGCGCCGAGATGAGAAAGATCGTGCCCTTCCAAAATCACGCGCCCGCCAGTTGCGGGTAGCGCGCCGACGATGGTCTTCAGTAACGTCGTTTTGCCAGCCCCATTGGCTCCAAGCAGCCCCACCGTTCGTCCGGCCTGGAGCATCAGGTTGACATCGCGGAATATGGTCAGGCGGCCATACCCGCCCGTAAGGTTATCGACATGGAGTGTTGCGGTCACACCAGCGATCCTAAATAGGCTTCGCGTACACGCAGATCAGCCATCACCGCCTGGGGTTTGTCCTTCGCGATCACGCATCCCGTCTCCATGACGACGACCATATCGGCGACGGTGGCGACAAATCCAACATTGTGCTCGACCACCAAGATGGCCGCACCGCTATGCTTGAAGAGCTGTAGCAATTCGCCGAGCCTCGTGACCTCGTCTGCGGATAGGCCGACCGCCGGCTCATCCAGCAGAAGCAGCGGTGGTTGCCCGGCCGAAGAACGCACCAATTCAATGAGCTTGTGATGGCCCAGACCAATTTGATCTAGGGGCACGTCGGCAAACCCCGAAAGTCCGAAGGTCTCGAGATGCATTCGCCCAATGCGTTGACGATCCATTTCACCACGCACATGCGGGAGATAATCGAGACGCGCCACGACGTTTTCCAAGGCAGTCAAGCTTGGAACCAAACGCGGAACCTGAAATGACCGCCCGATCGAAGCCGCTCGTTGATGAATTCGGAGTGTTGCACAGATCAACACCTTTAAGAAGAATGCGCCCTTGGGTCGGCCGCTCGATACCGGAAATAATATTGAAAAGCGTTGATTTGCCCGCGCCATTAGGCCCGATTAGCGCAACGATTTGACCAAAATGCACATCGAAGCTCACGTCCTGTACCGCACGCATGCCACCGAACATCTTGCTCACGGCTTCTATCCGGAGACAGACATTGTCGTGCCGACTGGCAACGGAGGTGTCTATACTCTGGCCATCAACCGCGGCTGCTGTGATCTCTTCTGCGGACAAGGGCTGGAACTGAAAACGGTTGCCTGTCTTCCATCCGCCGCGCCACGCGCCGGCCAGACCCGTCGGTGCATAGAGGACCACCAGAAGGAACGTCACTCCATAGATCAGAAGCTCAAACCGCTCTGCCCGGCCGGCAATTGCGAAGAGCCATTGGATCGAGGCCTCTCCGAGAAGTGGACCAAATAGTGTGCCACTTCCTCCAATTATCAGCATAGCCAGGGCTTCAACAGACGCGTTGACGCCGCCACTTTCCGGTGAGATCACCCCAGAAAAGTAGGCCAGCAGAACACCTCCAAATGCCGAATATCCACTCCCGATAGTGAAGACAAGTGCCTTAACCTTTACGACATTTATCCGAGAACCTCTGCGGAGAGCTCATCGTGCTTTATGAGCTTCAACGTTCTCAGAAAACGGCCCCGCATTAAGTAAGCATAGCTGCACATTCCGAACACAAGGGCAATTGTTGCTAAGATATACCAACCATCACTCTTCAACGGAATAGGCGCCTCTAACACCAATCCCGACGCCCCACCGGTTACAGACGGAAACGCGCGAGCCAACCCCTCGATGACAAAAGAAAACCCTAGTGTACCAATAGCAAAATAGTTTCCAGGAAGCCGGATAAATATTTCTGCTACCAACCGGGCGGTAGCTACAGCAATCGCCACACCCAACGGTATGGCGATAACCGTTGGAAGACCATTTTCATGAAGAATCCCGGAAGCATATCCAGGCATCGCGACGAATGCAGCCTGCCCCAGCGCGAGCATACCGGTGGCGCCAAATATAATATTGAGACCAAGCAAAGACAATGCAGCGAAGGCCGTAATCGTGGCGAGCGGCACATTCCAGCCAGGAAGCCATCCGAGATATGGTAGTATCAGCATCACAACGATAGTTAAGCCAACGACAACACGCTTGGCGCTCACGCCCGTAATCCCCCGCCAAACCGGATGTTGCGACTTTGCCACACCGCCACGAGGATCAGTACGCCGAACATAACAGGATCTTGGAAGAGCGCACCCAAATACGTACCGACCATGGATTCGAAGAGCCCGAGCCCTAATCCGCTGAACAGCACACCAACGGGCGACATTCCAGCAATTGAAGCCGCAATAAATCCGCGGATCGTCATACTAAGGCCGGATTGGAAATCGACAGCAATGAGAGGGATCACCAGCGCGGCTGCTATGCCCGCGAGCAGTCCCGCAATCCCGAACGAGAGTAGTCGCGCACGCTCGACGTCTACACCGAGCAATTCGGCAGCGAAGGGATTCTCGGCCGTTGCGAACAACTGCTTCCCGGATCTCGTTGAAGTCAAGAACCACGCAACTGCCGCGGTAAGGCCAAACCCTAGAACCACGAGAGCCACCCCCTGTATTTGGATCGATCCTCCCGCGAATTGGATCGGGGATGACATGAACATCTGCGAAAATGAGACTGGATCGGTGCCGATCAACAATATCATTACGCCTCGGGATACAAAGGCTACGCCGAGCGTGGTTAGGATCAGCGTGTCAAATGGCCAGTGACTGCGCGTCCGTAAGATGAAACTGTATAGGCTCATCGAAAAGATTGCCGCAATGATGAGAGCCAAAAAGAGGGCGGGAAAAAGAGGCAACCCATACTGGGTAAGGGTTGCCGCCGTGACGCCCGCAATAGCGAAAGCTTCGCCGTGCGCCACATTGAGAATTCCGCTGGTGCGAAACATCAGCAACAAGCCGATTCCAAGGAGCGAATAGAGCGCCCCTGACATCAGCCCAGCGACGACGGTTTGCGTCAGCGGATTCATCGAAGAGCCGGGCTGCGGTTAATTCAGCGGCTCGGCAGGCACCCACTCCCCATCTTTAAGCTCGACCATCATAATCAAACCTTCCCCAGCGCCGATGTGCGTAGTCGGCGAGAAATGCATATCCATGACACCTTCGACGACATTCGATTTAAGATATTTCTTGACCGACTCGAAATCAGTTGGATCGGACACATGCCGCAGAATTGCATCGGCAACATCGACTGTAGCTCTTCCAATGGCACCGTTCACTCCATTGTCAGCCGGCTCGTTGTAGCGTTTCAAATAGTTTGCATAAAACGCCGTTGCCAGCTTTCGCGAGCCCGGACTTTTCATGGCTGCCGGAATTGCGGCAACGAGCCCAACGCCCAATAGCCGTGGCGGTTTCACGTCTTTCACCAACCCCGGGAAAGCCCGATTGATATTAGCAATGCTCACTATCAGTGGCTGTTGTAAGCCGAGATTTTTATAGCTCTTAACAACCGTAACCCCGCCCGCGCCTGAAATCGTCGCGTAAACCAAAGGAATCCCTGCTCCCCCTATCGATGCGAGCTGCGCAGTCGCGTCAGTAGCGCGCAGATCGATGCGTTCGAGTTTCATTTCAATCCCAGAGGGCCCAAACACCTTCAGTGCACTCGCCGCGCCAATTTCACCGCTCGCGTCAGTTCCCGCGACCACGCCTATGGTGTTGAAGCCATTGGCCTTCACAAAGCCGGCAATAAACTTGGTCATCTGCTCGTCGCTCGGCGATGTTTGAAAGGTATAACTGTCAGCCGCCGGCATCAGTTGCGGTGCACCTGTAAGAAGGATAGGGCCGCGCCGCATTAGAGGCTGCATGCCGCGTAAGCTGGCAGTCAATGTATTCCCGATGATCAGAATGACGCCCTTGTCAATCATCTCCCGTGCGCACGCGATGGCCTTTTCGACCTTGCTTTCCTCGTTGCAGGTTATCATTTCGACCTTTCGGCCTCTGATTCCTCCAGTCGCGTTTACCTCCTCGACCCACATTTTTGCGACCTTATCGGGTACGGCCCCAACGGCTGCAGCAGGGCCTGATAACGACACCACTTGGCCAATCAGCCACGGCTTATTGTCTTGCGCGACCAGGGTAGTGGATAAAGAAGTCAAGGCCAGCACCGACGTGGTCAATGATCGCATCAGATGTTTCCACATCCTATGTTTTCCTCCTTAGCGTGAGACCTTCTTTGCATCCTGAAATAGGAGGCTAAAGCCCCGGGGGCGGTGCAATGCACCGACCCTATTTTCTACTAGCAGGCCTCCAGATTGCTACCGCATCCCTGTACGCGAAGCCGGTTAGCGAGACTGAACGAGCAATGTTGATCTCCAGCATTACAACGTAAACTTCTCGGCCCTAATCGTTGCTCTAGAATTAAGCTAATCGACTTGCAACTGCAAGTCAACCACGCTGGAAGTGTCTGTTGAATGATTTTGGACGCGCATTTGAACTGTTTCGATCTGAATGATGCGCGGCTCTGCTATCTTGAGTTTGAAACGCGTTAATGCCCGCTTGGCCATATTCAAGAGTGTTTTTCGTGCCATCACTTTAAGTAACCCACAAAGTACGCAGATCCTAGCTTGCGCTGCTCATCCACGAACATGATCACCAGCGTCTATCAGGTGGGGAAGGCGTCGATGCGCAATAGCCGATGACGTTGTTCCGTCAAAACATTCAGGATGCAATTCGGTTACACCGTTACACCCTGCCTCGCGCAGATTGTTCCTCGTCGTGATAAGCGAAAAAGTCATTGCCTTACCGACCCTGGGGGTCGAGACCCGCGAAAACGTTCGCCATCATCTGTCGCTGATAGCGGACAGTTGTTCCATGGTCGGCTTGGCAGCAGGCGTGAAAAAAGCCGTTTGTTGAGAGGCTTGCAAAATTTGTGCGATCTAGCGGGGAAAGCGATCCAAAGTCAGGCCGCGCTCAGTCGCATAATAGTGATCGGCTGCACTTCTAAAGATGTCAGCAAGTTCATTTCGGTCTTCGGCACGATCTAGCTAAAACAACACGTCCATGCGCGCGAGACGCTCGGAGTGGTCGGCCTTTTTACCTGCGCATACCTCGACAGTTGCGACGTATCATCAGCGGAAATGCAAGGTTCCATTCGATGGTGAAACCCTAGCATCGGAAACTTATTCGGCGAAAACGAATACAAAGCCCCTCGTCCGCCCGAATGAAAGCCTCACAAGACGTCCTAAATGTCCATCACACGCAAGCGACGATTTCCTCAATACATTGCGCGCACCCTTAGGGGGAATTATCCTGTGAAACAGGATTGCCTAAGCCAGCTGGCCTCAACCGTTTTTCTGGAACATCAACAAACACCTCCCCTTCGCGCACCCGGACTTCGACAGCTCGGAGCTTGAGGCGGGAGTTAGTGCAGTGGCGGCCCGTCTGGATATCGAACTCATAACCATGCCACGGACACACGACATTAAGGTGCTCTTTGGAGAAGATGCGTCCTTCGCTTTGCTTTGTTTTGGGATCCACATCTTCTAAGGTCAGCGGAACCAATTTTCCCTGGCAAACTGGCCCTTGGAAATGTGGGCACACGTTTTCGAAAGCTGTGAACTTCCCCCCTAAGCGAAATATGCCGACTTCGACGCCGCCGCACTCCACGATCTTTTGTCCGGGCTCACCGAAGGCGGATTCGGAACCTACGTGAAATTCCATATGTTCTCTCCAATCTAACGGACACGAGTTTGCCACATGGCGAGGTCGAAAAGATTTCAGATTGATCACGCGGATCAATTCGCAAACGAAAACCATCGCGTCAGTCATAGTGATCTGCTCGACCGTGACTGGGGACGGAGCCATTCCCGAGGTGCTCTCAACCTTAGCTGCATAAAGCTTGATCGCGGCTGTAAATACGGCTCGTAAGTCGTTCTCGCTGATCAGATCAAACTCTCCAGAAACAAGAGCTCTCTCAGCGACCTGGACAAAATCAGCACCGGCCTGCTGCTCAAGTTTCGCCAGCATCGTCACTGCATTGCTCTCCTACTTGGCACTAGGTCGACGGCGCTTGACTGGAAGGTTGAACAGGCGGGCTGCGTTCAAGCCCAGGATGTTTCGCTTTGCCTGGTCATCGAGGAAGGACATCGTAGTGATGGAGCTGGGCGTATCAAAGTCCCAGTGTGGCCAATCAGACGCATAAAGAAGCTGCGTCTTGGCATTGAACGCTTCCATGCAACTCCGCGTTAGCGTCATGTTCTCACCTCGAGTGGCTGACTTGTGTAGTACATTTGACGCATGTAATCACTTGGCAGTCCCTTGAGTGCGGGCGCCTCGCTCGGCCGCATCATTACTTCATGATCTAGGCGCTGCATAAGAAATGCAATCCAGGCCAATCCTGCCTCGATCCAAAGCAGCTTGAGCTTTGGAAAACGCTCGGGAAGACCATTGATGAGCCAGTTAGCACAATGAATAAGATTGTAATGTGGAAAGGATAAGGCATGCATGCTTACAAAGCGATTTAGTTGAGAGAAGGAGGGATCACCCCAGTGATAACCAGTATGAAATGAGAGCGGCTTTCCCGTCTCTTCGACGAGACTGTAAAGCTTCATGTAGGAATTGTGGTGGACGGGCTTGTTCCGCGTCGAAGTAACCGTATAGCCGATGACCTTCGGATTATCGGCGTGCCGTTCCACCATTTTGATGCAGGCTTCCGGTGTATTGAACGGAAGATATAACATGCCAAGTAGACGGTCTTCACCTGGCATAACCATTTCGAGATTCCAGCGGTTAAAGGCGGCCGCCAACTGGACCTCTACGTCATCTTGAGGATGCAAACCTAGCACAAGCATCGCGCTGGGAAACACGACCTGGTAATCGATTCCCAGCGCGTCCATTGAACGACGCATCAACTGAGCAAAGCGGTGCCCGGCGACCTCCGGGTCGTCGGTCGGTTCGAGTGTGTCGTGTTGATGCGAGATACGGCCGGCAACGCTTTGATAAGTCATACCGGTGGGAACGTTCAGCAGTGCGTTGCCTTGGGGCGAACCGCGCATCATTTGCTTTGCGTCGTATCTCAGAGCGTCGCTTTCTACTAGGTCAATAATTTCACCCCAAAAATGCGCTTCATTTGTATGGGCGTCAATATCAACAACTAGCTCGTAATCCTCGAAATCACGAGCCTGTTCCGTAGCATGGGCGAGATAATCTCTTGTATCGGACCTGGTACTAATAACTTCTAGCGGGCTAACAGCGGATACCGATTTATCCAGCATTGGCATCTCCCCGGCCCTCGAATCCAATCTAATCTTTCTTACGCTTATTGGGGCCAACTTGCATTTACAGCCGGTGACTTGCATTCGCAAGTCAATTTTGCTAAGTTTGCACGATGAATCTCGCACGTGAAGAGGCTGAGAAGGCATCCGCGCTCAGGTGAGCCAATCTCAGCTTGGCACGATTTTTCTAGCGTACGCACGGACCCAGGCGCGAATGACCTGTTTGTTGACATTCGATCGCGATTCTTTGGCGTGATAAAGCCCAACCGGACGGCGTTGGCCATGGCGACGCTCCCCCGCGGCCAGCAAAGCGCTGCGCCGGCTTAAGATTTATGGTTTGGCTTACCGGGCGCACCGGCCGGCGCGCTCAAGTTGACAGGACCCACCCCGCCGGTATGGTCCGCCCCGCTTCCCAGCGCAATGGGGCGTAGCCAAGTGGTAAGGCAGCGGATTTTGATTCCGCCATTCCCAGGTTCGAATCCTGGCGCCCCACAGGATTCGAACTGCGAAACGGTGAAACATATCGTTCAGGGCTCTGCAACGCGCGCATCTCCTAGCCGCACGCTCGGAGGAAGTTCGCGCATGTTTCGTTTCCACGCCTCAATCCGAGCCGCTCTCGCGAAAACGGCGATGAACGGAAACGCGTTTTGGGCTTGCCGCTGCGGTGCCATTGGATCAAGCTGCCCTACGCCAGTAACAGAACGTTGGTTCGTTCGTAGTGGGTTTCGCGATGTAACGGACCTCCGCTACCAAAGTGCACCCTTGTCCGACCCGAAGACATGGGTGACAGAACGTACCTAAGACATGGGTGACAATCTCGTGCCGAACGGATTGTCGATGGTCTGCAAGGTTCTCTGCTCCAAGTCGATATATCCGAGATCATAGTGCATGAAACTGAGGAGCCAAATGCCCTCGTCAACTTCCTTGATTCCGAGCCTGTGACAGGCGAGGACGGCCGAGATGTTGATCTTCTTTCTGTGCATGCAGATGCGGCCGCAAGTGACCAGGATATCGCGGTCGTGCATCGGGTAGCTCAGCTCGGGCAAGCCCTCATAGCGGCGTAGCGCAGGCGTATAGAGTTCTGCTGGGCACTTCATGGCAAGCGCTTCGAGTTGCGTGGCTCGGTGCGCAGGGCGCGACCAAATGAATCCCAAATAGTCTTGGAGTGCTGTTCGGATAGGGGGGGCACTGCCATTTTTGAGCCTCTATCACGCCCACTTGCCTCGAGCATCCGGAGATGGCGGGATCGACCGGATCAAGGCAGCGTAATTTCGCGGAGAGGGTCGCGACCTGCATGCGTGTCGTAGGTCTGCCCATTGATCGCATTGAGCATGACCGTGCTGAATGCGGCGGAGGAGGCGGTGCAGCGCGCCCGCGACGACAGCCCTCCTTTCCAAAGACCCGAAGGATATGGACGGCTATTAAGTCAGCAGTGATTGGTCTTCAGCTTTACCCGTAGCGATTCGCGCGACCATGACGGCGGCGCCGGCCACGTCGGCTGGGCGCTGCTGACCTTGGCGACCAAAATAAGGCAACGGGACCGACTACGCGCAATTTCGTTCCGAGATGCCGAGCACCCAACGCCCCAGGCGTCGCGAGTTTGATCTGGTTTGGCGACTGCGAGTCGGAACTTGGAACTGGCGGAAGCCGTGCGGAAGTTGAATGAGCGCTCGCTGCGATTTTGGTTCATTTCTTTCGCGACCCCAGGATCACTAGCGGCTTTCAACGGCAGCACGAAGCGTTGTACGAAGCCTTCGCGAACGTGACGGCGAAGCGGCGAAACATGCGATGCGGGTACGCATTCACGCCTTTGGAAAGTAGTCCGGCACTTAAAGGGCGCCGCTTCAGGTCGCGATGCGTAACCGGGCTTCTGGAGGTGTTTATGTCCAATGACGATCCACGAGTGTTGATTGCGGGCGGAGGACCCGTCGGCCTGTTGTGTGCTTGGATTTTAGGTCGCCGGGGTATTGGCGTCAGATTGTTCGATAATAATGCTGGCTTACAGACGGACCCGCGAGCTGCCACCACCCATCCGGCTACACTCGACCTCCTCGACGAGGGCGGACTGGCCGATGACATGGCGCGTGTCGGGTTGGTAGCGCCAATTTTTCAATTCTGGGATAGACCTTCTAACCGCCTCGTTGCGGAATTTGATCACGCTATACTTTCCAACGATACCCGGCATCCTTTTGTGGTTCAGTGTGAGCAGTTCAAGACAGCACGTCTGCTACTGGATCGAATCGAAAGGCTGCCGAACGTCGAAGTCCTGTTCAATCACGAAGTCGTGGATGTAAACCATACGGCCGACGGTGTTTCGGTCGATGTGCGGAGCACGGAAACGACGAGTAAACACACCGGCGAATACCTGATCGGCGCCGATGGCGGGCGCAGTATTGTCAGAAAGCGCAGTGAAATTCCGTTCGAGGGCTTTACCTGGCCGGAACGGTTCATCGTCCTGACGACGCCGTTCGATTTTGAGACGCACCGCGGTTATAGCTATCGCAGCTATTTTGCCGAGCCAGGGGCTTGGTGCAACTGTTTCAAGGTGTCAGCTGATGGCCCGCCGGGCCTGTGGCGGACAGTATTTCCAACCGAACCGGCTCAAGATGATGCATCGCTCATGAGCGATGCGGGAGTTCAAGACAGGTTGCAACGTTTCTTTCCCGATGATCGTTCATACGAGATTGTTCACCGGAACCTATATGTGACGCATCAGCGTGTCGCCGCTACCTTTCGTAAAGGGCGGGTTCTCCTTGCAGGCGATGCCGCGCATGTCAACAATCCAATCGGTGGCATGGGATTGAATGGCGGAATTCAAGACGCCGTAAATCTTGCGGACAAGTTGAGCGAAGTTCTCCTGGAAGGAAAATCAGATCGGTTACTCGACCTCTATAACCTGCAACGACGGACGGTAGCGATCGAGTTCGTTCAGGAGCAGTCGATCGCGAACAAGAAGCGGCTGGAGGAAAGTGACCCAACAACGCGCCAGAGAAATCTGGACGAGCTGAGCCGTATCGCCGAGAATCCTGACCGCGCGCGGCAGTTTCTGCTGCGAACCGCAATGATAGCGAGCCAGCAACGAGCTAGTGCCATGACGTTGAACTCAGTCACGTAGGCTTGCTTACGACGAATACTCAATACGGCCGATTTGTCGCTTTTGACCCGGCGCTATCACGAGCCAATCACGACGGGAATTAAACCGGCTTCATCCAAACGGCTGCACGAGGGTCATCGGGCTCCGAAGACGGCGATCAGGTCCACAAAGCAAAGCCCCGCCGGGGGGACGGCGGGGCTTGAAAACATCGCACTGGATTGGGTGGGGGTGGGGGGTCCAGCGCGGTAAGGCCATAATCGCCCAAGCGCGCCAGGGCCGCCATTATACGTTCGCGTCAGCCGTTTAGCCCCACGACCGCCACTTTTCCTGCGCAGCCCGGGAAACCCGATTCTCCCAGTTTCGAGGGAGCTTGCCATTTGGATGTACAGCCCTCCGCTACAAAACTCGCATAGATGACATCGTTTGCCATAGGTGACCGCGGCGCATGTTTGGCCCCGGGACGGTGCCATAGGTGACGTTTTTCTCATACATGACGCGCGCGGCCATCCTTCAGACGCTTGGCCCCTTGCGGGTCCATGCTCCCCGGGAGAAGGGCCGCGGTTCTTTGCGGCGCCTCCACACGCTCCGCCCTCATCCTTAAGGAGCTCGCGCTCTGCGCGCGAGCGTATCGGGGTGGCCTGCACGCATAGATGACGTCCTTCCCATAGATGACGCGCCGGCGCATCAACGGCGGCATCCGCCATAGATGTCACCGCGCGCCATAGATGACCACACCACCCCGCATAGATGACGTGTCTCGCATAGGTGACGTCAGCCTGCGCAATCGCCGCGGACCGTTGGAGATCACGGGGGCGCGGTCGATTATATCAACGCTTATGATCCCGCTGCTCGTGACGGCTCTCCTCGCGGTCCGCGTTGGCTTCTTCGCGCGACTGCTCGAGGGTTTTGCCCGACATGTTTCCCGGGTTGTAGTGGAACTTGCCGGGCTTTTTCTCGCCCGGCTGCTTCTGGTTCGGATTTTTGTTGTCGGACATGGAGCGCTCCTTTGAGTCCCCTACCTAACGGCAAGGGGACGAGGTCGGTTCCGCCGCGCGCATAGATGAGGTTCGTGCTTAGATGACGTGGATGACGGGCGATGGCCTGCGATGGGTCGGCGAAGACGTCATATCCGGCCGCAACATAACAAAATGACCAATCCATTTTGTTATAGCCGCGTCAACGAACTGTTTACGAACGCTGCGGTGATCCCGGCCATCGCAACGTCTTGCTTACGATTCGGTGCTGGAATGGGTGCCACCGTTCCGCCGAAGGTATTTGCAAACCATGAACATCGGCCGGCTGTGCCGCGCGCTCATCTTGCTTGCCACCATCGCAAGCCTGGCTGGCTGCGCCGGCACGCATGACAGCGCGGATCGTCAGTTCCAACGGCAGGTGAAGCGTGCCCAGGAGTGCCGGCAGTTGCAGGATAGGCTCGTCGAGGGCCAGCCCCTGACGCCCGAGCGGGTGGACAAGATCACAGAGGCCATGAGCGCCGCGGGATGCAGCACCCGGTTATCCAGCCAGTGATGCTGGCAGGCTGGTTGCTCAGCCAGGCAGTGCGGCCGCCGTCACCGAGGCATCGACCGCGCCGAACACGCGTTCCATGCGCAGGTGATGTTCGAATTGCTTGCGCTGCTGCGCGAACTTGGCCGGCGCCGGACCATCGAAATAGCGCTGCAACGCTGCCTTCGACTCCACCCCGTAGATCATCATGAAGCCGCTCCAGCCGTCCTCGGATTGCTGCTCGAGCTTGACGCGCCGCACGAACAGGAAGCCTGGCAGCGCCACCATGTCGGCCATGTGGCCGCTGTCGAGCCAATCCAGCACGGCCTTGTTGCCCTCCGGGTGAACCCAGAATTTCACGAGATAGAAATATGGCGCGTCCATTGCCTGAGATCCCGTTTGCAAAGCGAACACGCGGCGTTCACGCCAACAGCCCTTTGCGCCGGCTCCAGTCCGTCACGGTTGCAATGCATTTGGCAAGCTCGGCGGGCTGGCCCAGATAATAATGTGTGGCGCCTTCGATCTCGACATACTCTTTGTCCTTGGTCGCCAGCGCCGCGCGGATCGCCGGATTATGCGTCGCCGGCACGGCGTCGTCGGCGCTGTTGACGATCTGGATCACCGGGCAGGATGTGATGCGCGCCGCGTTGACCGTGCCCTTGGCGTTGGAATGATCATAGGACCACTGCGACAGCCAGGAGCGCAGGGTCGAGAACCGCGCCAGGCCCGCCGGCGCCACGTTGGCGATGCGCGGATCGCCCAGATAACACCAGCCAGGCTTGCGCCCGTTCGGATCGACTGCTGGATCCAGCCAGCGCACGTCGCAATTGGTGCGATGAACCACGAAACCGCGCTCCACCTCACCGTCATTGCGGTGCGCAAACCGATCGAGCAGCTCGCGCACTCGCGCTGTGATGCGGCGGTTGCGCGCAAGCTGCGCCGCCCGGAAGGTGGCAACGAATTGCGCCGCGTATGGCGGCTTGTTGGGCGCATTAGCCGCGTAGATATCGAGCGCCGGATCGCGGTTGTCGGGATCAAGCTCGTCGCGCACGGAAGGGTCGAGCCATTCGGTCAGGGTCTCGGCGCGGCTGAGGTGGGCGGCGATGAAAATGATGCCGTCCGCCGGCTGCAGGCCGGCCTCCCTGAGGTCATAGGGGTCGCCGGCCGGCGTGACCGTGATGGTCGGGTGCTCAGCCTGCGCCTGATAGAACAGCGACAGCGAACCGCCACCGGACCAGCCGACCAGCACCACTTTGCGATAGCCCAGCACCTCGCGGGCATGGCGCACATATTGGCCGAGGTCGTAGACGACCTTCTCCATGATCAGCGCACTGTCGTTCTTGGCGTAGCGGCTGCCGGCGCAGAGCACGTGCAGGCCGGCGTCGGCCAGCGCCGTCGGCATCGGCAGTATGTTCAACGTCGTGGCCGGATGCATGAACAGAAACACGGTGTCCGAAGCCATGCCACGCGGCACCAGCCGCTGGCCCTCGAGCACGGTCTGACCCTGGCTGCCGGCAAAGCCGTAGGTCTCCACCATGCGGAGACGCTCGGCAAAGGTGATGACGACCGGAACGCGGTCCCACTCGACTTTTTGCATAGTTTTATTTTGTCGCATTTTCTGCGGAAATCCGGTGACCACTTTTCCGGAAAATGCTCCTGGTTACGCGTGCGCCTTCGCCGCCGCGCGCACGCGTTGCGCCTTCTTCTCGTTCCACGCTTTCAAGGCCCCGTGGGCCTCGCGGGCGTAGCCGGCCAGTGCTGCATCGTCGACCACCGGAGTGGTGAACTCGAGACGCACGCCATTCGGATCGAAGAAATAGATCGAGTGGACGAACTCGTGATCGGTGACGCCGACGACCTCGATGTCGTGCGATTGCAGCCGCTTCTTCATGGTGTCGAGCGCCTCGATCGAGGGTACCTTGAAGGCGATGTGATTGACCCACGCGGGCGTGTTGGGCGAGGGCTCGGCTGCGACATTGTCGCCAAGATCGAAGAAGGCGATACACGACCCGTCCGCCAGCTCGAAGAACACATGCGCGAATGACGAGGTGCTGCCGGTGCTCACATGATCCGCGGTGACCACGTGGACGAGGGGCAAACCGAGGATGTCTTCGTAGAAATGCCGGGTCTCCTCCGCGTCGCGGCAGCGGTACGCGGCGTGATGCAGCCCGAGAACGGGTGGGGTCTTGCTGGCCATGTTTCCTCCTGAGCGTTGCTTGGGCTCATCTTAGTTTCGGGGATTGACGATTTAACGTGTAAAACTGCGGTTCTGATCAGCGGCACGCGTCCCGGGCGCAGCGCAGCACGAAGTGGTGCGCTGCCGACCCGGGACCGCCATGAACGATATCCCTTGTGGCGGTCCCGGATCAGCGGAGCACCGCTTCGCAAGAGCTTCGCGCTGCACCGCATCCGGGACACGCACCTCCTAAGGCGTGTGTGGCGCGGACAATTTGAAGTAAAGATCATGCAGGTCTGGGCGCTGCGCGAGATCACGGGTTGAGCTTTCGAGCGCCACGGCACCCTTGAGCATCACGTACGCACGGCTCGTGCACGTCAGCGCGATGTCGAGCTTTTGCTCAACCAGCAGGATAGTGAGGCCGTCGCGCTGCAATGTCCGCAAGGCGGCGACGATTTCGCTCACGATCATCGGCGCCAGCCCGAGAAACGGCTCGTCCAGCAGAAGCAGCGTGGGTTTGCTCATCAGAGCGCGGCCGATCGCCAGCATTTGTTGCTCACCGCCGGACAGGGTTCCGGCGCGCTGGCCGGCGCGTTCCGCGAGACGGGGGAAGAGACCGAACACGTAGTCGTGGCGTTCGGCGAGGCGGCCCCGCCGCGACAGCGCGATCGCGCCCAGGCGAAGGTTGTCGCGCACCGTGAAGGGCGTGAAGATCAGCCGGCCCTCGGGCACCAGCGCCATGCCGGCGGCGACCAGATCATGGCTCTGGGCCCGGCTGAGATCGCGGCCATCAAGCCGCAAGGTCCCGGCCCGGCGCGGCAAGGTTGCGGTGAGCGCGGCCATCAGGGTCGACTTGCCGGCACCGTTCGGTCCGAGCAGGGCGACGGCTTCACCCTGGGCGACCTTGAGCGAAATATTCTCCAGCACGTCAGCGCGGCCGTAGCCTCCGCTCATGTTGTTCAGTTCAAGCACCGGCGGGCCTCCTCGTCAGGTCGCCCACCGCTTCGCCCAGGTAGGCCTCGATCACCTGGCGGTCGCGGACGATCGCGTCCGGCGTACCCTCGGTGATCTTGCGGCCAAAGTTCATCACAACAACACGGTGCGCCAGCGGCAGCAGGAAGTGCATGTCGTGCTCGATCAGCAATACGGCCACGCCGCGCGCGGCGATCTCGCGGATGATCGTGCCGAGGCGCGCCATTTCGGGCTGGGTGAGGCCGGCGGCCGGCTCGTCCAGCAGAATGACGCGCGGGTCACCGGCGAGTGCGCGAGCGAGCTCCAGCAGTCGTCCTTCGCCGAACGACAAGGTAGTGACGTCGTGATCGATGCGGTCCTGTAGCCCGACGAACGTGATGAGCTCGGCGGTACGACGACGCGCCGCTGCTTCTTGCTGCCGCACGCGCCGGCGTCCGATCAGGATATCAAACAAACCATCGGAGCAGCGCGTATGGCAGCCGACCAGAATGTTGTCGGTGAGCGACATGCCGGCGAACGGCATGTTGTGCTGGAACGTTCGCATCAGGCCGCGCGCCGCAATCGCGTGCACCGGCAGGCCGTCGATGCGCTCACCGCCAAGCGCAATCGATCCGGCGCTCGGCGCGACGACGCCGGCAATGAGATTGAAGGTGGTGGTCTTGCCGGCGCCGTTCGGCCCGATCAGGGCCAGGATCTCGCCGGAGCGCAGATCAAACGTCAGGTCCTGGACAGCCGTGAGGCCACCAAAGTGCTTGGTGAGACCGGTGATGCTAATGAGCGGGGTTGCGCTCATGTCGCCCGCCGTACCGGCCAACGGTTCAGCAGGCCGGCGAGACCGGACGGCTGAAACAAGATCGTCAGCACCACCAGTACGCCGAACACGACCATGAAGCCATGCCCGACGATCGGCTCCAACACGAATGGTGCCAGATAAAGAAACACCGCGCCGATGATTGCGCCGGCATGACTGCCGGCACCGCCGACGATGATCATGAACAGCAGCAGGAAGATGTTTTCCAGTCCGAACACCGGCGGGTTGATGACATTGTCGATATACGCGTAGGCGATGCCGGCGAGCCCCGCGAGCGTGCTGGTGAGGGTAAAGGCCAAAACCTTGATGCGCCGCACGTCGATGCCCATGGCGGCGGCAGCCACGGCGTTGTCTCGGATCGCCCGACAGGCACGACCGAACGCCGAGCGGTCGAGCCGGCGCAACATCCACAAAGTCAACGCGACCAGCAGCACCAGCACCACGGTGTACCAGGGCCCGCTGATTGCCACATCGAACACGCGCGGCAGGCGATAATTGGCGATGCCGCCGGTCCCGCCGGTGAGATCACCGCCTTCGCTGATAACGACGAGGACGAGTTGCGAGAACGCAAGCGTCGCGAGCGCCAGATAGAAGCCTTCGAGACGGGTCGATGGCAGCGCCACCACGAAGGCGAGCGCGGCGCTGAGCGCGAGCGCAAGGATGAAAGCGAGGCCGAACGGCAAGCCGAGCTGATGCGCGAAGATGACGATGGCATAGGCGCCGACGCCGGCGAAGGCAAAATGTGAGAAGGCGACCTGCCCGGCAATGCCGAACAGGAAATTGTAGCTCAGGGCGAGCGCGACCCAGATCAGCATCTTGCGGTACACGTCGGTCGCGTAACCGCCGAGCCAGAACGCCAGTGCCGAGGCGGTGGCGATTGCGGCGGACCAAATCAAAGCATCGCGCAAAGGCCGCATCAGCGCGCCTCGCGCGGCGGGATGAGGCCGCTCGGCCGCAGGAACAGGAACACAATGAGCAACACGAACGGGAAGCCGAGCGTCAACCCGGACGGGATCGGCAGATAGCGCGCGCCGAGCTGCTCGACGAAGGCCAGCACCAAGCCGCCGAGCAGCGCGCCCTCGACGCGGCCGACGCCGCCGATCACCAATGCGGTGAAGCCCTGGATCGCCAGCGGCAGGCCCATCATGTAGTGCGCCGACGTGAGCGGGCTCATCAGCAGGCCGGCCAAGCCCGCGACCATCGCGCCGGACACAAACGCGAACGTGGTGACGCGTCGGAGATTGATGCCCATGAGCGCCGCGGCCCGGCGATTGAGCGCGACCGCCTCGAAGGCGCGCCCCCAAACCGTGCGCTCGAAGAACAGCCAGGCCGCCGCGAACAGCACGAACGTCACGGCGATGATCAGAAACTGCTGCGGCACGCCGGCGAACAGGCCGAAAGCCACCCGCCTGAATCCGAACGGGGGCGGCGAGGGCAGCGGGTCGGCGCCGAACAATATCGTCAGGCTTTCGCGAAAGATGACCAGCACGCCGAGAAGCGCGAGGATCGGGCTGGTGACGCTCGCGCCGCGCGCAATCAGCGGCCGCACGGTAAGTGCTTCGACGAGCCAGCCCAGCACGCCGAGGCAAACGAGAACGGCGAGCAGAGCGAGCCAATAGGGTCCATCGAGGGCCGGCCATGCCAGCGTGGTTTGTGCCGCGACGCCGATGAAAGCTCCGGTCGCGGCCCATTCCCCGACGGCGAAATTGATGATCGACGTCGGCCGCAGGATCAGCAGATAAGCGAGCGCCACCAGCGCATAGATCGATCCCGACGCGGTCGCGCTGACGACAAGCTCCAGCAGGTCCGCCATCAGGGTGATCCTCTAACTCGCCCCGCGCGCGACACGACAAATGCATACGACGGGAAGTGCGGGCTTTACCTCTCCCCGCAAGCGGGGAGAGGTCGGCGCGAAGCGCCGGGTGAGGGGGCCTCTCCGCGAGTCTGAGCGCTTGGAGAGGCCCCCTCACCCGACTTTCTTCGCTGCGCTCGAAAGTCGACCTCTCCCCGCAAGCGGGGAGAGGTAAAGGTCGCGATGCAGTGCGTGTTCATGCAACCGCCCAGCCGCGCGGAGACTAATTCTGCCCGGCGAACACCACAGGTCCGTGCTGATTGTCCTTGATGACGCGAACGACCGCGCCCTGCGGATCAAAGCCGGTACGCTTGCCGTCGCGGAAGCCCCAGGATGTGCCCTTGGCGCCGATGGCGCCGACATAGTTCGTGGTCGACGCCATGGCGGCGCGCAGCTTTTCCTTATCGAGCGAGCCCGCTTTTTCGATGGCCTGGGCGATCAGGTGGATGCCGTCCCAGCCGTAGGCCGGCAGGCTCGACGGCTGCTCGTGATATTCCTTCACATAGGCTTCGGTGAAGGCCTTGGCTTCCGGCTTATCGGCGTCGAAGGCATCGACGAACACGACGCCGTCCATCAAATCCTTCGCCATGGTCAGGTAGGCCGGTATGCTGAGATTGTAGGAGCCGAGAACGGGCTCGGACATGCCGAGTTGCTGATAGGCACGGAAGAACTGCAGCATTTCCGGACCGAGCACGCCGGCCTGCAGGATCGCGTCGACCTTTGCGGCGCGCACTTTCTGCAGATTGGCGACGGCGGAGGTGGCGCCCTGCGGGATCACCTCTTCGAGCGCCACCTTGATCCCGACTTTCTCGAGCCCTTTGCGGAAGGACTCGGCAAATGACTGCGACAGCGAACTGTTGTCGCGCACGATCGCGACGTCCTTGAAACCGCGTGATTTGGTGTAGGCCATCAAGGTCGCGAGCTGGATCGAGGCGAGCGGGCCAGTCTGGAAGAAGTAAGGATCATCGAGCTGGGTGGTCAGCGTGTCGGCGCTGTTGGCCGGCGTCAGGTGCAGGGTCTTGGTCTCGAGCGAGACGGTCTGCGCCTGTTGGGTCGCCGGAGAGCCGGTGTTGGAGATGATGGCCACGACGCCATCGTCAACGAGCTTGCGTGCTTTGGCAGCCGAGACATCCGGCTTGTTCTGATCGTCTTCGATGACGAGCTCGATCTTCTTGCCGAGCACGCCGCCATTCTGGTTGATCATCTTGGCGCCAAGCTCGACCCCGCGGGTCACCGGCTCGGCATAGAACTTGGCGCTGGCGACGTGGTCGGTGATGACGCCGATCTTGATGGTCTCTTGGGCGCTAGCAACCGCGCCCTGGGCCAGAAGAAGCGCAAGAGCGAGAGCCCCGCGCAAGCTGCGCAACAGCGGCATTGTTCCCTCCCCGGTAATTTTCTAGATTGATGGAAAGGATAACCAGCAGGCCGCCGTTCGGCAACCAAGGTCTGGTTGCGGCCGCAGGGAGGAGCCTATGCAGAAACATCTCGAGAAGAGCGCGGCGAAACCAACATCCGCCAAGCGTGCAGCGCCGTCCAAGGGCGTCGCGCCCAAGGCACAATCAGCCAAACGCGCCCAATCATTTACACGCGGCGTGCATCACCTCGCGCTGTGCACCGACGACATCAAGAAGACGACCGAGTTCTACACGCGCGTGCTTGGCATGCCGCTGATCCATGCCCTGAAAGTCCCGCCCGGATTAGGCACCGGCAAGGGCAATCGCGGCAATCCGCCCTACGAGGAGATCCGTCACTATTTCTTCGACATGGGCAACGACAGCACGGTCGCGTTCTTCGAAATTCCGCATGGCAAGGAACCGGCGACCAATCGCAATGCGATCGGCAGCATGCAGCACTGCTCGTTCGTGGTGACACCGAAGCGCTTCCGCGATATCGAGGAGCGGCTCAAGGCCAACAACATCGCCTACATCGGTCCGATTCCGCAGATGCCCGGGCTCGACGGCATCTACTTCATGGATCCGAACGGAATTCGGCTGGAGTTCGCCTGTCAGGCGGCCGATGGCGACGATCCGCACGTGATCGAATGCTGCACCCAGACCAAAGCGAGCGCCCTGCGCGAGCTGCGCACCTTGCCGGGAGTGGATGAAGCCTGGCTTAGCGAGATGGTGGCGAACCTGCCGGATTGAGGCGGCGGGCTAGGCGGACGGCGGCGTCGCCTCCGTCTCCGGGCTGACGGCTGTCTCCTTGGCGGTAACCCGCGCGATCGCCTGCTGCGCTTTTTCCATGGCTCGTGTGACGTCGGCCATCAGCTGCTTGAGATCGGTTTCGGCGCTTTGCAGTTTCGGATCGTCCGTATTCATTCCATGTCCCCGGTCAGTTTTCGCGTAGTATCCCCAGCCAAAGTGAACAGGTTCTAAAGCGTGATGACTTTTCTTCGAATCGTCATCGCGCTTTAGCTTATTGTTTGAGCATGATCTTTTCCGAAAACCGGTATCCACTTTTCGGGATCATGCTCTATAGGCCTCAGCGCCACCCAAGCGGCGGCGCCACGTGCTTGAGAATCGCCTCGATGACGTGGGCGTTGTAGTCGACGCCAAGCTGATTGGGGACGGTCAACAGCAGGGTGTCCGCCTCGGCGATGGCTTCGTCCTTTGCCAGTTCTTCGACCAGAACATCCGGCTCGGCGGCATAGCTGCGGCCAAAAATGGCCCGTGTGTTGTCGCCGAGAAAGCCGACTTGGTCGTCGGTATCCCGCTCGCGGCCGAAATAGGCGTGGTCGCGCTCGTCCACCAGGGCGAAGATGCTGCGGCTGACCGACACCCGCGGCTCGCGCGTATGACCCGCCTCCTTCCAGGCGGTACGGAAGGTCCGGATCTGCTCGGCCTGCTGTAGGTGGAACGGCTGCCCGGTTTCGTCGTTCTTCAGCGTCGAGCTCTGCAGGTTCATGCCAAGCTTTGCCCCCCAGGCCGCCGTCGCATTCGAACCGGCCCCCCACCAGATACGATCGCGCAGGCCCTCCGAGTGCGGCTCGACGCGCAGCAGGCCGGGTGGGTTGGGGAACATCGAGCGCGGGTTTGGGCGGGCAAAACCCTCGCCGCGCAGTACCTCGAGCAAGACTTCCGTGTGGCGCCGCGCCATGTCGGCGTCGGTCTCGCCTTCAGGCGGCGCGTAACCGAAATAACGCCACCCATCCATCACCTGCTCAGGGGAACCGCGGCTGATCCCGAGTTGCAGGCGTCCACCGCTGATGACGTCCGCGGCACCGGCGTCTTCCGCCATATACAGCGGGTTCTCGTAACGCATGTCGATGACGGCGGTGCCGATCTCGATGCGCTTCGTCTTCGCGCCGGCGGCAGCGAGCAGCGGGAAGGGAGAACCGAGCTGGCGCGCGAAATGATGCACGCGGAAGTAAGCCCCGTCCGCGCCGAGCTCTTCCGCCGCAACGGCGAGATCGATCGATTGCAACAGGGCATCGGACGCCGATCGCGTCTGCGAGTGCGGCGACGGCGTCCAATGGCCAAACGACAGAAATCCGATCTTTTTCATGCGCCTGCAAGGTCCGCGTGCTGTGTATCCGCCGCCCTTCTAGCGCGAAAAATCAACCCTTCAACAGGGCAGATCCGCTCAACGGACCAGGGCCATCGAGATGGCCGGAACGTAGGTGATCAGCAACAGCGCGAGGAAATTGATGAGCACGAACGGCCAAACGCCGCGATAGATCGTGCCGATCGGTTGGCCGAACACCGCCTGCGAGGCAAACAGGTTCAAGCCGAATGGGGGCAGGTACATGCCGATGCTCAGGTTGACCGCCATGATGATGCCGAAGTGGATCGGGTGAATGCCGACCGATTGCACGATCGGGAGCAGCAGCGGTGTGAGGATCAGTATGGCCGCCGGCGGCTCGAGGAAGCTGCCCATGGCGAGAAGCACGATATTCAGCGACAGCAGCGTTGCCCAGACGGGCAAGTGCCAGCCGATGATCTGGGCTACGATCTGCTGCGGAATTCCGCTGGTGGTGAGCAACGATGCGTAAACCCCCGCCGCCGTGACGACGAGCATGATCTGGGCGATCAAGCCGATGGCGCTCTTGAAGATCTGCAGGAACTCGGAGAGCCCGACTTCGCGATGGATCACGATCGTAACAAACAAGGAGTAGATCACCGCAACGCCGGCGGCTTCGGTGGGCGTGAACACGCCGCCATAGATGCCGCCGAAAATGAGAACGATCGTTCCGATCGACCAGCTTGCGTCCTTCGTGGTCTTCCACAGGCTGGACGACTTGCCACCGTCGTCACCTGCGACACCCTTGATGCGCGCATAGAGCAGTACATAGCCGATGTCGATCAGCCCGATGAGAAGGCTCGGTAGGACACCAGCCGTGAATAGGGCAATCGCCGACTGCTGGGCGACCATCGAGTAGATGATCATGGCGATGGAAGGCGGGATGACGACGGCGATCGCCCCCGAGGAGGCGATCAGCCCCATGGCAAAGCGCTGGTCGTAACCGTTCTCGCGCAATGGCGGCTCGAGCATCCGGCCGACGGCCACCACCGTGCCGACAGAGGTGTGGGTCATTGCGCCGAACAGCTCTGAGGCCGCGACGGTCGTCACTGCGAGCGAGCCGCGTACGCCGCCGATCAGCGACATGACCCATAGGATCACGCGCTTGGCAACGCCGCCGCGCGCCATGATTTCGCCGGCGAGCACGAAATAGGGCACAGCCAGCAAAGGGAAGTTGTCCAGACTGCCGAACATGTAGATCTGGATGGCGCCGGTCGGCATGCCGCGCGCCAGGACAATTGCAATCGAGGTGATCAGCAGCGCCAGAAAAATCGGCGCGCCAATGATCAGCAGCGCCGCCGGCAGGACCAGAAAGAGCAAGCCGTCCAGCATCGCGGCGCTAGATCCCGGTTTCGGGGTCGCCGGGCGACTCACGCCACTTGCCGCAGACGAGGCGCGCCAGGACCACCAGCGCCATGATCAGCAAACCGATGGGAATTGCCGATTGCGGAATGGCGAGCGGTAGGTCGGCGGCCAGGCTGCGCTGGTCGAACTGAATCAGCTGGTTGATCGTCGGCCAGGCGAACCAGACCAAGACGATAGCGGTGATGAGAAACAGAAACTCGCATAATAGCGCGAGCGCCAGTCGTGCGGGTTCGGGCAGGAGCCGAACGATGAAGTCCATGCGTAGATGCCGCCCCGACCACGTCACTGCACCGCTTCCCATGAAAACGCAGCCAACCATGAAGAACAGCATGCCTTCTTCGCCCCATGAGAGCGACGAATGGAAGAAATAGCGGCCGACGATGTTTGCAAAGTTGAGCGCAACGCTGCAGATCAGCAATACGCCCGCGAGGCTGCGGGTTACCAGCACGATCCACTCGACGGTGCAACGCAGCGCGCGCATCCGTCAATGGGCCTCGCCGGAAAACATCTGCGGGATGCGCGACTGCGCGACCTTGGCGCGGCGCGTGGTTTCCGGGGTATTGCGGCTGCGACCGACGAAGCGCGGAACCCCGTCGGTGATGACGGCGCCGACGCCCATGATGTCGCCGTTTTTCAGCGCCGCCAGCGCGTCGTTCTGCGATCCGCCGAGGCACGCATCAACAAGTACGATATCGGCATCGCGTCCGGCGGCTAGAATGCCGCTGTTGAGCCGATATGTTTTTGCGTTATTTCCCGTGGCCATCGCCACCGCGATTTCCGGCTCCACGCCGCCGAGCGAAGCGAGATGGCTCATGGTGTAGAGGATGCCGAGGGGCATGATGCCGCTACCGGTCGGAGTGTCGGTCGCGATCAACAAACGATCATAGCGTTCCGCTTTCTTCAGCAGGTCCGCCACCAGCAGGGTCGTCCGCAGATTCCCGGCCGTGCACACCTGCATGGCGATATTGCTCTCGTTGACGAGACGCGGAAAGTCGCGGTCAGGCATGGCGATCGGCCCGCCATTCACGTGATAGGAGACGTCCGCCTTCATCTTCAGCACGTGGTCGGCCCAGATCCCGGTGGATCCGGGGATCGACGAGCCGCCGGTGTGCACCATCGTCACCATGTTCTGGCGCTTGGCCATGGCCACGTAGGGTTCGTATTCGTAGGGCGTGGCGAATGCGCCAAAGCCGGCTTTGGCAAGCCAGACACCTTCGCGTGCCAGATCGGCAAAATCCTGATCCGTCAGGCCAGGTTCGAGAATGATCGAGCCCGCGTGTACGCGCATGCCGCCGGGCCGGTAATGCGCAAATGATTTGCGTGCCGCGATAGCCAACGCTTTGACGCCGGACGGGTCTTTGGGTCGTCCCGGAACATGAACCTCGGATGCGCTGATACAGGTGGTGACGCCGCCGTGCGTATAGCTCTCGAGAAAGCCGACCGTCTTCTGCCGCGGCGTATAATCGCCGAACGTGATGTGCACGTGGGAATCGATCAGCCCCGGCATCGCCATCATGCCGCCAGCGTCGATTATGACGTCGTAGTCGGAGGTAGCGCCACTCGTCCCCACCGAGGTGATCCTGCTGTCCTCCACCACAATGCTGTCGCCGGCAGTCACCGGGGCAGCGATATCGCCGGTCAGAATCGTCCCGATGTTGAAGATCGCGAGTTTCATGCGCTGGCCGATGCTGCGGCCTTGCGGGCGGCCACGGCTTCATGGGTCAAGCCGCCGACTCGCGCGTTGAGGCGGCCGCGATTGGCAAGACAAAAGATGACGGCGACTTCGTCCGGCATCGGCGCATCGGGCAGGACGATCGACATCCCATCGTAGTGTGAACGGACGTAGACGTCATCGCGGTGGTTCATCGGGATATCGATGGCGGTGCCAGGGGCGGCCTTCTTCGTGTAGGACGAGATCCAGGCGTCGCCGCCACCGATCAGGTCACGGATCGGATTGGCGAAGGCGGTGGTGAGCAGCGCGTTGGCATGCTCCTGTTCGCCGTCCAATCCGACGATTCCGCCCTTGCCGTAGCTTTGAATCTCGTACTGACCAAAGGCCGCGAGCGCCAAGGTGCCGACCTCGGCGCCGAGGCGGATGCTGTCTGCGATCAGCGGCGCGAGGTCGTCCACGTAGCGGCCAGCGCAGGGGTTTTCCACGACCGCCACGGCGGCAACCCGGCGTAGCGGCATATCGGTGACGCGCCCGGCCTCCTCGTAGCGCTGTTCGGTGATCACGAATGTGCGGCGGATTTTCAAAGTCATGGGACGGAGCAAGCCCGGTTCTAAGCACGTTGCAATGATCGCTATTGTCAGACAATCTGTCAATCAACTAGATTTGCACCAGCGTGACACGCCGGGAGACTCAGATCGTGGAACTGCGCGTCTCGATCCAGTCTGTGCATCAGCAGACCGCGGAAAAACTGCGCGCCGCAATCCTGGCGGGCGTGTTTCGCCCGGGCGATCGGCTGATCGAGGCGGATCTCTGCGGCCGCTTGGGGATCAGCCGCCCCTCGCTGCGGGAGGCGCTGCGCAGTCTCGAGGCGGAAGGTTTGATCGTGATCGTGCCCAACCGCGGCCCACAGGTACCGGTTCTGACCTGGTCGCAGGCCGAAGAGATCTACCGCGTCCGGGCGCTGCTTGAGGGTGAGGCCGCCGCTTTGTGCGCGCGTTGCGCCACGGAAGCCGATCGCCAGTCCATGCGGTCCGCGTTGCAGGCATTCGAGCGCGCCGTTCAGACCGGCGACCCGGCGAGCCGCCTTTCCGCAACTGCCGATTTCTACCGCGCGATGCTGCGCGGCTCCGGCAACGGGTTGATCGAGGAACTGCTGCAACGGCTGGTCGCAAGGATCAACTTTCTGCGCGCGCAGTCGATGTCGCGCGCCGGCCGCGCCAAGTTCAGCGCCAGGGAAATGCGCGCGATCTATCTCGCCATTGCCAAGGGCGACAGCCGCGCCGCCCGCAAGGCAGCACAGGCGCACGTCAAGAACGCCGAGGACGCGGCTCGTGACATCCTGGCACGCGACGCAATGCAGACCACCGGTGCGCGATCGAGGAAGCTGAGTGCATGATCAAGTTCAATGTTGTTGATCGCATTGGCCGGCTTGTGATCGATCGTCCTGACGCCGGCAACGCGTTTACGACGGAGATGGCCCGGCAGTTTCGCTCGGCTCTGGAGGCCGCAGCGGAAGGAGCTGACATCGTCGTCATGACCGGCGCGGGGCCCGACTTCACGGTCGGGCGGGATCGCAATGAGCCGAGAGCCGGCACGCCGTTCGACGCGTTCAGCGCAGTCAGCGCCATGAACCAGGCGATCGCGTCCTTTCCAGGAATTCTGCTGACGGCCGTGCGTGGCCAGGTCCACGGCCTCGGGGTGGGACTGGTGTTGCGGTCCGATCTGGCGATCGGCGCGCGCGACGCCGCGTTTTTGCTCGACGAAGTCGAGCTCGGGATCCCGCCGATGTTCATCATGGAGGAAATGGTCGAGCATCTGGCCCCCAAGCAGATATTCGATCTGATCCTGACCGGCCGGCCGTTTAACGCCGATCAGGCGTTGGGGCTCGGCGTGCTGTCGCGCGTCGTGGCGGCAGCGGAACTTGACGCCGAAATCGAGAAGGTGGTCGCGATCTTGCATCGGCGAGACCGGCGTGTGGTGCTTGCGTGCAAGCGCTACCTGCGCGCCGTCGGCAAGGTTCCACGCGAAGCTCGTGCGGCCTTTGCTCTGGTGGAACAGACTCAATTCGCAATGCAGCAGCACTAAAGCAGCGAGGATTCATGAAACGACATCGGTTGTTGGCAATCGTGCTTCTCGGCGCGCTGGCCGTCGCAGTGAAGGTGCCGTCAGCGCTGGCGCAGAACGTCATGAAGCTCGGCACCAGCACGCTCAATGACGCGCAGCACGAATGGATGAAGAAATTCGCCGCCATTGTTGAGAAGAATTCCAACGGCCGCATCAAGGTCGAGATCTATCCGGCGAGCCAGCTCGGCACGTCGCCACGCATGATCGAGCAGACCCAGCTCAATGCAATCCAGGGCGTTGTCGGACCGCCCGAGTTCCTCACCGGCGTCGACTCGCGATATCAAATCCTGAGTGCACCCGGCCTGTTCAATGATCTCCCGCACGCCAATCGGACCTTGCAGGATCCGGCCTTCAATCAGGCTTTCCTCGCGCTCGGCGCAAACAAGGGTTTGAAGGGCATCGGTATCTTTATCTCCGGCCCGACTGTGTTCGTGACGCGTAAGCCTGTCGCGCATGTGGCGGATTTCAAGGGACTGAAGCTGCGCGTCCTCGCCGCTCCCTTGCAGCTGGAGCAGGTCCGCTCCATGAACGCGACGCCGGTGCCGATGCCGCTGGGCGAGGTCATGCCCGCCTTGCAGCAAGGCACGATCGACGGTGTCATGAGCTGCATTCCGGTGTTTGTGGCGCTGAAATACGCCGACGCAGCCAAATATCTCACGGAAACCAACCATGGCCTGATCTCCGCCATGACGGTGATCAGCAAATCCTGGTTTGACGCCCTGCCTCCCGACCTGCAGGAGATCGTGGTCAAGGCGGGTCAGCAAGCGAGCGCCGACATCTATCAGTTCTCCGTCGATGACATCAACAACGGCCGTGACCGGTGGAAGAGCGCCGGCGGCGAAATTATTGAGCTGCCGCAGGCCGAGCATGATGCGCTGATGAAACAACTCATCACGGTCGGCGAAGGGGTCGTCGCCAAGAATCCGGGGGAGAAGGCGATGTTCGACCTCCTGCGTCAGACTGCCGATCGAACGAAGTAGGCTTGTCGAACGCGCGGAACAATCGGCGATGAGCAGCGTGCGACGCGTTCTCGTCGGCGGCGGAGGCGTTGGCGGGCTGAGCGCTGCCATCGCGTTTGCCCAGCAGGGCAGCGAAGTTCTTCTGATCGAGAAGGCGCCCACGTTCGACGTCCCCGGTGTCGGGCTCGGCCAGCCCGCCAATGCGTTGCGGGTTTACGACGCACTGGGCGTGCTCCCGGACATCCTGGACAGCGGATACATCTACGACCGGATGTTCATTTTCGGTCCCGATCGAGACCTCATTGTCGAGCACAAGTTCCTGCTCGGTGACGACAAGGTGCCGGCGGTCTGCGCATTGTCACGCCGCAGGCTGCATCAGATCTTGCTGGCAGCGGCACAGCGCGCCGGCGCGGTCGTGCGCACGGGGCTGAGCGTCGCCGAGATCCATGAGCAACCCGATCGCGTGACGGTGCGGTTCTCCGACGGTCGCACTGAAGATTTCGATTTGCTCGCCGGGTTCGATGGCATTCGCTCAACGACGCGCCAGCATCTGGTCGGCACCGCGTTCGTGCCGCGGCCGTCGGGCTACGGCGCCTGGCGCATCCAGGTGCCGCGGCGGGAATACGTGAAAGGGATGGAGTTTCTTCAGGGGATCGGAAGCAAGACCGGCGCCATGCCGCTGAGCAACGATCTCATGTATCTGTTCCACATTCGGCCGGAGGAGCCGGGTGCTTTCTTTGAGAAGCAGCATCTCGCGGACTTGTTGCGGGAGCGCTTGCAGGGATACGGGAAGCTATGTGGCGGAGGTCGCCGCTTCGCTGACTCCGACCTCGGATATCGTCTATGGGGCAATCGAGCCCATGCTGCTTCCCTGGCCTTGGTATCGCGGCCGCGTGGTGATCGGCGGAGATGCCGCGCATACGTTTCCGCCGCACCTCACGCAGGGCGCTGCCATGGCCGTCGAGGATGCCTATGAGTTGGCGCGACACGTGTTGCGCGGCGAAGGCTCACTTGACGCGCGGCTGATGGCCTATTCGCAGGAACGCTATGCGCGGTGTGCCTTCGTCTACACCTTTGCGCGTCAGTGGCTCGCGGACGAACAAGCGGTACGTACGGCGGAAGACCTGGCGGCGGCACGCGTCGAGCTCACGCACAACGGATCGGCCCGGATCGCGGTCAGCGATCGTATCCTGAATTGTTACAGGCCTAACTGACGCTTACGCCTGGCACATCGGTGGTGAGCCGAGGCGTTCGCGCGGTGTGCCGAGCACGCGCTCGGCCGCGCAGGCAATCGTCACCAGCTGCTCATCATCGCCGCCCCGAGCGATAAACTGCAGGCCGACTGGCATGCCGAGGCGGTCGAGCCCGACCGGCAACGTCGCTGCACACAGCGTCAAGTAGTTCCCCGGCACCAGATTGTGCACGGTCTTGCGATTGCGCTCCCAGAATTGTTGCGGCCCGGTTTCTTCGGTGAGGACCGGCGGCGTCACCATCACGGTCGGCGTGGCGATGACATCAACCTCATCGAACCGGGCGGCAGCGCGCTTGCCCGCATCGAGCAGCCGCAAGCGGCGGGTCAGATATTCGCGGGCCGACAGGTTCTCGGCATTCTTCATGGCCGGCGCGTTGACCGGATCGATGGTCGGCAGCCAGTCCGGCAACTCGCGATCCAGGAACGTGCGCAATTCGATCGCCGAGACGCCGCCCTCCACGAACACCGCAAACGCTTCCTGCGCTTCCGGCAGCGCGACATCTTTCAACAGAGCGCCGGCGCTTGCGAGCGAGTCGAGCGCGGCGCGGACGATCTCATCGATCCCATTTTCACAACCATCCCAGAACCAGGCATCGGCAATGCCGATGCGGATCCCATCGACGCTCGCCGGAATGCGATGCAGAAAAGCGGCGGCATCTCCGAGCTGCGGATCGAGCGCCGCAAACCCGTACGCCGCATCAGCCATGCTGCGCGCCAGGATGCCCGGTGTATCGAAGCTGAAGCTCAGCGGCACGATGCCTTCGGTTGACCAGCGCTCCTTGGTGAGTTTCAGGCCGGCATTGCCGGTCATCGCCGCCGGCAGGCGCACCGAGGCCGCGGTGTCGCTGCCGAGCGCCAGCAACGCCGAGCCCTCACACAGCGACACGCCGGCGCCGCTCGACGATCCGCCCGGCGAACGGTGCGCTGTGGCGTCCCAAGGATTGCGCGGAGCTCCGTAATGCGCGTTCTGCCCGGTGCCGCCGAAGGCAAACTCGACCATGTGGGTCTTGCCCATCACCGTCGCCAACTGCCGGCGCAAGCTGGCGACGACGGGACCTTCGACCTCGAACTTGGCCGGCAGACGCTTGGGCGAACCGGCGTAGGTGGGAAATCCGCTCAGCGCAAAGAGATCCTTCACCGAGGTGGGAATGCCTTGCAGCGGACCCGTGCGCGAGCCGACGGCAAATGCCGCATCGGCGGCATCCGCACAAGCGCGCGCGTGCTCCGGGGCCCACTGCGAATAGGCCATGAGCTCCGCGCCGAAGCGGTCGTGATTGGCGATCGCCTCCTCGGCCAGCGCGCGGGCCTTGAGCTTGCCGTCCGCAAGCAGCGCGGCGATGTCGGCAATTGGGCGAGAGAGCGCTTCGGGCATGGTGGTTCCTGGTCGATCGGCGCGCGGAATTGGTATGGGACTTATTCTAATTTGCCTGAATACCGGCCGCCTTCACGAGGTCGGCGCATTCCTCGACCTTTAGACGGAAGAATGCCGCCGTTTCCGCCGCGTTGCGCGTATCGGGCATATAGCCGTCACGCTGCATGACCGAAGCGACGGATGGGTTCAGCAGGGCGGCGTGGACGGCCGTGTTCAGCTGATTGATGATTGGATCTGGTGTCTTGCCCGGCGCGAAAAACATGCCCCATGAGCCCTGCACAAGGTCCGGAAGATATTGCTTCATTAATGGGACATCCGGAAAGGCCGGGAAGGGCTTTGAGCCGGTGAAGGCGAGAGGTCGTACGCGGCCCTCCTGGATGAGTCCCATAACGGACGGCGGCGTGACGAACATCACCTGCACGGCGCCGCTGAGAAGCGCGGTGGTCACTTCGGATGCGCCTTTGTAGGGAATGTGCTGCATCTCGATGCCGGCCATGCGCTTGAACAACTCGGCCTTGAGATGCAACTCGTTGCCGACACCGGGCGAGCCGTAAGCCACGTTGTTATTCTTCGCATACGCGATGAACTCTGGAACGGTTTTGACCGGTGAGGAGGCATTGACCAGCATGAAGATGCCGTCCAACTCCCCGACGGTCGCGATCGGCTTAAGGTCATTGAGCAAATCGTAGCCCGTGTTCTTGTAAATGTAGGGCGTGGGCGCGATCGACGATGAGGAAAACAGGAGCGTGTAACCGTCCGGTGCGGCCATCGCCACGCTTCGCGCGGCGATCGTTCCATTCGCCCCGAGTTTGTTCTCGACATAGAATTGCTGGCCGAGATCGATTGCGAGCTGCTGGCCAACGGTGCGGGCCTGAAGATCTGGCCCGCTGCCCGCCGCGAATCCGACAACGATTTTGACCGGCCGATCCGGATATTGCTGCGCTTGCGATTGGGACGCGAGTGGGAAAACTCCCAACAAAGTCGCCAGGGTTGAGATCACGCGTATCATATAACGCAATCTCTCACTGCTCCGCCGCCAGCAGCACCAGCGCCTGATAGGTTGGGTCGTCAATCAGCGAGCTGTCATAGGCTGTGGTGAAACGCATGATCTGGCCGTGTTCATCGAGTGCGAGCGCGATGATGCCGCGCCGCATCGGGAACGCCGGGTCGGGCCGCCACTCGTAGCCGCCGCCCTGGTCGCTGCCGACCACGTGGACCATGGCCGAACCCTTGCCGTATGGCACCTTGCCGAGCGCGCGATTGAGGTAACGCGTAATTGCCAGCCGGCCGAGGATCTGCGTGTGCAGCGCCATATCTTCGTAGACGGCATCGGGGGTGAACAGCGCGCTTGCCGCGGCCACGTCGCCGCTCGCAAACGCGCTCTGCAGGGCCTTGGCGGTTTGCGCGATCCGGGCGGAGCTGTTGCCGATGTCGTCGTCGAAGGCGGTCGGGTAGGTGGGCTTGAGCGTATTGCGGACGTTGGAGCTGCGACCGTCCCAGTAGTCCATCCAGCGAATGATCTTGCCGTCCCTGTCCAGGCTGACCGCGCCGAGGATCCGCAGCTCGCGGCCGAACAGCTCGGGCGTATCCGCGAAGGAGACGAGCGCACTCTGGCGGTCGCCGTAGATCGCGAGCGGGTAAGACAGCGCAGTCGGTGGCTTTGCGAGGAAGTTTTGGAACACCGCGTTGAGCGCGTCCCAGCTCGGCCAGATGCCGCCCGAGGTCGCGTCGATATAGAGCACCCCGTCGCGGGCGAAGTGCTCCATCATCTCGGCGGGCCGGTGCAGGCTCTTGGCCGTGAAGAAAACGCGGAAGAAATCGGCCGCGTCCTTGGAGGCGTGCGAGGTGTCGACGATGTCCGGGTAGGGCAGGGACGATTGGGCCGAGGCGTGCGGCGCAAGGCCTATCCCGGCCGCGATGAGCAGCGCAAAGAGCTTGGTGTTCATGTTCTCCCCCCGGTCTGGCGTTTCCCTGACCGTTGCAGTTGGTGGCCAGAATGCCTGTCGGGGCAGATTACGCGTTCGTTCCCGTGCCGCGCAATGAGCGCGACGACGGGCCGGCGCACGAAGCTGATGGCTAGAGCCTTGACTCGCTGCCGGTCCGCGGTCCTTCATCGACGTGTCGTGATCGGACGGCGATTCTGCCGTGATCCGGGTATGACACTGGTCGTTCCACTGTGCCTGCCGTTCTTTTCCATGATCCAGCGGTTGGGTAAGCGCAGTCTCGTTGTGGGGAAAACATGCGCATGCAGACACGTGAAGTCCGTCAGATTGTCGGCCTGATCCAGGGGAGCGACAAGCTTGAAAAACCGCTTGAACTGTCGTGGTACGAATTTGCCGTCATGTTGCTGGAGATCGGAGCCTCGATCGAGCATGCGCTGATGGTGCAATACCTGTACGCCGCCTATTCGCTGCGCGCCGATCATGCGAAGGCGAAGAAATGGCGCAAAACCCTGCTGACGATCGCGCGGGAGGAAATGGGCCATCTGCTGACGGTGCAGAATATCCTCACGCTCTTAGGCGCAGGTTTCAACCTGGATCGCGGGGATTATCCCTGGGACGTTCCGTTCGAGGCATGTCCCTTCCGGCTTGAACGGCTGAGCCAGGGGTCCCTGGCCTGCTACGTCTATGCGGAAATGTCACCCGGTGACGAGCTCAAGAAGAGGTTCAAGGATGTCAAGAGAGATGCCGAGGAGCATGTCAAACAGAAAGACCGGGACGGCCGGATACTGTCTGATGGGCACGTCGGACATGTCGGCATTCTTTATGACCGCGTGATTAAAATCCTCGGTGACCGCAGCCTGGTTCCGGATATCTGTTTCAGGGACAGCGAGCTCGGACAATTCGGTTGGGATGAGTGGGGCCGTAACTATCGGGGTAACCACGACGACCAGGAGGTCGATGAAGAGGAGGACGACGAAGAGGACGGCGAAGAGGAGCAGGTCGACGAAGAGGAGGACGACGACGAGCGCGGGGAGAGGCAGGACGACGAGGACGGGCCCCGTGCCAATCTCCTGATCAGGAAAGTAGCCACGCGTGAGGAGGCTTTGATCGCGCTGGCGGAGCTTTCCGAGCAAGGCGAAGGCCTGGTGGCCGTCAAGAAGGGGTTGGGCGATACCGAGATTCTGCGAAACCTCGGCCCGAACATCCCCAAGTTCAAGAACGAGGTCACACATTTCAGCCGGTTTTTCTCTATCTACAAAGAGCTTCAGGAGCTTGATCCCGATGAGGAGTTCAGTTGGAAGGTTCCGGACAATCCAACAACAAATGTTTTGGTACATGAAGGTTCCACGGATGTCGCGGCCGGCGATGGCCAAACATTGATCGAAAGCAAGCGATCAATCCGATGGGCCGCGCTGTTCAACTTGCGCTACCGCATGCTCCTCACGTGGATGTCTCACGCCCTTGTGCTGGTGCGTCGGGATCCGCCATCAGCGTCGAGCTACCTCTGCGGGCAAGTCGTGCACCGCGTGTTCGGCGAGATGTACAACATCAAGGCGATCGCCGAAATGCTCGTTCAAATGCCGCTTACCGATATTGCGGGCGATCCTCGCCGGGCGGGCCCGCCATTCGAGATGCCATATCGAACGCCGCTTCCGCCGAGGGATCGCGACATTTGGGAGATCCACAGGGCGGCGCTCGCGGCCGCGCGTAATCTCTACGAGGAACTGCGGGACGGGGAGCCGCCGAAAGTCGTGGGACTGTCGGGCAAAAAGATAGCCAATCCTGCGATCCCCTACCTCAAGGCACTAATGCATGCAGACCATGATGCCGACCAATGGATCGACGGCATCCTTCGCGGCCTGCGGTAAGCTGGGGTTGACCACAATGTCGATCAAGAAAATTGTCATCTTGCCGCCGCTGGCCTTCGCTCGGTTCGGCTCGCACCCGGACCCGGTCGCCAGCTATACGTTAGAGCCTCCGCAGGAGAATGAACCGCTCGGATATCGCCAGATCAAGCCCGAGCCGACCCTCATCGTTTCGGCAACTGGCGAAATCGAGAGGATAGACAGTGAACCGGACATCCGCTTCAAGGAAAAATTCAAAGATGATGACGGTAACATGGTTCACCAGGTCCATCCCGTCGCGCCATTCTTCGAGCTGTGGGCTGAATATAGCGACGGGACCTTTGTCCATCTCACCGAAGGTATGCTGGCTGGCGCGCAGGTAGAGTGGTGTGTCGAGGTCGCCAATCGCAAAGTGTTTCGGCGCACCCAATCACCTCACGATGTCGTCACGGCCTCGACCCGGTGGTTCTCAAATCACGAGCCTCACGATCTGCAGGGCACCTGCCACAACTTCATCGCCGGTAAGTACGTTCGGTTCGGCACGGTCCAGTACATCCAGCACAGCACCAAGGCTCCTGGAATCCGACTGCGCTTTACGCCCAGCGCGGGCCTGATCTACGGAACCGACCGGGAAGTCCGTGTCGGCAAGGGTCCGCTGGACGAGGAGTTTCTCGAGGAGCGCATCTACAAGTCCAAAATCCCGAGGATACCGGGAGAACCCGACTATGAGTCGTGGTGGAGGTGGGAGCACGACAAGAAGAACAAGAAACACGATGAGAAAACTGAAGAGGAAGCGCGCAAGCACAATGATATCGAAACGATCCCGCCCTCGCTATTTGCGATCGTTCCGCCTGCGCCCCCTTGGCTCAACGAGGACAAGGCGGTCAGCCGCGGCTATCTGGACGACGCCTGTGACGGGTTCGTGCGAGCGAGGCTCGTGGTCGATGGCAAGCCGCTCACAATCGACGGCCAAGAGGTTGTGGCCAAGGCGCGGATTGGCGTTGCGCCGCCGCACTACGCACCCAACTCGTTGTTTGTTCGTAATCTTATCGACGACCTAGAACAGGCATATGCCGCATCTGTTGGACAGGGCATAACAGGCAATTCACGGGAGCGCGCGTTGGATATCGTCCGGCGCGCGTTCGAAACGGTCCGCTTCATGAACGTTGCGGTCATGAACGGCAATCCGGTCAAGGGCCGGGACGCGCTTGAGCTTGACACGATGCCCGCCGAAGAAGCCTTCGGCACCGAGCGCCCGCTGCGACCCGTATTTTCGCCAGGCGGAGCGGACACCCGCACGATCGCCGCCCTGCACCAGCGCGCCTACACGGCCTTGGCCAGCGGGAGCGCCGGCTGGTTCGCAAAACTCCTGCGGCAGCCCGAGGAGATTGGCGACCTGACCGACGTCGGGCGGCGCAAGATGCCGGCGCTCATGTGCAGTGCCGAGAGCCTTTATCTTGCCCTGACCAGGCGACAGATCAGCGCGATCGAAAATCTTGATTCATCTGATGCCCCTGAGCCGTGGCCGCTATACCCGATCAGCGCCGAACAGCTGCAGGAGCTGCGGCCGCGCAATCGCAGCGCGGAGCTGATGTACAAGCCCCTGGGCAATCCCCTCAGCTCCCATCCGATCGTGGCGATCAGCAATTGCTGCCCCGGTCTGGAGTTCGATTTTCGCGCGGTGTGGCGCAGACTTCTTGTCGGCATCACGCTCGTCGAGTGGGACAACCTCGTGGTCGAGACCGATCCAGAATTGAAGCACCTGCTGGGACGGCGGCTTCTGAAGATCGAGGACAAGTACATGCTTGCCGACGTCTTTGGTCCAAGACCATCGGACCCGAGCAAGAAGCTGCCCTTGATCTGCGATGATTATCCGGACGGCGTGGTTACTATGGAATGGTCAAACAGTTTCGCGAGGTTTCTGGATAAGGCCGGTTCAGAGGTCACCTGCACTTTCGGCGGTAAGCCGTGGGGGCCACGCAAAGCCTGGCCGACAACGCCGGAAGAAGTAAAAGAAGCAGACCTGATCGAGTGCAAATTGCGCATTCGCAATTTCTTTGAACCCGATTCGCTCGTCATCTCGCAGGACCTGGCAGAGCCCGGAGAATTGACTCAAGGGTTGTGCTCGCCCTGGCAGAACGATTTTCGCGAATGCTCCTGCTACTATTGGGCCTCGGCCCGGCCCGATTACGTCAATGTCGAGCCCGGGCCGGACGGAAACAGCTTTGGCCAGAATTGGATGCAAAAGGGCCGGATGGAACAGCAGGAGCCAAAGAGCGACTATATCGCCGATGATTACCAGGATTCACGACTCATCCATTACGAAGACCTGTTCGAGGCCTGGGAACAGGTACTCGAGTTCCAGGTGAACGGTAAGGACCCAGAAATCGTGACGATGCGGTTCTGGTGATCGTCATGAACGCGCATGTCGAGATCGACACTGCAACCCGTCAGCCGGAGGCAGCGACGCGGGCGCTCATGGCCTCCGGCAGGCCGCGATCGGCCGACATCCATTTGTTCGAAAGTGATGGCAGCCAACATTTGTTCGTGGTGAACGGAAGCCGGCTCTTTGATATCGAGCCGCAGCTGTTCGCGCAGCTGGGCGCCGCGATTTCCAGCAATCAAGTTGGTGAGTTGCTCTCGCGGATCGGCGTGGCCGACCCGCCGCTGATCGACGACGTGCCGCTCAGCCCACCGCCGGTGCATGCGCTCTCACTCGCGGTCGCGCAAAAATGCAACCTCGGCTGCACGTATTGCTATGCGCAGCAGGGGGCGTTCGGCGGCGAAGCGAAAAACATGGCGCTTGAGACCGCAAACCGGGCTGTCGATCTGTTACTGGCGCAGGCCGGCGAAGGCGGGAAGGCTAACCTCGCCTTTCTGGGCGGCGAGCCGCTTGTCAACCGGCCGGTGATCCAGGCGGTCACGCGACGTGCCGCCGCGCTGGCCGAGAGCCGCAACATCGCGCTCAGCTTCTCGATTACAACAAACGGAACGCTGCTCACGCGAGGCAGATGCGGCGTTCTTCGAAGCCCACGGCTTTGCCGTCACGGTCAGCCTCGACGGCCCGCGCGAGTTGCATGATAAGCAGCGGCCGTACAAGGGGGGCGCTGGCAGTTTTGACCGCATCATGCGCAACGTACAGCCTCTGCTGGCGCAACAACGCCGCATGCAGGTCTCGGCGCGCGTCACCGTGACGCCCGATAACATCGACCTGCGCCGGACACTGGACGATTTCATTTCTGCGGGATTTCACAGCGTCGGTTTTTCACCGATGCTCAGCGCGCCCGACCAGCGCGGCGAGCTGCAAGCGGCCGATCTCGCGCGCATGCTGGACGGCATGGTCGATTGCGGCCGCGCCTTCGAGGAACGGCTGGTCGCCGGCGAGCGCTACCCGTTCGCCAACATGGTCAACGCGATGCGCGAGATTCACCGCGGCACGCATCGGCCCTATCCGTGCGGCGCCGGCGCAGGATATTTCGGCGTCTCGGCGGATGGTGATCTGGCGGCGTGCCATCGCTTCGTTGGCGATGCCGAGGGTGCGATGGGTAGCATCGAGCGCATCGATCGCGATCGGCAGGCACGCTGGCTCGCGGAGCGCCACGTGCACCGGCAGACGCCCTGCTCGCAATGCTGGGCCCGTTACCTGTGCGGCGGCGGCTGCCATCACGAGACGATCAGCCGCGGCCGGCCTGCCTGCGAATATATCCGCGGTTGGCTGCTATACTGTTTGACCGCCTATCTGCGGCTCTCACGCCAGCGCCCGGACTGGTTCAACGCGAGCGGACCGGCGGCAGCCGCCTGAGGGGCTTGGTCGATTATTGGATCGCTTCGATCAGCAGCCGCGCATCAGTGATGTCCGGCCGCGTGCAACGTGCGTCGAATGTTTGGTAGATATTCACCAGAACATCGTTCGCTTCAATGCGCTGGCCGCGTTCGGACAGGAGACGGGCGAGGCTCGTGCCGGTCCGCAGCTCGAACCATCGCGACCCTTGCTCCCGCGCGAGGTCAATCGCGCGCTTGTATCTGCTGATCGCCGCACCTGGATTGCTGCAACGGAGCAGGAGGTTGCCATAGAGGCGATGAATTTCCGGTTCGGCCCATCGCTCGCCAGTGCCGGCTGCGATCCGCAGGGCTTCGCGAAATCGCTGATTGGCGAGGTCGCGTTGATCCGCCGCCGCGTGAGCATCCGCAAGAAAAGCGAGGCAAATCGGCCGAAAGATACGAGACCCGGTCTTTGCCCAAAGCTCGAGTCCGCCGTGAAACAATTCTACGGCCGTCATGGCGTGACCTGTGCGCGCCACGCGCCAGCCGCGCAGGAAGTGTGCCAGCGCCTGCCAATATGGGAGACCGCGGTTATTGGCGAGCTCCATGAGCTCGCTGTCGATCGCTGCCACCCGTTCCGCATCGCGCAACAGCACGTAGGCCATCCCGGCGTGCCAAAGGGCATAGAACCGCGACTGGTCGTCGCGGTCGAGCCCGCTGCTTTGAGCGAGCGCAGTGTCCGCGGACTGTTCCGCCTCCGCGGGCCGGCCGGCTAGCGCCAACGCCCAGGATCGATATGCGTAGATCCCTATCCCGACATCCTGGCCAAAGCGCGCCCGCAGGTTCTGTCCCGTTCTCGAATTGGCGCCATGCTTGCCAGGATCGTAGCGCATGAGTGCCTGATCGAGTGAAGCGATTGCACGGGACATGTAGCCCATGATCAGATGTGATGTTCCGACCAGTCGATGGCCGACTAATATCGGGCCCCCTTCGTCCTGACCTTCGGCGACGGTTAGGAATTCTTCAGCTTGCTCCAGCATTGCGGCGGGCTTGCCACGGACATAGTGATGAGCCCAAAGCCCGTACAGGATCGCGAGATGCATTCCCGGGTCATCGACGTGCCCGGATAGCTCGCGCGCCTTGGCATAAGCATCGCCGACCTGCCGATCCGCATATCCGCGTTGCTCCAGCAGGGTCCTGGCAAGCGCGATCTGCAACTTCAATTCATCGCGCTCGCGCGTCACGTCGGCGGGTAAACAGACAATTTGCTGCAATGCCTGCGTTATGTTTTCGTGTGCCTCTGTCAAGGCGGAACGCGACAACGCGCGGTCTCCGGCAATAGACAAATAGCGCACGAATTTCGGCAGATTGTCCGCTTCGCGGAAGTGATGCGCGATCAGCTCCGGTTGCGTGTCGACGACCTCTGGGAAACCCTCTTCCAGAGCCCGGGCGATGCGTTGATGGAGTTGTTTCTTGCGAGCGCGTAGCAACATTTTCTCGGCGGCGTCGCGGACCAACGCATGCTTGAACACATAGGTGTTATCACCGGATGCGTCCCTACAGTAGACCAGCTCCGAGGCCAGCAGCCGATCCAGCGCGGCATCCAGCACCCGCGCGGGAATGCCGGCCACGGCACGCAGGAGATCGTAGGAGAATTCGCGTCCGATGACGGCGCCGATCTGTGCGATTTCTTTGCCGGGACCCAGGCGGTCGAGGCGGGCCAGCAGCGATTCCTGTAACGTCGCCGGGATCATCTGCAGATGGACGCCTGCGAGCTCGTAGCGCTCTTGATCTTCCCGCAGGACTCCGGCTTCCAGCACCGTCTTGGTCAGCTCTTCGATAAATAGAGGCACCCCATCGGTGCGGGCCAGAATCTCGCTCAACACCGGCGGGGGCATGGTTTTGCCCCCGGTTACGTGCTCGACCAATGCGGCACCGTACTGATGACCCAGCGGCATGAGCCGAAGCGTCGTGATGCGCGGGTCATCGTGCCAGGGGGGAGCGAACTCGGGCCGGGCGGTGATAAGAAGGAGAACGCGAAGACGCGCGATGCGCTGGACCAAGGTCGAGAGCTGTTGCAACGAGGTCGGGTCGATCCAATGGGCGTCTTCAAAAATCACATAGACCGGTTGCTCGGCCGCTAATGCCTCGAGCTGCGCCAGCAATGCGGCCAACGTCTTTTGCTTGCATTCCGCCGGGCTAAGCTCGTGCAAACCAAAACTTTCGTTGATCGGCAATTGCAGAAGGTTCGCGATGATCGCGATCTGCTCGGATGTTGCTGCCGATCGCGCCAAGAGGGCTTCGAGCTTGTCGAGCTTGGTGGCCGGCGGATCGTTGCGGTCAAATCCTGCAGCATGTTCAAGCTGGCCAATGATCGGGAACAGCGCCGTATGGGTATGATGCATCGAGCAGAAATAGCGCAGCGTGATGTGCGGCTCGTTTCGCAGCCTCTCATCGAGTGCGAGCGCGATATGTGATTTGCCGATCCCTGGTTCGCCGCAAACTATTGCGACGCACCCTTCGTTGCGCCCGGCGTCGTGCCACTTGCTCAGCAGTAACTCCATCTCGCTGTCGCGGCCCAGCAGCGGCGGCAGTTTGCTCCTGTGCCGGGCTTCGAAGCGGCTCGTCACACCGCTGGCGCCGATGACGTGCCAGGCCCGTATCGGGTCCGGCCAGCCTTTCAGGGTCCGAAGCCCGAGATCGTGGTAATCGAAATGGCCCCCGGTCAACCGCTGTGAATTCGCGTCAATCAGCACCGCCCCCGGGCTCGCCATTTTCTGCAGGCGCGCCGCAAGGTTCGGCGTTTGTCCAATGGCGGCCTGCTCCCGGACCATGCCGTCGCCCACGAGATCGCCGACCACGACCACGCCTGTGGCAATTCCAATACGGACCTGCAATCCCACACCAATGTCAGCTTGCAGCGCCGCGACGGCATCAATCAGCGCCAGGCCCGCCCGCGTCGCCTGGATTGCGCTCTCCTCTTCGGCTTGCGGGTAGCCGAAATAGGCAAGCACGCCGTCCCCCATGTAGCGGACGACGTTTCCGTTGTGACGGCGCACGACATCCGTGACACGGGTGTTGTAGGCGATGAGCACGCGCCGGAAGTCTTCGGGGTCGAGACGAGCCGAGAGCGCCGAGGAGCCAACGAGATCACAGAACATGATTGTCAGCTGGCGTCGCTCGGCGTCGTTGAGCGGCACGGCGTCAGTCATGGGCAACTCGGTCGCGCCTGCCCCCCTCACTCGCGCAATGGCGCTCAGAATTTGCAGGCGATGCTGCGCCGGGATCCCGAGATTTTGCAGGTCTTGCTCGGTGAGATGATGCACGTCCGAGACGCGGATGGCGTTCTCGGCGAACCGTTGGGCGTACTCGGTGAGGCCGATAGATCCTAGCCAGTCGGCAATGCCCTGCATACCAATCCCATCGCACCCACGTCATCCTAACACAAATGACGGTTGCGAAACACACCAAGGTTGTTCAGCTTAGGGACGATTCGGTCTAACGGCAGCCCCAGCAGGCGCCGCCACTTGCGCCCGCTTAACGCGAATTAAAGTGTGGAGCGCGCGTTGATATATGCAATCGCCACTGCTGGTGACCAATCGAACACGCTCTAATCCGACCGCCGCCGCAACACCGCGGAGCAGCAGCTCTCAGCGTTGCGAGATGGTGCGATGCGCCGCAGCGTTGTGATCCTGGTCGACAGTCCGCACCGCGTCTCCCGGCCTCACCCCGTCCGGCGGGTTCTCGACCACACGATCGTCCGGGTTCAGGCCCGATGCGACTTCGATCTCACTGCCGAGATCGCGTGCGACAGTGATTTGCCTGAGCGCAATCCGATTGTTGTCGTCGACCACGGCGACGCGCAGACCGTGTTGATCGAACATGAGCGCGCTTGCCGGTATGTTGATGGCCACGTCGGGATGCGGCAGTTCGAAGGTGACCATGGCGAATGCGCCGGTCATCAGCTCCCGCTTACTATTGTCGACGATGAGCAGCATGCGGGTTGTTCCCGACGCAACATCGACGGCCTGAGCGGACGCCTCCACGGTCGCCGGGAAGCGGCGTCCCGGATATTCAGGCACCGAGATTTGCGCGCGCGTGCCGATCGCTATGCTGGGAACGTAGTTTTGCGGAACATTGACGTAGACGCGCAATCTGCTGGTGTCCGACACGATGAACAAAGCCGCCCCGCCGCCGGCACCTGCGTTGATCAGCGCGCCAACATCTGTATTGCGGGCGGTGACCAATCCGTCGAACGGAGCGGTGATGCGCTTGTATTGTTCCAACACGCGCAGACGATCGAGATTGGCCTGGGCCGATTTCACGAGCCCTTCCTTGTTCGAAGCGTCGGCGGTGCGCTGGTCGAGGTCCTGCTTGGCCAGACTGCCGGTCGTGATGAGTTGCTGGCCGCGCTGCAGCGTCGCCTGCGCGAGCTTGAGGTTGGCCTGCGCGGCGGTGAGATCGGCTGCCGCCTGCATGATCTGCTGGTCGAGGTCCGGCGCGTCGATCTCGCCAAGCAGCTGGCCAGCCTTCACCGGTGTGCCGATGTCGGCCTGCCAGCTCTTCAGATAGCCGCTGACCCGCGCGAAAATCGGCGCCTGGATGTAAGCCTCGAGCCTGCCCGGCAGATCCAACGTCGTGCGCTGGCCGCGGGTGTCCGGCTTGGCAACGCCGACCACCGGCACGGCCTGTGCCTCGGTCCACGCCGACAGCTTGGCATCCGCCATCTTGCGCGTGGTGAGACCCATCGTGACTAGGACGGCACAGACCGCGACGGCGAGGATGCCCGCGAAACGCAGTCGGCCGCGCGAAATAGCCGGGGGCGTGGACTCAGGCTGCATGGGGTTCTCCGACGGGCTCATTCGCCGACGCGGGCGCGCGCCGACCATGGAGCAGGCTAAAAACAACAGGGACAAAGATGAGTGTCGCGACGGTGGCAAAGATCAGGCCGCCGACCACGGCGCGCCCGAGCGGGGCGTTCTGCTCACCACCCTCACCAAGGCCGAGCGACATCGGCAGCATGCCGATGATCATCGCTAGCGCAGTCATCAGCACTGGGCGGAAGCGCACAAACCCGGCCTCGAGCGCGGCGGCAACCGGATCGCCGAGCGCATCGAGCCGCTCGCGCGCAAAGCTGATCACCAGAACGCTGTTCGCGGTGGCGACACCCATGCACATGATGGCACCGGTGAGCGCCGGCACGGACAGCGTCGTTCCGGTCGCGAACAGCATCCAGACGATGCCGGCGAGCGCCGCGGGGAGTGCCGTGATGATGACGAACGGATCGGTCCAGGACTGAAAGTTGACGACGATCAGCAAATAGATGAGGACGACGGCACCGAGCAGTCCGAACATCAGCCCCGAGAATGCGCTGTTCATGGTGTTGACTTGGCCGAGCATCGCGACCTGCACGCCTTTCGGGCGAAGGCTGGCCGTTTCATCCAGGACTTTCTGAACGTCGGCCGCCACCGCACCGAGGTCGCGGCCCTGGGTCGTGCCGTAGATCTGCACCATGTTCTGAATGTTGTATTGCGACACGACCGCGGGCGAGCGGGTGCGGTTGATGTCAGCGATGGCGCCCAACGTTTGCGCCCCCGCGCCCGGGGCCGTAATCGGCAAGTTCCTGAGCGCGCTCAGCGAGTCCATTTGATATTGCGGCGTCTGCATGACGATGGAGTACTGCACGCCGTTCTCGGGATTGAGCCAGAACGTGGGCGCGACCTGGCTGCTGCCCGCAAGGTTCACGACCATGCTGTTTGTAACGTCGCGTTCGGTGACGCCGACATATTCGGCGCGGGTGCGGTCAACATCGACGTTGAAGCTGGGGCCGCGGTCTGATTGCTGGATGCGAACGTCGACCAGACCAGGGACGTGGCGCAGCCGGCGCAGCAGCTCATCGGCGTAGGCGTAGTCGGCATCAAGGCGCGGGCCGCGGATCTGCAGATCGATCGGAGCGGGTGCGCCGAAGTTGAGAATCTGGCTGATGATGTCAGGCGGAAGAAACGAGAACGTCGTTCCCGGGAAATGGGCCGGCAACTCCTCTCGTAGAAGGCGCACATAGGTCGCGGTCGGCTTGTGCTCTTCGGTGAGCTTGATCTGGATGTCGCCGTCCTGCGAGCCAATGATTTCGGTGTTGCTGTAGGTCATGTTGATGCCGCTGACCGGAATGCCGATGTTGTCCACGATTGTCGACAGCTCGTTTGCCGGAATGATGTCGCGGATCGCCGTCTCGATTGCAGCGAATTCCTCGGCTCCGACTTCCACACGGGTGCCGACCGGCGCGCGCACATGCAGGAGGATCTGGCCGGCATCGACCGAGGGGAAGAAATCGCGGCCCAGATAAGGGGCGAGCGCGAAAGAAGCGACAATGGCAGCCAGAAAGCCAGTGACGAAAACGGCCCGTCGGCGCAGTGCCATTCCCAACAAGGCGCAATAAAAGGCCCGGAAGCCCTCAAAACCCCGCTCGAACCAGCGTTGGAAGCGCACGAAAGGATTGCGTGACGGCGGCAGCGCCCCATCAAGGCCGTGCATATCCGTGTGTGGCGCATGAGGCTTGAGCAAATACATGGCCATGGTCGGGACCAGGGTTCGGGACAGGATGAACGACCAGACCATGGCCGACATCACGGCTTCTGCCATGGGCACGAACAGAAACCGCGGCACACCGGTGAGAAAGAACATCGGTATGAACACGATGCAGATGCACAACATCGAGACAAAGGCGGGCACCACGATCTGCGCGGCGCCGTCCATGATGGCGGTCTCGACGTCCTTGCCCTGCTCCAGATGCCAGTTGATGTTTTCGATCGTCACCGTTGCTTCGTCGACCAGAATGCCGACGGCGAGCGCGAGCCCGCCCAGGGTCATAATGTTGAGGGTCTCACCCAATGCCCAAAGGGTTGCGATCGAGCCCAGCACGGACAGCGGGATGGAGGTTGCAATGATGAGAGTGGAGCGCACGCTTCCCAGGAACAGAAGAATCATCACGCTGGTGAGCGCCGCGGCGATGAGGCCTTCGCGGATCACGCCACCGATCGCCGCGTTGATGAAAATCGACTGATCCCCGATCAGCGCGATCTTGAGATTGTCGGGCAAGATGTCCTTGAGCTCCTGCACCTTCTTCTTGATCCCGTCGATGATCGCCAGCGTCGAGACCGAGCCGTTCTTGAGCACCTGCATCAGGACGGAGCGGCTGCCATCCACGTGAACGATATTGGTTTGCGGTGAATTGCCGTCGCGCACGTGGGCGACGTCGCGGATGTAGACCATCGCGCCGTCGACGCTCTTGATGGGCAGGTCGGCGAGTTCGTTGATCAGCGACGGGGCGTTATTGAGCTTGATGGCATACTCGAACCGGCCGATCTTTTCGGTTCCAACCGGCGTGATCAGGTTCTGCGCTGCCAGCGCATTGGCGACGTCCTGGCTCGACATGCCCCGCGCCTGCATCGCAGCCGAGTCGAGATCAATCTGAACCTGGCGGGATTTGCCGCCATACGGATAAGGGATTGCTGCGCCCGGGACGGTGATGAGCGGCGTGCGGATGACGTAGAGGCCAAGGTCCGCCAGTCGCTGCTCCGACAACCCTTGGCCGGCCAGCGCGAGTTGAATGATCGGAACCGTGGTCGCGTTGTAGTTGAGGATCAACGGCGGCGTGGTGCCCGGTGGCATTTGCTTGAGCACCGTCTGTGACACCGACGTAACCTGCGCATTAGCAATGCGAATGTCGGCGCCCGGCTGAAAGAAAACCTTAACGATGCCGAGACCGTTGTATGATGTTGCTTCGACGTGCTCGATATCGTTGACGGTCGTCGTCAGCACGCGCTGATATTGCGAGACCATGCGCCCGGCCATCTGGTCAGGCGACAGGCCGGTGTACTGCCAAATGGCCGCAATGATCGGGATGCGGATTTCCGGAAAAATATCGATGGGCGTGCGCAACGCCGCCAGCGAGCCGGTGATCAGAATGAGCAGCGCGAGCACGACAAACGTGTACGGCCGCCGCAATGCGATGCGGACGAGGGCAACCATGCGATAAAATGTTCCCGCTCTTTTCTTGACATGCCTCGCCGCGTCCGGCTCAAGCCAGCAGCAACACGGCTCGCGCAGTCACCCCCAACGAGACTCCGCTCGTTGCACTGCAACATACTCGGGTTCGTTTCCGAGACAATTCACAAATATGTATGGGGCCTCTCCGCGTTCAGCATTTCTCGAGGCGGAATAACAAGATTTTGCCACATCAAGACGCATCGCGTCACATTTTGCGCAACGTGCTGCTCAGCGTTCAGGCAGTGCGGCCGATTGCTTGCGAGTCGTGCGCGAGCGGTGCGGAATGATTCGATGCTCGCGCACGATTAACTCGCGGATTATTTTCTCCCGATTATTACGCAGCTGTAATCTTTGATTTGAGCTTATCAGTTGGACAACGTGCAATCGGCATTGAGATCACGGCCGACTCGCGATTGTAAGCACCAGCGATACGGCGCCGACCAGCACGAGGCTCGCGGCCCAGAGCGAGTCGAGATTGAACCAGCTGCGCGAGAGGAACCGGAGCCCCAGGTAGCGATACACAAGCCAAGCCAGGACGCCCCCGGCGGAGATCATCGCCAGCGCATGTACGAGCGCGACCAGCACCGCCATGGTGAGGTTCGCGTTGATCAGCGTACCGGCAGCTTCGTGGCCGGCATCGAGATCGGCCGCGCGGCACAGGCCCAAGTAGATCGGTACCAACATCAGTCCGGCACCGTGCGCGATCGCAACAACAAATGACCATAGCGCCAGTTGGGTCGGCGGAATGCGCGCCAGCACGCGGGGGTGGCGCTGGTTGATCAGACGAAAGACGCCGAAAGCGATGACGATCAGACTGGCAACGATCTGGATCGGCTGCCGCCATTCGACGAGGGCGAGTAGGAGCCCGAAGGGCAGAATCACCAGCAAGATTGCAAGCAGATGGCCGAGGGTCAGCGGTCCGAGCGCGGCCACGAGGGCGCGCGCGTTGCGTTCGAGCAGTCCGGCCGAAACCGCGAGCGGCCAGCCCATCCCGGGGTTGAGTCCGTGATAGATGCCGCTCACGACCACGGCGAGCCACAGGCCGGCCGGTGTCCAGTCTGCCTCCGGCAAGTTTACTGGACCGACGGATAGCAGAAGGAATCCGTCGAGCAGTCTCCGCCTTCGAGTCGCACCTGGTGGGTGCGGTAGCCGTCGGGGAAACTCACCCAGAAGTCTTTGGCGAGTTCGAGGCCGCCGTTCGGGTTGGCATGCGCCATGACCTGCGCGGCCGGCACGCCGTTCGGATAGAACTGATTATCCCAGGTCGAATAGAGCGAGTTCGTCCAGTAGACCCGCTTGCCGTCGCGACTGATCTCAACCATCTGGGGACCGCCCGTATATTTGTTGCCGCTGGGGTGCGGTGTACGGCGGGCGATCCCGCCGACATGCACTGATCCGGTGAGCTTGGGCTTGCGCGGGTCGCTGACGTCGTACTGACGCATCTCGCCGGTGCCCCAGCAGGCGACGTAGAGGAAGCGGTCATCCATGGAAAGATCGATGTCGGTCACCAGCGGCGGCACCGCGCCAAAGCCTTGCAGCAGCGGCGGAAGATCGTCTTTGGCGGCGGGCTCGGGCGGAATGGTCGCGGTCTTCTCGATGTGGAACTTGCTGCCGTCGCGCCACCAGGTCCAGATCGAACCCTCGAGGTTGGTGGTGTCGACCACGACGCCGAGAAATCCGTATTCGCGAACCGGATCGTGCGCGGGCCGCACCTCCAGCGCCATCTGGTGATTGGCGCCGAGGTCGATCGTCTGCACGTTCCTGCGCGCGCGCAGATCCCAGAAATGGATCCGGTGGCCGTATTTGTTGGAGAGCAGATCTTCCGGGACGATGCCGTTCTCGAATTGCGGCGGCAGCGCCCATTCGCTGGTCACCATGTAGTCGCGCGGCAGGTTCCACCAGAAATCATAGTGTAGCTGCTGCGGCCCGCGGTCGATTTCCCAGCGGCCGAGCACCTCGAAGCTCTCGCAATCCATGATGAATACGCCGGGCGGGCCGCTGGTACCGTCCTTGCCGCTGCCGCCGAGCGTGCTGATGTAGATCCCCTCCGGACCGCAATGGACGGTGTGCGGGCGCGAGTAGCCGGTCTTCTTGAACACTTCTTCCGGCTCGATGATCTTGTGGATCTTGGGCTTGGTCGGATCCGGCTTGGTGTCGACGATATAGATGCGCGACGAACGAAGTCCCGGGATGATCAGGTAACGCCGCTCCAGGAACGCGTGGCCGGTCAGCGGAGACAAGGAGGATGAGCAGGCGTTCCAGCCGAAATGATGAAACTCATCGCCCGTGTAAGGCATGGTCAGCGTGTCGACCACCTTGCTGAACGTCGGCGATCCGGGCTTCACGTCGACGACGGCGAGGGCATCGGGCCTGGAGAAATCCGGACTGAGCAGCAACGTATAGGCGAGCGTCTCGGGCGGCGCTTCCATCGCCAGCTTGGGCGATGCGTAAAAGGTCGGATCGGGCCTCATCGTCATGTTGCTGTCCTCCGGAAAGCCGCTCGCGAAGTTGGTTCTATGCACGCCGGACTGTTTCAGTATCGCGACAATATACTGCCGCCGACGGGTCGCCCACTCCACCCTCGGCTACCCGACGTTTGTATTCAGGTCGCCAGCCGCTCCAGCCGGCTGCGGTATTGTCCAGGCGACTGGTCGAACCAGCGTTTGCAGGCGCGGAAGAAACTGGCCTGGTCGGCAAAGCCGAGCAGATAGGCAGTCTGGCCCAGCGTCAAGTGCAGCCGGCCGAGGTACTGCTCGGCGAGTTCGCGGCGCGTATCGTCCAGCAATTTCTGGAACGAGGTCGCCTCGTCCTCGAGCCGCCGCTGCAAGGTACGCTCGCTCAAGTGCAGCTCGCTCGCCACGTCGGTGCGGCGCGGCTCGCCGTCAGGCAGGCGGCGAATGATCACTTCCCGGGCTCGGTTGCTGATCTGGCCGTGATCGAATTGCCGAAGATAGTCTCCGGCGAACCGGTCATGTAGCTCCAGCAGCCGTGGATTGCAGGTCGGCAGCGGCGCGGTCATGTCGTCTTTGGCAAACATGAGGCTTGTAATCGGTGCGTTGAACGACACCGGGCAGTGCAAGGCGGCGCGGTAGGGCGCAAGGTCCGCAGGCGCCGGGTAGGGCAGGGCGACGGCGAGCGGATAGACCTCGCGTCCGGCGATCCAGCGGCAGAATCCGATCAAGGTGGCGATGATGAACTCACCCCGCTGGCGCGGCACCGGCCGGCTGCCACCGAACAGTTCGAATGAAATGCGATAGCCGGCCGGCTCCTCGATCAAGGTCATGGTGAACGCGTCGCTGAGGATCAGCATGTAGCGGATCAGCCGCTCGTAAGCGCCGCGTAGATCGCTGCATGACATCATCGTATAGCCGACGACATCGAAGCTTGCTGGGCGCGCGACGTCATGTTGAGCAAGTCCGATCGCCGGATTGCCGGATTGCTCGGCGGCGAGCTCCCACAGGCGGCTGATTTGTTCGGTGGCAATGCGGGCGCCCGGCGCGTCGAGGCTTTTCGGGTCGATGCCGGCGCCGGTCAGAAGCACTGCGATATCAAGTCCCTCGGCGGCCAGCATATCGATGGTGCTTCTCACCCAGACGCTCGATGTCGCCAGTTTGCGCACCGTCTGCTCCTCCCGCAGCACTTTGGCTCGCCAAGCCAGCGAATTGGCCGCCCGCGTCACTGACACCACGCCTCGCGGGCTCTAGCCTTGTTGTTATCGAGGCTGTGCAACCCGGGAAACACGGGCTCGCTGCTCGGCTTTTAGGGGAGGAACATGCCATGGAACTGCAATACTCGCCAGCCAAGTTCAGATGCACCGAGACCGCCGAGCGGCCGGCAGGCAAACACTGGCTCACCACCTACGGTTCAGCAATTGCGGCCGAAATCGACCCCGACGCCCATGCGTCGGTAACCCACATGCTGGTCGAGGCGATGCAGCGCTTTGCCGACAGGCCGGCGTTCCGCTGCTTCGGCCAGACATTGACCTATGCGGACACCGACCGGCTCTCACGCAATTTCGCGGCCTATCTGCAGAACCGGCTGGACGTGTGCAAAGGCGACCGCATCGCTGTGATGCTGCCCAATATCCCGGCCTTCCCGCTCGCCATGCTGGGCATCGTGCGCGCCGGCGCCGTTCAGGTGAATGTCAACCCGCTCTACACGCCACGTGAGTTGGAGCATCAGCTCAACGACGCAGGCGTAGAGACGATCGTGATCTTCAGCGGCGTCTCGGCGACGCTCGCCGAGATCATCAACAAGACCGCGGTCAAGCACGTCATTACGGCGTCGCCAGGCGACGGCACCGCCGCCAAACTTCCTGGTCCGGCAGTTGATGCGCGGCTTGCCGACACGGTCGGATTCGCTGATGCCCTGCAGCAGGGCGCGGATCTCAAGTTCACGCCGGTCCGGCTCTCCGGCGATGATTTGCTATTCCTGCAATATACGGGCGGGACCACCGGTCTCTCCAAAGGCGCGGCGCTCTCCCACCGCAACCTTGTCGCCAATACCGAGCAGTTCAAGGCATTCGTGCAGCCGCACGTGCGGCGTCCGGGCGAGGAGGTCGTGGTCACGGCGCTGCCGCTCTATCACGTGTTCGCCCTGATGGTGAACTTCATAAGCTATTATTCGCTCGGCGCCGAGAACTGGCTCGTTCCCAATCCACGCGACATGGACAGTTTCGTTGATATCCTGCGCCAGGCCCGCTGCACCGTGTTCACCGGCGTGAACACGCTGTTCGGCGGACTGGTGATGCATCCGAAGATCGGCGAGGTCGATTTCACGACGCTGCGTGTCGCGATCGGCGGTGGCGCCTGCGTACATCCGGCCACCTCGGCGCAGTGGAAAGCGCTGACCGGCGCCGACATCCTGGAAGGATACGGCCTCTCGGAAACATCGCCGATCCTCACACTCAACCCGATGCGTGCGGAACCGTTCACCGCAACGGTCGGCCTGCCGCTGCCATCGACGGACATCAAGCTCCTCGACGAAAACGATAACGAGGCGCGGCTGGGAGAGGCCGGCGAGATCTGCGCCAAGGGCCCGCAGGTGATGCACGGTTATTGGCAGAAGCCCGACGCAAACGCGGCGGCGTTCACGCCCGACGGTTATTTCCGCACCGGCGACATCGGCGTGTTTGACGAGAAGGGCTACCTGAAAATCGTCGACCGCAAGAAGGATATGATCATCGTCTCCGGCTTCAACGTTTATCCGAACGAGGTCGAGGCCGTTGCCGCCGCCTGTGCGGGCGTTGCCGAATGTGCCTGCGTGGGTCGGCCGGACGACAAAACTGGCGAGGCGGTGCGATTATTCGTGGCCAGGGCGCCGGGCGCCAGCTTGACCGAGGACGATCTGATCGCCCACTGCCGGCGCGAGCTTGCGGCCTACAAGGTTCCCAAGGACGTTCGCTTCCTCGACGCGCTCCCGAAATCAACGGTCGGCAAGATCTTGCGCCGCGACCTGCGCGACCAAGCATAGGTGCACCATGGCCATCCAGAACTATCGCATGGATACGATCGCCCAATTCGTCGGCCGCGAGCTTGGCGTCTCCGACTGGGTCGAGATCACCCAGGATCGCATCAATCAATTTGCTGATTGCACGGGTGATCGGCAATGGATCCACGTCGATCCTGAACGAGCCCGGCGCGAGAGCCCGTTCGGCACCACCATCGCGCACGGCTATCTCACGTTGTCGCTGATCGGGGCGATGGTGCTCGAACTGGGGGTCGTTCCCCCTGATGCGGCGAGCGGCCTCAACTACGGATTGGACAAGGCGCGGTTCATCGCGCCCGTCAAAGTCGGCGCTCGGGTGCGCACGCGCGCGCACCTGGTCTCTGCCGAGCCACAATCCGGCGGTCGCCAACTGCTCAAGCTGCAATGCACGCTCGAAATCGAGGGTGAGGCCAAACCGGCGTTGGTGGCCGAGGTCCTGTGCATGCTGATCGGCATGCCCGCTGCGGTGGCTTGACGAACAAAACAAAGCTTAGGGAGGAAACAATGGCAAGCGCAGAAGCACATGTGTTTGACCAGGATATCCGCGAGCAAGCGGCGCAAAACACGCTGTCGGCGAACCCGCTGGTCGGCGTGCGCGGATACGACATCATTGATGCGGCGCGTGTGCTGCTCGGGCGCATGGTGGCCAGTCCGCGGGTGACGACGGAGCTCTGCTTCTCTCTGGTCGGTGAGCTCGGTCGCATCGGCACTGGCACGTCCCAGATTGCGCCGGATCCGCGCGACAAACGCTTTGCCGATCCGGCCTGGAAGGAGAGCTTTGCCTATCGGGCGCTGGCGCAGTCTTATCTGGCGTGGGCGGGTCTGCTCAATCAATTCGTGGACAAAGCCGGCATGGACAAGCGCGACGCGGAGCGGGCGCGTTTCGTCGTGTCGCTGATCGTTGATGCGTTCGCGCCGACCAATGCGCTCGCCGGCAATCCGGCGGCACTCAAGAAGCTCGTTGATACCGGCGGCTTGAGCGTCCTCAAAGGGCTCGAGAATCTGGTCGGCGACGTCGCGCGCAATGGCGGCATGCCGGCCCAGGTCGATACGCGCAAATTCGCCGTCGGCACAAATCTGGCGACCACGCCGGGATCTGTTGTCTATCGCAGCCCGGTGATGGAGCTGATCCAGTACGGACCGGTGCGATCCGAGGTTCACGCGCGCCGCTGCTGATCGCGCCGCCGCAGATCAACAAATTCTATGTGTTCGATCTCGAACCGGACAAGAGCATTATCGGGCTCGCGCTGAAAGGCGACCTGCAGACATTCGCGATCAGCTGGAAGAACCCGACGGCCGCCGAGGCGCACTTTGGGCTCGACACCTACGTGGAGGCGCTCGAGGAGGCGGTCGATGTGATCTGCGAGATCACCGGGGGCAAGGACGTCAATATCTGGGGCTCGTGCTCGGGTGGCATCACGACGTCCGCGTTCCTGGCAAATCTCGCGGCGCGCGGGCTGCCGAAGGTGCATAGCGCCACCATCGCGGTCTGCCTGCTCGATATGAGCGTTGCGCAGGGCACGACCGCCGGCATGTTCGTCACGCCGGAATCGATTGTCGCCGCGAAGCGCACCTCACAGCTCGCTGGCGTGGTCGAAGGGCAGGAGCTGGCGCGCATGTTCGCCTGGATGCGCCCCAACGACCTGATCTGGAATTATTGGGTCAACAATTATCTGCTCGGCAATGCGCCGCCGGCGTTCGACGTGCTCTACTGGAACAACGATACGACGCGCTTGCCGGCGCGACTGCACGGCGATTTCCTCGACTTGTTGACGACCAATCCCTTCGTCAATCCCGACCAGCTGGTGGTGCGTGGCACATCTCTCGACATGCGCCGCCTCGACATGGACAGCTATGTCATCGCCGGACTTCTCCGACCACATCACGCCGTGGCAGGGCTGCTACAACACGGCAATGCTTTACGGGCCGCGCAGCACGTTCGTGCTCTCCAACAGTGGCCACATCCAGAGCTTGCTCAATCCGCCGGGTAATCCCAAGGCGTCGTTCTGGGCCGGCGCCACACACGCCACAACGCCGGACGCGTGGTTGGGGCAAGCCGAGAAACACAGCGGAAGCTGGTGGCCGCACTGGCTCGAATGGATCAAGGCGCGCTCAGGCGAGATGACGGCAGCGCCGGCGGCGCTGGGCAGCGCGCAAAACCCGCCGCTCGCGCCCGCGCCCGGTCAATATGTGATGGAGCATTAAGTGCAGATCAGTACACACGAGCTTGATGGCCAGACGGTACGGGTCGGCATTCGGGCCGGCGAGACGCAACATCCGCCGCTGCTGCTGTTCAATGGCATCGGCGCCAACATCGAGTTGATGCAGCCGTTTGTCGACGCCCTAGAGGGACACGAGACGATCGTGTTCGATGTGCCCGGGGTGGGCGGCTCGCCCGCGCCGTGGCTGCCGTATCGCCCCTCGACCTTGGCGATCCTCAGCGCGCGTCTACTCGATCGCTTGGGCTACGACCAGGTTGATGTGCTGGGGGTCTCCTGGGGCGGCGCGCTCGCCCAGCAATTTGCGTTTGCTCATCCTAAGCGCTGCCGCCGGCTCATTCTTGCTGCGACCTCGCCCGGCCACCTCATGGTTCCCGGCAAACTCTCCGCAATGTTGAAGATGGCGACGCCACGGCGCTACAAGGACCCGAACTACATGCGCCAGTTTGCCGGCGAGATTTACGGCGGCGCTTTGCGCGATGCGCCGGACCGTGTCGGGGCGCATCTGCGCCATGTGCGCTGGTCGAGCGACTATGGCTATTATCTGCAACTGTTCGCGTGCTTCGGCTGGAGCAGCCTGCCGTGGCTGCCGTTTCTGCGCCAGCCCACGCTGGTCATGGTGGGCGATGATGATCCGCTGGTGCCGGTCGCCAACGGTCACATCCTGACGCGGCTCATCCCCGATGCGCGCCTGGTCACCATGGGTGATGGTCACCTGTTTTTGCTGACAAGCGCTAAGGAATCCGCACGCATCGTCTCCGCGTTTTTGAATTGATGTTGTTTGCGTAGAGTGGGCATTGCGCTGGGTAGGGCAGCTGTCTCAAGCTACGCGTTTCCGGGCGCAATGCCCACGCTGTCCGCGCCATCCGACAGCGTGGGCATCGCGCATGCACGCCGTGCTGCATCATCGGCGCCGAGCGAGCGATGCCCACTCTACGAGATCACGTGAGATTGAGCGAAACGACCTTCGGGTCGGTTGCCGTGCAGGCTATGCTGCGGCAAGTCTCGGCACAACAACGACCGGAAGGCAGGGAGCATGACCCCGATCTCGCGCAACTCGATCTCGTCCGCCGCAGCCTTGCTGGTGACGTCTATCATCGCCGTGGCCGGTCTCGCGCCAAGCCCCGCTTTCGCCCAGGCTGCCCCTGACTACGCCGCGATCGTCGCCGCCCCGGACCGCAGCGACGCCGATCGCAAGACCGATGAGCGCCGCGATCCGGTCAAGCTGCTGGAGTTCAGCGGTGCACGCCCCGGCATGAAGGTGCTCGATATGGGGGCCGGCGGTGGCTACAGCTCGGAGCTCATGGCGCGCGCGGTCGCGCCGGGCGGGACCGTCTACGCGCAAAACCCGCCCGATTTCCCCGAGCGAGGCAAGGCGCGATTCGACGCGCGGCTGCAAACGCCCGGAGGAAAGAACATCGTCGGCCTTACGCGGCCGTTCGACGATCCCGTGCCGGCAGACGTGCATGATCTCGATCTCATTACGTTCCTGTTCTTCTATCACGACACCACCTACATGAACGTCGATCGTGCAGCGATGAACCGCAAGCTGTTCGACGCCCTCAAGCCGGGCGGGATCCTGATCATCGCCGATCATTCGGCGCGGCTTGGCGACGGCACCACGGTCGGCAAGACCTTGCATCGCATCGAGCAGGCAGCTGTGCAGCGCGAGGTCGAGAACGCCGGATTTAAGCTTGTGGGAGAAGGGAATTTCTGGCGTCACCCCGAGGACCCGCGCGATTTCTCGATCCAACCGGTTTCCGGCAAGCCTGTCGACGAATTCGCGTTGAAGTTCCAGAAGCCGAACTAAGAGCTCTCCCGGCCATCAACGTCATTGCGAGCGAAGCGAAGCAATCCAGCGCTGAGGCGCCGCACTGGATTGCTTCGGTCGCTTCGCTCCTCGCAATGACGGATCGCCGGGACAAGCCTGGACAAGCCCGGCGATGACGACGGAAAGTCCTGGGGACACTCCTACGCAGTCTGCCGCAACGGCTGCGCAGCGCGTCGCCATTGCCTGGTGTTCAGATAGGTCTCCAGCGTGAGCGGCTCGCCTTCGGACGGCGGGCGCCGGATCTCGACTCCGGTGAAGTCGGACGCCTCCTCGAACCAGCTCTTTGGCGGCGGGAATCCCCAGCGATTGCCATTGGATTTGCCGTCCACCATGCAGGCGACCGGCTCGTCGTAGCGGTCGACAACCTGAATGGCCGGAAGCAACAACTCGGTGCGATGTCCATCAGGGTCGCGCAGGTAGACGTAGTAGGAATGTCCGTGGCCGTGCCGGCCCGGTCCGTGCTCGATGCGGTCGGCAAAACCGATGTTGCCGGCGGTGTCGAGACCGCGGACGATGTCATAGAGTGACTCGACTACGTAGCCGCAGTGATGAAAGCGCGGTCCCGAGCGGTGCAGGAACACGATGTCCCACGGGTTGCTCTTGCGATAGAGAAACGTGCCGACGACCGCGTCGGCGCCCTTCACCACGATGTAGTCCGAAATGCGAAAGCCCAGGTCCATGTAGAACCGGGCCGCACTAATCACGTCGGGCACCAGCACCTGGTAGTGGTCCATGCGCAGCGCGCGTGCGCCGCGGTGCGTGTTCACCTCGACATGGAGTCGCGGCTTGGTCTGCATGGTCGCGCAGAGCTCGACCGGCGTGCCCATCGCATCGAGGAAGCGCAGCGTGCGCGTCTGAAACGGCACCTCGATGAATTTCGCCGGAATACCGGCCTGGTCGAAATGGAATTTGGCTTTGTCGAGGTCGTCCTCGCCAAACACGTGCATGCCGATGCACTCGCAGGTCGGCTCGGCGGTTGTCTTCTTCAGAGTGAGGCTGTGATGCCCGCGCTCCTCGACGCCGCGCAAAAAGATCGTGTTGGCGTCTTCGTCGCTGACGATGAGGCCGAGCACTTGGGTATAGAAATCGCGACTGGCCGGCAGGTCCTGCGCGGTCAGCACCAGGTGGCTGGCGCGGGTAATGTTGAACGGCGGATTGAAATTGGTTTGCGGAATTACCATGGCGTGTTCCTTCCAAAAATCGTGTTTTTTGCTGCACCCAGCGCGCGTGAATTTTGCACAGACGGCCGCGCCGCGCCATGTGCGGCGACGAAACCCGCGGCTCCCATTCACAAAGCAGATTTCCAGGTCAGCGAAACATGCTCTAGAGTGAGCCTAAGCTTATGCACGACGCCGCCGGACTCAACGGCAGCGCGCAAAGGGAGGAAAAGATGTCCATATCGCGCAGGGGCGGGATCTCCCGCCGCAGGTTCATGGCCACCAGCGCCGGCGTGGCGCTCGCCGCCAACTTCCCGGCTCCCGCGATCCTGGCGCAATCCCGCGCCCCCCTGCGTCTCGGCAATCTCAACTCCTTCACCGGCGCCATCGCCTATTCGGCCGAGAACAATCTCAACGGCATGAACCTCTATTTCGACAGCATCGGCGGCTCGGTCGCCGGCCGCAAGGTCGAGATCATCAGGGAGGACGACCAGTTCAATCCGCAGATCGGGTTGCAAAAGGCGAAGAAGCTCGTTGAGAGCGACAAGGTCGATATGCTGGTCGGCGTGCAGGCGAGCAATGTGGCGCTTGCGGTTCTCAACTACGCCAAGCAGCAGAAGGCGTTCTACATCGTCTCCGGCGCCGGCACCGACGCGATCACCTGGGATCGCTATCCGTATCTCTTCCGCACCTCGATCTCGGCCTATCAGCTGAGCACGCCGATGGCGGGGTACGTCTATGACAATCTCGGCAAGGAGATCGTCACCACAGCCTCGGATTATGCGGGCGGCCGCGATGTGATCGCCGAGTTCAAGGCGCCGTATATTGCCAAGGGCGGCAAGGTGCTCAAAGAGATCTGGCCGCCGCTGAACACGACGGACTTCAGCCCGTATCTGGTCGACATCAAGTCGATCAACCCGCCGGTGACCTACGACTTCATGCCGGGCGCAGACGCGATCCGCTTCATTCAGCAATACCATGAATTCGGATTGCTGGAGAAAATGCCGCTCACCGGCTTCACCATCATCGATTCACTCACCCTGAAAGCACTGGGCAAGGCTGCGGTCGGCGTGATCTCCGCCACCACCTACACCGACACGGTGGACAATCCGGAGAGCCGGAAATTCGTCGCCGACTATCAGGCCAGATACAACGCCCTTCCGGATATCTTCTCCGACTACGGCTACGTGGCAGCGCGCGCCATCGATGAGGCGCTCAAGCTCACCGACGGCGACACCTCGGACAAGGACAAGCTCGCCGAGGCCATGACCAAGATCAAGTTCAACGCGCCGCGTGGCCCCTGGCGTATGGATCCGGTCGTGCACAATCCGATCCAGGACATTCACGTCTGCCAAGTGGTCGAGAAGGACGGCAAGGTCACCAGCAAGGTGCTGACGACCTTCAAGGACGTCGCCGATCCCGGCAAGAAAATTTACTGAGCACCCATGGACTTTGGCATTTTCGATCACCTCGATCGCAACGACCTGCCGCTCGCCGAGTACTACGAGCATCGGCTGCGCATGACGCAGGCCTATGATGCGGCCGGCTTCTACTCCTATCACTTGGCCGAGCATCACTTTACGCCGCTCGGCATGGCGCCCTCGCCGAGTGTGTTCCTGGCGAGCGTGGCGCAGCGAACCAAAAACCTGCGCCTCGGTTCGCTGGTCTATGCTTTGCCCATCCATCATCCGCTACGGGTGCTGGAAGAAATCTGCATGCTCGATCATTTGAGCAACGGCCGGCTCGATGTCGGTTTCGGCCGCGGCTCGGTTCCGTTCGAAATCACCTACTACGGCCAGGATGCCGAGCAGCGCGAGCGGATCTATCGCGAACGGCTCGATATCATCCTGCAGGCTTTTGCGACGGATACGCTGACGTTCAACGGCGAGTTCGATCAGTTCGAGAATGTGCCCCTCGAGCTCAAGCCGCTGCAAAAGCCGCACCCGCCGATTTTCTACGGCGCGCATTCGCCGGAGAGTGCCGAGCGGGCGGCCCGCAAGGGGCTCAACATCATCAACAACGATTCACCCGACGTGACGGCCGCCTGTATCACCCGGTTTCGCGAGGTATGGCGCAGCGTGCAGCCTGGTCGCGCGCTGCCCAAGATGGGCGCGGCGCGCTTCGTCGTGGTTGCCGACACCGACGCGGAGGCGCTCGCGCTCGCTCGCCGCGCCTATCCCATGTGGTACCGCAGCTTCAATCATCTGTTTTGGCGCCACAACACCACGCCAGGGCAGTTCGCCCGTCCACCGGCCTTCGATGGCCATATCGACAAGGGCACTGGCGTTGCCGGCTCAGCGGCCACCGTCGCCCAAGTCCTCGCCCGCCAAGTGGCCGAGACCGGCACCAATTACCTCGTGTGCCAATTCGCGTTCGGAGACTTGAGCTTGTCTGAGGTGCAGCACTCGGTCGAGCTGTTCGCCGCCCACGTGATGCCGGCCTGCCGGGAGGCCGCATCGAGTGCCCAGGAACGCGAACCGGCTTAGGAATATGCTATTCAACCACGGATCGGCGGCGCACAAAGTGCGCAAAAGAGTGAACGAAAGAGCGCTCGAAGGCGTTAACTGGCAGGGGCGTCCCGTATAAGATTTCTCGGACTAAGAGCCGATCGTCCGTAGCGCATGAGGAGATGTGAGGCGATGGACGCGCCCAACAGCACAACTGCAAAGCCTGCGGACAAGAGCATCGCAGCCGTGACGCAGGGGCGTAGAGCCCCGCCGGCGACACTCGTGATCTTTGGAGCAGCCGGCGACCTCACCAAGCGTCTGCTGGTCCCGGCCCTGTACAATTTGGCAAAGGCCGGAGCGCTGTCGGACAAACTCGCCATTGTGGGTGTCGATCACAATGACCGGAGCACCGAGGACTGGATCAGCACGCTCAGTGAGCTGAGAGATCCAAAGACATTGGACGCGAGCACCTGGTCCTGGCTTACCGGTCGCATGCAGTTTTTGCAGGGCGATTTTCTTGATCCCGACGCATACAAACGCTTGGGACAACTGCTCGCCAAGCGCCAGCAAGAGCACGGCGTTGGCAGCGCTCTGTTCTATATGGCGGTCGCCGATCGGTTCTTTGGCCCCATTATCGAACACCTCGGCAAAGCCGGATTGGCGAACCAATCCGAGTCCGCTTGGCGGCGCGTGATTATTGAGAAACCATTCGGGCACGACCTCGCTTCCGCCAAGGCCCTCAATGCGCAGATCTTGAAGGTCCTGTCAGAAGATCAGATTTACAGGATCGACCATTTCCTCGGAAAGGAAACGGTTCAGAACATCCAGGTGCTGCGTTTTGCCAACGGCATCTTCGAGCCGCTGTGGAATCGCGATCATATTGATCACGTACAGATCACGGCCGCCGAGACCGTCGGTGTCGAGACTCGCGGGCGCTTCTATGAGCAGACCGGCGCGCTGCGCGACATGGTCCCGAGCCACCTGTTTCAATTGTTGGCGATGATCGGGATGGAACCTCCGTCCTCGTTCACTGCGAACGCCGTACGCAACAAGGAAACGGAGCTGTTCCAGGCGATCCGCCCGGTTGCGCCGAGCGACGCCGTGCGCGGACAATATGGGCCCGGCACGATCGATGGAAAGCCCGTCCCGGGCTATCGCCAAGAGCCCAATGTGGCTCCGGATTCTTCGACGGAGACCTATGTCGGGCTGAAGCTCGGAATAGATACGTGGCGCTGGGCTGGTGTTCCCTTCTATATGCGCACCGGCAAACGTCTCGCGACGCGAACGACGGAAATTGCGGTTTGTTTTCGCCAAGCTCCCTATGGGTTGTTCCGCGACACCCCGGTTGAGCGCCTGCCGCCGAATATTCTCCTGCTGCGCATCCAGCCGGACGAAGGTCTGTCGATCAGCTTCAGCGCGAAACGGCCCGGGCCGGAGATCAAGATCGACGGCGTTGCAATGGACTTCGCCTACAAGGACTATTTTGGCCCGCTGGCGGCAGTCGGGTACGAGACTCTGCTTTATGATTGCCTGCTGGGCGATGCGACGCTGTTTCGCCGCGCCGATGCGGTTGAAGTGTCCTGGTGCGCGGTTCAGGGACTGCTTGACGACTGGCCGCGCAACGCGCCCCAGGATTTTCCGAACTATGCGGCCGGCAGCAGCGGTCCCAAAGCTGCCGACGCGTTGCTCGCGCGCGATAACCGCGCATGGCTTCCGATCAGGCCAGAGCGCCGGCACTTGACCGCTTCGAATGTCTGCTGATCATTACCCAATTGCGAGGTGATGCGATGAAAGCTACTCAGAAACTTCACGATTTGGGTCAGAGCATCTGGGTCGACAATATCTCCCGCGGCATGATCAACAGCGGAACGCTGCGCCGCTACATCGACGAGCTGTCCGTGACCGGACTGACGTCGAACCCGACGATCTTCGATCATGCCGTCGCCAAGAGCGCCGACTATGATGACACGATCCGGCGCAAGGTCGCTCAAGGGCTCTCGGGAGAGAAGCTGTTTTTCGAGCTGGCCCTCGAGGACCTGACACAGGCCGCCGACATGTTCCGGCCAATCCACGAGCGGACGGCGGGCCTCGACGGGTTCGTGTCGCTCGAAGTCTCACCGCTGCTGGCGCACGATACCAAGAAGACGACGGCGGTTGCCAAAGCGCTGCACGAGCAGGGCCAGCGGTCAAACCTGTTCATCAAGATTCCGGGCACGCCCGAAGGCCTGCCCGCGATCGAAGAATCGATCTTTGCCGGCGTGCCGATCAATGTGACGTTGCTGTTCTCGGCCGAGCAATACGTGGCGGCCGCGGATGCGTTCATGCGCGGGATCGAGCGGCGCATCGCGGCGGGCCTGCGGCCCCACGTGGCCTCGGTCGCCTCTCTTTTTGTTAGCCGATGGGATGTCGCGGTGAAGGACAAAGTGCCGTCGGCGCTTGTCAACCAGCTCGGCATTGCGGTCGGCAAGCAGGCCTTCCGTGAGTACCACAAGCTGCTCAATTCGCCGCGCTGGCAGCGCGCGTTCAATGAAGGTGCCCGGCCGCAGCGGCTTTTGTTTGCGAGCACCGGCACCAAGGATCCAAAGGCGTCCGACGTTCTCTATGTCAAAGGGCTGGCAGCGCCGTTCACCGTCAACACCATGCCGGATGCGACCTTGCTGGCGTTTGCCGATCATGGCGAGCTCGGCGCGCCCCTGCCGATGGATGGCGGCGATTGCGACAAGGTGCTGGCCGAGTTCAGCAAAGCCGGGATCGATCTTGGCGCATTGGCGAACCAGCTCCAGGATGAGGGCGCCAAGTCCTTCGTGAAGTCCTGGAATGATCTGATTGGCGTCATCGAGTCCAAATCGAATACGCTGCGCAAGGCCAGCTAAGGTGGATGTGAGACCAATCATGGACGACACGACCGCCGTGCGGCAAAGGCGCGCCGATGACGGCAAGCGCGTGCTGGTGATCGATATCGGCGGCACGTCGGTGAAGCTTCTCGCCACCGGCCAGCCGGAGCGTCGGAGGTTCCCGTCGGGGCGCAAGATGACGCCGGGCATGATGGTGAAAAAAACCATCAAACTGGTCTCCGACTGGACCTACTCGGCGATCTCGATCGGCTATCCCGGTCCGGTGCTGCACGGTAAGCCGGTTTCCGAGCCCTACAATCTTGGCCCCGGATGGGTCGGCTTCGATTTCGCCGGCGCATTCGGGCACCCGGTCAAGCTCGTCAACGACGCCGCCATGCAGGCGCTCGGCAGTTACAAGGGCGGCAAGATGCTGTTCCTGGGTCTCGGGACCGGGCTCGGCACCGCCATGATCGTCGACGGCATTATCGAGCCGATGGAGCTCGGTCATCTGCCTTACAAAAAGGGCACCTACGAGGACTATCTCGGCCGTGCGGGATTGGAGCGCGTGGGCAAAAAGCGATGGCGTCACAACGTCGAAGAAGTTGTCGCGCGGCTGATGTCGGCGCTCGAACCGGACGACGTGGTCATCGGTGGGGGCAACGTCAAGAAATTAAAGCACCTGCCGCCCGGCTGCCGCGCCGGGAGTAATAACAATGCCTTCCTCGGTGGCTTCCGGCTCTGGGACGCGCCGCGCCCAACGGCACGCGCGGGTGTTGCCGCGCTGACGCCGCAGCGCCGATCGAAAGGATGACGCGATGAGTGCCGAGCCTCAAACCGGCTCGCAGCACAGGCTGACAAAGTCGCCGGCCTGGCTTGCGCTGCAGCAACATTTTGCCAAGATCCGCGACCGCAATCTGCACGCGCTGTTCGCGGAGGATCCGGCGCGCGGCGACCGCATGATCGTCGAGGCCGCGGGCCTCTACTTCGATTATTCGAAGAACCGCGCCACCGATGAGACGCTTGACCTGCTGGTGCAGCTGGCGCGCCAGGCGGGGTTGCCCGAACGCATCGAAGCGATGTTTCGCGGCGACAAGATCAACGTCACCGAGCATCGCGCGGTGCTGCACGTGGCGCTGCGTGCCCCGAAAGGAACGTCGATCATCGTCGATGGCGAGAACGTCGTGCCGCAGGTGCACGCGGTGCTCGATCGGATGGCCGCGTTTAGCGAGCGCGTGCGCAGCGGCGCGTGGAAGGGCCACACCGGCAAGCGCATCCGCAACGTGATCAATATCGGAATCGGCGGATCCGATCTCGGGCCGGTCATGGCCTACGAGGCGCTCAAGTATTACAGCGATCGCGCCATGACGTTCCGCTTCGTGTCGAATGTCGACGGCACGGATTTCGTCGAGGCGACGCGTGATCTCGATCCCGCGGAAACGCTGTTCGTGATCTCCTCGAAGACATTCACCACGTTGGAGACGATGACGAACGCGCACACCGCGCGTGAGTGGTCGCTCCGCGCACTCGGCGGCGACCAAGCCGCCGTGGCCCGGCATTTCGTCGCCGTGTCGACTAATGCCGGCAAGGTCGCGGAGTTTGGCATCGACACCGCCAACATGTTCGGTTTCTGGGATTGGGTCGGCGGCCGCTATTCGATGGACTCGGCCATCGGTCTCTCGACCATGCTGGCGATCGGTCCGGACAATTTCCGCGCCATGCTGGATGGTTTCCACCAGATGGACGAGCACTTTCGCACGACACCGCTGCGACAGAACATACCGGTGCTCATGGGCCTGCTGGCTGTCTGGTACGGCGATTTCTTCGGTGCGGAGACGACCGGAGTTTTCCCCTACGAGCAATATCTGAAGCGGTTTCCCGCCTATCTCCAGCAACTGACGATGGAGAGCAACGGTAAACACGTCACCCTCGATGGCCAGCGCGTCGATTATACGACCGGGCAGATCTATTGGGGTGAGCCCGGCACCAATGGTCAGCACTCGTTCTACCAGCTGATCCACCAGGGGACGCGGCTCATTCCGTGCGACTTCATCGCGTTTGGGCAGTCGCTCAATCCGCTCGGCCCACATCATGACATGCTGATGGCGAACGTGATTGCGCAGGCCGAGGCACTTGCGTTCGGCAAAACCCCGGAGCAGGTTCGGGCTGAAGGCACGCCGGACTGGCTTGTTCCGCACCGCGTCTGCGAAGGCAACCGCCCGTCGAATGTCATTCTCGCCGAACGGCTGACGCCCACCACCCTGGGCAAGCTGGTGGCGCTCTACGAGCACAGCGTTTTTACCCAGGGCACGATCTGGCATATCGATTCGTTTGATCAGTGGGGGGTCGAGCTCGGCAAGCAGCTGGCCCAGCGCATCATTCCCGAGATTGAGCGCGAGGCCGAGCCGAAGCTCACCCATGACAGTTCTACCAACAATCTGATCAAGCGCAGTCGCCGGCTCAAGCAGTCAGGCAAGCCGCGCGCGTCAGGGCCGTAATGAACGCCATGCCGCCGGAACGCGCGGTAAAGCTCGCGCCGTCCATCCTGGCGGCCGACTTCGCGCGCCTCGGCGATCAGGTCGCGGAAGCGGAACGAGCAGGTGCCGATCGTATCCATATCGACGTGATGGATGGGCATTTCGTGCCCAATCTGTCGATGGGGCCGGAGGTCGTGCAGGCGTTGCGCCGGGTCACGCGCTTGCCGTTGGAAACGCATCTGATGATCTTGAATCCGGACCTGTTCATCGATGCGTTTCTCGATGCCGGCGCGGACGCCCTCATGGTGCACTGGGAAGGCAACAACGACCTGTCGCGCACCTTGCGCCAAGTGAAGGCCCGCAAGAAGCGCGTCGGTGTCGCCATCAATCCGGCGACCCCGGCCGCCGTTCTGGAAGAGGTACTGCCGGAGATCGACCAGGTGCTGGTCATGACGGTCAATCCCGGCTTCGGTCATCAGCACTTCATCCAGGCAACGCTGCCGAAGGTGCGCCGTGTCCGCCAGATGATCGAGCAATCCAAGCGCCCGTGCCAGGTCGAGGTCGATGGCGGGATCGACCCGCAGACCGCGCCGCTCGCGGTCGCGGCCGGCGCCGACGTTCTGGTCGCCGGCTCGGCGGTTTTTAACGAGACAGAGAGCGTGACGGCTGCCATGCGCCGCTTGCAGGCTGCCGCGCACATGACGGAGAAAGCAACATGCAACTCGGGATGATCGGACTTGGCCGTATGGGCGGCAACATGGTGCGACGCCTGCTCAAGGCGGGGCACCAGTGTGTCGTGTTCGACAAGTTCACCAAGGCGGTCGATGACCTTGCGCGCGAGAAAGCGGTTGGGTCGTCTTCATTCGCCGACATGGTGCAAAAACTGGAAGCGCCGCGCGCGATTTGGCTGATGGTGCCGGCGGCCGTCGTTGACGAGACCATCCACGAGGTGGCGCCGCATCTGAAGCCTGGGGACATTCTGATCGACGGCGGCAACTCCTATTACATCGATGATATCCGCCGCGCCAAGGATCTCGCCGCCAAACAGATCCATTACGTCGACGTCGGCACCAGCGGTGGCGTGTGGGGTCTGGAGCGCGGTTACTGCATGATGATCGGCGGTCCGTCCCAAGCCGTGCGCCATCTCGATCCGATCTTCAAAGCCTTGGCCCCGGGTATGGGCGACATTCCCCGCACACCTGGGCGCGAGAAGCTCGATGGCACGGCAGAGCAGGGCTATCTGCATTGCGGTCAGAATGGCGCCGGCCACTTCGTCAAGATGGTTCACAACGGCATCGAATACGGCGTGATGGCCGCTTATGCGGAAGGAATGAACATCCTGCGCCATGCCAATATCGGCAAACAGCAGGCAACGATCGACGCAGAAACAACGCCGCTGCGCGACCCCGAGCACTATCAATACGACCTTGATTTGCGCGACATCGCCGAAGTGTGGCGTCGCGGCAGCGTGATCGCGTCGTGGCTCCTGGATCTCACCGCGTCCGCGCTCGCCCAGGACCCGCAGCTCTCGAAATTCGGCGGCCGCGTTTCCGACTCCGGCGAAGGCCGCTGGACCGTGAAGGCCGCAATCGATGAGGCTGTACCGGCGCCCGTGCTCTCAACGGCGCTCTACGAGCGCTTCAGCTCGCGCGGTGAGGCAACGTTCGCCAACCAGCTTCTGTCAGCGATGCGGTACGAATTCGGAGGACACTTGGAGAAGCCCAAGGAGTAGTCGTGCGTATCGACGTTCTGCCCGATGCCGATGCGGCCGCGCGCAAAGCGGCCGCAATCATTGCCGGAGAGGTGCGGGCCGCCGTCCCGCGCGGGCGGTTCGTCATGGCGGTGAGCGGCGGTCACACGCCTTGGCAGATGCTGCGTGCGCTCGCGGGTGAGGATCTGCCTTGGGACCTGGTGCACGTGCTGCAGGTCGATGAGCGTGTCGCGCCGGCCGGCGACCCGGACCGCAATCTCGTGCATCTGCGTGAGAGCCTGCTCGCACACGCGCCGCTGCGCCCCGAACAGATCCACGGCATGCCGGTCGAACAATCGGATCTGGAGCGCGCGGCCCAGCATTACGCGGCCACCCTGGAGCAGCTCGCCGGATCGCCGCCGGTGCTCGATCTCGTCCATCTCGGACTCGGGCCGGACGGCCACACGGCATCGCTGGTGCCCGCCGATCCGGTGCTGCGGGTCAATGACAAAGACGTCGCGCTGGCGGGACCGTACCAGGGACACCGGCGCATGACCCTGACCTATCCGGTGATCAACCGCGCGCGTTCGGTGCTGTGGCTTGTGACCGGGGCTGAGAAAGCGCCGGTGCTGCCACGCCTGCTGGCCGGCGATCAATCAATCCCCGGCGGCCGCATTGCTCAGGAGCGCGCGTTGGTCATTGCCGACCGCGCGGCAGCCAGTCAGATCGATGAGAGTAAGAAAGAGGTGCGTGCATGAGCGAGAACTCAAACCACCGCAAAGCCCGCGGCGCAGACCCGCGACGGCGCCAGCATGGACCAGTTGGCGATCAACACCATTCGCACCTTGTCGATCGACGCGGTCCAGCAGGCAAAGTCCGGCCATCCGGGAACCCCGATGGCGCTCGCGCCGCTCGTCTACGTGATCTGGAACCGGATCATGCGCTTCGACCCGCAGGATCCGATCTGGCCGAACCGCGATCGCTTCATTCTGTCGAACGGGCACGCATCGATGCTGCTGTGGTCGATGCTGCATCTGACCGGGACGCGCGCCGTCAACGCCGAGTACGAACGACTGGGCGAGCCGTCCGTCACCCTCGATGACATCCGCCACTTCCGCCAACTCGGCAGCAAGGCACCCGGCCATCCCGAATATCATCTTGTCTCCGGGGTCGAAGCCACCACCGGGCCGCTGGGGCAGGGCGTCGGCATGAGCGTCGGCATGGCGATGGGGCGAAAGTGGCTCGCGGCGCGGTACAACAAGCCGGGTTTTCCGATCTTCGACTACAACATCTACACCATCTGCGGTGATGGCGACATGATGGAGGGGATCGCGTCGGAAGCGGCGTCACTCGCCGGGCATCTGCAGCTCGATAACCTGTGCTGGATCTACGACAACAACCACATCACCATCGAGGGCAAGACCCAGATCACGTTTACCGAGGACATCGTGAGCCGCTTCCGCGCCTATGGCTGGAACGTGCTGCGCATCACCGACGCCAACGACCTCGGCATGATCGAGCAGGCGATCGATCAATTCCGCAACACCGAGGGCCGCCCAACCTTCATCGTCCTTGACAGCCATATCGGCTACGGCGCGCCACATAAACACGATACCGCCGCTGCGCACGGCGAGCCGCTGGGTGATGAGGAAGTGCGCTTGACCAAGCGCGCCTATGGGTGGCCGGAGGACGCAAAGTTCCTGGTGCCCGATGGGGTGCGCGAGCACTTCGATGCCGGAATTGGCGCGCGCGGAGCCACGGCCCGCCGCCGCTGGGTGGAGTTGTTCGGTGCGTACCGCACCCAGCATGCGCCACTCGCGACCGAGATCGATTTGATGCAACGGCGCGAGCTGCCGACCGGCTGGGACACCGGACTTCCTGTGTTTCCGGCCGACCCGAAAGGCATCGCCGGCCGCGAGGCATCAGGCAAAGTGCTCAACGTTCTCGCCCAGAACATTCCGTGGTTCCTGGGGGGCTCAGCCGACCTCGGCACGTCCAACAAGACGACGCTGACATTCTCCGGCGCCGGCGATTTCGAGCCTGGCAACTACGCCGGCAAGAACTTCCATTTTGGCATTCGCGAACACGCGATGGCGGCGTCTGTGAATGGCTTGGCGCTCTCCAAGCTGCGGTCGTTCGGAGCCACGTTCTTCATTTTCACGGATTATGCGCGCCCCTCCATTCGCCTCGCGGCGCTGATGGAGATACCCTCCCTGTTCATCGTCACCCATGACGCCATGGGCGACGGCGAGGACGGGCCGACCCACCAGCCGGTCGAGCAACTTGCCTCGTTCCGCGCCATGCCGGGAATCAGTGTGATACGGCCCGCCGACGCCAACGAGGTCACGGAAGCCTATCGCCATATATTGCAGCTGCATCACAAACCGACGCTGCTGGTGCTGTCGCGGCAAGCGCTGCCGACACTGGATCGCAACACATACGCTTCCGCCGCCGGGGTGGCGCGCGGCGCCTATGTGCTCGCCGACCCGCCCGCCGGCAGGCCTGAGGTGATCATCATCGCGACGGGGAGCGAAGTGAGCCTCGCCGTGGCTGCCTATGAGCAGCTCAAGGGCGAGAATGTTCGCGCTCGCGTGGTCTCCATGCCGTCGTGGGACATCTTTGATGAGCAATCACAGGAGTACCGCGACAGCGTATTGCCGCCGCAGATCACGGCACGGGTCGCTGTCGAGCAGGCCTCGACGTTCGGCTGGGAGCGCTATGTCGGACAGCATGGCCGTGTCGTCGGCATGCACACCTTCGGCGCCTCGGCGCCCCTCAAGGAACTGCTGCGCAAATACGGCTTCGAGCCCGACCGCCTGGTCGAGGTCGTCAAACAAGTGATCGCGGCTACGCAAGCTCGAACCTGACGGTCACGCCATCCCATGAGCACACCCGACATCGTCTTCCTGTTCGATATCGACAACACGCTGGTCAACAACGACCACGTCCAGGCCGATCTCAAGCAGCACCTCGCCACCACATACGGCCCCGAGGCCCGCGATCGCTATTGGGAGATTTTGGAGCAACTCCGGACGGAGTTGGGCTACGTCGATTATCTGGGCGCCTTGGAACGCTACCGGCAGGAAGCCCTGCATCGCCCAGAAATCCTGCGCATGTCGAACTGGATGATCGACTACCCGTTCGCCGACCGTGTCTATCCGGGGGCCATGGATGCGGTGCGGCACGTTCGCCAATGGGGGCTCCCCGTTGTGTTGTCAGACGGCGATGCCGTGTTTCAGCCGCGCAAAGTGGAGCGCTCCGGCATCTGGAACGAGTTCGAGGGGCGGGTGCTGATCTACATCCACAAGGAGGAGGAGCTCGATGACGTCGAGCGCCTCTATCCGGCGCGCCATTACGTGCTGATCGATGACAAGCTGCGCATTCTGGCTTCCGTCAAGAAAGCCTGGGGCGATCGCGTCACCACTGTGTTCCCCAAACAGGGTCACTATGCGCTCGATCTGGCGACGACCGCCGAATATCCGCCTGCTGATGTCGAGTTGGCGTCCATTGGGGATTTGGTGAGCTACGATCTAAAGCGGCTGGTAAAGCAACGAGCGTAGTCGCAGTCCACGTCTCAACCTGAATTCCGCTCACAAGTCGCAAATGCGTTCTTGACTTGGCAAAAGCAAAACGCATTGTCTGTTTGCTGTCGTACAACAACGCGGCGTCACGTGTGCGCGCGGCCATCCTTCGAGACGCATGCGCGCGCGCATGCTCCTCAGGATGAGGGCTGAGTTTGTTGAAGCGCGCCAAACGACGGCCCTCATCCTGAGGAGCACGCGAGCCTTTGCTCGCGTGCGTCTCGAAGGATGGCAGCAAATTCGGGACGTCATCTATGCGGCGATGTCATCTATGCATCGTCCTGGGGGGATTTAAGTCGGCAGCCGAACCTGCCGACCCTTTCCTCTGCCCCTGCGGATTGCGAACCCGACGTCATGTATGGGGAACTACGTCATCAATGACATGTCACGTCATGTATGGACGAACCTGCGTCTTGGGACCGCGAGAACTCGCAACGCCATCGCCGACACGGTCAATTTGCGGCGTCATCTATGACGGGCGATGTCATCTATGGGGAGGGGTGCCCTATCCGGGGAAGTCATCTATGGGAAAATGACATCTATGCGGGACCCCAGGACGCTGCGGGCCGCGGGCATATGCGCAATGCGCGTCAACCCCGCAGCCCGCACCGATCAGGATCCGCTAGGCGCCTCAGCGACGCCCGTGCGAGTAGTAGTAGTTCGGGGCCAGCACGCCCTGGCTCGTGATCAGCGAGGGGGCGGACACCGGACCGCGGTTCACGCCGAGACCGAGCACGGGGTTGCTGTCCCCGCCGCCACCCGAGCCCATAGCGAGTGCGCGGACCATATCGTCGGGATCGGCAAGGCTCGAACCAAACCCACCGCCCCCGCTGGAGACGATGGTGAAGGCAGACGCACTATAGGCAGACAGAAGCAAGGCAGCCGCTGCCACGGCGAGCGAGAGCGTTCGCATGGAAGTCACTCCGATTTACGTCGCTATTCTACCGCAATGCCGACCGAAATACCGTTGCAGCGGAGCAACGCTCGCAAATGATTTGTTGGAGCGGCGCCCACGGATCGCGCTACCCGCCGTAAAACACGTTGTCGCCGAGGTCCTTCATTTCGAGGATCGCGGTGTCGGGTCGTCCGGAAATCGGGCGATTAAGGTGTGCCTCGATCACTTCGCCGATCACGATGTGATGGTCGCCCTGGGCAATGATCTCGGTCACCCGGCATTCCACTGCACCGGGCGCATCGGCCAGAATTGGCGCGCCGGAATCCCCTTTGCGGTACGCCTGTCCGCTGAGTTTGCCGTCGGTCACGTCGACCGGCCGGAAGAAGGTGAAGGCGAGGTTCTTCTGGTCCTTGCCCAGCATGTTGAGCGCGAATACGCGAGCGGCCTTCACGGTCTCATAGGTGCCGGAGTCGGCCTTCACGCCGACGACCACCAGCGGTGGCGCAAACGCGCTCTGCGTCACCCAGTTCACGGTCGCCGCGGCGATATTGCCCTTGCCGTCGTCGGCCGTGAGCACATAAATCCCATACGGAATCATGCGCAGAACCGCTTTTTTCGCATCGTTGTTCATCAGACGCCCTCCTGCTCCACATGCAATTCTTCTAAGCTATCGGGCCGGCATGACTGCGGTCAACGCGATGGACGATACGTGTTGTGATGCGGGAGAAGCACCTCAGTTGAGCCCCGACCTCACGCTGCGCTCACAAACTTGTGTCTACGCTTGCGAGCGTGATGGCGCATTTTGGCGGCGGCTTCCGCGGGCGAGGGGCGCCCGCCGTGAAGGGAATGGGGTATCAAATGACGACACACGCCTTGGACAATACTCAGCGTTCTGCGCCGGGACTGCTGAACGGTCTCGATGCATTGGCAAGACAGCACCAGGATACGCTGCTTTTGATCGGCCGAATCCTGATCGGGCTCATCTTTCTGCGCAGCGGTTCCGACAAGCTCATGAACATCGACGGGTTTGCCGCCGGCCTGGCCCGGAACGGCGTGCCGATGTCGACCTTCTTCGCCTATCTGGGCGCACCGGTCGAGTTCATCAGCGGTGTTGCGGTCGTGTTCGGCTTTGCCACCCGCTACGCGGCCATCTTGATGACCGCGTTCGTGATCGTGGCAACTTTGATCTCGCACCGCTACTGGGAATACACCGACGTGGCCATGCGGCGTGCGAACGATATCAACTTCTACAAGAACGTCGCCATCATCGGCGGCGCGTTCTATGTGTTTGTGACCGGCAGTGGGCGCTACGCGCTCGACACGCTGCTGCGCCGCAAAGGGTAAGGCTTACATACCGCCAACAGAGATGCTTGCCTTGAGCCGCGTCGGGCGCACCGCGCCCGACGTCACCGGGCACAGCGGTGTCGGGATCGGCGTCTTCACAAATGTCGGCTTGCCGTCCGCGCCGGGCTCGATGTCGGTCCACACCAGCCAGTTCTTGTCGTCGCGGTCCTGGAAGTCCTCGCGGAAGTGACTGAGCCGCGATTCGGTGCGGAACAGCGACGCACCGAGGATGAAGCGTGCGGCCAGCAGCATGGCTTCGGTCTCTTTGAGGCGGACGAGCTCGTGCGTGTGCGGCGCACGGCAGTCGCCGCATTCGGCCGCGAGCTGCTCGACTTTGTCGTAGGCCTCCGCCAGCCGGTCCGCGCACTTGAGAATGCCGACGTCGTAGGCAAACATCACCGCCTGCAGGTCGCGCAGGATGCGGTCTGACTCGGCGCTCGCCGTCGGGTCGAGCGATCGCTGCGTCTCATCGTGCAGTGTCTGCACTTGTCGCGGGTCGAGCTTCGCCGCTCCGAAGCGGTCGAGATCCTCGACCGCGCTCCGCCCGGCGACCCAGCCATTGCCGACGCACAGTCCGATGTGAAAACCGGCAAAATGATTGGCGCAACCGGCTTGCGCGAGCCCGGCCGCGAGCAGTGCCGGCACGTCGGAGCGACAATCCGGGCCCGTGCGCACGCCCATTTTGGTCATCTGGTTGAGCGCGTAGTAGGGCGTCTTGCCGAACATGTCGGTCTTCGCTTCGGAGCCGAGCTTGCGGAAGAAATAGTCCATCCACTTCACCTTGCTGCGGATGAACGTGTCGCGCAGGTGCTCGGGGATGCCTGACATGTCGAGATAGAGCGGCGCGTTGCCTTTCTTCTTCTCCTCCGCCATGGCGACGGCGATGCGCGGCACGTCCGCCTCATCGCCCCATTCGGGCTCATAGGTGCGCATGAACGCTTCGCCCTTGTGGTTGGTGAAGCGCGCGCCTTCCTGGATCGCGAAGGTGATGCCCTCGAAGTAGAACTTCGGCGTGCCCGGCCGCACATAGCTGAACTCGGCATTGCGCAAAGCCGCGCCCGCCCGATAGGCCAGCAAGGTGCCGGTGCCGGTGATGTCGCGCACGAAGCCGGAGCGAAAAGTGATGGCGTTGGTCGCGACAATCGTGGTGCGCGCCTTGATGACATGGAACGCGCCGGTGCGGGTGTGGATCGCGGTCGCGCCGGCGATGCCATCGGGGCCGGCGATGAGGCCGGTGACGAACAGGCGGTCCAGCAGCGCAACGCCCTTTTCGGCCAGCGCGAGACGCAGGCGCCAGCAGAACTCGAGGCCGCCGCCGTCGGGATGCATGACGCGGGCGACGTCGAGCCCGCGCGTCGGCCGCCGTGCGTAGCTGCCGTCCGGGTTGCGCGGGAAATTCATGCCCGCTGCTTCAAATTCCTTGAGCCGGTCGTAGGAGACCAGAAGCGACTCGCGCACCAGCAACTGGTCGGCGATGCCGTCATTGCCGGTGACGATCTCGCGGGTGATGGCGTCGATGTCATCGTCGGGCAGCGCGACGATCATCCAGGCGTTGGAGAATGCGGTGTGGCCGGTGCGGCCGGTCATCCAGCTGTCGGCGATTGCGACCTTGGTGCCGCGCGCGCCGTGATGCTTGGCGCTGAGCGCCGCCACCATGCCGCCGGCGCCGCCGCCGATCACCAGGACGTCAGTTTCGATAAGCGTTCCCTCGAGCTTCGACATATTGCTCACCACGGCCGCGGCCGGTTCTTCACCGACGGGTGCACGTCGACGATCTGCTCGGGACAGAAGATCTCGCAGCTGAAGCAGGTGATGCAATGCTCGCGGAATTTGATGACCGGCAGCCGCTTGTAGGTGACCAGGCCATCGATCTCGGGTGCAACCTCGACCGCCTCCATGTGGATCACGTCGGCGGGACACACGTCATCGCAGATGCCGCAGCTCGTGCACTTCTCAAGCTCGATCTTTTCGATCATCTTGCGCTTCGCAGTGAGGAGAGAAGCGTGTTCTGGCGCAGTTTGTTGGCTTTCGCAATGATCATCCTGTCGGCGGCTGTCGCCACCGCGCAGGACAAGCTCACGCTGGCGTTGGGCCAGCGCGGCAATTGGGATACGGCAATCGCGCCGCTGGGCGAGCAGGCCGGCATCTTCAAGAAGCGCGGCCTCATGCTCGATATCCTGTGGACGCAAGGCGCCGGCGAAAGCCAGCAGGCGGTGCTGTCGGGCAGCGTCGACATCGGGCTTGCCGGTACCATCGCGGCGCTCGCCGCCTTTGCCAAGGGTGCGCCGGTGCGCATCATCGCTGCGGAAGCAACCGGCGGCGCCGATTACTGGTACGTGCGCGCGGATTCAGCCGTAAAGAGCCTGGCCGACATCGGTGGCAAGACGATTGCCTATTCCACCAACGGCGCCTCGACCCACACACTGGTGCTCGCGTTCATGGCCAAGACGGGCGCCGCCGCAAAGCCGGTCGCGACCGGCGGCCCGGCTCCAACCTTCACCCAGGTCATGTCGGGCCAGATCGACGTCGGCTGGTCAGCACCGCCATTCGGCCTCGATGCCGCCACGGAGAACAAGATCCGCATCATCGGCCGCGCGAGCGACGTGGAAGCCGGCCGCGATCAAACCATTCGTTCACTGATCACGACCGCACCCAAGCTCGCCGAGAAGCCCGACGTGTTCCGCCGCTTTGTTCAAGCTTACCGCGAGACGATCGACTGGATGTATGCGGGCGATGCGGCGATCACGCCCTACGCTGCCTTCGCCGGCGTTTCCCCCGCAATTGCCCGCCGCACCCGCGACGAGTTCTTCCCCAAGTCGCTGCTCTGGCCCGACAAGATCAGCGGCCTCGACGCGCTGATGCAGGACGGGGTGAAGTTCAAATATCTGTCCGCGCCGCTGAGCGCCGTGCAACTTGCTGAGGCGATCCAGATTCCCGGAGCTAATTGAACCCCGGAACCTCATCCTGAGGAGCACGCGCGCAATAGCGCGCGTGCGTCTCGAAGGATGGCCCCGGGCGAGGGCTTTCATTGCGGCCATCCTTCGAGACGCTTGGTCCCTGCGGGACCAAGCTCCTCAGGATGAGGGCTGTTGTTTGTTGTATGGATCAAGCACCAACAAATTCACTTCGGCGGATTATCAATCTTCCACTGGTCCTTCACCATCGGGTAGGTTGCGATATCCACGTTGGTGAGTTTGCCGTCGATCTTGTCGATCCTGCGGATGTAGATGTTCTGCACGATGTCGCGTTCCTGCGGGTCGATCATGATTTCGCCGCGCGGGCTTTTGAGCACCTTGCCTTTCATGGCATCGATATATTTGAGGCCGTCACCGGACGCGCCGACCTGACCGAGCGCGAGGTAGATCAGCTGCATGGCATCCCAGGCGCCGACCGAGGCGATGTCGGTCACACCCTTCTCGCCGAACATCTTGCGCAACTGCGTGCGCATCTCGATGTTCTCGGGCAACGTGTTGGTCTCGGTGTAGTGGTTGACCGAATTGACTCCGATCACATCGTCACTGAAGTTGGGCAGATAGAGCTCGGCGAACTCGCCGCCGCCGAGCAGCCGGATGCCGGCCTGCTTGAGCCCGCGCTCGACGAACGCCTTGACGAAGGCGATCGATGGTGAGCCGCCAGGCTGGAACATGTAGAGTGCGTCCGGCTTGGCCTGCAGCACCCGTTCCATGTAGGCGGCAAAGTTGGTTTCCTGGATCGGCGTGCGGGCGCTGCCGATGATCTCGCCACCCTTTTCCTTGAATGCCTTTGCGAAATAGGTCTCGGCGTCGTAGCCCGGCGCATAGTCGGTGACGAGGATGTAGGCCGTTTTCACGCCGTTGGTGGCGGCCCACTGGCCCATGGTCGCCGCCCACTGCGGGATGGTGTCGCTGGTGCGCACATAGTAGGGCGACCCGCGCGTGATCGACGCGGTCGCGGCGTTCATGATCATGACCGGAACCTTCGCCTCATTGGCGATCTGCCCAACTGCCATCGCGTGCGGCGAGAGATCGAACCCAGCCAGCATCTTCACGCGCTCGCGCAGCACCAGCTCTTCGCCGAGCTGCTTGGCTTTGTCGGGGCCGGCGCTGTTGCTGTCGCGGTAGACGAACTGAACCTCGATGTCCTCGCCCTTGGGCCCTTTGACCTTGTTGCCATGGATCGCCTGGAACGCCTCGATGGCGTTCTGGAACTGCGGACCCCAGGAAGCAAAGGCGCCGGTGTAATCGGCGATCAGCCCGATCTTGAAGGTCTCGGCGCCCGCCGCCGTGGGCGCTGCGAGCGCGAGAAGCGCCACGCCGATGAAGGCGGCCCGTGTGGGCCGGCGATCGCGCGCTGTCATCTGATCCTCCCGTTGTGTTGTGCTTGCCAGTGGGCAATTGCCACGCATTTGCGTGCGCTATTTCTAGCATTGACACCCGGCTAAGCAATCGCCCAAGGTCTCTTAAATAATTTCAGGAAACGACCCGATGAAACGCAGCCAAGATCGCATCCTCACCACCCATGTCGGCAGCATCGTGCGTCCCAAGACTTTGTTGGACGCCGGCAAGCAACACGACGCGGCTTACCAGCAGACGCTTAAGACCTCTGTCGCCGACGTGGTTGCCAGGCAGGTGAAAGCCGGCATCGACGTCGTCAATGACGGCGAGTTCGGCAAATCCGGCTGGGCCAACTACATCCTCGATCGCCTGACCGGCTTCAAGCCGGAGCCGAACAAACTCTACGAGGCCGTGTGGCTTGGGCGCGATCGGGTCCGCTTCGCGGAATTCATGGCCGCCGAGTTCCCGCGCGGCGCCAAGGGGACGTCCGGTCATGCCTGCGTTGGTCCGATCAAATATCAGGGTCATGCCGAGGTGCGGCGCGATCTCGAGAACCTGAAGGCCGCAGCTGCCGCGGCGGGCGCGCATGATGTGTTCTTCACCGCCGTGGCGCCGGCGAGCGTCGGCTATGATGCGTCCAACGAACACTACAAGAGCGAGGAAGATTACGTCTTCGCCATCGCCGACGCGCTGCGCGAAGAATATCTGGAGGTTCACAAGGCCGGCGTGGTGCTGCAGGTGGACGATGCCGTGCTCGCCAACATGTACGATTACCTCACCGAGCAGAGTCCGCAGCATTTCCGCAAATGGGCCGAGCTGCGGGTCGAGGCGCTCAACCGCGCGCTCGCCGGAATTCCTGAGGATCGCATCCGCTATCATATCTGCTTCGGCAGCTGGCACGTGCCGCACGTCGCCGATGCCCAGCTCGAGGACATCGTCGACCTGATGCTGAAGGTGCGCGCCGGCGCCTATTCGATCGAGGCGGCCAACGTGCGCCACGAGCACGAATGGTATGTGTGGGAAAAAACCAAGCTGCCGGCCGGCAAGATCCTGATCCCCGGCATCATCACCCACCACACCACCACGGTGGAGCACCCGCGCCTGGTCGCGAACCGGATCGTCAACTTTGCCAAGTTGGTCGGCCGCGAGAACGTGATGGCGGGCACTGATTGCGGTTTTGCCCAGGCCGAAGGCATCCAGCGTGTGCATCCGCAGGTGATGTGGGCGAAATTCGAGGCCCTCGCCGAAGGCGCCCGGCTCGCCAGCAAGGAGCTCTGGGGTTCACGCGCGGCGGCCTGACCTCTACCTCTCCCCGCAAGCGGTCCGCAAGCGGGGAGAGGTAAAGACCCGCACCGCTTCGTCGCAGACGACCGCTCTATTATTTCGACGGACGTTTCTTGTCGGATGGCGCGGCCGCTTTCCGCTGTCGTCCCTCGCGCCGCTTCGCGGGTCTGCGTGGACGATCCGATCGTCGGGTCGCGGCCGATGCCGACTTGGCGCTTGGCCCAGGTTCGCTGCCGGCCGAGGCTGTGGGACCAGCTCCGGTCACGGCGCGATAGTGCCCGATCGGGTGGGGCTCGCCGATGAGAAAACCTTGCACCTGGTCGCACGATTCGCGCCGCAGGAACGCGAGCTGCTCTTCGGTTTCGACGCCTTCGCCCAGGATTGGGACCCCGAGACCGTGCCCGAGCGTCACGATCGCGCGTGTGATGTAGGAGGATTGTGGATTGACGCTCAGGTTGGCGATGAAGGAACGGTCGATCTTGATCTTGTCGAAAGGAAACGACTGCAGGTAGGCGAGCGAAGAGTAACCGGTGCCGAAGTCATCCAGAACGATGCGCACGCCGAGGGATTTCAGGTTGGTGAGAACGGTGACGGCGCGCTCGTAGTCGTCGATCAAGATCCCTTCGGTGATCTCCAACTCCAACCGGTTCGGGTCAAGGCCGGTTTCGTTCAGCGTCGAACCGACCAGCTCGACGAGGTCGTCCTGGTGAAACTGGACGGGCGAGAGGTTGACCGCAAGCTGCAGCGGTTCGGGCCACTGCGCCGCCTCCCGGCAGGCTTCGCGCAGGATCCAGGCGCTGATGGACGAGATGAGGCCACTTTCCTCAGCAAGCGGAATGAACATCGCTGGCGAGACCGCGCCATGGGTCGGGTGCGACCATCGAACCAGAGCTTCGAAGCCGATGATCGTGCGGTCGATACGCGCCTGCGGCTGGTAGTGCAGTGCGAGCTCGCCGCGCGCGATCGCGGCGCGCAGATCCTGTTGCAGGGCGCGCCGATCGCGCAGACGCTGGTCCATCTCGGCATCGAAAAAGCGGACCCGTCCCCGGCCGTCCGCCTTGGCGCGATGCAGCGCCGCGTCGGCATTGGCGACCAGCGTCGTCGCGTCGCCGCCATCGCCAGGAAATACGGCAACGCCGACGCTGGCGCTGATGCTGATGCCGTGCCCGTCGATCGCAAACTCCGGCTCGAGCGCGGCGCGCATGCGGTCCGCGACCACCTCGGCGGTCGCCGGCTGCGGACCTTCGCTGATCAGGCTGAACTCGTCGCCGCCGACACGGGCAACAAATATCTGCTGCGCTGCGGGCTGCAGCCGCCGGCCAACCTCGCACAGTGCCGCATCACCGATCGCCTGGCCAAATACGTCATTGATCTGCTTGAAGCGATCGACCCCCAGGCGCAGGACTGCAAGCTCGTTTCCGGCGCTGCGCGCCTGTTCGAGCATGGTGTGCAATTTCTGCTGGAACGCAGCGCGGTTCGGCAGCCCGGTCAGAGCATCATGCTCGGCAAGGTATTTGATCCGTGCTTCGGCCGTTTTGCGTTCGGTTACGTCTTCGATGACCACGAGCAGGTACTTGGGCTTTCCATCGGATCGAACAACGACCTTGCACCCACTCGAAACGCGCACTCCGCGCCGGGGTGTCCTCAGCGGAATCTCGTTGAACATGATCGGCTCGAGCGCGGAGAGAGCCCGTTGGTCGTGGGCCATGAGTTCGTCGACGTTTGGCAACGGCATGAGCTCCTGCGCGGCGCGACCCAGAATCAAATCGCGCGACACACCGAGGAACTCCTCGGCCGCGCGGTTGACCAAGACGTAGCGCATATCCTCGGCGCTCTTGACCAGAATGGATACCGGCACGTTCTCGATCACAGTATCAAGAAATGCCTGGGTCTCGCGCACACGCGCTTCGGCGCGATTGCGTTCCGTGATGTCGATCACCGCTACCATTACGGCTGCTTGGTCCTCGTAGGTCAGGGGATGGCTGTAGATGGCAACCTCGATGATCGATCCGTCAGCTTTACAATGACGCCAAACACGACCTGCTGGGTACGTCGGGGAACCGTGCTTTAGTGCGTCCAGGAACGTCGAGCGTTCCTCTTCCGGGCGAATATCGAAAATCGTCATTGATAGAAATTGCTGGCGGCTATAGCCGTAGTGAGCGATCGCGGCATCGTTCACCGCAAGGAACCGCCGGCTTTCTTGCGCCCATACAAACATCGGGACCGGGTTGTGCTCGAATAGAAGCCGGAACGATGCCTCGCGATTTTTCAAATCTGTAATGTCGACACGCACCCCGATAATGCCACCCTCCGCCGTGTGCTGTTCCTCCGCCCGCACCCAGCGATGTCCGTCAAGCTGCTGCTCGGTCGTGCTGCGAAGCCGATTGTGCAGGTTCACCCGTTCGGCCAGGAACTCCTCCTCACGACCGCGTGCGTCGGGGTATTGGCCGTGGGCGAGGCCATCTCGGATCAGGTCTTCAAACTGCGTTCCAACTCGAATGTTTGTTGTCTTGGAGTAAAGCTCGGCATAGCGGCGATTCCACAGAACCAGCCGATCATCCGGGTCAAACAAGGCGAGCGCCTCGGGCACGACTTCGAACGCGGCAAGCAACCGTTGATGCGCGATCTGTGCACTGGCTTCGGCGCGTGCGGCCGCAGTCTCCGCCGTTTGCGCTGCCAGTTCAGCCTTGTGCCACTCGGTCACATCCTGGTGCACAGCCATCCAACCCCCACCGGGCATCGGGCGGCTGAAGGCGTGTGTCCTGGTTCCGTTGCGTCGTTGGATCAAACGGGTCAAGGACTGCCCGTTGGCCATGGCGACGCGGATCTCGCGGGCGATCTCTTCTGGAGGTTTCGCCAGTGGCGCGACCTCATGGCTGTGCCGGAGCAAATTCTCGAGCGAGCAGCCAGGTTTCGCAACGTTTGGCGACAGTTCGTACATATCGCGATAGCGCTGATTGCAGAAAATAATGCGTGCATCGGCGTCGAATATGCAGACGCCTTGAGACACATTGTCGATAGCGAATTCGAGTTGTTGTTCGCGCCGCATCGGCTTGGATGGCCGAGCTTCACGGCCTTTCGGCACTGTTTTCGTCCTGCCCCGGCCGCCCATTGTTGGAACTTCGCGCCGAACCCGTCGAAAGCCGGAGTGTCCGTCGGGCGCGAGCCCAGCGCAAGGGCTAATTCGGTTGAACCAGACCGCGATGGTTAATGCCCAGGACGTAGGAATCCGGGTATTATCTTGACCAATAGCCCGCGAAAACGCGGCGATGCATCGGGAGGATGCCTGTGACACACATCTATAAGTTGAGTCTCGGCGCGCTCGCGCTGATTCTGCTCGCCCTTGCGCCGACGCGCGCCGAGCCGCTCAAGATTTCGGATTGGTTGGATCGGAGCTCCGGGCCAACTCGTTCCGTTTATGTTTGCCAAGCAAGGTCTCGCCAAGCATCTCGGCCAGTCCTACACGTTCGAGCCGTTGCATTTTTCTGCCTCCCCACTGCAGATCTCGGCACTTGCTGCTGGTGAGCTCGAGATTGCGACGCTCGGGTTTTCGTCGATCGCATTCGCCGTGCAGAATGCCGGCATTTCCGACATCCGGGTGATCGCCGACGAGATCGAGGATGGAGCCGAAGGCTATTTCTCCACGCATTACGTGGTCCTCAAAAACTCACCCGTCCAGAAAATCGAAGACCTCAAGGGCAAGATCGTCGCGACGAACGGGATCGGTGCCGGCGTCGACATTCTGATGCGTGCGGTGTTGAAGAAGCACGGACTTGAAGACCGGCGCGATTTCACGACCATCGAGGCGCAGTTTCCCAACATGCGTGCCGTGCTGACTGATCACAAGGCCGATCTGGTCACGGCGACGTTGCCCTTTGCCTATGACCCGGAAATGGAAAAAGTCTCTCGAAGCCTGTTCTTCGGGCGCGAAGCGTTCGGACCCGCCGACTTGTCGTTCTGGACGGCGCGCGCGTCGTTTATTGAGAACAATCGTGCTGCATTCCTGGATCTGCTTGAAGACTATGTTCGCGCCATCCGTTGGTACATGGATCCAAGTCATCACGACGAGGCCGTGCAGATCGTGGCCAATACCATGAAGTTGCAGCCGGCGGTTTTTGCGCGCTGGGTCTTCACCAAGGATGACTGGTATCGCAACCTCGACGGGCTGCCGGACCTGCAGGCGCTCCAGCGCAACGTCGATTCGCAACGGGATCTCGGTTTCATCAAGGCGGACTTCGACGCCAAATCCTACGCGGACCTTACGTTGATCCGCGAAGCGGCGACGCGGCTGAAGTAGAAGAGCCCGGATACGCCGCTGGGATTCTGTCTGGATTGCTTCGCTTCGCTCGCAATGACGGTTCGGGCTCGTCATTGCGAGGAGCGAAGCGACGAAGCAATCCAGCTCGCTGACGCCCGGGATACGCTCGGGGTTGCATTCATGCCGCTGCAATGGTTCATGAAGCCGGTACGCATTGCGCCCAGCCGTTTATATTTTTGGTCCCGCACATGTCCAATTCCGCTCAGCCTCACGCCCCGGACGGTCATGATCACGCCGGCCACGGCCACGCTCATCACCATGGCGCTGCGGCCGCCGGGTCTGCCGACGAGTGGCGCATCGGTTGGGCCTTCGCGATCATCTTCGTCTTCATGCTGATCGAGGTCGCCGGCGGCCTGATCTCGGGCTCCTTGGCACTGTTGGCCGATGCCGGTCACATGGTCTCCGATGCCGTCGCGCTCGCCATGAGCTGGGCGGCGTTGCGCGTCGGCAAACGGCCGGCCGACCACCAGCGGTCCTACGGTTATCGCCGGGTGGAGGTGCTGGTCGCATTCGTCAACGGCTGCACGCTGTTTGCGATCGCCGCCTGGATCGTGTTCGAGGCGATCCGGCGTTTTGCGGCGCCGGTCGAGGTACTCGGCGGCACGATGCTGGCGGTCGCCATCGCTGGGCTGCTCGCCAATATCGTGGCGTTCCTGGTCCTGCAGGGTGGCGATCGGCAAAACCTCAACATGCGCAGCGCCTGGCTGCATGTGCTCGGCGACCTGCTCGGTTTTGTCGTGGCGATCGTGGCCGCGGTGGTCATCCTGTTCACCGGATGGTCGCCCATTGACCCACTGCTGTCGATCGTGGTGGCCCTGCTGATCCTCAAGAGCGCCGGTGAGATCGTGAAGTCATCGGCGCATATTCTGTTAGAGGGAACGCCGTCTGGATTCAATCCGGGTGAAGTGCGCGATGATGTGATCGCGGCAGTGCCGGCCGTTGTCGAAGTGCATCACATCCATGCCTGGTCGATTACCCAGGAGCAATCACTCGTCACGTTGCACGTGCGCTGCGAACCGGGCAGCGATGCGACCACGGTCGTCAGCTCGGTCAATCGCCGCCTCAAGGAGCGTTTCGGCATCAAGCACTCGACGATCCAGATCGATCACGAAGACTGCGACGACGAACATCATCACTGACGAAGAACCGCGGCGACAATTGCACACAACTGCGCGACTTCGTCCGCCGGCATGGTCAATGCGGGTGTCAGATAGACGATATCGCCGAACGGACGCACCCAGACGCCCGCGTCGATAAAAGCCTGCGTGAGCACCCTCCTATCCGGCGGGCGTGCGAGCTGCACCACTCCAATCGCGCCTTTGGTCCGCACATCGACGACGTCGCTCAGGCGGCGGCACGGCTCAAGACCATGCGCCAGCGCGGCCTCTATGGCTCGCGCTTGCGCAAGGCGCGGCTCGCGCTCGAACAGATCGAGCGACGCATTCGCCGCCGCGCACGCGAGCGGATTGGCCATGAACGTCGGTCCATGCATCAAGGCGGCACCTGCTTCGTCCGACAGGAACGCCTCGAACACGGTGCGCGAGGCCAGGGTAGCGGCAAGCCCCATGGTGCCGCCGGTCAGCGCCTTGGAGACGCAGAGGATGTCGGGCGCGACGTCGGCCTGCTCGCAGGCAAACATCGTTCCCGTTCGGCCAAACCCGGTGAATATCTCATCGGCGATCAGCAACAGGTCATGGCGTCGCGCCGCTGCCGCGATCTGCGCCAGCTCGGCGGGCGTGTGGAAGCGCATGCCGCCAGCGCCTTGGACCAGCGGCTCGACGATGACCGCGGCGATCTCATGCGCATGCGCGGCGAGAAGTGAATCGAGCGCCGCGAGTTCTTGTGATGTGTGTGGCAGTTTCGCCAAGATCTGCGCCGGCAGGTAGGCACGCAACGAGGTATGCATGCCGGCCTCGGGATCGCACACCGACATCGCCCCCATGGTGTCGCCGTGATATCCATCACGGAACGCCACAAAGCGTGTCCGTCCCGGAGTGCCGCGATTGAGCCAGTACTGCACCGCCATCTTCATGGCGACTTCGACCGCCACGGATCCGGAGTCGCAGAAGAAAACGTGTTCGAGTGATCCGGGTGCCAGCGCGGTCAATCGCGCCGCGAGCGTTTCCGCCGGCGCATGGGTGAATCCGCCGAACATGATGTGCGGCATCGCCCGCAGTTGTTGCTCCACGGCCGCCTGGATATGCGGGTGATTGTAACCGTGACAGGCCGTCCACCACGACGCGATGCCGTCGATCAGTACGCGCCCGTCGGTAAGGTGGATGCGCGTGCCTTCGGTGCGCACGGCCCGGAGCGGCGGCGCGGCCGTCTTCATCTGAGTGTAGGGTCGCCAGATCGTATCGTTTGTCATTGGATGAAGTGATGCACAGTCTTGATGAATTTGCACGGACCAAGCTCGGCGCGCTCGCGGCGCAATCGCTGCGACGCGAGTTGGTTGCGACCGACCGGATCAGCGCAACCGAGGTCATCCGCCACGGCCGCCGCCTCGTCTCGTTTTCATGCAATGATTACCTCGGCCTTGCGCATGATCCCAGGATCAAAGCTGCGGCGGCCGCGGCCGTCGCGCGCTACGGGGCAGGGGCCGGGGCCTCGCGGCTGGTGAGCGGGAATCATCCATTGCTGGAGCAGGTCGAGGCTCGTCTGGCACGCCGCAAGGGAAAACCGGCAGCGCTGGTCTTTGGCAGCGGCTATCTCGCCAATATCGGTCTGCCCGGTGCGTTTGCGGGCACAGGCGATCTGATCCTGATCGACGAGCTTGCCCACGCCAGCATGCACGCCGGTGCCCGGCTTTCGGGCGCGCGGGTTCTGAGGTTCCGGCACAATGATCTTCACCACCTGGCCGACCTGCTTGCGCGTGAACGGCCAGCCATGCATCGCGTCCTCATTCTCACCGAGCGGATCTTTTCCATGGACGGCGATCAGGCTCCGCTCGGCGATATGGTCCGACTTGCCGATCGGAACGATGCCTGGGTGCTGGCCGATGATGCGCACGGGCTCGGGGTCGCTGAACACGACGGCGACGTGCCGCTCGACATGGGAACCTTGTCGAAAGCGCTCGGCAGCTACGGCGGCTATGTGTGTGCATCGGAACCGGTCGTCGCACTGCTGCACAGTCGCGCGCGCAGCTTCGTCTATTCGACCGGCCTGCCGCCGGCATCGGCCGCGGCCGCGCTGGCGGCACTGGACATCATGGATGCGGAACCGGACCGCTGCGCGCGCCCACGTTTGCTGGCGCGCCGCTTTGCGCAAGCGTTGCATCTGCCGGCCCCTGCCAGCGCTATCGTTCCACTGATCGTCGGCGAAGCGGAGCGGGTGTTGTCACTCTCCGCCGCCTTGGAGCGTGCCGGATTCCTGGTGGTGGCGATCCGCCCGCCGACCGTGCCGGCGGGACGTGCGCGTCTGCGTTTCACCTTCTCAGCTGCACATACCGATGCGCAGGTCGACGCGCTGATCGATGCCGTGACCAACATCATGTCCACGCAGACGGTTCTGGCACAGCCGTGAGCGTGCTGTTTGTTACTGGTGCCGGCACCGAGATCGGCAAGACCTATGTGACCTGCGCGCTGGCGCGCCAGCTACGCGCCGCCGGGCGCGCGGTGCGGGCTTTCAAGCCGGTCGCGACCGGCATGGCTGAACCTGATGACCCCGCGTTCCAACGCAGTGACACGGCGCAACTCCTGGCCGCCCAGGGTTTGCCTTGTGATGAAAGAGCGATTGCGGCTTGCACGCCGTGGCGCTTTGCGCCGCCGCTCTCGCCCGATATGGCGGCGGCGGCTGAGGGCCGTCGCTTGGAACTCGCCGACATCACGACTTGGGCCCGCGGTGTGATTCAACACGTCTCGGCCGATACGGTCGTTCTGATCGAGGGCGTTGGCGGTGTGATGAGCCCGATCGCTAGCGATGGGTTGAATATGGATCTCGTTGCCGCGCTTGCATGCTCCTCAATTCTGATCGGCGGAAGCTACCTCGGCGCAATCAACCACACGCTGACCGCCCTCGCGGCCCTGCGTGCCCGGGGTATTGAGGTTCGCGGCCTGGTGGTGAACGAGACCTTTGGCTCACCCGTCGATTTCGCCGCGACGGTTGCCTCACTCGTGCGTTTTGTGCCGGATGTGGCGCTGGTCACGCTGCGCCACGGTGAGGCGACGATTGGCGGACTGGGGAATCTACTCACCTAAGTACGGAACCTCGAACCATAACGCCGCTACTTGTGGGCGAGGTGTTGTCCTTCAATCGCATTGCGGTCGCAAACCCAACAAACGCGTGGAACCACGCTCTGGCTGATCGGTTTTCTTAAAGGCAAGACACCGCGCGTCATCAACAACGCCGGAACGCGCACCAGAGAAGGGAACCAGTTATGAACAGCATGCTCGGTAAGACGATAGCTGCCAGCGCTCTTGCTGGCGCGCTGGCGCTTGCAGGTACGGCACCGTCTTATGCGGCCAATGGACGAAACGCTGCCTTCGCGGCTGGCGTCGGCGCCGGACTGGTGGGTGGCGCGGTGCTTGGAGGCGGCTACGCGGCTCCCGCCTATGGCGGCTACTACGGCGGCCCGGGTTATGCCTACGGGGCTTACGGGTATCACCGGCCCTATTACCGGCACCGCTACTATCGTCACTGGTATCGTTAACTCATCCACCCCGGCTGCGGTGCAAAGCAGGACGCCTGCTGCATTGTAGCCGGGGCCATTCCCAATCATAGCTTGCCGGGCCACCGCCCGCCCGACATACTCCCTGCAAATGAACCGGCCGCTAACAGGCTGGGCAGGGAGGTTGTCATGGCGGGCGACACGATTCCGCGTCGCGGTTTCCTGGTCGGCGTGGGGTTAGCCGGCACGGCCGCGGCGGCCGGCGTTGCCGCGAATTCTCCGGCCACCGCGGAGGTGTCAGCCCCCAACCAACCGTCCGCGACCCCGGGCACCGCTGCTGCCGGCAATCGCGAGGCCGAACCTCTGCTTGCGCTTAACGAAGCAGAGCATGCGTTCATCGTTGCTGCCGTCGACACGATCATCCCAGCCGATGACTTGTCGCCATCCGGCAACGAGTGCGGGGTCGCGACCTTCATCGATCGCCAGCTGGCCAGTGCCTGGGGCGGTGGCGCCAAGATGTACCGCAGCGGGCCGTTTCTGCGCGGCAAGCCGGAGCAGGGTTATCAGCTCGCGCTGACGCCGCGCGAATTCTTCCTTGCCGGCATTGCCGCGACGAATGAGTGGACCCGCAAGACCTACGGCAAGGACTTCGATCGCCTGCCCGCCTCGGAGCGCATCTCCGCGCTCACGGCTTTGGAAGAAGGCAAGGCCGATCTCGGCCATGTGTCGGCGCGCCAGTTCTTCAACGCGCTGCTGACGATCACCATGGAAGGCTTCTTCGCCGACCCGATCTACGGGGGCAACCGAAACATGGCGTCGTGGAAGATGCTGGGCTTCCCGGGCCTGCCGGCGACCTACGCCAACATCATCGAGCAGTATCGTGACAAGCCTTACACGGCTGCGCCGCAGTCGATCGCTGATTTCTCCTAGAAGAGTCTGGAGCGCGCCGTGGCAACACGCCTGAAGGAAGTCGATGCCGTCATGGTCGGCATGGGGTGGACGGGCGCCATCATGGCGCGCGAGTTCACCAAGGCCGGGCTCAACGTAGTTGGGCTCGAGCGCGGCCAGGATCACATCCCCGGCAATGATTTCATGTTGCCGAACCTGCGCGATGAGCTGCGCTATGCGGCGCGGCTCGAGTTGATGCAGGACAATTCGATCGACACCCTCACGTTCCGCAATGCGGCTGACGAATTCGCGCTGCCGATCCGGCGCTTCGGCGCATTCCTTCCCGGCGAAGGCGTGGGTGGCTCCGGTAATCACTGGGGCGGCCTGCATTGGCGCTTCCTGCCGACCGACTTCCGCATTCGCAGCGTCCTCACCGAACGCTACGGGGCAAGCGCCATTCCGAACGACATGACGATCGCGGATTGGCCGGTCTCATACGAGGAGCTCGAGCCGCACTATGACCGCTTCGACAAGTTGTGCGGCGTCTCCGGCAAGGCCGGAAACCTGCGCGGGCAGGTCATCGAGGGCGGCAATGTGTTTGAAGGCCCGCGCAGCGATGAATATCCCAACAAGCCGCTGAAATCATCGGCCGGCGGATTGTTGATGGCGGAAGCGGCCAAGAGCCTCGGCTATCATCCGTTCCCGATTCCGGTGAGCAATTCCAGCGCGCCCTACACCAATCCCGAAGGGGTGACGCTCGGCGGCTGCCAATATTGTGGCTTCTGCAACCGCACCGCTTGCGAGGCGAATGCCAAGGCGTCGTCGGTCGTCACCTTGATGCCGGTGCTGCGCGCCGATCCAAAGTTCGAGCTGCGCACGCGCGCGTTCGTCTCGCGGCTCGTCTACGATAAGGCGGCGCGGCGGGTGACCGGTGTCGTCTACACCGACCTGCGAAACGGCGAGGAATACGAGCAGCCGGCCGGTATCGTCGTGCTTTCGGCCTATGTGTTCGGCAACACGCAATTTCTGCTGCTGGCCGGCATTGGGGAGCCCTATGACCGCGCGACGGGCAAGGGCGTCGTTGGCAAGAACTACGCCTATCAGTTCGAAGCGGGCGCGGTCGCGTTCTTCGAGGACCGCCAGCTCAATTCCTACATGGGTGCGCCCGGTCAGCTGATGTGCATCGATGACTTCAACGGCGAGAACTTCGATCACGGCGGGCTCGGCTTTTTCGGCGGCGGCTATTTCGCCGGCGGTAGCGGTGGGTCAGCGCCGATCTACGGCCGCGCCACTCCGCATGGCACGCCGCGCTGGGGCTCGGAATGGAAGCAGGCGACAGTGAAGTGGTACAACCATTTTGTTCGGTTCAACACCCAAGGCTCGGTCTACGCCAATCGCGACAACTATCTCGATCTCGATCCGACCTACCGCGATGCGCTCGGCCGGCCCCTCATTCGCCTGACCTACAACGCGACCGACAACGATCACAAGATGTCGCGCTATTTGTTGGAGAAGCTCGAGGGCATTATCCGGGCGATGAATCCGACGAGCTATGAGATGCATCCGCGGCCCAAGAACTTCACCATCGTGCCCTATCAGTCGACCCATAATACCGGCGGCACCATGATGGGCAGCGACCCCAAGTCGAGCGTGGTCAATCGCTACCTGCAGGCCTGGGACGCCCACAATCTGTTCGTCCAGGGCGCCTCCGTGTTTCCACAGCAGCACGGCTACAACCCGACCGGTACGGTCGGCGCGCTGTGCTATTGGTCGGCACAGGCGATCATCAACACGTACCTGAAAAGCCCGGGTCCATTGGTTCAGGCGTAAGTCGGGCTCTGGCTACCAAAATACGGGGGCGCGCATGGCTGATGACAGCATTCCACGACGGACGTTCCTCGTCGGCGCCGGCGTTGCTGGATCCGTTGCCGTTACAGGAGTTACGGCTTCGCCGGTGACCGCTGCAACCGACTCGGCGCCAGTGCCCACTGCACCGGCGCAGGCCGAAGCTTGGCTTACGTTGAATCCGACCGAAGCGGCGTTTGTCACGGCCGCGGTCGACACGCTGATCCCGGCCGACGAGCTCACGCCGTCAGGCAGCGCCTGCGGGGTCGCTACATTCATCGATCGGCAGCTGGCTGGTGCTTATGGCAGTGGCGCGCGTCTTTATCGCGACGGTCCGTTTCTCAAGGGCAAACCCGAGCACGGCTATCAGCTCGCGCTCACGCCGCGCGACTACTTTCGTGCCGGCATTGCGGCGACCAACGATTGGATCCGCAAGCGCCACGGGAAGGATTTTGACCGGCTTGGAGAAGCAGAGCGCGAGGCTGCGCTCAAGGAAATGGAGCAGGGGAAGGCTGAGTTTCCTGGCTTCAGCAGCAAGGACTTTTTCGAGGCCCTGCTGACCATCACGATGGAGGGCTTCTTCTCCGATCCAATCTATGGGGGCAATCGGGACATGGCGTCATGGAAGATGATCGGCTATCCCGGCCTGCCCGCGAGCTATCGGGACGACGTGAAGACATACTTCAACAAGACATACGACAAGCCGCCGCAGTCGATTGCTGATTTCGTCTGACCGGGGACGAGCATGACCACCAAGCTTCCCGAGGTCGATGTCGTTGTCGTCGGGGTTGGTTGGACCGGCAGTATCCTGGCGCGCGAGCTCACGAAAGCCGGCCTCAAGGTGGTCGGTCTCGAGCGCGGCCCAAGACGCACGCCTGGCGAAGATTTCACCGTTCCCGGCATTCGCGACGACCTGAAATACGCCGTGCGTCAGGAGCTGTTCCAAGACACGCAGATGGAAACGATGAGCTTGCGCCACGCGCGTTCCGAGACGGCGCTGCCGATCCGGCGGCTGGGCGCGTTCCTGCCTGGCACCGGTCTTGGCGGTGCCGGCGCGCACTGGAACGGCGTGACGTGGCGGCTGCTGCCGACCGATCACAAGCTGCGCACGCATCTGCGCGAACGCTACGGCGCGCAAGCTATCCCGGAAGATATGACGATCACGGACTATCCCATCAGCTACGATGAACTCGAGCCGTATTATGACCGGTTCGAGAAGCTGTGCGGCGTGTCCGGCAAAGCGGGCAACTTGCGCGGCAAGATCATCGATGGCGGAAACGTATTCGAAGGACCGCGCCAATCCGAATACCCAAACCCGCCGCTGGAGCAGAGCGTTGCCGGCGCAACCTTCGAAGCGGCAGCCAAGAACCTCGGCTATCATCCGTTTCCGGCGCCGTCGAGCAACGCGAGCCGCGTCTATACGAATCCCGAAGGCCTGACGATGGGGGCCTGCATCTACTGCGGGCATTGCGAGCGCTTCGGCTGCGAGAGCAACGCCAAGGCGTCACCCGGGGTGTCCATCCTGCCGGCGCTGTTGTCGGATGAGAAATTCGAGCTGCGCAGCAATGCCTATGTGAAAGACCTCGTTCACGACAAGGCGGCCCGGCGGGTCAAGTCCGTACGCTATGTCGATACGCGCAGCGGCGAAGAGTATGAGCAGCCGGCGAGCTTGGTGATACTCGGGGCTTATGTATTCACCAACAATTTGTTGCTGCTGTATTCCGGGATCGGAGAGCCTTACGACCCGGTGACCGGGAAGGGCAGCGTCGGCAAGAACTATTGCTATCAAGTTGGCGCCGCCGGCGTCACCGTGTTCTTTGACGACAAGCAGGTCAACCCATTCATGGCCTCCGGCGCGCACGGGGTCATGATCGACGATTTCAATGGTGACAATTTCGATCACGCCGGTCTCGGCTTCTTCGGCGGCGCGTGGATCCAGGCCGGTCCGACCAACGGCCGGCCGATCCTCTCGACCGGTGCCGGCCGGCACGCCGCGCTGGGGCCGCGATTGGAAGCGCGCGACCGCCAAATGGTACAATCACGCGTTCAACATCGGCGGTTCGTGTTGCAACTACGCTCACCGCGAGAACTACCTCGATCTCGATCCGACCTATCGCGATGCGCTGGGACGTCCGCTCATCCGCATGACCTATAATTTCAAGGAGAACGACTATCGGGTCGCGGAGTACGTCACCGCCGTGCTCGGGCGGATCGGCCATGCCATGAACCCGACGGCCATCAACACGCCGGCTTATCGGCGCGGCAATTTCAGCGCCATCCCCTATCAATCGACCCACAACACAGGCGGCACCATCATGGGCGCCGATCCGAAGGACAGCGTAGTCAATCGGTATCTACAGACGTGGGATGCGGACAATCTGTTCATCGTGGGCGCGTCCGTGTTCCCACAGAACCAGAGCTACAACCCGACCGGAACGGTCGGCGCGCTTGCCTACTGGGCGGCAGACGCGATCACGAAACAATATCTGAAAAACCCGGGGCCCTTGGTGCATGCGTGAGCAAATGACTTTAGCAGTGATCATCAAGCACGTCAGCGCTGCGGCCGTATTGCTGGCGGTCAACATCGTTGCTGCCGAGGCGGCCGACGTGCAGCATGGCAAGGAGCTTTTCAAGGCCTGCGCGGCTTGTCACAACGACCAGCCCGGCGCCTTGGGGCCGAGCCTCAACGGCGTGGTTGGACGCAAGGCCGCAGCACTCGACAGTTTCCGCTACTCGGGGCCGATGCTGCGCGCCAATCTGGTGTGGACGCCGGAGAATCTGCACGACTACATCGCCGACCCGCAGGCCAAGGTGAAGGGCAACCGTATGCCCTATGGCGGGCTCACCAACCCGAGTGAGGTCGACGATGTCGTCGCCTACCTGGCGACGTTGAAATAGACTGTTCACTCCATCACTGGCAGTGCGTGGCCTTCTTTGATCGTCCGCATGACGAAGCTCGAGCGCACGTCCTTCACCCCGGGGATCCGGCGAAGCCGATCGAATACAATGTCAGAATAGGTGTGGCTGTCCTTGGCCGCCACATGTAGCAAGGCATCGTAGCCGCCGGAGACGATATAACAGGACATGATTTCCGGGATCGCACGGATTTCCTGATAGAAGCGCTCCGCCGTCGTCGCCGTCACATAGTCGAGCACGAGCGTCACGAAGGCGACGAAGCCGATGCCGACCGGCTCGGGATCGAGGCGCGCGTGATAGCCGAGGATCACCTCGTCGCTCTCCAGCCGGCGGATGCGGCGCGAGCAGGGCGCTTCGGACAGCCCGACCTTCTGCGCGATCTCCACGTTGCTGGCGCGCGCATTGTCGACCAGGGCCTGCAGGATCTTGCGGTCGAAACCGTCCAGGGTGGGGAGGCTCGAGCGATTCGCCGGCCGTCGGACCCTTCGGGTCGAACTCGCTGTTTTCTTGCGCATATTGGCTTATGACCGTCAGAAAATTGCGCATTGACGCGCAGTTGAGCAGTAGATCGCAAGGAAAGCCTACATCCAATTTCATAGAATCGCACCCATATTATTGGGGTGAGGCTCCGCTCTGGGAGCCTCGGGAATGGACAACGACAATGCACGTGATGGTCCTGGGTGCCGGGGTCATCGGCACCACGTCAGCATGGTTTCTGCGCCAAGCCGGCCACGACGTCAGCGTGATCGAGCGGGAGGGGCAGGCCGCGAGCGAAACGTCGTTTGCCAATGGCGGGCAGATCTCGGTTTCGCACGCGGAGCCCTGGGCCAACCCATCGGCGCCCTTCAAGGTACTGCGGTGGCTGTTTGCCGACGACGCGCCGCTGCTGTTCCGGCCACGGCTCGACCCGGCGCAGTGGCGCTGGTGCCTGGCGTTCCTGATGGAATGCCGGCCGTGCCGCACGCGCGACAACATCGCCAAGATCGTCGAGCTGGGGCTGCATTCGCGCCGGATGCTGGGTGAGACGCGCGCCGAGCTTGGGCTGCACTATGATGACCTGCAGCGCGGCATCCTGCATTTCTACACCAGTCAGGCTGAATATGATGCGGCCATCGCGCCAGCGGCGCTGATGCGCAAGCTCGGCTGCGACCTCGAAATGGTCGATCGCGAACGCATGCTGGAGATCGAGCCGGCGCTGCGTTTCACCAACGCGCAGATCGTCGGCGGCAGCATGACTTACGCGGACGAGTCCGGCGATGCCTGCGCCTTCACGCGCAAGCTCGCCGACAAGGCCGCCGAACGCGGCGTGGAGTTCAAATACAACACGACGGTCGTTGCCATCGAGACCGAGCGCGGCCTCGTCGGCGGCGTGCAAGTGCATGAGCCCGACGGCAGCTACAAGCGGTTGACAGCCGACGCTTACGTGGTTGCGCTCGGCAGCTACAGCGCCGGCTGGCTCAAGCCGCTCGGGATCGATCTCAATATCTATCCGGCAAAGGGCTACTCGGCGACCCTGCCGGTGCGTGACCCCGAGCGCGCCTATACGGTCAGCCTGACTGACGACGAGTATAAGATCGTGTTCTCACGCTTGGGCGATCGCCTGCGCGTCGCGGGCACAGCTGAGCTCTCGGGTTACAATCTCGGCCTCAACGCGACGCGCTGCCAATCGCTGGTGCGGCGCACGCTCGAGATCTTTCCCGACGTCGCCGATCCGGCCAAGGCGCAGTTCTGGACCGGGCTGCGGCCGGCCACGCCCTCCAACGTGCCCTATATCGGCAAGAGCAAGCTCAAGAACCTCTATCTGAACACGGGACACGGCACGCTCGGCTGGACCCATTCCTGCGGTTCCGCCCACGTGCTCGCCGACATCGTCTCCGGCCGGCGGCCGGCGGTATCCTGGGCCGCGGCGGCGTAGTCTAGCCAGGTACGGAGTGAAGGCGAGCCGGCCAGAGATCGGCCAAATGATCGGCCATTTCATTCGCGATTGGGCGGATTTTCATTTAAACTCATGAAGTTATAGACTGGGAAAATCGGCCAACAATGCCCGCCGAAGAAACGCCTCAGCGCATCGAGCCCGCGCGGCTTGAAGACGCGATCCCTGAGTCTCTCTCGGACCTCGCTGCCGAGCTCGCTTCGGCATCGGCGAAGCTTGGTCACGGGCTGCATCCACGAACATCCGCGAATCTGGCGGCCCTCGTTCGCCTCATGAACACGTATTACAGCAACCTGATCGAGGGCCACAGCACGCGGCCCAAAGATATTGAACGAGCGCTTGCCGGAGAGTTCGATGGCGACGAAGGCCGCCGCAATCTGCAAATCGAAGCGGCGGCGCATGTCCGTGTTGCGCTGAGCCGCGGTGAGTTTGAGCGCGGTGAAGTCCCGCGTATTACTGGCCTGTCCGAGAGAACCGGGCGGCGCGTCTTCAACGATGTCGTTGACGCGGGGTTGCTCGCTTCAGAAACCCCCAAAGGCCCGGTGTCCCTGCGTTTTCCCGCCGATACGCTGGATATTCTGTTCCCACGGCTTTTTCCTGAGACTTAAGAATTCGGCGATGCGTATGTATCGAGCGAACGGCGCTCGCCCATAACGGAGCGGCTGCGGGGCTCCAGCTCCTTCACGAAGCACATCAGCTTCGGATCGAAGTTGGACGGCAGTGCGTGAAATCCGAGTTTGCGCACCAGCCGCTGTGCCGGTTTATTGGCGTGCAGGATCTCGGCCAGGAGATAGCGAGCGCCCAGCGACTTCACCCGGGCCGCAATGTGATTGATGAGCCACGCTCCAAACCCTTGCCGCTGCCATCCATCGGTGATCGACGCCGCCAATTCGCAGGTCTGTCCGCTGGCGGCAATGTGCCAGCGTGCCTCGCCGATCATGGTGCGCGTTCCACCGTAGTGGCTCTCCAACACCAGGCTTCCGCTCGCTGCACCGGGGTTGATCGCGCGCTGGAGCTCTGTCGCCGAGAGTTCGCTGATGGCTCCCAGAAAACGGAAATAGCGCGATGCCGGCGACAGGCCTCGGACGTATGATTGGATGAGCTCGATGTCCTCAGGCCGGACCGGACGGACGCTCACATGGCTTCCGCCCGGCAAGCGAATCGATTCCCTGGCGACGACGGGCCGAACCGGGGCCTGCCCCCGCAGCATGTCTTCTGGTTCCACTGCGAGCGCGATGGATGTCATCACAAGTCTCCGCGTTATCGACTGGTCGATATCGCGAAATTGCCTGCGTCATGCGTGACTTGCGTCACCCGATCGGAGGATGGGCGTTTGCGTCGCGCACGCGCTTGAACGATAAAATATGATTCGGCGCGGGTTAAACGCGTCCCTACCGCCCGACACAAATCTGTGATGAAGATTTGTCGTCAGGCTGGCTCACGTCCCGATCGCCGCCTCATTCACGGTAACGCGTCGTTCACTGGGGGCGTCGTCCAGGCGTGCCTCGACCTGGTCGGCAATATGCTTGGCGTCGCGGGCGACGCCGGAGAAACGTCCCGAGCCCCAGGTGTAGAGCCATGGCAATCCGAGGAAATAAAGTCCCGGCACCGCGGCGACGCCGCGCACGTGTGCGGGTTGGCCGCGTCCATTGAACACCGGCAGGTCGATCCAGCTGTAGTCGGCGCGAAAGCCGATGCACCAGACAATGCTGGTGATGCCGGCCGCGCGATAGTCCAACGTCGGCCGCTCCTGCGCGGGCACCCACACGGGTTGATACGGTTCGGCCGGCGGCGCATCGATCGCCCGCTTGGCAATGAACGTGTCGATGCTCGTCTTGATGCTTTCCGAGACCTGGTCCGCCTGGTCGAGGCAAAGCGCGAGATCATCATCAACAACAAGCGTGCCGCCGGCGACATCGAGCAACCGGCCGTAGAGCTGCATGCCCTCGCGGGCACGCTGGCGCAGGTCGATGTCGCGTCCGCCATCGCGTCCGGTCACATAGTGATTGGTCTTGTCGCGCACGCCCTCGCGCAGCGGATGCTCATGCACCGGCAGATCGTAGTAGCCCATCAGGTGCAGCCACTCGACCACGTCCTTGCCGCGATGGCGGCGCGCAACGCGCGGCGCGTCGCCGACGCAGAGGTGCACCTGGCGGCCGGCGAGGTGCAAGTCCTCGGCGATCTGCGCGCCGGATTGTCCGCTCCCCACCACCAGGACGGCGCCCTCCGGTAGCGATTGTGGATTTCGATAAGTGGCCGCATTCACTTGAACGATGTCTGCCGGCAGTCGCTCGGCACAGCGCGGGATGACGGGAATCTGATAGCCCCCGGTCGCGATCACGACCTGATCGGCCGCGTAGCGCCCGGCGCTGGTATCCAGCACGAACCCGTGCTGGCCGTGGCTGCGCAAGCCCGTCACAGTCACGCCCTCGCACAGGGGCGGGTCGAACGAGGCGACGAACCCGTCGAAATAGTTGATGATCTCCTGGCGCAGCATGAAGCCGTGCGGATCGGGTCCGGCGTACGGATAGCTCGGGAGCTGGCATTGCCAGTTGGGCGTGACGAGGCAAAACGTATCCCAACGTTCCGACCGCCATGCATGGCCGGCGCGGTGCTTCTCCAACACCAGATGATCGATCCCGAGATCCTTGAGGTACCAGCTCAGCGACAGGCCGGCCTGTCCACCGCCGACAATGATCACCGAATGATGCGCCACGATGGGGGCGGATGCCATGTGCTAGTCCTCGAACCCGACGATGCCGACGTGGGCGCCGGCGAGATACAGGAATTGCTGCGAAGCGGTCTCGATGCGCGCGAGCTGCCCCAGCGCGCGGCTGCAGGGATAGCCGTACTTGGCGCGTACGCGCTCGCTGGCGATGGTGAGAGCCGCGCGGCTGCGCGCCAGAAAATCCGCCAGCGGATAGGTCTGCCCGACCGCGAAGTAGTCCTTGATCACCAGCGAGGGCGAGTAGCAGCTCTCGATGCTGCCGTCGGGCCAAGTGATGCGAAAGCGCATCTCAGGCATGACAGAGCTCCCGCATATGCGCGTAAACCGGCAGATGAGCCTTGGCAGTGCTCGTCCAGTCATGACGTGCCGCAACCGCAAACCCGTTGGCGATCAGATCCGGCCGCTGGCGCGGGTCGGCCGCGGCCCGCATGGCACCGGCGATCGAGACCGGATCGTGCGGATCACACCAGCAGACATCGTCCGGCCCGAGGTATTCGGTGAATGGGGCGATGCGTGAGACCACGACCGGCGTGCCGCAAGCCATCGCTTCCAGCACGGTGAGCCCAAAACCTTCGTTGAGCGAGGCAAACACCAGGGCGCACGCAAGCCGATAAAGTGCCGGCATGTCGGCTTGGGGCAGGGGGCCGGTTTGGATCACGGACTCGAGCGGCAGCCGGCTGCGCGCGAGCGCCGCGGCGAATTGTTGTTGATAGGACGCGTGGTCGAGCACGGACGCGCCGCCGGCGATGATCAGCTGCGCCATCGGCCGTTGTTTCTGGATTTGTGCGAACGCATCGAGAATGGCGAGCGTGTTCTTGCGCGCCTCGACGCCGCCGACGGCCAGGAATACCGGTCCCTGTGCCAACTTGAGTTGCTCGCGCAGCACGACGTCGCTGTCGTCGCGATCGGGCGAGAAGCCCACGCGGTCGACGCCGTTGCCGACGAGCTCAGCCCTGCGGTCGTACTCGGCCCGCAAACGCTCCTGCCAGACGCGGCTGACGACCAGCAACTGGTCGGCTTCACTGATACCGCGTTGTTGGAGCGCGCTCAGGCGCGGGTCGGCAAACGTGTCCACATGATGCACGGTCCGGGTGAAGCCGCCAATCTTATGCTGTGCTTTCAGGGTCGCGAGCGCATTGGCGGAGATTCCGTCCTGCGCATGCCAGACGTCGAACCCATCGGTGCCGGTCTGCGCGAAGTAGTGCAGATAATCGGTGACGCGGGTCTCGACCATTTCGGTCACGTCGCGGCCAACCGGCGTTGCCGGGACGCACGCGGTGCCACAGCGGGTCGGGCGGAAAAAGCCGTGTTGGTTGGCATCGGGCGCATGCACCACGACTTCGTGACCCAGCGCCGTGAGCGCGTCGCCAAGCGCGAGGGCATGCACCACCCCGCCGCGCGGATTGGTGGAGTGGGTGAGGATTGCGATGCGCAGCGGAGATGCGCTCATGTGATCGCCTCCATGGTTCGGCAGCCGATCAGCGGACCTTGCGAGAAATCCCACACCACTTCGCTGACGCAGCCGTCGGTGATCTCGACCCGGTCGCCCTCGGTGATGGTCCCGACCTGCGCTGCCGCAATGCCGCGCGCCGCAAAAAGCGCGAGCACCGTGGGCACATTGCGTGGCGGCACCGCGAGCAGATAACCGAAGCTCGGAAAGGTCTGCAGCCAGCGCTCGAGCGAGACGCCGTCCGGCCGCGGAATGCGCAGCACGTCGATGACGGCGCCGACGCTGGAGCATTCCGCCAGCATGGTCGCGGTGCCGATGATGCCGCCCTGACTGATGTCCTTGCCGGCGCAGGCAAGCCCCGCTTCGGCGATTGCCGGAAGCAGCGCGATGTCGCCGCGTAGCCGGGCCGCGGGCGCGTTGGTGAAGGCCTCCCAATTGACGAACGGCTCGCGGTAGCGTCCGCGCAGATCGATCGCCGCGATCAACTGATCGCCAGGCTTGGCATCGAAGCTGGTGAGCAAGCGTTGCGCGCGGCCGAGGATCGCAACAGACAATTGGCTGCGATCGCAGCGCGTATTGGTATGGCCGCCGACGATCGGGACAGCAAATGCCTGTGCGGCTTCGCGCAGTCCGCTGACAAGGGGGGTCGCGTTGTCTTCGCCCGCCGACCAGACCGCGTCGACGACCGCGAGCGGCCGCCCGCCCATCGCGGCGACGTCGGAGACGTTGACCATCACTCCGCACCAGCCGGCAAACCACGGGTCGGCCGCGACGAACTCGTTGATGAATCCTTCGATCGCCAGCAGCAGGAATCCGTCGCCGTCGGGAATGGCGGCGCAATCATCACCGACCGGAATTGCATTGGTGCTGGACAATCCGAGCTGTGCCGCCACCGCGGCGATGTCGTGCTTGGCGGCAAGCCCGCGGCTTGCCCGCAAGGTGGCCGCAAGCGAACCGATTGCGACCGAACCCAACATCACGCGGCCTTCTTCGGCAGTGAGAGAAAGCCGGTCTCCGCGTCGGCGAATGGCGGATAGTGATCGAGGTCGGCCTGCATGAAATGATGCGGCCGGCCGTGGAACTCGACCTCCGCAATCGTCATCCAATGCAGGCGCTGGAACAGCGGCGCGTTCTGGCTCTGCACATGCGCCAGGAACTTGGTGCAGCCGCGCGCGTGCGCCGAGGAGACCGCGAGACGCACCAGCGAGGAGCCGATCGCGCCAATGCGGCGATAGGGCGCTGCCACCGCAAGCCGCGAGCCCCACCACACGCCGGGCTCGGCCTGGTGGATGCGCACGGTGCCGACCACCTCGTCGAGAGCAACCGCGAGTGACGAGATCGCGACGATCGGAATGGCGATGTCATCGATCCCGTCGCGATCGTCATGAGCAAAGACGCGCTGCTCCTCGCAGAACACGGCGCGGCGCAGAGCGGCGGCGGCCTGGCGCTCCCAGACATCGGTTGCGAACTTCACCTGATATTGCGCCGGCAGAAACACCGGAAACGGATCAAAGATCACGTCCGTACCTCGCGTTCATAAGTGGACAGCGCCGAGCAGGCGCCGCATTTGCCGCAACCGGCTTTGATCTCGCTTGCGCTGAGTCCGCCAGCGCGGACGAGGCGCGCGAGCGGCCCCAGGATCTCGTGCATGAAGGCGGGCGTCGGTGCGGGATGACTCTCCAGCGGCGTGCCCGAGATCGGCACGAACGGCACCGCGAACGGATAGACGCCGAGTGCGATCAGGCGCTCGGCGGTGGCGAGAATTGTTTCTTTACTGTCGCCGAGCCCGGCCAGGATGTAGGTCGAGACTTGACCGCGTCCGAACACTGGCACGGCAGCGGCGAATGCGTCGAAGTAGCGTTCGAGCGGCACCTGCGCCTTGCCGGGCATCAGCAGGGTGCGCAGCTCTGGCGTGATCACTTCGAGATGCATGCCGAGCGCGTCGATGCCGGCGTCATGCATCCGCGCGAACCAGACGTCGCGATCCGGTGGCTCGCATTGGCCCTGAATGGGAAGCGGGACCGCGGCTTTCACGGCGGCGGCGCTGTCGGCAAGGATCGACGCGCCGCGGTCGGGCGACGCCGGCGTGCCGGTGGTCATCACCATGTGGGTCACGCCGTCGAGTTCGACCGCGGCCTTCGCCACCTCTGCCAGTTGTTCGGGTGTCTTGTGCTCGACGGTGCGGCCGGCAGCGAGCGACTGGCCGATGGCGCAGAACTGACAGGTCTTGGTCCGGCTCTGATAGCGGATGCAGGTCTGCAGCACGGTCGTGGCGAGCACGTCGCGCCCATGCAGCACGGCGATTTTCCAATACGGAACGCCGTCGGCGGTCGCGCGATCATAAAATCGCGGGCGGGTCGGGAAGCTCACCGCGCCGAGGTTGAGGCCATCGCGGGTGATGCGGCTGCTTCCCGAGCGCGTCGGGCTTTTCCACCACGTAGGGGCTCTCGAACGCCGGCGCGGTGTGCACCGGCACCATGACGGTGACGCCGTCGATGGTGATCGCCTTGTGGTCGGACGGGCCGGCGCCGCCGCGGCGGCTCTCGTGCCCGGCCTTGGGATCAACGAGCCGAACCCCGTAGGACTGCAACTCGTTGATCAGCCGCTCGGTCGGCAGCGGCGTCGGTAGCATCGGTTTCATCGAAGGCACTCCCCGGTTCGGGCAGCGATACGGGAAACGGCGCGGGCGCAGCCTGCTGATGCAAGGGGCGCGCCGGGCGATTATCGAGCACGAGCGACAGCAACTCCGGCCGGGCGTAGTGCCCGACCGAATCCATCATGCGCTTGCGCTTGATGATGAGGCCGAAATCGAGATCGGCGATCAGCAAACCTTCGCCGCTGGTCAGCGGCGGAACCACGTGCGCGCCTTCGGGCGAGATGATCGCCGTCATGCAGCCGCCGCGCAGCGCTTTGCGCAGCTTTTCATCGGGAGAAATCTTGGCGATCTGCTCCTCCGTGAGCCAACCGGTGGCGTTGACCACGAAGCAGCCGCTCTCGAGCGCGTGGTGACGGATCGTCACCTCGATCTGATCGGCGAAGATCGGGCCGACCATGGAGCCTGGAAACTGCGCCACATGAATTTGTTCATGCTGCGCCATCAGGGCATAGCGGGCGAGGGGGTTGTAGTGCTCCCAACAAGCGAGCGCGCCGAGGCGGCCGACCGCGGTGTCGACGACCGTGAGGCCCGAGCCGTCGCCCTGGCCCCAGATCATGCGCTCGTGGAAGGTCGGCGTGATCTTGCGCCGCTTCAACACCAGTCGCCCGTCCGCATCAAACACAAGCTGCGTGTTGTAGAGCGAGCCGTGGTCGCGCTCGTTGACGCCGAGCACGACCACGATGTTGTTGCGCCTTGCCGCCGCGGCGACGGCCTCCGTCACCGGCCCGGGCACGACCACCGCGTTATCATAGAGGCGGATGTGCTCGGCGCCGGTCAGCACCGGCGGAAGGACGAACGAGAAATACGGGTACCAGGGGATGAACGTCTCAGGAAATACGACGAGGCGGGCGCCCTTCTCCGCCGCCTCGTCGATTGCGGCCAGCACCTTCGACACCGTCCCACCTGCAGTGTCGAGGTTGGGTGCGATCTGCACTGCCGCGACGCGAGTGGGAGGATCGCTCGCCATGGCGCTCTCCTGCTGCCGAGCCTCAGAGCGTCCAGGTGTGCAGCTGGAACGCGTTGTCGCGCCGGTGCAGCAGGATCAGATCCAGCACATCGAGCGGATTGATCGGCCGAATGCCTGGAATGAGCGAGGGCTCGCCGTGGCCGTAGAGGGCCTGCAGAGCGAACCGGCAGGCGTAGACTTCGCCGCCTTCGGTCATGAATTTGGTGAGCTGATTGTTGAAGTTCTGATGACCCGGAAACGCTTCATCGCCGAGCTTGGGGAAGCCGCGCTGCACGCCGAGCGTCACGCCCGGACCATAAAGTAGCACCGTGGTCTTGAAGCCTTTGCGCAGCAGGCGCAGCGCCTGCAGGATGTTGACGAGCCCGATCGAGCCCTCGAAGGCCACGGTGTGAAACGTCACCAGCGCCTTCTCGCCGGGTAGCGCTTTGACGTCCTCGAACACCTTCTCTTCGTAGTCGACCAGGAAGTCGCCCTTCTGGTGGGCGGGCATTGCGACGGCTGGCATGTTCTCCTCCTCAGCAACAAGAAGCGCAGGCGCCCATCGGGCGCATCGCAATGCGGTGCAAACGGCGTGCCAGTGCCTGGATGCACATCCATTCATCAAAAACAATCAATTTACATACAATTTTACATTCAATCAGCGACGCTGACGGCCGTGCTGACAAATTGGGCACGAACAAAAAGGCGGCGCTCTGATCAAATCGAGTGCGGTGGTTAGCCTCTCAGATCCACTGATTTCGCATGGCAATGCTGTGTTCCGGGCAAGGGCACCAATCTTGTTTGGTCACCCACATGAACAGCGGAGCAAGTTTTGCGCCGTGTGGCCGATGGTTTTGTCTGGTTGCCGGTCATGCAACAAGATACAGTCAATTTGGATCAGGTCCGGGAAGGACCGCTGCAGCTATGACTGACTGGACGCCGGACCTCACGGCGCGCGACAAGCCGCACTACCTCGCTATCGCTGACGCGATCGCCGAGGACATCCGCATCGGCCGGCTTGCTCCGGCTGATCGCCTGCCGCCGCAGCGCAAGCTCGCGCGCCGGCTTGACCTCGACTTCACCACGGTGGCGCGCGGCTATGTGGAAGCGCAGAAGCGCGGGCTCGTGGAGTCGCGGGTTGGGCAAGGCACGTTCGTGCGTGCCTCGGCGCGCCGGCGGCATGGGCCAATGGCGCTGCATCCGGAGATCGTCGATCTGTCGATGAACCTGCCGCCGGAGCCCGACGATGCCGACTTGTTGGATCGCATGCAGGACGGGTTCGAGGCCGTCGGGCACGATCTTGTTTATCTGATGCGCTACCAGGGGTTCGGCGGCGTCGCGGCCGACAAGGAGGCGGCGTTGAAATGGCTCGGCAGGCGAGCGCTCCTCCCGCCCGAGGATCGGTTGTTTATTGTGCCAGGCGCGCATTCAGCCCTGCTTGGGATCTTTAGTTTGCTCGCCAAACCGAGCGATGTGATTTTGTCTGAAGCACTCACCTACCCGGGCGCACGCTCGATCGCTGCGCAGCTTGGTCTGCAGTTGGTCGGCCTGCCGATGGATGATGAGGGGGTCGATCCCGATGCCTTCACGCAGGCTTGCGAGCGCTTCAATCCGAAGGCCATCTATCTCAATCCGACTTTGCTCAACCCGACCACGCACACGATCTCGCAGACGCGCCGCATCGCGTTGGTGGCGATTGCCCGCCGCTTCGGCGTCCCGATCGTTGAGGATGACCCCTATGGATTTCTGCTGATCGATGGCCCCCAGCCATTCGGGTTGCTGGCGCCTGAACTGACGTGGCATATCGCCGGCTTGGCGAAATGCCTCGGCGCCGGGCTGCGGATAGCTTACGTGATCGTGCCGGACGTGCGCGCCGGCTGGTTGTTCGGATCGGTGGTGCGCACCGCGACCGTCATGGCCTCGCCGCTGACGATTGCGCTCTCGACCCGGTGGATCCTCGACGGCACCGGCGAAGCGCTGCTCGCGGCGGTGCGTCAGGAATTGATCGAGCGCCAGCGACTCGCGCGCGCCATCCTGCCTGAAGGCACCT
>CAVXDE010000031.1:0-256186 GCA_963760435.1 uncultured Alphaproteobacteria bacterium
GACGAGGGTCTCGTTGATCGGCGTGCCATCGAATTGGAAGTCGTCGAGATCCTTGGCGAGCGGCAGCTTTGCAATGGTGAGCTGGTACTTGATCGAGCGTGCATGCTTCTCGCTGATCTCGGCGCTGAGCAGATCGCCGACGATGCGCTGAGGCTCATGCTGGCGTTTGACGGCGGTGGTCATGATCTCATCGAAGGCGGCCTTCATTCCGTAGAGCTTGAGTTCGCCCATGAGGTCGAAGTGAACCGCACTGGGTTTGCCGGAGGGCGGATTGCTGAAGTTCTGACGCGGCCATTTTGATTGGCTCAAGGGCCGCGTAGTAGTTGGTCTCCGCCTCGGCGGGCGGGATGTTGCCGATCGGCTCCAGCAGGCGCTGGTGGTTGAACCAATCGACCCATTCGAGGGTCTTGTACTCCACGGCCTCGAAGGATTTCCACGGCCCGAGCCGGTGGATGACCTCGGTCTTGAACAGCCCGATCACGCTCTCGGCGAGGGCGTTGTCATAGCTGTCGCCGACACTGCCGGCCGAGGGTTCGATGCCGGCTTCCGCGAGCCGTTCGGTGTAGCGGATGCTGACGTATTGCGATCCGCGGTCGCTATGGTGCACGAGGCTCTCGCTTGGCCGGCGGGCGTGCAGGGCCTGCTCCAACGCATCGAGCACGAAGCTGGCCGTCGGCGTGCGGCTGACGCGCCAGCCGACAATGCGCCTGGAGTAGACGTCGATGACGAAGGCCACGTAGACCATGCCGGCCCAGGTCGAAACGTAGGTGAAGTCCGAGACCCAGAGCATGTTCGGCGCCGGCGCGTTGAACTGCCTGTTGACCAGATCGAACGGGCAAGCGGCCGCCTTGTCCGGCGTGGTTGTCCTCACCGCCTTGCCTCGCACGACGCCTTCCAGCCCGAGACCCCCCATTAGCCGAGCGACGCGGTCACGGCCGACCTTGAAGCCCTCGCGATTAAGCTGCAGCCAGACCTTGCGCGCGCCGTAGACGCCGAAGTTCTTGTTGTGGACGCGGATGATCTCCTCCGAGAGCCGCTCGTCCTCCTTCGCCCGCGTTGAGCGAAGGTCGGGGTTGGCCTTGCGGCGGGCGTGCTCGTGCCAGGTGGAGGGGGCGATCCGCAGAACCCTGCACATCGGCTCGATCCCGTAGCTCTCCACATGGGCCTCCATGAAGGCCGTCACTTCCGAAGCGGGCGGTCGAGCTCCGCCTGCGCAAAATAAGCCGATGCCTTGCGCAGGATCTCATTGGCCTGCCGCAGCTCGCGGACCTCGCGCTCCAGCGCCTTCATCCGGTCGGCCATCTCGCTCGGCACGCCGGCACGCTTGCCGGCGTTGATCTCTGTCTTCTTGACCCATTCGAGCAGGGTCTGAGGCACGCAGCCGATCTTCCCCGCGATCGACTCGATTGTCGCCCAGCGCGAGGAATGTTCGTGTTCATTGTCGAGCACCAACCTGACGGCACGCTCGCGGACTTCCGGAGAAAACTTGTTCGTCGTCTTGCTCATGATGGCTCCACCTTCTCAGGAGTTGAGCCCTCCGGCAAACCCAGTGCGGTTCAAAGAGCTGAGTGCGTTCCATCAGATAGTTCTCCTAAGGTTGTCGTAACGGGCACAATCGGCGATGGGCGCATGTCGCAGCGTCAGCGCGGCTGGCGTGAGAATGTTGGCGGGCCGGCCCGGATCGCGCTGCCGAGCGAGAATGTTGAGTACGACGTCAGCGGAGTGGACGCCTTGGACGATTGCCTCAGCGCAGGCGGCTTCGACCGCCGGCAGTCCGTCGGTGAGCACCGCGCTGAGGATGTCGACCATCTGCCGATTGCCGTCATCGACGCCAGCGAGCTTGCGCCGTACGCGCTCCATCGCGGCAGGCAGGACCCAATCCTTGAAGGGAGCGCCGTTGCGCAAGGCGCCTGGCTTGCGGGCGAGCACCGGGACGTAGTGCCAAGGGTCGTAGAGCGTATCCCCGCGGCTGAACGAGCGGGGATGTTCGGCGACGATCCGCCCGTCCTGACGGATCACGATGCGGTCCGCATAGGCATGAACTTCGACGGGACGCCCGACCGCGCTGGCAGCGACCGAGTATTTGTTGTTGTCGAACCGTACCAGGCAGGTCTTCGACACCGATGCCGGCACCGAATGGAAGCCGTCAAACCGGCCCGTATAGCGAACGAGCTTCGGCCTTTCCGCCTCGAACACGTCCCAGATTGTCTGATCGGTCAGTTCCGGATGGCGGTGTGCCTTGGCATAGGCAATGCATTGATCGAGCAGCCAGGCGTTCAGTTCCTCAAGGCTCTTGAACCGCAGACGCGGCGTGAAGAACCGCTCACGGACGAGACCGACCTGGTTCTCGACCTGACCCTTCTCCCATCCCGATGCCGGCGTGCAGGCAACCGGCTCAACGAGGTAGTGGCTGCACATCTGCAGGAAGCGGCGATTGTAGAGGCGTTGCTTGCCGACAAAGATCGTCTCCACAGCCGTCTTCATGTTGTCGTAGATGCCGCGCTCACAGGCCCCCTTGAACAAGGCAAACGCCCGGTCGTGGGCATCGAACACCATCTCCTGCGTCTCGCGTGGATAGACCCGCACGAACAGCATGCGGCTGTGACAGAGACGAACGTGGGCGGCCTTCACGGTCACCGTCACGCCGTCCAGCAGGACAATCTCGTGGCTCCAGTCGAACTGATAGGCTTCACCTGGCGCGAAGGACAGCGGCACGTAGGCCGCAGCCGTCGAGTGCCCCCGCTCCTTGCTCCACCGTCCGGCGTAACGCCGCACCGCATCGTAGCCGCCCACGTAGCCGCGCCCGCGCAGTTCCTCGAATAATCGGATCAGCGTCAGGCGCTCGCGCGCCGCTTTCCCCTCGTTCGCCAACAGCAGTTCATTGAGCTGGTCAGTCCAGGGGCCAATCTTCGGAAGCGGTTGAGCCTCCCGTTCGTAGCGGAACTCGGTCGCCTCCGATCGGATCACCTTCCGCACGACCTTCCGTGACACTCTCAGCTCACGGCAGATCAATTTGATCGACTTGCCCTGTACGAAAAACGCGCGACGGATCTTTGCAATCGATTCCAAAATCAGCATCCCAGCCTCGGCTTCCAAGAATCATGGAAGCCAGTGTGGAACCTCAGCCCCGGGGTCCCGATTGGATGCCGATCACCCCGAAAACGGGGTCCTTATTCCATGCCGATTTCACAGTTCCTGATGCGGAGTAATTCGGACGTGACGGGCTCCGCCAGCTTCAATGATTGGACGAGAAGCGGAACCCGGCGCTGCATCGAATAGGGGCTGCAAGTCCGCCCAATGCCGCTCGAAGAAAAAGCCCTGGTCCTTGAGAAAAAGAGGATGCGGTATACCAAATAGCCTCCGTTGACCCCCCCTCTTGCTCGCGTTGTAGACACACAGGTCACCCACAACTTTGCCGGTCACAGAGTAGGTCGTGACGTCCGGAGACAGCGCAGGCCAAATATTTTTAGTAGTGTAAACTGGTGGAAGATTTTCGGGGAAAAGCCCTTTCGTCAACAGAAGCTCGGGGTCAATGCCCATGTTAAAAACACCTACTCGTCAAACACCGCCCAGCACCGTATGCAATCCGCAATAGTCCCGTTGCCAAGCGTTCGTCCTCACGAATTATCTCCCGCGACTCAGTTGAAGTTGGTGCATCATAGCACCTCTACACGCTAAAGGTGCGCGTGTAATTTATTTCTGTCTTTGGAAAATTTATAACAACATCCGTAGGTTAAGAGGGTCAGCTTGAATCCTTCTTTCGGCACCATCGCGCCTCGATTTAAGCCGACCGACATTCCGCTTTGATTAGTGTCAAGCATTGTCGGCGCGGCTTGATATTAGAATTGCGTCTAGGCCCGCCACGAGAGGCAAACATGCCCATGCGCACACAGGTCGCGATCATTGGAGCGGGGCCGTCCGGGCTTCTGCTCGGACAGCTGCTCTACAAGCACGGTATCGACAACGTCATTCTGGAACGGCATACGCCGGAATATGTGTTGGAGCGGATCCGCGCCGGCGTCATCGAGCAGGGCGCGGTCGATCTTCTGACCGAAGCCGGTGTCGGCGAGCGCATGCATCAGGAAGGCTTGGTGCACGACGGCACGCAGATTTGCGTGGATGGCGTGCGCCACCGGATCGATTTCAAGGCTCTAACGGGCAAGAGCGTCACGGTTTATGGCCAGACGGAGATTACCCGCGACCTGATGGATGCGCGCCGGGCGCTTGGTCTGCCCAGCATCTACGAGGCCTACGACGTGACGCCGCACGATTTCGCCGGCCAGCACCCGCGCGTCACCTATCGGCACGATGGCAAAGAGGGTGCGATCGATTGCGATTTCATCGCCGGCTGCGATGGGTTTCATGGCGTCTGCCGCAAGAGCGTGCCGCCCGGATCGATCAAGAACTATGAGCGGGTGTATCCGTTCGGCTGGCTCGGCTTGCTGTCCGATACGCCGCCGGTCTCCGAGGAACTGATCTACATCCGCCATCAGCTCGGGTTTGCGCTCTGCTCCATGCGCTCGATGACGCGCAGCCGCTATTATCTGCAGTGCAGTCTCGCCGAAGATATTGATGCGTGGCCGGACGAGCGCTTCTGGGAGGAGCTCAAGCTGCGCCTCGATGACGAGGCCCGGGCGGCACTGGTCACCGGCCCGTCGTTGGAGAAAAGCATCGCGCCGCTGCGCAGCTTCGTGGCCGAGCCGCTGCGCTTTGGCCGCCTGTTCCTCGCGGGTGATGCGGGCCACATCGTGCCGCCGACCGGTGCCAAGGGCCTGAACCTCGCGGCAAGCGACGTCTATTACCTGTGGCAGGCGCTGGTCGAGTTCTACAAACAGAAATCAAACGCCGGTCTTGATCATTATTCCGGCGCGCGCGCTGGCGCGAATCTGGAAGGCCGAGCGCTTTTCCTGGTGGATGACCACGCTGCTGCACACCTTCCCGGACCAGGCCTTCGAGGGCAAGATGCAGATCGCCGAGTTGGATTACATCTTCAACTCGCGCTCGGCCGCGACTGCGCTCGCCGAGAATTATGTCGGGCTGCCATTCTAATTCTTGTTGACAGGACATTCGCAAAACGTCAGTTCGGCAAAATTCCTGTTTCTCTGTAGGGGCGCCTTCCGGAAGACGTTCCAGAGTGCGGACAGGAACAGCGGCGCCCGCGGGTCAGGTCGACGGACCAGGCACTCGGGAGGCGCGCGTGCCCATCGGGCACCACGGGGCAACGCCCGGCCGGCATTATGACCGGTCTGCTAGGAGCATAGCTGGACGAGGACGGAAGGGTTTGCGGCTGATCCCGCTTTCTCAACCGATCCCGGAAGCGCGTCCCCAGTCAGAAAACGCCGCATGGAGCGCCGGATCGGCGCTGCGCACCTGATCGCAAGGGTGCGCGCCCAAGCTTGCCAGCTTGGGCTCGCCCGCCTCATTCCCAGATGAGATGGGCCCCGCGCCGAACCGGCGCTCCACCCCTACGTTGGGGTTTCGTGAAACAAACACTACGCTCCGGCCGAGAAACGGCCGGAGCCCGCGCAGCGTTGGCTGCGACTACTCCGCGGCTTGCGGCGGGATCGGCTGTGGTCCGGTCAGCAACCGGTGCGCTGCGTCCGCGGCGCTGTCCGGCTTGAGCAACAGCACGGTGCGCTGTTCGGACAGCGCGGCGCGGGCCTGATCGAGCGCAAGCGTGAAGATCGCCACGTTGGCTTCGTCGAGCTGCCCGCGCTCTGCCTGCTGAATGGCGACGCCCAAAATCGTGTCGGCCTCGTCCTGCAGCTTGTCGAGCTCTTCGACCGAGTTGACTTTGCGGGCTTTCTTCACGAGCTGCAGGAGGCGATGCAGCTGCCGGATGCGCTGCGTGTTCTTGTCCGCCCGGAAATAGCTGAACACGCTGGCCAGCACCGATCCGATGATCGGGAAGATCAGCAGGCCATAGAAGATGTCGTCGCCGTATCTGTCGAAGAACGTCTTGGTGTTGTCGCCCAGATAGGCCGCAGCGCCGGGGTGAACCAAAACGGCCGCGTCCTTATCGGTGGATGGTGATTGGATCGCCACGGTGCCGGGCAGCTGATAGGCGAGCGCTTGCCGATCCTGATAGAGCAACTTGGAGAAGGCGGCGATCTTATCCTCGCTCAAGGTTTTGCGCGCCACGATGTAGATCGGATACTTGAGCGTCGTCAGCTTGTCGTCCGGCTCGGGCGGAATCCCGCCGAATGCACCAGCGACAATGTCCTCCGAGTCGTAGGGCGGAAAGCGCTTGCCAATCCCCTCGGCCTGATCGATTTCGATGAAGCTCGGTCCTTCCTTGCCGGCGGTCGCGGCCTGGACGGCCTGCGCGATGGCATCGCCGGTCTCTGATCCGGCCACAAGCACGACGTCGATCAGACCATCGTGGATTTTCTTTTTCAGGTCCTGGGGCGCGACCGTGACGACCTTTACCTTGTCGGCGGGAACGCCGTAATGCTTGAGGATGAGACTGAGAAGCTCGGGGCCGCCATCGGTGCCCTCGACAATGCCGACGGTCTTGTCGACCAACTCGCTGACCTTCTCGATCTTGTCGTGGCTGATCCAGCGGCCGCGACTGTTGCGCTTTGGCGCGTAAGCGGCGGCCGGTGGTTGAATCAGCACGGCAATGTCGTCGCGGAGGATCGCGACCACCGGCCAGTCGGTCGAAAGGTCCATGTTGCCGCGCACCACGGCGAGATCGAACGGCGCCTTGCCGCGGATGTCCTGCAAACTAACAGGCCCGTTCTGGATGATCGGTTCGATGCGCATCGAGGCATGGTCGGTCTTGAACTTGTCCGCCAGCTTCTCGACAAACTCCACATCCTTGCTGCCCTTCGGCCCGACCGCCATTTTCAAGACACTGGGCTTGGCGGTGAGGTACACCGTCAACGCGATGAGGCCGACCAGGGCGATGAATCCGAGCACCGTCAGAAACGTGGCGTGGCGCACCCAGATCGTGCGCATGCGGCGGTTCATCGAGTCTTCAATGGAATCAAGATCAAACGGCATTCCTGCAGCCCTCTTCTGAGTGCGTCTGGCTCTGTCCGCTGCCGTCTGGCCGGGCTCCCGCTTCCAGAAGCGAAGCAGAATCCATAATCGCTTGACCATCGACAATTTGGGAACAGGCGGCATGGTCGTCCACTCTGTCGCTACCGGAAACGCGGCCCCGCGCTGGTCCAGCCCACTCCTGCCGCCCCGTACTACCCCATCCTACCAGCAAGTACCCGAAAATTCTCGGTACTTTGAGCGGCAAAGCGTCCCTGTCGGACTGATAGTTAATACCGCCGAGACCTGCACTTCGAGCCGCCCTTCGGCGCTCAGGAAGGAGACTTGCCCGCCCGACCCGTTATTCCCATCTAGTGCCGGAGTTGAGAGGATCAACCATGTCCGATCAGACGGCCGACTGGGCCGGATACGAGCAAGACAACCGCCGGGTCCGGCGCGAATTCTGGGCCAAGGCAAAACGGGTGGCCGCGCGCCTCCCCTTCGCCGAAGACCTTGTGGCGGCCTACTACTGTGCCTTCGACCGCAACACGCCGCGCCATGTGCACGTCGCGCTGATTGGCGCGCTCGCGTATTTCGTCATGCCGATCGATGCTGTCCCCGATATGCTGCCGCTGTTTGGCTATACCGACGATGCGGCCGTTCTCGCCACCGCGTTGCGATTGGTTGCGGGCCACATTCGCCCCGAGCATCGCCAGGCCGCCCAGCGCGCGCTCGCCCGCAATCTCGTCACTGAGTAATCCCCGTGGTTTCGGTGGAGACGCATTCCGTCATCCGCGGGCTCATGGCGGACGGGCGCAAGTTCACGCCGTCGGCATACCGGCTGACGAAGTCGGCGAGTTCACGGCGTCGGCGAGCGCCAGCGGGTGTTTGCGCCGCGCGAGCCTTAGTTAGGGCCGCAGGATCACCTTGCCCATCACCGAGCGGTTGGCGATGGCCTTCAGCGCATCCGCCGTCTTGGCGAGCGGATAGACCGCGTGGATGTGCACGGCGAGCTTGCCCTGCGCACACCATTGCATGAGCTGGGCGATGTTGGCGTTGTGCGCCGCGCGCTCACGCTCGGCCCACGCACCCCAGAATACGCCGCGCACATCGCAATTCTTCAGGAGGACCAGATTGAGCGGCAGCTTCGGAATATCGCCCGCCGCAAAGCCGACCACCAGGAAGCGTCCCTCCCAGCCGATCGCGCGCAGCGCCTGCTCGCTGTAGGGGCCGCCGACCGGATCGTAGATGACATCCGGTCCTTTTCCGTCGGTGGCCTGGCGCAGCGCGTCGCGCAGGTCCTCAGACGCATAGTTGATGGTCGCATCGGCGCCGTGCTGCGTCGCCAGCGCCAGCTTGTCGACGGATGATGCGCAGGCGATCACCCGGGCGCCCATCAGCTTGCCCAGCTCGACGGCGGCGAGGCCGACGCCGCCCGATGCGCCGAGCACCGCGAGGGTCTCACCCGCCTTGAGCCGGGCTCGGTCCTTGAGGGCGTGCAGGGTCGTGCCGTAGGTGATGATCAGCCCGGCGGCGCGGTCGAAATCGACATTGCCCGGGACGGCGACCAGGCGGTCGGCGGCGATGACGACCCGGTCGCGCGCCGCACCGAAACCCATGGACGCAGCGACCCGGTCGCCTGGTTTGAACGCCGTGACGCCGGACCCGACCGCTTCCACGACGCCGGCAAACTCAGCTGCCGGCGAGAACGGGAACGGCGGCTTCAATTGATATTTGCCTGCAATAATGAGGGTATCGAAGAAATTCAGCGACGCCGCTTTCACGGCGACGAGGACTTCGCCCGCGCCCGGCTGCGGATCGGGGAGTTGCGCGAGCTCGAGTTCGTCCGGGCCGCCAAAATGGGTGCAGAGAACTGCTTGCATGGACTGCCTTTAGTTTGCCGATTTTCCCGTTATTCGATTACGATCATTGGGGTTTAACAAATTCAGCAACGAGCGAGGCAATGACGCGCCGTATCCTTGTACTTTGCGCGCTGGTCGCCACGCTTGCTTGTGCACCGCCGGTGCACGCGCAGCAACAGTCGCAGGCACAGAAACCCTCGACCGCCAAACCGGCGGCGAAAGCGACTAAGCCCAAGCCCAAATCGGAGAGCGCGAAACCGGCGGCAAAGTCCGAGACCCCGGCGGCCGGCAGCGCGCCCAACCTCCTGGCCCAGTTCGGCGAATGGGGAGCTTATACGGCCACGGCCGGCGGCAAGAAGGTCTGCTTCGCCCTGGCCAAGCCCAGCAAGGCGGCCACGACGCCGCCGAATCGGCCACGCGATCCGCCCTACATGTTCATCTCCTCGCGGCCGGCGGAGAAAGTGAAAGACGAGGTGTCGGTCATCATCGGCTACGGGTTGAAGCCCAACGCCGATGCGTCGATCGACGTCGGCGGCTCGAGCTACCCGATGTTCACCCAGAATGACGGCGCCTGGATCAAGAACCCGGCCGACGAGGCGCGGCTGGTCGATGCGCTGCGCAAAGGCTCCGACGCCGTGGTGAAGGGCACATCCTCGCGCGGGACCTCTTCGACCGATACCTATCCGCTGCGCGGGCTGGCGCAGGCCTTGGATCGGGTCGGGCAGGAGTGCCAATAGAGGCGCTGCCATCTAGTTTGTGCACACGCCTCGGTCGGCCTATCTATGCGGCATGACCGCATTACCCCTGACTGCTGACCCGATTTCCGGCATCGAAAAGCTGCCGCTCGAGCGCTATGTGGCGCCCGAAAAGCCGTCGCTGGTCGGGATGAGCCGTGCGCTGCTTGCGCAATCCCTGGCCGACATCGGCGTGCCTCCGGCCCAGCACAAGATGCGGGTGCAGCAGCTGTGGCACTGGATCTATGTGCGCGGTGCGCAGGCTTTCGACGAGATGACCAATGTCTCGAAGGAGCTGCGCGCACGGCTCGAGGCGCACTACACATTGGCGCGGCCCGAGGTTGCGGCCGAGCAGATATCGGTCGATGGCACGCGCAAGTGGTTGTTGCGGCTGCCGGGCGAACAGGCGACCGGGCGCCCGCATGAAGTCGAGTGTGTCTACATTCCGGACGATGGCCGCGGCACGCTCTGCGTCTCGAGCCAGGTCGGCTGCACGCTCAATTGCTCGTTCTGTCACACCGGTACGCAGCGGTTGGTGCGCAATCTGACGGCTGGAGAAATCGTCGGCCAGATTCTGGTCGCGCGCGATCGCCTCAACGACTGGGCGGATCGATCAGCAAATAGCGAAGGATCTACACCGAGCAATCGCCAGATCACTAACATCGTGATGATGGGGATGGGTGAACCGCTCTACAATTTCGATGCGGTCCGCGATGCGCTGCTCGTGGTGGCCGATGGCGACGGCATTGGCATCTCCAAGCGCAAGATTACTCTGTCAACATCAGGCGTGGTTCCCAATATTGTGCGCGCCGGCGCCGAGATTGGGGTGATGTTGGCGGTGTCACTGCATGCTGTGCGTGACGACCTACGCAACCAACTTGTGCCGCTCAATCGCAAATACCCGATTGCCGAGTTGTTGGCGGCGTGTCGCGATTATCCGGGACTGAGCAATGCGCGGCGCATCACCTTTGAATATGTGATGCTCAAGGGCGTGAACGACAGTCTTGCAGAGGCCAAGGCGTTGGTGAAGTTGCTCAAGGGCATCCCCGCCAAGATCAATCTCATTCCGTTCAATCCGTGGCCAGGCTCCGCCTACGAGTGTTCCGACTGGGAGCAGATCGAAAAGTTTTCCGAGATCATCTTCAATGCCGGTTACGCGTCGCCGGTGCGGACGCCGCGCGGGCGCGACATTCTTGCGGCATGCGGCCAGCTCAAGAGCGCGAGTGAGAAGCTGACGGCGCGCGAGCGCATGGCCTTGCGCGCGATGGCGATGACGGAGTGAGCGTGGAGACTATCGGTGCAAACGCCCGCTGCAGCCGCTGCGGCGCGCCGATGGTCTGCAATCCTGGCAATTGCTGGTGCGACGCGCAGCCTTTGCTCGCGAGCCCCGATCCGGCTCTTGCCTGTTACTGTCCGAGCTGTTTGAAGTCCGCCACCGAGGTGAGCGGACGGCTCCAGAGCACGGCGTCCAAACGCAGCTCGCCGTAGAGATGCGGGAACAGCGCGCCGCCGCGCGAGGGCTCCCATTTCAGGGCCGAGCCGAGCGGCTGCGTATTGACGGCAACGAGAACGAGACCGGTCTCGCCAGCGAAATATTTTTCGAACGTGCCGGGCGTCTGCTCGGCCGTCGAGAAATGGATGAATCCATCGCGCAGGTCGTCGGGCGAGCCGCGAAACACGCGCTCGCGCTCAGCCGCGGCCCACTCGTCGCGCCGACAGATCTTGTAAATGACTTGAGGGGTATCGTCGACCAATCTCACCTCGCTGGGAACGGCGAATCGGGATCGCGTCAACCCAGCAAAGCGGAGCTCTCAGATCAAGCTCAACGTTCGGTCTTGATCGGACGCTGGCGCGGCCAGTGCTCCTTGACCCGCGACGAACGCGGACGGGCAAAGCTGACCTTGCCGATCTTGACGCCGTCCTTGAGGTCGAAGGATTTGCCGTTCGGCATAATGATCTTGCGCGAGACCACGCAAAGCTCACCCTCTTCGCCGCGATGGCCTTCGATCACATAGCGGGTGCCGACGGGAAATCGGCTCGGGAGTTGGCGTCCAGCCATGGGTTACTCTCCTGCAGGGTACGGACGGACAATGGACAACCTCGTCCTGGGGGCGCCCGTTGCCTCCGTATTCAAAGAATTGCGGGGATAACGACCTGTCTATTCCGGGACCACAGATCATCCGGCGACGTCCACGCGACCTCGCAGGCTGCCATAAAAAATGCTAGGAAACGCGTGTGACATATGGATGTCAGATTGTGACCACACCGCTGAAAACAGTTGATAATAGCGGGGATATCGCCAGTTTGATGGGCGATATCGGCCGTCGCGCCAAGGCGGCCGCGCAAACCATTGCGATTGCGTCCGCTGATCAGAAGAATACCGCGCTGGCTGCCATGGCGGCTGCGCTTCGCAATGCCGTCCCCGATATTCTGGCTGCCAACAGCGAGGACTTGGCGGACGCGCGCAGCAGCGGGGCCACGCCGGCCTTTGTTGACCGGCTGCAGCTGGATCGCCGTCGCGTGGAGGCGATGGCCGATGGGGTTGAGGTCGTGCGCGCATTGGCGGATCCGGTTGGCACTGTGATCGACAGCTGGACGCGTCCGAACGGCATGCGCATCGAGCGCGTACGTGTGCCGCTGGGTGTGATCGGTGTCATCTATGAGAGCCGTCCGAACGTCACCGCCGATGCCGGTGCACTGGCGCTAAAGGCCGGCAATGCGGTGATCCTGCGCGGCGGTTCGGAGAGTTTCCGCTCCTCGCGCGCCATCCATCGGGCGATGATCGCGGGGCTTGCCGAGGCGGGCTTGCCGGAAGATGCAATCAGCCTCGTGCCGACGCGCGACCGCGCTGCCGTTGGCGAGATGTTGCGCGGGCTGGGCGGCACGCTCGACGTCCTGGTTCCCCGGGGCGGCAAAGGGCTGGTCGCACGCGTGCAGGCCGAGGCGCGTGTGCCCGTGTTCGCGCACCTCGACGGCAACTGTCATGTCTACGTCGACGGTGCCGCAAAGCTCGATATGGCGAAGACCATCGTGCTCAACGCCAAGATGCGTCGTACTGGAGTTTGCGGTGCGGCTGAGACATTGTTGGTCGATCGGGCTTGCGCCGGCACGCACTTGGCGCCGCTGATTGCGATGTTGCTCGATGCCGGATGCGAGGTCCGTGGCGACGCGGACACGCGCCGCGTGGACGCGCGGGTCAAGCTCGCCGTCGAGGCCGATTGGTCGACGGAATATCTCGACGCTATCATCGCGGCCAGAGTGGTGGACGGGGTTGAGGGCGCGATCGACCATATCGAGACGCACGGCTCGCATCACACCGATGCGATCATCACGGAAGATCAGGCGGCAGCCGACGCGTTCCTGTCTCGGGTCGATTCAGCGATCGTGCTGCATAACGCTTCAACGCAATTTGCTGATGGGGGGGAATTCGGATTCGGCGCCGAGATTGGCATTGCCACCGGCCGTCTGCACGCGCGCGGTCCGGTCGGCGTGGAGCAGCTGACGACGTTCAAATATCGCATCCACGGTAGCGGGCAGATCAGACCGTGACATGCGAAAAGTCCCGGGCGCCAAAGCGTAGCCGGGCCATTCTTCCACCCCACGCTCCGGGGCTGAAAATCGGGCTGTTCGGGGGGACGTTCGACCCTCCGCATCAGGCGCACTTGGCAGCCAGCCTGCTGGCGATGCGGCGCTTGGGCCTCGACCGGATCTGGTGGCTCGTGACCCCGGGCAACCCACTCAAGGACACCCGGCACCTGGAATCGCTCGAGCGTCGCATGGCGGCGGTCCGCGAGCTCACGAACCACCCGCGCATCGACGTCAGCGGGCTCGAGGCCCACATCGGAACCCGCTACACGTACGATACGATCCGCTACATCCTGACGCGCTGCCCCGAGGTTCACTTCGTCTGGATCATGGGGGCGGACAACTTGCGCAGCTTTCACCGCTGGCAGAAATGGCAGGCGATCGCCAGCGCGGTTCCGATTGCGGTGGTCGATCGCCTGGGGCCGAGCCTCTATGCCTCGGCGAGTGTCGCCGGGCAGGCCCTCTTGAAAAGCCGGATTCCGGAGGAGGAGGCGCGCTCGCTCCCCTTTCGCCGGCCGCCCGCGTGGGTATTCCTGCACGGCCTGAAATCGCCACTGTCATCGACCGCATTGCGGGCGCTGCGGGAGTCATGAAACTGGCACAACCCGTGCTTATATTGGTGGTGCTGCCGCGTTGATTCCATGAACCGGCAGCGCATACTGTGGTTATACGAATCGGGCCTCGTGCCTGCGAGGCCCGCAAGTGAAAGGAAGGGCCCCTGAACACATTGTTTGTCCCGCGGGTTGCCGTCGCCAGCGCACCCGAACGTGTCTCGCAGCCAGGCTCCAGTATCCCTGCCGCTCAGGAGACACTGCAAATCGTCCTCGCTCAGCTCGATGAAATGAAAGCCGAGGACATCGTCACCATCGACCTCCACGGTAAAACCAGCATTGGCGATTACATGGTCGTGTCCAGCGGCCGTTCGAATCGCCATGTCGCGTCCATCGCCGACCGTGTGATTGACGGTCTGGGCCGCGTCGGCATCAAAGCCCGCATCGAGGGTTTGCCGCACGCGGACTGGGTCTTGATCGATGCCGGTGATGTGATCGTGCATGTTTTCCGGCCGGAAGTCCGCGCCTTCTACAACTTGGAGAAGATGTGGGTGTCAGGCAGTAGTCAGCGGCGCGCCAGCTAGCTGTCCAACCGCGGACTGACCTCGATCTGCACCCCGCGAGGGCGGTTCCATGCGGCTCACGATCGCGACGGTAGGCCGGCTGAAGGCCGGCCCTGAGCGGGAACTTGCCGGGCGTTATCTTGAGCGCGCCAGCAAGCTCGGCCGCGGCATGGGGCTTCACCCGATCGAGGTCGTGGAGATTGACGAAAGTCGCGCGCGCCGGCCGGAGGAGCGGATCGCCCAGGAAGGTGCGGCGCTAACCGCAGTTATGAGCGGGGACTATGCGAGCGTGGCGCTCGATGTGGGTGGGCAAAGCCTGACCAGCGAAGAATTTGCGGCTCGGTTGGCGCGCTGGCGCGATGGGGGGCGCGGCGCGGTCTATTTCCTGATTGGCGGTGCCGACGGCCTGACTCGCAACCTGGTGCGCCCGCCGGCCCTGACCCTGGCATTCGGCAGCGCGACCTGGCCGCACCAATTCGTGCGGATCATGCTGCTGGAGCAGCTCTATCGGGCGGCCACGATCCTGGCCGGGCATCCGTACCATCGGGCCTGAGATCTTCGGACACGAGATCAAGCTGCCGCCTCAATATGGACGTAGATGCGGGACAAGAAGGTCGACTTGGCACGGCGCTTGCCACTGATGGAGGCGCGCCCGGCGCGCTTGAGCAACATTTTCCGCACTGTTTGCAGACTGGGTATGATCCTCGCGTTAGACCGCCCGCCCGGCCGAGCCGTCGTTGCGGCAGGCCTCCTCGCTTTCCAGGCGGGGCCTGTCGCTTTGGCGCAGACCGCAGCACCGGATCCCTTGAAACAACGCACTCAGGAACTGGAAGCGCTTCGTGACCAACAGAAGAAAGCCGCGGAAACTACCGAGCGCCTGCAGCGCGAGGTCGAGGCGATCGGCGAAGACCGGCGGAAACTGAGCGCATCGCTGATCGAAACCGCCGGGCGCGTTCGCATGGTCGAGGACCGCATCGCCGGGGGCGAAGCCCGGCTGCAACCCCTGGGCGACAAGGAGCGCGCGCTACGGGCATCGCTCGACAAGCGGCGCGCGTCAATCGCCGAGGTTTTGGCAGCCCTACAGCGCATGGGGCGCCGGCCGCCGCCAGCCATTGTGGTGCGCCCGGAGGATGCGCTCGAGGCGGTACGCAGCGCGATCCTGCTCGGCGCCGTTCTGCCCGACATGCGCAACGAGGCCGCGTCCATTGCCAATGATCTCTCCGATCTGGTGCATCTACGGGCCGACATTACCGCCGAGCGCGACAAGCTGGCCGGCGATCTGGCGGCCCTGTCGCAGGAACGCTTGCGCATGGCCGCACTGATCGCCGAGCGCCAGAAGCGGCAAGCGGAGGTGGGAACGGCGCTCGATGCGGAGCGGCAGCGGGCAGGTCAACTCGGCCGCCAGATCGACAATCTCAAGGATTTGATCAACAAACTCGAGCAGGCACCGGAAGCGCGTCCGGCGCGGCCTGTCGCGCCGCCGTCGGATACTGGCGCAAATCCCGCAGGCCCAGCGGGCTTGGTCCGGCCATCGCGTTTGCCTCCGCGAAGGGGCTTTTGCCGTTGCCCGTCAATGGGGTGAGGATCAAAGGCTTCGGTGCGCCCGATGGCTTGGGCGGCACCGAGAAGGGGATTTCCATTGCGACCCGTCCGGGCGCGCAAGTCACGGCCCCCTGCGACGGTTGGGTTGTTTACGCGGCGCCGTATCGATCCTATGGACAACTTTTGATTTTGAATGCGGGCGGCGGCTATCATGTACTGGTGGCAGGCATGGACCGCATCTCGGTCGACGTGGGGCAGTTCGTGCTGACTGGCGAGCCGGTCGCCGTCATGGGAAACGGTGCTCCGACCGCGTCCGTGGCAGCGGTGGGCGCCGGACCGCCGGCGCTTTATGTGGAGTTTCGGAAAGACGGGGTCCCGATTGATCCCACTCCTTGGTGGGCGAATAACGACAACGAGAAGGTTCGCGGATGATGCGCAAAACGTCGCTAGTTTTTCTGGGTGCTGTGATCGGCGCCGGGCTCACCACGCTCGTCGCGCAGCCAACGTCGTGGGTCGGTTCAAGCGCGCGCGCCGCGGTTGGCGACACCTATAAGCAGCTGAACCTGTTCGGCGACATCTTCGAGCGCGTCCGCTCGCATTACGTCGAAAAGCCCGACGATTCGAAGCTGGTCGAGGGTGCCATCAACGGCATGCTCAACTCGCTCGATCCGCACTCGAGCTATCTCGATCCCAAGAGCCTGCGCGACATGCAGAGCCAGGTGAATGGGCAGTTCGGCGGGCTCGGCATCGAAGTCACCATGGAAGACGGCCTGATCAAAGTCGTGACGCCGATCGACGATACGCCGGCAGCCAAAGCCGGGCTTCGTGCAGGCGACATCATCACTCAATTGGACGACGATCCGGTGCAAGGGCTGACGCTCAACCAAGCCGTCGACAAGATGCGCGGCGCCCCCAACACCAAGATCAATCTCAAGATCATGCGCAAGGGTGTCGACAAGCCGCTCGACATCGCCGTCATCCGCGACATCATCCGGGTGCGCTCGGTGCGCTCCAAAATCGAAGACGATATCGGCTACATCCGCATCACGCAGTTCAATGAGCAGACCGCTGACGGCCTGACCAAGGCCATCAAGGAAATCAACGAGAAGATCCCGGCGGACAAGCTCAAGGGCTACGTGCTCGACCTGCGCAACAATCCGGGTGGCCTGCTTGATCAGGCGATTGCTGTCTCCGACGCGTTCCTCGATCGCGGCGAAATTGTCTCGACCCGCGGGCGCGATCCAGAGGAGACCCAGCGCTTCAACGCGCGGCCCGGAGACCTCACCAATGGCAAGCCGGTCATCGTGTTGGTCAACGGCGGTTCGGCCTCGGCTTCCGAAATCGTCGCCGGAGCGCTGCAAGATCACAAACGGGCGACCCTCTTGGGCAGCCGTTCGTTCGGCAAAGGGTCGGTGCAGACCATTATCCCGCTCGGACCGGGTAACGGCGCGCTCCGGCTCACCACCGCCCGCTACTACACGCCTTCGGGCCGCTCGATCCAGGCCAAGGGCATCGTGCCGGATATCGAAGTGCTGCAAGAAGTCCCCGAAGAGGTAAAGGCCAAGATTTCTGGCGAGATCAAAGGGGAATCGTCGCTGAAAGGCCATCTCAAGGCGGCGGAGGGCGAGGAGCAGGCGGGTTCGCAGTCCTATGTCCCGACGGAAGCCAAGGACGACAAAGCGCTCAACGCAGCCTACGATCTTCTGCGCGGTACGATGGTGAACTCGGCGTTCCCGCCGAGCGGAAAATCGGCGTCGGTCCCGAACTAACCCGCTGGAGTGCCGACTGCTGTTTTGCAGCAGTCGGCGGCCCTAGGGTAAACAACTTGCATGGCGGGATGCTGTTGCGGCACGCCGCCATGCTTGTGGCCAAGTCTTGATCCCAAATGACGGCCGCGGGTATCATGCCGTGATCGCGAGTCACCGGCATGTTCCGATCTGCAGGGCAGGTGTCACGGGAGGTCGGCCGATGATGATTGCATCCAGGGGTCACCGGTTCAGGGTCTAACAGTCAACAAATGGTATTCTCATCCGCACGGGTGGGGGAACGGACAAGGAAAAGGTTTCCAGATGGTGCGCAAGACGTCTTTGGTTCTTTTTGGTGCGGCCGTCGGAGCTGGGCTCACGTTTCTGGTTACCCAGCAGCCACAGTGGATCGGAGTGAGCGCCCGCGCGGCCGCTTCCGATACGTATCGGCAACTCAATCTGTTTGGAGACATATTCGAGCGGGTGCGCTCGCACTATGTCGAGAAACCCGACGATTCCAAACTGGTTGAAGGTGCGGTCAATGGCATGCTCAATGGCCTTGATCCGCATTCGAGCTACCTCGACCCGAAGAATTTCCGCGACATGCAGATCCAGACCCGCGGCGAGTTCGGCGGGCTCGGGATCGAGGTCACGATGGAAGATGGCTTGGTGAAGGTCGTGGCGCCCATCGACGACACGCCAGCCGCCAAAGCGGGTATTCGTGCGGGCGACATCATCACGGCTCTCGACGACGATCCGGTCCAGGGGCTCACGCTCAATCAAGCCGTCGACAAGATGCGCGGCCCGGTCAACACCAAGATCAACCTGAAGGTGATGCGCAAGGGGCTCGACAAGCCACTCGACATCGCCATCACCCGCGACGTCATCCGAGTGCGCTCCGTGCGTTCCAAGATTGAGGACGACATCGGTTATATCCGCATCACTCAGTTCAACGATCAGACAACTGAGGGACTCAAGAAAGCCATCAAAGAGATCACCGAACAGGTGCCGGCCGACAAGCTCAAGGGCTTCGTGCTCGACCTGCGCAACAATCCGGGCGGCCTGCTTGACCAGGCGATCTCGGTTTCAGATGCATTCCTCGAGCGCGGCGAAATCGTATCGACACGCGGCCGCGATCCCGAGGAGACACAGCGTTTCAGCGCCCACGCCGGCGATCTCGTCCGCGGCAAGCCGGTCATCGTTCTGATCAACGGCGGCTCGGCGTCGGCCTCGGAGATCGTGGCGGGCGCGCTGCAGGATCACAAGCGCGCAACGTTGCTAGGCAGCCGTTCGTTCGGCAAAGGATCGGTGCAGACCATCATCCCGCTGGGGCCGGGCAACGGCGCGCTGCGGCTCACTACGGCGCGCTACTACACGCCGTCCGGTCGCTCGATCCAGGCCAAGGGCATCGTGCCGGACATCGAGGTGCTGCAGGAGGTGCCGGAGGAGGTCGCGGCGCGGGCATCGGGCGAGACCAAAGGCAAGTCGTCGCTGCGTGGCCATCTGAAAGCGGCCGAGGGCGAAGAGCAAGGCGGCTCACAGTCGTATGTTCCGACCGACGCCGACAAGGACAAGGCGCTGATGGAGGCCTACAAGTTGCTGCGCGGGACCTCAGTCAACGCGGCTTTCCCGCCCAATACGGCGAAGGCCTCGGCGGTCCCGAACTGATCATCGAAGACGCAAGCGGGGGCCTTCGGCCCCCGCTTCTTTTTTGTGTTTATAATCGCAGCGATTGGTGAGAACCTGATCGCCGGCAACGGGTTGTTGTCTGGAAGTGAGTGAATTGCATGCCGCGCTTTGAAGATCTTCCCTATCGGCCGTGCGCCGGCATGGCGGTGCTCAACCGCAGCGGATTGGTCTTAATCGGCCGGCGCGTTGACGGGCCCGAACACGTTGACGCCACCCACGTCTGGCAAATGCCGCAAGGCGGCATCGACGAGGGAGAGGATCCTTATCCCGCCGCGCTCCGCGAGCTTTACGAGGAGACCAATATCCGGTCTGTCGAGAAGCTCGGCGAGGTCAGCGATTGGCTCTACTACGATATCCCGCGCGAGATCGTCGGACAGGCTTGGAAAGGCCGATATCGCGGGCAGAAGCAGAAGTGGTACGCCTTCCGCTTTGTCGGACTAGAGAGCGAGATCGACATCGCGAATCCCGCCGGCGGGCACGAGCCTGAATTTGTTGAATGGCGCTGGGAGCCGGTCGCGAACCTTCCCGACTTGGTGGTCCCGTTCAAGCGTCCGGTCTACCAGCGCGTGGCCGAGGAATTCAGCAAGTTCGCTAAGGCTTAATGCCTGGTGTTTGCTTCCAATTGGGTGCTGATCGTCTTGAGGTGATCGAGCCGCTCGAGCTCGCGGTCGTGCGCTGATCCGGGCTCCGTCTTCCTGATCTTGTCTTCGGTCTCGGCGACGCGCTGGGCCAGCAGGGCTGGATCGAGGTCCTGCACCGAGCTTGCGTTGTCGGCGAGCACGGTCAGGCCCTGCGGAGAGATTTCCGCAAAGCCGCCGAAGATCACGATACGCTCGGCTGCACCACCGACGATAACCGAGATGACTCCCGGACGCAGCAGCACGACCATCGGTGCGTGATCGGCAAGGACGCCGAAGTCGCCCTCCATTCCGGGGAGGTCGACCTGGTCGACCTCGCCGGAGAACAACAACTTGTCGGGGGCGACAAGATCAAAATGGAAGCTGGCCATCGGATTGGTTCCGCTCAGGCCGCTTCGGCCAGGCGCTTGCCTTTCTCGACGGCAGCCTCGATGGTTCCAACCATGTAGAACGCCGCCTCGGGCAGATAGTCGTACTTGCCCTCACACAGTCCCTGGAAGCCGCGGATCGTGTCGGCGACGTCGACGAACACGCCCTTGGCGCCGGTGAATACTTCGGCGACATGGAACGGCTGGCTGAGGAAGCGCTCGATCTTGCGCGCGCGCGCCACGGTGAGCTTGTCCTCTTCCGAGAGCTCATCCATGCCCAGGATGGCGATGATGTCTTGGAGCGCCTTGTAGCGCTGCAGGATCGCCTGAACCTGGCGGGCGACGGCATAGTGCTCTTCGCCGACGATGCGCGGATCGAGCATGCGCGACGTCGAATCGAGCGGATCAACCGCCGGGTAGATGCCCTTCTCGGCGATCGAACGCGACAGCACGGTCGTCGCGTCAAGATGCGCGAACGAGGTTGCGGGCGCCGGATCGGTGAGGTCGTCCGCCGGCACGTAGATCGCCTGCACCGACGTGACCGAGCCCTTCTGGGTCGTGGTGATGCGCTCCTGCAGGGCGCCCATGTCGGTTGCGAGCGTCGGCTGATAACCCACGGCGGACGGGATGCGTCCGAGCAGCGCCGACACTTCCGAGCCGGCCTGCGTGAAGCGGAAGATGTTGTCGACGAAGAACAACACGTCCTGGCCCTGGTCGCGGAAATATTCAGCGACGGTCAGACCGGAGAGGCCGACGCGGGCGCGGGCGCCTGGCGGCTCGTTCATCTGGCCGTAGACCAGCGCGCATTTGGAGCCGGCGGCCGAGCCGTTGTTCTTGTGCGGGTCCTTGTTGACGTTGGACTCGATCATTTCGTGATAGAGATCGTTGCCCTCGCGGGTGCGCTCGCCCACGCCAGCGAACACCGAATAGCCGCCGTGCGCCTTGGCGATATTGTTGATCAGTTCCTGAATGATGACGGTCTTGCCGACGCCGGCACCGCCGAACAAGCCGATCTTGCCGCCGCGCGCATAGGGGGCGAGCAAGTCGACCACCTTGATGCCGGTCACCAGGACTTGCGCTTCCGTGGACTGATCGGTGTAGGACGGCGTCGGCTGGTGGATCGCCCGTCGCTCGGTCGCCTGGACCGGACCCGCTTCGTCCACCGGCTCACCGATCACGTTGATAATGCGGCCCAGCGTGCCGTCGCCGACCGGAACGGTGATCGGCTGGCCGGTATCGCTCACGGCCTGGCCGCGGACCAGTCCTTCGGTCGTGTCCATCGCGACGGTGCGGACCGTGGACTCGCCGAGATGCTGCGCCACTTCGAGAACCAGCCGATGGCCCTGGTTATCGGTCTCGAGCGCATTGAGGATCGCCGGCAGATGTTCTTCGAACTGTACGTCGACCACCGCGCCGATGACCTGGGTGATGCGTCCTTTTGGGTTGGCCATAGTCTTCCTCGTTCGGATGAGTTCGTCAGAGCGCCTCGGCGCCGGAGATGATCTCGATCAGCTCCTTGGTGATCATTGCTTGTCGCGTGCGGTTGTAGGCGAGCGTCTGTTTGCGGATCATTTCGCCGGCGTTGCGCGTGGCGTTATCCATGGCGCTCATCTGGGCGCCATAGAACGACGCGTTGTTCTCCAGCAGCGCGCGGAAGATCTGCACGGCGATATTGCGCGGCAACAGTTCGTCGAGCAATTCGTCCTGTTCCGGCTCGAACTCGTAGGATCCGCCTTCCCCGTTCGCACCTCCTTCCGGGATTTGCGCCGGAATGATCTGGAGGGCGGTAGGAAGCTGCGCGATCACCGACTTGAAGCGCGAGAAGAACAGTGTGCAGACATCGAACGCACCCTCCTCGTAGAGGCCAATGATGCGCTTGGCGATATCTTCGGCGTTGGTGAAGCCGATCTGCCGGACCGATCGCAGCTCGACCGTCTCGATGATCTGCTTTTCGAAGTTGCGTTTGAGCTGCTCGGCGCCCTTGCGGCCGACGCAGAAGATTTTCACCTCTTTGCCTTCGGCGATCAGGGTGTTGGCGCGCTCGCGCGCGAGCCGCACGATCGCCGAATTGAACGGGCCGCACAGGCCGCGCTCGCCGGTGCACACCAGCAACAAGTGCACACGGTCGCTGCCGGTACCAGCCAACAGTTTCGGCGCGGCCGATACGTCTGACACCGACCCGGCGATGCGGCCGAGCACACGGTCCATGCGCTCCGCAAACGGGCGGGCCGCCTCAGCGGCAGTTTGTGCGCGCCGGAGCTTGGATGCGGCCACCATCTGCATGGCCTTGGTGATCTTCTGCGTCGCCTTAGTCGCGGCGATGCGCACCCGCATGTCCTTGAGACTGGCCATGGGCGATCAGTCCTTCGTGCCGTTCGCGGTCACGCAAACGACTTTGCGTAGGCGTCGACGGCGTCCTTGAGCTTTGCCGCAACCGCATCATCGAGGTCGCGGCTATTGCGGATCGCGTCGAGAATGTCCGCATGCTTCGAATGGATCAGGTGCAGGAGCCCAGTTTCGAAGGCGCGCACGCGATCGACCGGGAACCGGTCGAGATAGCCATTGACGCCGGCATAGATGACGACGACCTGCTCTTCCATCTTCAGCGGCGAGAACTGCGGCTGCTTGAGCAGTTCGGTCAGGCGCGAGCCGCGATTGAGCAGACGCTGCGTGGTCGCGTCGAGGTCGGAGCCGAACTGCGCGAACGCGGCCATTTCGCGGTACTGGGCGAGCTCGCCCTTGATGCGGCCGGCGACCTTCTTCATCGCCTTGGTCTGGGCCGATGAGCCGACGCGCGACACCGACAATCCGACGTTCACGGCTGGACGGATGCCCTGATAGAACAGGTCGGTTTCCAGGAAGATCTGGCCGTCGGTGATCGAGATGACGTTGGTCGGAATATAGGCCGACACGTCGTTCGCCTGGGTTTCGATCACCGGCAGCGCGGTCAGCGAACCATTGCCGTGCGCGTCGTTCATCTTGGCGGCGCGCTCGAGCAGGCGCGAATGCAGATAGAACACGTCGCCCGGATAGGCTTCGCGGCCGGGCGGACGGCGCAGTAGCAGCGACATCTGGCGGTAGGCGACGGCCTGCTTGGAGAGATCGTCGTAGATGATGACCGCGTGCATGCCGTTGTCGCGGAAATATTCGCCCATGGTGCAGCCGGAGAACGGAGCCAGAAACTGCATCGGGGCGGGATCGGATGCGGTCGCGGCCACGACCACCGAATATTCAAGCGCGCCCTGCTCCTCCAGCACCTTCACGAACTGGGCGACGGTCGAGCGCTTCTGGCCGACGGCGACGTAGACGCAGTAGAGCTTGATCTTCTCGTCGCCAGTCGCGTTGAGCGGCTTTTGATTGAGCATCGTGTCGAGCGCGATCGCGGTCTTGCCGGTCTGGCGGTCACCGATGATCAGCTCGCGTTGGCCGCGGCCGATCGGGATCAGCGCATCGATGGCCTTGAGGCCGGTCGCCATCGGCTCATGCACGGACTTGCGCGGAATGATGCCCGGTGCCTTGACGTCGACCCGGCGGCGCTCGGTGGCGACGATCGGGCCTTTGCCGTCGATCGGATTGCCGAGCGCGTCGACCACGCGGCCGAGCAGGCCTTTGCCGACCGGGGCGTCGACGATCGCGCGGGTGCGCTTGACGGTCTGGCCTTCCTTGATCTCGCGGTCGTTGCCGAAAATCACGATACCGACGTTGTCGGTCTCGAGGTTCAGCGCCATGCCGCGGACGCCGTTCTCGAACTCGACCATCTCACCGGCTTGGACATTATCCAGGCCGTACACGCGGGCGATACCGTCGCCGACGGACAGCACCTGGCCGACTTCCGAGACCTCCGCCTCCTGGCCGAAATTCTTGATCTGCTCTTTGAGAATTGCGGAGATTTCCGCGGCCCGGATATCCATCAGCCTGCCTCTTTCATCGCGTGCTTGATCGCATTCAGCTTGGTGCGCAGTGAACTGTCGACCATACGGCTGCCCAACTTGACGATGAGGCCGCCGATGATCGAGGGATCCACGCGCAAATCGACTTGAACGTCTTTGCCGGTCACGGCCGCGAGCGCGTCCTTGATTTCGGCGAGCCGGGCATCGTTGAGCTGTTCGGCAACCGTGACCTGGGCCGTGACCTCACCCTTGTGCCGCGCCACCAGCGCGCGAAATGCTTTGATGATCTCGCGAATAGCGAAAAGCCGCCGATTGGCCGTGACGACTTTGAGAAATTGCGCGGCCAAGCCGGAGATGCCGGCGCGGTCGAGCACGGCGGCCAGCGCCTTGGACTGTTCGTCCGCGCCGAAAACCGGGCTGCGGATCAGCCGCATCAGGTCGGGATTGCTCGCCGCGAGCGCGTCGAAGGAGTCGAGCTCGTTGCGAATTTGGTCGAGAGTCCCTGCCTCGAGAGCAAGTTCAAAAATCGCGGTGGCGTACCGCCCCGCCATTCCGGATACAATCGGCTCTTCACCTGCCATCGCGCATTGTCTCTCAGGGCCCAGTCCAGGCGAATGCCCGGGTGTGGCAACCAGCGTCAAACCCTTGAATAGCAAGGGAATTGTGCGATCCCAAGGGTGTCGCTGTGGCCCCCGAGCCCGGTCGAAATCGCGCGGTTTGCTAACACACGATCAACGGCGGCGCAACAAAAGCGAACGTTTGAAAAGGTTTGTCGAATTGCCGCGTTGCCGGCACCCGCGCGACATGCAAGCCGGACATCCCGACCGACTCCTGACAGCGACCGTGGTCCATATGTTAGTCCACTGGATCTGAGGAGAGGCCAAATGAACACCGTCCGCAGCAAATTTCCCGCTAACCGACGGCCGCAACGGTCTCTGCGGCGGTAACGGTTGAACGATTCAGCCCATCAATCGGGTATCGTGGTGACCCACCAATCGCCTCATCTGAAGGCACGACTCATGCTCGTCATGCTGAGCCTTGTCTGGGGGCTCACGTGGCCGGCGATGAAGATCGCGCTGAGCGGAATTCCGCCCTTTACCATGCGGGTTTCCAGCATCGCGGTGGGGACGGTTGCGCTCTACGGGCTGGCCAAACTTCAGGGCACCAGCCTGCGCGTGAAGGGCCGGTTGGCCTGGGTGCACATCTTCGTCATCAGCATGCTCAACATCGTGCTGTTCAGCACCTGCACGGTGTTCGCTCAGCTATACGCGGCGACGGGACGCGTGGCCATGCTGGTCTACACCATGCCGATCTGGGCGAGCTTGCTGGCGCGGATCACGCTCGGCGAGCGGTTCACGCGCGCCGGAGTTCTGGCGCTCGCGCTCTGCGCCGCTGGTACGGCAATCCTGGTCTATCCGTTGGCCCAAGCCGGCGTGCCGATCGGCATTTTGCTTGCGCTCGGCGCATCGCTCAGCTGGGCCGCCGCAACGGTCTACATGAAGTGGGCCGACCTGCACGTCGACCCGATGACCATCGCGATCTGGCAACTGGTTATCGGCTTCTTTGTTCTGGGTGCCTGCATTCCGGTGTTTCAGAACTCGGTCGGTCTGCTGGATGCACCTCCCAAGGCCTTGGTCGCGGCCGCGTTCAGCGGCCTGCTCGGGTCCGGTATCGCCTATTTCCTCTGGTACAACATCGTCACGATGGTTCCGGCCATGACCGCCTCGTTGGGCGTTCTGAGCTCGCCGGTCATCGGCGTGATCTCCGCCGCAATTGTGCTCGGAGAACGTCCGACTGTGGCGGACATCATTGGCTATGTTTTGATCTTCGCGGCGTCAGCGTCCGTATTGCTGCAGCGCCAAGCGCCGACGGTTACGCCTGATGCCGTTTGAGCCTCACAGGAAGCTCTGCGGATCGACATCGACCTCGAGCTTGAGATTGCCCTTGGGCTTAGGCCCCTGTGTGAGCCATCCGCGCAAATAGCCGGACAGGTCGAACCCGCGCGGCGACTTCGCCAGGATCCGAAACCGGTAACGGCCGCGGACGACCGCGAGCGGCGCTTCCGCCGGCCCGAGCAAGCGCACGTGTTCAACGTGCGGCGCGGCTGCCACCAGCTTGCGGGCAAAACTCTCGGCGCTGTGCGGGTCTCCTGCTGAAACCAAGAGGCCTGCCAACCGCCCAAACGGCGGATAGCTGACCTTCTCACGAGCCGCGATCTCGGCTGCGTAAAAGGCCTCACGGTCCTGGGCGATGAGCGCTTTCATTACCGGGTGCTCCGGCTGGTGCGTTTGCAGAAATCCGCGGCCGAGGCCCTCTGCCCGACCCGCACGCCCGGCGACCTGGTGCAAGAGTTGAAAGGATCGTTCCGCGGCCCGCGGGTCGCCGTTGGTCAGTCCAAGATCCGCGTCGACAATGCCGACCAGGTTGAGCTTGGGAAAATGATGTCCCTTGGCGACCACTTGCGTGCCGATGACAATATCGACCTGGCCGTCGGCAACCGATTTTAGCTCCTCGCGCATGCGCTCGAGGCTCGTGACGAGGTCGCTCGAGAGCACCAGCATGCGCGCGCCGGGGAACGATGACGCGACCTCCTCCTCGAGCCGTTCGACACCGGGACCACACGCCACGAACGACTGCGCCGCTTTGCAGTGCGGACAAGCATCAGGGGCTGGCATCGCAAACCCGCAGTGGTGACATACGAGCCGGCGGCGAAAGCGATGGTCGACCAGCCATGCGTCGCAGTTGGGACAGGCAAACCGATAGCCGCACGAGCGGCAGAGCGTCAGCGGCGCATAGCCGCGGCGATTGAGAAACAGCAGCGCCTGCTCGTTGCGCTCAAGCGCGAGCTTGATCTCGTCGACGAGGCGTGGCGCGATGTAGCGGCCGCGTGGCGGCGGTTCGCGACGCAGATCAATGGCTTCAATCGTCGGCAGGCTTTGTCCACCGAAGCGCTCGGGTAGTTTGATGCGCTGATAGCGACCGCGTCTGGCATTCACTTCGGTTTCGATTGAGGGCGTTGCCGACGCGAGCACGATCGGAATATCGGCAATACGCGCGCGCACGACGGCCATGTCGCGGGCGTGATAGCGTGCGCCATCCTCTTGTTTGTAGGCCGGGTCGTGTTCCTCATCGACCACGATCAAACCGAGATTGGCGTAGGGCAGGAACAGTGCGGAGCGGGCGCCGGCGATCACGCTTACCTCGCCGGCCGCAACCGCGCTCCACGTCCTGGCGCGCTTTCGTGGCGGAAGCTCAGAGTGCCACTCCGCCGGGCGGGTTCCGAATCGTTGCGCGAAACGATCCAGAAATTGTCCAGTGAGCGCGATCTCAGGCATGAGAATGAGGCTTTGCCGCCCCTGCCGCACGTTCTCGGCCACGGCTTCAAAATAGACTTCGGTCTTGCCTGAGCCGGTCACGCCATCGATCAGCGTCACCGAGAAGCCGCTCTTGCTGATGCTCGCCCGCAGGGCCTCGGCACCGGCGCGTTGCGCTTCACTGAAGTCCGTCGCCGCGTGCGCAGGATCGGGCGGCCGGGCGACGGGTGCGGGTGGCAGTGCCAGTGTTTCCAGGGTTCCTTCATCAATTAGTGCGTCGATCACCCCGACACTGACCCCGGCCTCCTCGGCGGCCTCGCCTTTTTGGCGCGCAAGTCCGTCGTGCAAAAGGGCGAGTACGCGCTGGCGCGCTGCGGTCATGCGGGCAGGCGGAGGTCCCGCGAGCCGGACGCCGATGCGCACGCGCTCGGGCCCGAGCTGGGTGCCCATGCGCAGGCACATGCGCAGCACGGTCCCGCGCGCCGTGAGCGTGTAGTCTGCGACCCAATCGATGAACTTGCGCAGCTCCGGCGTCAGCGGCGGATAATCGAGCTTGCCTTCGACCTGCTTGAGCCGGTTGTCGAGCCGCGGATCGAACACCGGGTCTTTGGTCCACACGACCCCTAATGTGTCGCTTGCGCCGAGCGGCACGCCCACCAGATCGCCGGGCTCGAGTTCCAGCCCGTCCGGCACGCCGTACGAATAGGTATGGTCGAGGGCGACCGGGACCAGCACCTCGACGATGCGCTTACGCATGCGAACCTCTGCCATGCCCTATCTTAACAAAGGCGCAAGTGGCGCGTGCCATTGTCGGCATGAGGGTTCATGTCGAAACGATCTACACGTGCGAGCGATGCGTTGACATTCGCGGCCGCCGATGTGGCCGCCGAATTTGCCCGTTGGCTCGATCATCTCGCGGCCGAGCGGCGCATGTCGCCCAAGACATGTGAGGCCTATTGCCGCGACGTCTGCCAGTTCCTGCGCTTCCTCTCTGAGCACTTTGGCGCCCGCGTCACGCTCAACCGACTGGCGCAGCTCGCGCCGCCAGACGTGCGCGCGTTCATGGCGGCGCGTCGTGCCAACGGCATCGGCGGGCGCTCGCTGATGCGCGCGCTCGCCGGCGTGCGTTCGTTCGCCCGCTTTCTCGAACGCAACCACAAGGGCAAGGTTGGCGCGCTCGCGGCGGTGCGCGCGCCCAAGGTCGCGCGGACGCTGCCCAAGCCGCTGGCAATCGGCGCGGCCAAGCGTGTGGCCGACGTCGAGCTCCGCGCCGGGGAGGAACGCGAGCCGTGGGTGTTGGCCCGCGATACGGCGGTGCTGGCCCTGCTTTACGGTTCGGGCTTGCGCATCTCCGAGGCACTGTCGCTGCGCCGCACAGATCTCTCGAGCGCAGGCGATGTTGCGGTCGTGACTGGCAAGGGCGGGAAAACCCGCATGGTCCCGCTGCTGCCGCAAGTGCTGGAGCTGATCAACACCTACGCTTCGCTGTGCCCCTATGATCTGCCCATAGACCAGCCGCTGTTCGTCGGTGCCAAGGGCGGACCACTGTCCCCGCGGATCGTGCAGCTGGTGATGGAGCGGCTGCGGGGTGTGCTGGGGTTGCCCGACAGCGCCACCCCGCACGCATTACGGCATTCCTTCGCGACGCATCTATTGGCGCGCGGTGGAGACCTCCGCGCCATCCAGGAACTGCTTGGCCACGCATCGCTCTCGACGACGCAGATTTATACCGGGGTCGACACCGAGCGATTGCTCGAAGCCTATCGCAGCGCGCACCCGCGGGCCTGAATAGAGAGGCTGATCGACCCTCTTGCGCGCGCAGCCGAGCTGTTCGATGGTCCCACGACTCAAACGCGGTCGCGAGGGGGATCATGAGCGCACATGAGCAGATGGAGCATGCCGAGCACATGGAGCATGCGGCAGGCAACAATAAGAAAATCGCGTTGCTGATCGCCATCCTCGCCCTGTTCTTGGCGTTTTCGGAGACGCTCGGCAAAAGCGCGCAGACGGAAGGCATCAGTGGCAACGTCGAGGCCTCCAACCTCTGGGCATTCTTTCAGGCCAAGACGATCCGCCGCACGGTCGTGCTCACGGCTGCCGAGTCGATGAAGCTTGTTGGCAACGTGGGTGACGACGCGACCAAAGCCGCGATCCAGAAGCAGGTCGACGAGTGGCAAAAAACGGCGGCGCGTTATCGGTCTGAACCCGAAACGCACGAAGGCACTGCGGAGCTCGCGGAGCGCGCCAAGGAGGTCGAGCACGCGCGCGACAAGGCGATCGCGCGCTATCACAGCTACGAGTTTGCGTCTGCGGCGTTTCAGATCGCGATCGTGTTGGCCTCGGCGACCATCATTACTGGGATGGTGGCGCTTGCCTGGATCTCCGGGCTACTTGGCCTTGCCGGGCTTGGCTGCATGGCGCTCGGGTTGTTTGCGCCGGAGCTGCTGCATCACCTGATATAGTCGGGCTTTGTTAGATTCCTTTCGCCGGCAACGGCGGCGGGATATGCATGCGCCGTCGAATGCGCTGCAGCAAACGGAATGCCCGCGGCACGCGCCGTGGGCCAAGCAGGCGCAGGCGGAACTTCAAGCGGTGGATAATTGGATCAACAAGTTCGTGCGCGGACGTGCGCAGCCAGATCACCCAATCGTGGAACTTGCGGAACCATTGGAGTTGCAACAGCTTTTCGCGGCCGGCATCAAACACAAATGCCGTCGTGCCGAGCGCGGCCGTCTTGGCGAACAGAAACACGCAGACGCCGCGCAACCAGGCGCCCTCCGACATCAGCCAAACGGCAAGAAATTTCAACGGCAGAACCGCTGCGGCGGGCAGCGCCAACAAACCCAGCATGCATATGGGAGGTAGTTTTTCGATCCCCCGTGCCAATGTCGCTTTTAGGCGCTTGAGCGGAATCACCTCGACAATAGCGGCGACGACGGGCTCAAGCCGATCCCACAACCACGCTTCGATCAGGAAGACGATGGCAATGCACACCAGCGCCGGGCGCAGCACGCGACGCATGGAAGCGGCTCGCGAATCGATCAGATCCTGCTCCTACATATGGATGGCGCGTTTGCCGACGGCAAGCGCGGCTTCTTTGATCGCTTCACTGTAGGTCGGGTGCGGGTGGCAGGTGCGCGCGATGTCCTCCGACGAGCCACCAAACTCCATCGCGACCGAGGCCTCAGTAATCATGTTGCCAGCGTCGGGTCCGACGATGTGCACGCCGAGGACGCGGTCGGTCTTCGCATCTGCGAGAATCTTCACAAAGCCCTCGGTCTGCATGTTGGCTTTGGCGCGGCCATTGGCGGTAAACGGGAATTTACCGACATTGTAGGAAACCCCCGCTTCGCGCAGCTCCTCTTCGGTTTTCCCGACCGACGCGACCTCCGGATAGGTATAGATCACATTCGGAATCACGTCGTAGTTCACGTGACCTGCTTGGCCAGCGAGGATTTCAGCAACAGCAATGCCTTCATCCTCGGCCTTGTGCGCCAGCATCGGTCCAGCGATCACATCACCGATCGCATAAATGCCAGGCACATTTGTGGCATAGTGGGGGTCGACGACAACGCGCCCGCGGCTGTCGAGCGCGACCCCTGCTTCTTTCAAGCCAAGCCCGTCCACATAGGGCACGCGGCCGACCGCTACGAGGACCACGTCGGCCTCAAGAGTTTCGCCAGCACCGCCCGCGGCCGGCTCGATTTTGGCTTTCAACTTCGGCCCGGAGGTATCAATCGCCGTCACCTTCGATGACAGCTTGAAACTCATGCCCTGCTTTTCAAGAAGACGCTGAAATTGCCGCGCGACCTCGCCGTCGATTCCCGGCACGATGCGGTCCAGAAACTCGATCACCTGCACTTGCGCGCCCAGGCGTCGCCAGACCGAACCAAGCTCGAGGCCGATGACGCCGGCTCCCACGATCAGCAATCGCTCGGGGACTTTGTCGAGACTGAGCGCGCCGGTCGAGGACACGATCCGCTTCTCGTCAATCTCGATTCCGCGCAAACGCGCCACATCGGAGCCGCTGGCGATCACGATGTTGCGCGTCTCCAGTGTTTGGACACCGCCGTTGGCCGCCTTGACCTCGACCTTGCCGGGCGCCGTAATCCGTCCAACACCCTGGTAAGCGTCGATCTTGTTCTTCTTGAACAGAAACGCGACGCCTTTGACGTTGCCGTCGACGCCCTCGTCTTTGAATTTCATCATCGTGGCGAGGTCGAGCTTCGGCGGGCTGACACCAATGCCCAGATGCCCGAACTTGTGTCCGGCTTCTTCGAACAGTTCCGACGCGTAGAGGAGTCCCTTAGAAGGAATGCAGCCAATGTTGAGACAGGTGCCGCCGAACGTTTTGTCTTTCTCGACGGCGGCGACTTTCATCCCGAGCTGCGCGGCGCGGATCGCACAGACATAGCCGCCGGGACCGGTGCCGATGACGATGAGATCGTAGCCGGCCATGTTACAAATCCAGCACCAGTCGCGCTGGATCCTCCAGAACGTCTTTCACCCGCACCAGGAAGGTCACCGCTTCGCGCCCATCGACCAGTCTGTGGTCGTACGACAGAGCGAGATACATCATCGGCCGCGCCTCGACCTTTCCGGCGACCACCATCGGCCGCTCCTGAATCTTGTGCATGCCGAGGATGCCGGACTGCGGCGCGTTGAGGATCGGCGTCGACATCAGTGAGCCGTACACGCCTCCGTTCGAGATCGTGAAGGTGCCGCCCTGCATGTCTTCGAGCTTGAGCGTGCCGTCGCGCCCGCGCTTGCCGAACTCGGCAATCTCCTTCTCGATCTCGGACAGCGATTTACGCTCGCAATCGCGCACCACCGGCACCACCAGGCCGCGGTCGGTCCCGACCGCAACACCGACGTGGTAGTAGTTCTTGTAGACGATATCGGTACCGTCGATCTCGGCATTGACCGAGGGAATTTCCTTCAGCGCCTGAACGCACGCGCGCACGAAGAAGCCCATGAACCCGAGCTTCACGGCGTGTTTCTTCTCGAACAGATCGCGGTACTGATTACGCAGCGCCATGACGTGCGTCATGTCGACCTCGTTGAAGGTCGTCAGCATGGCGGCTGTGTTTTGCGCATCCTTGAGACGCCGCGCGATCGTCTGGCGCAGTCGCGTCATCCGCACGCGTTCTTCACGCGCCGCATCGTCTGGCGGCGAGGGTGCGCGCAACTGAACGGCGGCGGCCGGCTGCGCGACCGGTAGCGGCTGGGCCGCGGCGCGTTCGATCTCGGCCAGCATGTCGCCTTTGGTGACACGGCCATCCTTGCCGGTACCAGCCACGGCCGCTGGGTCGATCCCCGTCTCCGTGGCAAGTTTGCGCACGGACGGCGCGAGCGCAATGTCCGCGGCCGGCGCTTTCGCAGGAGCAGGACGCGGTGGCTGCGGGGCAGGCGCGGCCGCTGGCTGCGGCGCCGGTTTTGCCGGCGCAGCAGCGGATGCAGGCGCTCCCGCACCCGGTTTGATTTCCCCGAGGAGCGCGCCGACGGCGACGGTCTCTCCGTCCTTGACGGCAATGTCGGACAGCACGCCGGCGGTCGGGGCCGGAACCTCGATCGTTACCTTGTCGGTTTCAAGCTCGACCAGGGGTTCATCAACTTTGACTTCATCGCCGGCCTTCTTGAACCAGCGTCCGATCGTCGCCTCGGTGACAGACTCACCGAGCGTCGGAACGCGGATTTCAGTCATTGGTTCGCTCCCGTCGCTGCGGTGCAGTTTCTGAATTTATCCGAGCGCCTCCTCGAGCAGCGCCTTGAGCTGCGCGAGGTGCCTTGGCGCCAAGCCCGTGGCCGTCGCGGCCGATGCCGGACGTCCCGCGTAGCGCGGCCGCCGGGTCTTGGCATTGATCTGATTGAGGGCCCATTCGATGTAGTTCTCGGCAAAATTCCAGGCCCCCATGTTGCGCGGCTCTTCCTGGCACCAGACCACGTCCGCGCCCTTGAAGCGCGACAGCTCAAGCAGGAGCGCCTTGGTGGGGAATGGATAGAGCTGCTCCACACGCAACAGATAGATATCGTTGATGCCGCGTTTCTCGCGCTCCTCGTACAGGTCATAGTAAACCTTGCCCGAGGACAGAACGACGCGGCGGATTTCGTTATCGGGGACCAGCTTGATCTTCTCATCGGGGAGAAGCTGCGCGTCGTCCCACAGCAGCCGATGGAAACTGGTGTCCGGCCCCATTTCGTCGAGCCGCGATACCGCGCGCTTGTGGCGGAGCAAGCTCTTCGGGGTCATCAGAATGAGTGGTTTGCGGAAGTCGCGATGCAGCTGGCGCCGCAGGATATGGAAGTAGTTTGCCGGGGTCGTGCAGTTCGCGACCTGCATGTTGTCCTCGGCGCACATCTGCAGATAACGCTCCAGCCGCGCTGACGAATGTTCCGGCCCCTGGCCCTCGTAGCCGTGCGGGAGCAGGCAGACGAGACCCGACATGCGCAACCACTTGCGCTCGCCAGAGGAGATGAACTGGTCAAACAGAACCTGCGCCCCATTGGCGAAATCGCCGAACTGGGCCTCCCACAACGTCAGCGCATCGGGCTCCGCCAGCGAGTAGCCGTACTCGAAGCCGAGCACGGCTTCTTCGGAGAGCATCGAATTGACGACCTCGTAGCGCGCCTGCGTCTCGCTCAAGTGATTGAACGGCGTATGACGCGCCTCGGTCTCCTGATCGATCAGGACCGAGTGGCGCTGGGAGAAGGTCCCGCGCTCGCTGTCCTGACCGGACAGGCGGACCCGATGGCCATCAAGCAATAGCGAGCAGAAGGCGAGTGCCTCGGCCGTCGACCAATCGACACCCGCTCCGTCCTCGATCGACTTCCGCCGCGCGTCAAGAAACCGCTGCAAGGTGCGATGCACGTGAAAACCGTCCGGCACCGTCGTGATCTTGGTGCCGATGTCCTTCAGCTCTTGGATCGGAACGCCGGTGCGCCCACGGCGCGGATCATCGGACACCTCGGCGACCTTGACGCTCGCCCATCGGCCATCGAGCCAATCCGCGCTGTTGGCCTTGTAGCCCTGGCTGGCCTCGATCTCGGCATCGAGCCGCGAGCGCCAGTCGGCCTTCATCTTGTCGACTTCGCCGTCAGTCACCACGCCTTCAGCAACCAGGTGTTTGCTGTAGATGTCGAGCGTCGTCGGGTGCTGGCGTATGGCCTTGTACATCACCGGCTGGGTGAACGAAGGCTCGTCGCCCTCGTTGTGGCCGAACCGCCGATAGCAGAACATGTCGATGACGACGGGCTTCTGGAATTTCTGCCGGAACTCGGTCGCGACCTTGGCGGCGAACACGACCGATTTCGGGATCATCGCCGTTGGCGTGGAAGATCGGCGCTTCGATCATCTTCGCCACGTCCGACGGATAGGGCGACGAACGCGAGAAGCGCGGGTAGGTGGTGAAGCCGATCTGATTGTTGATGATGAAGTGCAGGGATCCACCGGTGCGATGCCCGCGCAGGCCGGACAGCCCGAAGCATTCGGCGATGACGCCTTGGCCGGCGAAGGCCGCGTCACCGGAGATCAGCAGGGGCATCACCGAAGTGCGGTCCGAACCGGTCGCGCCGTGCTGGTCTTGCTTGGCACGCACTTTCCCAAGCACCACCGGATTGACGATTTCGAGGTGAGACGGGTTTGCGGTCAGCGAGAGGTGCACCTGGTTGCCGTCGAACTCGCGATCGGACGAAGCGCCCAGGTGGTATTTGACGTCGCCGGAGCCCTCGACGACATCCGGTGTGGCCGAGCCGCCCTTGAATTCATGGAAGATCGCGCGGTGCGGCTTGCCCATCACTTGCGCCAGCACATTGAGCCGGCCGCGATGCGCCATGCCGATGACGATTTCCTTCACCCCGAGCCCACCGCCGCGCTTGATGATTTGCTCCAGCGCCGGAATCATCGACTCGCCGCCGTCGAGGCCGAACCGCTTGGTCCCGGTGAACTTCAGGTCGCAGAACTTTTCGAAACCCTCGGCCTCGACCAGCTTGTTGAGAATCGCGCGCTTGCCCTCGCGGGTGAAGCTGATCTCCTTGTCGGGCCCCTCGATGCGCTCCTGCAGCCAGCCCTTCTGGGCGGCGTTGGAGATGTGCATGAATTCGACGCCCAAGGTCTGGCAATAGGTCCGTTGCAGCAGCGCCACGATCTCGCGAATGGTCGCGAAGTCGAGCCCGAGCACCCGGTCGATGAAAATCTTGCGGTCGAAATCGGCGTCGGTGAAGCCGTAGGTGCGCGGATCAAGCTCCTCGTGATCCTTCGGCGGCTCAAGGCCGAGCGGATCGAGATTGGCGTGGAAGTGACCGCGGATGCGGTAGGCGCGGATCAGCATCAGGGCGCGTACGGAATCGCGCGTCGCACGCTGGATATCGGCCTGGGTCACCTCGACGCCGGTGCTCTGCGCCTTGGCCTTGACCTTGTCGCCGATCGTCTTGTTGACCTCGCCCCAGTCGCCATCGAGCGCCGACGTGAGATCGTTCCGCGCCGGTGCCGGCCAGTGCGGGAGCTCCCAGGAGGGGCCGCGCGCGTTGTTGCGCACGTCAGCGGCGCTGTCCTTCAGGCTCGCAAAGAACTCGCGCCATTCCGCGTCGATCGAGTGCGGATCGTCCTCGTAGCGGGCGTAGAGCTGCTCGAGGTAATCGGCATTGCCCCCATACAGGAACGAGGTGCGGGCGAAAGCGGCGTTCGCGTCTTGGCGGGACATATTAAGGTGCTCTCCTAGTGAGCCACGCGGCCGGTAAGGGCGGACGAATTCCGGACCCCAGCGGAAGTCCAGGTCACGCGCCTAGTAAACTTCAGGAGCAAGGAATTCAGGCCCAATTTGCCCTCCGACAACCAGTACCAGTGGCGAGAGGCGAAATCGGCCCAATCCCGGTGGGGCGTACTCTCTCGACGTTATTTAGGGCCTTCTTGCGGCCATTTCATCCCGTTGATTTGCCTATCATTCATGCATCGTAAGCAAACTCTGAATCACCGTTTCAGTACTTCAACCAGGGTTTTGCCGAGCCGGGCTGGTGACGGTGAGACCGTTATGCCGGCGGCTTCCATGGCGGCGACCTTTGAGGGTGCGTCGCCCTTCCCTCCCGCAATGATTGCGCCGGCGTGCCCCATCCGGCGTCCGGGGGGAGCGGTGCGGCCGGCAATGAAGCCAACGACCGGCTTCTTGCGGCCACGCTTGGCCTCGTCGATGAGAAACTGCGCCGCATCCTCTTCGGAGCTGCCGCCGATCTCGCCGATCATGACAATCGACTGGGTCTCCGGGTCGGCCAGGAACATCTCCAGCACCTCGATGAAGTCGGTGCCCTTGACCGGGTCGCCGCCGATGCCGACGGCCGTGGTCTGGCCTAGTCCCTCGTGGGTGGTCTGGAACACGGCCTCATAGGTCAGCGTGCCGGAGCGCGACAGGATCCCGACACTGCCGCGTTTGAAGATGTTGCCCGGCATGATGCCGATCTTGCACTCGCCGGCAGTCATGACGCCGGGGCAGTTGGGCCCGATCAGCCGCGACTTGGACCCGGCCAGCGCGCGCTTGACCTTCACCATGTCGAGCACGGGAATGCCCTCGGTGATGCAGACGATGAGCGCAATATCGGCAGCGATGGCTTCGCAAATGGCGTCGGCCGCGCCCGGTGGCGGAACATAGATGACGCTGGCATCGCATCCCGTCTTCTCTTTCGCCTCGGCCACGGTGTCGAAGACCGGCAAACCGAGATGCGAGCTCCCGCCCTTACCGGGCGAGGTTCCGCCGACCATCTTGGTGCCGTAGGCGATCGCCTGCTCGGAATGGAACGTGCCGTTCTTGCCGGTGAAGCCTTGGCAGATGACCTTGGTGTTCTTGTCGATCAGGACGGACATCAGGCGGACTCCTTCACCGCCTTGACGATTTTCTGGGCGGCATCGTCGAGGTCGTCGGCGGACGTCACATTGAGGTTGGATTTGGCGATGATCTCTTTGCCTTGCGCCACGTTGGTGCCTTCGAGCCGCACCACCAGTGGAACCCGCAGGCCGACTTCCTTCACGGCGGCGACAACGCCTTCGGCGATCACGTCACAGCGCATGATGCCGCCGAAAATGTTGACCAGGATCCCCTTCACGTGGTGGTCGGAGGTGATGATCTTGAACGCGGCGGTCACTTTCTCCTTGGAGGCGCTGCCGCCCACGTCGAGGAAGTTGGCCGGCGCTTCGCCGTAGAGCTTGATGATGTCCATGGTCGCCATCGCAAGCCCGGCGCCGTTGACCATGCAGCCGATGGTTCCGTCGAGGGCCACGTAGTTGAGATCGAATTTGGAAGCCTCGATCTCCTTCTCGTCCTCTTCGGTGACGTCGCGCAGCGCCGCGATATCGGCGTGCCGGTAAAGCGCGTTGTCGTCGAATCCGATCTTGGCGTCGAGACACAGCAACTGCCCGGTCTTGGTGACGACCAGCGGATTGATCTCGAGCAGGCTCATGTCCTTGGCGATAACGGCGGCGTAGAGCTTCGCAATGAGGCTCTCGCACTGCTTCCCGAGATCACCGGTAAGACCGAGCGCTTTGGCAGCGCGGCGGCCATGATGCGGCATGATGCCGGTTGCCGGATCGACCGAGAAAGAGACGATCTTCTCCGGCTCGGTGCGCGCGACCTCCTCGATCTCCATGCCGCCCGCGGTCGAGACCACGAACGCGACGCGGGACGTCGTGCGATCAACCAGCGCGGAGAGATAGAACTCGCGGTCGATCGTCGAGCCTTCCTCGATGTAGAGGCGATTGACCTGCTTGCCGCGCGGACCGGTCTGATGCGTCACCAGGACCGACCCAAGCAGGCGCTGCGCCTCCTTGGTTACGTCCTCGATTGACTTCACCACCTTGACGCCGCCGGCTTTGCCGCGGCCGCCGGCATGGATCTGGGCTTTCACCACCCAGATCGGACCGCCGAGTTGATGCGCGGCCTTGTCGGCTTCTTCAACTGAAAACGCCGGAATCCCACGCGCGACCGGTACCCCGAACTCGCGGAGGACCGCCTTGGCCTGATACTCGTGAATATTCATGCCACGTCCTTTGAGACCTGTTCTCGTGCCCGGCTCGTTGGTCGAACCGGGAGATCGATTGTTAGGCCAGGGTCGGGGCGATCTTCTTGCAAGCCTCGATCAGCGAAACGACACTGCCGGCCGATTTCTCGAACATGGCACGCTCGGCCGCGTTGAGCTCGATCTCGACGATGCGCTCAACTCCCTTGGCGCCGATCACAACCGGTACCCCGACATAGATGTCGCGCTGACCATATTCCCCGGATAGATAGGCCGCCGCGGGCAGCACGCGTTTCTTGTCGTGCAGGTAGCTCTGCGCCATCTCCACGGCGGATGCCGCAGGGGCGTAGAACGCGGACCCGGTCTTGAGCAGGTTCACGATCTCGCCGCCGCCGTTGCGCGTCCGGTCAACGATTTCCTCGAGCCGCGCCTTGGTGGTCCAGCCCAGGTCGACAAGGTCATGCAGCGGGATGCCGGCGACCGTCGAATAGCGAAGGAGCGGCACCATCGTGTCCCCGTGGCCGCCGAGCACGAACGCAGAGACGTCCTCGACCGAGACGTTGAATTCTTCTGCCAGGAACAAGCGGAAGCGCGCCGAGTTCGAGCACACCCGCCATACCCACGACCATGTGCTTGGGCAGGCCGGAGGTCTTCTGCAGGGCCCACACCATCGCGTCGAGTGGATTGGTGATGCAGATGACGAATGCCTTGGGGGCGTATTTGGCGATCCCGGAGCCGACCTGCTCCATCACCTTCAGGTTGATGCTCAGCAGGTCGTCGCGGCTCATCCCCGGCTTACGGGGTACGCCTGCGGTGACGATGCACACGTCGGCGCCGTCCAGCGCGTCGTAAGAATTCGCGCCGATGTAGCGCGCGTCGAAGCCTTCGACCGGCGATGATTGCGCAATATCGAGCGCCTTGCCCTGGGGAATGCCCTCGGCGATGTCGAACAGGACGACGTCACCGAGTTCCTTGAGGCCAATGAGGTGAGCGAGCGTGCCACCAATCTGGCCCGCGCCGATCAGTGCAATCTTTGTACGCGCCATGAGCGGAGAAATCCTTGATGAAGGCGGTCCCGGCGCCCGGGTGTTACCCGTTTCGTGAGACCCGTTCAAGACACGTGCCAGCGTGCGGCGTGCCCGTCGTCACGTCTCGATGATTCCTTCGGTTGAGTGGGTCAGTGTGGGTCGCCCCCCGTGCGGCAGAGATAAGTAGGTCTCCGAACCCATCTCGATGAGACGAGAAGCGGTGCGCCTGAACTCGCTGGCCTCGAAGCCCTGATCGGCCTGGTAGAGCAAATCCGGCTCGGCCGCCGCGGATGCCACCAGCTTCACCGCCCGGTCGTACAGGGTATCGATCAACAGGATGAAACGCTTCGCCTCGTTGTGCGTCTCGTAGTTCATCACTGGGATGCGGTCGATTACGAGCGTGTGGTACTCGCGCGCGATTTTGAGAAAATCCAAGGCACCCAAAGGCTGGACGCAGAGATCGGCGAAGCCGAAGCGAGCAGCCCCCAGCGCGGCGCGCGGAACATGGATGGTGCGGCCCTTCAGAGGCAATTGCTGCGCCTCGTCCGGGTGTCCGGCCGTCAGGCGGCGCCAAGCCACATCCAGCGCGGTATCGGCCGAGGCATCTGCAGGCACATACCAGACCTTGGTGCCAGCGAGTTTCTCCAGCCGGAAATCGGTCCGCGCATCGAGCCGCACGACGTCGACCTTCTGCTTCAACAGTTCGATGAACGGCACGAACAGCGCCCGGTTGAGCCCGTCTTCGTAGAGGCAGTCCGGCTCGACGTTCGACGTCGCGACGACAACCACCCCGCGACTGAAAAGCTGCGTAAACAGGCGGCCCAGGATCATCGCATCGGCGATGTCGGTGACATGAAACTCATCAAAACAGAGGACCCACGCCTCGTCGGCAATGTCTGAGGCGGTGTGTGTGATCGGATCGCCGTTTGTGATGCCCTGCTTCTCTCTCAGGCGGTAAAATTGCACGCGCTCGTGGACGGCAGCCATGAACTCGTGGAAATGAGTCCGCCGCTTGTGCGGGACCGGGCAAGTCTCGAAAAACAGGTCCATCAGCATGGTCTTGCCGCGCCCGACCTCGCCCCAGAGGTAGAGACCCTTGAGGCCGTCCTCGCGCCGCTCGAAGCTGCCGAATAGCCATCCCAGATGCGACGATTTGCGCGCGAGTTGACGGGTTGCCAGCCGCTCGTTCAAGGCGGCAAGCCGTTCGATGATCGCCCGCTGCGCCCTGTCGGGCTCGATCTCTCCGGCAGCCAAGCGCGCCGCGTAGAGGGCTTTCAGGTCGGACATCGGCGCAATTCAGCTCGGCGAGGCGGAACAGGTCATTTTCGCCGGTATTTCCACGGCCAAGATATGAATTCAATTTCATTTGATGATTGGCGGCTATGCTGGTCGTGAGGTTGTCACGTCGATGGTGCATCGCAATATAGCCAACAATTCGCAGGAGGATACTCGTTCTGCGCATGGGGAAGCGACTTTGGTGGGTCTAGGGGCGCTAATCACGTCAGGAGACCCTGAAAATGCAAAATGTTCTTGTCGACGGCGGCTCAATTCGGAAGCTCTGGATCGGTGAATCCAGCAAATACCGCGAGCATCTTCTCCGGCTCGACCCGGAAAGCCGGCGCAATCGCTTTGGCGGCGCCGTTTCGGACGAATTTATCGAACGGTTCGTCGAGCTGACTCTCGGACTCGATGCCGTCATTCACGGCTTTTTCGTCGACGGCGTGCTCCGGGGCGCGGCTGAACTGCGTCCGCTCGGATCCGGGTTTGCGCATGAAGCCGAGGCGGCGTTCTCGATCGAGAAGGCTTGGCAGAGCCATGGCGTCGGCTCCGAGCTCCTCAAGCGGACCCTGCTTGCGGCCCGTAACCGCGGTATCCGGCTGCTGCACATGTCCTGCCTGGCCAATAACCAGCGCATGCAACAGCTGGCCCGCAAGTTCGACGCCGAGCTGAGTTTCGACTTTGGCAGCGTCGTGGGCGAGGTCGAGGCCTCATACCCGACACCCATGTCGATGCTGCGGGAAATGATGGCGGACGGGCACGGCTTTGCGACCGCCGTGCTGGATGCCCAGTCTCGCCTGCTGAGCGCCGGCGGCCGCCGCTAGTTAGCCGGCGAGCGGGTAGGCCGCCTCCACCACATAGGGGCCGCCGCCGACGCTCGCCCGCGATGAAAACAGCACAAATCGGACGGCGCGAAACGCCGGCGACCGGTACGGCTGGCGGACCGCCAGATAGTCCGCCGCTTGCCGGCTCGAGGTTTCGCGCAGCCGCGCCAGGGTGACGTGCGGGGTATATTTGCGCCCCTCGGGCTCAAGCCCGATCCGCTGCAGCAGCCGCGCATGCTCCGCCTGCAGGTCGAGGAGCGGCGGGGTCGTCTCAACGGCGGCGACGAGGGCGCGCGGTTTGCGGCCGCCGAAGGAGGACAGCCCGTTGAGCCGCAGGTCGAATTGTCGGCGCGACACGCTCCCCAGCATCGAGGCGACATCGCGCGCGACCGCGCCATCCACGTCGCCGATGAAGCGCAAGGTGAGGTGGTAATTTTCCGGATCGATCCAGCGCGCCCCCGGTAACCCGCCGCGCAGCATTGCCAGCGACTGGCCAATCTCAGGCGGAATTTCGAGTGCGGTGAACAGGCGGGGCATGGGCGGACAACGAATGCCCATCTGGTTAGGTATTCGTGGGACCACGAAGCCTCATTTCGCAGACGAGCGCGAGACGTGCTTACGACCCCGCCTTGGCCTTCGCAATCAGCTCCTCGACTTTCGGCAGAATGCCCGCAACGACGCGATCGACGCCCTTGCCGGTGGGGTGGATGCCGTCGGCCTGGTTGAGCTCCGCTCGGCCGGCGACCTGATCGAGGAAGAACGGATAGAGGATCGCGCCGTAACGCTGCGCCAAAGCCGGATACATGTCGCGATAGGCTTGCCCGAACTCGTCGCCCATATTGGGCGGGGCATACATGCCGCAGAGCAGGACCGGGATCCCGCGCTGCTTCAGGTGCTGCAACATTTCTTCCAAGGCTTTGCGCGTGACCGCCGGATCGACGCCGCGCATCGCATCGTTGGCCCCCAGCTCAAGGATCACAGCGTCCGCGTCGCTCGGCACGGACCAGTCGAGCCGCGCCAAGCCGCCCGACGTGGTGTCACCGCTGACGCCGGCATTGACGATGTCCACGTTGACGCCTTTGCCGGCAAGTGCCTGCTGCAGTTTGGCAGGAAATGCTTCATTCGCCGGCAGGCCGTAGCCGGCCGTCAACGAATCTCCGAACGCGACGATTTTCAGCGGTCGCTCGGTGGCCTCTGCAGATATGCCAAACACGAGGCCGAATGCCGCAGCGGCGAACGCGACAATGCGAAGTGACGTCAAAATCTGGACCTCCCGTGCCAAATACCCATATGTGAGCAGTGCTGCCGGAATCAACGTGTGTTGGGCCGCGTGGCCGCGGAGGTTGAACCGGGAGACGATCGGAATTCCATGGACGACACCTCCGGTGCCTACCGAGTGCCCGCCATCGCGCTCTCGGGCGTTAACTTGTCGCTCGGCCGCGGCGCATCGCGCGTTCATATTCTCAAAGACGTGACGCTGACGGTCCGCCGCGGCGAAGCCGTCGGTCTGGTCGGCCCATCGGGCTCGGGGAAATCGACGCTCCTTATGGTGATGGCCGGACTCGAACGCGCCGATACTGGCTCGGTCGCGATCGCCAGCGAAGATATCGGCAAGCTCGGCGAGGATGCGCTCGCGCAGTTTCGCGGCCGGCAGATCGGCATTGTGTTTCAATCATTCCATCTGATCCCGACCATGACGGCGATCGAGAATGTCGCCGTGCCACTCGAGCTCGCGGGTGTTGCTGATGCGTTCGAACGTGCCGAGCGCGAGCTGGCCGCCGTCGGACTTGCCGAGCGCCGCACCCACTATCCGGCCGAATTGTCCGGCGGCGAGCAGCAACGGGTGGCGCTGGCGCGCGCGCTCGCGCCACGGCCAGCAATTCTTGTTGCTGATGAGCCGACCGGCAATCTCGACGAGGATACTGGACGTCACGTCATCGACCTGCTCTTTGCCGGCCACATCGAGCACGGCACCACGCTGGTGTTGGTGACGCATGATTCGTCATTGGCGCGCCGCTGCGATCGCGTGGTGCGCATGCGCTCGGGCCGCATCGACCACGCCTTGAAGCAACCATGAGCGACATCGCCCTGCGGCCCGGATCCATGCTCCGCGTGCCGCCGGTGCTGCGCATCGCCGTTCGCGAGCTGCAGGGCGGGCTGCACGGCTTCTACGTGTTCATTGCGTGTCTCGCGGTCGGCGTGATGACTATCGCGGGTGTCGGGTCGTTCGCGCGCGGGCTCGCCGACGGTTTGGCGCGCGAGGGTCGCGTGATTCTGGGCGCGGATGTCTCCTTCTCGCTGATCCAGCGCGAAGCGAGCCCGGAGGAGCGCGCGTTTCTGGCCAGCCGCGGCGACGTTGGCGTAGTGGCGACGTTGCGGGCCATGGCGCGCAGTATCGGGGCGAACGGTCATGCGCCTGGGGCGGAGCCGGAGATCGGCAGCCCGGGCGCTGCACTGGTCGAAATCAAAGCCGTCGACAACACCTACCCGCTGTACGGAACGATCCTCACCAGCCCATCCGAACCACTGCGCGATCTGCTGGCTGCGCATGGCGACGTGTTTGGTGCGGTGGTCGATGAGGCGCTCCTGGGACGCCTCGATGTTCACGTGGGCGACCACATCCGTGTCGGCCAAGCCGAGTTCGAGGTCCGCGCCACGCTGACGAACGAATCCGACAAGCTTGCAGGCGGGATCGGCTTCGGCCCGCGTTTGCTCATCAGTCAGGAAGCCCTGCGTGCGGCCGGACTCGTCCAGCCCGGCAGCCTGGTGCGTTGGGTCTATCGGGTGCGTCTGTCGGGCAATGACAGCGGTGATGCGGCCGTGAAAGCCCTAATCGATCAGGCGCACCAGCAACTTCCCAATGCCGGTTGGGAAGTCCGCAACCGCAGCAACGTCTCGCCGCAACTGGAGCGCTCGATCGAGCAGTTCACGCAGTATCTCACGCTCGTGGGCCTGACCGCGTTGCTGGTCGGCGGTGTCGGTATCGCGAACTCGATCAAATATTATCTGGAACGCAAACGCGATGCGATCGCCACGTTGAAATCCGTCGGCGCCACGGGTACGCGCGTCGTTACGATCTATCTGATTGAAGTCCTGCTGCTTGGCATCGGCGGCGCGCTGATCGGTTTGATCGTCGGCGCGGCGCTACCGTTTCTGATCGCCGGCGCCGTCGGATCCCTGATTCCGTTGCCGTTTGCCCCGTCGATCTATCCAACGCAGCTTGGTTTGGCACTCGGTTACGGCGTGCTCACCGCCGTCGCGTTCACGTTATGGCCGCTCGGCCGCGCGCATGATGTTCCGGTCTCCGTGCTGTTCCGCGGCGAGATCGCGCCCGAGCGCTCGCTGCCGCGCCGGCGCTACATCGTCGCGACGATCATTGCGATCGCGGCGTTGGCGGGCTTCGCCATCCTTGCGGCCTACGATCGGCGGATCGCGATTTTCTTCATCCTCGCTGCCGCGGTGGCATTCGGGATCTTGCACCTTGTGGCGAGATTGCTGATGCTGATCGCGTCGCGCGCGCCGCATGTACGCTCCGCCATTGTGCGGCTCGCTATTTCCAACATTCACCGGCCGGGCGCGCTCACGCCAACGGTGGTGCTGTCGCTCGGGCTGGGGCTCGGGCTTCTGGTTACTGTGCTCGAGATCGACGGCAACCTGCGCCGCCAGTTCACGGCGTCGCTTCCGGCGCATGCTCCATCATTCTACTTTCTCGATATTCAACCAGCCGACGCCGAACGTTTCGCCGCGTTCGTGCAGGCCCGCGCGCCGATGGCCACGCTCGAAGAGGTGCCGATGCTGCGCGGGCGCATTATCGCGGCGCGCGGTGTTTCGGCCGAGAATCTCAAGCCGCCGCCCAATATCGCCTGGGTACTGCAAAGTGATCGCGGCTTCACTTACACCGATCACGTGCCGCGCGGGTCTCGCGTTGTCACCGGCAGCTGGTGGCCGCCGGACTACGATGGACCGCCGCTGGTTTCGTTCGAGCGGCGTATCGCCGAAGGGCTCGGCCTCAAACTCGGCGATGAGGTGACGGTCAATGTGCTGGGTCGCGAGATCAAAGCGCGCATCGGCAATTTGCGTGACCTGGACTGGCAGTCGCTCGGCATCAACTTTGTCATGGTCTACTCGCCCGCGACCTTCCGCGGCGCGCCGGCGATGCAACTCGCCACGTTGACCTATCCGGACGGCGGCTCCTCCGGCGAGGAAGCCGCCATGCTGCGGGCGGTCGCGGATGCGTTTCCGGCGATCACTGCGGTGCGTGTGAAGGACGCCATCGAGGCGTTTGGCGATCTTGTTGGTAAGCTCGTGCTGGGCATCCGCGGCGCGAGCCTCATCACCCTCATCACCGCCGCCTTGGTGCTCGGTGGCGCACTCGCGGCCGGACATCGGCACCGCGTCTATGACGCGGTCATTCTCAAGACGCTGGGAGCATCGCGCCGCCAGCTCATCACGGCCTACGCGCTGGAATATCTGCTGCTTGGGCTCGCCACGGCGATTTTCGGAGTAGCAGTCGGTTCACTCGCTTCCTGGCGGGTGATCACCGACATCATGAATTTGAGCTACACGTGGCTGCCAGTACCGGCAGCCTATGCGGCGCTGGGGGCGCTGGCAGTGACCCTGGTGTGTGGGCTTGCCGGTACGTTCTCGGCGCTCGGTCGCAAGCCGGCGCCTTTGTTACGCAATTTGTGAACGCGACAATCGGCCACGCAGGCCTGCCTACCCCTGCGCGTTCTTGTCATCGAGGCGTTGATCGCCGCCGTGATATTTTTCGTTCGATGGGCAGAGCGGTGCGGCCGCCAATGCGGGGTGACGTGATGACGAATTCAGATCCGGCCAATCTCCAGGGCGCCTACGGATCCCCGTACAGGACGGCACCGCGTCCGGACACCGCCGCTATCGATCAAGGCCTGCGATCCTACATGCTGCGGGTCTACAACTACATGGCCGTAGGCCTGGTCATCACCGGGGTGGCCGCAGTCGCCGTCTATATGGGCTCCGTCACGACCGATGCTGATTCCAGTGTCCGGGTGTTGCGCAACGGCGTCTATCTCACGCAGCTCGGCTACGTCCTGTTTGTCAGTCCGGCCAAGTGGCTGGTCATCCTCTCGCCGCTCGCGTTCATCTTTGTATTGAACTTGGGTGTCGAGCGGTTGCGGCCGGCCAGCGCCCAGCTTTTGTTCTGGTTGTTTGCCGCGCTGGTCGGCGTTTCGCTGAGCTCAATCTTTCTAGTCTATACGCACACCTCCATCACCCGCGTCTTCTTCATCACCTCTGCGTCCTTTGGCGCCCTGTCGCTGTGGGGTTACACGACCCAGCGGGACCTCACCGGTTTCGGCAGCTTTCTGTTGATGGGTGTGGTCGGGATTGTTCTCGCCAGTCTCGTCAACGTCTTCGTGCACAGCTCGATACTGCAGTGGGTCGTGTCCGTCGTCGGGGTGCTGGTGTTTGCCGGTCTCACCGCCTGGGATACCCAGCGGCTGAAGAACGAATACATTTACGCGGTCATGGATGGGGAGGCGATGCAACGCACGGCCATCATGGGGGCGCTCTCGCTCTACCTCGATTTCATCAACCTGTTCACCCTGCTGCTGCAGCTCCTCGGCGATCGCGACAACTGATGGCCTCGCCTCCGTTTCCCGGCCGGGCCAAAAACCCTCGTATTAAAAGGGGTTAATGTGACATCGCGGCGCGCGAAAATCGGTCTCGACCCGGCTTCCTTTCGGAGGCGCAAAGCATTAGATTCGACGTCGTCGGGTGTTGTGGTCTATGCGGCCGCAGCGCCGTCCCGGTAGCCAATCCGGTAACCAAAGGGGTTACTCCATGTCGAACTTCGATCGGAACTACGCGGTCGGTCGCGGCGCCGGTGCAGACCGCGCGATTGCGATCGACAAGGGCCTGCGCGCCTACATGCTGCGGGTCTACAACACGATGGCCATGGGCGTGGCCCTCACGGGTATCGTGGCTTGGCTGACCTATCAGGCTGCAGTCGTCACCAACGAGGCCGGCAACATCGTCGGTCTGACATCGTTCGGCCAGGCGATCTTCGGCGGACCGGCGGTCATCATCCTCGTGCTGGCGACTCTGGGACTGGTGTTCTTCATCAGCTTCCGCATTCAGCACCTGCAAGTCGGAACGGCGCTGGGCCTCTTCCTCCTCTACGCCGGTCTGCTCGGGGTGATGCTGTCCTCGATCTTCCTTGCCTATACGGGCGCTTCGATCACGCGCACGTTCTTCATTTCGGCGGCGTCGTTCGGGGCGTTGAGTCTCTATGGCTATACGACCCAGCGCGATCTCTCGCCGATTGGGTCGTTCCTGGTCATGGGCGTGTTCGGGTTGGTGCTGGCCATGCTGGTCAACATCTTCCTCAAGAGCACCGGGCTCGACTTCGTGATCTCGGCGGTCGGCGTGGTCATTTTTGCTGGCATGACCGCTTGGGACACCCAGCGGATCAAGGAAATGTATGACCCGCAGGAAGATGGCACGGCCACCGGCCGGAAGGCCGTGATGGGCGCCTTGCAGCTCTATCTCGACTTCATCAACCTCTTCATGTTCCTGCTGCGCTTCCTCGGCGACCGCCGCTGAGCCAGTCAGGTTCCATCGACAGCGCCCCGGCCATTGCGGCCGGGGCGTTTTATTTTCGGGGGTGATCGGCAGCCATGGCGGACGTCCTGCTGCGCGCTGCGAAGCCTGGCGACATCTCGGAGATCACACGCATTTATGCGCACGCGGTGCGCCACGGCACGGCGTCATTCGAGCTTGACCCCCCCGATGTCACTGAGATGACCGGGCGCTATCAGGCGATGGTCGCGACCGGATACCCTTACCTTGTTGCACAACGTGCCGGCGAGCTCTTGGGATTCGCCTATGCGGGTCCCTATCGAATGCGTCCCGCCTACAAATGGACGGTCGAGGACTCGATCTACATCGCCCCACAGGTGCAGCGTCACGGCGTAGGCAGTACCCTGCTGCGACGGCTCATCGAATTGAGCGAGAGCAAAGGTTACCGCCAGATGATCGCGGTGATTGGCGATTCGGCCAACGTCGCGTCGATCGAGCTGCACCGCGCGCTCGGCTTCCACATGGTCGGCACCTTGGCCAATACCGGCTACAAGTTCGGCCGCTGGCTCGATACCGTGCTGATGCAGCGCTCGCTTGGGCCGGGCGCGGCAGCTCCGCCGCGCTGACGGATCGTCCGGCAAATATCAGCTAGTTCACAATCGCAAGCTTTGGATTATCGAGGACGGCGAGCACGCGGTCGAGCTCATGACCGCGGCGCACGATCAGCCCGGTCGCCGAGATCACGCTGTACACACCTTGGCGGCGCGCCAGTCGCGGGTTCTTCTCAACCCGATAGATCGGCACTTCCGCACTGCGGCGAAAAATCGAAAACACCGCGCGGTCTTTGAGAAAGTCGATAGCGTAATCGCGCCATTCCCCGGCGGCGACCATCCGGCCATAGAGGCCGAGAATGCGGTCGAGCTCGCGCCGGCTGAACGTTACCGCGGGTGCGTAAGGCGTCGACGCGCCAACGCCCCGCAACGGCTCGCTTGGGTCAATATCGCCGGACAGCATGCGGCGCCTCCTCGAATAGATGAGCAACTGATCCGGCTGCTTGCTCGCAACCGTCGTGGAACCGTCATGATCGCGCCGATCCGTGTCGGGGGCAAGCACCTCAACAATTATTTCCGCACGATGCAATTCGTGTTTGAACCGTCGGTGTTGCGGTCCAGAAACTCGTTGAAGCAATAAGCAGACAGAGTGTCGCAGCGAAGTTCACGCAGACGTCAACGATCTCACAATGAGGCCAAACTTCCGTCAAGCGCGGGTCAACGTGCAAAGCGAAAACAGCACCGTTGCCTCAGGGTCCGGTCCCAATCGCAAGTGCCGGATTCCTCGCCCCCCAGCCCCCCGGACTTGTTGGGGCCGGACCCGAGGTGACGTTGTAAAGAGTTCGTGTTGAGTGATCAGGGCCGGCTTCGCCGGCTCTGATGTTTTGTGGTCCGATATAGCGCGGTCAACTGGCTGACAATGTTCAGCGAACTGCGGCGACCGGCTGCGCCACTTGCAGTGAGGTCATGGCGGCGCCGAGCATCGGCCCCGGGTGCGCCGCGGTTCCCGATTGCAGCAGTACGGCAACGGCGTCGACGCCGGCCGTCTTCACCTCCTTGAGCGGGACAGTCCACGTTGCAGGCGTGCCATTCCACTCGCCCAGCTTGATCCAGCGCCGCACCGCATTGTGATAGGTGATCGTACGGCCGTGGTTTTCACCGCGGCCGATTGCGACCTCGACCGCTGTACTCACGGGACACAACCAGACTTCGCCATGCTCGTCGGGGGCTTTGGCGGCCGGCGCGTTGACCGTTACCTTGTCGTCGGCAGCGGACAGCGACAACGGAATCGAGAGTGTTTCCGAATTGCGATGGGTTTGCGTGATGGCGTGTTCGATATCGGTCGCGTCGCTGCCAAGCGCCTGCGCTGCGCCATTCACGATCGCCTGCGGCGTATAGACGCCGGCGCGGTCGCCGCGCATTCTCGAATAGGCCTTCTGTCGATTGGCGTGACCGGGCAGCGCCAGTGTGTCCTTCCAACCGATGTAGTCCCAATAATCGATGGGGAGACTGAGCGCGATGACATTGGGATCATGCGCGAGCTTGCCAAGTAGTGCATCGGCGGGAGGGCAGGAGGAACAGCCCTGACTCGTGAACAGTTCGATTACGGCGCGCGGCTCGGCGCTTGCAGCTTGACCGACACCGGCGAGGGCAACGGCCATCAGCACTGCCATTTGGCGGCAGCTTCCCATCCAAACACTCCAATTCAGCCCCAGTCCGGCCACCTCGACCAGCAACAGCATGGTGAGGCCGCTCTTGATTTCCTACTCACTAGAGACACACGCTCTCACCTTCCACTCAATTTGAGGTGAGGGAAAATGCCGCACCTGCGGTTCGGGAGGTGATCGGAGAATGGGACGCGGCCCATTTTCCAGCGGCGTTCTCGATTTGGTTCGGAGATCTCCAGCGGTACGGCAGGTTTTGCGTTCAATCACCTGCCTTGGCGGCGATCCTGTAGGGTCAACTCCACCCCTCGATCTCGGGCGGCCGCGTCCGTGCTCACCGACGTACCGTCGATGCTCGATCAACTTATCGCGACGCTGCCGTCCGCGTGCTGCTGGAAGGAGCCTGCAGCTCACGAAGCGCGATCTAAGGTTCCGTTCTACCGACCTGCAGCAGCCGTACGGCTATATCATAAAATCGGCTTTCCGCCGGTTACCGCGATGGTCGCACCGGACACATAGCTCGACAGCGGATCCGCCAACATCACGTAGGCGGTGGCAAGCTCGGCCGGCTGGCCGGCGCGCTTCATCGGCACCGACTTGCCGAAGTTGGCGACTGCCTCCTCCGGCATGGTCGATGGAATGAGCGGTGTCCAAATCGGACCGGGAGCGACCGCGTTGGCGCGGATCCCTTTTTCGGCGAGCAGTTGCGCGAGGCCTGCCGTGAAGTTCTGGATCGCGCCCTTGGTGGTCGCGTAAGCGAGCAGCGTCGGGTTCGGCGTGTCGGCGTTGATTGACGCCGTGTTGACGATCGCGCTGCCGGATTTCATGTGTGGCACAGCAGCTTTGGTTAGATAGAACATCGCGTGGATGTTCACCCGGAAGGTCAGCTCCCATTCCTCATCGGAGATGTCGTCGATCGATTTGAATGTGGCCTGGTGGGCCGCGTTGTTGACCAGGATGTCGATGCCGCCGAGTTCGCTGACGGCTTTCTCGATAATGCCGCGGCAGTGTTTGGCGGATTGGACATCGCCAGGCACCAGAATCGCCTTTCGCCCTGCCTCTTCGACGAGACGCTGGGTCGCCTGCGCGTCGTCGTGTTCATTGAGGTAGGCGATCAGTACATCAGCGCCCTCGCGCGCGTAAGCAATCGCCACGGCGCGCCCGATCCCGCTATCCGCACCGGTGATGATTGCTTTCTTGCCGCTCAGTCGGCCGCAGCCGCGGTATGAGTGCTCACCGTGATCGGGAGCCGGCCGCATCTCTGCGGTGCGTCCCGGCATTGGTTGCTGCTGTTTGGGAAATGGCGGTTTCGGATGTTCGTTCATGTCTTCGCGCGCCTGCGTCGCCTGTGAAAGGTTGTTCACAGGGGGTCAACCGGCGAGTTGGCGCGGAAGTTCCCGGAAGCGCGGCGCGGCCGGGTGGTTCCCGGCCGCCAAGCTACACGACTTGTGCTGCGGAGTTAGACTTTACGCATGGGGACTCGTCAGGGTGCCGGACTGCGTATCGGCCTTGATCGGAGGATCACCGATGACTGTGCCGCCTGCCGTCGCTGGCCGCTCGCCACCTCCAGAGTGCCGCCGCTAATGACTGTGGCGCTGGCGGTGCCGCCGGAGGAGGCCACCTTTAAGTGCAAATCCCGCTACTGCACGACCGTCATCTGCACCTTGGAGACACCCTGCTCGATCATGCCAAGGCTCTCGGCCGCCGAGTAGGAGAGGTCGAGCTCGCGTCCCGGGATGAAGGGTCCGCGATCATTGACCCGTACGACCACGGATTTTCCGGTCTCCACATTGGTGACGCGCAGCTTGGTGCCGAACGGCAATGTGCGATGCGCAGCCGTCAATTCATTCGGGTCGAAGGTCTCGCCGTTCGCGGTCTTGTAGCCGGTGAGGCGGTAGAAGCTCGCCAACCCGGAGAGTTTATGCCCAGCCTTCTTGGATTTGGGTGCGGTGATGACCGGCATCGGCTGCGGCTCGACGGGCGCCCGTGGCGCAAACATCGCGAGCAGCGCGTTGCGCCGCTGCGCTGGCGAGGCCGATTCGGCATCTGCCTCGATCGTCGGAAATCGGCTCCAGTCGAACATCCGAACGAGCAGCGAATCTTGCCGCGCCAGAGGTGGCACATCGGCTTCGGTCACCTCTTGCACCGCAGCCGGGGCGCTACGCACGCCAATCGAAGCAACCGCGGCGCCGGTCCCGATCACGAGACCCGCGAGCGCAATCATGGTTGCGATGCGCGGATGCCGGCCCCAGGCACATACCAGCGCCTTCGCCGCATCCACCACCGTTCGCTTGCTGAAGCCCACGCCGGACAGAACCACGGTCTCCCCCCGAGATCGCGATTCATGGAAACTTAACCATGCCCCAGAGACAACAAAATTGTTGAAGGCCGGTTAGGATTTCCGAGCCCTGTTGTGGTTTGGCAACAAATCGTTAAGGATTGAGCACGAACTCGTCATCAAAATGCATCGGCCGGCGTGGCGGCGAGGTCCGGCTCGCGTCAGAATTGTTAATGCGGAGGCGGGGAACGCCCGCCAGAAGACCACGAAAAATGTCACCGCGAAAAATGCGCGGCGGTACGCGCGAGGTCCGGCGCATGACGGGCCACTCGCTCGAAGCGATCGAGGCGCATCTTAAGTGTGGCCGCCCATTCGGAGCACTGCGACGGGAAGTTCGGATTAGCGCCAGCGACCTGTATCGCGGCAAATGAAATCATTAACCTCTACGAAAAAAGAGCCGCGCTCGCCCAAGCCGCGCCAAAGTCAGGAGCAGCGCCGGCAGAACACGCAGGAGCGCGTGCTCAAGGCCGCCCTCGATATCCTGGCCGAGGAAGGCTACGCCAGCTTCACCACGACGGCGGTGGCGGCGCGGGCCGGCGTCTCGCGCGGCGCGCAGGAGAACTATTTCCGCACCAAGACCGACTTGATCGCGGCGGCAACGCGCTACGCCATGGACAGTGCCACCGCGCATGCGGCGAAGTCCGCCCGGGTGGCGCGCAGCGCGGCCGATCCTTTGCAGCTTTTCCTGGACGACAGCCGGGTGTTTTTCTTGAGCCGCAGCTATCGGGCTATGGTCGAGTTGGCGCTTGCCGGGCGCAGCGAGCCGGCGCTCGCGCGCATTCACCGCGCCGCATTCGTCAAGTTTCGCAAGGATCTGGACCGGGTCTGGATCCACACCCTCGTCGACGCAGGCTTGCCGCGCCCGCTGGTCGAGGAGTTCGTCGAGCTCAGCGTTTATCTGCTGCGCGGCATGGCGCTGACCGAGCTTATTCTTCCGCAACGCATGTCGCCCACGGCCATGATGCGAAAGTGGCACGCGCTGGCGGCGCCGCTGCGCGCCGAGGTTCAGCGAGCTCTGAAGAAATAAGCAGCGCTGCTGATTATTGCGGATCGGCCCCGGACCGGGTTATGCTGGCGGTAAATGCGGCGGCAACGGCCCGGCGCATCACTGGGGAGGATTACCATGAGCGATCAGAATCGCATTCTCTGCACCCATGTCGGCTCGCTGGCCCGGCCGGCGCGCTTGCTGGACTTCATTTCGGCGATCGACAAAGGCGTCCCGGTCAAGGAGGATGCTTTCGAAAGCTGCCTCAAATCCTCCGTCGCGGAGGTGGTCGCACAGCAGGCCAAGGTCGGCGTCGATATCGTCAGCGACGGCGAGTTCGGCAAGTTCCGCACCTGGTCGGCGTACGTGCTGGAGCGGCTCGGCGGCATCGAGGAGCGCGATATCGCTGCCGCGACCGGTGTCGGTAAGGATCAGCGTGCGTTTCCGGAATTCTACGCCCAGTATTTCCACACCCAGAACTTGCCCAAGCGTGGCGCCATCGTCGCGGTCGCGCCGCTGACGTATAAAGGCCAGCACGCGATTAGGCGCGACATCGCCAACCTCAAAGCGGCGCTGGCGCAGGTCAACCTTACCGCCGGCTTCCTGCCGGTCGTCGCGCCGGCGAGCGCGGTGCCGCGGCACCAGAATGAGTTCTACAAGACCGAGGAGGAGTTCTTCTTCGCGCTCGCTGATGCGTTGCGCGAGGAATATGCGGCGATCATCGATGCCGGGCTCTATCTGCAGGTAGACGACGCGTTCTTGCCCTACATGTATGACGTCGCCTTCGCGGATCAGCCGATCGAAAACTTCCGCAAATGGGCGGCGCTGCGCATCGATGCCCTCAACCACGCGCTGCGCGGGTTGCCGGAGGAGAAGATCCGCTACCACATCTGCTGGGGCAGCTTTAACACGCCGCATACGACCGACGTCGCGCTGCGCGACATCGTTGACCTGGTTCTGAGGGTGAAAGCGGGCGCCTATTGTTTGGAAATGGCGAACCCGCGCCACGAGCATGAATGGCGGGTGTGGGAGAACGTGAAGCTGCCGGCCGGCCGCAAGCTCATTCCCGGCGTGGTCGGCCACGCGACCAACATTGTTGAGCATCCGGAGCTGGTGGCCGAGCGCATCGTGCGCCTCGCCAAGCTCGTCGGCCGCGACAATGTGCTCGCCGGCACCGACTGCGGCTTCGCCCAGGCGCCGTTCACCAACCGGGTGCATCCGTCGATCATCTGGGCCAAGCTCGCCGCGATGGCCGAAGGCGCCCGCCTCGCCACCAAGGAGCTGTGGGGGTAGAGTTCCGCGTATCCCTGGCGCAGCGCAGAGCGTTGCGCTGCAGACCCGGGATCGTTACGAATGCCGGCGCTTGGGCGGTCCCGGCTCAGCGGTGCACCGCTCCGCAAGAGCTGCGCGCTGCACCGCAGCTGGGACACGAGGCAAACCCATGCGCGCCGAGCACGCCTTTTTGTTTGATCTCGACGGCACGCTGGTCGACAGTGTCTATCAACATGTGCTCGCCTGGAAGGAGGCGCTCGATGCCGAAGGCATCGAGCTTTCGGTCTGGCGCATCCATCGCAAGATCGGCATGAGCGGCGGCCTCTTCACCAATCAGCTCCTGCGCGAGACCGGGCTTGAGATCAGCGTCGAGATCGTCGATCGCCTGCGCCAGCGCCACGCCGCAGCGTATCTAAGCCACAGCGCCCAGGTGCGGCCATTGCCCGGCGCCCGCGAATTGCTCGCTTGGCTCTCCGACAACGAAATCCCCTGGGCGATCGCCACCAGCGGCCGCATGGAAACCGCGATGGTCAACCTCACCGCGCTTGGTGTTGATCCGCAGCGCACGCCCGTCGTCACCCGCGACCAGGTCAAGTACGCCAAGCCCGATCCGGATCTCTTCATCGCCGCTGCCGAGCGGCTCGGCGCCGCGATCGAGACGTCGATCGTAGTCGGCGACAGCATCTGGGACATGCTGGCGGCAACGCGCTGTCGCGCGCTCGGCGTCGGCTTGCTCAGCGGCGGCTATGGGCTTGATGAGCTGCGCTACTCCGGCGCGTTCCGAGTCTATGAGGATCCCGCCGATTTGTTGGTCCATATCGACGAGGTCGGGGGGCGGCGCTGAAGGAGGACACGATGCAACGGATCCTGATCCTCGGCGCCGGTTTCGCAGGCCTGTGGAGCGCGATCGGCGCCGCGCGCCGGCGCGATGAGCTCGGCATCGATCCCGCCCGGCTCGAGATCCTGGTGATCGACCAGCACCCCTGGCATTCGATCCGCGTGCGCAATTATGAGAGCGAGCTCGAGCAGACGCGGGTTCCCCTGGCCGAGGTGCTTGATCCAGTCGGGGTGAAACACCTAGCCGGATTGGTCACCGATATCGATGTGATGAAGCGCGAGGTCGCCTACGAGGCGGGCGACCGAACTCAACACTTGATCTACGATCGCGTCGTCATGGCGCTTGGCAGCCACCTGTTCCGGCCCGCAATCCCTGGCCTGCGAACATGCGGCTTCGATGTCGACACGTACGAAGCCGGCAGCCGCCTCAATCAACACGTTGCGGATCTACCAAAGGGCCCGTCGGGTCCCGGCCAGTTCACCGCGGTGGTGGTCGGCGGCGGCCTCACCGGCATTGAAGCGGCGACGGAACTTGTGTCCAAGCTCAAAAGGGCGCGAGAGACCGCGCCGGTCTCCGCGCAGACGCCGCCAGTGCGCGTGATTCTCGTCGATCGCAATCCGTGGATCGGCTCGGATATGGGTGACAGCGCCCGCCCGGTTATTGCTGAGGCCTTACAGGCGCTTGGCGTCGAAACCCGCGTTGGCGCGTCGCTAACCGCGGTGGAATCAAATGCCGCCATTGTGGATGGCGAGCACATTCCAGCACGGACGGTTGTCTGGTGTGCTGGCATGCGGGCAAATCCGCTGACTGAGGACATTCCGGTTCCGCGCGACCGGCTCGGGCGCCTGCCGGTCGATCCGTTCATGCGCGTACCTGGCGTGCCGGCCGTCTTCGCGGCCGGTGATGCGGCATGGCTGCCGATCGACGGCACGCACCTCTCGGTGATGTCCTGTCAGCACGGCCGGCCCATGGGTCGCTTCGCCGGCCACAATGTGGTGAGCGATCTCGTGGGTCAGCCGATGCTGCCGCTGTCGATCGATTGGTACACAACCATTCTCGATCTCGGCGCCTGGGGCGCGGTCTACACGGAGGGCTGGGACCGCGTGGTGGTGACCAAGGGCGCAGAAGCCAAGCGCACCAAGGAGATCATCAACCGCCAGCGCATCTATCCGCCGCGCTCGGGCGATCGCCGCGAGATTTTGAATGCCGCTGCACCCGTGGTGCAGAAACCGCCGCCGGTGTTTAGCAATCTCGGAACCTCGTCCTGAGGATTCGCGCGCGAGAGCGCGCGAATGTCTCGAAGGACGAGGGCCGTAGAGCTTACGCCGCCACCAGGTGGCGCAGCACGTACTGCAGGATGCCGCCGTTCTTGAAGTAATCGAGCTCATCCAGCGTATCGATGCGGCAGAGCAGCGGCACGCGCTTGAGCGTGCCGTCGGCGCCGACAATCTCCGCCATCAGCTTTTGGCGCGGCTTGAGCTCGCCGTGCAGGCCACGGATCGTCACCTGCTCGCTGCCCTTGAGCCCGAGCGTCTGCCAGGTCGTGTTTTCCTCGAACACCAGCGGCACCACGCCCATGCCGATCAGGTTGGAACGGTGAATGCGCTCGAAGGATTGCGCCACGACGGCGCGCACGCCGAGCAGGATCGTGCCCTTGGCGGCCCAGTCGCGCGATGAGCCGGTGCCGTATTCCTTGCCGGCGAACACCACCAGGGGCACCTTCTCTGTCTTGTAGCGCATGGCCGCTTCGTAGATCGTCATTTGCTGACCATCCGGATAGTGGATGGTGAAGCCGCCTTCGACACCCGGCACCATCTGGTTCTTGATGCGGATGTTGCCGAACGTGCCGCGCATCATCACTTCGTGGTTGCCGCGCCGCGTTCCGAATTGATTGAAGTCCGCGGGCTTCACTTTGTGCTCGACCAGATACTGCCCGGCGGGCGAATTGACCTTGATCGAGCCGGCCGGCGAAATGTGATCGGTGGTGATCGAGTCGAGGAACAGCCCGAGGATGCGCGCCTCGACGATATCGTCGATCGCCTCCGGTGCGCGGTGCATGCCGGCGAAGTAGGGTGGGTTCTGTACGTAGGTCGATTTGCGGTCCCACGCATAAGTCAGGCCACCTTTCACGCTGACTTTGCGCCAGTTGGCCTCGCCCTTGAACACGTCGCCATACTTCTTGGCAAACACGGCCTTGGTGATGCACTTCTTCATGACCGACGCGATCTCGCGGCTCGACGGCCAGATGTCTTTCAGGAAAACCTTGTTGCCCTTCTTGTCGACGCCGAGCGGCGTCTTGTTCATGTCGATCTGGATCGTGCCGGCAATCGCGAACGCGACCACCAGCGGCGGCGAGGCCAGATAATTGGCGCGCACGTCGGCATTGACGCGACCTTCGAAGTTGCGGTTGCCGGACAGCACGGCGGCGGCGACGATGTCGTTGTCGTTGATCGACTTCGAGATCTCAGCCGGCAACGGCCCGGAATTGCCGATGCAGGTGGTGCAACCGAAGCCGACCAGGTTGAAGCCGAGCCCGTCGAGATCCTTCTGCAACCCGGATTTGTCGAGATACTCGGCGACGACTTGCGAACCGGGCGCGAGCGAGGTTTTCACCCACGGCTTCACGGTCAGGCCCTTCTTCAGCGCGTTGCGCGCCAGCAGGCCGGCGCCGATCATGACACTCGGGTTCGACGTGTTGGTGCACGACGTAATCGCCGCGATCACCACGTCGCCATGGCCGAGATCGTGCTTGCGGCCTTCGACCGGGAAGCGCTTGGTCAGCTCAGCGGCCTTGTTGAATTCCTTCTCCATCGCGGTCGCGAAACCGGCGCCGACTTCCTTGAGCAGCACGCGGTCCTGCGGGCGCTTCGGGCCGGCCATCGACGGCTCGATGCTGGCGAGATCGAGCTTCAGCACATCTGTGAAGACCGGGTCGGGCGTGTTCTTGGTGCAGTAGAGTCCCTGCGCCTTCGCATAGGCCTCGACCAGCTTCACGCGCGCTTCCGGCCGGCCGGTGTCACGCAAGTAACGAATGGTTTCGGCGTCGATCGGGAAGAAGCCGCAGGTCGCGCCGTATTCGGGCGCCATGTTGCCGATGGTGGCGCGGTCAGCGAGCGACAGGTTGGCGAGGCCGGGACCGAAGAACTCCACGAACCGGCCGACCACGCCGCGCTTGCGCAGCATCTGCGTGACCGTGAGCACGAGATCGGTCGCCGTCACGCCTTCCTTGAGCTTGCCGGTGAGCTTCACGCCGATCACTTCCGGCAGCAGCATCGAGTAGGGCTGGCCGAGCATGGCCGCTTCGGCCTCGATGCCGCCGACGCCCCAGCCCAGTACGGCGAGGCCGTTGACCATGGTGGTGTGCGAATCGGTGCCGACCAGCGTGTCCGGATAGGCGATTTCGGCCGAAACGTCCTTGCCGTTGAGTTTGATCGTGCCCTTGGCACTCCACACTGTCTGCGACAGGTACTCGAGGTTGACCTGGTGGCAGATGCCGGTGCCGGGCGGCACCACGCGGAAATTCTCAAACGAGCTCTGCGCCCATTTCAGGAACTGATAGCGCTCCTGGTTTTGCTTGTACTCCTCCTCGACGTTCTTCTTGAACGCGGTGTTGCTGCCGAAGAAGTTGATAATCACCGAGTGGTCGATGACGAGGTCGACCGGCACCAGCGGATTGATCTTCTTGGGGTCACCGCCGAGGTTCTTCATGGCATCGCGCATGGCCGCGAGGTCGACGACGGCCGGGACGCCGGTGAAGTCCTGCATCAGCACGCGCGCCGGGCGAAACGCGATCTCGCGGTCGGATGTCTTGGTCTTGAGCCACTGGGCGACCGCCTGGATGTCCTGCTTTGTGGTGGAACGCCCGTCCTCGTGCCGCAGCAGGTTCTCGAGCAGCACCTTCATGGAGAACGGCAGCCGCGAGATCCCCTTCAGCCCGGCTTTCTCAGCTGCCGGCAGGCTGTAATAGGCGTAGCTTTTTTTGCCCACTTCCAGCGTGCGGGCAGATTTGAAGCTGTCGAGCGAGGTCATGCGCTATGTCCCATCCGGCCCCGGAGGCGCCGGGTTGCAGGTATGATGTTGCGGGAAGACTTCGGGGATCCATTGATCCCACCTGACGAATGCGGGCGGTCATGATTTTCGTGAACTCGCCGGGGTTTATAGGAGCTTTTTGAGCGCTCTGCTACATCAACGGCTGCAAGCATACTCCGTTTCTGGCACAGCCCTCTGCCTGATGATTAAGCACTGCCTCAAATTTGCGTTGCCGGCCGCGTACTGGGTTGCGGAGGCATGATGCTGGTCGCCGGAACCTCTCTTGCCTGCACGCGCGGTGGGCTGCCGATCTTCCGGGACGTGAATTTCACCGTCAAAGCCGGGGAAGCCCTGGTCCTGACCGGCCCGAACGGGTCGGGCAAGACCACCTTGCTGCGCGTCATCGCGGGCCTGCTGCGGCCGAGCGAAGGCGCAGTCAGCTTCGAGGGGGCCGGGCCGGAAGCAGTGCTTGGCGAGGAGGCGCACTACCTGGCGCATTTCGACCCGCTCAAGCCATCGCTGACTATCGCCGAGAACCTGATGTTCTGGACCGAGTTCTTGGGCGGCGCTGGTGCTGGCGACGAGGCGCTCCGCGCGGTGCGGCTCGAGCGCCTCGCCCAGCTCCCCGCCGGGTATCTCTCCGCCGGCCAACGCCGTCGTTTGTCGCTCGCGCGCCTGCTCGCGGTGCGCCGCCCGATCTGGTTGCTCGATGAACCGACGGCCGCACTCGACGCCGCCGGCCAGGTGATTCTCGCCGACATGATGCGTGAGCACCTCGCATCGGGCGGTCTCATCATCGCCGCCACCCATGGGCCACTGGGATTGGATGGCGCGAAAACGCTGGAGATGGGCGAGAGCAGGGAGGCTCTTACCTCTCCCCGCTTGCGGGGAGAGGTCGGATTGCGAAGCAATCCGGGTGAGGGGGCGTCGCCGCGAGTCCGAGCGCTTGGAGAGGCCCCCTCACCCGACGCGCTGCGCGCGCCGACCTCTCCCCGCGAGCGGGGAGAGGTTGAGGCCGCAAACTCGTGGCGTCCCCTCTCCGCCATCCTCGCCCGCGATCTGAAAGTCGCCTGGCGGGTCGGCGGCGGCGCCCTCATGGGCGTGCTCTTCTTTCTCGCCGTCGTCACCCTGATCCCGTTCGCGCTCGGCCCGGACCTCGGCCTGCTGCGTCGAGTCGGGCCGGCAATCCTCTGGCTCGGGGCTTTGCTCGCCTCGCTGCTTGCGCTCGACCGCCTGCTCGCGGTTGATCAGGAGGACGGCTCGCTCGATCTCATCGTCACCGCATCGGCGCCACTGGAGCTCGTCGTCGCCATCAAGGCGATCGCCCATTGGCTCACCACCGGGGTGCCGTTGGTGATCGCCGCGCCGCTGTTCGGCGTCATGCTCAACGTCGAGCCCGTTGTGATTGGCGCGGTCACCGTCAGCCTGCTCATCGGCACGCCCGCCCTGACCTTCATCGGCCTCATCGGCGCCGCCCTCTCCGTCGCGCTACGCCGCGGCGGAATCCTGCTGCCCATCTTGGTGTTGCCCCTCACCGTTCCGGTGTTGATCTTCGGGGTCGCGGCCGCGAACGCAGCGCGCGGCGGGCCGGTCGCCTTCGGCACGCCTTTCACAATATTGTGCGCCCTCACCTTGATGAGCCTGGTGGTCGGCCCGTTCGCGGCGGCGGCGACGTTGCGCCACATGGAATAGGACATTGCGGCTTCATCATCGTTCGTTCATGAGAACCAGATGCCCCTGATCGATCTCGCCAATCCGTCGCGATTTCTCGCCCTGGTGGGGCGAGTCCTGCCGTGGCTCATCGCCGCGACGGTGATCGCGTTCGTGGTTGGCATCGCGCTCGCGGTCGCGGCGCCGGACGATTATCAGCAGGGCGCCACCGTCAAGATCATGTTCGTGCACGTGCCGGCGGCGTGGCTTGGCAGCTTCATCTGGGCGGTGATGAGCATCGCGGCGCTGGGCACGTTGGTGTGGCGCCATCCGCTCGCTGACGTTGCGGCCAAAACGGCCGCGCCGATCGGTGCCGCCTTCACGTTCCTGTGCCTGTTCGCCGGCTCCATGTGGGGCCGGCCGATGTGGGGCACCTATTGGGTCTGGGACGCGCGGCTCACCTCGGTGCTGGTGTTGTTCCTGATGTATCTCGGCCTGATCGCGCTGTGGAACACGGTGGAGGATCCCTCGCGCGCCGCCCGCGCCGCGGCGATCCTCACCCTGATCGGCGCGCTCAACCTGCCGATCATCAAATTCTCGGTCGATTGGTGGAACACCCTGCACCAACCCGCGTCGGTGATGCGGCTCGGCGGCCCGACCATTCATCCGGCCATCCTGACGCCGCTTCTGGTGATGACCGTTGCGTTCACGCTGCTGTTCGTGACCTTGCATCTCGCCGCCATGCGCAACGAGATCCTGCGCCGGCGCGTGCGCACGCTTCGGCTCCTCGAGGCGCATGGAGCCTGAACGTGGAGCTTCCGGCGCATGCCTCGTTCATCATCGCGGCCTATCTGGCGACGATCCTGGTCGTGCTCACGCTGATTGCCTGGGTGCTTGCCGATTACCGGGCGCAGCAACGCGACCTCGCCGACCTCGAAGCCCGCGGGCATGGGCGCAAAGGAAGTCAGCCGTGACGCGCGCGCGCCTCCTCGTGCTGATTCCACTGCTGGCATTTCTGGGCCTGGCGGTGCTCTTCTTCATCCGGCTTGGATCGGGCGATCCCTCGACATTGCCCTCGGCGCTGATCGGCAAGCCGGCGCCGAGTGTTGACCTGCCGGCGGTCGATGGTCTCGCCCGCGACGGCAAGGCGGTGCCGGGGCTCGCCAACGCCGACTTCCTCGGCAAGGTGACCCTGGTGAACGTGTGGGCATCGTGGTGCGTGCCCTGCCACGACGAGGCGCCGCTGTTGATGCAGCTCGCCCAGGACCCACGCATCCGGGTCGCCGGCATCAACTACAAGGACCAGCCGGAGAACGCGCGCCGCTTTCTCGGCCGCTACGGCAACCCATTCGCCGCCTCCGGCGCCGACCCGAGCGGCCGCGCCGCCATCGAGTGGGGCGTCTATGGCGTGCCGGAAACCTTCGTGGTCGGCCGCGACGGCAAGATCGCCTTCAAGCTGGTCGGCCCGATCACGCCCGAGAACCTGCAGGAAAAACTCGCCCCGGCGATCGAGAAGGCGCTGCAGAGCGGGTGAGGCGACGGTTACTTCGCGCGTTTTGCTTTTGGCTTTGATGTTTTGGCGGGAAGCGTTTTGACGAACGCCGTCGCAAGCTCGAGCCACTCGCGCAGGCCGTTGTCATCGAGCCCGGCCGGATCGACGCGGATGTAACCCTCCATCGGGCGTCCACGCATCTCGATTTGGTGCGTACCGGGGTGCGTCAGCGCGAGCGGTGCTTGATCCTTGCCGACCCGCAGCATCAGGCCGCGCTTCGACGATGAGGCCAACATGTTGCCGTTGAGCATGAAGGCGATGCCGCCGAACATCTTCATCTCGGTGATGTTCCCGGCGGCTGCGAGCAGGGCACGCACGCGGAACACGAGATCCTGGTCGGTGGACATCTGGGTCCCTTTTTGAACGAGAGGATTTGCAATCAGGATAGCAGGTTGGACTGGCGATCCAGAACAATTCGAGTGCTCGGAAATTTTAATTCAGTTATTGACGACCAATAAGCAAAGCGCATGAAGGCGTGACCCGGCATCTGATGCATGGGCGATGACGCATTGCTTGCGTCGGGCTGTTTGATAGTTGAATCAGATTGGGAATGACGCCGTCGGCATGGCGCGATGTAAACTACGAATGCGATGTCATCTATGCCGGAAACGTCATCTATGCGTCGGAGGCGGATTCCTTCACCGCGTATTTCTGCAGCAGTGGATATTGCGCCGCGGCGAAGATGAAGGTGAGCGGCATGAAGCCGAACACCTTGAACGCCACCCAGGTATCCGTCGTCTGCGTGCGCCAGACGATCTCGTTTAGCACGGCCAACGCAAAGAAAAATATCGCCCAGCGGATCGTGAGCTTGCGCCAGCCCTCCGGATTGAGGTGGAACATCTGGTCGAACACCATCGCCAGCAGCGGCTTGCCCATGATCTGGCCACCGAGCAGGGTCGCGCCGAACAGCACATAGATGATCGTCGGCTTGATCTTGATGAAGGTCTCGTCCTGCAGATAGAGCGTGAGCCCGCCGAAGATCAGCACCACGATCGCGGTGACCAGCGGCATCACCGGCAAATGGCGGGTCAGCACATAACCGGTTGCCAGCGCCGCGACAGTCGCCACCATGAACACGCCGGTCGCGCCAAAGATGCCGAAGCGGCCGTTGGCGATGAAGAACAGCACCAATGGCCCGAGGTCGAGCGCGAGCTTGAGCAGCGGATTGAGCTGCGGCGGCTTCTCCTTCGCATCCATGCCTCACCCTCTCCAATTCAGCCGGCAGATCAGCTCAGTCCCGCGATGGCGCGGGCGAAATCTCGTGCCGCAAACGGGGCCAGATCGTCCACCCCTTCGCCGACGCCGATGAAGTGCACCGGCAGCCGGTACTTGGCGGCAAGCGCCACCAGGATGCCGCCGCGCGCGGTGCCGTCGAGCTTGGTCATGACGAGCCCGGTCACCCCGGCAGTCTTCTGAAACTCGCTCACCTGCGAGATTGCATTCTGCCCGACCGTTGCGTCGAGCACGAGCAGCACTGCGTGCGGCGCCGTCGTGTCGAGCTTTTTCATGACGCGCACGATCTTGTCGAGCTCGCTCATCAGCCCGGCCTTGTTCTGCAGGCGGCCGGCGGTGTCGACGATGAGCACATCGGTTCGCTGCTCGCGCGCCTGCTCCAAACCCGTATAGGCGAGGCCCGCCGCATCCGCGCCCTGCGCACCAGTGACGATGCCGGAGCCGGTGCGCTGGCTCCAGATCTTGAGTTGCTCGGTGGCGGCGGCGCGAAACGTATCGCCTGCCACCAGTGTCACCTTGCGGCCCTCGCGCGTGAGCCGCGCCGCGAGCTTGCCGATAGTCGTCGTCTTGCCGGAACCATTGACGCCGACCACTAGGATGACGAACGGGTGGGCGTCGGGTGCGATCGTCAGCGGTGCGGCGACCGGCACCAGGATCTTCTCCACCTCGGTGGCGAGAATGTCTTTCACCTCGTCCTCGGTCACGCTTTTATTGTAGCGGCCCTCGGCAATCGCCGCCGCCACCCGGCCGGCGGTGTCGATGCCGAGATCGGCGCGGATCAGCACCTCCTCGAGCTCCTCGATGGTCGCGTCGTCGAGCTTGCGCTTGGTGACGAGATCGGCGATGGCGCCGCTGATCGAGGCGGAAGTCCGCCGCAATCCGCCGGTCAGCCGCTGCCACCAGTTCTTGCCCGTTGCGTTGGTGCTGTCGTCCATGGTGGCTGCCGTGATAGCGGTTTGCCCATGATGGATAAAGCCGCCGTGCGCAATGGCCTCAGCCCGGACGAGATGCTCGCCCGCGTGCTCTATCGCGACGGGCTGATGCTGGTGATCGACAAGCCGGCCGGCCTGCCGGTGCATCGCGGGCCCAAAGGGGGCTTAAGTCTGGAGGATCACTTCGACGCGCTGCGCTACGGGCTGCCGCGCGCGCCAGCGCTGGCGCATCGGCTCGACAAGGACACTTCGGGGTGCCTGGTGCTCGGCCGCCATCGCAAGGCGCTGGCGCACCTCGGACTTCTGTTCAAGCACGGCAAGATTGGCAAGACCTACTGGGGCGTGGTTGAGGGCTCGCCAGACGCGGATCAGGGTACCATCGATCTGGCGCTCGGCCGGCTCAACGATGAGCGCGGCTGGTGGATGAAGCCCGACCCGCACGGACTGCCGTCGGTCACCAACTGGCGGGTGATGGGGCGAGCCGCTGACCGGAACCTCACCTGGCTCGCGCTCGAGCCGGTGACCGGCCGCACCCACCAGCTGCGGGTTCACTGCGCGGCAAAAGGCTGGCCGATTGTCGGCGACAGCATCTATGGCCAGGCGCCACGCTTCAATGGCCCGCCGTTGCATCTGCATGCCCGCGAAGTGCTGGTGCCGATTTCCAAGAACCGCGACGCGGTGCGGGTCACTGCGCCGGTGCCGGCGCACATGCACGACTATCTGAAGGCCTGTGGCTGGACCGGCGAGCCGGCGAATTAAATCTAAAGCTTGTCGGCGACCAGCACGCGGCCCTTGGCGCCGAGCGCGGTCTCGCCTGCTTGATTGCGGATACGGCCGCGCATCTCGATCACGTCACCTTTGAGATGCGGCGCATTCTCGACGCGAATGACCAGCCATTCCATTTCGATCGTCTCGTCGGCGTAGATCGGCTTCTTGAAGCGAAACGAAAAATCGAGCCCGACCATGTCGCCGCGCGCGGAGAAATGCCGGGCGCCCAGCGCCATCAAGTGCGCGATCGTCTGCGTGCCGCTGGCGATCAGCCGCCCGTATCGCGTGCGGGCGGCGACGGCGGGATCGTGGTGCAGCGGATTGGTATCGCCGGCGGCGCGCGCAAAGGCGCTCACCCCCTCGGGCGTGAGCCGCATTGTTTCGCTGAAGCGTTCGTGCGGTTGCGCTTTCATGACCTATTCAGGCGGCGATGAGTTGCTGGCCGTCGTGCGCGGAAATCGCGACATCGATGATCCGGCCCGACGCCATCGGTTTCGCCAGCCGCACGCGGGTGAACTGCTCGGTGCGGGCGCTCGTCCCCTGCTCCGCCAAGACGCGCTGGCGCGATCCGACTTGTGCTTGCAGATGTGCGCGCAGCGCGGCCTCGCCGCGTTCGCGCAGGCGGCGGGCGCGCTCCTTGATCAGCGCGCGATCAACTTGCGGCATGCGTGCGGCCGGCGTTCCGGGCCGGGGCGAGAATGGAAACACATGCAGATGCACCAGCTCGCATTGGGCGACGAGATCGAGCGAGCGCGCAAACATCTCCTCGGTCTCAGTTGGAAAACCGGCGATCAAATCGGCACCGAACACGACGTCGGGGCGCAGCCGCCGCACCTCTCGACAGAACGCGATCGCATCAGCGCGCAGATGTCGCCGCTTCATGCGCTTGAGAATGAGATCATCGCCGGCCTGCAGCGACAAGTGCAGGTGCGGCATCAGCCGCGGCTCGTTCGCAAGCGCATCGAGAAGTTCGTGGTCGGCTTCGACGGAATCGATTGATGAAAGACGCAATCGCCGCAGCTCCGGCACCTCGGTCAGAATGCGCTTCACCAATGCGCCGAGACCGGACCCGTCCGCAGCGCGGTAGCTCGTGATATCGACGCCAGTGAGCACGCATTCGGCAAGGCCGGTCTCAACCAGTCGGCGCGCCTGATCAATCACGTCGCTCGGCGGCAGCGAACGTGAATTGCCGCGGCCAAACGGGATGATGCAGAATGTGCAGCGGTGATCACAGCCGTTCTGGATCTGAACGAAGCCGCGCGCCCGCTCCTGGTGCGCCGAGGCAAGCGGAATGCTGGTGCTGCGCATGATGTCGCCGACGGCGATCTTCTCGGCGCCGGATCGTTGGAAGCCTTCGCGCTGGAGTTTCTCATCATTGCCGATGACACGGGCGACCTCAGGCATATTCGCAAACATCGCCGGGTCGGTCTGCGCCGCGCAGCCGGTGACAACGATCTGCGCTTGCGGGTTTGCCCGGGCCTGGGCGCGGATTGTTTGACGCGCCTGCCGTACGGCCTCGGCAGTGACCGCGCAGGTGTTGATGATGATGACATTATCCGCCGATGCGCTCTGTGCGGCGGCGCGCATCTGGTCCGACTCGTAGGCGTTGAGCCTACAGCCGAAAGTGACAACCTCGACGCTCACGCCACGCCTTGCTGGGCCAACAGGTCGGCTTCGAATTGCCCCTCGAATTCGTATTCGACCGGGCCGGTCATCAGTACATGACCATCGCTGAGGCGCCATTCGATCAGGAGGTCGCCGCCGGGCAGGGTGACGGTGAGTTTGCGCTGGGCGCGTCCGGTCCGTGCCGCGGCGACGGCGGCCGCGCAGGCGGCGGAGCCGCAAGCTTTGGTTAGGCCAGCGCCGCGTTCCCAGGTGCGGACGACGAGGTGCCCAGGCGAGCGCACGACCGCGAGCGAGATATTGGCCCGCTCCGGAAACATAGGATGGGTTTCCAAGGTCGGGCCCAGCCGCGCCAAGTCATAGGCCTCTACGTCCTCGACCCAGAACACGGCGTGTGGATTGCCCATGTTGACGGCGGACGGCGATTGCAGCACCGGCGCATCGAGCGGACCGATCTGCAGCGCGACTGCACGGGTATCAAGACACTCTTCGGCGAGTGGGATTTCGTCCCAACCAAATCGCGGCGGGCCCATATCGACGGTTGAGACCTGCGGGCGCTCACCGGGCCAGCAATTGATCCGCCCAGCCTTGGTCTCGAACGTCAGTACCGGCTTGCCGGCCTCTTTGAACACGATATCGGCGACACAGCGCATCCCATTGCCGCATGCGCCCGCTTCCGACCCATCGGTGTTGTAAATACGGACGAACGCGTCGGTTTCAGGAACGCGCCCGGGATAGAGCACCATCATCTGATCGAAGCGCACGCTGGCGGCCGCCGCACGGATATCGGCGGCGGTGATGACCTGCGGTTCGCCCCGCATATCAACGACGACGATCTCGTTGCCGAGACCGTTCATCTTGCGGAAACGGTAACTGGCAAGGGCGCTCATGGCTGCACTTTATATGGGCATGGGTTGCGATGGGCAAACATAAGGAAAACGTATAGGGCCTGGCGCGTCGCATACACTTGATCCGGCTATGCAATCGAAACCCGTGACTTGGGCAGCGGCTTGGTCGATAGTGCCCCGATCAAACTCATGATTCTGCGTTTTTGAGGACTAGGCTGATGTTTCGTACCCCGGTGGCGTTTCGTTCCCAGGTTTTCTGTCTTTCTCTTGCCGCTCTGTTTGCTTTCGCCCTCCCGGCCCGCGCCCAGCAACCAACACCTGAGCAAAAGCCGCCCGCACAAGGGGCGGAGACGTTTGCCGAGGAAGTCACGCTGCCGGAGAAGACCATCATCTATTTCAAAGGCACCGGGAATTGGGATGCGGCCTTCGAGACGATCGTCGATGCGTTCAAGAACGTGAATGCGTTCCTCGCCAAGCAGGGGATCAAGCCCGCTGGTTCGCCGATGACGATCTACACCTCAACCGATGACACGAGCTTCCAATTCGAAGCCGCCGTCCCAGTGACCGATCCGCCGGCAAACGCACCGCAAGGCGACATCGCCGTCGGCCAGTCGCCGTCTGGTCGCGCCTACAAGTTCGTCCATCACGGATCCTACGACGCGATGGATTCGACCTACGAGGCGATCACCAATTATCTCGACGAGAAGCAGCTCGAGGCCAAAGATCTGTTTATTGAGGAATATGTGACAGACCCGGTCACGACGCCGGAAGACAAGCTCGTGATCAATATCTACGTCCCGATCAAGTAGCGGTTTGGAAACACGAACTCTCCTTCGTCATCGCCGGGCTTGTCCCGGCGATCTCGATAAGGGGCGCGCGGCCTTGCCCTCCTGATCGAGACGGCCGGAACAAGTCCCGGCCATGACGAACCGGAGGCTCTGGTCGTGGCCCGGTTGACTTAAGGGCGCGCCTCGCCTACCTGTCCTGAGTTCTCGCTACGAGACAGAATTCCCAAGGTTCCGACCGATCCTGTGAGATCGGCGGCCAACGCCCGACAGCGCGATGCGCCCTCGGGCGCGAAACGCGTTGGACGCATAGGCATGTTCGACAATCTGTCGGAGAAACTCTCAGGCATTCTCGACCGCCTCACCGGGCGCGGTGCGCTGTCCGCAGCTGACGTGGATGCGGCCTCGCGCGAGGTGCGCCGCGCGCTGCTCGAGGCCGATGTCGCACTCGAGGTGGTCCGCGGCTTCGTCGAAAAATTGCGCGAGCGCGCGGTTGGTGTCGAGATCATCAAGTCGGTGAAGCCCGGCCAGATGGTCGTGAAGATCGTGCACGACGAGCTCGTCGCCATGCTGGGGGCGAATGCCGAGCCGATCGACCTCAACGCGCCGGCGCCGGTCCCGGTCATGATGGTCGGCCTGCAGGGCTCGGGCAAAACCACGACCACGGCCAAGATCGCCAAGCGCCTGACCGAACAGATGCGCCGCAAGGTGCTGATGGCCTCGCTCGATACCCGGCGTCCGGCCGCCATGGAGCAGCTCGCCGTGCTGGGCCAGCAGGTCGGCGTCGATACGCTGCCGATCATCGCCGGCCAGAGCCCGGTGCAGATCGCGCGGCGGGCCATCGAAGCCGGCCGGCTCGGTAGCTACGACGCGGTGCTCCTCGACACCGCCGGCCGCATCACGCTCGACGAAGCCATGATGGCGGAAGCCGCCGAGGTGGAGCGCGCGGTCAATCCGCACGAAGTTCTGCTGGTGGCGGATGCGCTCACCGGCCAGGACGCGGTCAACTTGGCGCGCGCGTTTAATGAACGCGTCGGTGTCACCGGCATCGTGCTCACGCGGGTCGATGGCGACGGCCGTGGCGGTGCCGCGCTTTCCATGCGCGCGGTCACCGGCAAGCCGATCAAGCTGATCGGCACCGGCGAGAAGATGGATGCGCTCGAGGATTTCCATCCGACGCGGATAGCCGACCGGATCCTCGGCATGGGCGATATCGTCTCGCTGGTGGAGAGGGCCGCGGCGACGATCGACGCCGAGAAGGCCGCGCGCACCGCCGAGCGCATGCGCAAGGGCGCATTTGATCTCAATGATCTGCGCGAGCAGCTCGGTCAGATGCAGCGCATGGGTGGGATCGGCGGCCTGATGGGCATGTTGCCGGGCATCGCCAAGATGAAAAATCAGCTCGCCACCGCGAACGTCAACGAGAACATGCTCAAGCACCAGGTGGCGATCATCGATTCGATGACCCCGAAGGAGCGGCGCAATCCCGACCTCCTCAAGGCGAGCCGCAAGAAGCGCATCGCCGCCGGCTCCGGCACCAAAGTCGAAGAGATCAACAAATTGCTGAAGATGCATCGGAGCATGACCGACATGATGAAGGCCATCGGCAGCGGCAAGCGTGGTCCGCTCGCTGGCCTCGCCAACATGATGGGTCTGGGCAGCGGCGGCATGCCGTCACCTGAGGAGATGGCGAAGCTTGCAGAGAAAATGCCCGGCGGCCTGCCGGGTGCACCTGGCGGCGCTCCTGGTTTGCCACCGACAATGCCTGGCCTGCCGCCGCAACTTCCCGGCGGATTGCCGGGACTCGGCGGCAAGCTGCCGGGGTTGGGTGGTTTCCCGGGCTTCGGCAAGAAGAAATAACTCTCAGATCAACAAACAAACAGACGCGAAGGAAAAGAACCAATGTCTCTCAAGATCCGCATGGCGCGAGCCGGCACCAAGAAGCGGCCGTTCTATCACATCGTGGTGGCGGATAGCCGCTATCCGCGCGACGGCCGTTTCATCGAGCGGCTCGGCTATTTCAATCCGCTGCTGCCCAAGGACAACAAGGAGCGGCTCAAGTTCGACGCCGAGAAGGTGAAGGCCTGGCTCGCCAAGGGCGCGCAGCCGTCGGATCGGATCATGCGCTTCCTCGACGCCGAGGGCATCCGCAAGCGCCAGCCGCGCAACAATCCCGAGAAGGCGATCCCGCGCAAGGAACGCAAGGCCCGCGCTGAGGCGGCCAAGGCCGGCGGCGCTGCCGCGGCTCCGGCGGCTTGAAGCGCGTCTGCGTCGGCAGGATTGGCGCGCCGCACGGCGTGCGCGGCGAGGTCAAGCTGTGGCCGTTCACGGCCGATCCGCTGGCCATCGCCCAGTACGGCGAGCTCACGACGGCGGACGGTGCGCATAGCTTCGAGGTCGAGGCCATGCGCCCCGCGGGTGACTGTATGGTGGCCCGCCTCAAGGGAGTCCGGGATCGCGACGCCGCTGAGGCGCTGCGCAATCTCGAGCTGTTCGTGCCGCGCGACCGGCTGCCGGCGATCGAGGGTACGGACGAGTTCTACTACGCGGACTTGGTGGGATTGCCGGCATTCGACCCGCAGGGGCTGACCTTGGGGACGATCCTGGCGGTCCACAATTTTGGCGCCGGCGATCTCTTGGAGCTTAAGCCAGAGGCAGGCGGGAACACCGTGTTCGTGCCGTTTACCGATCAGGCCGTACCGGAGATCGATGTCGCCGGCCGGCGGGTCGTGATCGATTACGAGATCGAGCGGCGAGCGTGAGCCATGTGGCGCTCGACTGTGCTGACCCTGTTTCCCGATCTGTTCCCTGGCCCGCTGGGCGCGAGCCTCGCCGGCAAAGCCCTGGCCGCCAAGCTCTGGGCGTTGGAAGCGGTCGACATCCGGGCGAGCGCCATGGATCGCCATCGCACGGTCGACGACACGCCGGCCGGCGGCGGTCCCGGCATGGTGATGAAACCCGACGTGCTGGCGCGGGCGATCGATGCCGTGCCCGTGCTCGGCCGGCCCCGCCTGCTGATGAGCCCGCGCGGCAAGCCGCTGACCCAGGCACGGGCTGCGTCACTGGCCCATGGACCAGGGGCAATCATCGTGTGCGGCCGGTTCGAAGGGGTCGACGAGCGGGTGATCGCGGCGCGCGAGCTTGAGGAGGTGTCGCTCGGCGACTACGTGCTCTCGGGAGGGGAGGTTGCGGCTTTGGTGCTCCTCGACGCCTGCGTGCGGCTCATTCCCGGCGTGATCGGCCAGCCGGCGTCGGTCGCCGAGGAAAGTTTCGCCGACGGCCTCCTGGAATATCCCCAATTCACTAAACCCCCGGTGTTCGAAGGGCTTGCGATCCCGGACGTCCTCCTGTCCGGTGACCACGGCAAGGTGGCAACTTGGCGGAAGGCCGAGGCGGAGCGCGTCACCCGGGAGCGCCGTCCCGACCTCTGGCAGGCCCACGTGGCACGGCGATCAAAACATTCGTGACTGCAGCGTGACAAATACGCGCGTTTGGCGTAGAAGCCTGCCCAACCCGAAACATGACGCCGACATGCGCCCCGCGTAATCCGGCGCGGCCAGCGGAGAAATTCCAATGAACCTGATTCAGACGCTCGAAAAAGAGCAAATGGCGAAGCTGTCCGCCAACAAAACAATTCCCGATTTCGAACCGGGTGACACCGTCCAGGTCAACGTGAAGGTGGTCGAAGGCGACCGCACGCGTATCCAGGCCTATGAGGGTGTCTGCATCGGTCGCGCCGGCAGCGGCCTCAACGAGAACTTCACGGTGCGGAAGATTTCCTATGGCGAGGGCGTGGAGCGCGTGTTCCCGCTCTATTCGCCGATGCTCGACTCCATCAAGGTCGTGCGCCGCGGCAAGGTGCGGCGCGCCAAGCTCTATTATCTGCGCGGTCGTCGCGGCAAGTCGGCGCGTATCGCCGAGGGCCAGGGTCACGGTGGCGGCGCGACCGAAGCGGCCTCGGACGTCAAGGCCGCCGAATAGCGCCGCGGGCCGCTCGCGAGCGGCCCGCTTCCTACCTACATAAGATGCGTTGAAAGCAAACGGGGTGCCGCCGGGCACCGTGAGCATCATGTCCAAGTCACGCACACTGTACGACAAGATCTGGGACGACCATCTGGTCGATGAGCAACCGGACGGAACCTGCCTGCTCTACATCGATCGTCATCTCGTGCATGAAGTGACCAGCCCGCAGGCTTTCGAAGGTTTGCGCATGTCGAAGCGCAAGCTGCGCGCGCCGGAGAAGACGCTGGCTGTTGTTGATCACAACGTGCCGACCACAGATCGCACCAAACCCAATCCGGATCCGGAGAGTGCCGAGCAGATCCGCACCTTGGCGCAGAACGCCAAGGATTTCGGGATTGAGTATTACAACGAATTCGATCCTCGCCAGGGCATCGTCCATATCATCGGACCTGAGCAAGGCTTTACGCTACCCGGCACCACGATCGTGTGCGGCGACAGCCACACGGCAACGCACGGTGCGTTTGGCGCGCTGGCTTACGGGATCGGCACGTCGGAGGTCGAGCATGTGCTCGCCACGCAGACGCTGATCCAGGGAAAATCGAAGAACATGCAGGTCCTGGTCGACGGCCGGTTGGCGCCGGGCGCGACCGCGAAGGACATCATCCTGGCGGTGATCGGCGAGATCGGCACCGCCGGCGGCACCGGCTACACCATCGAATATGCGGGCGAAGCCGTGCGTGCGCTCTCCATGGAGGGGCGCATGACGGTGTGCAACATGTCGATCGAAGGCGGCGCCCGTGCCGGCATGGTGGCGCCCGACGAGAAGACCTACGCGTATCTCAAGGATCGGCCGAAGTCGCCCAAGGGCGCGGCCTGGGATGCGGCGATGCGCTACTGGGAGACATTGCACTCCGATCCCGACGCGCACTTTGACGCGGTGGTCAAACTCGACGCCGCAAAGCTGCCGCCGCTCATCACCTGGGGCACGAGTCCCGAGCAGGTCACCTCGATCACCGGCCACGTGCCAGTGCCCGCCGAGATCGCCGACGAGCACAAGCGCAAGGCCGCCGAGACCGCGCTCGCCTACATGGGCCTCAAGGGCGGCGAGAAGATCACCGACATCGCCGTCAATCGCGTGTTCATCGGCTCCTGCACCAACGCGCGGATCGAAGATCTCCGCGAAGTGGCGCGCGTCGTGAACGGCAAGAGCGTCAATCCGAACGTCAATGCTTTGATCGTTCCGGGCTCAGGCCTGGTGAAAGAGCAGGCGGAGGCGGAAGGCCTGCACAAGATCTTTACCGCTGCCGGCTTCGAGTGGCGTGAGCCGGGCTGTTCCATGTGCCTCGCCATGAATCCGGACAAGCTCAAGCCGGGTGAGCGCTGCGCCTCAACGTCGAACCGGAATTTCGAGGGCCGCCAGGGCTACAAAGGGCGCACGCACCTCGTGTCGCCGGCTACTGCCGCAGCGGCCGCGATCGCCGGCCACTTCGTGGATATTCGCGACTGGCACTAAGTCTTAGTCGGTGTAGTAGCGCTTGGCCCAGCGGCAGTTCATGCGCGGGACCACGGTTGGTCCCGTGAGGCGCTGCTCGACCACATAACCGTCGACGCAGTTGCGGTAATATTGCACACGCAGCCGCGGATAGACCTCGACGCGGAAGGGCGCGCGCGGGGGAGCCGGTGCGGGCGCATAATAGGATTGCGCGGCAGCATCAGCGGCAGTCAACCCGAACAGAATCACCGCTAGAATTCCAATAGGAATCGATTTGCGCATCGTCCTCACCCCCTGAGACGACGGTCCCGCATTTGCGTCCCAGCGTCAACCAGCGTCGCTGACCTGACGGCAAAATACGCTAAAACAAACTCATGTCAGAGACCATTCCGGCGTGGCGCTCGCAGTCGGCGCCTTCCCTGGCCGAGTTCGAAGGGCTCGCGATGGAGGTTTTCCGTGGCCTTCCTGAGACGTTCCGCGCGCTCTGCAGCGATGTGGTGATCCAGGTCGAGGATTTCGCCACTGACGAGATCCTCGACCAGATGGGGATCGGTGACCCGTTCGATCTAATGGGCTTGTTCCAAGGCATCGGGCTGCCGTTCCGCTCAGACGCGGTCTCGGGCGCGATGCCGAATATGATCTGGCTCTATCGCCGCCCGATCCTGGATTACTGGGCCGAACACGAAGACCCGCTCGGAGCCGTGATCGCGCACGTCCTCGTGCACGAAATCGGTCATCACTTCGGCTTGTCGGATGCCGATATGGAGGCGATCGAAGCCGCCGCGGAGGACTAAACCTTGACTGACGACTTGGCGCCGCCGCCTTCAAGCAGGCGCAGCCGCTCCTCGATCTGATTGAGGCGGCTGTTGAACCGCAGGCTCATGCGGATCGCGATATAGACGAGCGGCAGCAAACCGATGGCGAGCGCCGTCGCTTCCGGCCAATCACCGTATTTTGTTCCGATGAAGGGCACGGCCGACAGGCCAAAGCCGCTCAGGGCAAGGCATACGCCGACTGTCGGCCAGTCGGATTTATCCCAGATCGTCGCGCTCATTCCGCCCCACTTTACCGTTACCGTATGTCGCCCTTCCCCATTGGGGCGCATCCGGGAGCAAAGTCAACCAACCCATGCGCATGGGCCACTTGACCCGGGCCAATCGAATCTCCATCACAGACTTGGAGAATTGCCATGGATAAATTTACGACCTTGGAAGGCGTTGCCGCCCCGCTCGACCAGATCAATGTCGACACCGACATGATCATTCCCAAGCAGTACCTCAAGACCACGAAGCGCACCGGGCTCGGCAAAGGCCTGTTCGCCGAGAAGCGCTTTCGCGACGACGGCAGCGAGAACCCGGATTTCGTGCTCAACAAGCCGGCCTATCGCAAAGCCAAGATCCTGGTTGCGGACGACAACTTCGGCTGCGGCTCCTCGCGTGAGCACGCGCCCTGGGCGCTGCTCGATTTCGGCATCCGCTCGGTGATCTCGACGTCGTTCGGCGATATTTTCTACAACAACTGCTTCAAGAACGGCATCCTTCCGATCAAAGTCTCGCGCGAGGATCTCGACAAGTTGTTCGATGATGCCGATCGCGGCGCCAATGCGACCCTGACCATCGATCTCGCCAAGCAGGAAATCCGTGGACCGGACGGCGGCGTAGTCACCTTCGAAATTGATCAGCATCGCAAGCACTGCCTGCTCAACGGCCTCGACGATATCGGTCAGACGCTCGAGAAAAAGAGCAAGATCGATAGTTACGAGGGCAAGGCGAAAGCCGAGCGTCCCTGGCTCTGAACTAGAGCGCGATGAAATCAAGTTCGAGCAGGTTTCCAGAATCCGTCATTGCGAGCGAAGCGAAGCAATCCAGAGCCAAGTGTTGTGGCCCCTGGACTGCTTCGGTTCGCTCGCAATGAGGAGCGCTCTAACGTCACTCAGCCTTGCCGTAGCCGTAGCCTGCGGGCGCGATCTCGACGCCAGGAATATGGCCGCGCTCGATTGCAGCCGCGAGAAATCCCGAGCCGCGCACGTCATCGATGAACCGGTTGACCTCAGCGAGGATCTGCGGCTTGTCCTTGGGCAGGATAATCGTCTGCGGCACATCGAAGATATTGTCCGGCAGCAAACGGTAGCCGGGCATCTCCGCGGCCATGTTGGTCAAGCGCTGGCGGTTGGCGCCGAATGCATCGATTTCCCCGTTGGTGAATTTCTGTTTGGTGTCTGCTGGCGAGTTGTCGGTCTCAATCAGCTTTGCTTGTTTGAGGGTGCGCGCCAGGAACAGAGTGATCGAATCGCCCTTGCCGCCGGCAATACGGCGCCCCGGTTGGTCGATGTCGGCGACCGAACGGATTGGCGAGTTCTCCGGCACCAGGAAACTTTGCCGCACCAGCATGTAGGTTTGCGAGAACGCCACGGTGCCGGTACGCGACGGCGCATAGGCCACAAAGCCGATATCGGCCTCGCCTTTGCTGACCGCATCAATCACGGCCTGCGGACTGGTGGACGGGATCAGTGTTACGGGTGCGTTGATGCGTCGGCCGAGTTCACGCGCCAGATCCGCGGATGCGCCGCGGATTTCGCCGCTGACCGGATCGCGCACCGCCTGTGCGGGATTGTTGCCGAGATAGGCGGCGCGCAGGGAGCCGGTCGGCGCAATGTCGCTCGCGAGCGCGGCCGACGCGTACAGCAATATAAGCGTAATGGCGGCCCAGAACCGCATGGAACGCCTCGGCGAGCCAGCTCGTGTACTGCTTTATACGCGAGCCTCGATGGCATCGGCTACCGCCACCGTGCGGCGGGCGATCTCGGCGTGCAGCAGTTCGACCATGCGGCCGTCCACCTGCACGACGCCTTTGCCCTTGTTCTCGGGCTGATCGAAGGCGGCGATGATCTTGCGCGCCAAAGTGACCTCGTCGGCCGAGGGCGAGAAGGCCGCATTGCACGGCTCGATCTGGTTGGGATGGATCAGCGTCTTGCCGTCGAATCCGAGGTCGCGCCCCTCGGCGCACTCGCGCGCGAAGCCGTCCGCGTCGCCGAGGTTGTTGTAGACGCCGTCCAGGATATCGATCCCATAAGTGCGTGCCGCGAGCACGCAGGTCGTGAGCCACCCGAGCATCGGCGCGCGGCCCGGAACGAAGCGCGCGCGTGTCTCCTTGGCGAGGTCGTTGGTGCCCATCACGAACCCGCCAAGCCGGGCACCCGGCAGCTTTGCCTGGGCGGCGAGCGCGAGGATGTTGAAGATCGCAAGCGGTGTTTCAATCATCGCCCAGATGCGGATCCGGCTATCGGCCTTGAGCTCGTGCAGGTGCTGCCAAATGAGGTCGAGCTGTTGCGGGGTTGATATTTTTGGCACCAGGATCGCATCCGGGGCGGCGCTCGCCGCTGCTTCCAGGTCCTCGGAAAACCAAGCCGTGTCGATCCCGTTCACTCGGATGAAGACTTCGCGTTTGCCAAAGCCGCCGGCTTTCACGGCCTCGGCCACTTGCCGGCGCGCGGTGTCTTTGGCGTCGGGCGCCACCGCGTCTTCGAGATCCAGAATGAGGCCATCGGCGGCGAGCGTCTTGGCCTTTTCCAACGCCCGGGCGTTGGAGCCTGGCATATAAAGCACGCTGCGTCGCGGACGGATGGTCATCTTGTACCCCCTGAAATCCGAGCTTTCACGGTATCGGGTGTGCACGACCTGTGCCAGAAAGTCATCGCGCCGTCAGGTTTGCCGTGTACCGGGCACGTCGCTTGCACGATCTGTCGGGGTAGTAAAACGAGTGACATCATGCACCTGCCAAAGCGCCTGATCGACGGCTACGAATCGTTCCGCACGGGCCGCTTGCCACGCGAGCAGGATCGCTACCACGATCTCGCCGAGCACGGGCAGTCGCCCGAGATCATGCTGATTGGATGTTGTGACTCGCGGGTGTCTCCCGACGTGATCTTCGACGCGCGTCCTGGCGAACTCTTCGTCGTCCGCAATGTCGCCAACCTGGTGCCGCCCTTTTCCCCGGACGATGCCTATCACGGCGTGTCGGCGGCGCTCGAGTTCGCGGTCCAGGTCCTGCGCGTGAAGCACATCGTCGTGCTGGGGCACGCGCACTGCGGCGGCATCAAGGCTTTCGCCGAACGCCAGGAGCCGCTGTCGCCCAGCGACTTCATCGGCAAATGGATGTCGATGATCGCGCCCGCCGCGGCGGCGATCGGGCCGCCGTCGGAATCGCCCGAGAGCTACCTGACGCGATTGGAACAGGCCGCGATGGCGACCACGCTGGAAAACCTGATGACCTTCCCCTACGTGCGCAGCCAAGTGGAACGGGGCGCGCTCACCCTGCACGCCGCCTATTTCGCAGTCGCGTCGGGCGACCTAATGGTGCGTGACCCCGCGACCGGCGCTTTTGGGTAGCCGCAGGACTTACGCGGCTTTGCGCTTGGCCTGGATCAGCTTGCGATTGATCAGGCACTCCGCGATCTGTACCGCGTTGAGCGCCGCGCCTTTGCGCAGGTTGTCGGACACGCACCAGAGCACGAGGCCGTTATCGACGGTGGGGTCTTCGCGCACGCGGCTGATGTAGGTCGCGTCCTCGCCGGCGGCCTCATAGGGCGTGACGTAACCGCCGGGCTCGCGCTTGTCGATCACCAGGCATCCGGGCGCGTTGCGCAGAATATCCTGCGCCTCCTCGGCGGTGATCGGGTTCTCGAACTCGATGTTGATGGCCTCCGAGTGACCGACAAACACCGGAACCCGCACACAGGTCGCCACTACCTTGATCTTGGGGTCGAGGATCTTCTTGGTCTCGGCCACCATCTTCCACTCTTCCTTGGTGAACCCGTCCTCCATGAACACGTCGATGTGCGGGATCACGTTGAAGGCGATGCGCTTGGGGAACTTCTTGGGGTTGATCTCGTCGACCGTGAACACGGCCTTGGTCTGCGAGAACAACTCATCCATGGCGTCCTTGCCGGCGCCCGAGACGGACTGATAGGTCGCGACCACCACGCGCTTGATCTTGGCGCGGTCGTGCAGCGGCTTGAGCGCGACCACGAGCTGCGCGGTCGAGCAGTTCGGGTTGGCGATGATACCCTTGCGGCGGAAACCGGCGACCGCATCGGCGTTCACTTCAGGAACGATCAGCGGAACGTCGGCGTCATAGCGCCAGAACGAGGAATTATCGATCACCACCGCGCCCGCGGCGGCAATTTTCGGTGACCATTCTTTGGAGACGGCGGAGCCGGCCGACATCAGGCAGATGTCGACGTCAGCAAACTCATAGTGCTCCAAAGCCCGAACTTTCAGGGTGTGGTCCCCGTAAGAGACTTCCTGGCCCAGGCTGCGGCGCGATGCCAGCGCGACCACCTCATCAGCCGGAAACGCGCGTTCAGCGAGGATTTCGAGCATTTCCCGGCCAACGTTGCCGGTGGCGCCGACGACAGCGACCTTGAAACCCATGTTTCGTCTCCAAACTCTGTCGTCCAAACAAAGCCGCGTCATTGTGCGGTCCGGCGGATGTAGCCGCTCAGGCTGGCAAATTCAACGTTACGACGCCGCCGGACCAGCGAATTGTGTCCGTTTGGCCACTAGGGTAAACCAAATCACTCCAAGAGCGTTGTGGTATACGTAGGTTTGCTTGTGCCCCAATTTGGGACCAATTACACTGCCATTGTCGTCATAGGAATACTCTCATGCGTCAGAAGATTGTTGTGGGGCTCGCGCTGGTTGCCGCAGGAGCCGCCGCGTTAGCGCTTCCGGCGCAAGCTCAAACGCGACGTGCGCCCGCAGGCGACACGGAAACCATCACTGTTATTGATGAGACGGGCCGGACCCGCACCAAAGTCACGGTGCGGCCGCGTTCCTGGCTCGATCCTGGGCCCGAGGTGATTCCCGGCAGCAGCAAGTCCATGGACTATGCGATGCCGCCCAACTACTCGGTGTTCTACGACCGCAACAACTACAACGGCACGTGGTCGCGCAACCCGCTGCCGGGTCCGTTCGATATCCCGGGCAGCGGCTGGAACACCGGCTTCTGATCCGGGATCTTTCCCGGATCAGCTCAACGCCTCCATCTCTTTGAGAATCGCGGCACCCATTTCGGTGGTGCCGACCACGGTCGTGCCTTCCGACTTGATGTCGGCCGTGCGCAGGCCTTTGGCCAGTGCGCCGGCGATCGCCTTGTCGATCAGGTCGGCTTCTTTGCCCATCCCGAAGGAGTAGCGCAGCGCCATTCCGAACGACGCGATCATGGCGATCGGATTGGCCAGGCCCTTGCCGGCGATGTCCGGCGCCGAGCCGTGCACCGGCTCATAGAGCGCGCGGCGCTTCTTGGTCTTGGGATCGACCTCGCCCAGCGAGGCGGACGGCAGCATGCCAAGCGAGCCGGTCAGCATCGCGGCGACGTCGGAGAGCATATCGCCGAACAAATTGTCGGTGACGATCACGTCGAACTGTTTGGGCCAACGTACGAGCTGCATTCCACCGGCATCGGCGAGTTGGTGCTCGAGCGTCACGTCCTTATATTCGCGCGCATGCAACTGGGCGATGACCTCGTGCCACAGCACGCCGGTCTTCATCACATTGCGCTTCTCCATCGAGGTGACCTTGTTGCGGCGTGCGCGCGCAAGCTCGAAGGCCACGCGTCCGATGCGCTCGATTTCGTAGGTGTCGTACACCTGGGTGTCGATCGCGCGCTTCTGGCCGTTGCCCAGGTCGGTGATCGTTTTCGGCTCACCGAAGTAAACGCCGCCGGTGAGCTCGCGCAGGATCACGATGTCGAGCCCGTCCACGACCTCGCGCTTGAGGCTCGAGGAATCGGCCAGCGCCGGATAGCAGAGCGCCGGGCGGATGTTGGCAAAGAGGGCGAGGTCTTTGCGCAGCCGCAGCAGGCCCGCTTCGGGGCGCACGTCGTAAGGCACGCTGTCCCATTTCGGTCCACCGACGGCGCCGAACAGGACGGCATCGGCGGCTTTGGCCTTCGCCATCGTCTCGTCGGTGACGGCGACCTTTTGGGCGTCGTAGGCCGAGCCGCCGACCAGCGCTTCCTCAGTCTCAAACCGGGCGATTCCGCGCTGGTTCATCCACGCGATCAGGCGCTTGACCTCGTCCATGACCTCGGGGCCGATGCCATCGCCGGGGAGGAGCAGAAGATTGATCGTGGACATGAGCGGGGCCTTTGTCGGCTTGAGGATTTGCCCGAACTGCTATCGGCGGGGCAGGGGTTTGGCAAGGTTCAACCCGGGTTCGGCAACCGCGAAGCCTGACTGCGCCAAATACTGATTGCGCGGCTTGTCCGGCAGCCCGATCTTTCGCCCATGGAACCGCAGCGCTTTCCAGAACACGGGGTTTGGTGCGCCGTCACAACGGTCTGTATACTCGCACTGGCCCCGGCCATCGGCGTCGGGATCGCGCGTTTCGCCTATTCGTTGCTGCTGCCTGACATGCGCACCAGCCTCCGGTGGACCTATGCGGCCGCCGGATTCATGAACACGGTCAATGCCGCCGGCTACCTCATCGGCGCAAGTATCGCGGCTCCCGTCATGCGGCGCGTCGGCCAGCACGGCGCCATCGTCCACGGCTCGCTCGCGTGCGTCCTGGCGCTCGCACTCTCTGCCGTGACCGGCAATTTTGTCGTACTGAGCTCGGCGCGCCTTGCGGCTGGCATTGGCGGCGCGGTTGCTTTCGTCGCTGGCGGCGTCGCAACCGTGCGGATTGCTCAACGCCATGTTGGCCATGCAGCCTTCCTGGTGAGTCTCTACTACATCGGCCCTGGACTCGGGATCTTGCTGTCCGGACTTATTACGCCGGCCCTCCTGGTTCAGTTGGGTCCTGGATCGTGGTGGGTCGGCTGGGGTGTGCTGGCCGCCCTGACCGCCATCATGTGCGCCGTGCTGGCGCTTGCCCCGCGCGAGATGCCGGCGTCAAAAATCGAGGAGGCTCAAATCCGCGTCGCGCTGAGTCCGATGCTCATTGTTGTTGTGAGTTATTGTTTGTTCAGCGTCGGAACCATCGCCTACATGACATTCATGATCGCTTGGCTCGCCAAGGCTGGCGCGGGCGCGACGACGCAGGCGGTCTTCTGGTCCTTGCTAGGGCTTGGCGGGATTTGCTCGCCGTTCCTCTGGTCTTGGGCGATTGCCGTGCTGTCGGGCGGTCGCGCCATTGCGATGCTGACAGCGCTGACGTTCGTTGCGGCTGCAATCGGGTTATCGGCCGATTTGCGGATCGTGCAATTCCTGTCTGCGTTCATGTTTGGATCAGCGTTGCTCGCGGTCGTCGCGGCAACCACCGCATTCGTGCGCCAGAATTATCCGCCCGCCGCATGGCCCAGCGGCGTTGGTGTTATGACGGTTGCGTTCGGCCTCGGCCAAATGATTGGTCCGGTACTGAGCGGCACGATCAGCGATTGGTCGGGAAACCTCGCTCTTGCACTGCAATCTGCTACCGCGCTGTTGGCGGTTGCTGCCGTATTGGCCCTATTCCAACGCGATCTCGGCGCGCTAAGCTCCCAACACATAAAAGCGATGCGAGGGAGGTCGTAATGAAAGCAATGTCGCTGATCATCATTTGGATCGGCGCACTCGGCCTGGCAACGGCTGCAGCCCATGGCGGCGAACTCAATCCGGCCGCTGTCGCATTCAAGCTGCCGGATCAGATCGAGTGGAAGTCGCCGTCGGCGAATGCGGGCGTTCAGCAATCGATCCTGGTCGGTGATCCGGCAAAACCCGGTCTCTATATGGTGCTGACCAAATGGCTGCCGGGACACATGAGCCGGCCCCACTTTCATCCCAACGACCGCTTCATCACCGTGCTCAAGGGAACCTGGTGGGTCGGAACCGGGACCAAGTTTGATCCGGACAGCACCAAAGCTATGCCGGCGGGCACCTTCGTGACCCACTTCGGCAAGCAGGTGCACTACGACGGCGCCAAAAACGAAGAGGCCGTGTTGCTGATCGTCGGCGAAGGGCCCGCGACTCCCACGCCGGCGGAAGATAAATAAGCTAAAGCATGATCCCGAAAAGTGGATACCGGTTTTCGGAAAAGATCATGCTCAAACAATAAGCTAAAGCGCGATGACGATTCGAGAAAAGTCATCACGCTTTAGCTGCCGCTGAACCAGTTGTAGCCGCGGTCTTCCCAGTAGCCGCCGCGGTCCTGGTTGGTAACGACGAGCGCGACCACGTGCTTGGGGTTCTTGAACCCGAGCTTGGTCGGGATGCGGATCTTCATCGGGTAGCCGTACTTGCGCGGCAGGATGTCGTCGGCAAAGCGGAAGGTCATCTGCGTTTGCGGGTGCAGGGCGGTCGGCATGTCGATGGTGTTGGAATAGCCCTCGGCGCAGATGAAATACACATACTTGGCAGTCAGGTCGGCGCCGATGCGCTGTAGAAAGTCAGACAACCGCGCCCCGGTCCAGCTGCCGATCGCGCTCCAGCCCTCGACGCAGATGTGCCGGGTGATCTGTTTTTCCTGGGGGAGCTTGTAGAGCTCCTCGAGCGTCCAGGGCTGTTTGTTGTCGACCAGTCCGTCGATCTGCAATTTGTAAGTATCGCCGTCGACCTCCGGCGCCTCGTCCTCATCGTAGTAGGCGTTGAACGGAAACGGCTTGGTGATGGCGCTGTCCGGGTAGGTCGGTGCCAGCTTGTGCGGCTGGAACATCAGCGCCTGGACTCGATCGTTGAATTTGGAGACGGTGAGCAACGCATGCTCAGCCGAATCGCTGTCGACGATATCGCATCCGGTGAGGAACGTGAGCGCGCCGAGGCTGGTGGCGCCGCGCAGGAACATGCGCCGCGACGGCGCCGGCAGAAGCTTGCTGGCATCCTTGATCAGGAGCTTGGGATCGACACCCGGGATGATCTTGTGCGTGCGCATCTCTATCTCCCGATCACCATGGCGCGCAGGCTCTTGGGCACGATCAACGCCAGCGCCACGTGGATCACCAGAAACGAGACGATCGTGGCCATGGCGAAGAAGTGCACGAACCGGGCCGCGTCGTAGCCGCCGAACAAAGCCGTGAGTTCTTGCACTTGGACCGGCTTCCAGATCGACAGCCCGGACAGCACCGCCACGATGCCCGCCAGGATAACGCCGAGATAAAGCAGGCGTTGCACCGCGTTGTAGACCGACAGGTCCGCATGCGAGAGCGTCCCGCGCAGGGATGCGAGAAAGTCGCGCACGACTTCGGATGGGCGAATGGGCAACAGCTTGTGCTGGAATCGGCCGGTCGCAATCCCGAGTGCCAGGTAGACGAGCCCGTTGACCACCAGGAGCCACATGGCGGCGAAATGCCAGAGCAGCGCGCCGGCGAGCCAGCCGCCCAGGCCGATGGGGAAGACAAACGGAAACAGTGGGGACGCATTGTAGATCTGCCAGCCCGACAGGATCATCATGATCATGGCAATCGCATTGATCCAATGCGTCACGCGCACCCAGACCGGATGAATGATCCGGCTTCCAGAACGCTCGATCGTCGCATGCTGGAGGGCGTCGACCGCCATGATCGTCTCCGCTGTTACGGTTCCTTTTAGCAAAGGTTCGCGCTGCGCGTCGCGTCACATCGGCTCACGCCAGCGCGAGCCGCTCCCCGCCGGCATGCCGGCGGGGAAGGTTCATCTGGAACTTCACATCGGCAACAGCACCGTGTCGATGACGTGAATAACGCCGTTCGATTGCAGGACATCTGCGAGGGTCACCGTTGCGACGTCGCCTTTGACATCGGTGACCGACAGTTTGCCCGGCCCCGCCTGCTTGATCCAGATGTCGCCGCCGGCAACGGTCTTGAGCTTGGCGGTGCCTTCGCCGTCCTTGATCGCTTTCATGAGCGCGGCTGCCGTCAGGCGGCCCGGAACAACGTGATAGGTGAGGATCTTGGTCAAGGTCTCCTTGTTCTCCGGCTTGACCAGATTGTCGACCGTCCCCGCCGGCAGCTTGGCGAATGCCGCATTGGTTGGCGCGAACACCGTGAATGGGCCGGGGCCCTGCAGAGTGTCGACTAGTCCGGCCGCCTTCACGGCGGCGACGAGCGTGGTGTGATCCTTGGAGTTGATTGCGTTCTGAATGATGTTCTTGGATGGATACATCGGTGCTCCGCCGACCATCACGGTCTTTTCGTTCATGGTTTCCGCACCAACGGGGACCGACGCGAGCAACAGCACGGCGACTGCCGCCGACGAGAACAGGCTGAAGCGAGACATTGAAAGCTCCTGATGAGGTTTGACGTCGGGCAAGGACCGCCCGGTTGTGACGAACGAGGACGTGCCCAGCAGCGGGGGCTGACTGCACGCGACCTCGCGTCGGAGGAATTACGGCCCGACCCGGATGATGGATGTCCGGCCGGCCATCACGACCGTGTGAGCGGAGCGGGGGGCCATTTCACAGGTCGATGCACCGCGACAACAGTCTGCCTGCATCCAGAAGCCCGCGATCTGCGTATAGGGTTTGCGGGTACACAGTTGCCGTGGCCGGCGCGGCCTTGGACAAGTTGAGCACTTTCGGGCATCTCCAATCGATGGGCACCGTTGCCGAACTTTCCTCGCCCCGCGCGCTCATCGAGGCGGTGCAACGCGGCAGCCGAGGGGCTCTGAAGCGGCTCTACGAGCTGGAGGCGCGACGACTCCATGGGATCGCGCTGCGAATCGTGCGTCGCCCGGAGCTTGCGGCCGACGTGCTGCAAGACGCCTTTGTCCAGGTCTGGCAGAATGCTGCAAGCTTTTCGCCCGAACGCGGCGACGCCAGTGCCTGGCTGACAGGTATTGTCCGTTACCGGGCTCTCGACGCGGTGCGAAAATTCAGGCGCGAGGTGCTGTCGGACGATCCCCGGCTGGGCGATCGGGCGGAAGAACCGGACATCGTGGAACAGCTCGATCGACGGACGGCCAGCGACGCATTGCAACGATGTCTCAAGGCTCTCGAGCCAAGTCAGCGGCGAGTGGTGCTGCTCGCTTTCGTCGACGGTCTGTCACATGCACAGATCGCTGATCGCGTGTCGGCGCCGCTGGGGACGGTCAAGGGCTGGGTGCGCCGCGCGCTCCAATTGCTGAGAAGTTGCCTCGAATCATGATCCCGGAAGATCCCCACGAACTCGATGTGATGGCCGGTGAGTACGTGTTGGGCGTGCTCGACCACGACACGGCTCGCGAGGTTGAGGCGGCGCGGGCGACCAATCCGGCGCTCAGCCGGGCCATCAGTTTCTGGGAAAGCCAGCTTCATCCGCTGACGGCGCTGGTCCCCCCGGCGGAGCCGCCGGCCGGCGGCTGGCAACGCATCGCCGAACGCCTGTGGCCGGAGAGATTCGGGTGGCGAAATTCGCTCGCCTTGTGGCGTTCGGTTGCGCTCGCGGCCGGTGCCGTGGCAGCGGCGCTCCTGGTTTACATCGTGCTCGCTCCGCCAACGGCTGGGCCAAACCTCGTGGCGTTTCTTCACGTTCCATCCGACCCGACCCCCGTCTGGCTGGCGACCGCGGGACGAGACGGCCTGACACTGCAGGCCGTCGGTAATCATCCGGCCCCGTCCGATCGCGACCTCCAGCTATGGACCATTCCGGCAAGCGGGGGGCGGCCCGAGCCGCTCGGCGTGATCTCCGCGTCCGGCCGCCTTGTCGTCCCCGGGCCCCCTGCGGGCGTAACGGCCGGCGCCACGCTTGCCATCAGCGTGGAGCCGAAGGGCGGCTCGCCGACCGGTCAGCCGACCGGTCCGGTTGCCTTCGTTGGCACGATCATCAGGGGCTCGTGAGTCACGCTCAGCCACGCCGCTTCGCGGTGACTTCGATCTCAACCCGCATCTCGGGCCGCAGCAGACCCGCCACAACCAAAATCGCTGCGGCCGGTCGAATCTCGCGAAAAAACTGGCCGCATACGGCGAGCACGGCATCCGCATCCGCATGATCGACGATGTAGTAACGGGCGCGCACCACATCGGCGAGATCGAAGCCAGCCTCCGATAGGACCTGGGCAATGGTCCGGAAACAGTTGCGCGTCTGCCCAGCAACGTCAGCCGGCATCTGCATGGTGGCATAGTCATAGCCGGTAGTGCCGGCCACAAAACAGAAATCGCCGTCGACGACCGCCCGGCTGTAGCCGGCGGTTGTTTCGAAGGGCGACCCGGTTGAGATCAGGCGACGCGGCATAAGGCTGACGAGCGTTTGATGCGGGAGCGGCACATAATGCCTTCCGGGAGCCAGAGGGCACCAGGAGTATAATTGATTTAAGGACGGCGTTTCGTTTTCAAGTTCCTATTGCGCCTGCAGCAGGCGGGTCTCGGAACATCAAATCTATGAGCAAAGCCAACGCCGGCAATTTCTTTGAGGATTTTCGCGTGGGTCAAGTGATCCAGCACGCGACCCCGCGCACCGTGACCGTTGGCGATGCTGCGCTCTACACCGCGCTCTATGGCACGCGCTTTGCCGTGCAATCGTCGGACGCCTTCGCCCAGGCAATCGGCTATCCGCTCGCGCCGATCGACGATCTCCTCGTCTTTCATGTGGTGTTCGGCAAGACGGTGCCCGACATCTCGCTCAACGCCGTCGCCAACCTGGGGTACGCGGACTGCCGCTTTCTCGCGGCGGTCTATCCGGGCGATACCTTGAGCGCCAGCTCCGAGGTGATCGGGCTGCGGGAGAACTCAAGCCGGAAAACCGGCGTGGTTTACGTGCGCTCCACCGGCACGAATCAGGACGGCGATAAGGTTCTGGAATACGTGCGCTGGGTCATGGTGAACAAGCGCGACCCTGAGGCCGCAGCTCCCGGCGACCACGTGCCAAATCTGCCGAAGGCCGTCGAACCGGGCGTGCTTGGCCGGGCTTGCCCGGCAATCGACATCAAGGCCTACGATACGGCGCTGGCCGGCAGTGGCGCGCGCTGGGGCGACTATGCGATCGGCGAAAAGATCGACCATGTCGACGGGATCACGGTGGAAGAGGCCGAGCACCAGCTGGCAACGCGGCTCTACCAAAACACGGCGCGGGTGCATTTCAACCAGTTCACCGAGTCTCAAGGCCGGTTCGGCCGGCGACTGATTTATGGCGGCCATGTGATTTCGCTGGCGCGTGCGCTCTCCTTCAACGGGCTGGCCAACGCCTTCCACGTCTCAGCCATCAACGGCGGCCGACATGTGGCGCCGCTCTTTGCCGGATTGACCGTGTTTGCCTGGTCCGAAGTGCTCGACAAAGGGCTGCTGCCCGAGCGCGCCGACGTAGGGGCGCTGCGCTTGCGCACCATCGCCACCAAGGATCAATCCTGCGGCCAGTTCCCGCTGCGCGCCGGCGACAAGGATGATCCGGCCGTGATCCTCGACCTCGACTACTGGGTGCTGATGCCGAGATGATCGCGCGCGCCGCTCAAGGGTCGCCTTTTCCGGTTCGCAGATAATCCACCAGCTGCCGGGCGTAGTTGGGCAAATCCGTAAGATCGCGCACGCAGATCGTCAGCTCGCGCAGCGCCCAGGCGTCCTTGAGGGCCACGCTCACGATCGCCATCGTCCTCGCCGCCCGGCGAGCGGTGGTTTCTGGCACAATGCCGATACCGACATTGCTTTCGACCATGCGGCACACCGCATCAAAGCTGCGCAGCTGGATGCGCAGCCGCAGCGGTTTGCCGGCGCGCGCGGCCTTGTCGGCAAGGAAGCGCTGGATAGCACTGGCGCGGTCAAGCCCGACGAAATTCTGGTCGAGCACGTCGGCGAACGCGATCTCTCCGCGCTTAGCCAACGGGTGTCCGCGCGCGACCGCGAGCACGAACCGGTCCTTGCGGAACGGAAAGGTCGCGAGCGCGCCGGTGTCCACGGTGCCGGCCACAATGCCGATGTCGGCTACGCCTTCGGCAATCTGGCCGACGATCTCGTCGCTCAGGCGCTCTTCCAGCTCGACGCTGATCTGTGGATGCGCGGACAAAAACGCGCTCAGCGCTTCCGGCAGGAACTCGGCCAGCGCGTTGGTATTGGACAGAACGCGGATCTGTCCTGCGGATGCGCCCGCGAACGGGCTCAGGTCCTCGCGCAAGCGCTCGGTCTGCTGCAAGATCGTTCGTGCATGCGTGAGCAGTACGCGTCCGGCTTGCGTTGGGGTGACACCGAGCCGTCCGCGCGTGAGTAGGGGAGCGCCGATCGTATCTTCCAGATTGCGGATGCGCGTCGATGCGGCACCGAGCGCGAGATTTGCCTTGCGGGCTCCGCGGGTGATGCTCCCCGCATCCACGACCTGGCGGAACAGGTTGAGGTCGACGAGATCGAAATGCATGGCGTTCCTTCGCCGAACACGAAGGCACCCTACGCAACATGCTCATTGTGATCGGCCGTCCGGGAACCTAATCTTTCGTCACCGGCGAAACAAGGCGGTTTGGGTGAGGGGTGCGCGAGGGGCGGCCCGGAACCTGCAGGCAGCATTCGCCTGAGTGGTTCTTGTTGCGACGCCCACTGCGCATTGGTTAGGAACTGACCCGTTTCGGAGAAAAAAGATGGCAAATGCCAAGACGCCGTCAGACCTGACCCGCCCGCTTTCGCCTCACCTGCAAATCTACCGGCCGATGCTGACGATGATGATGTCGATCGTGCATCGCATCACGGGTGGCGCACTTTATGTCGGCACCCTTTTGCTGGCCTGGTGGCTGCTGGCGATCGCCTCCGGGCCCAGCGCCTACGCTACGTTCCAGGCGGTCGCGGGAAGCTTCATCGGCCGGCTCGTGCTGTTCGGCTATACCTGGGCCTTGCTGCATCACATGCTGGGCGGCCTACGTCACCTGATCTGGGATACCGGACACGGTTTTGGTCCGGCGGAGCGCGAGTGGATGGCACGGGCCACCTTGTTCGGCTCGATCACGCTCACGTTGCTGCTGTGGATTTTCATGTACGTGATGACAGGGGGCCTGCGATGAAATCGATGCGTACGCCATTGGGACGCGTTCACGGCCTTGGCTCAGCCAAGGCCGGAACCGAGGCGTTCTGGCATCAGCGTCTCACCGCGATTGCCAATATCCCGCTGATCATTGCCGGCGTCGTGATCGTGATTTCGCTCGTCGGCCGCAATCATGCGGCCGCGGTGCAGATCCTCGGTTCTCCGGTGATCGCGATCGTGATGCTGCTGTTCATCCTATCGGTCACGTACCACATGCGGATCGGCATGCAGGTGATCATCGAGGACTATGTGCACGAGGAAAAAAGCAAGCTCGCACTCATCGTGCTCAACACGTTCTATGCGATTGGGATCGCGCTGGCGTCCGCATTCGCCATTTTGAAACTCGCGTTCGGAGTCTGAAACCATGTCTGCGAACGGAAATGGAGCGCCCGCGGTTAACGGCCGCGCCTACCCGATCGAGGATCACGCCTATGACGTGGTCGTCATCGGTGCCGGCGGCTCGGGCTTGCGGGCGACCGTGGGGTGTAGCGAGGCGGGCCTGAAGACGGCCTGTATCACCAAAGTGTTTCCGACTCGCTCGCACACCGTCGCCGCGCAAGGCGGCATTGCCGCGGCGCTCGGCAACATGAGCGACGACGACTGGCGCTGGCATATGTACGACACGGTCAAGGGCTCCGATTGGCTCGGCGACCAGGACGCAATCGAGTACATGTGCCGCCACGCGCCGGCGGCGGTCTACGAGCTCGAGCACTGGGGACTGCCGTTCTCCCGTCGCGAGGAAGACGGCAAGATCTATCAGCGTCCGTTCGGTGGCATGACCACCCATTACGGCAAGGGCACCGCGCAACGCACCTGCGCCGCCGCGGACCGGACCGGCCACGCCATGCTGCACACGCTCTACGGCGCGGCGCTCAAGCACAAGGCCGAGTTCTTCATCGAATATTTCGCTATCGATCTCATCATGGATGACGACGGCCGCTGCCGCGGCGTCGTTGCGCTCAAGCTCGACGATGGAACCATTCATCGCTTCAGCGCTCACATGACGATCATCGCGACCGGCGGTTACGGCCGCGCGTATCTGTCCTGCACCGGCGCGCACACGCAGACCGGCGACGGCAATGCCATGGTTCTGCGCGCGGGGCTGCCGCTGCAGGACATGGAGTTCGTGCAGTTCCACCCGACGGGCATCTACAGCGCCGGCTGCCTGATCACCGAAGGCTCGCGCGGCGAGGGCGGTTATCTGGTCAATTCCGAGGGCGAGCGCTTCATGGAGCGCTACGCGCCCTCAGCCAAGGACCTCGCGTCGCGTGACGTGGTGTCTCGCGCCATGACCATCGAGATCCGCGAGGGGCGCGGCGTCGGATCCAAGAAGGATCATATCTTCCTGCATCTCGATCACCTCGACCCCAAGATCCTGCACGAACGGCTGCCCGGTATTTCCGAGAGTGCGCGTATTTTTGCCGGCGTGGATGTGACGCGCGAGCCGATCCCGGTATTGCCGACCGTGCACTACAACATGGGCGGAATTGCCACGAACTATCATGGCGAGGCGGTCATCAACAAAAACGGCAATGTCGATTACATCGTACCTGGGCTGATGGCGCTGGGCGAAGCGGCGTGCGTGTCGGTGCATGGCGCCAACCGGCTTGGCTCCAACTCGCTGATCGATCTCGTCGTGTTTGGTCGCGCCGCGGCGCTGCGTTGCGCCGAGCTGATCCAGCCCGATGAGAAACACAGCGATCTGCCTAAGGATTCGGCGGAGCGGTCGCTCTCGCGTCTGGACAAGTTCCGGCACGCCAACGGTTCGACGGCGACCGCCGAATTGCGCGCCCGCATGCAGACGGTGATGCAGACCAACTGCGCCGTGTTCCGTACCGGCGAGATTCTGCAAGAGGGCTCCAAACTCATCCACGACGTGATGGCGGGTGTCTCGGATGTCCGCGTGTTTGATCGATCGCTGGTCTGGAACACGGACCTGGTAGAGACGTTGGAATTCGACAACCTGATCGTCCAGGCGGTTGTCACGATGGATTCGGCCGGCAACCGCACCGAAAGCCGGGGTGCGCATGCGCGTGAGGATCATCCTGATCGTGATGACAAGGAGTGGATGAAACACACGCTCGCCTGGCTCGACGTCAAGACTGGCAAGGTTTCGTTCGACTATCGGCCAGTGCACGCCTACACGATGACAAACGAAGTCCAGTACGTCGAACCGAAGGCTCGGGTGTATTGAGCGCGGTCAATCCCATTCAGGCATAGAACAACCATGGTCCAATTCACGCTGCCGAGAAACTCCAAAGTTGTTGAAGGGCAAACCTGGTCGCTCAAGCACAAGGCGCCCGGCAACAAGGGCACGCGGGACTACCGCGTTTATCGCTTCGATCCCGACAGCGGCACCAATCCGAGGATGGACAACTATACGGTCGACCTCGACGATTGCGGGCCGATGGTTCTGGACGCGCTGATCTGGATCAAGAACAAGATCGATCCGACGCTGACGTTCCGCCGCTCCTGCCGGGAGGGCGTGTGCGGCTCCTGCGCCATGAACATCGATGGCACCAACACGCTCGCCTGCACCAAGGACATGGCCGACGTGTCCGGCACGATCCGGATCTATCCGTTGCCGCACCAGCCGGTCGTCAAGGACCTGGTCCCCGATCTCACCAACTTCTACGCACAGCACGCATCGGTCGAGCCATGGCTCAAGACCGAGAGCGCGACCCCGCAGAAAGAGTGGCGGCAGAGCCACGAGGAGCGCGTCAAGCTCGACGGGCTTTATGAGTGCATCCTGTGCGCCTGCTGCTCGACTGCGTGTCCGAGCTATTGGTGGAACTCCGATCGCTTCCTCGGCCCGGCGGCGCTGTTGCAGGCGACGCGCTGGCTTGAGGATTCGCGCGACGAAAACAGCGGTGAGCGGCTGGATAATCTGGAGGATCCGTTCCGGATCTACCGCTGCCACACGATCATGAATTGCGCCAAAGCGTGCCCCAAGAGCCTCAATCCGGCTAAGGCGATTGCCGATACCAAGCGCAAGCTCGTCGAGCGGCAGGTGTAAGGGTCCTCGCACGCGGCGGTCCAGGCGAGGTCGGTCGTGATCGACCATATCGGATTTCCGGTCTCGGATTACGAGCGGGCGAAGGCATTCTATGCGGCCGCGCTGGCGCCGCTCGGTTACACGCTGATCATGGAGGTCGGCGCCGACAAGACCGAGAGCGCTGCTCCGGCCGCCGGCTTCGGCGCGAATGGCAAGCCCGATTTCTGGATTGGCAGCGAGGGCGGGATTAATCGACCGCTGCACGTCGCGATCGTTGCCAACGACCGTGCCACCGTCGATGCCTTCTATGCGGCCGCGCTCGCCGCGGGCGGCCGCGACAACGGATCTCCCGGACTGCGTCCGCACTATCACCCACATTACTATGGCGCATTCGTCCTCGACCTGGACGGGCACAACATCGAGGCGGTGTGTCACACCCCCGCGTGAGCTGGCGCGTGCTGCCTACTGTCCCGCTCCCCGGTTTGGGATAGTGAACGAGTGCAGATTTTTCGCTTCCTCTCTGTCCAGCAGCAATTGTAGGCTCGGCCGCACAGGGGGAACTGTCGCACCCTCATTAACCACGTCCTATAAGTTTCGGTGTGCAGTGCAAAATTTCGATCCGTGCGGGAGTACAGCAAGGGTGGGCCGAATGCCGCAAAGGCTCGCGTTCGCACAGGACATCTGGTAGGCACGCGAGCTGATGTTGCAGCGAAGACGAGATGATCGCAGCCGGGCTGAAACCATTGCAGCCGACCCTGGCTGCTTGATGGATCGCCTGCGCGTTGCGGCCCAGGCTATCGATGACAACATCGGCTGGCACAGGATCGGGGTGGTGCTCAGTGTGTGCATCATCGCGATTGCGTGCTTCGTGCTGTTTCGGACGTTGCGCGACATCGACCTGCGCGAGGTGCTCAGCGCCATCGAAACCACGCGACCGCGCAACATACTGATTGCTGCGTTGTTTGTTGCTGCCGGTTATTTCACGCTGACGTTTTATGATCTGTTCGCCTTGGGCAACATTGGCAAAGCGCACATCGGTTATCGCATTGCCGCCATGGCGGGCTTCACCAGCTACGCTGTCGGCCACAATATCGGCGCCAGTGCTTTCACCGGCGGCGCCGTGCGCTATCGCATCTACTCGTTACATGGCTTGTCCGCCGTTGATGTCGCCAAGCTCTGCTTCATCACCGGCCTGACGTTTTGGCTGGGCAACGCAACGGTGCTCGGGCTCGGCATTCTGTACACGCCGCGTTCGGCCAGTGCGATCGATCAGCTGCCGATCTGGTTCAATCGTACGGCGGCGGTGGTGACGCTCGCAGTGTTGATGGCCTACGTGGCCTGGGTTTGGAAAACGCCGCGGCGCGTCGGTCACAGCACCTGGGAAGTGACCTTGCCGAATGGACGTCTGACGCTGCTGCAGATCGGCATCGGTGTCATGGATCTCGCTTGCTGCGCACTTGCCATGTACATGCTGCTGCCCAGCGAGCCATATTTCGGTTTTGTCGAGCTGGCGGTCATTTTTGTCTCGGCAACTCTGCTTGGCTTTGCCAGCCACTCTCCCGGTGGGCTCGGCGTATTCGACGCAGCCATGCTGGTTGCCCTCTGGCAGTATGATAAAGAGGATCTGCTCGCGGGTTTGTTGCTGTTTCGACTTCTCTACTACATCGTGCCCTTCGCGATCGCGCTTGCCATTCTGGGAATCCGCGAGCTCTGGCTAGGCTGGAAACGTCAAAACATCCGTCCGGTCGGCGGCCTCACGCCCGACCGTCATAATAGAAGCGGTCAGGATGTAGTCTAAAAAGTTCCGCTTTCGGTCCTCCGCCCCTTGTTTTTTTCATGTATTTGGCCGACAGGCTGTTCGCCCTCGGATCCGTTAGTGCCCTGTTTCCGAAGTTTGTGACAGCTCGCGGCACTTGCGGCAGGTGACGCAGGAACGCCAAATCGGCGGCACTAGTGGGGTTGTCCCATGGCGATTGAAGCCGATCGAGCTGCGGCCCCGGTCGGGGAAATCTGGAACCGGCTCAAACGCGCGCGGTTCGTCATCGTTGCCTCCGCTGCCGTATTCGGCATCCTGGTGGCAATCGAAGCCGTTGCGCCCCTCGAAGCCCTGATCGGATTTGCCATCGTCGGGCTGGCGTCACTGCTCGGCACTCCGGAAGAGGTCGAAGGGGCCGGGGTGCCGCGCGGCCGCGAGGCCATGGGGCAGCTCGCGATCGACCGCGCTATTGAGGCCGCCATTGCGGGGCTGCCGGACCCGGCGATCATGCTCGACCAGCAGGGTATCGTGGTGGCCTTCAACGAGCACGCTCGCAGCATCGCTCGGGCGCTTGCGGTGGGAGAGCCAGTTTCATTCGCCTTGCGCATCCCCGACGTGCTCGCCGCCGTCCGCCGCACCACCTCGACGCGCCAGGGCGAGCGGGTCGAATTTCAGGTGCGCGTCCCGGACCGATGGTTTGAAGGCTTCATCGAGCCCATTCTCTTGCCGGGGGAGCCCGGTCGCGAGCTGGTCTTGGTCGCGCTACACGACCTCACCCCGATCCGGCGGGTGGAGGAAATGCGCGCCGATTTCGTGGCCAACGCCAGCCACGAGTTGCGGACGCCCCTCGCTTCCTTGGCGGGATTCATCGAAACCCTGCAAGGCTCCGCACGCGACGACGCCCAGGCGCGCGAGCGCTTCCTTCACATCATGAAGGCGCAAGCGATGCGCATGGCGCGCCTGATCGATGATCTGTTGTCGCTGTCGCGCATCGAGCTCAAGGCCCATTTGCAGCCGCAGACATTCGCTGATCTGGTTGCCATCGTGCGTCAGGTTGCCGACGGCTTGCAGATGTTGGCGCATGACCGCGGTGTCGAGATCAGGATCGAGATGCCGCCAGCGCCGCTCGCGGTTCGCGGCGATCGCGATGAGCTCATTCGCGTCTTCGAAAACCTGATTGAAAACGCGCTCAAGTACGGCGCAACCGGCAAGCGCATCGAGGTGAGCGGCCACCGCGAGCTGGGTTCCGACGGCGAGGAGGAAGCCGTGATTGCGGTTCGCGATTTTGGGCCGGGCATTGCCCCGGAACATCTGCCGCGACTGACCGAGCGGTTCTACCGCGTCGATGTCGTAGAAAGCCGCGCACAGGGTGGAACAGGGCTTGGGCTCGCACTCGTGAAGCATATTCTCAATCGTCATCGCGGCCGGCTGAGCATCGACAGCACGCCCGGAAAGGGCGCTACTTTCACTGTCAGATTTCCCCTGGCAGAAGCCGGGCCAGATACAAATCAGCGAATAAAATCATACAGTTAGATTGTCACGGTACTGTCATCAAAACATCATAGAACGATGACGTGGCGAGCGTAGGCCTCACGTCGACTGCAAGCAGGGACGGGTCTGGGTTTAGTCATTCTCTGCCGAAGTCGTGTTTGGTCTGCAAAACCGACGAACCCTAAGCATCAGACCAAAACCAACAATGCGAACCGATGGCCGAGCCGCGGGTTAAGCCCGCGTGCCATTTCGGCTGCACACATGGAGAGAAGCCAGTGAAGCCTTTGCAAACGCTGATCACGGCGGGCGCATTCGCCGCTTGCGCCGTCACGATGGCCAACGCTCAAGACATCTCGGGCGCCGGTGCAACGTTCCCCTATCCGATCTACGCCAAGTGGGCCGACGCTTATAAGAAGGCGACCAACGTCGGACTCAACTATCAGTCGATTGGTTCAGGCGGCGGGATCAAGCAAATCGAGGCCAAGACCGTAACGTTCGGCGCCAGTGACGCACCCCTGAAGGGCGCAGAACTTGAGAAAGAGGGATTGGTGCAGTTCCCGATGGTGATGGGCGGGATCGTCCCGGTCGTGAACATCTCAGGCATCACTCCTGGGGAGCTTGTGCTCGACGGCCCCACGCTTGCGAAGATCTTTTTGGGCGACATCAAGAACTGGAACGATCCTGCCATCGCCAAGCTGAACCCCGGGGCTAAGCTGCCCTCACAGGCAATCGCGGTCGTGCATCGTTCGGACGGCTCCGGCACGACGTTCAACTTCACCGATTATCTCCAGAAAGTGAGCGCGGACTGGAAGAGCAAAGTCGGATCAAACACGGCCGTGGAGTGGCCGGTTGGGATCGGCGCCAAAGGCAACGAAGGCGTCTCGAACAACGTTGGCCAGACGCAAGGCTCGGTCGGCTATGTCGAGTATGCCTACGCCAAGCAGAACAAGCTTACCTACACCAAAATGATCAACAAGGAGGGCAAGACCGTTGCCCCCACCATGGAGGCATTCCAGGCTGCCGCAGCCAATGCCGACTGGAACTCGGTTCCGGGTTACGGGGTCATCCTGAGCGATCAACCTGGAGCCGGCTCGTGGCCCATGACCGCTGCAACCTGGATCCTCATCCACAAGCAACCGCAGGATGCCGCATCCGCAGCTTCCGCGCTGAAGTTCTTCGACTGGGCCTACCACAACGGTGGCAAGATGGCCGAAGAGCTCGATTACGTCCCGATGCCGACCAACGTGGTGACCTCGGTTGAACAGACGTGGGCGAAGGACATCAAGGACGCCGGCGGAAAACCGCTATACGCCCTCTCGCACTAAGACATCCTTGAAGGAAGGCGCTCTGCGTTGAGCGCCTTCCTGTTTCTTTCGGTCCAAGTCTTCGGTCCAAGTCACCTGCACTCCAGAACGTGTTGACGGCTTTGTTTTTCCTGATGATTGCGCTTGCAGGCCCGACGCGACCGGCATTCAATGCGCGTAGAGGGACCTGTGACTGACGTCGCGATACAATCCCGGGCTTTCGAGAAGATCAGCCAACATGCGCGCAGCAAGGCGCTTGCGCGATTCCGGTTCAATGATGGCTTGTTCTTTCAGCTCACGCGCGCGAGCGCGATCATTGTTCTTATTCTTCTGGCGGGCATCATCCTGTCGCTGGTCTTCGGTGCGGCGCTGGCGCTGGGGACCTTCGGCTTCAATTTCCTGATCAGCGAACGCTGGAATCCGGTCACCGAAGTGTTCGGTGCCGCGGCGCCGATCTACGGCACGGTGGTCACGTCCTTCATCGCTTTGCTGATTGCAGCACCCGTCGGCTTGCTGATCGCACTGTTTCTAACCGAGCTGTGTCCGACGTGGCTCAGGCGCCCGATCGGCATTGCCATCGAGCTGTTGGCCGGGATTCCCAGCATCATCTACGGCATCTGGGGACTGTTCGTATTCGCCCCGTTTCTACAACGGACCTTGCAACCGTTCCTGATCGATACATTTGCCGATGTCCCGGTGCTTTCGACCCTGTTCGCGGGTCCGCCCTATGGAATCGGAATCCTGACGGCGAGCTTGATTTTGGCGATCATGGCACTGCCGATCATCACGTCGATTTCCCGCGACGTGTTCGACACCGTGCCGCCCGTTCTCAAAGAGGCCGCCTACGGCGTCGGGTGCACCACCTGGGAAGTGTTCCGTCATGTGGTGTTGCCGTACACGCGGGTCGGCGTCATTGGCGCGGTCATGTTGGCGCTCGGCCGGGTGCTGGGCGAGACCATGGCGGTCACCTTCGTGATCGGCAACTCGCACCGCATCTCCGGATCCCTGCTCGCGCCCGGCACGACGATTGCGGCGACCATTGCCAATGAGTTCACGGAAGCGGTTGGCGATCTCTATTACTCGTCGTTGATCGCGCTGGGGCTGATCCTGTTCGTCATTACGTTCGTGGTGCTCGCTGCGGCGCGCTACATGCTGATGCGGCTCGAGCAAAAGGTCGGATAGCGAGGATGACGATCTACACGCGACGACGCGCCAAGAACGCTACGGTCCTCGCACTGTCGATCGGTGCCACGTTGTTCGGCATTGGATGGCTCGCTCTCATCCTCGGGACCTTGATCTGGGAAGCGCTGTCCGGTCTTTCGCTCTCGGTGTTCACCGAGATGACCCCGCCGCCGGGGTCCGCCGGCGGATTGTTGAACCCGATCGTCGGCAGCTTGATCATCACGGTTCTGGCGGTGCTGGTCGGGACGCCGCTCGGCATGCTGGCTGGAACCTACATGGCTGAGTATGGCCGCTATACCTACGTGACCACGATCGTGCGGTTCATCAATGACATCTTGCTGAGCGCGCCATCGATCGTCGTCGGTCTGTTCATCTACGAGCTTCTGGTGCGGCCCATGGGACATTTCTCCGGTTTCGCCGGATCCATGGCGCTCGCCGTGATCGTCGTCCCGGTGGTGGTGCGCACCACGGAGGACATGCTGCTGCTGGTGCCGCGCGAACTGCGCGAAGCCGCCAGCGCGCTGGGGATGCCGCGGGCGCGCATGATCGCCCGGGTCTGCTACCGGGCGGCCCGGGCAGGCCTGATCACCGGGGTGCTGCTCGCCGTCGCTCGTATCAGCGGCGAAACGGCGCCACTGCTTTTCACCGCCCTCAACAACCAGTTCTTCAGCATCGACCTCAATAAGCCGATGGCGAGCTTGCCGGCGGTGATCTTTCAGTTCGCGCTGAGCCCTTATCAGGAATGGCAACGGCTGGCATGGGTGGGCGCGCTTATCATCACCGTGGCAGTGCTCGCGCTCAGCATCGCGGCGCGCGCGCTCGCATCCAGGAAGACGTCATGACCATGGTCGAGAATAGTGGACCTGTTACTCCGCCGCCCATTATCAGTCGCGCCGCACCGGCTAACGCCGCCAATGTGACGTTGGCGGAGAAAGGTCTCCGTGCGCGGTTTGAATTTCTATTATGGCGACAATCGCGCGCTCAAGAACGTGAACGTGCCGCTCTATGCCGGCTTGGTTACGGCCTTCATCGGTCCGTCCGGTTGCGGCAAATCCACGTTGTTGCGTGTGCTCAATCGCATCTACGACCTTTATCCAAATCAACGGGCCGATGGTCAGGTGTTGCTGGACAACCAGGATGTGCTCAGCGCCGGCCAGGATCTCAATCTGCTGCGCGCCCGCGTCGGAATGGTGTTCCAGAAGCCGACGCCTTTCCCGATGTCGATCTACGAGAATATCGCTTTCGGCATCCGTCTCTATGAGCGCCTGCCGAAAGGCGACATCGACGGCCGGGTGGAGTCGGCCTTGCGCCGTGCGGCATTGTGGGACGAGGTCAAAGACAAGCTCTCGGCCAACGGTCTCAGCCTCTCGGGTGGACAGCAGCAGCGGCTCTGCATCGCCCGCACCGTCGCGGTGAAGCCCGAAGTCATTCTGCTGGACGAGCCGTGCTCGGCGCTGGATCCGATCGCAACCGCGAAGATCGAGGAGCTTATCGACGAATTGAAAAGCGACTACACGATCGCCATCGTCACGCATAATATGCAACAGGCCGCGCGCGTCTCCGATTACACCGCCTTCATGTTCCTGGGCGAATTGGTGGAGTTCGGTCCGACGACCAAGATCTTCACCACGCCCTCGGAGCGGCGCACGCAGGACTACATCACCGGTCGATTTGGCTGACGGCGGCCATGACGAGGGCAGCGTTGGCCCAGTGAAGGATAAGAAGAAATGGTGACGGAGCACACCGCAAAGGCATTCGACGCCGACCTCCAGGACCTTGCGCGCCTGGTTGCCGAAATGGGTGGAATGGCCGAGAAACAGATCGGCGATGCTGTCGATGCGCTGAATACGCACGACATTACTTTGGCGGCCCGGACCATCGCGCTCGACGACAAGATCGATCTTCTGCAGCGCGAGATCGAGGAGAAGGCGATTCTGACCATCGCCCGCCGCCAGCCCATGGCGGTGGACTTGCGCGAAATCGTCGGCGCGCTGCGGGTCGCGAATGATCTCGAGCGTATCGGTGACCTTGCCAAGAACATCGCCAAGCGCGTGTCGGCCCTGGATGACGACGTGCAACTCGCCAAGGTCATGCGCGGCGTGGAGCACATGTCGGAGCTGGTGCTGTCGCAGATCAAGGACGTGCTCGACTCCTACGCGCGCCGCGACGTCGACAAAGCGCTTGCGGTCTGGCGCGGCGATGAGGAGATCGACGCCGTCAACAACTCGCTGTTTCGCGAATTGCTCACCTACATGATGGAAGATCCGCGCAACATCAGCCTGTGCATTCATCTCCTGTTCTGCGCCAAGAACATCGAGCGCATGGGCGACCATGCGACCAATATTGCCGAGACCGTTTACTACATCGTGGAGGGGCGCCCGCTCGCCGACGAGCGTCCGAAGGGGGACAACACCGCCTCCGCAACCGTGGCATTTCCGGCGTAATCGGATGGCTGAATGACGGCCCGCATACTGATCATCGAGGACGAGGAACCGCTCACCCTGTTATTGCGGTACAATCTCGAAGCCGAAGGATACGAGGTCGACACCTCTGCCCGAGGCGATGAGGGCGATCTGAGGCTCAAAGAAAGCCCGCCGGATCTTGCGGTGATCGACTGGATGCTGCCCGGGCTCTCGGGCATCGAACTGATCCGCCGCCTGCGGACCCGGCCGGAAACACGACAGCTGCCGGTGATCATGCTCACCGCGCGCGGAGAGGAAGGCGAGCGCGTGCGCGGGCTCGCGACCGGCGCTGATGACTACATCGTCAAACCGTTTTCGGTCCCCGAATTGCTGGCACGCATCCGCGCGCTGCTGCGCCGGGTCAAACCGGAGCGCGTCGCCGAGGTTCTCGTCGCCGGCGATATCGAACTCGACCGCGAGAAGAAGCGCGTCTCGCGCAGCGGCCGCGAGGTTCCGCTTGGCCCCACTGAATTTCGTCTCCTCGAGTTCCTGATGCAGAGCCCGGGGCGCGTCTTCTCGCGCGAGCAACTGCTCAACGGCGTGTGGGGCCGCGATATCTATATCGATGAGCGCACCGTCGATGTCCACGTCGGCCGTCTGCGCAAGGGGCTCAACCGCGGCCGCGCCTCCGATCCAATCCGCACCGTGCGCGGTGCCGGTTATGCCTTCAACGATCGCTTTGGCAAAGGCGCTTGAGGCGTCCTGCGGTCCGCGGTCCACTGACAATCAAACAACTCAACCTGCTGCTTTTGGCCGCGAGGTCGGATCGGCCTCGGACATCTTCATGGAACCAATTCTCACGCTTGCTGTTGTTGGGCGGGCGACTGTCGGCGTCTGGCTCTTCCGGCTCTCAAATTCGGTCGCTGACCAGCAACACGTGGGGTTGATGTGCGACCACCCGACCCGACGCCCCGCGCCAACCGCGCTCTTGACGCGCTGAACTTCTTCCTCGCCGACGTCCGAACCGGGCTTGGACCATATCTCGCCGTCTACCTGCTCACTGTGCGGGACTGGAACGAGGCCGAAATTGGCATTGTCATGTCGGTTGCCGGGATCGCCGGGATTTTGGCCCAGACGCCGGGCGGCGCCTTGGTCGATGCTTTCAAGTCGACGAGGCTGCTGGTGATCGGCGCGGCGTTGATCGTGACGGCGGGGTCGCTGTTGCTTCCGCTGCTGTCAACGTTCTGGCCGGTGCTGATCTCGCAGGCGGTGGTGCATGCGAGCGGCTCTCTGTTCGGCCCCGCAATCGCGGCGATCTCGCTCGGCATCGTCGGCCATGCACAGCTCGCTCGGCGTGTCGGCCGCAATGAGGCCTTGAACCATGGCGGAAATGCGTGCGCGGCCGCGGCGGCAGCCGCGGGCGCCTTGGTCTGGGGACCATCGGTGGTGTTCTTGCTGCTGGCGGGGATGGCGGCGGCAAGCCTCGCTAGTGCGGCTATGATCCCGGGGAGTGCAATCGACCACGCCCGCGCTCGCGGTCTCGCTGACGGCGCCAACCCTGAGCGCGAGCAGCCCTCGCAGCTGCGGATCTTGCTCACTTGCCGGCCGCTCCTGATCCTGGCGCTGTGCGCCGTCCTGTTTCATTTCGCCAACGCGGCGATGCTGCCGCTGGTCGGCCAAAAGCTCGCGTTGCAAGACCGCAAGCTCGGTACCTCGCTGATGTCGGTCTGCATCGTGGCCGCGCAGGTCGTGATGGTGCCGATGGCAATGCTGGTCGGTCGCAAAGCCGATGCGTGGGGGCGAAAGCCGCTCTTTCTCGCCGCTTTCCTGATCCTGCCGATCCGCGGCGCGCTCTATACGCTGTCCGACAACCCCTACTGGCTCGTTGGCGTCCAACTGCTCGACGGGGTCGGTGCCGGTCTCTACGGGGCTCTATTTCCGATCATCGTCGCCGACTTGGTGCAGGGGACCGGCCGTTTCAATTTGGCGCAAGGCGCCGTCATCACGGCGCAGGAGACCGGGGCGTCGCTTTCCATGGGCGTTGCCGGGTTCATCGTCGTGAGTGCAGGATATAGTGCTGCGTTCCTCACCCTGGCAGCCGTTGCGGCCGCAGGGCTTGCGCTGTTCTGGTTTGCGATGCCCGAAACCTATATGCCTAAGAGTTCCGCTCCCGCCGACTTATCCATGCAGCAACACCGGCGCGAGATCGGGCAGTTGGCGAACAAGGCATCATGACTCAGTTCACGACTGCCGCGATGGCGGTCATCTTCGTCCTGACCTATGCGGGTGTCGCGCTCGGCCGGATTCCGGGACTGCGTCTCGATCGGGCCGGCATTGCGCTCACCGGCGCTGCCATGACCATGGCGGTTGGGGCTTTGACACCCCAGGAGGCTTATCAGGCAATCGATCTCGACACGCTCGCGCTCCTGCTCGGGATGATGATCGTCGTCGCGCATCTCAAGCTGTCGGGCTTCTTCAGGCTGGTCACCGGCTGGGCCCTGGCCTATGCGCACTCCCCGCTGATCCTGCTCGTGGTTTTCGCTGCGACGACCGGCGTGCTTTCGGCTTTCCTGGTCAATGACGCCATGTGCCTGATCATGGCCCCGCTGGTGATCGAGGTGTCGCGCGGGCTTGAACGCAGTCCGATACCCTATCTCCTGGCGGTGGCGATGGCTTCGAATGTCGGCAGCACCGCGACGATCACCGGCAACCCGCAGAACATGATCATCGGCGCGATCTCGCATATCCCCTACGGCACCTTTGCGAGGGCGCTGGCCCCGGTAGCGGCTGTTGGAATCGTGCTCACGATCGTGCTGATCGCGTTGTTGAACCGCGATCAATTCCCGCGTGCGGTGCGCTTTACCCCCAAGGCCGCGACGGTCCGCATTCATGGGGCGCAAATGGCCAAGGCCGTGGTGGTCACGCTGGCGGTGATCGGCTTGTTCTTTGTCGGCATGCCGGTCGCGCAAGCAGCGCTGCTCGGCGGGGCGCTACTGCTCATCACGCGCGCGATCAAAGCCCGCAAGGTCTACCGCGAGATCGACGGCTCGCTGCTGCTGATGTTTGCCGGCCTGTTCGTGGTGGTTGCCGGGGCCGAGAAGGTCCTGCTGACCCCGCAGGCGATCGCGGCGGTCAATGGCTTGCGCCTGGGTGACGTCTGGATCCTGACTGCAATGACCGCCGCGCTCTCCAATATCATCAGCAATGTGCCAGCGGTCTTGGCGCTCAAGCCCTTCGTGCAAAACCTCCCCGACGCCAATCGCGCCTGGCTTGTGGTCGCCATGAGCTCCACCCTGGCCGGTAATCTGACTTTGATCGGCTCAGTGGCAAATCTCATCGTGGCGGAGCGTGCACGCGCGGCCGGGATCGAGCTATCATTCGCTGCCTATTGCCGCGTTGGTATCCCGCTCACGTTCCTATCGCTGGCATTCGGCGCTTGGTGGCTGAGCTAAGCTGTCCTTTCCACCCTGTAGAAAGTCCGCTGCGTGACGATCGAACCTGTCACCTCTGCTGACCGCCTGATCGATACCGGTCATTTGAGCCGCGATGCCGATAAGGACGTTCCGCTGCGCGACGACATCCGGCTGCTGGGCGGCATGCTGGGAGATGTCGTGCGCGAGCAGGAAGGCCAATCCGTATTCGATCTGATTGAGCACATTCGCCGCACCTCCGTGCGTTTTCATCGTGATGCCGACAAGGTCGCCCGGCGCGAGCTTCATTCCATTCTGGACGGACTGTCCGCGGTTGCGACGGATCAGGTTATCCGCGCCTTCAGTCATTTCTCGCATCTCGCCAATATTGCCGAGGACCAGCATCACATCCGTCGCAACCGCGCCCATGCGCGCGAAGGGTCGCAAGCCCGCGAAGGTACGATCGGCTATGCGATCGATCATGCCATCGCGAATGGGGTTTCTGGACCCACGCTGCGTGCGTTTTTCGATCACGCGTTGGTCAGTCCGGTCCTGACCGCGCATCCGACCGAGGTGCGTCGCAAGAGTACGATCGATCGCGAAATGGAGATCGCACACCTGCTGACGGAGCGCGATCGCCCGGACCTCACGCCGCCCGAGCGGATGGACACTATCGACGCGTTGCGCCGTGCCATCCTGATCCTCTGGCAGACCAGCCTTCTGCGCATCACCAAATTGACGCTGGTCGATGAGATCGCGAATGGAATTTCCTATTACGACTATACATTCCTGCGTGAATTGCCGCGGCTCTACGGCGAGATCGAACGCCTCGTCGAAACGGCGGCACCGGATGCAAGCGGCCCGTTGCCGTCATTTTTCCGCATGGGCAGTTGGATCGGCGGCGATCGCGATGGCAACCCGTTTGTGACGGCGGACACGTTGCGGCAGGCCTTCCTGATGCAAAGCCATCAAGCCTTGCGCTTCTTTCTCGATGAGGTGCACGCGCTCGGAGCGGAGCTCTCGCTCGACGGACGTCTTGTACAAGTCTCGCCGCAGCTGGAACGCCTCGTCGTCACATCACCCGATCACGGACCGGCACGAGAACACGAACCCTATCGCCGCGCCATCGCAGGCATTTATGCGCGACTGGGAGCAACGGCTCGCGCGTTGCTCGGTCAGTTCGAGGATCCTCGACATGCGCCTGGAAAGGCCGAGCGTTATCAGGACGCGGGCGAGGTCAAGGCGGATCTCGACATCATTCACCAATCACTGATCAACAATGGATCCGCGGTTCTGGCGCGCGGTCGCTTGGGTCACCTACGCCGCGCTGTTGACTGTTTTGGTTTCCATTTGGCGACCGTTGACCTCCGGCAGAACTCCGCCGTGCACGAGCGCACGGTTGCCGAGCTACTCGCTACCTCCGGCACTCACAGCAGCTATCGCGAGCTGCCCGAGGATGAGCGGATCGCCCTTCTCGGCAAAGAGCTTGCAACGTCGCGCCTGCTGGCCTCTCCCTTCATGACATATTCCGACGAGACCGCGTCGGAACTGGCGGTTCTACGCACGGCCGCAGATGCGCGCGCCCGATTCGGCGATGCCGCGATCCGCAATTGCATCGTCTCGATGACCGAAGGCATCTCCGATCTGTTGGAAATTGCAGTTTTACTAAAGGAGGCTGGCCTTCTGCGGCCCAACGAAGTCGCGTTGGACCTCAATATCATCCCGCTGTTTGAGACAATCGGCGACCTTGCTCACTGCCCGAGCATCATGGACCGCCTGTTTGAGCTTCCAGTGTACCGCGCGCTCGTCAAAGCACGCGGAGATTTTCAGGAAGTGATGTTGGGCTATTCCGACAGCAACAAGGATGGTGGGTTCCTGACGTCGAACTGGGCACTCTACAAGGCTGAACGTGCGCTTGTTGAGGTGTTTCGCCGGCACGGTGTGCGCCTGTGCCTTTTTCATGGCCGCGGCGGATCCGCCGGTCGTGGCGGTGGTCCGAGCTATCAGGCAATTCTGGCGCAGCCCGGAGGCGCGGTGCAGGGCGCGATCCGGATCACCGAGCAAGGCGAAGTGATTGCCGCCAAATATTCCAACCCTGACGTTGGCCGGCGGAATCTCGAAGTGTTCGTAGCAGCCACCCTGCACGCGACCCTTGCACACGAGCAAGAGCAGGCGCGGTTCGATGGATATTTGGAGATCATGCAGGAATTGTCCGACGCCGCATGGCGGGCTTACCGGTCGCTGGTCTACGAGACCGAGGGTTTCGAGCAATATTTCTGGCAGTCGACGGTGATTGGCGAGATTGCAAATCTCAACATCGGCAGCCGGCCGGCGTCGCGGACGCGCTCGATGCGCATCGAGGATTTGCGGGCAATTCCCTGGAGCATCAGCTGGAATCAGTGCCGGGTGATGCTGCCGGGCTGGTTCGGCTTCGGCAGCGCCATCAAAGCCTGGCTCGCTCGTCATCCCGCCGGCGGCCTGGAGACACTGCAGGCAATGTACCGTGAGTGGCCGTTCTTCGAGTCGCTGCTCTCGAAGATCGACATGGTGCTGGCCAAAACGGATTTCGCCATTGCCTCGCGTTATGCGGAGCTGGTGGACGATGTTCGATTGCGGCAAGTCGTGTTCGATCGGCTGCAATCGGAATGGACGGATACGATCGCGATGGTGCTCGCCATCACCCGGCAGAACGCGTTGCTGGAACACAACCCGCTGTTGGCGCGCTCAATCCGCAACCGATTCCCTTATCTCGATCCGCTCAATCACGTGCAGGTCGAATTGCTGCGCCGGCATCGCGCCGGCAGTGCTGACGCCGGAGTGGTCGCCGGCATTCATCTCACCATCAACGGACTGGCGGCCGGTTTGCGCAATACCGGGTAAGGCAGCCTTATCGCTTCAGCAATTCCGATCGCACCGCTTCATAGTGTCGGTGCACGACGGCGGAGCCGTAACGTCGTTCGAGCCGGCGAATGGTGAAGTGCCCGTGCGCGAGCCGCTGAAAATGGTTCATGAAGATCATGTTGACGGTTGCGCCGCCGATCGCACCGAGGACCGGCACGGCGCTGGCCGCGGCGCGTTCGGAAGCGACGAGGCCGAAGCGGGACGCAATTTCAGTCACCAGACTGCTGACCACTGTCGTCGAGGCGGCGTTGGCAACCCCGCGCTCGAGCAACAACGCAGATGCATCCTGGGTCAGCCGTGTCAGCAGGGTGCGCGAGGCGTAGTAGCCGACGTCAAGACGTTTGCGCGAGCTTCCGTTCGTCAGTCCAAACACTTCTACGCATGCGAGGCGCGCCTCGAGCGTGGATAGATCTTCGCCGTTATGGTGCGCGAGATCGGCAATCGCGCGCAGCATCAGGGTCGTGGTCACCGGTAGTTCGATGGCGAGCGCGGCGGCCCCGAAGAAACCGCTCACGCCGCCGCTGACGCCCGCGAGCAGCGACGAGGCGCGCACGGAGGGCGAGCGGGGTTTCGCCGGATCGAGCGACCGGATCGCCAGTTTCAGGCAATTGAACATGGCGAGCTCGACCGCACGGTTGAACTGAGCGGTGGCGCTCCGCGGCATCATGCCCAACAGTTTATCGACTGGTTGGCCGGCATATTCGGCGAGCCGGGCGGCAAAATTTGGATTTTCCAGGAGAACGACCGCGCGCCGCAGGGCTTTTTCGTGCACCGGCGCGAGCGGCGCGTCAGCCTCAGCGTTTAGCGAAATCAGCGTCGCCATAGCAAGGGACGAAGCCCGTTGAGGCTGGCCAAGATTGCGGAGCCGTTGCTGAGCATGGCAGTGGCGACCGGGCTGATCAGACCGCTCGGCAAGGCAAGCCCAAGGGCGAGCGTGTTGAGCCCGGCGACGATCGCGTAGTTCTGCTTGATCAGTCCTACGGTGCCTTTGGAGATTTCCACGGCCTTGACCAGTTTCCAGAGCGAATCTTCCATCAATACCACATGCGCCGATTCGTGCGTGACTTCGGCACCGTGCTTCATGGCGATCCCGACGTCCGCATAGCTGAGTGCGGGAGAATCGTTGATGCCGTCACCCACCATCGCGACCACGCGGCCCTCGCGTTGCAAATCTCGGATCACCTCGGCCTTGTCGGCAGGCAGCATGTCGGCGAACTGGTGGGTCAATCCCAGGCGCCGGCCAACCGCACGCGCGACCACCGCATTATCACCTGTCAGCATAATGCTGTTCTTCACGCCGAGTTCATGCAAACGCTGCAGGACCGTCCGGCTCTCAGGGCGGATCTGATCCGCGTAGGGTACGAGGCCGGCAATTTCGCCGTCGACTGCAACATAGACGCAGGAGCACCCCTGCTCGTCGAAAGCAGCGCGATCCGAACTCGTTCGTTGGATGACAATGTTGCTTTCGCGCATGAAGCGCTCGTTGCCGACGTGCAGGTAGTAACCGTTCACCCGGCCTTCGACGCCGAGCCCGGCGCGATATTGCGTCTCGTCGCATGGCGGAATGTTGCAGCAAAGCTCCCTCGCGCGCGATCGCAGGGCTTCCGCCACCGGATGCTGCAGGCGTGTTTCGGCCGCAGCCGCAAGGCCGATCAGATGCTCGGGCGTGATGTGTTTCTGATACGAGACGATGTCGCGGACGGCAGGTACGCCGTGGGTCAGCGTGCCGGTCTTATCGAAGACGACGGTGTCGACCTCAGCCAGGCGCTCAATGTGCTTGCCGCTCTTAATGATGATGCCGTTGCGGGCGGCATTGGTCATGAACGACAGCACGGCGGTTGGAGCTGCTACCCGGATGCCGGTTCCATAGTCGACAATGACGAGGTTGAGGAAACGGTTGAAGTCCGCGGACAGGGCCGCCGTCCCGCTCGCCAGCGCGAGCGTCGGTAACACCAGCCGGTCGGCGAGGCGTTCGGCGTGGTTCTGCATGCGCGTATCGCCGATCGGTGCCGATTCGACGAGGTGCGCGATTTGCCCTGCCGTGGTCGCGTCACCGACGCGAACGGCGCGGATCGTCAGCTGTCCGTCGCGGATCACGGTTCCGGCGAAGGCGGTTTCACCTTGTCCGCGCGTCACCGGCAGACCTTCGCCGGTGATCATCTTCTGATCGATCAAGGCCCGTCCATGGAGAATCTCGCCATCGACCGGAATCATCTCGCCCGGATAGACCACGACTTCGTCGCCAACCACGAGCTCGGTAACCGGCCGGGACACGATCGTGCCATCGCAAACGACCCAGGCGGTTTTGGCCTGGAACTCGAGTAGCTCGCGGACCGCACGCCGTGACCCTGCCGCCGTGAAATCGCGGATTCCGTCGCCGAGCTTGATCAGCCACGTGATGATCGCGCCCGCCATCGGGTTGCCATGGGCCAGTGAGGCAAGGATGGCAAGCGTATCGAGGAAATCGACGTTGAGCCGGCCCTCACGGCGCCAGACGCCCCAAGCGCGGCGCGCGATCGGGAATCCGTTCCAGAGCATCAACGGTAGATTGATAGCTCGAACAATCGGATTGACGGTAAACGCCAGCGCCAGCGACAGCGTCGGCAATGCCAGCGGCGCTGCAAGCGCGCGCCCCAAGGATTGGGATCGGACTGCTGACTGACGTTCTGAAGTGGCCGGTTGTGCATGCGTTGGCGCATGCTGCACCATCGCGCGGAGCTCATCGATGCTCATCAATGCGAGGCGGCCAAGCAGGGCCCGCAACAAGGGTTCGTGCGCCGGATCGAACTCGACGACGAGGCTCGCGCACTCGTAGTTGATGCGCGTCCGCTTGATGCCGGGTTGGCCGCGCAACCACGAAAGCGCCGCCTCAGCCAGCGAGCGGCGGCGGCGGAGCGCGGGAACAAATAGCCGCAGGCGCCCGGCCATGAAATGGCGAACTGCAAATTCCATCAGCGATAATCCTTAACGCGTCGCGTTCAGTGGGGTCTTGATGGTCACCGGCGCGGTTGCAGGCGCGCTCGGCGCTTGCATTTCGACGAAGTGATTGACGGCGAAGATCGCGAACGTCACCCATACTGGGGTTGCGGCGGTCGCTCCGATTTCGAGAAACATCACGCCGATGATGCCGACCGCAAACACGATCTTGAGATCGACCACATTGCCGGTCGCAACCTTGATCTCGCGATCAAGCTTCTTGCAGAAATCCACAACCGCTCTGGCGCTATCCGAGTTACGGGCCAGATACTCTGCTTCTTGTTGAAGCTTGTTCGCGAATTCGTCGATTTGAGTCGGCGGCGGCGCGCCCGGACGCAAACGGCCATGGAATTCATGATGCCGGTCGACGTCGTAATGGAGCACGACGCTGCCGGTCAGCGGGTTTGCGGTGACGTGCTCGATGCCCGGAATAACCGCGAACGTCTCACTGATTTGTTGTAGGAGCTCGGGATTGCCCTTGGCGGACGGGATCTTCATGCGAACCCGTCCGGGCACCTGATGCGCAATGCTGAGCTTGAGCTTGGCCTTGGCCATGACGCTACGTATGCTCAGCCACTTGGCTGCATTTCATCCGAACTGTGCCGCGTCACGCTGCAGACGCAACCGTTGCTCGCTTGGCGTCATTTTCAGCCGCAGCCGCATTGGTCTCGGCCTCTGCATCAACCTCAGCGACAATGTCGTGGACGTGCTCTTCGGCCTCGGCGACCAGTTCGCGCGTCTTGCGTCCGACGCGATAAGCGCTACGCACCGTCGATTTGACCAACGGGTTCAGCGCCGTGCCGATCTGCGGCAGGAATTTGGGCACCAGCATCGCGGCAACCCCGAGCGCAAGTCCAGGGATCAGCGCCGCCTCGAACACAAGCGCGCCGACGCCAACAACAGCCACCGTCGCCACTGTGGCGGCTGTGGTGTTGTAGTTCTGCTCACCCTGTTCCGTCGGATCAGTGGGCTCTACCGCAGCGTCTTCATGATTGAGGCTGTGGCCATCGAGCTTAGACATCGTCAAATCAAACTCCTTTTTGTCGGTGCCGAGGGGCGCCACGCAACCTGCGGCAGCCCGTCATGCGGACCCAAATAATGATCGCGCATCAGCACCTTGGGCCCCGACGCGGGCCCTACAAGGCCACCATGAGCCAGATTTATGACAGTATGAATAAAGCCTGGGTCGTGCGCCCGACCCTAATCGCGGTTCGGGCGGCGGTCGCGGCGCCGGTCGGCGACCGGCTGATAGGCGATGCGGGCGTGATACGTGCAATAGGGAACCCCCTCGGATGACGGTCCGCCGCAGAAGGCGAATTCCGCACTGCCAGGGTCGCCGATCGGCCATTTGCACCGATGATCGCTCAGCTCGATGAGCGAGCAGCGCTGCCCCATCGGGACGACGTTTTCGACCACCTCGGGTTCTGCCACGACATCGAGATCATAAGCGGTGGCCAGTGCGGTGTTCCCACGCACTGCCGGGCGAATACGCAACATGGCGTGGGTGCGTGGCTTGCGCGGGCGCGGGGCATTGGCAGCTAAGCTCTTGGTCCGTCCCGACAATCCCAACCGGTGCACTTTGCCAATGACGGCATTGCGGGTAACGCTGCCGAGCTCATTGGCAATCTGGCTAGCCGACAGCCCATCCGCCCACAGCTTCTTCAGGAGCTCTACACGTTCGTCCGTCCACATCGTCCTTATCCTTCTTCAGATCGCCACATCTCGGATTCCACGGCCCACGGGCAAGGCATGCCGCCCCAGGTCGCCCCCGAGACGCGCCCGCACCGCAACGGTTCGGACCTGAACAAAATCCACCCTCGCCAACGGGCAACCCAATTAGCCGCCCGCCCAGTCATCTGACGCCTGACGCAACCTAGAAGGTCGATTGCCGACACGACATATCGTGTCTCGACGATCTAAACCTACAATATGCGGAGAGTCGCACGCAAGAGTCCGCAGGGGCGCAGTCCACATGTTCGTCTGCGCGATGAGCAGAGAATCTGCCCAGCCTGGCAATTCGATGGCACGAATGGGCAGTTTTTCGAGCGCGTCGGGCAAATTCGACAGCCCGCACTAACCGAAAAGCACCACTAGAATCATATATTTGCTGGTTGAGCCCAGGTTTGGATATCGGTCCAGCCAGCTCTCCACAACACCAGTTCAGGTTGACACGACAGGGCCGCGATCTAGAATATGAGTGGTGCCGCCCGGAGAGGCGGCACATTTCATTTTGCACCGCGCCATCTCAGACGGACGAGCACGACCGTGACCTCGCATCTATTGCCGACATACGCGCGCGCCGACGTTGCATTCGAACGCGGAGAGGGAGCTTGGCTCTTCTCCACGACGGGGGAGCGTTACCTCGATTGCTCCGGTGGCGTTGCCGTCAACGTGTTGGGGCATGCACATCCGCACCTGCTCGAAGCTCTGACCACGCAGGCTCACAAGGTCTGGCACGTATCCAATCTCTATCGCGTGCCGGAAGCTGAGCGTCTGGCCGACCGGCTGTGTTCGATCTCGTTTGCGGATCTGGTGTTCTTCTGTAATTCCGGCGCCGAGGCGATGGAGTGCTGCATCAAGGTTGCTCGCAAGCACCATGCCGCCTCCGGTCACCCTGAGCGTTTCCGGATCATCACCTTCGAAGGCGCGTTCCACGGCCGCACGCTGGCAACGCTCGCTGCCGGCGGCAACAAGAAATATCTGGATGGCTTCGGTCCTGTGGCCGGAGGTTTTGATCACATTCCGTTTGGTGACATCGAGGTCGTCAAGCGCACGATCACCCCGGAAACGGCCGCGATCTTGATCGAGCCGATCCAGGGCGAAGGTGGCGTCCGGGTGGTTCCCAATTCCTTCTTGCAAAGCCTGCGCGCGCTTTGTGATCAACACGGTTTGTTGTTGATATTCGATGAGGTGCAGACCGGCGTTGGCCGCACCGGCCATTTCTTCGCTTATGAGCGCACGGGCGTCACGCCCGACGTCTTCGGATTGGCGAAAGGTCTCGGCGGCGGCTTTCCGGTCGGAGCATGTCTTGCGACGGCGGACGCCGGCAAGGGCATGGTCGCGGGGACGCACGGCTCGACCTTTGGCGGAAATCCGATGGCGATGGCGGTCGGCAACGCCGTGCTGGATGTGCTGCTCGCGCCGGGATTCCTGGAAGGCGTGCGCAAGAAGGCGCTGCTGTTCAAGCAGCGGCTTGCCGAAATCCATGACCGCCACAGCGACGTGATTTCTGAAGTGCGCGGCGATGGGTTGCTGCTTGGGTTGCGGACCACGGTCCCCAACACCGAACTTGTCGATGCGCTGCGCGCCGAGCACTTGCTCGCGGTAGCGGCCGGCGACAACGTGGTGCGCCTGCTGCCGGCGCTGATCATCAGCGACAGCGAGATCGGTGAGGTCATCAATCGTATTGATCGGGCTGCGACAAACATTGAGCGCGCGCTCGCGGCCAAGCGGGAAGCATCGGGAGCAACAGTGTGAGCGGCCAGGTCCGGCATTTTCTGGATCTCATCGATATCGCGCCGACCGAACTGCGCGGCATGATCGAGGCCGGCCGCGCCATGAAGCAGGAGCGCCGTCACGCAGCCGGAGACGGGCCCTTGGCCGGCAAAGTCCTGGCAATGATCTTCGATAAGCCCTCGACGCGGACGCGCGTGTCGTTCGATGTGGCCATCCGTCAGCTCGGCGGCGGCGTGATCGTGTTGACTGGACAGGAAATGCAGCTGGGTCGCGGCGAGACTATCGCCGATACGGCGCGCGTTTTGTCGCGTTATGTCGATGCCATTGTGGTCCGCATCCTCGAACACGATATGTTGCTGGAACTCGCGCAGCACGCGACCGTTCCGGTTATCAATGCACTTACCAAGTTGTCGCATCCGTGCCAGATCATGGCTGACCTGATGACGTTTGAAGAGCACCTCGGACCTATCCACGGCAAGACCGTGGCCTGGAGTGGTGCGTCAAACAACGTGCTGGCATCCTGGATGCACGCCGCGGAGCGGTTTGCCTTTCGGCTGAACGTCGCGACGCCCACGGAGCTTGCGCCGCCCAAGGCGCTTACCGAATGGGTGCGTGCGTCGGGTGCAGCGATCGAGCTTGGCGTCGACCCGGAGGCTGCGGTGCGCGGCGCCGATTGCGTGGTGACGGACACGTGGGTCTCGATGGGCGACAAAGATGGTGCGCGGCGTCACAATCTGCTCAAGCCCTATCAGGTCAATGCCCGATTGATGTCCCGTGCGAAACCCAACGCGCTGTTCATGCATTGTCTGCCAGCCCACCGCGGCGAGGAGGTCACCGACGACGTGATCGACGGGCCACAGTCGGTTGTGTTTGACGAGGCGGAGAACCGTCTGCATGCCCAGAAGGGCATCTTGGCTTGGTGCCTGCAATCAGCAGCACATGGACACGCGGCAGCGAACGCACGAGCGGGCGCCCCATGAATGAAGGCATAATACCATCGCGCGCTCCAAGAGACTGGGCGCGCGATGACGCTATTCTGCCATTCGAAGTGGCCGCGCTCGATCAGCGCGGGAGGGTCGTGCGCCTTGGCGCCTCACTCGACCAAATCCTGTCGAGCCACGACTATCCGCTACCTGTCGCAAAGCTGCTGGGCGAAGCCGTGGTGTTGGCGACGCTGCTTGGTTCGTCGCTGAAGTTCGATGGTCGCTTCATTCTGCAGACCAAGACCAATGGTCCCGTGCGGATGCTGGTGGTCGACTATGTCACGCCGGGCAGTGTGCGCGCCTGCGCAAGCTTCGACCCTGCGCAGGTCGCGGCCGCCATCACGGCCGGGAAAGCATCAGCCGGCGAGTTGATGGGACACGGCCATCTGGCGATGACAATCGATCAGGGGCTCGAGATGAGCCGCTACCAGGGGCTCGTGGCGCTGACCGGCGGTGGCCTCGAAGAGGCCGCGCATGAGTATTTCTTGCGCTCGGAGCAAATCCCAACCCGGGTACGGCTTGCCGTCGCCGAGGAGTTTTCCGCCGGCGCTGGCGGTCCGCAGCATCACTGGCGTGCGGGTGGCATTATGCTCCAGTTTCTCCCTGCCAAATCGGAGCGAATGCGTGGGCCCGACCTGGATCCGGGAGATGCGCCGCCCGGCACGATGATGCATCAGGTCCCTGAGGACGAAGCCTGGGTGGAAGGCCGGTCGCTCATTCAAACTGTAACCGATATCGAGCTGATCGATCCCGATGTGTCGAGCGAGCGCTTGTTGTACCGGCTGTTTCATGAACGCGGTGTGCGGGTTTTCAGCGCACAACCGGTTGAGTCCAAGTGCTCTTGTTCACGCGACGGCGTGAAGGCGATGCTTGAGAGCTTCCCGCAGGAGGATCGCGATCATATGGTCGAGAATGGCGTAATCTCGGTGACTTGCGAGTTCTGCAGCTCGAAATATGTGTTCGCGCCGGAGGAAGTTGGGGCGCACAGCCCTAATTAGGTGCAGGATCCACTTTTCCGGGACCTGCGCTGGCTTAATTGATCGTGCGCTTTGCGTCTGGACTGTCGAGCGAAAACGCCGGGATGTCGATGCTGAAGCGTTCTCCCTTACCACTGACCATGCCGTAAGTGCCGGCCATAAAGCCGGATGGCGTCGGTAGCGGTACTCCGCTGGTGTACTCGAACGACTTGCCGGGTTCGAGCACAGGCTCCTCGCCCACGACGCCTGCACCACGGACCTCCTGAATTCGGCCAAAGGCGTCGGTTATGCGCCAATGCCGGGTCTTGAGCTGCACGGTTTCCGGCCCGTGATTGCTGATCTCGATCGTGTAGCTCCAGAAAAAATAGCTCTTTTCGTGCGACGACCGCTCAGGCAAGAAGCGGGGGGTCACCTTGACCTCAATGTTGCGGGTGACAGCCCGGTACATGGCGCGGACCTATGGTTGGTGTATCGGCGAACAAGCGAGCTTACCGTGCTGGCGACGCGGAACCAACTACCCGCGTTGAAACCGCCGCGCCTCCGGTCACGCCCGCCCCGCGTGGTCGCATGGCCCCGCCTCCCGTGGAACGGGACTTGCGGCTCGACCTGTTCCGCGGAATCGCCCTGTGGTTGATTTTCCTCGATCACATCCCATCCAACATCGTCAGCTGGATCACGATCCGCAACTACGGGTTCAGTGACGCGACCGAGATCTTCGTCTTCATCTCGGGCTACACGGCGGCATTCGTGTATGGACGCGCCATGCGTGACCGCGGTTTCGTGGTGGCAGCCGCGCGCATCCTCAAGCGCGCCTGGCAGGTCTACGTCGCGCACATTTTTCTGTTCGTGATCTATCTGGCGGAAATCGCCTATGTGTCGCGCAGCTTCGAAAACCCGCTCTACGCCGAGGAGATGGGCATCTTCGATTTTCTGCGGCAGCCGGATGTGACGCTGTACGAGGCGCTGCTGCTCAAGTTCAAGCCGGCCAATATGGATGTGTTGCCGCTCTACATCGTGTTGTTGGGCACGTTTCCGCTCTTTCTTTGGATTCTGTTGCGCCGGCCCATGTTGGCGTTGGCGACCTCGGTCGCCGTCTACGTCGTTGCGTTGCAATTCGACGTCAATCTTCCCGCCTATCCGGAGGGCACCTGGACCTTCAACCCGTTTGCCTGGCAGCTGCTGTTCGGCTTCGGGGCTTGGTGTGCGGTTGGCTGGCGCCCAACGGCTCAGCGGCTTCATGCGCTCACCGGTGGTGCTCGGTCTCGCGATCGCTTACCTGGCGTTCTCATTGGGGATCGTGTTGACCTGGTACTTTCCGCCCTTTGGGCATTTGGTCCCCAAATGGCTCTCCGATTGGATGTATCCGATCGATAAAACCAATCTGGACGTTCTGCGCTTCGTTCATTTCCTGTCGCTTGCCGTGTTGACGGTCCGATTTATTCCGCGCGACTGGCCGGCGCTCAGAAGCATGTGGCTGCGGCCGGCCATCGTCTGCGGCCAGCATTCGCTCGAGATCTTTTGCCTCGGCGTGTTCCTGGCGTTTGCGGCGCACTTCATCATGGTGCAGGTTTCCGAGGCTGTGTCGGCGCAGGTGCTGGCGAGCGTCACGGGCATCGTGTTGATGGTTGCGGTCGCCTGGCTTTTGTCGTGGTATAAGAATATTGAACGTAATCCGGGAACACGGCCACCAGATGCCGACCTCGCCGGAGGGGAGGCATGAAGAGTTTCGTCACCGCACTGATCGGTGCGCTCGTATGCGTCTCGCCGGCGCTTGCCGGGGAGCATGAAGACTGTGCTGTCGCGGCGCACCTGGTGACCGCTGACTATCCGCTGCCCCGGGTGGCGCGTGCCATCGCGCAGAAGGAACTCAAGGTTGTCGTTGTCGGTTCCGCCTCGAGCCTGCTCGCGGGTCCGGGCGGCAAACAGGAAGCCGCCTATCCGGCGCGGCTTGAAACCGCGCTCAGTAAACGGCTGCCCGGGGTCAAGGTGACGGTCGCAACCTTCGCCAAGCCGCGTACAACCGCCGACAGCATGGAGACGGACATCGAGCGCCTCGTCCATAGCGAAAAGCCGGCTGTGGTCATCTGGCAGACCGGCACGGTCGATGCCATCCGCCGGATCGACCCGGAGGATTTCCGCTCAGCGATCGACCAAGGTGTGGCAGCCGTGCTGGAGGCGGACAGCGACATCATTTTGATGAATCCGCAGTACAGCCCGCGGACGGAATCCATGATTGAAGTCCAACCCTATGCCGACGCCATGCGGTTCACCGCGATGCAGCATGAGGTGCCGTTGTTCGATCGCTTTGCCGTGATGCGCCAGTGGGGTGAACTCGGCACCTTCGATCTCCTTGATCCCACGAAGAAAACCGACATGGCCGAGCGCGTGCATCAATGCGTTGCGGATCTGCTGGCAGATTTGATTGTGCAGAGCGCAAAACTCCCCGCGGCCCATGACGATCATCAATGAAATATAAGAAAAACAGGTGGCATGCGGGGCGCGCAGACTGCTACAAACTTGGCAACAACAAGGCTCAGGCGGAAGCCGCCGCCAGCACGGGACAGGGAAGCCAATGTTGATGAACGACCGGTGGAGGGCAGGTCTCGCCATTGCCCTTCTGGCAGCTTTGTCGATTTGCAGCGCGCGCGCCTACGCGGCCGATCGTATTTGTGACGGGCCATCGGACCTCACGCGCCTCGATCGTCCGCTCGTCCACGTTGGCGAGAAGTTGTCGGCGCGCGAGCCGATCAAGATCGTGGCGCTTGGATCTTCCTCGACAGCCGGTGCGGGTGCCAGTTCTCCTGCGGCGTCCTATCCGAGTCGGCTCGCCGCGGAACTCGCCGAACGCTATCCCGACGTGCCCATCACGGTTCTCAATCGCGGCATCAATGGCCAGGACGCTGCCGAGATGATCGCGCGCTTCAAACAGGACGTGATCGACGAACGACCCGATCTGGTGATTTGGCAGATCGGAACCAATGCCGCCTTGCGTGACGTGCCGATTGAGGACGTCGGCAGGGTCGTCCGCGAAGGCATTGCCGAGATCAAAAATTTGGGCGCCGACGTTCTGCTCGTCGATCCTCAATTCGCTCCCAGGGTGATCGCCAAGCCGGAAGCCGAGGGCATGGTGCGCCTGATCGCGACGACCGCCACGAGCACGAAGGTCAATGTGTTTCGCCGCTTTGCCATCATGCGGCATTGGCGTGAACGCGATGGAATGAACTTCGACGCGTTTACGTCCCCAGATGGTCTGCACATGAACGACTGGGGTTACGGCTGCTGGGCCAAGCTGATGTGCACGGCGATCTCGGATGCGGCCACGCGTGCGGTGACCTCCGCACATGCCTCTCCGCCCGCCGTCCACATCAACAACAAATCGGCCACGCCGTAATTCCGGTTAGACTTTCTCCAGCGCGGTCACGAGATCGGTCACCACGTCGTCCGGGTGTTCGAGGCCGGCGGAGAACCGAACCAATCCATCACTGATACCGAGTTCCGCGCGCGCTTCCGGCGTCAGCCGCTGATGCGTCGTCGTGGCCGGATGCGTGACCAGGCTCTTGGCGTCACCGAGATTGTTGGTGATGCGGATCAGCTTGAGCGCGTTGAGAAACCGGAACGTGCCGGCCTTGTCGCCACCCGCCACCTCGAAGGCCACGAGTGTCGAACCGCCGCGCATCTGCCGGCGGATCACTTCGGCCTGCGGGTGGTCGGCACGGCCGGGATAGATCAGCCGCGTGATCTTGGGGTGGTCGGCGAGCGCGCGTGGACACGGCGGCCGCTGTATCGCTCTGGCGCTGCACGCGCAGATGCAGGGTCTCCAACCCTTTGAGCAGCACCCAGGCGTTGAACGGCGACATCGACGGGCCGGTCTGGCGGATGAACTGGTGGATGTTGTCCTGAATGAATTTTTCCGATGCCAGGATGATGCCGCCGAGGCATCGCCCTTGGCCGTCGATGTGCTTGGTCGCCGAATAGACGACGACGTCCGCCCCGAGTGCGAGCGGGCTCTGCCAGATCGGCGTGGCGAACACGTTGTCAACCACCAGCGTGGCTCCGGCCGCATGCGCGATTTTGGCCACGGCCGCGATATCGACGACGTCGAGGGTCGGGTTGGTCGGGCTTTCGAGGAAGAACGTCTTGGTGTTGGGGCGCACGGCCTTTTGCCACTGCTCGAGGTCGCGGCCATCGACCAAGGTCGACGGCACGCCGAACCGAGGCAGGAAATCCTCGACCACCCAGCGACAGGAGCCGAACAGCGCCTTGGCGGCGACCACGTGATCGCCGGCCTTGAGTTGCCCAACCAGCGCGGTGGTGACTGCGGCCATGCCGGTGGCGGTGGCCCGCGCCGAACTCGGCGCCCTCGAAAATGGCCATCCGGCGCTCGAACATGGCGACCGTCGGGTTGGAAAAGCGCGAATAGAGGAAGCCCGGCTCCTCGCCCTTGAAGCGCGCCTCGCATTGCTCGGCGCTGTCGTAGACAAAGCCCTGGGTAAGGAAGAGCGCCTCCGAGGTCTCGCCGAATTGCGTGCGCATGGCGCCGGCGTGGACGAGTTCGGTTTCGGGGCGATAACGGTGAGCGGGCGCTGACATCGAGGACCTCCAACAAAAATCCCGGCCTGAGCGATCTCGGCCGGGTTCCACAGGTCCCCCGGCCTTTTAGCGATTTATTTAACGTGGCTGCAAGCCGGCCGGCTCAAATGACCACGGGACAACTCGTTCCTAACAAGCCGCGCCGCTTTCCGTCAAGGCCGCGATTGGATAGATCATCGCGGGACATGACGCTCGCTTTCAACGCCGGTGACCAGGGCATTCTGCCCGACCGCCTGATTCACGCGCTCGCGGACAGCGGGGCCATTCCGGCAGCGCAGCCATTCGTGCCCGGACAGGTTCAGCCGGCGAGCCTTGATCTGCGCCTCGGAGCGGTGGCGTACCGGGTTCGCGCGAGCTTCCTGCCCGGCCCCGGTACGTCGGTCGAGAAACGGATCGCCGAACTCAAACTGCACCAAATCGATTTGCGCGACGGCGCCGTGCTGGAAACCGGATGCGTCTACATCGTGCCGCTGATGGAAAGCCTGGCCTTGCCGCTCGAAATCGCGGCGTCGGCCAATCCGAAAAGCTCGACGGGGCGGCTCGACGTTTTCACCCGCGTGATCGCCGATGAAACGCGCGGCTTTGATCGGATCGAGGCTGGCTACCATGGCCCGCTTTACGCCGAAATCAGCCCGCGCACGTTTCCGGTACTGGTGCGCACCGGCTCGCGTCTGTCTCAGATCCGCTTTCGGCACGGTGCGGCGACGCTGGATGCGGCAGCGCTGCGCAACCTGCACGCCGCGGAGCGACTTGTTGATGATGACCATGCGGACGTGAGCGAGGGGATCGCCGTCGGCGTGGATCTCGGCGGTTTCGACGCGCTGATCGGCTATCGGGCCAAGCGCCACACCGGGTTGATCGACGTTGATCAGCGTGCCGCTTACGACGTGGCGGAGTTCTGGGAACCGTTAGCGGCCCAGAAGAACAAACTCATCCTCGATCCGGACGAGTTCTACATTCTGGCTTCGAAGGAAGCGGTACAAGTTCCTCCAAATTATGCCGCAGAGATGGTCCCGTTCGATCCCCTCGTCGGCGAATTTCGCGTGCACTACGCGGGATTCTTTGACCCCGGTTTCGGCTATGCGGGCGCCGGCGGAAAAGGGTCGCGCGCGGTGCTCGAGGTGCGCTCGCGCGAGGTGCCATTCATCCTCGAACACGGGCAGATCGTCGGCCGGCTGATCTATGAACGCATGCTGGCGCGACCGGACCAACTCTATGGCGAAGGCATTGGATCAAACTATCAGGCGCAGAGCCTGAAGCTCTCCAAACACTTCAAAGCCTGACTGATACTTTCAACTGCTCTTCGCGTTCTGGATTGCCTGCCAGATCCGATACGGCGTGAATGGCATGTCGAGATGCGTAATGCCGTAGGGCTTGAGCGCATCGATCACCGCATTGGCAATCGTCGGGATCGCACCAGTCGTGCCGGCTTCTCCGGCGACCTTTAGCGCCGAGCGTATTTGCCGGTGACGGAACCGGCCGATCATAGAGCGCGAGCTCCGGCAACACATCGGCACGAGGCATGTAGTAGTCCATGAACGTACCGGTGAGCAGCTGCCCGGTCTCAGGTTCATAGACGCAATGCTCGCCCATCACCTGGCCGATTCCCTGCACCAGACCACCAACCACCTGGCCTTCGACGATTGTGTGATTGTAGATCTTGCCGGCGTCATCCACTGCCACGTAGCGGATCAGCTCGAGCACGCCGGTCGCAGGGTCGATCTCGACTTCGCACACATGCGCGCCGCTCGGGAATGCGGCGGATGTGTTGATCTTCAGCGTGGTGTTGAGCGGATTCTCACCATCTCCAGCGAGCTTGCGGGCAAGCTCGGCCAGCCCGATGGAAATGTCGGTGCCGGTGACGCGATAAAACCCGTTCTCGAACACGAGGTCGGTTTCCGCCACTTCGAGCTCTTTGGCGGCCAATTCGGTCCCTTTGCGGATGACCTCGCGTGCACCCTCCGCAAGCGCGCCGCCATGGCTCATGAGCGAGCGCGATCCGAAGCTTCCGGTTCCAACCAACGGCGGTGCGTCCGGGTCACTCGCGCGCAGCCGCACCGTGTCGGAAGCGACGCCCAGGATATCCGCGACGAGCTCGGGGAACACCGTCTCGTGCCCCTGCCCGGACGCTCCTGACAAGGTGAAGAGATCGAGCCCACCGTCGCGATCGAACCGGATCGCAATCTCTTCCTGCCCGGCCCCGCCGGACGGCTCGATAAAGCTCGCACAACCGATTCCACGCAGTTTGCCAGTGCGCTGGGCCGCGCGTCGCCGGCGCTCAAAGCCTTTCCAATCCGCGGCCTCGATTGCTTGTTTCGAGCAAGCCAGGCGGGTCACCGCTGTCGTACGTGCGAGCCCGTCGGCGTCTTGTAGGGAAACGCTGACTTGGGATCAGGTTCTTGCGCCGCAACGCGACGCGATCGATGCCGGTGATGCGCGCGGCTTCATCCACGAGGCGCTCGGACAAATAGGCGACATTCGGCCGGCCGGCACCGCGATAGGCGGTGGTCGGCGTGGTGTTGGTGAAGACGAGTTGATGGGAGCCGTAGGCCGCGGGAGTCCGGTAGATGTTGACGGCGCTCGAGGTCGGGGCCGCGCCGGTATTGATGAATGGGCCTGCGTTCGAGGCATAAGCGCCCATGTTCACCAACCACTCGATGCGGATCGCCAGAAAGTTGCCCTCGGCATCGAGCGCCAGGGCACCGCTGAGTTTGGCCCCGCGGCCATGATGATCGCTCAGGATGCTTTCGGCGCGCGTACCCACCCATTTGACGGGCCGGCCGACCAGGCGCGCGGCGAGGAATAGCGCGGCGAACTCGGGATACACCTCGTTGCGGACCCCGAACCCGCCCCCGACATCATGGGCGTGAATACGGATCTTCTCGGGCGCGACGCCGGCCACGTGAGCAAAACCGCCGCGTACGTCCGCCATCCCCTGGGTCGGCAGATAGATATTGTAGATGCCGGATGCAGCATCGTAAGCCGCAAGGCAGGCCTTCGGCTCCATCGGATTGCCGGAGATCCGTTGGGCATCGAGGGTCACGCGGACCACGTGGGCGGCTTTGGCAAACGCGGCTTCGACCGGCGCCAGCGCGCCATACTCGTATTCCATCGCGAGATTGCCGGGTACGTCCGCGTGCAGCTGGGGAGCGCTTGGCGCCAGTGCATCCTCAGCCGTGACTACGGGCGGCAAGGTCGCGGTATTCGACCGCAATGCGCTCTACTCCGTCCTGGGCGGCAGCCTCGGTCTCGGCCACGACTAACGCCACCGGCTCGCCGACGAAGCGCACGCGCTCATGCGCCAGCGCATGCCGGTGCGGCATCTTGAACGCGCTCCCGCCCTTTCCTTTCATGAACAGAATGGCTGGCGGCGTCTTGAAGCCGGCCTTGACGACGTCGGCGCCCGTGAGCACAGCGAGCACGCCCGGAACCGCCAGTGCGGCGCTCGTATCGATGGATGCGATCTCGGCATGGGCATGATCGCTGCGCAGGAAGGCCGCGTGCGCTTGCCCCTCGAGGTTCCAATCCGCCGTATATTGGCCCTTTCCCGAGACAAGACGAAAATCTTCGCGCCGTCCTTGGCTGGTCGTCGTACGTGCGTCCACCGATCCACTCGCTCGCTATCTGATCTGCATTCGATTGCCTCCCCCGAGGCAATCGCGGCTATTATGCCTACTTCGGAATGTCCAGGCGAGCATGTACGGCGCGTTTGGGATAAGCATTCGCCGCAACAATGGCGCCTCGCGGAGTGATCATGAACGATAAGCCCGAGCATTCACACCTCCACTTCTGGCTGCGCGAGCTGCCGTACGCGGTTGTGTGGGTCCTGACCGTGTTCGGGGTTGGATACACAAGCGTCGTCAAACAGGCGCTCGTGGGGTATTGGGAGTTTCTGGCTGTCGTGATCGGGGTTCTGTGCGTCATCACGGGCTGGCGTCACGCCTCAGACCGGCATGATTTGCCCCGTCTGATCATCACGCAGGTGCTGCACTGGGTGGCGATTCTCGGGGCCATGAACCTCATTCTTCTGCCCAGCGTGCAGAGCATGCTCAATCTCGACGCCACCGGTCTCGCGCTGCTGATGCTACTCGCGCTGGGCACGTTCATCGCCGGCGTGCATACGTTTGACTGGCAGATTTCCTTGCTCGGTCTGGTGATGGGGTTGTGTGTGCCGGGAATTGCCTGGATCGAGCGCTCGGCATTGCTGGTGGTGTTGATCATCGTCGCCATCATCGCCATCGGCTTCGCGTTGTGGGCACGTCTGCGCGGGCTGTGGCATCGCCCTGCCGAGCCGTAATCGTTGTTCGCACAAACGTACAATCAACCAAGACATTTCGTCGGGGAGGAACCATATGCCTGAGATCTGGAACAAATACGGTCCCACAGCGGCGCGGTCGCACAATCAATCCAAATCAGATAGCAGGCGTCCGCAGTCCGGCACGCTGGACATCCACTCGCACGTAATGGTGCCCGCAGCGGCGGAATTGGTGAAACCCCACCTTCCGCCGCCGGACACCAGCGCCGCGGCTGAAACGATCGCGGTCGGTCGCAAGCAGGAGGCTGACCGGCGTTCCCGGCTCGTTGAATTGAACGAGCGCTTGGCCGATCTCGACAGCATGGGGATCGCGGTCCAGGCGATCAAGCCGACCCCCATGCAGTGCTACTACAACGTGCCTCCGGAGATCGCCGCCAAGGCTGCACGGATGATCAATGATGGCCTTGCCGAATTCGCGGCGCGCCGGCCGGACCGGTTTGTGGCGTTGGGCACGGTGCCGCTTCCGGATGCGCATGCGGCTGCTGCGGAGCTCGAGCGCTGCATGCGCGAACTGTCGTTCAAGGGCGTGCAGATCCTCACCAACGTGAACGGACGCGAGCTGTCAGATCCGGCATTCGATCCGTTCTGGGCCAAGGCCGAAGCGCTGCGGGCGCTGGTGGTGATCCATCCGCAAGGCTTCACCGAGCCGCAACGGTTCGCGCGGTTCTACTTCAACAACGTCATCGGCAATCCGCTCGACACGACCATTGCGGTTCATCATCTTATCTTCGACGGGGTGCTCGAGCGCTTTCCCAACCTGCGTATCCTAGCGGTGCACGGCGGTGCCTTTGCGGCCGCGTACTCCGGTCGCATGGACCACGCGTGGGGCGCACGCTCGGATTCGCATGGAACGCTCCCGAATCCGCCGACCTTTTACTTGCGCAAACTCTATTTCGACACGGTGGTGTTCACGCCGCATCAGTTGGAGAACCTGGTCGCAGTGTTCGGTCCCGATCACATCGTGATGGGAACCGACTATCCCTACGACATGGGCGAATACGACCCAGTCGGCCATGTGCTGTCGGTCGAGCGCTTCGACGCCAAGACCGTCGCGGCGCTCGCGGGCGGTACAGCGCGGCACCTGCTCGGGCTCTAGTTTTTATTCAAGCGTGTCCTTTTCGCAAAACCGGTGGCCACTTTTGCGGGACACGCTCTAATTTTCTCTCGTGACGGCGCTTTCGTGCCAGCGTCGTAGCGCGAGGTGCGCGATGATGCTGGTGACGAAGAAAATCGCGATGCCACTGAGCGAGATCAGCAGCAGCGCGGCGAACATGCGTGGAATGCGAAGTTGATAACCGGACTCGAGAATACGATACGCGAGCCCCGAGGCGCTGCCGCCTGAGCCGGCGACGAACTCCGCCACCACCGCGCCGATCAGCGCAAGCCCGCCGGAGATTTTCAGTCCGGCCAGGAAGAATGGCAACGCTGCCGGCAAGCGCAGATAGCGCATCGTCTGCCAGCGGCTTGCCCCGTAGAGCTGGAACAGGTTGATCAGGTTGTGATCGGCCGAGTTCAGGCCGATGATGGTGTTGGACAGGATGGGAAAGAACGCCACGATCCAGGCGCAAATGAGCAGCGACAGCTTGATGTCGCCGACCCAGATGATGATCAGCGGCGCGATCGCCACGATCGGCGTCACCTGCAAGATCACTGCGTAAGGGAACAGCGATTTTTCCAGCCATTTCGACTGAGTGAAGAGCACCGCGAGCGCGACGCCGACTGTGACCGCCGCGAGCAGCGCCGCAAAGGTGATCCGCAGCGTGATCAGCAGCGCCTCGGAGAGGGTTCCCCAATCGTTGATGAGTGTTTGGACGATCAGCAGCGGGCCCGGCAGGATGTAGGGCGGAATGCCCTTGATGCGGACCATCGCCTCCCAAAAGCCCAGGATCAGCACGCCCACTGCAATCGGCGCCAGGATGCCGGGCCACGTGCTTGCGGGCAGTCCGAGCACGCGGCGCTCCTGAGCGAAGACCGGCCGGGCTTCGGCGTCGGTGCCGTCGGGTGAGGCCGGCGGTGGCTTGATCATCTCGTTCATGCGGCGATGGCTCGCGACAGCGCGTCTGATGCGATCCGGCAAAGCCGTCCATACTCGGGTGACGTCCGGAACAGACTATCGCGCGGATAGGGCGCCTCGACCATGAAGTCGGCCATTACCCGCCCGGGCCGTGCCGCCATCACCACGATGCGCTGCGACAGATAAACCGACTCGAACACCGAGTGCGTGACGAACACGGCCGTGAAGCGCTGCGCCGACCACAGACCAAGCAAATCATCATTCAGCTTGTGGCGGGTGATCTCGTCGAGGGCGGCGAATGGCTCATCCATCAGCAGAATGCGCGGTCGCGTGACGAGGGCGCGCGCGATCGACACGCGCATGCGCATGCCGCCGGACAATTCGCGCGGGTAGGCCTTTTCGAAGCCTTTGAGCCCGACGAGCTCGATCATTTCGGCGGACCGCTCGCTGGCTTCGGCTTTGGGGACGTGCGCCAAGGTAAGCGGCAACATCACGTTGCGCATCACATTGGCCCAGGGCATCAGGGTTGCGTCCTGAAACACAAAGCCAAGTTGCCGCTCGGCGTCGCCATGCACATCATGCGTCGAGGTCGGCCATTCGATCGTGCCAGCGCTCGTTGCCCCGAGCCCAGCGATGATCCGCAGCAGGGTCGATTTCCCGCAGCCCGACGGTCCAAGCAAACTCAGGAACTCGCCGGCAGCAATGTCGAGATTGACGCCGCGAATTGCCAGCGTGCCATTGGAGAATTGCTTGGAGACGTTTCGGATCGACACCACGGGTCGTCCGCCGGCAGCCATTCCTGGTCCGCCGCCAGGGGCGACAGCAAGAGTTTGTTCTGAAAGATTCGCCACGGATACTCCGCGAAATAGGCGACGCGCGAGGGATCAGGCTCCGATGCCTTTGTTGACGAACTCGAGGCTGTAGGCCTTCTTGTAATCGAGCCCGCTCGGGAACACGCCCGCCTGCGTCATCTGGTCGTAGAACCTCTTCCAGTGATCGTCCGTCATGGCGCCGATGCCAAGCTTGAGCGCGTCGCCGGAGCGGACGATACCTTTTTCGTTCATGACTTTGATCGAGTAGGCGATCTTGTCGTCGGTCATCTCGGGATTGTCGCGCTTGATAATGACGTTTGCCGGTTCGGCCGCGGCGCCCCCCTTCATGTATTCGGCCCAGCCCTCGAGCGAGGCGTTTACGAAGCGCTGCACCAGATCCTTTTTCTCATCCGCCATTTTTTTCGAGATATTGATAGTCGTTTGATAGTTGTCGAAGCCTGCATCGGCCAACAGGTGGATTACCGGATTTACGCCCGCTTGCATGATGGCGTAGGGCTCGTTGGACAGAAATCCCTGCTGAGAAATGTTCTTGTCCGCCAGGAACGGTGCCATGTTGAACGTGTAGGGGCGTATCTGATCGTCGGTGTACCCGAATTTCATGCGCAAGAACGGCCAATAGCTGGTGCGTCCGGCAGCTCCGATGAGGATCGGCTTGCCCTTGAGCTCGGGGAACGTGTCGTTACCCACGTTCGGATGCGAGATGAGGACTTGCGGGTCTTTCTGGAAGATCGCCGCGATGCACAGGAACGGCAGGTTCTCCTTGACGTAGTTGAGCCCCTCGAAGGCGCTCGACATGATCATGTCGACACGGCCGCCGAGCAGCATCTGCGAGGGGTTCTGCTGCGGACCGCCCATGCGCAGGTCGCAGTCGATGCCGTATTTCTTGTAGATGCCATTGGTAACGGCGAGATAGAAGCCGCCGTGCTCGGCTTCGGCGCGCCAGTTCGTCTGATAGCTGACCTTGTCGAGCGTCTGGGCATGGACGCGCGCGCCCGGAACGGTGACGAGTGAGACCGCGGCAGTTCCGCCGAGAAGGCGCAGCGCCTGGCGCCGGTCAACTCGATACTTCGTCATGCTCATCGTCCGGTCCTCTGGTTCGTGATGCCTGAACACGCTTCGGTCTACCCTTCGCTGCTTGTTGGTCGCGCGATTGGGTTTCGCGGTGCAACACCCGTGCCGACCATGCCTCGCGACGATACCGTGGACAAGGTATGGGATGCGCAGGAATGATGCAGGTTCCTGGCTAAATTATAGGCATAAGCCGCGCTGGCTCCAAGCCAGGGCAACGGGCGTTCTTGCAAGGGGAATTTGCCGCATGCCAAGAACGAGGCGTGTGCGTTCCCGATGATCGGATGTAATCGATGGCCTCTACACGTGTTGCGATGCCCCCGGCCACCAAACCGCGATACGACATCGATGGGCTTTTGCGTGCCATCGAGGGTGTCCCGTCCATCATCGATCCGGTCGCGGTGCGGCGTCGATCGCGGGATTTCTTCTGGTACAGCCCGATCCTGAACGAGCAGCTCAACGGCAAATCCGCCGATGTGATCGTCGCGCCGCGTGACGAGGCCGAAATTATCCGCGTTGTCGCGGCCTGCGCGCGCTTACGCGTCCCGATCACGGTCCGTGCCGGCGGCACCGGGAATTATGGGCAAGCGGTTCCGCTCCAAGGCGGCGTTCTCCTCGATATCAACACCCTCAACGCGGTCGAGTGGCATAAGCCCGGCATCGTCCGGGCGCAGGCCGGCGCCCGGATGCATGAGATCGATGCGATCACGCGCCCGGCGGGCTGGGAATTGCGCATGCACCCTTCCACCAAGCGAACTGCCACGATTGGCGGTTTCGTGGCCGGGGGATCGGGCGGGATTGGATCAGTGACCTACGGCGGTCTGCGCGAGCCCGGCAATATTTTGGCGGCCCGTATCGTCACTGCCGAGGAGGAGCCGCGGGTCATCGAATTGCGCGGCGATGCGGCCCAGAAGGTGAACCGCGCCTATGGGACGACGGGGATCATCACCGCACTGGAGATGCCGCTGGCGCCCGCTTGGCCGTGGATCGACGTCATCGTCACCTTCGACGATTTCTTTGAGGCGATGCGGTTCGGCTACGAAGTGGCGCTCGCCGATGGCGTGGTGAAAAAGCTGCTCACCCCGATGATCTGGCCCATTCCGCTGAACTTTCCGCCACTGCGGCCGCATATTCCGGATGGCAAGAACGTCCTGTTTGCGATGATCGCCGAGCCATCGCTCGAGACCTTCAAGGCGATCCTCGGCCGGCGCGGCACGATCACCTATGAGGCCGCGCACGACGATTCGCCGAACGTCGTGCCGCTCTATGAATACACCTGGAACCACACCACCCTGCAGTGGCTCAAGCAGGATCGCACGATCACCTATCTGCAGTGCCTGTTTCCGGCCGATCGCGTCATCGAATCCGTCCGCGAGATGTGGGCGCTGTTTCCTGATGAGGTGTTGCCGCATACCGAGTTCATCCGCTTCGGCGGGCGCGTCACCTGCAGTGCGCTGCCGATCGTGCGCTATCGTGGCGCCGAGCGGCTCAATGAGATCATCGCGCTGCATGAGCAACACGGGGTGATGATCGCCAATCCGCATGTCTACACCTTGGAAGACGGCAGTCGCCACAAGCGCGCTGATGCCGATCAGGCGGGCTACAAGGCCGAGGTCGATCCCTTCGGATTGCTGAACCCCGGAAAGATGCGAAGCTACGTTCCGGTGCAGACCTAACATGCGGGTTCTCTATCTCTATTGCCATCCATTGCCCGAGAGCTTTCATGCGGCGATCCGTGCGCGCGCGCTGGCGGGATTGGCGGCCGCGCGGCACGAGGTCGATTTGCTCGACCTCTATGCGGAAAGGTTCGATCCGGTGATGTCGGAAGCGGCGCGGCGGGATTATCATGACACGTCGCGCAATCAGGCGGGGCTGGAGGGCTACGTGGCGCGGCTACGCGCCGCGCAAGCGCTCGTCGTGCAGTTTCCGGTCTGGAGTTTTGGCATGCCGGCCATGCTCAAGGGTTACTTCGATCGCATGATGATGCCCGGCGTGGGATTCGATCTGTCCGATCCGGCACACGCCAAGCCGATGCTCGGCAACCTGCGGCGCATCGCCGGAATCGCGACCTATGGCCGGCCATGGACGCGCGCATTCGCCGTCGGCGATCCGCCGCGCAAGATGGTCAAGCGCTATTTGCCGTGGTTTGCCAATGCTCACGCGCGGGTGGACTATTACGCGCTCTATCATATGAATATCGCCAGTGAAGCCAAACGCGCCGCCTTCATGGAAAAGGTCCATGTCGCCATGGCGCGGTTCTAGAATGAAGTGCAACAACAATGCGCAAACGAATTTGGAGCGAGCTCAACACCAACGACTTCGTTGGCCTTGACCCCGAGACGACGGTTGCGGTCCTACCGCTCGCCGCAACGGAACAGCACGGCCCGCATTTGCCGGTCGCAACCGATACGGCGATCGCTGAGGGCATGATTGCTGAAACCCTGAAGCAATTGCCCGGTGATCTCGCGGTGCTGTTCCTGCCAATCCAGGCCATCGGTAAATCGAACGAGCATCTGCGCTCCCCTGGTACGATTACCCTCACGGCTGAGACCGCAATTCGCGCCTGGACCGAGATCGGCGAAGCCGTGCATCGCGCCGGTCTGCGTAAGCTCGTCCTGGTCAACTCGCACGGCGGCAATGTCGATATCATCAGCATCGTGGCACGCGACCTGCGGGTCCGGCTGCAGATGCTCGTGGTCGCCTGCCACTGGGGCCGCTTCGGACAACCGAAGGGTCTCTACACGGACCAGGAAGCGGCGGTCGGCATCCATGCGGGCGACATGGAAACCTCGCTGATGCTGCATTTCCGTCCGGACCTGGTGCGCATGGACAAGGCCGACAACTTCGCCCCATCGACCATCCGCATCTCCAACGAGTTCGAGCTGTTGCGGCCGACCGGACAAACGGCTTTTGCCTGGATCGCCCAGGATCTGCATCCGTCGGGTGCCGCTGGTGACGCCTCGCGCGCAACCGCCGAGAAGGGCAAAGCCACCGCCGAACATCGGGCCGCCCAATTCGTCAAGCTGCTGCACGATGTGAGGCGCTTCTCCATGGATCGTCTGGCCTGAGATGGACACGGCCGCAGGCCCTCGCACCAAGTCGCTCATCGATGCGGCCGACGAGGTGCGACTGCGGCAAGAGCTGACGCTGGTTGCGCTCGGGAAGCGGCCTGCGGACCGGGCGCTGCGCGTCGGGCGCCTGTTGGATGTCGGCACCCGCACCTGGCTCGAAGACTGGGAGATCGTGATCAAGGGCGAGCGCATCGCCTGGGTCGGACCTGCCGGCCAATATTCCGGCGAAGTAGCGGAGCGCCGGCACGAACCCACGCTGGCAGCCGTCCCGGGGTTTGGCGAAGTCCACAAGCATATTGAGAGCTCGCATCTCACGCCCGAGTGGGAGGCAGCGCTCGTCCTTCCGCGTGGCAACACCTGGACCTGCGAGGCGAGCCACGAATTCTCCAATGTTGACGGTCCGCACAACCTCGATTTCTGGCTCACCGCGCGCCGGCTTGGCTCGCCGCTGAAGATCTTTCCACTCCCGGGCTCGGCGGTGCCGCCAACCGCTTACGAATGGGGCGGCGGATATTATGGCTACGACGAGCAACAACAATTTCTCGATCAGAGCCTGATGGTCGCCGGCCTCGACGAGGTGATGGATTGGCCGGCGGTGTGGAATCCGGAGAACCCGTCCTACAAACGCCTCTGGGGAATGATCGAAGCGACCTTCGCGGCTCGCGGCGTGGTCGAAGGGCATGCCGCGGGTCTGCGCGATCTCGCGTCGATCAATGCGTTTGCGGCCGCCGGGATTGCCTCTGATCACGAAATGCAGACCCCGGAAGAGACCTGGGATAAGCTGACCCGCGGCATCTTCGTTGAGCTTCGTATCTACGCGATGCCGGAGATCATCAAGTTCCTGCTCGCCAAGGGGTTGGCCGACTGGTCGCAAATTGCGTTCACGACCGACGACCGCAGCGCGTCGCATACGCTTGCGCTCGGTGCGACCGACTACAATGCTCGACTCGCGATCGAGAGTGGCCTCGCGCCTGAGTTCGCCATCCAGTGCGTTACCATCAATCCGGCGCGGCACATGCGGATCACGCCCTACGTGGGAAGCCTCGCGCCAGGGCGGTTCGCCGACGTGGTGCTGCTCGAGGACGTGCCGACACTGAAGATCGCGCAAGTCTGGGCCGACGGCGCCCAGGTTTCTGACGGGCCTCGCTATACCGGCTACGTGCCGCGTATTGATTGGCCGTCGTGGGCGACCGATACAATCAACATCAAGCGCCGGCTGACCGCGGAGGACTTCGCGCTCAAAGCGCATGCCGGCCGCGACACGATGAAAGCCGCCGTCATTCGCCCGTTTCATTGGCATCCCGATTTCTACACAATGGAGCTACCCGTGCACGATGGTGAGGTGCAGCGGGATTTTTCAGAGAACATCACCAAGTTCGCCATCGTCGATCGCTTTTCCGGTGACGCCAAGGTCGCGAAAATGTTCTGGCGCGGCTGCGGGCCGCGTACTCCGGACACGGCGCTTGCCTGCTCCGTGGCGCACGACAAGCACAACATCTGGGTCACCGGTTCGTCTGATGCGGCGATGGCAGCCGCGGTGAACGCGCTGGTCGAAATCCAAGGCGGCTGGGCGCTGGTCCGCGAAGGAAACCTCGCCGCGACGGTCCGCTTCGAGGTCGGCGGATTGATGAGCTGCCGCCCGGCCGAGGAGCTCGACGGCGAGATGCAGAACCTCTACGCCGAGGCCCGCAACGTCGAGTGGATGTACGAGCCGACCTACCGGCCGCGTTGGGAGCCCGGCTTCCCCGAGCGGCTGATGTTTGCAACGCTCACGTGTGCGCCGTGGACCTGGGTGCTGGTTGCGCCGTGCCCGGAAGCACCCGAGGGCTTCATCAACGTCCAGACCGGCCAACCGCATCCCGTCGTTTGGTGAGCGCGGCTGTGCTGGCATAAGCTTTGCCACCGGTAAGCGGGACATGAGGAGCGCCGCATGGACGACCAGCCCACCGCAACCATCGCACCACCAAAACCCAACAGCTGGTTTGACCGCAGGTTCGAGCTGACCGCGCGCAGCACATCGGTGCCACAGGAATTGCTTGCCGGCGCAACCACGTTTGCGGCCATGGTCTACATCATCGCGGTCAATCCTTCGATCATGGCGAATGCCGGAATGGATCGCGGCGACCTCGTCATCGCCACCGCGCTCGCCGCGATCTTCGGCTCGGTGATGATGGGCGTGCTGGCGAATCTGCCGCTCGCTGTCGCGCCGGCCATGGGCTCGAACGTGATTTTCGCGTTCGTGATCGTCAAACAAATGGGCGCGCCATGGCAGGGCGCGCTCGCCATGGTGGCTTTCACCGGCGTCGTATTTCTGATCCTGTCCCTCTCCAAGCTGCGCGAAAAGGTTGCCAAGGACGTCCCGGAGGCAATCAAGATCGGCATCCAGGCAGCAGTCGGTGCGCTCATCGTCTTTATCGGACTGCGCGGCGCCGGCTTTGTGGTTCCCAACCAGTCGACTTATATCGCGATGGGCTCATTAAAGAACCCGGCGGTGATCCTGACGCTGTTGGGAATCCTGCTCACGCCGGTGCTGGTGGTACGCCGCATTCCCGGTGCTCTCATCATTTCGATCGCCGCACTGACCATCATCGGGTTGTTCGTTCCGCTCAACGACACCAAGATGGTCACGACTGCGCCATCAACGATTCTCGCGCTGCCGAAATGGCCGGCCAGCACGTTCCTGGCATTGGATTTCAAGTGGCTGTTCAGCAATTTCATCATTGCGCTGCCGCTCCTCTTCTACTTCATCTGCGCCGAGTTCTTTTCAACGCTCGCGACCCTGATTGGGGTCACTGGCGCCGCGAACCTGCGCAAGCCGGATGGGTCGATCCCCAGCGCGACCGCGGCCTTTGCGACCGATGCGACAGCGAGCATCGTCGGACCCATTCTCGGGACCTCGGTCGTGACCGCCTATATCGAGTCGGTGACCGGCGTTCAGGCCGGCGGTCGCACCGGGCTCACCCCGCTGACGGTCGCGGCTCTGTTCGCGCTCGCGTTGTTCCTTTGGCCCGTATTCGTGATCGTGCCGCCGCAGGCGACGGCGCCGGCGCTGGTTGTCGTCGGCGTGCTGATGATGCAGGGCCTCGCCCGCATCGATCTCGCTCAGTTCGAGAATACGATTCCGATTGTGCTGACGCTGTTCGTCACCGTGCTGACCAACAATCTGATCAACGGCATGGCGCTCGGCACATTGAGCTTCATTCTGATCAGTCTCGCAACCGGTCGGGCCCGCGAGATTTCCGGCGTGATCTGGGGATTAGGCGTGGTGTTTATCGCCTATTTCTACGTGACCACGCGATTGATGTGATCCGGGCGTGTTCTTGAACAGATAGTCAAGCTCACGGTAGTCCGGAAGCGCACGATCGATCGCGCGGCCATTGACCAGCACGATGCGGTCGTGCTGCGGGCGTGAGAGCAATTCCTGGATGGTGCGGGCGCGCGTGAGCACCAGATCGGCGGATAGCCCGGTCGCAATGCGACCATGCTGGCGGAAGCCGGCGATCTCAGCGGGCGCGAGGCCAAACAGCCGCAACCAGGGCCGATCGGAATGATCGAGCTGCAGGATGCGGGTCGCCTCGCGAAACACTTCCAGCATGTCGAGATCGCCATAGGCGTGGAACGGGTCACGCGTGTTGTCGCTCGCCACCGCGACGGCAACTCCGGCCGCGTCAAGCTCATGCAGCGGCGCTACGGCGCGCAGCCGCGGCGTGCGGCCGGGACTGCGATCCTGCAGGTACATGTTGACCATAGGAAGTGAGACCACGGCTACATTCGCTTCACCGAGCAGCCCGATGACGCGCGCGCGATGGTCATCCTCCGCAAGCGTGAGCGAACAACAGTGCCCGACGACGATCCGGCCCATGAAGCGGTGACGTATGGCGGCGAGCGCGATGCGCTCGAGACTGCACGCGTCAGGTGACGTGCTCTCGTCAACGTGTAGATCAAGATCGAGCCCGTGGGCCGCCGCCATCGCAAAGGTGCGATCGAGGGCCAGCTCGAGCTTCGGGCCCGGCGCCTCGCCCAGAAATGTGATGCCGCCGAGCTTGCCGCCGTGACGGGCAACAGTGTTCACGAGCATGCGAAACTGCGGCTCGTCATCGACGGCAACTTCAGTCGGGAACAGGGCAACGGCTTGCAGCGCGATGCGATCCTTCCAAGCCTCGCGCATCTCGGCAAATACCGGCCAGGAAATTGCTGCCTGCTTGCCGAGTGAATCGAGGTGCGTACGCAGTGCCGCCGTGCCGTGCGCGTACGCGCAACGCAGCGAGAAATCCATCCGCGCGCGCACGTCCTCGGCGGTCCAGTTTGCCTCACGGTCCTCCGCCACCGCCGTGCGAGCAGCAAAGAAGGTGCCGTCCTGATTGGGGTGGCGCGGCCAGATGTGACCCTTGTCGATGTGCGTGTGAATGTCGACGAAGCGCGGCAACGCGATCCCATCGCGCAGGTCGAGCGTGGGCGCATCGGCAGCCGGAATAGCGCCACCCGGCGGGTTCAGCGCCGCGATGCGGCCGCCCTCAATGAGGATTTCGCATGCCGCAAACCGATCGGCATCCCCAGTCTTCTCGAGCTCAGGTGCAAGGTCGACCGGAAGGCGGGCATTGATGATGCGATAGCGCTCTGCTGACGGAATGGTGACGAAATCGTGGGACATCGGGACCTTGATCTGGGTTGTCGGATTACTTTGCCGACGCATCGCTCGTGACTCAACGATTGTTTTTGCGCATGCTTGCTGATCCTTTTCGCACGTCAGAGCCTCATCCATGCATCGTTCCATAAATCCGGCCACTATCCCTCCGCCCTTGGCGCGCTACAGCCATGGCATCCTGGTCCCGCCCGGTGCGGCGCTCCTCGTCACCTCCGGACAGCTGGGCATCGCGCCCGGCGATCAGGTTCCGGATGATGTCGAAGCGCAATGCGTGCTGTGCTTCGAGAACATCAAGGCGATTTTGGCCGGCGCCGGAATGACTTTCGCCGACGTCATCCGCTTCAATGCGTTCGTGACCGACCGCGCGTTCTTTCCGATCTACGGCGCCGTGCGCAGCCGCTACGTGGAGGGGGACGCGTTCGCGTCGACGCTTGTAATCGTGTCGGGGTTTACCCGCCCCGAGTTCAAGGTCGAGGTCGAGATCACCGCCGCCAAGGTGGCCAGGTAAACTTCAAAAGTCGGCGTGCAGCCGGGTGGCGATGATTGATACGGGCCCGCGGTCGCGATTGTAGGCCGGGTTGTTGACGAACTGATAATCCAGCGTGACGTGCCACAGTGATGAGAGGTTATAGCGATAATAGGCTTCCAGGATCTGCTCCGGGCCCGGGTGTGGAAGCGCGCCGTCGCCGATCACGATGCCGAGCCCGCCGGCGTTGAAGTACGCCTGATGGGCTTTTGTGATGGTGTTGACGTTGCCGGCAAGCCCGAAAGTGTCGTCCGGTCGGCCCCAAGGCTTGCCGGATTGCGAAAGTCCGATGGTGGCGGTCCGGTCGATATCGGTGATCTCGTAATCCTGGACGTTGCCATTGGCGATGCCGGCGCGCGCGAAGATGCCGAGATCGGGCGTGATCTGCTGCTCGAGGTTGCCGCCGATTCCGCTGCGACTCCTCCCTTGGCGCACCAGAGAAACGTTGGCCGGCTCGCCAGTCAGCTGTGAGAGCGATACGGCCGCATTGTAGGTGCCCATGTTGCCGCGGCTGAAATAGTACGTGAACAGGATTTTGCCGGGCTGTCCCAACAGGTCGTAGCGACGCTCCAATTCGCCGACCCACTGGAACTCATGAAAGCCGGGATCGAGCTCGACGCCCGCCGATATGCGCGAGAGATCAAAATAACCACCGCGCAGGGTCCACGGCCCTTGGTACCACTCGGTTGCGACCCCATAGGTGTAGCCGAACGCATCGGATGCGTAATCGTAGGTTCCGGTGGAGACGACGGCGAGGTTCATGAAATCCTGGCGCGCATCCTGCGCGTATTTGTTCAGGTCGAAGATGTCGCCGGTCGCAAACTTCCCGGCCGTGACCACCACGCGGTTCTCGGTCTCGGTCATGGCGAACTGGTTGAGATCCGCATCGACCTTGTGGACGTCACCGCCGAGATCGAAGGTCTGCTGGAAAAACGCACGCTGGATGCGTGCAAAGGGATAGCTCGAGCCCTTGCTCGGATCGTTGTTCACAAACCCCGCAACACCGTGGAAGTCGCTCAAGGCAAAACCCTGGTCGATTTCCGGGTTGATCCAGATCTCGGCGCCTCGCCACGGACGCAGGCCGGCATAGAGGGTTACGTCCCAGCCCTCACGGCCCGAGTTTGAGGCCAAGCTATTGGCGCCTTGATAGGGTGAGCGAAACGGCGCTGCGTATTGGCTGATGAACGTTGTTTGTGCATGGAAGGCCACGTCCTCCAAGGCCGGGGCCAGATTGTCGGCCGTTATTTTGCTCCATCCGGCGCTGTCGCTCGGGAGTCGATAGTTTAACCCGAACCGGAGCTCCGAGACGGTAAAGTTGGCATTCACACGTTGGGCGACGGTCGAGAGCGTCGAGCTCTGATGAGTGAAATCGGTGAAGAGATATTCAGTCCGGGCGGTCCAGTTCGGGGCGAACGGAAACTCGACACCGGCGCCGATGGTCCAGCCCAGACGCCAGAATAGGTGGTTATCGAGGACCGGTCGTCGGAGCGTGCGGCTCGAAATCTCGGCTTCGGTGTCATCGAAGAAGACGCGGTTGAAGCTCCAGGCAAAACCGCCGGTCGTATAAGGCAGCCAGTTGCCCACGGCATACCCGATCCGGCCGCGCACGCTGCCGGCCATCACCATCTCCTCGCCATAGGCGGTTGGTCCGAGGGTTGGCGAGGCAAAGCGCTGGTCGGCACCGATCAGGCTTGGCACCTTGAGATCGGTCTCCGCGCCGACCACGATACGCGACGGGAGCATGAGGTTGTACCCGCCCTGCAGCCCGATGAAATAGCTCCCCGTTCCGGTCCAGGGATTGAACGGCTGGTAGAGAGCCTGCGTGCCTCCCACGGGTGGTGTCAATCCATTGGTCTCAGTCGCGCTCCAACTCGAGCGTCCGGCCGCGTAGCCGAGGTGACCGCCCATGTAGAAGCCGGTCCAATCGGGCGGGTTGGAGTTGGGGGCCGCAACGGCAGGGGCAGGACGGTCAGCCGCATGCGCAGCCGCGGGCACGAGCCCGAGCAGCACAATCCCGGCAAGACAAAGCGCCCGCACGATTGCCCCCGTAATCCGCGGCCGATTTCCCGTCCAAAAGCACGGCCTTCCAAAACCCCGTATGGAAGGCGACTCCGCAGGTGCCCGTAAATTCCAGCGACCCCGCCGGTCCGCGCCCCGATACCGATCCCATTAATGACACACAGCGCGCCGGAGCGGCGTATCGTTTCGGTTTGCAGTGCAGCGCCGATGACGATTTTCTCGGGCCGGTGTGTTCGTGCCACAAACGACTCAAGGCAGCGTGAAACTTTGTTATTGGCCACGCCCCGCGAGCGTTCTTATCTTTGCACTGCGGCGACGGGCGCCGCCCGAACGGGAGGACAACCGATGCCGATTAAACGCATACTGATGGTCGCAGCGGCAGCCGCCGCCCTGGTCAGTGGTTGGCAGGTCGTTTTTGGCCCAGGCGTCTCGGCGGAGCCGGCGACTGTTGTCCCGGCACCGGCGCTGGATGCGCCCGCAACCAATGCGTCCGGCCCACAAACGGTCGTGCTTGCCGGCGGCTGTTTCTGGGGTGTGCAGGCCGTGTTCCAGCACACCAAGGGCGTCATCAAGGCCGTATCAGGTTACGCGGGCGGTTCTAAGGACACCGCAGAGTATGAGACCGTCAGCACGGGCCGCACCGGCCACGCCGAATCCGTTGCGGTGACGTTCGACCCCAGCGTGGTCAGCTATGGGACGATCCTTCAGATCTATTTTTCGGTCGCGCACGACCCAACAGAGCTCAATCGTCAGGGTCCCGATGAAGGTACGCAATATCGGTCGGAAATCTTCGCCCAAAACGATGAGCAGAAACGGGTTGCCGAGGCCTACGTGGCCCAACTGGGCAAAGCCGGCGTGTTCAAGGAGCCGATCGTGACCAAGATCAGTGCCGGCGCCGCCTTCTATCCGGCCGAAGCCTATCACCAGGACTACGCAACCCTGCATCCGAGTAATATGTATATCGTGTTCAACGATCTGCCGAAGATCGAGAACCTGAAGCGGGTTTTCCCGGACCGCTACCAGGCCACGCCCGTGCTGGTCTCGGCCCGCGCGACGAACTGATTTCCGGCTGGAAGGAGGCAAACGTGCTGGACAAACAATATCCCGTGACCCACACCGATGCGGAATGGCGGCGTCTGCTCACCCCTGAACAATATGAAGTGATGCGCGGCCACGGCACTGAACGCCCCGGAAGTTGCGCGCTCAATCACGAGAAACGCAGTGGCATGTTCAGCTGCGTCGGCTGCGGGCAGCCCTTGTTCAAATCGATGAAGAAATTCGAGAGCGGCACCGGCTGGCCAAGTTTCAATGACCCGCAACCCGGTGCGGTCGAGAGCACCGAGGATCGCAGCTACGGAATGATCCGCACCGAGGTGCATTGCAGCCGCTGCGGCAGCCATCTTGGCCACGTATTCCCGGATGGACCACCGCCCACGCACTTGCGCTATTGCATCAATGGCGTTGCGCTGAATTTCACGCCCGACGCGGCGAGCTGAAGCTCGACAAATCGCGCTTCCAAACCCCCGCTGGCGCGTCTCGTGCGGCTGTGCTTTGTCTCCGCCGCACGAAACGTAGCTTGGCTGGATTTCATGAATTGGTTCCGACGCTCAGTTCTTGTCGCCGCGTGGGTGGTGATCAGTCCGGCTGTTCCGGCGCTTGCTGACGGATTCCATTGGACGCAGTACGTCCCGGGCGGGATCGAGGCCCGCGCCATTACGGATAAGCCCGACTGCCCAGCAGCAACGATCAACGGCGCGCCCGCCGCAATGGCCAAGCGCTCTGACCCGGGGCCTAACTATCCGATGCTGGTGTGCGCGCTGCCGCTCCCGCGCACCGCGACGGCGGTTACGGTCGATGGCTTTCCGTTGCCGTTGCCGGTCAGTCGGCCGAACCGCATCCTTTTGATCGGCGACACGGGATGCCGGCTCAAGGATCGGTTCATCCAGGCCTGCAATGACTCCGCGCTCTGGCCGTTCCAGGTCGGTGCGGATGTGGCCTCGCTGCTGCGCCCCGACCTCGTCATTCATGTTGGCGATTTCCATTATCGCGAGACGGCATGCCCGGCCGGCAATGTCGGCTGTGCCGGCAGCCCTTTCGGAGACACTTGGGCGGTCTGGCGCGCGGATTTCTTCGCGCCAGCGCGCCTGCTGCTCGAAACGGCGCCTTGGATTTTCGTGCGCGGAAACCATGAAGAATGCGATCGCGGCGGCATCGGTTGGGCACGCACGCTCGATCCCTATCCCTTCAATCCGCAGGAGGGCATTGATGGCTGTCTCAAGACGGGCGCGCCGTTCGCGGCCGATATCGGCGGGGTCACGGTCGCGGTCATGGATACGGCCACCGCTGACGAGAGCAAGGCCAACGAACAGCAGGCGGCGCTCTATCGCGAGCAATTCAAATCGATCGCAACGCTGGCGCCGACCGGCATCGTCTGGCTCGCCTTCCACCGCGTGATCTGGTCGACCGACGGCACCGTGATTCCTGAGAAATCAGGCGGCGACAACAAGACGCTGGCGCTCGCCGCCAGCGGCAACATTCCCGCCAATGTTCAGCTGACGCTCAATGGACATCAGCACAAGTTCGAGGTCGACGCCTACGAGGAGGATATCCCGGTTGCGATCATCTCCGGGCACGGCGGAGATTTGCTGTCGCCGCAGGCGCCGACGAATCCGGTTGGGCTGGTCGTCAACGGCATGCATATCAAAGCGGGCTTCGCCAAGCCGCGCACGTTCGGATTTTCCATGCTCGAGCGTATGCCCGACGCCGCGCCCGGCCAATGGACCATCACCGATTATGATACGCAAGGCCAGCCGCTTGGCCGCTGTAGAATCGAAGGCCGTTCGGTCAATTGCGGGAATTAGGTCTTCAGTGCTCCACTGGCACGATCGCATTGGTTTTGGCTGATTTGAAGATCGCTTCCAGGGCGGCGATGTTGTCGATCATTTGCTGCTGCGGCATCGGATAAGGACCTTCCCTGAGCGCTGCCGTTGCAAAGGCCTCAAGATTGGCCCGTACGCCAGAGCGCGCCGGGTAGTCGACGAACTCACGCTCCTTCGCACCGATCTGGCGCGTCATCGTCCATCCGTTCGGATTCTCCGGGTGGCTCTTGTCGCGGATCTCGATCCAGCCACGGGTGCCATAGACGGCGAACCGGCCCTCGAACGGCGTGGCCAGGATCGCGCTGATCATCAGGTTGGTCCCAGTCTCAAACGTCACAATGGCGGCGAGCGTGTCGCCGTTACGCAGCTCACTGCCAAGCGTCGCGACGCGCGCCAACACAGTCTCGGGGCGTCCAAGAAAACTGACTCCGAGATCAAGCAGATGAATCCCGGTCGCCGTCATCGGTCCGGCAGGCGCATCGCGTTCCGAAAGGCGCCAGTTGTTGGCTGGTAAAGAGAGGAACTTGTCCTGGCTGAAATTGGCCTCGATCTGCAGCAAGGTTCCGAGCTCGCCCGCATCAACGGCTTTCCTCAGATCGAGCGTTGGCGGCTCAAACCGGCGTTCGTGGCCGACGCCAAGCACAACGCCCGCCGCATTGCAGGCGGCAACCGCCCGCACCGCATCGGCACGCGCCAGCGACAGCGGCTTCTCGCAGAACACATGCTTGCCGGCAGTGGCGGCACGGATGATCTGATCGCAGTGGAGCGTATGCGGCGTGCACAGGATAACGGCATCGACGTCGGGACTCACCAGCAACGCGTTGGTGTCAGTGGTGAACGATAGACCATGTGCGCTGGCAATTTTTTCCGTTTTCGGGTCGACGTCGGCGGCGGCGACTAATTTCAGACGCGCGCTCTCCAAGAGAGTTGTCGTGATGATCCGGCCCCACCAGCCAAGTCCGACGATCCCGGCTTTCAACATGAAGGGCACTCTCTCAGTGTTTGACTAAAGCGGGCATCCAGTTGACCGCGCGCCGCGCCAAGCGTGCCTCACTGGTCTCGCCATCGTAATCGGGCGTGGACGGGTCCTGCGTAAAGAGCCTGCGGTCGCCTAGACAATTCACGTTCACCACGGCGCGCAAGCCGGCTGTAGTCTCGCATATGGCTGCGACATAGACGCCACATCGGCGGCAGATCAAATAGTCCGCGGTGCCTGAGCCAAATCGATAAGGTTCGACCCATCGCCAATCCTTTGCCGTGACCTCAAACAAGCCGGCCGGGTCGGCGACGGTGCGTGTCTGATGCGCACGACAAAAAGAACATGAGCAGGCGCGCAATGGATTGTCTGATGGTGGCTTCGACAGGCGCAGCCGCACCTGTAAGTTTCCGCAATGACAGCCGCCCGCGTGTTCCATCTCGTGATACCGGTCGCTTCTCTTTGCCAAACCGTTTGGTACATTCGCAGGTACATTACGTGTCGGGTGGTGAGCCTATCAGGTGTATTACAAAATGGACATGTATCGTTCAGCGGCTATTCATCGCCTCAATCAGATAGTGACATGACGTTTGGGGACGACCTTCATCGGAGACGACGCTCATGAAGCGCAGCATTGTTTTCGCTCTTGCGATTGCTGGACTTGCGGCCGCCGGTCCGTTGGCTGGTGCGGCGGCGGCTCAAACGACATTCCCTCCGCCCGCGGTATCGCCGGGCAACGGCGCGCCCCCGCCATCAGTGGCCCCGGGCGGACCGGCAGGGACACCTACGCCCAATGCGGCGGCCCCGGCTACCCCCGGGCAAGCGCTGCGCGACCAAGCCAAGGCGGCGCGAGAGGCGTGCCGGGACGAGGCCAAGGCGCAAGGCCTGAAGGGTCCCGACCGCCGGCAGCACATCCAAGATTGCTTCGCTGCCAAGATGCCACAGGTGGCCAAACGCATGGAGTGCCGCAAGGAGGGGCAGGCGAAGGGAATGACACAGCCGGACCTGCGTGACTATGTGCGGCAATGCATGGCCGGCAAGGGGTGAAGGCGTACGAATCTTCGGCTTTACGGACCTCGTCCTGAGGAGCCTCGTCCCACAGGGACGAGGCGTCTCGAAGGACGGCCCCGGGAGAGGCCTTCGCTTTTGGCCATCCTTCGAGACACACGCGGGCTGAGCCCGCGTGTTCCTCAGGACGAGGTCGGCAACAGCAAGCTAGCTTAGTGCGTATTTCTTGATCGCGCCCGCGTCGAACGAAAAGCCCCAACCCGGGCGTTCCGGCACGATGGCTTGGCCCTGAGCATCAAGCGTGAGGCGCTCTGCGTAGATTGGCTCAAGCCACGGCATGTATTCGAGCACGATGAAGTTCGGAATCGCGGCGAGCAGCTGCATGCTCATCTCGGTATAGCAATGGTTGGATGCCGGCGTGTCGTAGGCATCGGCAAACGCTGCGGCGCGGAGAAATTCCGTCGGCCCACCCATATGCTGCAGGTCCGGCATGACAATGTCGGAGGCGCGCACGCGCAGCATCTCCAGAATGCCGCGGCTGCCGTAAACCAACTCGCCGCTCGCTACCGGCGTATCGAGTGCGGCACTGATGGTCGCCTCTCCCACGTGGTCATGGTGTGGGATTGGTTCCTCGAACCATGTGAGGTTGAATTCCTCCAGCGCATGGCCAAGTCGGATCGCATTGGGCACCGTCGTGCGTTGATTGAGATCGCCCAATACGGAGAAATCGGGACCAACCACCTCGCGCACGGCTTTGGCCCGCGCGACGTCCTCGGCAATTCGTCCAGTGAGCCGCAATTTGAGCCCGCGAAAACCGTGCTGCTTGTGCTCGGCCGCCGCTTTCTGGATGTCGTCGATCGAGCGGGTGATCCAGTAATCGCAACTGTTGTAAACCGGCATTGTGGTGCGATAACCGCCAATCAGGCCGGCGACGTTGGTGTTGGCGAGCTTTGCGCGCAGATCCAATAGCGCCTGATCAATGGCGCTGATCGCAATGGTGCTGAGCCCTGACGTTCCGATCTGACGCACTTCGGCGGTGGCGCGGGTCAGAAAGCTTCCCGACTGGCGCGGATCAAGCCCAACCACGAGGGACGCGAGACTTCGCACCATGTCGTTAATCAGCTTGAGGTGCTGGGCGTTGAATGTGTAGGTAAGCCCTTCGCCGATCGCGCCCTGATCGGACTCAACAAACACCAACACACATCCGCCGCTGCGCAAATCGAAATTGGGCGCAAGCCCCATGGGACGCGCATAGGGAAACTCAACGGGCGTCGTGCGCAGCTTCGTGATTTTCATGTTGATGCCCTACAGTCCGCCCCAGCCGAACGGCAAGCCCAGATGCACCCGGCCGATGCCGGAGGCGATGTTGAGATATTGTGCCGACATGTGCTGGCGATACATGGCGACATCACGGAAGTAGCGTTCCAACCGTTGGCCGCGTTTGCTTGCCGCTGAGCTCGCATTGTGAAACAGGTGTTCAACCGCTTCGCTGGCGAGCCGGCCGGCGGTGAGCACCATGCCGTAGAGCCGCACATTGTCTTCAAGCGAAATCGGCGTGCCGGTGTCTGCCCAGCGGCGGCAGTATTGCATGTAGGTTTCGGCCGCCGTCATGAGCAATGCTTCGGCCGAATCGGTCAACATCAGTGCATAGCCGAACGGACGCTGCGTATCGAAGTGCTCGCGGCGCGGCATGATGGGCGGGTGATAGGTTGGGCGCGTCACCACGTTCTCTTCGAACTCGTCGAGGGAAGCACGCGCCGCGCCCAACACGGGCATCACCAGCGACATGTGATAGGGGCCGATGAAACGGCCGAGATACATCGGGTTGCGATGTAGCCGGGTTCCGTGCGTGCCTTCCTCCATCGGCTCGTTCGACCAGAGGGCGGGCTTCGCCGGAATGACTAGATGCTCGGGGACGAACACCTTGTCGATCTTGACGCTATTGGAGCCGCTGGCGCGCATGCCTAACGTCGCGTCGCCGCCCCAGTCCGGCAACACGGTGAGCTGTGCGCGCGGGATCACAAAGATCAGGGCGCGGGGCTTGCCGTTGTCGCGCAGGATGACATTGCCGACAAAATGCGTCGCGTAGGGAATGCCGGAACAGTAATTCCAGGTGCCATCAACTACGTAGCCGCCCTCGGCGCGCTCGCAGGTACTGGTAATGGCGCCCACGCGGTGCGGAGCGATGAAGTCGCCGGTGCTTCCGAACAGCTCATATTGGGCACGCTCCGGCCAATGCGATGCAACAAGAGATCCGTGCGTCGCGCCCAAGGCCAGGCACCAGGCAACGCCTGGATTGCCGCGCGCGATATTCAGCATTGTTCGATAGAAAGTCGGATAATCGAACTCATATCCGCCGAACAGCTTCGGTTGCAGGATTCTGTAGAAGCCGGCCTTGTGGAATTCTCGATCCATTGTCTCCGAATGGCACCCGCGCTGGTCATCCTCATCCTGCGTCGCACGGATCGCCGGCGTGAGCGCCGCGGCGCGTTCGATCACCTGCGCGGGCGTGAGGTCTGGCTCGGGAATGGGCAGCGGGTAGTTGATCTTCTCAGCGACCTGTTGCACGGGCAGGAGTCCTGAAGAGGCGTATTGAGGGCGGGGATTGCCATGTTATCGTGCATTCGGGCTCCGGTTCAACTCGAGCGCAGCGTCGCGGTGAATGCCGACAGCATGACCCCGGCGCGGCAAGAGGCGAAGTTCCGACTGTGGGAAATCGCAGATCGGGTTTGGCCGAACGGCCAGCGATTCCCGTAAAATGGGATAGCGGGGCGGCCGTAAAAAATGGCATTGCACGTGCAACGCCAATAAATTTGGGAGGAACCGCATGCGCCACAGGATCTGGCTTGTGTCGGCCGTGGCTTCAGTCGTGCTCAGCCTGCCGGCGGCGGCCCAGAATGCTCCGGGCGTGACCGACACGGAGATCAAGATTGGTCAGACCATGCCCTATACGGGGCCGGTCACCGCGTTCTCGACCCTGGGCAAGGGTGAGATTGGCTACTTCAAGATGCTCAACGATCAGGGCGGTGTGAACGGCCGCAAGGTCAACCTGATCAGCTTGGACGATGGCTACGCACCCCCGCGCACAGTCGAGCAAACCCGTAAGCTTGTTGAGCAGGAAGGGGTTGCGTTCCTGTTCTCGTCGATCGGTACGGCCACCAACACCGCGGTCGAACGATATCTAAACGCCAACAAGATCCCGCAGCTGTTCCTGGCCTCCGGTGCGTCCAAATTCGGCAACTACAAGGAGTTCCCCTGGACGATCGGCGGCATCCAGGCGACGTTCCGGGCGGAGGCGCGAATCTATGCGCGCTACATCCTGAAAGAAAAGCCCAACGCCAAGATCGCCATTCTCTATCAGAATGATGACTATGGGCGCGATTACCTGGCGGGGCTGAAAGATGTTTTGGGCGACAAATACGCGGACACAGTGAAGGAGGCGACCTACGAGTTCACGGACGCCACGATCGACTCGCAAGTCGTTAGCCTGCAATCGACCGGAGCCGATGCTTTGCTCCTGGTTGCAACACCCAAATTCGCCGCCCAGGGCATTCGCAAAGTTTATGACATCGGCTGGAAGCCGATGTTCTTCTTGAGCAATGTGGCGATCTGGATCTCGACCGTCATCGAGCCGGCCGGCGTGGAAAAGGCCGTTGGCATCATGTCATCGGTCTATGTGAAGGACCCCGCCGATCCGGGCTGGGATAATGACCCCGACATGCAGCAATGGAAGACTTGGATTACGAAATACATGCCGGAGGCCGACCCGCGCGACCAGAACTACGTCAACTCCTACAACAGCGGGATGGCCATCGTGCAGGTGCTCAAACAGGCCGGCAGTGATCTCTCGCGCGAAAATATCATGCGGCAGGCGACCAACATCAAAGATTTGCAGTTGCCAATGATGCTGCCGGGCATCAAAATGAACACCAGCCCGACTGACTACTTCCCGATTGAAAACATGCAGATGATGCGCTGGAATGGTAAGCAGTGGGTACGCTTCGGCGACCTTCTTTCCGGCAGCTTGTGATCCGGCGGGGGAAGATGGCGCGGATGCGGGAGCAGGGTGGTGACTGAGTGCCTGCTCCGCATCCGCGACCTCTCCCTCCGGTTTGGCGGAATTGTTGCCCTCGATCGCGTTTCGTTTGATATCGAACAAGGCCAGATCTGCGGCCTCATCGGCCCGAACGGCGCCGGCAAAACCACGCTGTTCAACTGTTTGAGCCGTCTATACACTCCGGACTCGGGCGAAATCACGTTCAGCGGAATGCCCTTGTTGGCAGTCCCACGCCATCGCGTGGCGGCGCTTGGGATCGGACGGACCTTCCAGAACCTCGCGCTATTTCGCACCATGTCGGTCCGCCGCAACATTCTGGTCGGAGCGCATTGCCGCACGCACAGCGGCTTTTTGTCCGACGCGTTGCGGCTGCCGCGCGTGCAAGCCGAGGAGCGTGACCTTGCCCGGCGCACGGAGGCCCTGATGGTTATGTTGGGGCTCGAGTCAGTTGCAGCGCTCAGGGTGGACGAACTGCCTTTTGGCACGCGCAAGCGGGTTGAGCTTGCGCGGGCGCTCGCATCAGAGCCGCGCCTCCTGTTGCTCGATGAACCGGCCGGCGGGCTCAATCACGAGGAGGTGGAGCAACTGCGGTTGCTGATCCTCACGATCCGTGAGCGCCTCTCACTGACCATTCTGTTAGTTGAGCATCATATGAACTTTGTCATGGGCGTCTCGGACAAAGTCGTTGCGCTCGACTTCGGCCGCAAGATTGCCGACGGCACGCCGAAAGATGTGCAGGGCAACGCGGACGTGATCCGTGCCTACCTGGGAGCCGCCGCATGACGGCACTGCTCGAGGTGCGTGAGCTGAGCGTCGCGTACGGACACATTCCAGTCATCCACAACCTCAGTTTGCTGGTCGCGCGGGGCGGCATCACCACTCTGCTGGGTGCCAACGGGGCCGGCAAGACCACGTTGCTCCGTGCGATCTGCAACATGAAGGTGCGCAATTCCGGCGCCATCCTGTTCGAAGGGCGTCGGATCGAAGCGTGGGCCACAGAAGACATCGTCCGTCTCGGCATTGGGCATGTCCCGGATGGGCGCGGCACGTTCGTACATCTGACAGTCGAAGAGAACCTCACCTTGGGTGCACACACACGCCGCGATCGCGCCGCCGTCGCACAGGATTTTGAGCGCGTGTACACGTATTTTCCGCGGCTTAAGGAGCGCGCCCGGCAGCAGGCGGGTACATTGTCCGGCGGCGAGCAGCAAATGCTTGCCATCGCACGCGCCCTCATGCTGCGGCCGAAGCTCCTGTTACTGGACGAGCCTTCGTTCGGGCTGGCGCCGCTGATCGTGCAGGAGATTTTCCGCATTCTACGCCGGATCAACGAGGAGGAGAACGTCAGCCTGTTGCTCGTGGAGCAGAACGCAAGCTTGGCGCTCGCGCTCGCAACGCATGTGTATCTGTTGGAAACCGGCCGCGTCGTGATGGACGGGCCGGCGTCGATCGTCAGCAACAACGCTGCCGTGCGTCGGGCCTATCTGGGATACTGAGAACCTGATGGAAGCCTTCCTGCACCAGTTCCTGTCAGGTCTCGCCAATGGCGGCATCTATGCCAGCATCGGCCTTGCGTTGGTGATGATCTATCAGGCGACGCATCATATAAACTTTGCCCAGGGCGAGCAGGGCATGTTCTCGGCCTACGTCGCCCTCATTCTCATTCAGGCAGGTGTTCCTTATTGGGCTGCGTTCCTGCTCGCGCTTATCTTCGGGTTCGTCAGCGGAGTTGCGATCGAGCGCATCATCATCCGTCCATTTGAGCAGGCGCCGGTTCTGTCGGTCGTCGTCGTATTTCTTGGCCTCCTCTTCATCATCAATAGCCTGGCCGGATGGCTGTTTACCTACAACGTGCAGGCGTTCCCGTCGCCATTCCCGGCGGGGCTGGGCGGGCGTTATCTGTCGGCCCACGAGATCGGGATGGTCGGCGTTACCCTGTTGACGCTGCTTGTCATCTATCTGTTCTTCCGTTTCACCCCGCTCGGACTTGCCATGCGGGCGGCGGCGCAGAACCCCGACGCGAGCCGTCTCGTTGGCATCAGGGTCGGTTGGATGCTGGCGCTGGGGTGGGGACTGGCGGGTGCCGCCGGCGCGATCGCCGCCATTATGGCGGCTCCGATTGTCTACATCGAGCCCAATATGATGGGCGGGATTCTCCTCTATGGATTTGCTGCCGCATTGCTCGGGGGGATCAACAATCCGTGGGGCGCCGCGGCCGGCGGCTTCATCGTTGGCGTGATCGAAAACCTCGCCGGCGCCTACGTGGTCGGTACCGAACTCAAATTGTCTGTCGCGCTTGTGATCATCATCGTTGTGCTTGTCACGCGGCCGGCCGGATTGTTCGGCCACACCACGATGACGCGGGTCTAACTATGGCGACGGCGCATGGCAAGGTGACGCACAACGTAGGCACGGCGGCAGCCGGCGGCACCAATACCCGGGTCATTCAGATCGCTGCGCTTGTTGCCTTGCTGGTTGTCGCGCTCGCAATTCCCTTCGTTGCGAGTAGCTATCGACTGCTCCAGTTCACGATGGTGGTGATCTATTCGATCGCACTCCTGGGCCTCAATATCTTGACCGGCTTCAACGGCCAGATCTCACTCGGCCACGGCGCCTTCTACGCTATCGGCGCCTATACCACGGCAATCCTCCTGGAGCGAACCGGGATACCTTATTGGGGCGCGATCCCGATCTCCGGCGCGGTTTGCCTCATCGCAGGGTTCTTGTTTGGGCTGCCTGCCCTTCGACTCGAAGGTCACTACCTGGCGCTCTCAACCTTCGCGCTCGCAGTCGCTACGCCGCAGTTGTTGAAATTTCGCGCGCTCGAGCCTTGGACAGGCGGCGTCCAGGGAACTTACGTCTCGCCGCTTTCGGCCCCGTTTGGACTGCCCCTCGCTGGGGACCAATGGCTTTATCTGGTTGCGCTGATGTTCGCGATCGCTCTGTTCGTGTTGGCCCGCAACCTGCTGCGCAGCAATACCGGGACGGCCATCATCGCAATTCGCGACCATCCGGTGGCGGCGGCCAGCATGGGGATCAACATCTCGCTCTACAAATCACTCACCTTCGGGGTGAGTGCGATGTACACCGGCATCGCGGGAGCGCTCGGCGGGCTCGTTGCCCAATTCGTATCGCCGGACAGCTTTTCGATTTTTCTCTCGCTCGGATTCCTGGTCGGCAGTGTGATCGGTGGTGTCGCGTCCATATCGGGCGCGGTGTTTGGCGCATTGTTCATTCAGTTTGTTCCGAATTTCGCCGATCAGATCTCGAAAGCTGCGACCTGGGCGGTCTACGGCGCATTCCTGATCGGATTCATGTATCTGATGCCCACCGGAGTTGCGGGCGCCCTGACGCGCTTATTGAGACGTATGCGGCTCCTGCACCACACCTAAGCGTCCGCGGCGGTCGTTCGGCTCGGATCATGCATTGACCGATCGTCACCTTTGCTCCCACACTGACTACAAACAATATTTTGGGAGAAACGCCAATGCATCAATGTCATTTGGACTGTCACCATGGGCCTTCGCGCCGACATATGCTCGCCATGCTGTCGGCAGCCGGAGCGTCGGCCGTTGGCCTGCGCTACGCCCTCGCGCAGGGCGGGGAGTGGATGATCGACACGCACCATCACATTTATCCACCGCGCTACGTGAGCGCCAATCTGCAGCGCATCATGGCCGATACGCGAACTCTACCCGCGACCGCCTATACGAGCTGGTCGCCGAAATTGGCGCTGGAGCAGATGGACAAGGCCAATGTTCGTACGGCGATTGTGTCCATGACCAGCCCTGGCGTGTGGTGGAACAACGACGAGGAAGCGCGCACCTGGGCACGTGAGTGCAATGAGTTTGGTGCCGGAATGGCGCGCGACTATCCTGGGCGCTTCGGCATGTTTGCGGCGATCCCGTTGCCTGATACGGAGGGCAGCCTACGCGAAACCGCCTATGCCCTGGATACCTTGAAGCTCGATGGCATCGGACTGCTGACAAGCTATGCCGGCAAGCCGTTGGGCGATGCGTCGTTTGGTCCGGTTTTTGAGGAGCTCAATCGGCGCAAGGTCGCCGTTTTTGTACATCCCACGATGTCGTGTTGTGGCATGGCCATTAACGGGGTCGATGCGCCGACGATCGATTTTCCGACTGACACGACGCGTACGATCACCAGCTTGGCGTTCAGCGGTGCCTTCGCCCGTTACCCGGATATCAAATTCATCTTTTCGCACGGCGGCGGGACGATGCCGATGATCGTGCAGCGTTTCGGCTCGGTTGGCCGCAATTTCACGCTGGAAGAAATGAAGCAGGCGCTGCCGGATGGGTTTGAAGCCATGGTCAAACGGCAGTACTACGATATTGCCAGCGTCGCCATGAACCCGGGCGGGATGGCCGCGGTGCTAAATCTGATCCCCGTGAGCCAGTTGTTTTATGGCTCGGACGCGCCCTTCGGTTCAACGACAGTGATCGCGGATCGTCTCGCTAAATTCGCGCTCTCACCCGGCGAGATCAAGGCGATTCGCCGCGAAAACGCGCTGCGGTTGTTTCCGCGTTATGCAGCATAGCGTGAGCAATTCTTCAACGCCGACGCGGTGTGCGGGGCAGAAACGGTAGCTTTGTGCGCCGCTGCGTTATGTCGTTGTCCCTGTTTGCGACATTGTAACAAACAGCAGGAACCAATCACATTCGTGCCGTGTTAGGAGCGCTAGTGGGGGCGATTGCTTTGTCAGTGCATCAACAAAGTCTCTGTTCGCGAGGTAAGCGAATGCGCGTACTCCGCCCGGGCGCCATCACAATCGCGTGCGCTGCGCTCCTGGCTTTTCCCTTGTGTCTATCGGCCGCAGCAGCGGATGCACAATACCGGCTCGGGCCACAAGATAAGCTCAACATCAGAGTTGGCGAATGGCGCGCCAATCGGGCCGACGTCTACGAATGGAAATTACTCAATGGCGAGTTCATCGTGGATGCGTCGGGCAATCTTTCCCTACCCTTGCTGGGTGACCTCAAAGCGCAAGGCCTAACGCCTGCCGAGCTATCAAGTCGGATTTCCGACCGATTGCAGACCAGAGTCGGTCTGGCCGATCGGCCCGAAGCAGCGGTCGAGGTTGCGGAATATCGGCCGTTTTATATCGTTGGCAATGTGGAACACCCGGGCAAATACCCCTACCGGCCCGGCATGTCGGTGTTGCAGGCAGTGAGCGTCGCGGGCGGGTGGCAGCGGATACTAGATCCCAATTTGCTGCGGCTGCAGCGTGAAGCGATCGTGAGCCGCGGCGATTTACGCGTCGTCGGCGCCGAACGGGACGCGCTCCTTGCGCGTCGGGCGCGGCTTCAGGCCGAGTTGGAAAACAAGGACGCGCTCGAGTTCCCGGCGGACGTAACCCGAGCGAAGGACGGCGATCAAGCGACCCGTGAAGAGCAGCTCATCTTTCAGGAGCGCAAGCAGCGGCTCGAAGCGAAGATCGATTCCTTGACGCGACTGAAAGTTCTCTTGGAAAACGAAGTGACGGCGCTGCAATCGAAAGGCGCTGCGCTCGATCAGCAGATCAGCCTCGTGCGCAAGGAACTCGATAACATCAGTAGCCTGGTCAGTCGAGGTTTGTCCTACACGGCGCGCCAGCTGCAGCTCGAACAGAATGTTGCTCAGCTCGTGAGCACCCGGGTGGACGTCGATCTTTCGATGGTCCGAACCCGTCAGGATATTAGCAAGGCAGAGCGCGATATCGTCGATCTCGGCCATGAACGGCGCGACGACATCTTGACGGATCTACGCAAGACCGAGGGCCGTCTTGCCGAGCTTGCGCAAAAGGCCGCGACCGCCGAGAGCCTGGTCCACGACTCCGAGGTGACCGCGCCGATCGCCGCCGATCAGCGCGCCGATGCCGAGACTCAACCGCCCGTCCTGACCGTCCTTCGGCGAGGGGACGATGGCACCGTCCACGAAATAACCGTCGGGGAAACCGACCCGATCGAGCCAGATGATACGATCAAGGTTCAGAGGCCACTCGCCGGCGGGCGAACGGCAGCGGACACCGGGTTGCAGCGTCCAGATTCCTTTGCAGCGAAATAGTCCGCCAGTTGGCGAAGCTCCTGGCAAGGCGAGCTACGGTGCAGACAAACTGATACCGTTGACGCGCTGAGGAGACCTGCCTATCAAACCGAGCGCTTCCTCGTAGACACGCATCGTCTCCAACGCGGTCCGCTCCACGTGCAGCCAATCCAGGTTGCTGCGTGCACGCTCGCGCCAAGCCGTGAGCCTCTCGGGGTTCATCAGCAAAGCAGCAATGGCCGCCGCAAGGGCGTTCGGATCGCGCGGAGGCACCAGAATGCCGGCTTCCCCGTGGTCGAGACCCTCTGGGATGCCGTCAACATTGGTGGCGACGATTGCGCATCCTGCTTCGCGCGCTTCCGGAATGACCAAGGGCATTGGATCTTTGCGGGACGCGAGCACAAAAACGTCGGCTTGTGCGAGCAGCAGCGCCGGATCGCGGCAAAAGCCGAGAAAGTGGATTCGATCCGCGTGTGGTGTTGCACGCCCCTGCGCTTCGAATTCCGCGCGATCCGGTCCATCACCAATAATGTAGAGCGAGGCGTTGCCCACTTCCGCGACAATCTGGGAGAAAGCTGTAATCAATTCGCCGATGCCCTTGCGGTGATACATGCCGGCCAAGGTCACGATGGCGGGCCGGGCAAGTGTAACTGTCGTGGCTCCATCTGCTGATGGCCGTCGGCGCGGCGAACCCAACGGGCCGTTTCGGACCACGCGGATCTTTCGATCCGGCAGCCAACGGCTCTGCAGACGCTCGGCGACGGCGCTGCTCACTGCGATCACCCGATCGCCAACTCCCATCAGGATCGAACTTCGCTGAAACTCATTATGTACCGTCGTTATCAGCTGAAACCGGCTCGTGACGCGCGCCGCGGCGGCCAGCATGGCGCCCGTCATCATATGCGCGTGAACAATATCCGGGCGCGTTTGCTCAACGATTGAGCGAAGACGGAAGAACGCCTGGATCAACACAGCCGGCCGACGCCATTGTTGATCCAGATTGAGATGTGACACTCCGTACTGAGTTATCAAATCGACATAGGAACCACCTGCACTGGCGAAGAATACATTGTGTCCGTCGCTTGCCTGCAGACAGGCAAGATCCACGGCCACGTTCATGATGCCGTTGCCGATTTCGTGGCAATGATTTGCGAGGTGAAGAATACGAATGGCGCTAGCTCCTAGTGTATTTGCCCCACGCTGCGGTGCTGTGCATTTTCAGCTTCAGGATGATGGTGTCAACAGTACGAGAAGAATACAGATTATTTGATGACAAAGGGTCGCTCTGCGACAATGCTTCGAGGAACCAATAGAAAGGCGGTGCGTTGCGACACGTTATCTATCTCGGGAGCGCGGGGTACGCAAAGTTCAATGTTGCAACAAGGACCCGGTATTCAGCTGCAGGCAAAAACCGGCGCCGGGCCCGCGCGCCTGTTCTCTCGTGCAGACGTTGGGATTTTCTGGAAGAAATATGCCCGACTGATGATCGGTAGCATGTTGGTCGCCGTCGCTGGGGCGATCGTCTATTTGATCTCGGCGTCTCCTAGTTACGTTGGACGCTCGGAACTGCTGATCGAGCCACTGAAATTTCAGGGAGGCGGAGATTCGGGTGCGCAGGCGATCCCGGTCGACCAAGGGCAGGTTGAAAGCCAGGTCGAGGTCTTGCGGTCCAAGAAGGTAGCGGACGACGTCATCCATCGGCTCAACCTGACAAGCGATCCGGAGTTTGTGCCTGCCAAAACTCCGGGTGACGCAGCCGAGCAATTTCGTATCGCGTCCGAGGAATTTGCCTCTCGTCTCAACGTTCGCCGCATTGGCCAATCCTATGTGGTTGAGGTGACTTTCCGCGCGAGCAAGCCCGAAAAAGCCGCGCAGATCGTGAACGCCGTCGATGATGCCTACCTCAACGGTGGATGGCGCTTCGATCCGCGCTTTGATCACTTTCGGCGCTTCGCCGAGCAAGTCGAAAAACAAGCGCTGACGGTCTCCAACGTCCATGTCATTACGCCGGCAACTCCTCCGATCGGCAAGAGCAGCCCGCAAACAAAGCTTGTGCTCGCGCTCGCGGTCCTGTTGGGCGGCCTCGTGGGATCGGGCTCTGCAATGGCACTCCACAGCCTCGATCGCACTGCGCAGTCGCCGGCACAGATCAAGCGCGATGCCGGTGTCGAATGCCTGGGAACGCTCCCGCTGTTCCGAAGCAAGCCCGCCAAATCCAACCTCTATGGCTTCAATTGCGTTGCGCAGGCGCCCTACTCGCGGTTCAGCGACGCCATGCAATCGATCAAGACCGCAATCGATCTAGCTGCACTGGGACAGGATCTAGGCTCAATCGGCATCGTTTCCTCGGAACCACTGGTCGGCAAAAGCACGGTCGCCAGTAACCTTGCCACCCTTTATTCGCTCGCAGGAGCTCGTCCGCTGTTGCTTGATCTCAATTTCCGCAACCCGTCGCTGAGCACAGTGCTCGCGCCGGCCGGTAAATCCGGGCTGCTCGAGCTTGTGCAAGGCAAGGGCGCGGAGGGGATCGTGTATGACGAGCGTATTGAGGCGTTTTTCCTGCCGTTGATTGGCGGCCGTCGCATCGCCCGCGCCCTCGATCTCGTCGGTCCGGGGCTTTTGAAGCAACTGCTGGACATTTTGCACAAATCCCACTCGCCAGTCATTCTCGATCTGCCCTCCTTGCGCACGGCTCCCGACACGCGGGCGATTTGTGCGGCGCTGGACAGCAACATCATGGTCGCAGAATGGATTCGCACGGACACCGATAGCATTCGCGAGGCGGCGGCCTCGTTCGAAGCTGCGAATGCGCATCTTCTCGGGACCATCGTCAACAAGTTCGATGGCTGACATTTGCTTGGTAGCCCATCGCAAACAAGAGGTTGCAATCTGGTGCGCCGCTTAGGTTTTGCCATCGGTACAGTGTTGCTCGGTACAGGCGTGATGCTGCTCGCGTTTGGCGGCGGCACGACCAGCTTTGGGATGCCGGATGTTTTGGATCTCACACCCTATCATGTGACCTTTGCCGATGAATTTGATCAGCTCGATGTGTCTCCGTGGGGACCCCATACCCGTTGGACAGCGCACACCCCGTGGAACGGAGATTTCGGCGACGCCGCCTTCAGCAATCCCGCGCCGGAATTTCCGTTCACCATCCAAAACGGCGTGCTCCGCATCGAAGCCCGCAAGATGCCGGACGGCAAGTGGCGGTCAGGCCTGCTCTCTTCGACGGATCCCAAGGGAAATGGTTTTACGCAGCAATTCGGATATTTCGAGATGCGCGCCAAGCTTCCGCCGGGACCCGGTCTGTGGCCGGCATTCTGGTTGATCGCCAATCGTGATCCGGATACGTCGGCAGAGATCGACATCATGGAGCACTATGGGGTTGCTCCGGACAAGTACGAGTCGGTCATGCATGTCTGGCCGAAGGACGGCCGCGGTCGCCAATATCAGGAGCGCCTTGTGCATTCGGTCCCAGCCGGCAGTCTGTACAACGACTTTCATACCTTCGGCGCCACGGTCGAACCGGACACCACAACCTTCTATCTCGACCGGGTGGCAATTGCGCGCACGCCAACGCCTCCCGAGCACCAGCGTCCCATGTTCATCCTGGTTGATCTGGCACTTGGGGCCGGGTGGCCGATCGATCAAACACCCAGCCCATCCTACATGTACGTCGACTATATCCGGGCGTACGCGAAGTAGGTGATCGGCCCCGTTCAGCGCGCCCATTCCGGCTGCAGTTCGTCCTCAAACACGTCCGTCGCTCCGCTCCGTCGAGAATCCCGCAGACCGGCCGCGGTCCCGGCGAAGAGGAAAAATGGCAGTCCGATATCGACGAAGCTTGCCGCAATGCAGCCTGTGATCAAGGCCGCGAGACACGCCGACTGTGCCGCAGCTCGAAGCGCGTCGACAAACCAGTCGCGGTACGCATCGCGTCGCACCAGTACGTTCAGGATGAATACCCCATAGGTCGCGGATCCGAACACCCCCAGCGTCCCCAGAACGGCAAAGACCAGGCTTGACGCTCGCGTACTGCCGACCCCGACGCCGAAACCGGACGTCGCGATAAAGTTGGCCAGGGCCTGGGTGTTCCAGCTGCTGCGCTCCATCCCCGAACTCGACGTGAGCTTGTCGAACAGCGTCTTGTTCAGCAAATCCTGCGCAAACAGCCAGGATGCGTGATCCAAAGCCACCGCCACGATTGCGAGCAGAGCCAGGGGCGGTCCGAGAAGCGCAAATACCACGCACGCGCTCGTGCCACGTCCATCACGGATTGCCTTGAGGCAGCCGAGATATTCCCAGGCCAGCAGGAGGCCGACGCCCGCATAGGCTGTCGTTGACGTTGAAGCGAGCAGCGCGATCAGCGTCAGAAGCGCAATCACGCCATTCAGCCCGGGATAAATGCCACGCAACCAGAGCTTGCCAGTGAAAGCAAACAATCCGAGCGACGCATAGGCGAACGCTGATGCCTCGGTGAAGGAGCCCACAATCCGCTTCATCCCCAATATTTCCACGTCATCCAGCATTCGATAGCTGGCGTTGCGCAGAAAGCTCAGAAGCTCAGCGGTTCCGGTCCAATAAGTGCCCAGATCGACGACGACGAATGCGAGATTGAGAATCCCACACAGCATTCCGGCATGGCAGAGCGCTCTGGTCAGCCGTTGGTCGCGCGCAAAGGAGTAAAACACCAGGAAGCAAACGAAATCGCCGATGAAGTAGATTGTCTGGGTCACATTCCCGGTAACGGGATGGAGTGCCCACAAGGTTGTACTGCTACCGGGATCGCGGCTGATTGCAAATACATCAGTTGCGCCTTCGAACAGACGCGGCATGATATACGCGCCTGCGGCCGCATAGGCGACCGTCAGAAAGAGCCAGAACCCCTCCCGCGGAAAAACAATCCCGGACAACGCAACTGGTAGGCGCCCGCGATCAATGAGGATCTTCAAGCTGAGAAATCCGAGCAGCAAGTGCGCCGGAGACAGATTGGCAGATCCAAAGCTCGTCAAAATGACTGCTCCGGCCGCGCCGAGCAATGTCGAGATAACAAAAAGATAAATTAAAAAAGATGCGTCCAGCAACAGGCCGAGCAGCCCGAGCAAAATGACCACGGTGCCAAATGGCTCAATCGACATGCGGCACTAACGGATAAGAGGCACTGGAGCTAATCGCCGATCGGGCGCGCGGCCGGCTTTTGCGCGAACGCCCAGACCATGAGCGGAAAATCCGGTTCATTGATCAGTGAGCCGAAAAATCCGCGCTTGCGCCAGCTGTTGAGGTTTGCCAGGAAGCACGCCCGATTACCCCAAGACGCTGTCTTGATCCGATCGGCGGGAAAACCTGCGTCTTGTAAAAGATATGACAAGCCCTGCTCGGTCCACCGCGTGCAATCGACCGGTGATGGGTGCACGCGAAGCAGAAATGGCGTCGCAATCACCAAGTACCCGTTAGGCTTGAGCATGGTGAACACGTTCTTGGCGGCACGTGCGGGCCACCTGAGGTGCTCGAACACCTGATCGGCGATGATCACGTCGAATTGCTGGGGCAGCGTGGCCTCACAGATGTCGAATGTCGGATAGTCGGTCGCGGTGAACGAACGAAAATTCAGTGCGCGGCGCCAATGTGGCCCGGCAGAAATCTCCAGCGCGTCGAGTTGCTCAGGTTCGAGCGTGCGCAGGAATGCAAAACTCTGCTCATACATAACGACGCGAACCCAATCAGTCACGTCGTAACCCGCGGCCGTGGCAACTTTGCGCAAGCGCTCCTTGAGACCTGGACGCGACTGTGTCAGGGCAATCACGCGGGCTGTCAACATGGCGCCATCCGTCGCGGTTCTGAGCGGAATGGGCGGTGTGGCGTTCGACCGCGCCGGGGTGACAGCCGCCCGGTATAGAGGGCCAACAATTCGTTGCCCCATCCCTCAGGTGTTGTCGCCAATTGCGGAGCTGCCATGAAGGCCCTGCGGCTCATTGCTGCGACCGTCTCGCTGTCGTGCAACAGCGTCTTTACAGTCGACTCAAGCTCATCCTGGTCATACGGGTTACATGATCGTCCGAAGCCGTGCTCTACGACCTCACCGGCAATAAGGGCAAACTGAGAAACCACAACCGGTATGCCGCTGGTCAGAGCCTCAAGTGTTGTTAGTCCGAAGGTTTCGCGCCATCGCGAGGGCGACACCAATATGCGCGCTTTCCGCGCAATCGTCGCGATCTCGTGCGGAGGTCGGAATCCCAGGAAGTTCACGTCCGGATATTGAAGCGCAAGTTCTCTGCGCAGCGGACCGTCCCCAACCACCGTAAGAATTGCTCCGGCCCGGTGCGCGGCAGCCGCCAGTAGATCGATTCCCTTGTCGCGTTCGAGACGACCTACAAACAATACCTCTTTGTTGTATTCGGCCGTGACCCTTTCCCGGGTCCACGGAATGACTGGATTGCGCAATACATGAATCCGATGTCGTGCTACCCCACCGCCAACCAGGTAGGGAACCATACCATCATGTACTGCCAAGATGGTGGCTTCCATCTGTGCCAGTTCGAGCACTCTGTTTTGCATGGCGGTTCTGGCCACGCGCCATAGTTTGTGCACATAGTTGCGTCGATCGCATTGCGTGAACACGCATTCGGAACTCATGGGTCTCAGGTCACACGCGCGATGGCGCGAATAATTGAACTGACCGCCGTTAGGGCAGACCAGAAAGTAATCGTGTGTCGAAATAAACAGCCGATCTTGCACTGGTTTCAGCGCCGCAAAGACGGACGGCGATAAAACTTTGTGCCAGTTGTGCAAATGATAGATGGTCTGCGGGCTGTCGTTTGCCGCGATCCATTGCTCGAGCGATCGGCGCGTATTGTGGTCATACAGGCCGCGCAGAGCCGCTGCACCGCGCGCCCCCTCCATGATGTGCCGACCAGACAACGACAAAACACTTTCCGGTTGCGGTACCGAGCCGCCTCGTGCATCACCCGCCAAATAGCTGACGCGCACCCCACGTGCGTGAAGCACGCGCGCCGAGGTCAGCGCGATACCCGCAGCGCCGCCGCTCGCGACGCAGTCATCATTGATGATCACCACGTGCGGCGTCGTCAAAAATAATCTCCTGCTGTTCCGATTTCGGGAAGGCCGAAACGCGCGGGCTCGCACGCGAACCGGTAGGCCTCCTGCTCTTGGTAGCGAGACGCAAAGCCGCACCCCGGGCACATCACGATAAGCGATGCTGGATGCCGTGCGTCGAACCGCTTCAAACCGGTGCGGGACACCGGAATCCTGCCGCTACACTGGCGACAATCGAAACCGGTGTACCAAGTCTGCCTGAGTTTGGTTCGCAACATTAAACCTGATTGGTAAGTCCGGTCGGAACTCCCCCTCGACCGCAGCGGTGAGGCAATTCACAAGTTCTTCCCGGGTTCCGTACCGATCGAGCAATTATCGCGCACGTGGTACGTCGCTGCCCCGGTAGTCCATTTGATCGTTTAAAGATCGCGATGTCTCATAGCCATCGTGCTCGTAGCCAGCGCCGCATTCCGGTTGCATCTCTGTCGCCTTCGCCTCCCAGCACGCAGCAAACAGCCCAGTCAGGATTCTCTCAAACTGTCCTTCATTGCTGTTACAGCCGAACTCGCGCACCGCGGACAAGAAGCTTTCATACTGTCGTTGCGCCGCTGTCTTCCTGTCTGTGATCATGTTTCCCCTCACTATTGTGAACCGCGATCCGGGCGTGCAATACACGCGCCCGCTCAATTCGTTGGGTCATGAACATTGCCGTCTTCGGACTGACTTCAAGCACCTTGCAAAGATGCTGCCACTTCGGCGGATGCGGGCTCGTGGTGAGCAGAAAAATCGCACGCAGCCATTTGTGCAGCGGTATATGGCTTGATTGGAACAGGGTTCCAATCTTGACCGTGAAGGGTTTGCGACACCTGTAGCATTTGTAGGTGCCCACCCGGGTACTTGCGCCAGAAAGCCTACCTATACGATCAAAAGTTCCACATCGCGGGCATACTGGCCCTTCCGGCCACACGCGGCGTTCAACGTAACGGTAGGCTTCTTCCTCGTCGCGAAACAGCTCTGCCTTATGAGCGTCCATAAATCACCCCTGACTGACGCTCGGGCGTTGTTCCTCCCCATCTGCTCGAAGAGCACGCACCTCTTCGAGGGCGACAATGCACCAACGAGCACTACGACGATTTGTACGCAGGTCAAGACGCAGAATGAAATTCAAAGAAATTTGAAGGAGTGATGATCAAAGTATGATGCCGATGTGAATCGTTACGTTCGTAGCTCCGCGAGCCAGGATCCAACACTGATGATCATCTTTCCTCATTCGAATTCCGGCTGACATTCCTCGGAGACGAACTGTTTGTACGAATCTGATGACCTTTCGACCAGCTCCGACATGCCGCCTGAGCGACGATTGCAACGAAGTAACCGATCTGGCAGGCGATCCCTAGCAACACGGCGTTGTACGCAAGCCTAAACGCGCCTTCGATGCTAGCGCTGAATACCGCATATCCAACAACAGCGAGGAGCAACAGTACGGTGAATACCGGCAGACGAAGCACAAATCCCGCCGCGAAACCGAGAGCCGTAAAGCAAGCGAGCATAATCATCAAGCTGCACCTCCAAAGTCGATGTTGCTCAGTGTGAGCGCGCGCCGACGCGATGAACGGGAAACCTCGAAGGTTGCTATCGTGAGCAGCCGAAGATGTGGATGGGTACGCGAAATCTTCCGCACTGCAAGGGAACCTGGAACGCACTCTGCGCGTCTCGTCATGGTCGAATTGATGCGGGAGCGCTTGATCAATGACGGTTCAGTTTCATTCCGAGCGTCGCGTACGTGAGATCGGGCCGCAACCGCGGACGTCGGAACCCGATGTTCCGAGCGCGCGCTCTGGTGATCGCAATTGGCGCGCCCGTGGTTCAGGCAGGCCCGGCATGCACGCCGCCAATCGAATACGGCGACAATCGCCTACCGGTGGAGCAATCAAGCGGACATTGGATATTTCCATGGCGCTGAGTGCGTTGGTTACCCTGTCGCCGTTATTTATCCTAACCGCGCTTTTGATCAAACTGACGGATCGAGGACCCATATTCTACCGTCACGTTCGATTGGGGCACGGACGGCGCTCATTCGCGTGTGTCAAGTTCCGCACCATGGTGGCGAATGCTGATGAGGTATTGGCAGAACATTTGCGATCATCACCGGATGCTGCAGGCGAATGGGCCAGTAGCCGCAAGCTGAAGAATGACCCCCGTGTTACCGCAGTCGGCGCAGTGTTGCGCAAGCTCAGTATCGATGAGCTACCACAATTGATCAATGTGCTGCGCGGCGAGATGAGCATGGTAGGCCCACGGCCGATCGTATTCGACGAGGTCCCGTTGTATGGGGCGGACATCGACTTTTACTTCAGCGCCAGGCCGGGTCTCACGGGTGTCTGGCAAGTCAGTGGTCGGAGTAACGCGGCCTATTCCCGGCGGGTCGCTCTCGATCGCCGCTACGTCGAGAATTGGTCGCTTTGGACCGATCTCGTCGTGGTGATCAAGACGGTTCCGGCGGTGTTGACGACGCGTAACGCCTACTGATGCACCGCTCGCCTCAGTGTTGGCGCGCTGAGGTCCACCACAGGAATTTCGTCGGAACCACAATCGGGATTCGATCGTGAAAGTAGCAATCGTTCATTATTGGCTGGTGGGGATGCGAGGCGGCGAAAAGGTCCTCGAAGCGCTATGCGAGCTTTGGCCCGACGCCGATATCTTCACCCATGTTGTCGTGCCGAACGCGCTGTCCCCACGCTTGCTCCGCCACAACATTGAAACTTCGTTCGTGGCTAAACTTCCGCGCGCCACGGCTTGGTACAAAGCCTATCTGCCGCTCATGCCGCTGGCGCTCGAGCAGTTCGATCTGAGTGACTATGACCTTGTGATCAGCAGTGAATCGGGACCTGCCAAGGGCATCATCGCTCCTCCCGACGCGGTTCACATCTGTTACTGCCACTCACCCATGCGATACGTGTGGAATATGTACCATGAATATCGCCGCTCGGGTGGGGCGATGGCGCGAATGAGCATGCCCTTGTTGATGCACTATCTGCGCATGTGGGATCTGAGCTCAGCCAACCGTGTTGATACGTTTGTGGCCAACTCTCACAACGTAGCGGCGAGGATCCGGCGATATTACCAGCGTGACGCCCACGTGGTTTATCCGCCGGTTAACGTTGCGGCTTTCGGCCCGATCGACGACGGCGATCCAGATGATTTTTATCTGATGGTTGGCGAGCTGGTGCGTTACAAGCGACCGGATCTGGCGGTGGAAGCATTCAATGCGTCTGGAAAGCGTCTCGTCGTCATTGGAGGCGGTGAGATGTTGGGCGAACTGCGTCGAATCGCACGTCCTAATGTCCAGATTCTCGGCAGCCAACCATTTGATACCATCAGGCATTCCTACCGTCGCTGCCGCGCTCTGATCTTCCCGGGAGAAGAGGACTTCGGGATCGTTCCGGTCGAAGCCATGGCTGCCGGGCGTCCCGTGATTGCATTTGGTCGTGGCGGCGCGACCGAGACCGTGGTCGACGGGGTCACGGGGATCTTGTTCGACCAGCAAACGTGCGCGGCCCTCTCGGGAGCCATCGAGCGGCTCGAAACGACAAGGTTCGAGCCGAGAACAATCGCCGGTCATGCGCGTGTGTTCGATGCGTCCCGGTTCAGATCGCAAATGCAAGCGCTGGTCGATGTGGCCCTCAGCGAACGGCGCGCCCGCAATGCGCGTCCAACGGCGACCGCGGCGAGCTTGTTGCGCGATTTCGCAAGCTCCATGTCGGCGACGGCGCCATCCCACGACCCCGAAAGGGATGCCGCATGAGCATAACTACTCACGAACGCGTGAATCGATTGCGCGTGGCGGTTGGCATCGCGACTGCCGGGCGGCCACTCATCCTGAAGCAGATGCTTCAGGAGCTAGCCAAACAACAGCGTCAGCCAGACGTGGTGGTTGTTTGTGCATCCGGCAACGAGGATCTCGGAGACATCCCGCTTGAGTCACCTGCGGTCGTCACGCTGTTCGCGGGACGAGGATTGCCGCAAAAACGCAATTCGATCCTGCGCCACGTGTCGGCGTGCGATATTTTGATCTTCCTCGACGATGATTTCATCGTCCATCCGGACTATGTGGCGGCAACGGAATCGGCATTCGCATCCGACGATGCCATCGCCATGACCACGGGAGAGGTGATCGCGGATGGCATTTGCGGGCCGGGTCTTGATGTGACCGCAGCGCTAGGCGCTTTGCGGAATGCAGACAGAACTGCAGCCGCTGCGCCATATGATGTCCACAGCGCTTATGGCTGCAATATGAGCTTGCGGCTCAATCTGGCGCGCAAACATCAGTTGATGTTCGACGAGGAACTCCCGCTTTACGGTTGGCTGGAGGACGTGGATTTCAGCCGGCGCGTCGCCGCCTACGGCCGCATCATCAAAGTTCCCGCAGCGCGCGGCGTCCATCTCGGCGTCAAGGCAGCACGGCAACGTGGTGTACAGCTCGGTTATTCCCAGGTTGCCAACCCGGTTTACCTGATGCGCAAGGGCACCTATGGCGCGCGGTACGCGGCAGCCCTGATGATGCGCAACATCTTGGCCAACTTCGGTCGGGCGCTGTGGCCGGAAGCTCATGTGGATCGGCTCGGCCGCGCCTTGGGCAACCTGCGTGCCGTCCTTGAGCTGATCGATGGTCGTTTGCACCCGCAGCGCATCCTCTCGCTTTAGCCCGCACCCGTGGTCACGACACCTGAAGGAGCACACCCTGAGACACGCGACCTGGACGGCAATCGAGGCTTCTCCATTTGCACTGCGGGCATACCGTTCCTATCGGCGGCTCCCGGGTGCGATGCGCGCGCCGCTTCGCTGGATGACATCGCCACGCTGGCACCTGGCTGCGGCGTGGGTCCGTTATGGATCGGGCAACACGGTCCTGAGCGGGCCTTTCACCGGGACAAAGCTTTACCTCTGCTCGCTCTCTGGGCGGCACCTGCTCGGCTACTTGCTTGGCACGCAAGAAATCGAGCTGCATGGTGCAGTCGAGGAAATCATATCGCGACGCTACGCGACAATCATAAACATCGGTGCGGCTGACGGTTACTACGCATTGGGCTTGGCGCGTCGGCTGCCGCAGGCCCGCGTGCTCGCATTCGAGGCGAATTCAACCCATCACAAGTATCTCGACGCATCTGCGCGCGTGAATGGTGTTAGCGAACGCATGTTCGTGCGCGGTTTCTGCCGCGGACATGAGTTGCGGGCCGCACTTGCCACTGTACGTAAACCCGCGCTGGTGGTTTGCGACATCGAGGGTGGCGAAGTGGACTTGCTGGACCCGGAGTCTGTCGGACATCTCCGCAGCGTTGATCTTCTGGTCGAAACCCATGATCAGTACGTCGTCAATTGCACCGAGATCCTGAAGTCTCGCTTCGCACCGACTCACGCCGTCCAGCAGTTTTCCGGTCGTCCACGTGACGCGTCGGATTTTCCGACTGTTGCGCTCCCGCTGCTGGCGCGCATGTTCCCGGAAACAGCGATCGAGTTGATGAACGAGCGACGAAAAGAGCCGCAACAATGGCTGCTGCTGACGGCAGGTGATGCCGCGCCGCACGCGCATCACGTGGCCAAGGAAAATCGACCATCATGACGCAGGCCAATGTGCTGCTCGTGACCGGAACGGCTTATCTGCCCCAGGTGGTCGGCGGGGTCGAACTGAACACGCACGAAATGGCGACCGAGCTCAACCGCCGCGGCTGTAAGACGGCCGTGCTCGCCAAGCTGTCACCCCGCGATGCGTTTGGCGCGACCCGACTGTTGCTGACATACTGGCGCGGGGCGCGGACCTCGGTCGATCAGAACCTCGGCTATGCCGTCTATCGATCACGCAATCCGTGTGAGCTCAGTGACGTCCCGTTGCCGGACGTTGCTGTCATCCAAAACGGAAGAATGCTTGAGCTGGCCGAGGCATTCGCGCGGCGCGGCGTTCCTTGCGTTGCTTATTTCCATGGGCTCCCGTTCGAGTGCACCGAGCAGGACTGGCGCCAGGCAGCCGTGCGACGCTGGTTCGCCGGCTATATCGCCAATTCGGCCTACACGGCGAGGCGCTTTCGCGCTCACTGTGGAATAGATGCTCATGTCATTCCCCCGGTCTTCAATCCAGCGCGCTACCAGGCCATCGGTGAACGGCGGTTTGCGACGTTTATCAATCCCGTCGCCGCCAAGGGGCTCGAATTGGCACTGGCTGTTGCCGCGCTGTGCCCTGAAATCCCGTTTCGCTTCGTCAAGGCATGGCCGCTTTCTCCTGCGCAATCGTTGCTGCTGAAGCGCCGCATCGCACAGCTGCACAACGTGCAGCTGCTTGAGCGCCGTACCGACATGCGGTCGATCTATGCGGGAACGCGCGTCTTGCTGGTCCCCAGCAGGCCAGGCCACGAGACTTGGGGACGCGTCGCCTCGGAGGCTCAATTCAGCGGGATACCCGTGCTCGCAAGCGATGCCGGAGGTCTGCCCGAAGCGGTCGGTCCCGGCGGAACAATTATGCCGGACAATGCGTCCCCGCAGGCTTGGGCCGGGGCACTGCAACGCCTTTGGACCGAGCGCGAGCATTATGAAGCTAAATCGGCAGCCGCGCTTGCGCATTCCCGGCGTGGCGCCATCAATCTCGATCGCCAGCTCCATTCATTGCGCGACATTCTTGCCCATGCGTGCTCGGGCAACTCCGCGAGCATCGGCATGTCGGCAACAGGCACTTGATATGCAAGCATCGGTTCAATTTGCTCGCAAGTCATTGTGGAGCGCGATTGCCAGTGCGTTCGTGACGTTGAGCAGCTTTCTCAGCAGCATTATCGCGGCGCGTATCCTGGGCGTATCTGGAAGTGGCGAGGTCGCGTACGTGATTTGGCTGATGTCAGTCGGCTCAGTCGTTATCGATCTCGGATTATCAGCTATTGTGGCGCGGTATGTTCCGGAAATGCATGGGCGCGGGCAGCACCGCCAAGCTGACCAACTCGCCGGCACTTTGGTTCTCATTCTCCTCATCACCGCGGTCGGCGCCTGCGCCCTCGCATTTCTCTTTCTCCAGTTTGGGATCGTCCCGATCGGGGCACTGCGTGCAGCTTTCGGAGAATTCTCGCTGATCACCTTGTTGGCCGTCTACATTTCGGTTCAAGTTCTTGGCGCATTCACGCTGTTCTACCTGCGCGGCCTGCAGGATTTCGGTCGCCTTGCCCGGGTATGCGGATTATCTCTGATCTTGCAACTCATCTGTGTGGCGCTTGGGAGTTATTGGTTCGGGGTAGCAGGAGCCGTGGCCGGCTACATTGCTGGGCAGGTCGCCCCTGCACTCCTGGCACTCACACTCGTGCGGCATGCAGCGCCGATTGATGCAAGTCTTCGATCCCGAATTTGGCGCTATGGCGCCTATTCGTGGGCCGCAAATATCGCGAATGCATTTGTTTGGGCGCGCATTGAGATATTCTTTTTGCAGCGCTTTTGGGACAGCCATTCGGTCGGTTTGTTTGCAGCGGCATTGACGTTGACCAACTTGGCGACGCAAGGGCCAATGCTGCTCACCACCGCGTTTCTCCCGCTGCTGTCGGAGCGATACGGCGCAAACGACACCGCGGGAATGCGGAATATACTCGCAGCCGGAACGCGCTTGCTTGCTGCACTCGTCTTCCCAGCATGCTTCGGGGTAGCGGCGGTCATGCCCGTTTTGCTCCCGCTGCTGTACGGGCCGGACTTCACCCCTGCGATCCTGCCGGCGATGGTGCTGGTCTGCGTATCGGGGATTGCGGCAACCTCCGTTATTGCGACCAATCTCGTCAATGCGCTGGAGCGCAGTGACTTCATTTTCGCCAACTCGTTTGCTGGGGCATTGTTTGCCGTCGCACTCGGTTTCGCGTTGGTACCGCAGTTCGGGCTGATGGGAGCCACCACCGCGCGGGCCAGCATTCAGGCAGGGATGATCGTCATTGGTTGCTGGTTCGTCGTAAGGCGACTGCAGTATCCTTTGCCCTGGCGGGCGCTGGGCAGGCTGCTCGCGGCGTCGCTATGTTCCGCGGCGGGAGCCGGCCTATGCGTTGCAATATGGCCGTCGCCTGCAGGGCTGTTGGTTGCGGTTCCCGTAGCGTGCGTTGCTTATCTTCTTGCATTGCGAACACTCCACGCTTTGCCGTCGCAGGACCTGGCAGTGCTGATCGCAATCAGCGAGGCGCTGCCGAAACCACTGCCAGCGATATCGAGACGCACTCTCATGTTTGTGCAGCGAACCCCTGCTTGGCAGGAAAGCGGGCTGGTGCCGGATGAGCCCGTGGGGGCCAAGGTGCGCTGATCCTTCGGAACGGAAGCGTCGGGATGGCACAATGAAATCTGTTTCGGTGGCGATGGCCACGTACAATGGTGCGAGACATATTCAACAACAACTCGATAGTCTGGCCGCGCAGAGCTATCTTCCAGCGGAGCTTGTCATTTCCGATGATCGCTCCGACGACGATACGTTGGCCATCATTCAGGATTTCGCGGAGACGGCTCCGTTTCCGGTCGCACTGCACGTCAACAACGATCGCCTCGGGTATCGTCGTAACTTCATGCAGGCCGCCAGATTGTCGCGATCGGAACTCATTGCGTTCTGCGATCAGGATGACAGGTGGTATCCGGACAAGCTCGCGGTCATTGTCGAGGCGTTCACAAATCCTGACGTTTTGCTTGCTTATCACAATGCCGATGTTGTTGGTCACGACGGTGCGCGGTTCGGCTCACTCGGCGAATATCGCGCAAAGCGCCGCTCCAACTTGCCGATGAGTCTCGGGCCGTGGATGTACGCACTCGGACTTCACCCAGGTATTCCGGCGCTCCATGCTGGAGCTGGCGCGCTTCTGGCCGGAATCGCTCGACCATAATGCGACGGGCGAGCGGATGGCCCACGATCAGTGGTACTTTTTCCTGGCGTCCGTGTTTGGAAGCATCGTCTATCATCACGAGCCGCTGGTGGCGTACATCCAGCACGGCGGAAACATGTACGGCTTGGAACGCAAGCACGTCGCCGTCAGTGCGATCCGCTTCCTGACAGAGAACCGCAAGGGGCATATCGCGCGCTACGCGGTTGCACTCGAGCGTCGAGCGAACATTCTGGAAAGCGCAGCCGCTGAGCTCGACGAGCCATGGCAGGCTCGCGCTCGTGCGGCCGCAAGCCGTTATCGTGAACTGGGTATGCTCTATGCCGAGCAGCGCAATCTCTATTTGGCTCCGCGATTTCCCCGCCGCCTCAGCGTGTTCGGCAATCTCGTGACCAAGCACGGCTATCGGCCCTACTGGGGGCTGGGACGGCGCGCTCTGATCAAGGATGCATCGCTCGGGTTGCTTTTGGGTCCTCGGCTGCGGCGTCCGGTCGATGCGTAGTGGCTCGCTCTATGGGTAGGTGATGATGGTTATGCGATCGGCACGACAAATTGAAGATGAAAACAGCGGCGCGGACGAGTGGCGGTGGCCGCAGCATGATCTGGAAGCGCTGGGGGCGTGTCCCGTATGCGATGGCAGTCACAGGCGTGTTTTATTTTCCGGTCTGCGGGATCTGGCTTTCGCGGCCGCTCCCGGTGAATGGACCATGTGGCGGTGCGCATGCGGAGTGGCGTATCTTGATCCGCGGCCAACTCTTTCCTCAATTGGCGCAGCTTATTCGCGCTACTACACGCATGCTCCAGGACACCAGAACGGCCGGCCGCAAGGCACCAACATTATTCGGCGCGTGGTTGCTGATCTCAAAAACGACTACCTCAATCGCACATTCGGCTATCGGTTGCCTGCCATGCCGCTTGGGGCGGCTCTTGTGCGGCGAACCTCCGGTTCTCGGCGCGCGTTGGAACACTCGGTCCGGCATCTGCCGGCACCTTCTTCGAAGGCGATGAGATTGCTCGACGCCGGCTGCGGAAATGGTGAGTTCCTGGAAATCGCTGCCCGGCTTGGCTTTAAGTCGGTCGGGCTCGATCCGGATCCCAAGGCGGTCGAAGCGGGACAGCGCGTCGGTTTGGATATTCGCCCGGGAATTTTGCCAGGGAGCGGCCAAGAACCCGGCTCGTTCGATCACGTGACCTTGAAGGATGTTCTCGAGCACCTGCACGAGCCGGTGCAGGCCCTCCGGGAGGTCTGGTCACTGCTGAAACCTTCTGGGCGGGTTTGGATATCACAACCAAATCTCGGAGCCGTTGGGCTTGCCGAGTTTGGACCTTACTGGCGCGGCCTTGAACCGCCGCGGCATCTCAGTTTGACGGACGTCGATGGCATGCGCGCCCTATTGCAACGATGCGGTTTTGTGAATGCCCAGATTCTGGCGCCGCAACCGAGCGCCGCATTCTATTTCAAACAAAGTCTCTACCAACGACATGGGCTCGACCCGTACGGGGAAGAGCCACTGCGCGAATGGAATCACGTGTGGGAGCAACGGAGCCGGAAGGCAGACGCAGCCGCGGCGCGAAATTATCGGATCGGCGAAAGTCTGACCGTGGTCGCGTACAGACCGGCTTAGTCCACCTGGCGAACGAGGGGAACTGGTTCTCGCGTTACCCGAACTTCGCCGTTCTGGCAAAATCGGACGACATTGACTGATTGCGCATAATCCGGCGAGCCGGAGTAATAGGCCGTGGTCGGATGTCCGACCTTTGCGGCGCGGTTCCAATGCCCCAACGCGATGTAGTCAGCCGCGGTGCTGGCAAGATGCGCATCGCTGATGAGCCAGGATGGCCGGGGATGGCGGGTAAGATCGGGAGCGGATTCGTAGTGGCCGTGTCCCAAGGCAATTTGCCAGCGCGTTCGCCGAGGCCGTGCTCGTTCGAACGGGAGCATGTCGTCGTAGCCGAGGTGAGGTCGGCCCCAGATTTCGAGATCGAGATGTGAGAACAGCAGTGCGTCCGGGCAGGTGACGCCCAGGACATGCACGTTGTCGATCTCGCGTAGCGAGCGCTGATGGTAGACGGCCTCGGGAATGACCGGATCGTGGTTGCCCGGCAAAATCGCGATCGTGAGTTTGCTGTCGGCGAGGATTGCCGCGCTCTGCTCGATGAGGGCCGGCGGCAGACGGTGCGATTCGAAGGTATCGCCAGCAAGCAGGATAACATCGGCCTGGTGCCGACGACCGGCAGTCAGGACGGCGGTCAGCATGTCCAGGCCGTCGCTGGCACCCGGACGGTTGGTGACATCATCGATATGCAGATCCGAGCTGTGCACTGCAACGAGATCGCGGTCGGACTGGGGGGAGGGTCTCGGCTTCATATGGGCTCGGGTCGGGCTAATTAACCAATTGAAAATAAAGAATAATTTTTCGAGCTTGACTCCCTCTCCGGGGCGCGGAATCAATTAGAACAAAGAGCGAACATTCTTGCGTGTGAGTCATGTCATGCAGCCGGTCAGAACCGATGCATTGGATCAGCTTCGGCATCAGGTGGCAAAGATCGAGGCCGATGCCCCGAGATTGCCGGACGCAGAGCTTTTTCTTTCTCTCGGCATTCGGCAGATCGACTCAACGCTTGGCGGTGGCTTTGCATTTGGGGCCATTCACGAACTGGCACCTGCTTTACCGATTCATGTCGGCGCAACGCAAGGATTTGCGGTTGCTCTCGCAGCTTTGACCCGTGGTTCCGTGCTTTGGGTTGAGACCGATTTCGCCCGCATGGAAAACGGTGCGCCTTACGGTCCGGGTCTCGCGTTGCAAGGTCTCGATCCCGACCGTCTGGTGATGTTGGCCGTGCCGCGTGCGACCGACGTGTTGTGGGCCATGGAGGAAGCCTTACGCAGTCGCGCGGTGACGATCGCGGTCGGCCATGTGCCGGATGATCGCACGCTGGATGAGGGAACGGCCACGCGACGGCTTTCGCTCACGGCGCGCGAGGCCCACGGTTTTGGTTTGTTGCTGCGACATCGCCCCTCCGAGGCAGCGAGTGCGGCAGCCACTCGTTGGCAGGTCGCTGCCGCGCCCGGCGCGCAGGATCAGTTCGGCGGCATTGGCCGCACAACGTTTGCTCTCGCGCTCACCAAGAACCGCCGCGGTCCATGCGGTCGTTGGCTAGTCACCTGGGATCATCATGAACGCGTCTTCCACCCGGCGTTATCTGTCGGTCTGGCTGAGACGGCTCGCGACCGATCGGCTCGCGCGCCTCTTGCCAAGACCGGCTGATGAGCCGCTCGTCGTCGTTGCGCCGATCAAATCGGCGCTGCGCATCACGGCCCTCAACGATGCCGCAGCCCGCCTTCGGCTTCGGACCGGGATGGCGCTTGCCGATGCGCGGGCCATGTATCCGGCAATTGCGGTGGAACATGCCGATCCGGACGCAGACCAGCGTTTGTTGGAAGCCATTGCCGATTGGTGCGATCGTTATACGCCGCTGGTCGGCCTCATGCCGCCTGACGGTCTTGCCTTCGACATCACCGGCTGCGCTCATCTGTTTGGAGGTGAAGCGACACTCTGCCGCGATCTGGTGAGACGCCTCGCAACGCAAGGATTTGCGGTCCGGATCGCGGTCGCCGACACCCTGGGCTGCGCCTATGCGGTGGCCCGTTTTGGCGAGATGCGCGCTGACTCGCATGTGATTGTTCCGCCAGGCGGCTTACGCGCGCCGCTCGCATCCTTGCCGTTGGCGTCGCTTCGGCTCGCACCTGAGATTGCCGATGCCCTGGGACAGGTCGGTCTCAAGCTGATCGGCGACATGCTGGAACAACCGCGTGCGCCGCTCGCTGCTCGTTTCGGCGTCGAGCTCATTCGCCGTCTGGACCAGGCGCTGGGCCGTGAGGATGAACCGATCAGGCCGCGTCTTCCTGTTCCGGTGGCGATGGTGGAGCGACGCTTTCCTGAACCGATTGGACTCGAATCCGATGTGCTCGGCACCATCGGCCAGCTGGCGCGCGATCTCGATCGCGTGCTGGAACGACGAGGTGAAGGCGCGCGGCTTCTCCAGGTCGCGCTGTTTCGTGTTGACGGCAAGGTGCATCGCATCGAGCTTGGCACCAGCGCGCCGGTGCGTGATCCGATGCGCGTGCAGCGCTTGTTTGTCGATCGGCTCGCGGTGCTGGGCGATGCGTGCGATCCGGGTTTTGGGTTTGACATGTTGCGGCTCACCGCCATGGTGACCGAACGTTTTGATCCGCCCCAGACCGGTTTTGCCGGCTCGGATACCGATGCGTCGTTAACACATTTGATTGATCGCCTAGGCGCGCGTTTCGGACTGCGGCGGGTTACCCGGTTGGTGGCGCAAGACACACATATTCCGGAATTCGCCGTCGCGGCGATGCCGGCCCATGCACCCAGATCGGCGATGCGACAATTGCTCCCGCTCGAACAAGAGAGCCTCATTCCGGTCCGACCCATTCGTTTGTTTGATCGTCCTGAACGGATTGAAGCGGTGGCCGAAGTACCGGATGGTCCGCCGGTTCGCTTTCGTTGGCGGCAGGTGCTGCATGAAGTCGCCCGCGCCGAGGGACCGGAGCGCATCGCGACGGAGTGGTGGCGCGACCAGGATGGTCATGACCTGACGCGCGATTACTTCCGGGTGGAAAGCCGCCAGGGCGCACGCGTCTGGCTTTATCGGGAGGGGCTTTATGGACGCGAGACGGCGCAGCCGCGCTGGTTCCTGCACGGACTGTTTGCCTGATGTCCAGCTATGCCGAGCTTGCCGTAACCACAAATTTTTCTTTTCTGCGCGGAGCTTCGCATCCCGAGGAACTGGTCGATTATGCCAAGCGGCTTGGGCTTACGGGCCTCGGCATTGCGGATCGCAATTCAGTGGCTGGCGTGGTGCGCGCCCACACCAAAGCCAAGGAAATTGGATTTTCCATTGCGGTCGGCGCGCGCCTTGTGTTTTCCGACGCCGCTACGCCCGACATCCTGGCTTATCCGCAGGATCGTCCTGCCTGGGGACGGCTGACGCGACTTCTGAGCTTGGGCAAGCGCCGCGCCGAAAAAGGCGAATGTGCCCTGGGATTACCGGATCTCCTGGATTTCATCGAAGGCCTGAATTTGATTGTGCTGCCTCCGGCCCGCGTCGCAATGGCAGACTTGAATGCGCTGCTTGGGCGATTGACCGCGGCCGCATCGCGCAACTCCGTCTGGCTCGGCGCAAGCCTGCTTTATCGCGGTGATGAGGCACGCAGGCTCGCGCGGTTGGCGCAGGTCGCATCCGATGCCCGCGTGCCGCTGATCGCCGTCAATGACGTGCTCTACCATGTGCCGGAGCGCCGCGCGCTTCAGGACGTGGTCACCTGCATTCGCGAGCATGTGACTTTAACCAACGCCGGTCGCCGTCTCGAAGCAAACGCAGAGCGGTACCTGAAGGATGCCACCGAAATGGCGCGACTGTTTCGCGCCGCACCCGAAGCAATCGCCCAGACGCTGCGTTTTTTCGAGCGCTGCCGCTTCTCGCTCAATCAGCTCCAATACGATTATCCGGACGAGACTCGCCAGGGTTACGCAACTCCTCAAGATGCTTTGGTTGCTTTTGTGGAGGATGGCGTTCGGCAGCGCTACCCGGGAGGCATGAGCGAAAAAGTTCGCCGGGCGCTCGATCATGAACTCGCGGTCACCGCCGAGCTCAAATATGCGCCGTATTTCCTGACCGTACACGACATCGTGCGGTTCTCAAAATCGAAGGGCATTCTCTGCCAGGGGCGTGGTTCAGCGGCGAACTCGGTCATCTGTTTCTGTCTGGGTATAACCGAGGTCGATCCCGACAAGATCGCGCTTTTGTTTGAACGCTTCGTATCGGCTGAACGGCGCGAGCCTCCGGATATCGACGTTGATTTCGAACATGAACGGCGTGAGGAGGTCATCCAATATATCTACGAGCGCTATTCGCGTGAGCGTTGCGGCATTGCGGCGACAGTGATCTGCTATCGCGGCCGCAGTGCCATTCGCGAGGTCGGCAAAGTTTTCGGGCTCTCCGAAGATACTGTGGGCGCGCTGGCCGGCACGCTCTGGGGCTGGTCGATGGACGGCGTCAGCCAGAAAGAAGCGCGCCGCGCCGGGGTTGATCCATCTGATCCGCGCATTGCCCAGGTTCTCGCGCTGACTCAGGAACTGATGGGTTTCCCGCGTCATCTCTCACAGCATGTCGGCGGATTTGTCATTACCCGCAGCAGACTTGACGAGGTGGTTCCTATTGAGAATGCCGCCATGGAGGATCGCACCTTTATCGAGTGGGACAAGGATGATCTCAACGATCTCAATATCCTCAAGGTCGATGTGCTGGGCTTGGGTATGCTTTCATGCCTGCGGCGCAGCTTCAATTTGTTAAAGATGCATTATGGAGTCGAGCGCGATCTCTTCAACATCCGTGACGAGGACTCCGCCGTCTATCGCATGATCCAGCGCGCCGATACGATCGGCGTGTTCCAGATCGAAAGCCGCGCGCAAATGTCGATGTTGCCGCGACTGAAGCCGGCTAAATTTTATGATCTCGTCATCGAGGTGGCGATCGTGCGCCCGGGGCCTATTCAAGGCGATATGGTGCACCCGTATCTGCGCCGCCGCCAGGGTTTGGAGACAATCGAATATCCATCACCCGGTCCGGGGCATGGCGAACCCGATGAGCTCAAGCAGGTCTTGCACCGGACGCTCGGCGTACCGCTCTTCCAGGAGCATGCCATGCGCATCGCTATTGTGGCGGCGAAGTTTGCGCCGGCGGAAGCCGATCGATTGCGTCGCGCCATGGCGACGTTCAAGCGCGTCGGCACCATCGATACGTTCCGCAAGAAATTCATCGATGGCATGACGGCCCGCGGCTATCATCGCGACTTCGCCACTCGCTGCTTCAGTCAGATCGAAGGCTTTGGCGAATACGGATTTCCCGAAAGCCACGCGGCGAGTTTTGCCAATCTGGTGTACGCCTCGGCTTGGATCAAATGCTTCTATCCGGATGTATTCGCGGCAGCCTTGCTCAGCAGCCAACCGATGGGGTTCTACGCGACAGCACAGATCGTGCGCGACGCTCAGGAGCACGGGGTTGAAGTGCGGCCGGTCGACATCAATCATTCCACCTGGGATTCATCGCTCGAATCAGGCAGCGCCGCCTGTGAGCGGTTGCACCTGCGACACGCAGACATGAAACACGACGTTCGCGCCACACATGCACTGCGCCTCGGCTTGCGCGAAGTGAGCGGCCTTGCCGAAGAGCATGGGCGTATGATTGAGACGGTGCGCGGCACGGGATTTGATTCCATCCGCGATCTCTGGCTGCGCACGCGTCTACCACCGTCAACCTTGGAAAAACTTGCGCGCGCTGACGCGTTTCGCTCGATCGGTCTCGATCGTCGTGATGCTTTGTGGGCCGTCCGTGCGCTCCAGCGCAGCGGTGATAAAGACGATCTGCCGCTGCTTGCGCGCGTGCATATGCCGGAGCTCGAGCCCGACATAACGCTGCCGCCGATGCGTCCCGGCGAGCACGTGATCGAGGATTATCGACATCTGCATCTGTCGCTGAAGGCGCATCCGCTCTCATTCGTGCGCTCTGAGCTCGAAGTGCGTGGAATTTTACGTCATGCGCAACTTTATGATCTCTTGCCTGGACGGATCGTCACAGTGGCCGGCCTGGTTCTGGTGCGCCAGCGTCCCGGTGATGCCAAGGCGATCTTCATGACGCTCGAAGACGAGACCGGCATTGCCAACACGATCGTGTGGCTGCGCGCCTTCGAAGTCTATCGCCCGATCGTGCTCGGCGCCCGGCTCATCAGCGTGACCGGTGAATTACAAAACGAACAGGGCGTCATTCATGTGATCGCCCATCACATCGAGGATCTATCGTCGCTGCTGCGCACCCTCACCGCCGAGGGTTCATTGACGGCAACGCCGGCCCACGCCGACCTGATCAAGCGCGATACGCCGGATCGCTTCCGCCATCCACGTGATGGCGATGCTTTGGTGAGGATGCTCAAACGCCGGCCCGATCCGGGCTCCGAAGCTCATATCGAGGTCATGCCCAAGGGGCGCAATTTTCATTGACGGCTGCCGCCCAGCCCCTCGCGTGCCAGACGCAAAGCTTCCCGTATGGCGGCTTCGTCTCCCACCTGATTGGCGAGCAACAAAATCAGTCGCAGATCGAGCCGCCGGCTCTCGGTCTCGGTGAGACCTGCGTGGGCCTCGATCAGCTCCCTGTAGATCTCGTCGCCGGCGCTGCCCAGGTTCCATTCGGTATTGAGGCTCATGCTGCCTCCCCTTTGGCCCGTGCCAGCGCAGTTGCGATCTTCTCCGCGGTTGGCTCGGCAAATCGCGCCGCGACATGTTGATCCGGTCGGATTACATAGGCCGCGCCATCGCGCCCGCCGTAGCGCTCTGCCACGAGACCCGACGCATCACACACTGTCTCAATGCCGGCGATCGGTTCGGAGGCAATCACGAGGCGTCGCACGTCTTGGCGCACCGGAGCCGGCGTCCCAAAGCTCATCACCACGAAGTCACCGCCGAGGTGGTCGAGCAACCACGCAGGTCGGCCCGAAGCATTGCGAACCGGTGCATCGGAACATGCCGAACCCGGCGCCATCGCGCCCGTCACATCCGGGTCATCCGGTGATTGCAAAGCAAAGCCCGCCAGTGAACACGGGAGCGACAGCCGTCCCGAATTTACGAGGCGGCGGGCGAACGGATGGCTTTCTGCGAGCGAGAGCACTTCGTCGCGCAGCAAGTACTCGAACGCGTTTTTCGGAGTCATGAAGTTGGTGGAGCGGCTCGAATTGTGGATATTTTCGTCGGCGCCATGAACCCGCTCGGCGTTGTAGCTCTCGAGCAGAGGCTGCGACGCTCCGCCTTTGATGACCGCAGCAAGCTTCCAAACGAGATTATCGACGTCCTGGATGCCGCCGTTGCCGCCACGCGCGCCGAATGGCGAGACCACATGGGCGCTGTCGCCGGCGAAGATTACCCGACCATGCACGAACCGGTCGATCCGCCCGCATTGGAACGTATAGAGCGAGACCCAATCAATCTCGAAGGGGCGCTCGCCGACCGCGGCCTTGATGCGCGGGATCACATTCTCGGGCTTCGTTTCTTCCTTCGCATCGGCGTCGGGCGGGAGTTGGAGGTCGATGCGATAGATGTCGTCCGGCTGCTTATGCAGCAGCGCCGACTGTCCATTGTGGAACTTAGGCTCGAACCAGAACCAGCGCTCGGAGGGAAAATCCGCCTTCATCTCCACGTCGGTGATCAGGAATTGTTCGGGGAAGATGTGGCTCTTGAATTCCACCCCAAGCATAGCGCGGATGCCGCTCTTCGCTCCGTCGCAAGCGATCAGGTACTCGCCCTGAATACTGTAGCGACCATCGGGCGTCTCAACTTCCGCCGCGACCCCATCACCAATCTGTTTGACACCGGTGACCTTGTTCTTGAAGCGTAAATCGATCAAATCAGGAAATTCCAGACATCGCTCGACCAGAAATTGTTCGACGTAATACTGCTGCAGGTTGATGAACGCTGGGTTCTTGTGTCCCGCTTCCGGCAGCAGATCGAACGAATAGACTTCGCGATCGCGGTGATAGAGTCGGCCGACCTTCCAGGTCACCCCTTTTTTTACCATGCGTTCGCCGACGCCCAGACGGTCGAATATCTCCAATGTGCGCTTCGACCAGCAGATCGCCCGCGAGCCGCGTGACACGACGTCGTTGTCGTCCAGCACCGCGCACGCGATGCCGTGCAGCGCAAGATCGATCGCGGCCGCGAGCCCAATCGGGCCGGCGCCGACAATCACGACCGGCCAGCGCCGCCCAGCCTCGCCGGAGAGCTCAGGCGGTGTGCGGTAGGGAAATGGCTTGTATTCGTAACGCGCCATGCGGTCGCCTATCCCTGCAGGGCATTCCACATGATCTGGTCACGCTCGGCCGTCCAGATGCGGGGCGTGTCGATTCCGAGCGCCTCGTCAAACGCGCGTGCGACATTGAACGGCAGGCAGTGCTCGTAGATCGCATAGCTTGCGAACTTTGCGTCGCACGCCTCACGACAGGCTTGCATGGCGTCCTTGAGCGATCCGCCACGCGCGGCGACCTGCGCCACCGGACGGTACGTGCTGGCGAGAAAGTCACGGGTCAGCGCGATCGCTTCAGCCACCTTCGCTGATCCGACGAGCGCATCGCCGCGCCCGGGCGCGATCGCGTCCGGGCGATAAGCCGCAATCGCGTCGAGAGTCGCCGGCCAATCGCCGAAATGGCAGTCGCCGCAATAACAGGCTGAGCGATATTCCACGATATCGCCCGTGTACATGACGCCAGCGTCCGGCACCCAGGCGACGATATCGCCGGCGGTGTGAGCGCGACCGAGATGGAGAAGTTCGACGCGCCGCTGCCCAAGATAGACGGTCATCTTGCGCGTGAATGTCATGCTTGGCCAGGTGAGGCCCGGGATCGATTCCGGTGCTTCGAATAAGCGTGGAAAGCGGCGATATTCGCTTTCCCAGTCCTCCTCGCCGCGCTCATGGATCATGGCGCGGCACGTTTCCGACGCGATGACCTCGTCGGCATGAAAGGCTGACGCGCCGAGGACGCGAACCGCATGATAGTGGCTCAGCACAACGTACCGTATCGGCTTGTCGGTGACAGCCCGGATCCGCGCGATCACCTTGTCGGCCATTTTGGGTGTCGCCTGGGCATCAACGACCATAACGCCGTCATCGCCGATAATGACGCCCGTGTTTGGATCACCCTCCGCCGTGAAGGCGTAAAATCCCGGCCCGATCTCGGTGAATGAGATCTTCTTTTCGGTTAGGTCGCCGGTCGATGCAAAACTCTTCGCCATGATGTGTTCTCACTTGGCACGCGTTAGAGGGTCATCCCCAAACTTCTTTGGCAATTTCGACCACGCGTGCGAGCTTGGCCCACTGCTCTTCGATCGACAGCGTATTGCCGTCTTCGGTTGAGGCGAAGCCGCATTGCGGCGACAGGCACAGCTGGTCAAGCGGCGCGAATTTGCTCGCCTCCTCGATCCGGCGCTCGATTGCGCCTTTGTCCTCGAGTTTGCCGGATTTGGACGTGATCAGCCCCAGCACGACAATCTTGTCGCCTTTCGGCAGCGCGCGCAGCGGCTCGAGGCCGCCCGCGCGTTCCGAGTCCCATTCCAGAAAGTAGCCGTCAACCGCAAGATCGTTGAACAGCTTGTCGGCAACCGGCTGATATCCGCCACTACTTACGAAAGTCGAGCGGAAATTGCCGCGGCACAGATGCGTGGTGATCACCATGTCGGCGGGCTTTGCTTTCAGCGCGGTGTTGAACACCGCCCGGTAGGTGTCAAACAGCTGATCCGGATCGTCACCTCGCTTACGCAGCATCTCGCGTTGGTCCTGGTCGCACAAATAGGCAAACGCCACGTCATCGATCTGCAAGTATCGGCAACCAGCATCGTAAAACGTCCTGATAGCCTTGCCGTAGGTTTGCGCCAGATCGGAATAGTAATCGTCGAGGTTGGGATACACCTTTTCGCTGACGACGCTTCGTCCGCCCCGGTAATTCAACATGCTGGCCGAGGAAATCATCGCCTTCGGCGTGCGCGAGGTGTTGGCTTTCACGAACTTGAAATGCTCGACGTGCGGGTGATTGGCCGGAAAATCCAGTTTTTCGACAACCCGCACACTCCAGGGTTTCAGCGAGGCGCCTTGGAATGCCGTGCGGGCGCCAGTCGTGGGAGACGCGACGTCCATCCAATATCCTTCGCAGCCCGTCAGGTGTTCCAGGAAATCGAAGTGCCAGAAGGCGCGCCGAAACTCGCCGTCGGTGATTGCGGAGAGCCCGATCTCCTCCTGTCGCCGGATTGCAGCTTTGATTTCCCGGTCTTCCACCGCCTTGAGCTCAGCAGCCGTGATCTCCCCACGGCTCTGCTTCTCCCGCGCCTCCTTCAGGGCAGTCGGGCGCAACAGGCTCCCGACCTGATCGGCGCGGAACGGCGGTTTGGTTCGTTGCATTGTTTCCTCCAGAATGTCGCGGCCGGCATGTTAGCCATCGCTGATGCCGGGTTGTAGTCTCGCATCGCGGGCGGAGGAAGTGTGTCGTGACTGAGATCGCCACCCCTGGATTGAGCTTCGTCGGCGAACTCAGCGCTGCCGTGGGGCCGCCGCTTGATGTTGGGACCACGCCCCACGGCATACGCCGGATCGTTCCCATCCTTACCGGCGAAATGACGGGACCGCGCCTTGCGGGCAAGCTTTTGCCCGGCGGGACCGACTATCAGGTCTGGCGCCGCGACGGCGTAACTGAAATCCACGCTCGCTATGTGATCGAGGGGCAGAGCGGCGCGCGGCTCTACGTGGAGGCCACGGGTTTGCGACGTGCGCCGGCCGCGATCATGGAACGGCTCTACCGCGGCGAGCAGGTTGATCAAGCCTCGATCTACTTCCGCACCGTGCCGCGGTTTGAGACCTCCGATCCTGAATTCGCCTGGGTGATGCAATCGATCTTCCTCTGCGCCGGCGCGCGCCATCCCGATCGCGTCGTGCTGCGCTTCTTCGAGGTCACCTGAAGGGGTTGCTTGCCCGATCAGGCGCGGGTCTGGTACGAGTAGGCAACGAAACCATGCACTCCGACGAACGGGGGCGGCGCGTCGGCGCGAGGGAGGGTTTGATGAAATTTCGTGCACTGTTGGTCGGAATTGCGCTTGCTGCGCTGGCGGTCCCTGCTGCGGCGCAAGATAAAGTGTTTCAGCTCAAACTGTCGCATTGGGTGCCGCCCAGTCACCCGTTGCAGAAGGCGATAGAGGAGTGGGCCGCCTCGGTGGAGAAGGATTCCGGAGGCACGATCAAGTCGACCGTGTTCCCGGCCCAGCAACTCGGCAAGGCGTTCGACCACTACAATATGGCACGCGACGGTATCGTCGACTTTGCCTACGTGAACCCCGGCTACGAGCCAGGCCGATTTCCGATCATTGCGGCAGGGGAAATTCCGTTTCTGATTGGTGAAGTGCACGGCGGCATTCGGGCGGTCGATGTATGGTATCGCAAATATGCGCCGACCGAAATGAAGGACGTGAAATATTGCTTCTCATTCATTCTCGACCCGACCACGTGGCATTCGCGCAGCAAGAAGATCGTTGTGCCCGCTGACATCAAGGGCATGAAGGTACGGCCCTCGAACGCCACGATCGCAACTTGGGTCACTCAGCTTGGCGGCACTAACGTGCAGGCCAGCGCCTCGGAAGTGCGCGACGTGCTCGAGCGCGGCGTGGCGGAAGCCGTGATGTTTCCCTGGGGCTCGGTCCCGCTGCTCGGGGTCGACAAGGTCACCAAGTACGACATGGATGCCGCGATCTCGACCACCATGTTCCAGTGGGTGATGAACCAGAAGGTCTACGACGAGATGTCGCCGGCGCAGAAAAAAGTGATCGATGATCACTGCACCACCGAATGGGCCGGACGCTTCGCAGATCCATGGGGCGATTTCGAACATGCCGGCCTTGCCAAAGTGAAGGCGATGCCCAACCACGAGGTCTATTCGATCACCAACGACCAATTGAACGAATGGAAGAAGGCGGCGGAGCCACTGCGTCAGGTCTGGGCCGACAACGTACGCAAGGCCGGAGGCGATCCGGATGCGATCATGAAGGAATTGCAGGAGAAGCTCGCCCAATACAAAGCATCCTACTGAGCCAATAACGGGAGCCTCGCATGGTCATTCGCGGATTGCTCATTGGTGCAGCGCTGGCCGCGCTCACCTTGCCGGCGGCAGCGCAAGACAAGACGTTCAACCTGAAGCTGTCCCACTGGGTGCCGACGACCCACCCGCTGCAAAAGACCATGGAGGAGTGGGGCGCATCCGTTGAGAAAGCCTCAAACGGTACGATCAAGTCCACCATCTTTCCGGCGCAGCAGCTCGGCAAGGCGCCCGACCACTACGACATGACGCGCGACGGCATTGCCGATGTTTCGTACATCAATCCCGGTTTTCAGCCGGGACGATTCCCGATCGTTTCCGCCGGCGAACTGCCGTTCCTGGTTGGAGAGACGCATGGCGGCATCCGGGCCATTGACGCCTGGTACCGCAAATACGGCCCGACCGAGATGAAGGATGTGAAGCTCTGCTTCTCGTTCATTCTCGATCCCCTGCGGCTGCATTCACGCAGCAAGAAAGTCGTGGTGCCGGCGGATATCAAAGGCATGAAGATCCGTCCGTCGCACGCCACCATGGCGTCGTGGGTGACTCAGCTCGGCGGCACCAACGTGACGACGAGCCCGACGGAAATTCGCGACGTCATCGAAAAAGGCGTGGCGGATGCGACCACGAGCCCATATGGCTCCGTATTGCTGTTCGGCATCGACAAGGTCACGAAGTATCACCTGGAGATTCCGCTGGCGACGACGACCTTCCAGTGGATCATGAACAAGGATACCTACAACGCCATGTCGGCGGCGCAGAAGAAGGTGATCGACGATCACTGCACGAACGATTGGGCGGCACGCTTTGCCGATCCGTGGGCTGATTTCGAGGCCGCCGGCATCAACAAGCTGCGCGAGCTTCCCGGGCATGAGATTGTTTCCGTCAATGACGATCAGCTCAAGGACTGGAAAGCGTCGGCGGAGCCGGTCTACAAAGCCTGGGCCGACAGCGTGCGCAAGACGGGCGGCGATCCGGATATGGTGTTGAAGGATCTGCGAAACGCCTTGGACCAATACAAGGCCGGATACTGATCGGCCCGCCGGTCAATTTCTCATCGGGCGCCGGCGGCGATACTCACGCTGTCCGGCCCATGCACACTCACTTCGAGCGATTACCAGCTGATGCAACAGCATGACCGAGTCCGAAGCGGAAGCCAGTAGTGAAGAAATTGCCGGTAAGGCGATCGGTGACGTGGCGCCACCGCGCAACAACATGGACCGGTTCATCGATGGCATCGAGCTGATTGCCGCTTTCTTTGTCGGCGTGGTCGCGGCTGACATCTTCATCTCGGTGCTGCTGCGCTATTTCTTCTCCTACCAGATCCCCGACAGCTATGACTTCGGCCGCATGCTGCTCGGCATCCTGATTTTCTGGGGGATTGCCGCCACGAGCTACCGCGGCGGGCACATCACGGTCGATCTGCTCTGGGCCAATGTGGGTCCAAAATACAAGCGCATCATCGACGTGTTTGCGACACTCGTTCTGTTGTTCGTCGTCACGGTCCAGACTTACACCTTGGTCGACAAGGTGATTGCCACCTACCACGACAATGTCCTCACCTTCGATCTCCGCCTGCCGACCTGGCCTTTCTTTGCCGTTGCCTGGGCCGGTGACGTCTCGGCCGTGTGTCTGATCGCGATCCGTACCTATCGGCTCGTGTTTGACCCTGAATCGCTCGGCATCCCGCCTCTGAAGTCCATGGAATGATCTTGCAATGAGTACGGATGCGGTTGCGATTATCGGATTTCTGGTGCTGTTCGCGCTGATGCTGCTGCGCGTGCCGGTCGGCATGGCGATGGGATTGGTCGGCGTCACCGGGTTTGGCTACATCGTTGGCGGTGCCCCGACGCTGAAAATGATCGGCCAGACGTCCATGCGGACGGTCACCGATTACACCTTCGGCGTCATTCCGATGTTCCTCCTGATGGGAGCGTTCGTCACGGTCTCCGGCATGAGCCGCGAGCTGTTTCGGGCCGCCAACACTTGGCTCGGCCACATGCGCGGTGGGCTGGGTTTTGCAACGATCCTGGCGTGCGGGGGCTTCGCGGCGATCTCCGGATCATCTGTCGCCACCGCCGCGACCTTCTCGACGGTCGCCTACCCGGAAATGCGTCGTTACAACTATCCGCAGTCCTTCGCGTGCGGCGTGGTGGCGGCCGGCGGATCGCTGGGCGCGATGCTGCCGCCGTCCACCGTGCTGGCGGTCTACGGCATCATCACCGAGCAGGATATCGGCAAGCTGTTCGTCGCCGGGATATTGCCGGGCCTGCTCGCGATCAGCATGTACATCACGACCATTGTGCTGATGGGCTGGCTGCGCCCCGGGTTCCTGCCCTCGGGCGACCGCGCAAGCTGGAAGCAGCGCCTGGAATCGATGCGCGAGGTGTGGGCGCCGCTGCTCTTGTTCGTGTTCGTGATCGGCGGTCTCTACGGCGGTTTGTTTACACCCACCGAAGCAGGTGGCATGGGGGCCGGCGGAGCGTTCCTGATCGGCGTGCTGCGTGGCCGCCTCTCGCGCAAGGATATTCGTGCCTCGCTGCTGCAGGCAACGCGCACCGCGGCGGCAGTGTTCACCGTGCTGATCGGCGCCCTGCTGTTCGGTTACTTCCTCACCGTCACCCAGACCCCGCAGAAGGTCACCTTGTTCCTGACGAGTTTGGGGTTGGGACGCTACGGTGTGCTGGCGCTCATCATGCTGATGTACCTGCTGCTCGGCTGTCTGATGGACGCGCTCGCAATGGTCATCCTGACAGTCCCGATCATGTTCCCGGTCATCCTGCACCTCGGCTTTGATCCGATCTGGTTTGGCGTGATCATCGTCATGACGGTCGAGCTCGGGCTCATCCATCCGCCGGTCGGCATGATCGTGTTCGTGATCAAGAGCGTGGTGCACGACGTGGACTTCCTGACGATCTTCAAGGGCGTCCTGCCGTTCATCCTCACCGACCTGCTCCGTCTTGCGATTCTCATCGCATTCCCGATGATCGCCTTGTTCCTGCCAAGCCGGATGTAGAAGCCGACGCTGCTGAAGAACGTCTGACAGAAAGCATAGGAGAACGCACAATGCTCAAATATGTACTCGCCGATCAGTGCCCTGCTCGTTGCCGGCCTTCCCGGACAGCGCGCGCTTGCCGCCGACGCGGCGCAGATGGAGCAGAACAAGAAGACCGTGATGGCGCTCTATGATGCGGCGCTCAACAAGAAGGATTTCGACGAGGCCTCGAAATATCTCGGGCCACGCTACACGCAGCACAACCCGACTGCCAAAGACGGTCCGGAAGGCCTCAAGGGCTTCATCAAGTTCCTGAAGGAAAAATTTCCCAATAGTCACAGCGAAATCAAACAGATCTTTGCCGACGGCGACTATGTGATTGTCCACGTGCATGCGGTGCGCGAGCCAGGCACGCGCGGACTTGCCATCTTCGACCTGTTCAAGCTCGAGAACGGCAAGGTGGTCGAACATTGGGACACGGTGCAGCCGATTCCGGAGACCGCCCAGAACAACAACACCATGTTCTGATCGGATCTGGCGTTATGGATGCCCTTTTGTGCGAGGGCATCCACGTCCTTTTACGCCGCGATGATCACGTCGGCCTTGAACAGGGCATCGCGTACCGGCTGATTGGCAAAGGCGGTGCCCTCTTCGAACCAGGAGCGCGGGGCTGGCTGACCCCACAGCGTTTGCCGGCGCGGATCGCGCACGGACCAGCGCAACGGCTCGTGATCCGGATCCATGGTCTGGTAGTCCGAGGAGTAGAACTCGGTGCGGTGGCCGTCGGGGTCGCGGACATAGAGGAAGAACGCATTGGAGATGCCGTGCCGGCCGGGTCCGCGCTCCATGTTCGCCAGATAGCCCGTCGACGCCATCACGTCGCACAGATGGATGATGTGCAGCGGCGAGGTGATCCAATAGGCCAGATGGTGCAGCCGCGGGCCGGCTCCGTTGGTGAAGGCGAGGTCGTGCACGTTGCCCTTACGATGCATCCAGGCGGCGACGATGCGACCATCGCGCCCGTCCTCTTCGGTGTACTCGGTCATGCGGAACCCGAGCAGCGCATAGAAATCGATGGCATCCTGCAGCTCGGGCGAAAAGATATTGAAGTGATCGAGCCGCTGCGCCTGGACGCCTTTGTAATGGCCGTAGAGCTGCAAGAGGCGCTGCCGCTGCTCCATCTTGAAATAGAATTCGAGCGGGGTGCCGAACGGGTCGGTCGCCTGCAGGGTGCGGCCCTGATACGGCACGTCGACAAATGCATGCCGCAGCCCTTTGGCTGTGAGGAAAGCCGCGGCTTTGTCGAGGTCGTCTTCGCTCGCCAGTTTGTAGCCGAGGCGCTCGCACACCGGCGCGGCTGATTTCTTCAGCACCAGTGAGTGGTGCTGACGCTCTTCCACGCCGCGCAGATAGGCCTCGGTTGCCGTGCGGTCTTCGAGATGCAGGCCAAGCGTTGCTTGATAAAACGCCAGGCTGCGGTCGAGATCGGTCACGCCGAGCACCACGTGGCTCGTGCGCACCACGTTGAACGGCGGGTTGAACACATGCTTTGGCAACGGCATTGTTGCTTCCTCTGCTTAGCGTCCCTTGAACACGGGCTTGCGCTTTTCGACGAAGGCGCGCTGCGCCTCCTTGGCATCCTCGGTGTGGGAGAGCTCGACCGTGACGGTCTGCTCAAACCGGTAGCCGTCACGCGCCGGCATTTCTTCGATGGCGTTGAGCGCGCGCTTGAGGTGCCGGATCGTGAGCGGGCTTTTGGCCGCAATATCGCGTGCGATCTCCAGCGCCTTGTCCATCAGCTGCGCGCGCGGCACGCAGGCTTCGATCACGCCCAGCCGATAGAGCTCAGCCGCCGGGATCCGCGCGCCGGTGAAATACATGGCTCGCACGCGTGATGGGCTGAAATGTTTCATCAACGCGCGCGCCCCGCCGGCCAGTCCAACATTGACCTCGGGCATGGCCACGTAGGCGTTCTCGGATGCCAGCATGATGTCGCAGGCAAGCGCCAGCGCAAACCCGGCACCAAGAGCCGGACCATTGATGGCGGCAATCACCGGTTTGGCGCAATCGGACGCCGCGTAGAAAAACTCGCGCACCAGCCGGTTGTTGCGGATGTAGTCCCCAGGCTCGCGGGCAATACCGATCCGTTCCTTGATATCGGCGCCGGCCGAGAACATGTCGCCGGTCCCGGTCAGGACCACCACGCGCACGTCATCGCGATCGCTCAGCGCATCAAACAGCCGGATGAATTCCTCACGCGTCTCCTGGTTCTGCGCATTTACCGGCGGTCGATTGAAGACCACAGTGGCGATGCCGTCCGCAACGTCGAGTTTGAAGTGCTTCAGATCCATTCCTCATTCGCCTGTGATGTTGGCCGTTTTGATGAGCTGCCGCAGCCGGTTGGCGTCGTCCGCCAGATAGGCCACGAACTGCTTCCGCGGCAAATAGAAAACCTCGGCTCCCTGTGTTGCGAGCTTCGCCTTCACATCGGGCGAGCCCAGCACGGTCGCAAACGCGCCGGCAAGTTTGTCGGTGATCTCCGCCGGCGTGCCCGCCGGCGCGGACAGTCCGTACCACGTGGTGACGTCGAACCCCGGATAGCCGAGTTCGTCGAGAGTGGGAATTTCGGGCAACTGCTCGGCCCGCTGCAGTCTTGCGACCGCGAGCGCGCGCAGGGCGCCGCTGTGGATGTGGGGCAGCAGGGGCGGAAGGTTGAGGAATGCGAGGTCGATCTGCCCACCCAGCAGGTCGACGATGGCCGGCGCTGCACCCTTGTATGGCACGTGGGTAATGTTGGTGCCGGTCCGCTGTCGGAATAGTTCCGCGGCGAGATGCGGTTGGCTGCCGATGCCAACGGAGCCGTAATTGAGCTTGCCGGGCATCTGCTTGGCGAGCGAGACAAGCTCCGGGACGGTCGTTGCCGGCAACCCGGAGCGTACGACGAGCACGTTGGGCACCGCCGCGACCATGCAGATGAAATCAAAGTCGCGCATACCGTCGTAGCCCACCTTGGTGAGCGCCGGCGTGACGATGTGCGAGGAGGCGCCCGCCAGCAGCAATGTCTGGCCGTCCGGTGGCGCTGCCGCGACGTAAGCTGCGGCGATCGCCGTCGCGCCGCCCGGCTTGTTCAAAAGAACCACGGGTTGGCCCAGCAGGTCCTTGAGCGGATCGATGATGGTGCGCGCCAGCACGTCGGCCGGCCCGCCGGCGGCATACGGATTGACCAGCGTAATAGGTCCATTCGGATAGGGGCCGGCAAGCGCCGAGGAAATGACATTGCCGATCAGTGCGGTTGCGCAAAGCGCCGCGGTGATGAACACCCTCAACATGTTCGAAACATTTCCACCCATTCGTTTTTCATCATACAAGCGTAGCGTTTGGCTCAAGAAAATCATAGTAGTCGAAGCGCATAGCGCAGTTAAAGAAGGGGTGAGCCAGATGGGCATCAGGGTGGGACGATGAAGCTGCACTGGTCACCCCGCTCGCCGTTCGTGCGCAAGGTGATGATTGTCGCCCATGAAACGGGGCTCGTTGACAAGCTCACACTGGTGCGAACCGTTGCGGCGGCCACGCGCCCACACGCCGAATTGATGCACGACAATCCGTTGTCGAAGATTCCGACCCTGGTGCTCGATGATGGGCGGCCGCTCTACGACTCCCCGGTGATCTGCGAATATCTCGATCAGCTCCACGGCGGCGCAAAGCTGTTCCCGGCTGAAACACAAGCGCGCTTCGATGCGCTTCGTCGGCAAGCCCTCGGGGACGGGCTGCTCGATCTTTTGATTTTGTTGCGCGACGAGCGCATGCGCCAGCATTCGTCCGAGGTTCATCTCGCCAGCTACGCGGCCCGGCGCAAGGCCACGCTTGCGGCCATGAACGCCGAGGCCGATCAGCTATCTGCGACCCCCTACACGATCGGACATATCGGGGTCGGGTGCGCCCTCGGCTATCTGGATTTCAGGTTTGCGTCCGAAGGCTGGCGTCAGGATCACCCGCAACTCGCCGGTTGGTACGCCGACTTCTCCGCACGACCGTCGGTGCGCAACACCGAACCGATCGACGACTCATGAACGTGTAGGCTGTGATGGCACGCATCCCTCTTCCTTCTCCCGAAACGCTGACCACTGAGCAGAAACGGGTCTATGACGCGATCGTGTCGGGCCCGCGCGGTGCCTTGCGGGGACCGCTGCGTGCAGCGCTGCACAATCCCGAACTTGCGGATAAATGGCAGCAGCTCGGCGAGCTTCTGCGCTATCGCACCTCGTTGCCGCCGCAACTCTCCGAGCTCGCGATCCTGGTGACGGCTCGGCACTGCAGCTGCCAGGTCGAGTGGTTCATCCATGCCGAGATGGCGCGCAAGGCTGGACTTGCAGATTCGATCATCGAGAACATCCGCACCGGTCGGCCGATTGGTGCCGCGGATCCTGCCGCGCTCGATGTCTATCTTTATGCAACCGAGCTTAATCGGTCCCGCAACGTCAGCGACGAAATCCATCGCCGCGTTCGCGAACGATTTGGTGTTACCGGTGTGGTCGAGCTGACAGCTCTGATCGGGTACTACACCATGGTGGCGATGACGCTCAATGCCCACGAGGTTCCACTGCCGGACGGAGCTGCGCCACCGCTCGATAAGCCGGATGACGCATCCGTCATGCGGCTTGACCCCGATGCGCAAGTTCTGCTCGACGCCATGCTCAAGGCGGGCCGACCCACGTTCGATACACTGACCCCCATGCAGGCGCGTGCGCAGATGCGCGAGATCAGGGCGGCGCTCAAGCAGGTGCAGCCGGCTGTCGCGGACGCGCGCGATCTCGTTGCTACAGGTCCGCACGGCGAGATCCCGATGCGGCTCTACCGAGCGCACCGGTTGGGGGAGGCTGAACGTCAGCCGATACTCGTGTTCTTTCACGGCGGCGGCTGGGTCTTTGGCGATCTCGAAACGCACGACAATCTCTGTCGCAGTCTCGCCAACGCGGCCGATTGCTCGGTTGTGTCGGTCGATTATCGGCTGGCGCCGGAGCACACGTTCCCGGCGGCCGTCGATGACGCATTCGCCGCGACCAAGTGGATCATTGGGCACGCCTCCGAGCTTGGTCTCGATACGCGTCGCGTCGCTTTGGCTGGCGACAGTGCGGGCGGCAATCTGGCAACCGTCGTCAGTTTGCTGGCGGTTCGAGAAAACGCATTCAAGATCGCTTATCAGGTTCTGCTCTATCCGACGACCGATCTCTCGCTGACATTCGACTCGTACCGTCGCGCCGGCGCTCGTTTCAACCTGACCGCAAGTACGATGCGGTGGTTTCGCGAGCACTATCTGACCAGCCTCGATCAGATCGACGATTGGCGGGCGTCGCCGTTGCGGGCCAGCGATCTCGGCCAAATGCCGCCGGCGCTGATTATCACCGCGGGGTGTGACCCCCTGTGCGATGAGGGCGAAGCTTACGCGCAGCTGCTCACGCGCAACAATGTCCCGGTCACGCATCAGCATTTCCCCGGGCAGATGCACGGCTTTGCATCGATGTCAGGGTTTCTGCGCGCCGCCGACGAGGTGATAGCCGATGTCGGTGTGGCGCTCCGGCGCGCCTGGTCGACGTCTTAGTGCATGATCCCGAAAAAGCCTGCCCCGCACTGGATGCGGGGTGGATACCGGTTTTCGGAAAAGATCATGCTCGAACAATAAGCTTCAGCTCCTACAAATCGACAGTCGTGCCTTCGCGGGCGACGATCGTGTTCGGCCGTGCCGCCTTGGCCTCGGCTGCAACCGCGTCCATGAATGCGTCGTCGTGACTTGGATCGTGATGAAACAAGCAGAACGTCTTGGCGCCAGCCGCGTCGGCCAGGCGCGCACCATCCTGCCAAGTCGAATGGCCCCAGCCGCGCCGATGCGTTATCTCGGCTTGCGTGTACGTCGTATCGAAAATCATCAGATCGGCTTCACGGGCAAGGTCCAGCAGCGCTGCATCGATCTTGCCGGACGGAAGCTCGGTATCGGTGATGTAGGCTAAAACTCTTCCCGCATACTCGACTCGATAACCGGTCGCGCCGTCGGGATGGTTGAGCATCGCAGTGCGCAGCGTCACGTCGCCATCGCGTTTGATCGTCTCGCCGGCACGGAAGTCATGGCATTCGATCTTGGCCTTGAAGCTTTCGACTTCGATCGGAAACAGCGGAGGGGCCATCATGGTGCGCAGCGCTTGTTCCAGATGGAACTTCGGCAACAGGTTGCCGGCCCAGATGCGCAACCGGTGGCCCTTCTCGAACAGATGGTGTGAAAAACGGCAAGCCCGAGACGTGATCGAGATGACAGTGGGTGAGAAACAAGTCGGCGTCGACGACGACATTGGCATTGAGCAGCGCGTCGCCGAGCGGACGAAGTCCGGTGCCCCCGTCGAGGATGATCATCTGATCACCGCAGCGTAGTTCAAGACAAGGCGTGTTGCCGCCATAGCGCGCGGTCCCGGGGCCCGGGCAGGCGATGCTGCCGCGCACGCCCCAGAACTTCACACAGAAGCGCATCTTACCTCGGCGGTTGGCAGCTTCGCGGTCGAACGACGACAGGCGGGGCGATTCGTTCATGCGCGCGCTTTGGCAATGGGTCGGGCGGTCTATGGAATGGCACTCTGACTGATGACGGTTCAGTGAAATGTGACAGCCGTCACAAATCAACGCAATCCCGACACTGGGTGGCGGATTGGCAACAAAGCTTACTGGGAATCTCAAGAAAATTGTCATTCATCCACGGTCACGTGCCGATTGGGCGCGGCACCTGGCTCCGCGCTGATCTCCGGTTTCTTGTTTCGTTCCGCGCGGCGACGGGCTGCCTCCTCTTCGACCGCATGGGCGAGATCCGGATAATGCGCAGCGAATATGCGGTAATCGGTTAAATCAAGCACCAATAAGGTCGATGGAACCACGGCGGTGACCGAGGCGGTGCGGGTTCCGTCCCCCAGCAGCGCCATTTCACCGAAAAAGGCGCCAGGACCGAGCTGCACGCCCGCGCCCACCACTTCCACCAGACCTTCGGCGATGAAATACATGCAGTCGCCTTGGCGGCCTTTGCGCACGATGACGGTTCGTTCGGCCACGTCGATGGTCCGCAGCATCCGGGCGATCTCGATGATGGCGGCCGGGCTCAGCGGCTTGAAAAACGGAACTTTGGCCACGAATTCCCAGGTGCGCACAAAATCGCGTCTGCGCGTTTCCGCCGCGAAACCGGTCGCCAGGATACCGGTCCAGAGGCCGAATACAGCCAATCCGGAAATCATGACAAATCCGGCGATCAGGCGGCCGAGTGGCGTCACCGGGACCATGATCACCGTACCCGGTGGTGGTCAGTGTCGTGACGGCCCAGTAGAGCGAGTTGACCAGCGTACCGAATGCGGCCGGCTGCGCGTCGCGCTCGGCCAAGTGCATGGCAATGGCGGCCATGACCAGAACGAAGACGAACACTTTGACGACCGTCATCAACGAGTTGGCTTCGGCGAGGAAGACACGGCCGAGCAGGGAGAATCCGGACGTTGCGGCGGGGAGTTTCAGAAGCCAGAAGGCTCCGAGGAGCCAAGCGGTGGTGGCTGGAATCCCCGCCAGATTGGCAGCCAAGATCGGTATGACGGCCAAAATATCGATTAGGTGCTGGAAACTCAGTAGGCGTTCGCGGAGATGTTCGCGCTTGCTCCAGCGATTGACATCCAGCGCCCATTCCAGCGCATAAAACGCGAGGCAGGCCCACAAAACGGCTTCCAGCCAGCCCACCTCCGAGTAGGGAAGGTGCATTGGTAACACGACAATGCAAACCAGCCCCACCGCAAGCACGACGTTGCGCGCGGAATTGATGAATACCGTAAGGACCTCAACCCAAGGCTTAGTCATCAGACGTGCCGTATTTCGTGCCGCCATTTTAAAGCTAATGTCGCAAACTCGTCTCATGAACTGAAACCGAAAAGCGGCACTAGATTTATAGGATCTAGTGCCCCTTCTAGGGGGCACCAGGGTATTACGAACCGCCGTGAGGCCCAGGTCAACAGAGCTTTGGTTCCGGAACGGGACATACTCCAATCGACGCGCGGCCAGAGATTTCCGGTCCCGGGGCCCCCATCCGGACGCTATGGCGGTCCTCTTGTACGTCGCATTCCCGCGCCTGACGGAACCTGCCAGGCGCCCCGAATCAAGGCCACAACCAAAACACCAGACTCCACCCTCCGATTCGGACTTGCCGCGAGTGCGCTAACTGGTTCATTCGATGCTTCGTCGGTCTGCGTTAAAATCCTAGGATCGTGCTCAATGACCCAACGGCGCTGCAACTGCTTCGAGAGTTCAATTCAGAAGCAGAGTCGGAAATCCTACCGGGGATCTGCGGATGATCGGTGAGCGTCGTATTCTCGTTACCGGCGGAGCCGGATTTATCGGATCGCATCTCTGCGAACGGCTATTGGAGCGTGGAGATGAAGTCTTGTGCGTTGATAATTTTTACACCGGAACTCGGCATAACGTCAGGCATCTCCTTTCGAACCCCAGGTTCGAGTTGGCTCGACATGATGTGTGTTTCCCGCTTTATGTTGAGGTCGACGAAATTTTCAATTTGGCCTGCCCCGCATCACCAATTCACTACCAGTTCGACCCCGTGCAAACGACAAAAACAAGCGTGCATGGAGCGATCAATGTGCTTGGACTGGCCAAGCGGGTAAAGGCAAAGATTTTACAAGCATCAACGTCAGAGATTTATGGCGATCCGACGATCCATCCGCAGACAGAGGATTACTGGGGAAATGTCAATCCAATTGGTCCACGATCTTGCTACGATGAAGGCAAGCGTTGCGCCGAGACTTTGTTTTTCGACTATTGGCGCCAGCATAGGCTGCCGATCAAAGTTGCGCGAATCTTCAACACTTATGGACCGCGGATGCATCCCAACGACGGGCGCGTGGTGTCGAACTTTATCGTCCAAGCCCTTAGGAACAAGGACATCACGATTTACGGGGACGGCTCGCAAACGCGCTCGTTCTGCTATGTCGATGATCTCGTCGAGGGGCTTGTGCGCTTGATGAAGACGCCGGAGAATATCACCGGCCCCATTAATCTCGGTAACCCGAGGGAATTTACGATCCGCGAACTTGCGGAAATGACAATTGAGCTCACCGGATCGGCGTCGAAAATCGTTTATCAGCCGCTCCCCCCGGATGACCCCAAGCAACGGCGTCCCGATATTACTTTGGCACAGAAGCTGCTTTGCGGATGGGCTCCGAGGGTTGAGCTGGGTGAAGGGTTGGGGAAGGCAATCGCGTATTTTGAGCAGCTGTTGCGTGCCTGAGCATGTTTGCCTGGGCTGGTGCTGGCACCAGCCCAGCGTAACTCGTCGCACTAACTGTGGGTGATTTGTCGGTGTCAACGACAGTCCCAACAAAAATCCCGGTGTGAACGCTCGCTGGCGCCAGACTTCATTGAGTTCATCCATTTTAGCGACCATCTTGCTCGCCGCTTGGCAGGCGTGCGTTCTGTGCTGCCGGGTCGTCCACGAGCGCGTTCCAAAATGCCATGCTCGCGTCGCTCATGTATTTGTTGATGGTTTCACGATGCTCCAGGATGATTTCGCTGAGCAGACTGAGCAGTTCGTTGATGAAGTTGGTGAGCGCGACGGCGCTGAGGTGCTCGGAATCGACGTAAAATTCCGAATTTGCAGAATAGTTTGTCTAATTTAGACTAGCTGCTGGTTTTCGAGAAGCGAGAAATGATGGGTGCAACCGGCGTATCCGAACGACGGACTCTGGAAATCGAGTTCCAGTGCCTTACGCTCACTCAACTCGTAGATGACGCAATCTATTTTGCATTTTGCTGTCGCGGTGTGGCGATGTTCCGGAGCAATTTTTTTGTCATGCACCCCAACTCGCGCATGTTGCCGAGCGTCATCCGGGGCCGGGTGCTTGGGGTTGCAAACCCTCGCGTTAGTGAACGGGGTTGCTACGCAGAATCTAAGACCGCGAACGAGGCGAGATTATTCTTGCCCGGATTGCGCGTAGTTCCGCCAACCATGTAAACGGTTTTCGAGCACTTCTTGTGGCTGTGCCGGAGGCAAGTAATTCGCCATGCCAATCACTGTGACTGGCTTTCCGTTGTGCAGGAGCGCATGCAGCGATGACTGCGACGGCGCCGAGACCTCCACGGACACGATCGAATCGGCGGTCGACGACCGTACCAAGATGCCGGCTCGATTGATTTTGCTCTCTATTTGATTGGTCACAGCTACTGTCGCCTGATGCTGTGCGACGTACAACCCTCGCTGTCCATTCGATGCGAGAGCAAGTACCCCTGCTATGGCGGCATCATCGGCCATCTGCGGTAACTTGGAACGCGTGCGCGCTTGGTCAGCTGCATCCAGGACCAGGACAACGCCGCAACCTATTACCATGCCAAGGGCAACAGCTACCCAACTGTGTTTTTGAAAGACATGCATCGCGGACCCACCGTCAGCAATACCGGCCGCGCTGCGCTGCACAACCGATTGCAGCGCCTCGGCCGTCAACTAACGATGGCCGCTATGTTTGGTTCCAAACGGCCGGGTTCTTGTCGCTGCTTCGTGCCACTAATCAGGCCGGGATTTGGGCGCAGGCGCGGTTATAGGCAGCTCGAGCCATCAAGCCATTCTCGGGTCGCCTCGCGACGCTCTGGATCAACTGTGAGTAAGTGAACCAAGTCTCGAAGCCTTTCGTGGGCGAGATTCAAGGCTTCGAATGCCGCGTTCCATTCGGCCCACGACTGCAGGGTTTCGTTAGGCATCGAAATCTCCGAGCATGCTACGCAAGTATTTCGTTTGAATTGTGCGAGCCAATAGGAAGGCCGCCGGGCACGAGAAGCAATTCGCTGAACGCGCCCCCTATTTTTCTGTCATCGCGAAAGAACCATCCCAATCGGCAGGCGGTGGCTTTTGACGGAATGACTTTATGCGCTCTTCGAAAAGGGAGTAGCAGTAATCAAGTTGCTTCACGCCGAGGCTACGGCATTGATTCAGTAATAGCTCGGCTTTATCCCAATCCTGATGGCGGTACGCCGTTACAAATTCCGCGTAGCTCTTACCGAGCTCGTCGACATGCGCGGGATCGGCTTTCAACATGTCAACAAAAGTATAGAGCTGTGTCGGCTGGGTTCTGCCCTTCACCATCACGCTATCAAGCTCCAGCATGGCAAAGCCGGGGGCGAGGGTTCCCTTGCCTGCGATCGCCGGCACACCGTAGTATTTGGTCAGCCCCTCGAAGCGAGAAGTGGTGTTCACCTCATCTCCGATTGCGGAATAGTCAAACCGGTAGCTCGAACCGAGGTTGCCAACGCAACAGTTGCCGGTGTTGAGGCCGATACCGATGCGAACGGGTCGATAGGTCTTATTGGCGTCGAACGCCCGCTGGCGCCAGATTTCATTGAGTTCATCCATTTTGGCGACCATCTTGATCGCCGCTTGGCAGGCGTGTGTTCTGTGCTCCGGGTCGTCCACGGGCGCGTTCCAAAATGCCATGATCGCGTCGCCCATGTATTTGTCGATGGTTCCACGATGCTCCAGGACGATTTCGCTGAGCGGACTGAGCAGTTCGTTGATGAAGTTGGTGAGCTCGGCGGCGCTGAGGTGCTCGGAAATCGAGGTAAAATTCCGAACATCGCAGAACAGCAATGTGAGTTCGCGAACTTCGCCACCGAGCTGGAGTCGCTCGGGATGCGCGATCATTTCTTGAACGACAGCGGGAGCAAGATAGCGGCCGAATGCGCCGCGGATCTGGCTGCGCTGCGCCTCAACTCCTTGGTAAACATAAGATGTAATTCCGAGCGCCATGAAACCCAGAGCCACGGCGGGATAAGAGGGATCAAGCAACAGGTCGAGATAGCGGAATGCGGCCCAACCGCCGACGAGTACGCCAGCCATAATCAGCAATCCGACGGCGATGGCAGCCTTAGCCGACACACGCGGCAACAGCGAAGCAAGCAAAATCCCGAATATGAGGATGATGGATTCCTCAAGCGCCAGCGCATAATCCGGCCGGGTGAGAAAGCTGCCGGTCAGCAGATGCTCAATCACCTGGGCGTGGATGTCGATTCCGGGGATCGCGGTATCAAGCGGCGTGGCGCGTAGATCGAGGAGGCCAGGGGCACTGGTGCCGACGAGGATGATACGGCCTTCGATATCTTGGCGCGGGACCTCGCCAGCGAGTACTTTCCAGGCGGGGATGTACTCGGCACTGTTGAAGTGGCGGAACTTAATATAAAGACCGCCCCCCGCGTCGGTTTCAGCTTCGACGTCGCCGATGCGCACATGATTAAGGCCGGTTGACGCCCCAAATGCTGATTCGCCGCTCGCATTCGACGCTTTGAGGACGTAGGTCGTCGCTCCTTGCGCAACGCGCAGCGCCTCGGCTGCCAACGAGGGCACCAAGGTGTCGTTGAGGCGGAAGATAAGCGACACGCGGCGGACCACCTGGTCACGGTCGGCGATCCAGTTAAAGGCGCCGATGCCGCGCGCGGCCTGTTCGAACTCGGGAAGATCTCGGCTCGACCCGCGAAACCCGGTCAGGAAGGGGCGTGGGTCATCGCCGGCGACGGCGAATCCCGCTTTGGCGTGAAAGTCGTTTTTTCCACTGTCGCCAAGGGAGATGGAGAGCACACTCGGCGTATCTTTGATGGCCTCGGCAAACACCTCGTCGTTGGTCGGCTGGTCTTTGACGGCGGCGGAGATCAGGGCTTCCTGGTTCGCCGGCAACTGCTTGACGACTTGCTCGAACGAGGTGCGATCCGGCTCTGCAAACAAAACGTCAAACGCGACGGAGGCAGCCCCTTCATCTGCGAGGGTTCGCAAGAGTTTGGCGATGATCGTGCGCGGCCATGGCCATTGGCCGATCTTGGCTAAGGATTCCTCATCGATATCGACAATGCGGATCGGCAGGTTGGGGTCATATTGTTGCGGATGCAGGCGTTGGTAGGAATCGAAAGCGATCAGGCGCAAGGAGCGGACGAAGAACGGATCGAGGTAACGCAGCAGGATCGCCCCGACGATGAGCGCCGCGACGAGTGCCAGGTAGGTGAGACTCTTGCGGCGAATCGTCATCTGGATTGGTCAATGGCCCGGCGGCTATCTCCTATTGTGGCGGTAAATCGGGCCTTGGTCCATGCCATCTCGCGCGGCGCTCCGGTTCGTCGCAGTGCGGCGGATAGCGAGAGCGCTCGGAGGACACGGTGCGCGCGGATCGCGCCGCCGAACCTTCGGCGCGTGCGTGCGCCTGAAGCCGTGTCGCAGGGTCGGTTAGATGACCAGGCTGCGGTTGACCTTGCCCGTGCCGAAAGGGCCCTCAGTTGCAGCTCGGATTGTCGCAGGGCTTTGGCTTATTATGATTGTTGTCGTTTGCGATTATTGCCCCAACGCCACCTGCTGCAAGGCCAGCGAGAATGGCGGGATTGAACGGGGCTACGGCGACGGTTAACGGGGTGAAATTGAGAATGGAGGTTGTGGATATACTGGGTCGGGGCGAAGGTGCCGTTTTCGCAGACCGTCACGACGGCGCCGGGTCGGTCGTAATATTTCGTCTCGCCCTTCTTATTCGTTGCATAGAACTTACCCTCGACGAGCCGGATCTTCTCGTAGCCGCCACCGCCGCACGGGCCCGCCGCAGCGCAGGCTTTACGTCTTTCTGGGGGCAGCTTTTCCGGGTTCTCGCAGTCCACGCCCTCCATGTTGGCTTCGACGACGGTGCCGCGCACGCCGAGCGTCGCATACGGGGTCTTGATCTCGTAATTGCGCGGGTCCTGCACGCCGGTGACAAAGCGGTAGGCACCGCGGCTCGCGTTGATCACAACCTTGCCGCCACCCTTTGACGGGTCATAGACAAACTTGTCGAGGCGAACGGTCGAGGTCGGCCCGACGCTGAGCTTGGTCTCGTCACGAACAACAGTTCGGCGACACCGCTTTGGCCGGTGCGAACTGTTTCATTGGCATAGAGCGAGCTACCAGACTGCAGGGGCGATCCACCGCCCTGCGCATCCGGCTTCACCGCGGCGGCACTGCCGATTGACTGTGCACCAGCTGCGACGCGGCAGCAGCGCGACAATTGCCGCCAGCACGAGTGCTGGAACCCGCCCGCGCGTGTCCATGCCCCACCTTCCCCACAGGTCGCGATTACCACCGCTCGAGAAGCTTAGGGGAAAGCCCTGTACGGTCAATATCATTCAACCGCTAACCGTCTGAATCCTGGGCATGTTGCGCCCGAAGCACAATTGATTGGCACAAAACCAGCGCCGGCGCTCAGAATTGTCTGAGCGGTCGGCCGGTGCCGACGACCTAACATTGCCTCGGAACTTAACGATACGCCGTGCGCGTCTGTCGTTCGGGTGGCATGCGCGGCGGGCTTTGCCCTTTCCCTTGCCGGGCACGACGACGATCTCCAGCACGGTCCCGCGCACGCCGAGGGTCGCGTAGGGGGTCTTGATCTCGTAGTTCTTCTAGTCCTGGGATCCGGTGATAAACCGGTACGCTCCTTTGGTGGCGTTGATAGCGACCTTGCCAGCCCCCTTGTTGTTCGGATCGTAGACGAATTTGTCGAGACGGACCGTTGAGCTCGGACCGACGCTGAGCTTGGTGTTGTCGTGGAACTGGAGTTCGGCGTCCCCAGCCTGGCCGGTGCTAACCGTTTCATTGGCATAGAGCGAGCTACCAGCCTGGAGGAGCGATCCACCGCCATGCGCCTCCGGCTTCACCGCGGCGGCACTGCCGATTGACTGTGCACTCGCTGCGACCGGCAGCAGCGCGAAAATTGCCGCCAGCGTTAAGCCCGCAGGTAACACCCAGCGAGACATTATTGTTCTCCGCTATTTGGTGGCGAAAAAGACCACGCTCGCAACGATATTCTCGTTCGGGCCCGCGGACAAGCATTACCAAAAAGCAGAATGGCTCAGAAACATAGCATTTTGGTTGTTAGCCCGGCCCGACCCGCAAATTGCGAGCCCTGGACCGCCTTAGGTGTCAGGTTGAAAGAAAGCGCGGTCCGCCGTCCTCGATGACGAGGCACGTCAGCCGTCCGGTGGCGAATGCCCCGGTGTCGATATTGATTCGGTTGGCGAGCACCTCGGGCGATTGGGCCGGGGTGTGACCATGGACTACAATTTTACCGAAGTCGACTTTGCTGCTGAGAAATTCGTCGCGGATCCAGAGCAGGTCCTCGGCCCTTTGACTTTCGAGGGGGACGCCGGGCCGGACACCTGCATGGCAGAGGAAATAGCCTCCGACAGTCAGTGACAGTTTCAGGCCTGCCAGAAATGCGGAATGTGCCTCGGGCAGAGCTTGGCGCAACGCTTGAGCCGCCTCATCAAACCCCTTGCCCACCATCAAGGCCGTGACCGGCACTTTGTACGAATGGAGGGTTTCCAGCCCACCGAGCCGCCGCCACTGGGAACCGATCTCGGGCCTGATAAGAAAGGTCTCGAGCAGCTCCTCGTGGTTTCCTTTGAGGGCGATGTACTCGGTGGGAAAGGGATTTCGAGCGAGGCGGTCGAGGACGCCGCGCGAGTCCGGGCCGCGATCGACGTAGTCGCCAAGCGTGACCGTCAAACTCGCCGGGGCGGGATTCTGTTCAATGTCGCGCGTGATTTCATCAACCAGTCGGTCGAGCAGGTCGGAGCGGCCGTGAATGTCACCGATCACGTAGCATCGCGGCGGATGATCCGAATCGGCCACAGCGCGTTCCTCGTCTGCACGGAGCCTGGGGCGCTGTTGCGTCCAAGGCAGCGGCTCAATTTCCGATGAAACTGTACTATTTTGGGGCTGGTTTCGCCTCGGAGCTTGCCTGCGCTTCAGCGAGCTGCAGATAACGGTGCGCGGCTGGGAAATGCTTGGCGCGCAGCTCGTTGGTCGGTGCCACTTTTGCCAATGCCAAGCATTCTTGGATGCGGTCCCAATAGTCCTTGTCGGTCAAGCCAGCTTGGGTTGAGTTCTTCTCGGTCGACCCAGCTTGGGTTAGCGATGGCTCGGCCGTCGGACTGCTGGGGGACGTGATCGCTTCTGGACCGGCCATGATCACCACGCCATATCGTAGCGAGCCTGCAACGCCCGAATCAGGTCTGCGATCGCTGGATCGAGGACCCGTACGCTGTCAACGTGCAGGAAAGTCCAATTCCCATGACTTCCCCGGGCCGGGGCAATGGCCACCTCACTCGCGAACGTGCCGGCGCCGCGCAGTGTGGCGCGGACAATCGATTCCAATTCCATGAGACGTTTGCTGCATTTCCCCATCCGAGACCCCCAGCCCGCAAATCACCCGAAGGTCTGGTGGCGCGATAATGCCGGCACAATAAGTTTTCCCCTTGCCATAGCGGTTAAAAATGCTTGACCGAGGCTACTTTGCCACATCCCCGCCCCCAACCTATGATTTGGCTAAAGGGGCGCGCCTGCCGGCAAATCCTGCCAAGGCGGAATTCCGAGCGCATCAGTGCGTTGGCGCCAGAAAGGAGCGCGGGGATCGGTGCCGGATACGGAATGTCGCGCGCGGGGAAATGGGCATAGAACCGGACCGCGCGGGGTAATCCGGTCGCTAACGGCGCGGGTCGTGGCAAGTCGTTTTCACAGAGCCGTTGTTGCGGGTATCATGCGCCTGGGTGTTCATGGCGCATTGGGATGGTTGAGCGGCTCATGACCTCTTGGCGTCTGGTGGTAGCGGTCGCGATCATGGGGCTTGCAGCCTTGTGCAGCGGCTGTAGCGGCGTTACTCCGGGCTCGAACGCGAGCTCGGCTGGTGCAACCGCGTCCGCACCGACCACGGTTCCCGACGCGTCTGGTGCTGCTCGGTCAACGCCTAATGTGGCTGCGAACGCGGGGTCAGGGCAGGCCGCTGCTCCCAGTCAGCCGGTGGCAAGTCCTGCATTAAACCCGGCGCCGAGCATTGCCGCGGCGGCTCCGGCTGCCACGGCCACTCCCGATCCGAACGCGGCGCATTCCGCTCCAGGCACGGCGACCGAGCTACGGCTCTTCGGCGGCGACAAGGTCCGGGTCACGGTTTACGGAGAGGATAAGATCTCGGGCGAATACCAAATCGACAGCGGTGGAATGCTCTCGATTCCGTTGGCCGGCACGATCCAGGGCGCGGGGCTGACAAAGATTGAGTTGGAACAGGCGCTCACGCAAAAACTCAAGAGCGAGTATCTGCGCAATCCCAAGGTCACGGTTGAGGTGATCAGCTATCGGCCATTTTATGTGCTTGGTGAGGTGCAGAAGCCGGGCGAGTACCAATTCAGAAGCGGCCTTAATGTACTGAGCGCCATTGCCATCGCTGGTGGTGCCACCTATCGCGCGAACAACTCAACGGTCATGATCCAACGATTTGGCTCAGCCGAGCTCAAAGAGTTTCCGCAGTCGCCGACCGTGCTCGTATTGCCAGGGGATGTTGTGCGCGTGCCGGAGCGGTTTTTCTAAATCGGTCGATTTGACCAGACAGCATTCGCGCGAGCGCGGTCCGGCTTGCGCATGGCGCACGTTTCGAGTTCGCGACAATCCATTGCGACGTTAGACACCTCGGTCGGTGCTGCGCACCGCCCTGAGGGCCTGACGCGAACCGCCTGCCGATCGGGGATTATCAAGTTAGTGTTGTCGAGCGTGCCGGTGAGGCCGTACGCCTTTCTGACCACTCTTTTCTGGGATGTAACCGAAGTCCAGGAATGTCTTCGTCTTCGGTGAACTCTATGCCAGCGGCTTCAAGCTGCGCCTGAACAGCGGCTAGAGCTTTCAGGTCCTTACCCGATATCTGTCCGTGCCCTTCAATCCACTCAAGTGTGAACTCCGGCACATCCGCTTTCTTTGCAAGCGCACGCGCCGTCCAGCCAAGGAATGCCCGTGCAGCTCGGACCTGTGCGCCGGATATCGGATCTCGCTTAGGCGGTGATTTCATCGTGCAATTGGTGGCGCTTCAGGTGCCGGTGGTCTCGCGGTTGGAGCAGGGACAGGATCGACCTGCGGTGAGAACTCCTTGTACGCATCGCTGATAAACGGCGCTTCCCTCCAGCCGGACCAAAAAACGAAGGCGCAGAAGATAATCGAGAAAACCAGCGTTCCGATCGTCAGTGCGCGGGGCACTACCTCGGGCTCGCTCAGCCGTCTCCATTCCTCGCCTTGTGAATCGGAGACCATCACCATAGGGACCCCTTCAAGTACTCAACGAGGGTTTACCGGTAAAGTGAGCCGGTGGCGTGATTTAAATCACAAAATGTCGTTTTCCTCGACTTCATCAACAGCGACCGCGCTTGCAATGGCGCGGCTTCTGCAGTCGTCCGGTAGCGCTCAAATCACGCCTTAGGGAAGCGCACCGCGACTTCGTCGACGAATTCAACCTCGTCCTCGCCACGCCAAGGCAGGGCTCGGCGTTCTGGTGTGCATTCGATTCAACCGACCAGGTGTTGGGGTGAGCAGTATTTGCTGCGGCGCAGATTCCGGTCTTGAACTCAGCACGTCAGTTCGCGAAGACCCAGCGAGTGGAACCCAGCCGAGTCCTGCTTCTCGGATCGGATCGTGAGCGGACCTAGGTTCAGAACTTTGTCGAGCCACCGAGCGACACAAAATCTGTCGAGAACGAAGCGCCGGGGAAATTCGAATAGAGATTTTGGTGGGTGTAGTTTACGGTGAGTCCCCAGTTCTGCCAGATCTTGAATGTCACGCCACCGATAAGACTCAAAAGATCGTCTTGACGGCTTGAAGTCAGGTACTGGAGATGATTGTCGGAGACGGTCGCTGAAAAGGTCAACAGTCGACTAAAGTCCCATGTGCCAAGCAAACTCACCGTGGTGTTGATCGTCACGGAGCCCGGCAGCAGTCCTGCCGTGGGGGCGATGATGGGCTGTGGTACTCCAACTCCTGTGGTGTTGATGAAGTCGGACGTGCCGAACGCCCGATCGGCTGTGAGCGTAAACGTCAAGAGCGGGGTCGGCAGCCAGGACAGGCGACCACCCGCGACTGGGATTGAGGTCGTGGCGATTGCCGGATTCGCGAACCACTGCGTGGCGTAGCCGGCGTAAATCTCTCCCTTGAACAGGCTGATCCGATCAAATCCAATGCCGCCAACGAGGCGATAGCCTTCCGAGTTCAAACTGGATGCTTGATAGCGTTGCCAGTTGTAGGTCGGTTCCACATACGTATAGGTGATCGGCGTGATATAGTAGCCAATGCGTCCGTTGGCCGTCGACACTGTGCCATTTTGGAACTGCTCATTGATTGTATTACCGAGGTTGTCGTGAAGATCCTGGTAAGCCGTCCCGGTGATGCTGCCGCCGACGGCGGTGAAGAAGGCGCCAAAATACTTTTGCAGCGAGGTTGATCCGTAGCCTTGAGTGTATTTGAGCGGAGTCGTCAGAAACACGTTAGTCGGTGCAAGGTTGGCGGCAAAACCGGAATATTGCTGGTTCTCCGTTCCCTGCGCCTGAACCCGGAAGATGAGATCGCGCTGGATCTCCCAAACGTGGACAACGCCGGCGGTCGTTGCGACCACATCGACGCGTTCAAGGCTCGGATAATAGCGAATATCGCCGACGCCATAGAGCAAGGTGCGCTGGATGCCGGTGTTGTGCTCGGCGATAACCTGCGGCAGAAATTGCGGCCCACAGGCCTGTTGCTGATTGTTTGGCGTAGAGTTCACGTTCCAGGCGCAGGCACCCGCAGCACCCATACCGCCATAGATCAACCAATCCAGGAATTGATAGGCGCCTTCCGCGGATTGAGGTCGCGGATCGCCACCAAGCCGCGCGACGGTCGCTGTCAATGACTCGGCTGGCGCATAGAAAACCTGCGCTTGAGGCACGGCCGGAGCCTGTCCTTGTGGAGGCAGTGCCGGCGTCTGCGCGTGGACGACTTGTACAGCAAGAAGCAACATTGTGAGAGCACAGAGCAGGCGGCAGGCCACAATGCGCCAGCCGTTATCTTGGCTCTGTGCGGCAATGGCCATCGATCCTGTCCCCTCCTCGGCCCCTCGGCCGAGCCCCGCATCTACAAAGAACCAGCTCTTACCTATGAACACAAGAAACAGCGGGGCATTTGACCACACGATCAGCTAACATGTTGTGAAAGAGCAACAAACACTAACGCGCTTTCAAGTAGGGGCGCACATAACGGCTATCGCGTGGTCAAGCCTCCGATCAACACGGCACACCGTTCCCGAGTGATGCCGTCCTACGGCGCGTTGCTCAGGTGCGATGCTACGGCACGGCAGCTCGATAAGCCATGCAACGCGCATTTCTCAAGCGCGGCAATTTCCTTCCAGCCGGCGTGGAAAACAAGCGCGCAGAATGCAAGTGAGAACATCAGCATTCCTAGCGTCAATCGTCGTTGCCAAGCCGAATGATTGGGTACCCGCAAAGCTTGCTCATACGGGTCGAGCATCGAAAGCTCGATCGCCTGATCTATCTGCGTTCGCCTTCCGGCCATCTCCATCTTTCACCCCCTCGCAGGGGCAGTGTGCCCCAGATCCCCGTTTACAACGTCGTTATGGATGGAGGCGGGATTGAGATAGGCCGTCCGGACGGGAGCGAAATAAGCGAGCTGTTGCCTGCGTGCATCAGCTACAAGCTGTGACCGGGCCTGACCGAAGTCCGCGGCCATGGCGGTGCGAGGCGCGGGAATCCCACAATTGGTTCGGCAAGACTTGGAAAACAGGCGAGCGAGCATCCGACGGCATACGCGCGCAACGGGCAACTGTCGCTAAGCGCTAAAGCTCTGTACGGCTCTAGCAGCCGCGCCAACAGCGAAATGCTTGCAAACGCGGCGGCAGACCACGACTGGCGCACCAGGCGCCCACGACGACTGGAGCAGCCGGAGCGACCATGGCCGATGCTGGTGGTGCCACCACGCTAGGTGCTGCTGGTGCGACCACGACAGGACGATTCGGAACACATACGCGACGCTGGCGAGAAGAACGGCCGCTGCTAACGCAAAGCGCTTGCTCTCAATCATGTTTAATTAATTACCCCTGACGAGTCGCCCCATTGCGATCCATCAACGAGATCGAGCCCGCGCGCGGCAGGGTGCCGGAACGAGCGAGTCTCGGCGACGGCCAAAACGAAAAGCCTCGGCAATCGGACCACGATCGCCGGGGCGGAGAGGCATGTTGCTGAGGCGATGAACCGGCTGCGGGGGTAGCGATGACGGACTTGGTCGAGCGCTGCGTGCGCTATCTGTTGCAAATCGAGTGTCGCCGCTGCGGCGCTCTGGTTTATCCACATGAGGACGGGGCCAAGCGCCTGGTCGAAGGCCTCATCGAGTACAATGAGGTGGCCAGTATCGAGGACCTCAAGACGCATACCGATCACATCTGCAGCGCATGCGATCACGTGCTGAGCAAGGATGACTGAGGACTCACCGCACCCAGCGGGCGCGGACGAACTTACGTAACGCTTCCATCGCCGCCTCCATCCAAAAGGCCAAGGTGCACCACCGGTTGCGCTGGCGCGGCCATGATCCATTTGGCATCAGGCTCGACTGGCGACGCGGTGCGGAGCACGAAAAACCCGACTGCGTAGCAGCCGGGGGATGCACAACTCAATAAGGGTGGCTTGCCGAGACCCCCGGCAAGCTCGCCTGCTGTCGTGCCTACCGACCGATATATTTTCTCTTACAATAGCTCATTCTAAGAGTTTAGTGGCCGATACTGACGGAAATCATTGATGGAACCTAAGGCCGAGCTCTACCGGGATAACGCGGGGCGATGGGAACGGCGAGCAGAAAACGAGCGGGGACAAAACGCTCGCAAATGGCAGCTCACAGTTGCGCGCGCTTATCGGATCTTAGCGACCGAGGCGGAAAGCGCGCTCCAGCAAGTCACTGCCGCCAAACCCGCATTTTCTTGGAGTTGCTGGTTCGCGCCAAATAACGAACGACTCGAAACTGCCGAACGGTACGTGTTAGATGGTTGCCGCATCGTTGCCGAACAGCGTGGCAAGGTTAGCCAACTGAAAGATCAGGGCCACCATTTCGCCGAAGCCGAAAAGACACTCAAGCTGCTCGAAGAGTGTCTGACGCAGTTTGAGAATCAACTCAAGCTGCTTCAGCTGCCTTCAAACCCAACAGCAGGCTTTATATTCTGAATCCACCTAGCGTCTGCGCTGGAGTAGCCTTGGCTCCCTAAGCTCGCGCCACCTCCTGTTGGACCGGGTTCTCAGAGGTACAAAGCCGTCTGAGATTCCATTTATCAACCAACGAAGTTCGAGTTGGTGGATCAACCTCAAAACCGCAAAAGCTCTCGGTCTCGAATTCCGTCGGACGTCCTTGCCCGCGCCGACGGGATGATGGAGTAACCAAGCACCCGCGCGGCCCCACCGATGCCGCTCGGCAATGCTGGCCATAGTGCTTGGCGGCACGCATCCTTGAGGCAGCGAACCGGCGACCGAAAGCGTGGCGCCGGAGAACAATCGCGGCCGGCGAAAAGCGAGGACAAAGTCTCTGTGGAGTACTTAAGGGCGATTTCAGTTCGCGAAGATGTCGCCTATGCAACAGGGTTTTATGCGTTCAATGGGGTTCGGAACGGCCAAATGAGAAAGGCTCAAGCCGGGTTCACGATTGCCCACCACCATTCTGCGGCCGTTCTGCAACGGCTTCAGCCGAGAGGAGGTTAGCCCTCACGCCCGCAGACAAGATCGTTGAATAAAAAGGCACGCGCCCGGCCCGCCTATGGCGCTCGGCAACATGCGCGTGTTCGCGCCTTGTTTGTCACGAAATGATAACTTTTTGTCGTAAAATGAAAAGCACGCCGCGTACTAGGTCCATCAGCCTTCAATTGCGAGTCTCTGCCGAGTTCGTGCCACAGAGACAGCGAGTTGATCTGTGAAGTGGTGGCAAGCACTGAGGGGCTGCCATGAACAACGTCATCCGATTTCCCAGTCGAAGACCGGAAGCCTGTCACATTTGCGAAGCATGGCCCAAAGGCCGCCGGGAACGTCTCCTAATCGAGAACATCCCTTTGAAGGAGGCCGTCTGCGATGACTGCTTGTTAGCGTTCTGGGAAGACCTGATGGCTACCGAACCGAGCCAACGGGGAACGAGGGCCACCCAGTTCTGGCGCTGAAGACGCCAGCAGCGTCGCGAAGCGAAGACCGCTTCCGGTCCACGGCGGACGCTCGGCAACACGATGAACGCGGAAGAGTATCGCACCTTAGCGGCACAGGAAGCCCTCGCGAAGGCGGCCGTTTCCAATGCAAGCAGGGCTCAACATTACGCGATGGCTGCCTACTACACGCGCTTAGCAGAGGCGAAGGAACGATTGGTGACCGTGACGAAGATTATCACCAGAGACGCCAGCGACGTGTAGGGATAGCCTCTCTCAGGCACCCACCCGCCCGCCGATGACGCTCAGCGACACCGGCGAGCTTGGGGTCTTCTACAGATGGCCCTCGCGCTCAAGCGCCGATTTGCTCTCGAGGCAATAGCAGCCGGAGATCTGACTGACCAGTTTCCGCCGCTTCCAATCCACAAGGATGCGGTTCAGATTTTCGCGCGCAATGCCAGCCATAGCGGCAAGATCGGGTTGTTTGAACTTCTGGCGGATCATGATGCGATCCTCACCAACGCTCTCGCCGAAATGCTCGGCCAGTTCGAGGAGCGTCACCGCGACTCGGCCGCGCAGTGGCAGAAAGCTCTCAGCCGCGATGACATCATTTGTGTCTCGCAAACGTGAGGCAAGCAGCATCAAAAGATGCTGGTAAAGCTCCGGATGGTTGTCGGCGTATTGATCGAATTTAGGCTTGCTGACGAATAATAGCTCACTGTCACGCAGTGCCAGTACCGAGGCCGAGCGTGGCAACCCGTCAAGCACCGCGAGCTCACCGACGATCGCGCCCGGTCCCAGGATCGCGAGGATGCGTTCGTCGCCGGATCCGGACACAATGCTGACCTTGAGAAGTCCCCTCTCAATCCTGTAACAGCCGTCACCTGGATCATCTGCGACAAAGAGCACCTGGCCTGTCTCGAGGTGGACGGGCTTAGCGTTCGAAAACAGGAGCGTCGAAAAGCGCTTCGGGAGCGCCGAGAAAAGGTCGATGGTTGCGTTTGCCGGCATGGCAATCTCCCCGCCCCTCAAACGAAGGTGGCGCAACAACCGCGAGATTACGCAAGGAACCCTGCTTGTGCCAGCACCCGGCCAGGCAATTTAATCATCGCTCTTTAACGAGCACTGTGAACCGGCACGTCTCGCGTTCAATCGGCCCCCCAATGACAGCTTCGAATGTAAACCGTCCCACAAGTATTGAATTCTGCTTTCCGCCGCGCTCGACACCCTGATCTAACCTTGGCCCGACGCAGAAGCGCCGTCCTTGACCATCGCTGCGCTGCCGCTCCTTTTCGACCCGGCGACAAATGGGAATACTTCGACGGCAATCCACGCAACGGCCCCGACCGGTTGCCCAATGGGCGCTGGCCGGTAACTAAACTACTGCGTTCGCGGCGGCTAACTGTCGGCGACCCAGGTTAGAGGGGGAGTGGCATGCGCGGCATGATCCAAATCCGCGAGTGGTTTCCTCAATTGCGCTGTTTGATTTCTCCTGCAGATTACTTATCTGCGGGCTTGCATTGCTACGGTCCGCCGTTTTTTTCATGCGAGTTATGTTCAGGAATGATTGTCGATTGGTGAAACGCCATCAACCAACGGCCGTGCTGATGAATGAAAATGTTTGTGCCGTAGTTCCGGCTGCTACTCACGTCTCCGGTGCAGCTGCGGCGCCGGGACGTTTCGATGCCATGCACCCACGCCACTGGCCCGTTGATGTTGATCGTGTTCACTGTCATCGAAACCGTGAAGTGGCTGAACCTTGGCCAATAGGTTTCCCAGTTTCGCTTGATTGCGTTCCATCCGACGTGCGTGATCGGGTTCGTGGGCGGCGCGATCAGAATGTTGTCTGACATACACGACCAGACCTTTTCCATGGCCTGGAGGTCGCGATTAGAGAGCGCCGAATAATAGGCGTTGTTAGCGGCTTTCACGCTGCTGGTGTCGATTGTGGATGCGGATTTTGTCATGGCTCACTCCGAACCAGGACGTGGTTCAGGGATCCGATCGCAGAGTGCCGTTCCGTTAAGCCTCCCCCAAGTGACCCTGATCACAGCCAAAGCAAATTTTTATTGCGCCCTCAGGCCACGGAGCCAGCGATCGCGGTGGGCAGGGTTGTATCGCACTGACCTCCCCCGCTCGTCGCGCTGCTGGCGTGCGCCTGATCGGCCGTCACAAGGCCGCGGCTTCGCACGGGTGGGGCTGTTGGTCCTGAAAAAGACAGGAAGTCAGCCCGGCAGACGCGGCATCAATCGACACGACGATCATGGCACGGGAATAGCCGCTGCCTTTGCCCCTCTCATCTGCTAAGTCGCGGGTCGGCCAGGACTAAAGTGAACCTCCTCTCCGACGCCTTGGGATCCGGCGAGGCTTCATTTTGCAATGCGCGAATTGATTGCGAGATATGGTTAACTTTCGCAATTTGGTCACGATGTTCGGCGACTTTACCGTCGTATCGTCGCTCGGGCTAGCAGGCGGGATCGGCCAGCGCGCGGAGGGTGTGCTGGGCGATCGGGAAGGGGAGCGGGGGTTTTGCATTCATTTGACCGCTTGCAACTCGCCGGGGACGAGCGTTGGTTTCTCGCGCATACGGCGCCGAAAAGTGAGCGGCGGGCCCAATTTCATCTGAACGCACAAGGGTTTCGCAGCTACGCCCCGTGGATCTTGAAGACGGTGCGGCACGCGCGGCAGTTTCGCAGCGTGCATGCGCCGCTGTTTCCGGGATATCTGTTCCTCATCCTCGATCTTGGGCGCGACCGCTGGTCGTGCGTGCGTAGCACCGTCGGGGTCGCTTCCATCATCTGCCAGGATCAACGGCCGCTGCCAGTGCCGTCGGGCATCGTAGAAGGGCTCATCGCGCAGACCGACACCGGCAACGTCGCGCGACTGGATAGCGGGCTCGCCGCGGGGGCGTCGGTACGTATTTTGTCCGGACCTTTTGCGCAATTCGTGGGAACACTGGAGCGGCTGGACGAGGCAGGGCGGGTCCGGGTTTTGCTTGAGATCATGGGGGCGACGGTGCCGGTCGCGCTGCATCGGGCGGCGTTGGCGCCAGCAATTTAGGGCGGACTTCTCCTTCCAAAGTTCGGGGGGCCGTACATCGGAAGGCTGAAGTACCGAACGAGCGGACAGGTGTGTTGACGCTCGAAGTGTGCCTAGAAGCGGAAAACGGGTGAAAGAAGTCTTTCACCCGAGTGGCGGTAGCGTGTCTGGAGACGGGTCGCGGAGGTGAAGTGACGTCCCAATCGGTCGGGGCTGTTTGGTGGGCGGAACGGTGAGCGGGGCTCTCACCCGACGGGGGGTAGCTTGGACAAGGTCACGGCGTTCTCTTTCGGCCAGTTGCTGACCCGGTTCAGATCGGCCGCGCGCTGGTTTCGCCCGGCGAGCTTGGGGCTGTTTCTCGTCTTTGCTGGCACCGCCTATTGGGGGATCCAAATCGTTCGGTTCGAGTGGCTGAATTATGAGGTCGGCCGTGCAATGGACACCTCGCGCGAGGCAGCCGACAGCCTGCTGGAATCGGTCGCGGCTTGGAAGGATACGCCCGGCGTTGCCGCGCGCGCACGCGGCACGGTGCTCGACATTGTCTTGAACCACCCGACCAGCGTAGCCGCAGTCGCGCATGCGCTCTTTGATGTCGTGGAAGCCTCGCCGACATCATCGGGGGCGTGGCAAGCGCTGGCCGAAATCGAATCGGTGCGTGGCGACGACATGGACCACGTGCTCGACGCGTTCCGCATGTCGTCGCTTACTGGATCGCATGAGGGCTCTGTGATGAAACAACGGGCCCTGTTCGGGCTGCAGCATTGGACCGAGTTGCCGGAGGCGGACCGAGGCGTTGTTGTTCGTGACCTCTTGGCCACTGCGAGGGAGCCGCAAATCGGCACGCAGGCCTATCGCACAATCCTTGCGGAAAAATCCGAGGCGGAGCGTGAAAACATTCGGGCAGCGCTCACCGCGTCGGGGCTCGCTACTAAAGACGTCCTGCAAGCACTCGGGGTGTAAGTGGTCGCGATCGAACGCTTTGTTATAAGGCAGGATAAGGCGGCGAGTCCGTCGCGCAGCCGCGCCTTCGACATTACGACAGAGGGGGTGATTTTCGCCCTGTTCATCTGTGGACTGGCGTGGGTGCCGTACTGGCTCGGCAGCAACCGACTGATCGCCTGGGGAATCAATGCTGCCTTATTTTCCGGTTTGGCCGCGCTCTACGAGCTCTCGTTGTTGTTGCGAGGCGCGCTGCATCCGGTGCCGATCAAACGCATCAGGGTTGCAGCTGTTCTGTTCGCATTCGTGGTCGTTTGGATAGTCCTGCAGAACGTAACCTGGATGGCTGCAACCTTGCAGCATCCGATTTGGCAGCTCGCATCTGATGTGTTGAGTTGGCCAGTGGCGGGTAGCATCAGTGTTGATCGAGACCTGACGGCGATTGCTCTGCTGCGGCTTCTGACTGCCGCGAGCACATTCTGGTTGGCACTGCAGCTAAGCCGCGATGCGACGCGCGCGCGTTTGCTGATCTGGTCGGTGATTGGGATCAGCGCGTGTTATGCGGCCGTTGGCCTCTTTGCGCTCGGCTTTATGCCCAATGGCCGGGTGTTTGCAGAATTTGGCCCGATCAAGTTCGTGACCTCAACGTTCGTCAATCAGAACAACTATGTGACATTTGCGGGGATCGGGTTGATCGCCGCGGTCGCAGCGATCCTGAGGCTCTATCGTCGCGCATTGGCCCAAAGTGGAGATTTGTTGCGGTTCAAGGTTGCGACCCTGATCGGGACGACGGGGAGCCAGGGGGCGCTTCCGCTCGCTCTCGCCGCCGTTATCTTGGCTGCGCTTCTGCTGACCGGATCGAGAGGAGGGATTATCTCAACGGTGGTCGGCCTCTTCGTTCTGTTCATCTTGAATGCGCGGCGAGCAAGACGTCTAGGCTGGAACGAAGTCTTGCTTGTTGTTTTTGCTGCTCTTTTAGTGGTCGTAGCGTTCGTCGGTTTCGGCGACGTTTTGGTCGGGCAGATTACCGCAAAAGGGCTTTATGATCCGGGCCGCCCAGCGGTGCTGATGGTGACGTTGAGGTCGATCCTGAGCGCACCGCTTCTTGGTTTTGGATACGGGACTTTTTCGACGGCGTTCCCGATGTTCCGTGACGATTCGATTGGCGTCTTGCTGGTCTGGGACAAGGCCCACGACACCTATCTCGAGATCTTTCAAGGTCTGGGTCTGTTTTTCGGCGCGATGCTGATCGCATGCGTGGTCGTTCTGGTATGGGAATGCGTGAAGGGCGCCAGGACGCGGCAACGCGACGCAACAATCCCGGCCATTGCGGCGAGCGTTTCGTTTCTGGTCGGTATCAACGCGTTCGTCGACTTTAGCCTGCAGATTCAAGCCGTGACTTTGACCTACATGGCAGTTCTCGGCGCTGGGGTTGCGCAAGCGCGGGAGGATGATTTGCTCAAAGGCCGAAAAAGCGCGCATCCCATAAGCCGTCTCTCTAAATGGTCGGAGCACACCCGATGAATGTCGGATTTCCGCTTCCTACCGAATGAGCGCTGAGCCCACCGAGCGCAGGTTTGACCTGCGCAAATATTTGAATTTCGTCTGGCGTCATTGGATGTTGATCGGGGCGTTTGCCGCTTTGGCGCTCGTCGTGGCGCTCATTTACCTTGCGCGCGCGACGCCACTCTACACGGCAAGTACCCAAGTCCTGCTCGAGCTGCAGCGCGAAAAAGCGCCCGGGGATACTAGTTCCGATGCAAAGTATCTTGGACTATGCTTCTGCCATCGAGAACCAGCTTGCGATCCTCAAATCTGATTCGCTGTTACGGAGAGTTGCTATAAAGGAGCAGTCTTGCGAGCGCCGCCGACACAAGGTCGCTCCAGCCGAAGGACTGTAAAAGGAAGCCGAAGCTCAGATATCAAGATGGTATCAATCGTCTGCGCGGAGCTCTAGCTGTGAGACGAAGTGGGCAGGCCTTCGTACTCGATATTTCGATTACATGGGACGATCCGGTTAAAGCCGGGCAACTCGCCAACGCCGTGGCCGACGCATTCGTTACTGACCAGCTCGACGCCCGCTTCGATGCGGCCAAACGCGCCTCAGGCTGGCTGAGCGACCGCCTGGTCGAACTCCGACAACAGCTTCGAAGTTCGGAAGACGCTGTTGCAGATTTTCGCACTGCTCATGGGCTTACGCAAACCGGACTGAATGTTGCGCTCAACGAGCAGCAACTTGCGGATCTCAATGGCAAGCTGTTGGCGGCGCGCACCGATGCAGCCGAGAAGAAGACGCGCGTCGACTTCCTTGCCGATGTCGCCGCGGGCAAGAAGAGCCTCGATTCTTTGCCGGCTTCGTTCCAGTCGGCCGTTCAATCTGGCGTCATGGCAACTCTGCGCCAGAAACTTGCAGATGCCTCGCAGCGCGAGGCCGACTTGTTGGCACGTTACAGTAGCCGGCACCCCGCGGTCGTGAATGTGGAGGCCGAAAAGCAGGATATCCAGAGGAGCATCGCAGCCGAGACGCAGCGCATGGTCGAGGCGGTCAAGAACGAATACGCCCTTGCGAAGGCACGCGAGCAGCGACCGAACAAGCAATGCGCGAGGCGACCGGGCAAGGAGGCCTTGACAGCCGAGGATGCCGTCCGATTGCGGGAGCTGGAGCGAACTGCGGCGGTCAATAAGAGTCTGTTCGAGGACTTTCTGCAGAAGGCCAAGGTGAGCGAGGAGCAGTCAACATTTCGGGCGCGCGATGTCCGGGTCATCTCGCCTGCGCAGCCCGGTGGACAAAGTTTTCCCAACAGCAGACGTGTGTTGATGATGGCGCTCTTGGCTGGAATTGGCCTTGGCGTCGCGCGGCGCACTTGCAATGGAGATGATGAACGTCGGGTTTACGACCGCGCGCGATGTCGAGCAGTTGCTGGAAATCCCTGTGCTGGCGTCTATTGATAAAATCGACAAGAGTAAGCTCAAGAAGGATGGGGCCACACATTCCGGTCCCATTTTACCAGCTTCATCATCCGCTTTCGGCGTTTAGTGAATCAATACGCACACTGCGAAGCGGCATCCTCATGTCGGATGTCGATCGGCCGCCCAAGGTCATCCAGGTCACGTCCTCATGTCCCGGTGAAGGCAAATCGACGATTGCGGTGAGCCTTGCGATTTCAGCCGCTGCTGCGAGGACAAAAGGTCGCCCTTGTCGACGCGGATCTTCGTCACCCCTCGACGTCGAAGTTTTTCAAACTCGACCAAAAGAAGGGTCTGGTCGACCTGCTGACTGGCGCAGCGGCAGTTAGGCGAGACGATGTTCCGAACGGATAGTTTCGTGATTATTCCTGCAGGCGCCAAGAGCTTGAACCCACCGGATATCCTCGGGTCAGAGCGCATGAAGGCACTCATTGGCCAGCTTAGGGAGAAATTCGATTATGTGGTGATAGACACGCCGCCGGTCGGCCCGGTTGTCGATTCCGTTATCATGGCGGGCCTTGCTGACAAGACGATATTTGTCGTTCGATGGGCGTCAACGGCTCGTGATATGGTCCAAACCTGTATACAAAAAGTGTCGGTGCAAAAGCGCATCGGTGGAGTCGTGATGAACCTCGTCGTCCAAGATCGCGCCAAGAAATATGGCTCAGAAGTCCATTACGGGGGTCGTGAGTACGCAAAATATTATTCCGAATAGATCTCTAGTCGAAATCACAAGGTTTTTACTCGCTTGAACCAGAAATACCAATTGGGGCTTTCGACAAGCTCGATTTAGTGATTGATCGACCGCCCCTCAGTCGGGGATGTCGCGCCCGTCTCTCTGGCTGTTTTCCTGGTTCTACAACTGATGCCCGGGTTATCGTGTTCGGAAGTTGCCCAACTAAGGGCGTTTCGCCTTCTGCTCTTGCTACTCTGGCGCAAGAATGGTCGGGAGACAAAATTCCGGGCTGCAGTCAATTTCCGATCTTTGCCTACGCATGTCACCCCGCGGCTAGCCTCCGAAGGCGCTTCGCTGCGCCCTTACGTCAGATCGATGCTCGTCGGGCAATCGCCGCCGGCTGAGCTGCCCTGACCCGAGCAGGGCGACATCCTGATTCCAATGGATCACCTTTCCTTCCTCTTCCTTTCGGTGAATGCTCCTTGGATCGCGTCGCTCGCTGATAGCGTCGCTCAGTCGGCTGCAGTTAGTCGAGTTCGGTTCCTTGACTGGTATAACTACGCGCGGCTCCGTCCCGATTGGGCTCACGCGAATAGCGATGACAGCTCTCTCAAGACGATCGCTCTGCCGCCCGGCTACGCGGGGCTCGTTGAGCCTCTATTTCGACCATTCATCCGATTTTGGTTAGCTTGCTGGGTTCGCAAGCTTGAAGTTAAAGGGAAAGCCCGACCGTTTGTTGTATGCCCCTATCCATACCTTGCTCCGTGGGTGCGCGATGTAGCCCCCGACCGGCTGATCTACTACAACTTCGATGATTATCGGCTGTATAATCCCACAAGAGCAAATACCATACAAAAGTTGGAGGACGAGCTCGTGCGCCGCAGCACCCACGTGTTCTGTGCGTCGAACAAACAAACCGAGAGACTGCGCGCTACGCATCCGGAAAAGGCAGATCGAATAACTCACCTGTGCAATGGGGTTCCGGACGCGTTTTTCGCCGTTGATTTTTCGTCATCGGCCGAAGGTTTGCTGGTTGGCTATGTTGGCAACTTGTCAGATCGGGTGGACTGGTACTTTGTCCGGGACACGGTGAAGCTCTGTCCTAACGTGACATTTAGATTCGCCGGGGCGCTTGATACCCTGATTCCAGAGCTTGCCGCAATTCGACGTGAGATTTTCGGGCTGTCAAACGTACAGTACGTCGGCAAAATTCCGCAAACCGAGGTTGGCCGGTTTATGCAAAGATGCTCCATGACGTGGATCCCGTATGCAATAGACCACCCGTTCAATGTGGCTTCTTGCCCTACCAAGATCATGGACGGGCTGGCGAGTGGGAGACCGGTCCTCAGTACCAGCGTCCCTGAATGCCTGCTGCACCGCTCCATCGTGCACATTGTTAACACTCCGGCAGAGGCAGCGGAACGGATTTCCTGGGCCCTCGAGCGTGCGGATCCAGAGCGTCAGCTCATTTATGCGGTAGTTTATTTGGTTGTGGGGGGGGGCTGGTAATGTTTCAGGTCAGGTCCGAGCTCATCCGCTATCTCGCAACTTAAATTTCTTGGGGCGCGTGCCCCGCATTGATATTTATGCCGAATATCAGGAAGCTGATGTCTTCGTCTTGCCGAGCTTGGCTGAGGGGTCGGCGGTAGCCACGTACGAAGCGCTAGCAATGGGCATTCCTGTAATCACGACGGAACAGGCCGGCTCCGTTGTTAGGCATGAAGAGGACGGATTTATCGTTCCGGCATCGGATTCTCATACCCTTGCACGGAGGATTTAGCAGATTGTTAAAGATCGATCTCTGCGTAGCAGAATGGCTGCGTCCGCGCGGGAGCGCGCAAAGCAATTCACGTGGGATCAGTACGAGAAGCGTTTGGTAGCCGCACTTGGAGACGCGTCGCTCGTAGAGTCGCGGATTCAGATGCGTGCCTGAGAAAGTTAGCTGTTGGCTACCCCTGTGGAGGCCTGTTGTGAATTTGTTTGAACCTTTAGCCTGCGGAATCCAGATGTCTGGCACGAATTGTCGTGCGCGGCCATAAATGTGGGATGATCGAAGGCCGCTCGGAGGCATTGAGTCGGCTGTTGATTGATTCCAGCACAGAAGTACGTGACTCTAGGTTTCCACTTTCGGCCCCGTTATGCAACTGCTGATACGTCAGCTTCCTGCCCGACTGCCTCTGCCTGGGAGCTGTGGACAGAGGCCTGCAGGTAGCCCTCGCGTGGCTCACGTGGTTCAGCGTGATGATGCAGCCACAGGCGGAGCTCTGCGGGTAGCTTACGAGTTGGTACGTCGGCTCCCTACCTACGGCTACGACGCGCGGCTTTTATTTTTGTATACGGGGGAATTGGTCATTTTGGGCCGAGACTTGGAGATCGCGCTTCCTACCTCGGCATTCATAGCTCTCGCCATACTTGGCAGCTAAGGCGCTTTAGAACGCAGCTGAATGAATGGCAACCAGACATCGTTCACTTCCATGATGACTTACTCTGGCCACAGGTACTCAATGCAGGTCGAAGATCTTGGCGAACGGTAATTCACGCGCACGGTGGCGGTGCCTCTCGTCCACAGCCATTGAAGACGCGGCTCATGTACGCATGTCAGAACATGCAAGCAGACGCCGTGGTATGCATCACTCGGCACGCGAAACAGGGGCAACTTCAGAATGTGGGATTTCGACCCGAGCTGCTGCACGTCATCTATAACGGCGTAGACCAAGACTCCTTCAGACCGCCAACGCCGGAGGAAGCTGTAGCCGCTAGAGCACGATTTGGATTTGGCGATGAAATGTATGTCATCGGATTTGTAGGGCGGCTGCATGACGTAATGAAGGGGTGCAGCGAATTCATCGACGTGATCGCCGCCTTACCCGCCAATTTTTCAGGCTTGGTAGTAGGCAGCGGACCTGACGAGGAGAGACTACGTCAACAAGTCGCTACGGCAGGTCTCAATCACCGCGTGCACTTCGCAGGGCTGCTTCCTGACACCTTGCCAGCTTACCACGCGATGTCTGCATTTTGCTTTACGTCTCATTTCGAAGGGTTTGGCCTTACGATCGCGGAGGCTATGGCATGCGAGGTTCCGGTCGTTGGTTTTGAGTGCCCTGGCGGCTCGAATGAGCTTCTCACAAATCTGACCGGGCAAAGAATTCCGCGCCGCGATGTATCCTCCATGGCGGCAGCTGTGGAGGCCGCTGCCCGACGGAATAACCCGTGGCAACAACGCATAACCGCGGCGCGGAGCGTAATCGCAAACCAACACAGCTGGGATAGGTCAGTGTTGAAACTTGCGCAACTCTACTCAAATATCATACCCTCAACTGCTTAGCAGTGGTAGAAGAGTGGGAAGTTTTTACCTTTGGCTCTTTATCGGCGCGTGCGCCGCTCTTTTGCTGTGGGGTGTTCTACATCCTACGCGCGTTTACCAATACCCTTTTCTAATCGCAGCGATATTTTCCGCGTTTCTGGTACCTCAGGCAATCGCCCTATACGATAACCCGCTCGATGTATCGATGGACGCGATAGAGCAAGCCTTTGTTATGGGTGTTCTATGCTTGATGGCGGCCTGGCTCGGCTACCAATTGAACCCCACCCGGAACGGGCAGGGCGCAGACGTGCCAGTTTATAGCAACGAGCGACTTCGACTCTGTGCTTTGGTAATAACCGTTATCTCTTTGCTCGCGACGCTCGGGATGAGATTCATACCTCAGGCTGAAATCCAAACTGGCACAGGACCATTTACGATCCTGGCCTTTTTCTCTGGGCTAGCGTCAATCAGCTTCGCGTATTTCTTGATTACGGCCATCCAACGCCCGACATATGCACGTATATTCCTCGCCTTGGTCTCTGGATACCCCATCTACTCAGCTGCATTATTTGCTTTGAGGAGAAGCGAAACAGCAGCATTTTTTATGTCGGTGGCACTGGCGTTTTTCTTTGTGAAACGCTGGGTACCTTCCCGTGTTGCGGCACTATCGGCGGTGCTCATCGTCGCATTCCTAATCCCGCTGTTCGCTCAATTGCGTGAAGAGTTCCCGGGCGCCATGGCCATCAGTGAACTCGATTCGTTAGAGTGGAACGGCCCCTTGAACCGTGTGCTTTCAGGTAAGATTTTGGAATTGCGAAATGCCGCCGCCGCGATTGACAGCGTAAGCCGCACCGGCGCCTATGGTTTGGGCACGGGCTATTGGGATTCGATCATTTTTCGCTACGTGCCAGGCCAGTTGCTGGGTTTCGATGTCAAAGAGGGGCTTCGGTTTGATTGGAATGCCAACATTTACAGTGATATCGGTTACCACCCTTGGCCAGGTACCACAGCGACTGCCATTGCCGACACATTTGTTCAGTTCGGGTATCTTGGCTGTTTATTTTTCTTCGCACAGGGGTATCTCTTCAAAAAAATTTGGCTCCGGGCCGTCCGCTCCGAATCCATTATAGCTCAGCTGGCCTACATATCGCTGATGACTCCGGCCATGATCGGAGTCACTCACGGAAGTAGGTGGTTTTTGCAAGCTGGGTTGGTTGTGGTTCTAGTGCTATGGATAATGGCTCGTTTCAGCTTGGTCTCTCGCGCGCGCTGAACCGAGGGCGATCGTCGACGCGACATCTCTCAGGCAATGACAAGCATAAGTTTTAGCGCGGTTAATGCCATCCAAAGGGCGAAAATGCCTCCGACTGGATCACGTGTGTTGGGTACCGTTGGGAACGTAAACGATATAAATTGCTGGAGTAACATACCATATCATTTTTTCGCAGCAGGCGAGAGGGCAGGGTTTTTTGAGAGTGGCTTAGGGATAGATATTAACAAACTGATTGGCCCGCGAGTGATTTGGAATGCACTCTCAGTTTTCAGAGGCGATCGCCCCGGCGGATTCCAGTATACTCGGTGGGCCAACGAGGCAATGGCTCGGCAGATTTTAGTGGGATGGTATTGGAGAGGTGATCAGTCACGCTCAGTTATTCCCTCCATTCGAGCTTATGGAGCGTTATGGCATTTCATTCTCGCACTACATTGACTTTCCATTGCCCTGTCTTTTCGATGAGTACGGACTTCGTAACACTATTGGCAAGCGTGCAGCTCGTAATGCATTAGCACGTGAGCGCGATCAGTATGCGGCCGCAAGATTTGTCGTGTGTATGTCACCCTGGGCGGCGCAGCAGGTAATCCAGCGATGCGATGTCCCTGCGCACAAGGTGCACTCAATCCTTCCCGGTGCCAATTTGCCCGAGGACGCCTTTTCTGGTCCACCGAACCATTGGCGAGAACCACCAGATGGGAAGAAAAATCCCTTGCGGATTGCATTTGTCGGAAAGGTTCCGGAACGAAAGGGGTTAGGTCGCCTGGTTGATGCAGTTCGCGTGCTGCGCGCCCGGGGCTTTCGTACTTCCGTGCGCGTAATTGGGCCGGATAAAAATTTGTATTCCGGGGACCCCGAGATTGAGCACGTAGGCTTTATCAACAAACAGTTGGACCCATACAGATTAATTAAGGAACTCAATTTGTGTCATTTGGGGTGCACTCCCTTCCTACCAAGAAGCGTTCGGCATCGCAGCTCTCGAGTATTTGCGCTGTGGGCTGCCTGCGCTGACCACCCGGACCGGCGGGTTGGCGGATTGTATTCCGAGCGACTGCGGCATAATCCTTGAGCAGAACTGCACGGGTAAGGAAATCGCTGACGCTCTTTAACAGTTGCTGCGCTGTCCTGATACGTTTGCGAAACTACAACACAACGCACGAAATAAAGCGAAGGTCGCGTCTTGGGACCGCTGTGTTGAGGAGTTCCAAGCCCTCTGGCAAGACGGATAGGGTCGTCTATGAAGTGAGCAGCTTAATCAAAGCTGACTTAAAGTCGGTGCGGCTTGTAAATCGCCTCGCACACCTTTGATGGCTGTGTCGTGGTAAGCGTGTTTTGCATCTCGGGAAACAGACGCGCCGTTCACCCAGGAATCCATTCTGAATGGTCGATTGCTCCATCTTCTATCTTCGGAGGGTCGCATCTCATATCGTCGGCATGGACAACAGCATCGAGATGGTTGAACTGTTGAAGACAGAGTGCAACTTGGACGACATTCTAATAGGCGACATTGAGAAACCGGCGGACTACCCGAAGGCGCACTTCGATATAGTAGTCGCCGGCGAGATCTTTGAGCATCTCAGCAACCCAGGTCGGGCATTGGAGGCATTGCGGGCAAGCGTAAGCCCGAATGCGAAACTAGTTATCACAGTGCCAAATGCTTATTCGCTCAAGGGCTTTCTACGCGCGATTGTTGGTCACGAACTGATCCACCCGGATCACGTTCTTCACCATTGACTGCGGACGCTGGCATCGCTGTTATCGAGATATGGCTTCGAGGCGGTGGAGACATTCGGCTACGTTCAGGGTGGAACAGGGCTACCGGCGCACATTGCGAACACCATTCTCCGTCGCTTTCCCCAACTAGCCGAGGGTATTGGCGTCATTTGCACGCCATTTCCAGGTGAGGAGACCATTCGGTGAAAGTCGTCGCTGCGACGACCGTGAGAGGACCGTATATCTCGGCGCGGTACAGATGCTTTGCCGAAAGCTACCCCGAACACGAGCTCACGCTTCTCGAGTTTGGTAGTGCCTCGGGTGACTATCCGTGGGCGCGATTGGAGGAGGTAGTTCCATTTCGTCGGTTGACATTGTTCGATGGGCCCGTAGAGCGGCAGCCGAGACGCAAAATTCGAACGGTGATTTCTCGAGCGCTTGAGGAGTTGGACCCAGACGTTTTAGTTGTCTGCGGCTACGGTGTCGCCGGCATGGGCGCTGCGCTCCACTGGGCACAGACGCGGTGGAGGCGTGTTTCCGTCGTCATGCTCTCCGACAGCACTGCCGCGGATCGTGCGCGTGCGGGTTGGAAAGAGTGGGTTAAGTGGCGCGTCGTCGGCCGATGTGGCTCTGCGTTGGTAGCGGGCACTCGCCATCGGGAGTACATGTGCTCCTTAGGCATGCCCCAGGAAAAGATTTGGGAGGGCTACGATGTAGTCGACAATGATTTTTTCTGGAGATCGGCACAGCATGCTCGCGATGAGCTTACTCGAACTGATCTAAGTCCGTCACAACCTTACTTTCTAACCTGTGCTCGTTTCGTGCGATCCGACTGGGGTGTACCCCGGCGTAAAAATCTGCATAGACTTCTTGAAGCGTACCAAGTCTATACTAGTCGCCGTGATGCGCCTTGGAAGCTCGTGATCGTTGGTGACGGGGAACTCAGGTCAGAGCTAAAGGAGCAGATCGATGCATTGGGAGTATCGGATGGGGTGGCCCTTCCGGGTTTCAAGCAGTATTCGGAGCTACCGCGGTATTACGCCTTTGCCGGTGCTTTCATTTTGCCGAGCATCAAAGATACTTGGGGTCTTGTGGTGAATGAGGCAATGGCATCTGGACTTCCAGTCCTCGTATCTGAGCGATGCGGTTGTGCGACCGACCTAATAAAGGTTGGCGAGAACGGCTTTATATTTAACCCGGAAGACGTTGAGCAACTTGCGGATCTGATGCTGCGGATCTCGTCACGCGATTGCGACCGCTACGCAATGGGATGGGCAAGCCGAGCTATTATCAGCAAGTGGACGCCTCAGACTTTTGCGGATGGACTTGCGCGCGCAATTGAAGCTGCCGTTGGACGCCCAAAACACGGACCGCCGTTGGTCGACAAACTGATATTCTGGGGATTAAGCCGAAGATGAGACTTGGCGTTGTCACCCCTTTTATGTCAAACCGAGCCGGAGGAATGTTTCCTGCGATCCATGGTGCGGCAACACATTTGGTGCGGGCAGGCCTCGACATTGATGTATTTGCTCTAAGGGACAGAAATTCGAATTCCGGTCCGCATCAACGGGAATATGAACTCCATGAGTTAAATCCACTCGGTCCGCTGACGCTCGGTTACTCGCCGGAGTTTCTTCAAGCGCTCATGGCTTGTCAGCTGGATCTCGTTCATACACATGGAATATGGATGTATCCTTCGTATGCTGTCTTGCGCTGGTCGAGAGAGAGTGGCCGTCAATTTATCGTATCACCGCATGGCATGCTGGACACCTGGGCCCTTCGGCGGGCTGCCCTAAAAAAACGCCTTGCGGGAGCCCTGTACGAATATGGTCACCTTCGTGGGGCCGCTTGCATTCATGCACTTTGTGAAGCCGAATACCGAGCCATTCGTGCTTACGGGCTGCGTAACCCAGTTGCTGTCGTGCCGATCGGAATCGATTTACCGCATGCCCGGACGGTGCGCCCACCGCCTTGGGCCGATTTGTTACCACAGAATAGTTCGATCATGCTGTTCCTAGGGCGAGCCCTTCATCCGAAAAAGGGATTAGGTAATCTCGCGCAGGCCTGGGCCAATTTACGAAAAACGCATTATGAAATCTCACGTAATTGGCACTTGGTTATCGCTGGTTGGGACGAGACGAACCATCGCAAGTTGCTGGAGCACATCGTCGTTGCGAACGGAGTTCTAGACAGTGTGCACTTTATAGGGCCCCAGTTGGGATCTGATAAAGCAGCCACGCTATCGCATGCTGACGCATTCATTTTGCCCTCCTTCCTCTAAGCGAGGGCCTTCCAGTTGCCGCCCTGGAGGCTTGGACATATGGTCTCCCCGTTTTGATGACATCGGAGTGCAACTTGCCTGAGGGATTTACTAGTGGAGCCGCCCTGCAGGTCGGGAATACAGTGCAGGAGCTCACACGCGGAATTCTTCAGTTTTTCCACATGACCGACGAGGCGCGGAGGAACATGGGTCAACGTGGGCGAGCGTTAGCGAACAGTCACTTCACCTGGACGCGAGCAGCTGCCGATCTTATGGCAGTTTACTCGTGGGTAAGCTTGAAAGGGCAGATGCCTGCTTGCGTTAGAATGGATTAGCGCTGCGACTGCTTGATCTCGACTGCAACTGTAACGATGAGATTTAATAGTTATCACGAGCACCCGGTCCGTACAGGTCTTTCCGGCCGTCCCCTCGCAGCCCGTAAGGAAATCGACATATGCGAAGATACGTCGATCGCAAGCTTGGCAGTTATTTCGGACGTCGAGGCTTCGGAACCTGGACAGCCTACAGGATCGCACGCAAGGTGATGCATTTATACGACAATAATAACGTAGAAATGACCAGGAATGGAGAATATTGGCTTCAATCGGTTGTTCTTTCGGGCGGTCCGAAGTTAGTTGTTGACGTCGGTGCGAACAGAGGAGAATGGATTTGGCAAACGCGCTTAGCATAAATCAAGAACTAATTGGCTATGCTTTTGAGCCAGCACCAAGCACATTTGCAAAGCTTATATTGGATGTTCAATGTAAGAGGCTTTATCCATATGAATTGGCGCTCTCAGACGCCATTGGGACGCTCTCTCTGTGGTTTTCGGACGCGCATTCCAATATGACGTCGGTCGTAGATTGGTCGGAATCGCATCGAGATCTGGGTCAGCTTACCCATATCGAGGTTCCATGCGTGACGGGCGACAAATTTTGTGAAGAGCACGAAATCAAACATATCGATTTCTTGAAGATCGACGCAGAAGGGCATGATTTTGCTGTTCTTCGGGGATTTGAAAGAATGTTAAGGAACAACAATATCGACTGGATTCAATTCGAGTACAACGAGTTTACCCTCCAAGCCGGGTCATCTCTTCGTCAGATATTCTCGTTTTTGGGCGATGATTTCCTTATTGGGCGCCTCCTGCCTACCGGAATTGAAGTGTATGCGTATTCAGGTATGCTTGATGACTTCCGTCAGTCAAATTTTGTAGCGCTTTCAAGGCAAGCTCATCGTGCGGGTCTTGCGAGCAAGGTGGACCTAAGATGCCCAAGAGGATACTTAGGATCGGTTATCGAAATGAAAAAGAAGAACATGCCGAACGCCTAAAAGCAAGAAATCCGAGCTAAACGACGCTTTCATTTCAGACGTGGTTCGACAAGCAGCTGGAAGAGCGATCATAATTTCATGCTCGATGCCTGCTTTGCTGCAAATTCTGACCTACAGGTGGTTGGATCAGGTTCGGGGTCACAAGATCTTCTGAGTCTCTTGCAACATCTCTTTGTGCGCGTTGTTTTTTGGTCACCGGGAGTGTGCTGGTGAATAAATGAGCAATTCGTTGAATTCCTCACTAGGCTTGGCTCTTACATTGCTGCGTACCAGAGGCATGGGCCGCGCCTATGCTCGCTGGCTGACCGGAGGAACCATCGAACTGCCCTGGGGTGGTTCGCTATCAGGCTTTCAACGATTTTCAGAATTCTGGTCCGCTTGGAGCAATCGTCCGTCTTCAGCCGAATTTGATTTCATAGCGCGTTCGCTTGCGACCGGCGGCATTGCTTTTGATGTCGGCGCGAACGTTGGCATGTTCACGACACTGCTCGCAAGCGCTGCCGATGGCGTACATGCCTTCGAGCCGGTTGCGAAGACGTTCACGACTTTGCATCGTAACGTGGGCAATCTGCCGCACGTCGTGCTTAATCGATCCGCGCTCTGCGACCACGACGGCACCGTGAAATTCCTGGTGCGAAGTGATAGTCCCGCCGAGAGCAGATTAGCTACTGATGCTGTCTCTGGGGCGATGACTGTGCGGGCTGAAACCTTGGACTTTATCGCGCCCGCCATCAAATCGATCGCATTGGGGTCCTCAAGATTGATGTCGAGGGTGCAGAAGTGCATGTGTTACGCGGAGCGCTCAAAATGTTGAGTGAACGGCGCATCTACGGGATGTTGCTGGAGATTATTCCGGAATTGTTGATGCGGATGGGCAGTAATGTTGAACAATTGAGAACTATGCTGTCGCAATATGGATATTCAATTGGCGATGATCTGGGTCATTCAAACTTTCCAGTCACTCTTGCCTAGAGGTCAACCGTCACCCGGTCGCCAAATTCGTATCCCGACAGCGATGAATGCCGCAACGCGCAGCCAGTAGTTAACGCGCGCTGAATAATGGCTGCGTAGGCAACGAGGTGTTGGGGTAGCCAACTATGAAACCGGCTAGATCCTATCTCAAATGCGAGTCATCGCGGACGGACTGTAAGTGTTGGATGAATTGGCTGAACGCTTCAAATTTGGGGCATATCCGGCATCATGTTCCGGAAGAGAACACTTCTATGGAGCGCCCTGGTGAGCTCAGCGAACCAGCGCTCGACCTGAATGATTATGACGCGGAAGTCGTTCCGGTACGCCGGGCATCATCGGCAAGACCGGCTGCTCGCGATCGCGTGCCTGGATCTGGCTTTTCTCATCGATGCTGAGGACACGGGCTCTCATCGGCGGCGATAGGTAAAGGCAGACGATATCACGTACCTTATCGACGAACAGCGGGTCGCTCGACAGCTTGAATGCCTGGCTACGGTGGGGCTGCAAACCGAACGCCGACCACATTCGCCGGATCGTGGTGGGGGAAAAACCAGTTTCCGCAGCCATCGAGCGGATCGACCAGTGCGTCGCGTCGGCTGGCGTCGTGCGGAAGCCAAGCCCAAAAACCTGATTGGAGATCGCGGCTACGACAGCGATCCGTTGGATGGGGAGTTGCGTCGAGGCGATGCATTAGCCTCGGCAGCAATGCTTGGTCAGCTAACGTTTCGATCAACACCACGGCAGCTGGATTAGCTCGGTCGCACGAGACTTCTCATCCGCGGGGAGTGTTGATGAGATGCCTTGGATGCCCAGTAACGAGAATGGAGTTTTGAAGAAGAGCAAGCTTCATCACTGGTTCTCTTATGTCAAACGCGGACTGCCCAAACCAGTGTGGGAACTTATAAGGTCAGTTGCGACATGTATTGCTGTGCCTATTCGATTTCAGCATTAACACTGGTCATGGCAGGAGTAGTTTCCTGAAACGCGCCGTCGACAAGAAAGGCAAACCAATTCCATGGTATACCTATCCAGCCATAGACTTCCTTTTCCAAAGAAACTATCAGGGCAAATCGGTCCTGGAGTTCGGGAGTGGGCAATCGACCTTGTGGTGGGCTTCACGGGCCAAATTCGTCCTTAGCATTGAGGAGGATCCTGATTGGTTCGCTAAAATGCGTTCGCAGGTGCCAAGTAACTGCGAGCTTCAATATATCAAGCCAAGCATTTCGGTTATATCAGACTTCTTGAAATCTCAGAGCGCGAAGTTCGATGTTATTGTCGTGGATGGAAATCTTCGGCGCCAGGTCGCGGCCTTGTCGTTTGACTATCTGGCGCCGGGCGGCGCGCTGATCCTTGACAATTCCGAGGGGTACGGGGTCTACGACGAGATCAGGAGTAGAGGCTGCAGAAAGATCGATTTTTTCGGATTTGCGCCCGGAGTGTTGCTTCGGCATTGCACGTCGATAGTGTTCGTCGACGACTGCTTCCTCCTGGCACCTGATATTCCGATTCCCGACCTTAACTGACGTTGAGGCGATAGGATCAATTGACGGGTCGGCGGTCGGCAAGGTCCATGGCCACGTGCCCCGTCCAGCCCGGCCGATACCTGCTTCGGCTACTCGCACAAAACCACGACATTCGCGACTTCGTATGATGCGCCGCCGTTCAACAACCCAATTCTTGAGGGGGCGTCCGGTACGATATGGTGCAATGACGGTGCTGGCAGGTCGCGTCCGTGACCGTTTGTTGCGGACCGATGCCAAGCTTTGAGGCTGCTGGAATCCATTTCGTGAAGCGAACACTTTCAGAGCGTCTAAGCGCCGATATTCTGGGGTACGGTTTGTGCTTAACATTCAAAAGAATCGATCCGACAAAAAGTGGACGGCGCGCGAGAACTTTTGTCGCCTGCTCTGGGGATTGGCCTACCCCTTGTTTCGCTTCAGCCCGCGTCCCCTGTGGGGCTGGCGGAGAGGTTCTGCTCCGTGCGTTTGGGGCGACGATTGGCAATGAGGCGCATATCTATCCGACGGTGAAAATTGCAATACCTTGGAACTTGGAGCTTGGTTCGCAAGCAGCCGTTGGTGAAAGCGCCATAATTTACAATTTGGGGGTTATCCGAATTGGACCTGAAGCGACGGTATCTCAGGGAGTTCATCTTTGCGCTGGTTCACATGACTACAGGCTATCGCACATGCCGCTTGTCAAAAGCCAAATCTCGATAGGTAAGGGGGCCTGGCTTTGCGCGGATGCGTTTATCGGGCCGGGAGTTTCTATTGGAGAATATGCGATCGTTGGAGCTCGCGGCGTGGTGATGAAAGATGTTGCAGAATGGCATATCGTGGCGGGAAATCCCGCAGTCGTTATCAAACAGCGACCTCGTCCCCGTCCAGTTGACCAGTGAACTTGTCAGTTCTCCTCGCTGCGTGTAGGTACCGGCCCCGCGATGCGCTGGGTGACAATCTTCAGGTATCACAGCTTTGTCGCCGATTTCCGCAAGCGGGGGCTGCTCTCGGCGATCACGCTCGCAATACGACGCGAGCCGTCGGACAGCGGAAAGCCGGAATAGGTTCATCGCCTGGAGCAGCTTGCAGACAACGATGGATAGTTCGCGGCCTTTGCCAGTCACTGTCGTCATTCCGGTTAAAAACGAGGAAAGGAACCTCGCCACTTTGCCTTGCCAAGATCAGAGGCTTTGTAGAGGTCCTCGTCGTTGATTCGGTTAGTACTGACCAAACGCGACAGATCGCAGAGAATGCAGGGGCAAAGGTCTTAGACTTTCAATGGCAAGGCGGGTATCCCAAGAAGCGGAACTGGGTGCTTCAGAATTATCATTTCATAACGCCTTGGGTCCTGTTCCTCGACGCCGACGAGCACCTCACCGATGCATTCTATCGCGAGCTATCGAGGAAGCTGCAAGAGAACGGTCACGTCGGTTTTTGGTTGAGTTATCGCAATTACTTTCTTGGCAAGATGCTGAGACACGGCGTACCGCAGAGAAAGCTTGCCTTGTTCCGGGTCGGCTCGGGCCTTTACGAGCAAATCGACGACCGCAGCTGGAGTCATCTTGATATGGAGGTACATGAGCATCCGGTGCTTAAAGGCTCAATCGGCGAAATCACGGCTCCAATCGACCATCAGGATTACCGCGGTATTCATCATTTTATCGAACGCCACAACGATTATTCGACCTGGGAAGCAAAGCGATTTGTGGAGCTAAGGTTGCGTCCTCGCAGGACTAATAGCTTTACCGAGCGCCAGGAGTTCAAGTATCGGCACATCGAACGCTGGTGGTTTCCGATGGCATATTTCGGATTGACCTACTTCATCTATCGAGGATTTCTGGATGGCCGGCCGGGTTTCGTCTACGCGGTTTTCAAATCGGTGTATTTTTTCCAAGTTCAGCAAAAGATCAGGGAGATTATGAGCGAGAAGATATCCAAGTGAGTTCGCGAATGCGCTTACGGACTGCAAAAACGCTTTCCGACTCCACTCTTGGTCCGCTATGGCTGTTGCTACGCGACTTTGCCACTTTCGCTGGAACGAAGGGCCTCAAGGCATTCTTGTTCGTCTTCCTTGGCGCCGTCGTCGAGGGGGTAGGCCTTGTTCTCCTTATACCTTTCTTCTCAGTCGTCATCGACTCGCAAAATACCGGTGGCTGGGTGCAGGGTGCGTCCGCGTGGTTGTTCACGTTGTTCTCCGCGGAGAGCCGTTTTGCAAAATTGGGCGTGCTGGTAGCGTCGTTTGCAATGCTGATGGTTGCCAGAGCCGTCATCATTACCGTGCGCGATGTGACGATGGCGCAATTGCAAATCGGTTTCGTTCAAGAGATCCGTTCGCGGATCACCCGCCGCCTAGCCGCAGCGCAATGGGGCATAGTCTCGCGCTTGCGCCACAGCCGTATAACGCACTTGATGAGCGCGGACATCCAGCAGCTCGAGAGCGCGACCTACATCCTCCTGCACGATGTAGTTGCCGCCGTCATGCTGGTGAGCCAGATTGTATTGGCATTTTTGCTGGCGCCAGTCCTTGCCGCATTGGCGTTACTAGTTGTGCTCCTGGGCGCCCCCACGCTGCTCCCTATGGTGAGGCGGGCACGCGGAATCGGAGGTTTTGTCACGAATGCCAATCTCTCGCTGATTGACGACGTGAGCCAATTCCTAGGGGGCCTGAAACTCGCGATCAGCCAGAACCTTCAGGAGCACTTTACTCGCGAGTTTGAGGCAACGCTGGGCGAGTTGAAGGCGCAGCAGATCCGTTACGTCCGGCAACAGACGATAACCAGGTTGGCAGTCGCAACGCTTTGCGGACTGGTCGGAGCCGTCGCCTTAGTGCTGGGGATCGTGGTATTCGATATTTCACCATCAGTGCTGATCACCCTGCTCCTCATCGTCTCGCGGATGAACGGGCCGGCCATGCAACTCCAGCTTGACGCGCAGCATTTTGCGCGCGCAATGCCGGCCTACGAAAAGATTCGCGAACTCGAGAATGATCTCGCCGCAGCCGAAATGACGTTTGCTGGCCCCGCAGGACCCACCATCAACCTCCCAGATAGTCCCATCGTCTTCAGCGGGGTCTCGTTTGTACACGAAGCAGCTTCGGGTTCATCTGACTCAGCCGGCGGTTTGCGCGATCTCGATTTGATCATTGAGCCTGGAAGCGTCGTCGGGATTACGGGACCATCGGGCGCCGGCAAGACGACCTTCGCTGACCTTCTCGTCGGTCTCTATCCGCCGCAGTGCGGAGAAATTCTGATCGGCGGCGTCGTGTTACGCGGACCGTCAGTCACGGCATGGCGAAATTCCGTAAGCTATGTCGCGCAAGATCCGTTTCTTTTCCACGACACGATCCGCCGGAACTTCTTGTGGGCCAATCCCGAAGCCGACGAAACCGCGCTGTGGGATATGCTTCGCCTGGCAGGCGCCGAGGAAATCGTCCGCAACGCAGCGCAGGGGCTTGACACGGTAGTGGGCGAGCGCGGAGGTCTTCTCTCGGGCGGCGAGCGACAGCGTCTATGCCTTGCCCGTGCGATGTTACGTCGACCGCATCTCCTCGTGCTCGACGAAGCGACAAGCGCTATCGATATTGAGGGCGAGGATGCGCTGTTGAAGCGGCTGCTGCAGGCCACGCCGCGTCCGACGATCGTCATGATTGCACATCGCTTGGAAAGTCTGCGCCATTGCCAGCGGGTTCTCCTTTTCGAAGGAGGCAGGTTGGTATCGGACGGCAGCAGTAGCGCACGGGCGTCGGCGGTCGGAATGGCATTGGTCTAAGGCCTCACCTACGGGTCTCGATCGCTATTGTCATAGATTTCGGTTGGTCGCCGCCGACCAGTGTGGAGGTGCCTTGTTGGTTGACAGAACCTATCTCAAAATCGCCTGAAGAGGATAACCAGGCAAGCGAGTTGGACGAAGCCGAGAAAATTCTGTGGGTAATACTCCTATCGAACGAGGATCCGACGCTGCCATTGAATCCATGCGAAGAACCGTGGCATTCATGCGAAGAACCGTTCGACCGGCCATCGCCTTGCGTATCGCCGCAACCGGCGTTCGTTTTGCGTAGCAGGCTTGCTGCGATTGCATCGGTGCGGAGCGATCATCTCGATGCCGTCTTGACGCAATTGCTCATCCAGGGATTCGCTGTCGTAGGCGCGATCTCCAATCAGATTTTCGGGCTTGGCTTCGATCAGGTAGAAGTCGAAGCATAATTGGACCAAGCGTACTTCGTGATGGTTCGCCGCATGCCGATTAACCGACAGCGGCAATCCGTTCCGGTCAACGATTGCCATGATTTTAGGCCTTTTCCGCGCTTCGTCAGGCCGATTTGCCCCGCCGATGCTTGGCCATCGCAAAGGTGGCGTCGATGAAGCTTTCTTCCTCGTCCAGCACGCCGCGCTCCCGAAGCTCGTTGGCGATGTCGGTGAGAACCCGGCGCAGAACCGGACACGACTACACGCCAAGACTGTGTGCTCTGAATGCATTTCTCTCCCCAGCGGTCCTGCGCGACTTTGCCGCCTTCGCTGGAGCGAAGATAACGTAGACAAACAATTGAGGGACTTGGGATCCAACTATGCGGCATGTCATCGAGTTATTCCTCTGTATTTTTTCGGATAATGTGAGCTCCCTTGCTTGCCAGGCGAAATGGACGGGTCAAATAGTAGATGCCCCAAAGCGATTTTGGTAGAGGCATCGCTTGGTAATCTCCCACGGTTCGCGTCGTGAGAAGCTTTGCGACAGGCAAGATTCGATGTCTCAACTTGTCGTGGGCGTTGAGACCGTTGAAAAATTCCTCAAGCTCTCCCCAGCGGACAGTGCGAAGCATTCTAAGCTGGGCTTGCTGCGCAAGCGACCGTACGGCCGAATTGTTTTGAGCTTGATGGAGCAGTTCCGCAGAAGCTGGTGCATCAAGCAATGTAGAGGCAAGGAGCATCGCTAGCAGCAACGGCCGTGAGGAATGCGATCGTTGCGCCCGCGTGAGGATGGCCATCCAATCGATATTGTGGTTGCTGCGCAGAAACTCGGCAAAATCACAAACCCACCCCAGACTTCTCCAACCTTCTTTAGTCCCGTGAGCTGCCAGGAAAAACGCGAGGTCATGGTGTGCCAGGGTTGGCACCTTTCGACCAGCAATTATCACTTGCTCTAATCTGGGCCAGATCTCGGCTGGTCGGATCGGGAATGCCGTGCCCTTGCTTGCTAGTCGCCAATGGAGATCGATTGAGATCCCGGTTTTGCTACTGGCGAAACGCGTATTGGCCCTGATAGCTCACAAATGCTGATCGATAGTCTTTATCGGGGAAGTCAGCCTGATATCCGCAGCGGCCAGAATATCTTCGGCCTTGCATAGGTCAGCCTCGCGCACGAGGATATCCAAGTCGCTAAATTCTCTAAGAGCTAGGTCGCCGTACACCGACATCGCGAGAACCGGACCCTTGAAGGTCGCGATCGGAATATGATTTTTCTGAAACAAATGTAAGCAATCGCAAAAGTTCTCCGGCTAAAAATAGGTTTTTTTGTATGGTTGGCCCGGTTAAACTGCTCTAGTTCCAGCTTCATCGTTTGAGGAACAGCATCCCAGCAGACCGATTTGAGGCTCTGAAGTAACAGCGGTCGGACGCAATGTTGCTGCGGCGAGCTCTACGAGTTCTGCCAGTCCACGCCTTCGCGGACGAGTTCTCTGATACTTTTGGCGTCGGGTCGAGATCTCGCACAGTACAGGAGGAGTTGGAATTCGCGCGGAGTCATATGCCTGCACCTCGGCATGTGTGGCTGCAAAGCTCGGGCAGTTGCTTTGAGCGAAATCTTGCACCGTCGTATCTCGGCAGACGAGGACTCGTTGCGCGCAAAGTGTTTCGTGAGGCAAGAAACCAGCTAGTATTAACATAACTCGGATAAGTGATCTTTCCAGTATCTCGATGCCTTGACCCAAGGTAGCGAAGTCCCAAGGTCGGCTGAACCGGAACACCGGGACATCGCGAGCCACCGCTGTACAAGCGATAAACACATGGGGCAGGTAGCCCAAACGGTCAGCAAGACCTGGTGGGTAGACGTTCTGCATGAGAACTTCGACAGCCTCGGCTCCGCGCAAACGGGTCACTTCGGGAGACGCCATTGCGGACGCGGTGGAGCTGATAGACCCGTCGCAAGAGGCGGGACTGTGTTGGGTTTCGTGGCGGACGAATGGGGACGAAGTATTTATCATATCCGTGCATCTCTCGCTCAACACCTGGACCGTCAAAGCCTAGGGCGGCCCTCGTGTCCTCCCATAGCCGAATTCGGCTGATGCCAGGCCACGCCTAGCACTTCTCCACCGGTCTCCAGTTGCAGGAAGCATTCATCGTCAGCGATGATCTGATGCCCGCGCCGGGCAAGGGCCGCAACCAACGTCGACTTGCCGGCACCGGACGCGCCGACAAAGGCGACGCAGCCGTCCGCCACGTCAATTGCAGACGCATGGAGCGGTGTAATTCCGCGCTGATGGCACAGTGCACCGAACACGGCACCGAGCAGATAGGCACGCACCTCGTCGTGGTCTGAGGAAGGCGCTAAGTCCATCAGGATTTCGTGGCCTTCCCGCAGGAGAAAACGACCAACGGATCGAGAAATCGAGCAATACTTCTCTTCCGTTGTATGTTCCGCTGTAATGTCCGTCGAGGAACCATGCAGTAGCCGAAGCGACCTCCTCGCCGATAGGGGCGCACCGGATCAACGACCTCACAGTCCCTGCTCAGCACTCTTGTCGGCAGACTTGAAGCCCCAAAAAGCGGAAAATCTGAAGCTATGCGCAGACCGCCAAGGCTGTAAGTTGCCGCTTCCATCGCCGTCAAAACTTGCCGGGTGTAACCATTTGTGGCATCATGCGAAACCAGCGGTTAATACATGGACGAGCGATATTGCCAGGGACAGTTCGATTAAGCTAGGGACCAGGAGATGTCGAGGAAAAATCGCGACAAGTGGGCACAGGAGGGGCGATAACCGCCTTGAATGGCAGCGGCCGGCATTCCGTCGTCTCGCTACGGAATATGCCGAAGGGGCGGGCCCGAATCGGGACGAGGGAAACACCCTTCCCAACGGTAGTCATTCAGCTAAGAGAATGTGAGGCTTCATCCGCCGGGCGAGCCGCGCGTGGCAAATGACACGGGTTCGAGCGCATGAAGCGTTGAATATGCAGTTTAATTTATGTCGTCGGTCGTTAAATAACGGCCGTCTTGGTTGTACGGGCAGCTTGGTTGACACCAAGCCGATGAGACGATTTCAATCCCCTGTTGGGCCAGGTACCTTCGACGGGATGCAGATGTATTCGCGCATCGGCATTCTATTCGCAAAGCCGATTTCGATTCGCAATCGCGGCGCTGCACTGCTTGCTTGTTGCAGGCTCTCTCCCGGGGAAAGATGACGGCCCTTGCCGGGTTGTGGCGCTTTGATGGCCAGCCCGATGCCGCCGAGGGCTGCGCGCGGATGCTCGCGGCCCAGGAATTGTACGGTCCACATGACGGCGCACAATGGTCGGACGCATGCGATCGCGCTCGGCCGGCGATTGATGCGAGTGCTGCCTGAGGATGCATTCGATCGCCAGCCACTGATCGGGGACGGGGGGCGTTATGTTCTCATCGCCGATGTGCGCTTGGACAACCGCGACGAATTGACCAGGGATTTGCTGATTCCGGCGTCGCAAGCACGCACTCTGTGCGACGCGGCCATTCTGCTTGCCGCCATCGAGCGATGGGACGAAGCCTGTCTCGAACGCCTGGTCGGCGACTATGCTTTCGCAGCGTGGGACACGCGCGCACCAGCGGCTCCTGCTGGCACGCGACCCATTGGGCCAGCGGCCGCTGCATTATCATCGCGCGCAACAAGTTCTTCGCGTTTGCCAGTATGCCAAAGGGTCTGCATGCGCTCCCTGACGTACCCTATGCTCCCGACGAGGAACGGGTCGCCGAATTCCTGCATGTTGATGCCAGAGACCGGACCGCAGAGTTTCTTTCTTGGCATCGACCGAGTTGAACCTGGACATGTCGTCACCATCACTGCAAATGGCATTGCCACGCGGCGGCACTGGCAACCGAGTAGGCGGCGAATCGAGCTACCCCGCCCGGAGGACTACAGCGAGGCACTGCGTGAGTTGTTGGACAAGGCGGTGTCTTGCAGGCTGCGGGGCACTGGGGACGTGGGCGCTCTATTTAAGCGGTGGGTTCGACAGTGGAGCCGTGGTGGCAACTGCGGCGCGGCTGCTGGCCCCGTCAGGCCGGCGCGTCATCGCGTTTACTGGGGTGCCACGCGAAGGCTATGAGGGTCCGGCTCCGCGCTAACCGCTTTATCAATGAAGCGCCAAATGCTGCCGCGACGGCGTCGCTCTACCCGAACATCGAGCATGTTGTGGTTCATAACGAAGGCCGCTCGCCGCTCGCTGATCTCGACCGCATGTTTTTTCTGCTCGATCGACCGATCCGCGGTAATTACGCTACCGGATGGAAGAACAGCGTGATAACGCCATCCGGAAGCGGAAGCTGAAGGTCGTTTTGAACGGAGGTTTCGGCAACTTCGGACTAAGCTATGATGGTGTGGAGTTGCTGCCTGAACTGTTGCGCAGCGGTCGATGGTTACGCCTTTGGGCAGAGGCATCGGCCCTTGTTGCAGCGCGGCACCTACGTTGGCGCGGTGTATTGGCTAATACGTTCGGTCCATGGTGTCCGCCAGCTCTTTGGCGCTGGGCCAACAAGATTGGAGGAGGACACGCGGAAGGATCTTCGACTATACGGCAATTCACCCTCGCCGTCTTGAGCAATTCGATCTCCCAGCCCGCGCCAAGGCACGCAATCAGGACTTTGCTTTCCGGCCGTGGAACGACGGCTTTGCTTTGCGCCTCCACTGCTTGCGGCTTCAAGACCCAGGCAACCACCAAAGGCCCATCTAGGTGCTCTGCATGTCGATCATCGCGATCCTACCGCCGACAAGCGGCTGCTCGAGTTCTGTTTTGCCGGTGCCGACGGACCAGTTCCTTCGCGGTGGCAGGTTGAGGGCGCTAGCGCGTCGCGCGCTGGCGGATCGTCTTCCGGTGCAGGTATTAAAAGAAAAGCGCGCTGGTCTGCAAGTGGCCGACTGGCACGAAGACCTAACGGCTGCGCGTCAAGACATCTTCCACGAGCTCGAGCGTCTGGAGGCGTGCCCAGCAGCCATCGTTGCGCTCGATCTGCCGAGGCTGCACCGGTGGACCGAAGATTGGCCGTCGGGCGGCTGGGAACAAGGGAAATCGTCGTTCACTATCGCTATGCTCTATTGCGCGCGATTGCCGTCGGGCACTTTCTGCGTCGGGCAACCGGAGCTAATCAATAACGAGTCGACAATGAGGCTTGTTCATCAGTCAATTTCGCTGTTACAAAGATTTTGGTGCCTCTCGCTGGCCGGATCGCTTTCTATTGATGGAAGCACTTCTCTGGTTGGTGGTAGCTAATTTCGCCATAGCCATGCTGCCCTTCCGCTATGTCGGATTTTTGGCCGCACGGTCGATTACTCGACGACCGCTTCCGCCTGATACTCGCCTTGATACGGTGCGGCGTATTCGGTGGGCAATCATCAGCACTGCAACGCGCATCCCGTGGCGCGTCACGTGCTTCCCGCAAGGTCTTGCCGCACACCTGATGCTGCGGCGACGAGGGATACCTTCGGTACTATACTACGGTGCGGCGCAGGACGACCGGAGCGGATTGTACGCGCACGTTTGGGTACGCGAGGGCGAGGTCGACGTTATCGGTGGTGAAATTGCCTATCGTTTTGTCGTCCTGGCGACATTTCCGCCCCAAAACCCGGAAATAGTTACACGGTCATAGAGGATTCGCTCCGTCAACGCCGATGTTCTGCCGCGCCCCTGGTGGGGCCGGCGTAGGCCTCAATGTAGATGTCGAAAGCAGCAGTTATTTCGTTGATGGCGTCGAACTAGGTGCGCCGGCCATGACGTGCTCGTCGAGCAGCGTAGGGTGCAGGTGCTCGATCATGCCGATGGACTGTTGGCGTTTGAAGCCGGTCATGCTGCCGGCCAGCATACCTTGGTCTTGGCCGCGCGCGCCTCGACGGTAACGTGGTTATGCATCAGGCTGGACGGCGACGGCCGGATTCGCTGAACTTAACTCAGTGTGGTCCAAACCGGGTGCAGGCCGCGAGTGCCGTTTCTTGACTTCGATCGATGCTTTCTTGCGGGTTAGTGGCTTAAAGTATTTGGGTTATTGCCAAGCCAGAAAAACTCAGAGTTGCGGAACCCGTAAGGCTGTAGGACCGCACCAACCAAGGAGACAGCAATAGTGCTGCCAAACCGGCACAGATCGCAGCGGCCCAAAGCCTCTGACGCCACCGTGCAGCGCCTGGCCCTCCGGCAGTGCAAGCCATAGCGGACCCAACAACACCATCGGCGCGAGGTTGGCCCGAGTTAGCAAGGCCGCGCCCAGCGTAACGCCCGCGGACATGGAGAGACGGAAGTTTACGCGCGAGTTCAAGCTTGAGGCTGTACGCCTGATCAAGGATCGAGGCGTATCCTGCAGGCGTCGCAGGACCTGAACGTTCACACGTCCAGCTGCGTGACTGGGTCAAGACAAGAAGCTCTCCGACGATCCGCAGCATGCCTTTCCTGGCCACGGCCAGATGAAGCCAGAGCAGATGTGTTCGACTACATAGAGTGCTTCTACAATGCCAAACGAAGGCACTCGACCATTGGATATCTGAGCCCTATGCAGTTCGAGCGAAAGGCTAGTGGGATGCGAAATGCAGTTGGGGGACTTCCATCGAATGCAACCCTATTACCCGCCGCGGTGTGTTCAGCAAGCAAAAAGAAGAACGTGTAGCCATTCTCCCAGAAGTCGGGAGCGCCGGAGTGCCACCGAACGGCAACCCGCGCAGCCAAGGCCAAAAGGAGGATGCATTTTAATTGGTGCCAAGTAGACAACTGCAATCCGCGCCAACTAAGGAAACTGCCTCGAGCATTTGTGCAGGCGAAGCTGAACATCTTCCGTGGTCGGTCCCACAATGGGGAGATGCGTGCACCGGTTTCAATGGCTTAGAATGTCATGACAAGTCAATTGCTCCCACGAATTTACTATAAAATCCAGCGATTTGAGCTGCAATTCCTCTCGGCTGTGTGGGCGACGTCAGTTGGCATCTGGCTTGGTATCCTTTCCCGTTCTGCGCTAAATGCAATAGACGACATTTATTATCTCGGTGGCACAGGTACGCAGGGCAGCCCCATCGACTATCGTGCCGACGCCCACAACAGGCGCGGACTACGGGAATGGGAGCGCGAAGCAATTGACAAGTACTTCGGTCAGAAAGGAAGGGTAGCGGTGCTTGGAGCTGGAGGCGGCCGCGAGGTACTAGCGCTTCGGCGCCTCGGATTCGAGGTAGACGGCTGGGATTGTCAGCAAGAGCTCGTAAGAACAGCCAACCGCATTTTGTCCGAAGAAGGATTCCAGCCAACCGTTGCTGTGGTTCCGCGCGATATTTGCCCTTCAGGTGGCCCTATTTATTCGGGCATCATTATCGGGTGGGGGCTATACACTTACGTTCCAGGGAGTCAAAGGAGAATTGCACTTCTCGGGAGCATCCGCGACCGATTATCCCCCGGCTCGCCAATCCTTCTATCTTTTTTCTCAAGGGATCCTGCTCAGCTGCGATTCTACGTTGCGGCCCTAGTCGCAAACGTCTTTCGACGCATCGTTAGACGAGAAAAGGTCGAGGTCGGCGACTTTCTTGCCCCGCATTATGTACATTATTTCACCGAATCTGAGATCCGTAACGAGCTTAAGGCTGCAGGCTTCATCGTCAAAGCGCATGAGACCCTGTCTTTCCCTCATGCGATCGCAACAGTCGCTGGGGACGAAATGTTTACGGAAAAAAGCTAAAGCTCCCTTTGAACTAACCAAGTGGGAATCCACAAGCTTGGTCTCGAGATGTGTATTAAGGGTACAGGCCGCTGATGACGGTTCCTCGACTTACTCGAAGCTCCATTCGAGCCTAAGTGTGTTGACACATCAGCCTTGAAATTTCCTGCTCGGTTGAACTCATGCGGAATCGTCGCTTTATCGCATCTACCAAAGACCGATTGAAGACGTGGCAACACTCGTGACTTCCACCCAAACGCTGGGTACATCACTTGCAAAGTTTCCAGCGTCCCCCTATACATCAGCGAACCGTTACTCGAAGATTTTTCAACAATGCAGGAACTACTTGTCGGATAACCCGCAACCTCTCATCTTGTCCTTCGGCTGTACCACCGGCGACGAAGTTTTCAGCCTTGGCGAGTACTTGCCGCGGACTATCATCGTGGGAGTCAGTGTCAATCCTTGGTGCATCAGGCAATGCAACTTCCTAAAACAGAGTGAGCAATATTCCTTTTGCTTAAGATTTCTCCGGAATTTGACCAATTAATCTAGCCGAATTTGATGCCATCTCCCCGCTACTTGGCATCTAAATAGGCGGGTATCTGGCTTGCAGGTCCGCTGCCCCTAGCTTGCAACGCTGCGGAGAAATCATCCGAACTCGAACCTAATTTGATGAATCTAACCCCCATTATCATGCCATGGACCGATATCGGGTATTCGTGTTAGGCGTTGCCAGAACAGATTGCAGGACTATCCCCGCATCTGGGCCGCCGTGACCCGGGAAGGATCAGTAGTCTGCTGGCTATCTGAGCACACGCCACGTTTTGGCGGCTAACTGCCAGCTCTGTAGTCGGTCCGTTCATTCACACGGAATCCATAATCGGTACCCCCTACTGCGGAGGAACAGTTGTCCAATTTACCTCTCCAGCCTCCTGACACGGTCGTCGCGTGTAGGGACGATGTCATCCAGTCCGAAATCGATGGTGAAATTATCGCTCTCAGCGTTGAACAGGGTACATGCTATGGGATGAACCAGGTGTGTTCGCGTATCTGGACTTTGCTGGCAAATCCGATGCGAATCGATGACCTGTGCGCAGCGCTGCTTGGCGCCTACCGAGTTGACCCGGATGTTTGTGAGCGCGAGGTCCTCAATCTGCTCGAAGAACTGCGCGCCGAAGGACTGATCGCAGTACATGAGGAAAAATAAGACATTCGTGTTTTGCATCGGCCGTTTTCTCGGTCGACTGCGCAAGTCCAAGCGGCAACACGGTGCCCCTCAGATGGAGCTTGAGGGCCGATCAATCTCGTGCATCGTGGTCCGACTGCGGTTCAACTGCCTCAGTTCTAGGCGATGAACCCTAATCGCTGTAAGTCTCGGATTGCCTCCGCGATCAAGCCTTGTCCATGCCGCGCTTTCAGTTCGGCGTGCAACGCACGGCACGTCATGAAATCTTGATCGAGAAGCCGCCGCAGGATGTCGATTGCTGTCGGGGAGAGGTGTCGTGCCTCGCCGCCGATTATGACGGGCTGCGGAGGACCGTCCTCTGGAACGTCCGGAAGCGGTATCCGGCGTCTTAGAGTCAGACGTAAAATATCGTCCATCTGGGGCAATTCGCCAGCGAGCGCAGTTTGCACAATCGGTAAGCGGGAAAGGTCATCTTTCTCCAAAAACTGTACTACACTTCCGGCATCAATCAGTTGATGTAGTCGATTTTTGAGCTCAGCTTCCTGCGAAGTCGACTGCTCCTTTGATGTGTGCCGAGGTAAGTCCATTCGGAGAAGCGGATCCTTGATCGCGTATTCGCGGAGGTGATCAAGAAAATCGATTCCGGTCTTGCTCTGGAGTCCAATTGTCAGATGCACAGAATGCCCGGCCGAAACCGCAGCACAGTGGGGCTCGCCCCGTGGGATGAAAAGCACATCTCCAGGGCCCAACGCGACCTCCAGGTCAGGCGCGGGGTTAGTATTAACCCTTAAACCATCTTCCCTTTTAACGGGATGCGGCAACTCCAGATTCCAAATGTGCCATTGCTTATTTCCATAAATCTGCACGACTAGAACATCCATGAAGTCCGAGTGCGGCTTAAACGCGCCGCCTTTCGCAAAACTAAGATAAGCATTTACGTTGGTATCGATTCCCATTTTGCGCTCGATAGCAGCGGCAAGTTGACCAATTTGGAAAACGGAGCGATGGATATTGTTAACAACGATGCTGACTCCTTGGGGCAGCAGATTATGGAAAGCGGGGACGTTGAACCGCTTACCTTCGTTTGACGTATACAGCTGGCGCGGGACGCGCACTCCGTCCCGCAGAAACATCACGTTCTCGTCGAGAGCGCGCTCCGACAGCAGGGCGTTGATATCACGCCACGAGAATAGACTTTCCGCACGGGTCGGATCGGTTGCCGTTATGTGTAGTCGCTTCCTCCCCCGAAACGCGTCGAGGAATTCGGATAACGAAGCTGGTGCCAGCAGGTCAGCTAACGTGGCAAGCATCGGTTTTTTTCGATTTCTTGGCCCCATGCAACGTTGGGTATCATGCTGATCTTTTAAGCGAAAGAGCATACTCGCATGAGCTGCTACATGACTCCCAATCGGATAGTGCAGCCGTCCACCGTCCGTCACAGCCCTGCATCCAGGACGTCCCCCCACAAGCGTAATGTCCATGACAATTCTGAAAAACGTGCGGCTGCACGCGCGCACTGGCGCCGCAAGGCGGCGCTCTTCCATGCCGAGGACACGGCCTATCTGCGATTTCTCATGCCACCGGTAAGCGGATCCTAGACCTCGGCTGTGGCGCCGGCGAGACGCTCGCCGCGTTGGAGCCCAGCTATGGCGCGGGGGTTGATCTAAGTCCGCGCTTGATCGCGCAGGCACGACAGGCCCATCCAAACTTGAGTTTCGCACCGGCGACATCGAGGCAAAGGAGACGATCGGCGCCCTGGAGGGACCGTTCGATTACATCTTGGTCGTCGACACCTTCGGTGCGCTAGAAGACTGCCAATCCTTGTTGAAAGCCTGCACCCTTTATGCACGCGCGAGATTCGCCTCGTTGCAGATTGGGTTGCGGGGGAAATGTCCGGCTTCATTGGCGCCCCGGCGTAGATCTCTGTTGGGATCTCAAGCGCGGACTTCCTTTTCGTTCCGCATCAATTTCCGGTGTTTTCACTGAGCACTGTATCGAACACTTATCGGTGTTCAATTCAGGGTTCGAGTTGAGAGACCCTTGCGTTCAACTATTAAAGGAATGTCATCGTGTGATGCGGCCTGGAGCAATCATCATCCGCCGCTATTTGCTTGTTGAGCCGGCCGGCGATGACGTGGGTTAGCAACTTTCGAGGATCTGCGCAAAACGTGAAAATTTGCTGCAGAGACCGGAAAAGCTGTGGACGGTCCTCGGTGCGCCAATCTTTAACGGTCGCAACTTAATCGTACACGCTCAAAGAGCATCATCGGCGCCGATCCCTGTCGCACAAAACTTGGAAAAATCGACCGCCACGCGTCAGCGGTCACATTTAGGTCGAAAATAGTGTTAGCATGTCGGCGATCGGGTGCGGGGACTAATGGGGACTAATCTAGAATCGATGCCTGTATTGCCCTCATCGCGCACGGCACTGCGCGCGCGCTCGTCGCTGGTCGACGCCGCTTGGGCTGTCTTTGCGCCGATACTCGCCCTTTACCTTCGTGATGCCCCTGCACTCTCTTATTCGGGCTTCGTCCCGACGCTGCTTTATTGCTCCATTTCCGTAGCATTTTCGTTGATCGCATTCTCGGCGCTTCGTGTCCAAGCTGGGATAACGCGCTATTTCTCCGTGGTTGATGCCATGAGCGTGGCGAAGGCCGTGGCTGCGGCAACGTTTGCTACGTACGCCGTCGTTTTCTCATTGACGCGACTTGATGGGATCCCCCGCACGACTCCAATTGTTCATGCCTTGATATTGCTGGCAGGACTTCTTGGAACCAGGATTTTGTCGCGGTTGTTACACGCCAAGCGAACTTCATTACCCCGACACAGGGATGCTGCCGGCAAACACATCCTGATGATTGGATCGAACCGGCTGTCCTTGTCGTATATCGAGCTTATCAGAGCGTATTCGCCCGGGCTATACCGCATCATCGCAGTGTTGGACGATCGGCCTGAAATGCTTGGACGCACCCTTGCCGGCGTTCCGGTCATTGGTCTCATCAATCAGCTTCAAGCCATCGTCAACGAATTTGCCGAACATGGAGTCCGGGTTGGTCATGTCATCGTTGGCAGAGATCCGGACAGGATTTCTGAGGATTCACTTCGCGAGATGAGAGAAGTCTGCAGCGCGCACGAGATCAAGTTGGACTTTGTGCCGGAACTGATGGGATTGCACGCTCTCGGCCCCACCCAAGATCAATTTGAGGTTGAAGTCTGAAGATAATACAGTCAGCGCTGCCGCCCTACTTCACTTATAAGCGATATTTCGATATACTTTTAAGTATTTCAGCGATCTTTTTACTTTCGCCACTTTGGCTTCTAATCGCTGCGGTCGCAGTTTTGGACGCCGGGTTGCCGGTGTTCTTTTGGCAGCAACGCCTGGGAGAAGGTGGCAGACCGTTCCTGCTCTATAAAATTCGGACCCTGAGACCACCCTATGATGGGCACGGTCGAAAGATAATGGATGCGGAGCGGCTGTCGCGAATTGGGCACCTTTTCCGCAGATGCCGGTTGGACGAGTTTCCACAACTGCTGAATGTGCTCGTCGGCGACATGTCACTGATAGGTCCACGGCCGCTTCTACGGCACGATCAACCCCCGGATCCGAGCATACGACTTTCAGTCCCGCCTGGAATTACGGGATGGGCTCAAGTCAACGGCGGCAAGCTTCTCTCGGTCGAAGAGAAAACTGCGCTTGATGAGTGGTACGTGCGCAATGCCTCTCTGTGGCTCGATTTGCGCATCATTTACCTGACCCTGCCGTACGTATTCAAAGGGGAAAGCCGATCGGAAGCAGCCATCGCAGAGGCGCGCGGCATAGTGGCAGAACCCTGGGGCGCGTTGGATGAAGCGCGCGTTGTTCCCGTGCGGGTGGCAGGCAAATTGGCAGGCGCCCGCACATCTCCGGTCTGACCATTCCATCTTCTCAACATGGTCCTTGGCGATGTCGCCCGGCATCGCATCGCGCAGAGGGCACTTGATCATATATCAGTGCCAGGTGCGAACGCGGCGGCCAGGTTTATGAAGCGCGTCATCTTTCTCAATCGCTTTTTCTTTCCGGATCACTCCGCAACAAGCCAGATTGTGAGCGGACTGGCGTTTCACTTAGCGTCATTGGGAAACGAGGTACACGCGATTACCAGTCGCCAACTCTATGATGACCCGGATGCGCAGCTGCCCATCGAGGAGACCATCAATGGAGTACACCTACATCGTGTCTCCACGACCCGCTACGGTCGTTCCGCATTAATTGGTCGAGGCCTGGACTATCTCACATTTTATGCTTCGCTCTGGCGCAGCGCGCTTTCTGTCGCGCGCCGCGGTGACATTCTCGTTGCAAAAACGGATCCGCCCTTGCTTTCGATTTTAGCAATGCAGATAGCCCAACGGCGCGGGGCGCACTTAGTGAACTGGGTGCAGGACCTTTATCCCGAAGTCGCCATTGCATTGGGCCTTCCTTTGTTGCGTGGCCCAGTGGGTCGGGCGTTGACATATATGCGCGACCGATCGTTAAAGTCGGCCGCCGTCAACGTGGCAGTGGGAACGCGCATGGCCGAAAGATTGGTAGCGCGCGGCGTCGCGCCGGATCATGTCCGTGTCATCCATAATTGGTGCAATGACGAACAAATTACCCCAATCGCGCACGCCGAAAATCCGCTTCGCCGGGAGTGGGGGCTCGAAGATAAGTTTGTAGTGGGTTATTCAGGCAACCTCGGCCGAGCCCACGAGTTCAACACTGTTTTGGCTGCATCAGAACGCCTACGTGACAATCCTCGTATCGTCTTCGTTTTTATTGGCGGTGGCCATTTGTGGGAAGAGCTTGTCGGAGCTGTCAAGCACCGCAAGCTGGAACAGCAATTTCGGTTTTTTCCCTACCAGAAACAGGAGTTGCTAAGATATTCGCTCGCAGCTGTCGATATACACTGGATATCGCTGCGGCCGGACTTGGAGGGTCTCATCGTGCCCAGCAAATTTTACGCTAACGCAGCCGCGGGTCGGCCCGTGATTGCGATCGCCGCCGAGGATGGAGAAATCGCGCGACTGGTCACAGCAGTACAGCTGCGGCCTTGTTATCGAACCGGGAAACGCCGATGCGCTCGCTGATGCTCTCGTCAGCCTGTCTACGGACGATGAACGCGTCTCCCAGATGGGGAGAAACGCCCGAGCGATGCTGGAAGCTCACTTTACTTGCCGGCAAGCATTCGCGACATGGCAGCGACTATTAGAAGAGATTGCATAGCTAGCGACAAGTCTTGAAGCAAAGCAGACCGGCGAACTAGTCCGAAACACCGCGCTCCATCGCTCGCGGCTGCGCGAACCGAAGGTGGTCAGCCCCACACGGCGTGCCACCGCACACCGTGCGTGGCCGTGGGTTCGCGGAAGGGAGAGTGCTTGCCGATTCGAGCTGCATTGCGGAACGGCGTGATCCAGTTTGCTTGGGCTGCTGCGTGCACTCCAGGCGGCCGGCTTTTCACTCGCTAATCGGATCAAGAACGCAAATGATCTGCACAGCTTGGCGCCAAAGTCTCGCTTCATAACGGCTGAGGCGTTCCGACACGGCCGCGTCCAGCTCCGCCAATCGCAAGAAACAATAAGCGAGTTGCCGTGCCGCATAGCCGTAGTCGCTCGCGCAAATTTCTTCTGAGGTTGCTTGAAAAGCTGCCGCGCTCTGCTCCGTTTGGCAAGATCGTAATGGAGTTCTTGTAAAGCCTTTGTCGCGCAGACCCTCGATATTTGAGCTGCGAAAAAGCACCTGTTCCATCGGCAGCTGCTCGGTTTCTGCCCCGACGTGATTGGTCCGGGATACTTCCATCTGCATCTCGAGCAATTGGGTCTCAATCGCAGTCGCGCGCCGCAGCCGCCACAATAGCGAAGCAAGTCGCAGCACGAGCTCCCGCGCCACGGCCGTTTCGGCGCAGTAGTCCGAAATGATCGCGGCTTCGAATGCCTTGTAATCCTCGGCGTCTTCCAGACTCGCAACAATCGTTTCGGCGGTTAGGCCGTGCCTGAGAGCATTTGCCCGGGATCGTTGTTTGCCCTCGTCGGTTTTCGGGCCGGTGCTGCGCAGTGCGTTGCGGCGATTTGCCTGGAGCCGGAATGGCGAGATCATGCGATCGCGCTCCCGTCCTCCTCATAGGACACTGATTGTGCATTGCTGCCCGGTGAAGCTGATCGCTCCAGGAGCTCTGGCGAGGCGGCGGGCATTTGCGGTTCCGGTTTTGCTCCATCGCCTGCCGGCGGAAGTACGCCGCGCGTGTGCTGCCAGAATCGCAAAGCAATCGGAAGCGGATCGATGTTGAGTTCCTTCCACCAGGAAAGCTCGTTGCCAACCTGGTGCAGCTCGCGGTGATGAAGCCGGCAAAGCGGAACCGTGAACTCATCCGAAACCCGGCGGCCCATTGCCCGCGGTTGCGCGAACCGAAGATGGTGTGCCTCGCACGGCGTGCGGCCACACACGGTGCATGGCTGTCGGCAGATGAAGCGCAAATGTTCCTTGTCGCGGGACCGGCGCGGCTTCACGGAAGTGACGCCGGTTGCGCCTTCAAGGCGCATGGCGGAACCGGGTGATGTCGTCGCTCGAGCCGTTGGCGCCCGCGCACGTTCCGAGGTCGCAGGAATGGCAGAATTGATCGGTTCGGAGGCCGGCGCGTGACTCCACGGCCGGGTCCGCCTTCTGCGGAGGGACCGAGTCAGGCGGGTAGATTTCCGGCTGCAGCATCCGCATGCGATCGCGGAACGCGGCTTCGACAATCACGGCGTCTTCGTTATCGAGGGTGTTCTTGGCATCAATGCTCTGGCCGGCCCATTCAATCGCCGACTCGGCGGCATCAAGCGCCGCGATCTCGCTCACAAGGCGATCGCGCAGAGACGCCGGAAGCCGCTGGGGTCCAGGACCGGTTTGGAAGGCCGTGGATTGCGCCATTCGTTTCGGCTGACCGGAACCGAGGGAAGCGCAGCGTTGTCATTCACTGCCGCCCCGTTCGCCTTTGCCGGACGGCTTGTCCGGGGAACCGGCTCCGTGACGAACGACCCCAAGGTCCGGCGCGTCGAGGTCATCTTCCCCGGCAATCCCGACCAGCGTGAACAGGGCATAGCGGCGGGCATAGGTGAGGGCCGCCCCCATCCGGTGCGGCGCGGCCGTCTCGCCGACCGGGCATACCGGCCAATCGGACGAGACCCATTCCCCGGACGAGTGGGCGAGAACCGTGGTCAGCCGAATCAGCCCGGCATCCTTGTCGATGCGCGGTCGTCTGCACCGTCGCGATCTCGTGCTTGCCCAGCGTCTTGCGGACGATCTCGAGGCCGCTGGACAGCGACGCATAGCGGAACGTCCGGTCGCCTTCCCGGTCGAATGGGGATCGGATGGTCGCCGACCAGCGACTTTTCCGGGTTGATGAGCTCGGATTGCGCTTTGGCCAGCGCGCTCGCAATGGCGCCGATCGATTCACTGGAGTGCTGCATGGGCGGCCTCCCGCGCCAAGAAGATCGAAGCTGATCGCGCCCGATTTCGACCGCTTGGCCCGAATGCCATGCCCGATCGCTTCCTTGGCATCCTCGGGCATGAGTTTTTTCAGCTCCGCCTTGGCATTCTCGTGCTCCAGGAAGGCTCGCGTGGGTGCGCCGGAAAACGCCGGCAAATTCCGCCCATGAATTCGAGGAGCTCATGTCGACGATCCGGACCGCCTCGATCCGGACCTTCGGCGGTTCTGCCAAGAAGAGGCGAGGGGGCTCACCCAATTCGACACAGCGCCAGAACTTTTTCTCGGCCGTGAGCAGCAGGTGCTGGTAGAGCGAATCAGCCGGGATGGTAAGTTCGACCCACTTGCCACCGCCGGTGATGATCGACAGCACCGCCGTCCTGGCGTTCGTCACCCACATGTTGTGCTGGAGCTGGGCGATGTACTTTTGCGCCGCCGCCTCTTCGGAGAACGACCACGGGAGCATGAACTTGGACTCGAACACCGCCCCGGTGCCCTCGACCATGCCGTCCAACGTGGCGGCCAGAAACCGGATCACCGGGATGCTGGACCCGCCGCTGGACGGCCGTGACCACCTGGCCGGTGTTGCGCTCGTACCAGTGCCGATTGAGCGCTTCGGTCACGACCCCGAGCTGCACGATCAGGTTGCCCGAGAGGTCCTCTGGTTCGGCTTCGCCGCGCTTTTCGCGCCAGAGGCGGAGGAGGGCGGCTTCGTCGTTGCCCATGATGATCCGGGCGTCCGAGCCGCCGATGAAATACCTACGAGGTCCTAAGGAGGTTGGGGGCCGCGAAGAGTGCATGATTAGCTCCAAAACCGAAATGGCCCTCGACAAGATGAAACATTTTAGTTCAACTGTCAATCAAGAAATATCCAAGTAGAATGATATATTTTTCCTAGGGAGGGCCAAATGATTTCCGGTCCTCAGGTTCGAGCTGCCCGGGCTTTCCTGGGCTGGACGGCCAAAGAGCTCGCGCAAAGAGCCAAGGTGGGGCTCTCGACGGTCCAGCGGATCGAGAACGCTGTTGGACCACCAAATGCTTATGGTTCGAACCTAGCAGCTATCCAATCCGCACTTGAAGTCCGCCGGCATCGAATTCACCAACGGAGAAGCGCCTGGCGTCCGCATGTGGAGTAAGCCGTTCAAGTGACGCTTCGCCGTGGAGCGGCGCGGATGCGCCGGCAAGATCGGGAAAACGTGAACCCGCGGCCGACCGGAAGATCGATTGGGGGGCAGCGGCATGTTCTCCGGTTCGAGCGCTGAAACGAGCTGCACGGCGCTTTCGGCCTGACAACTGCTCAATTGTCGCGCACCGCTGACGTGAACGAATTCTTCGATCTGAAACGCGCGTGGCTAAGTCTGTTGCCGATTATGCAGCCGCACACCGGCGGGCACCGCCGTTCTCGTCGGTAAACTCCACACCGGCAACTTCCCAGGCGCGCGGGCGGATCGGCGGCGGCGAGGTCGAGTGCCGCCCAGGCCGCCTCAAATCTAGGGTTGGAAGAGCCGCGGATTACCTCGTCATGAGGTCGGAAGCGAAGGACTGATCGCGCCGAGAAGTCCTGGGTTCGTTTCGTAAAACGCCATCGATCTTCGGAGCCCGAAAGGCCTAGCGAATTCTACGAAACGAACCCAACCCCGCGGCCCGCCTCGACCCTGCAGCCCAGCCGCCCAGACGTGCCTCGCGTCGCTGTCTTGGCTTCTCCACCGGCTTCACCTCAGGAATCGGGAACTGCCAGCCCCCGCAGGAACAAGTTCGCCGTCGGCAACAAGGCATTGCAATGATTTCGCCTAAGCCGCTCGCGGGGATATCAGCTTTCGCGGTGGCCCACGCCACAGACGCTGCAGGGCGGCGAGCCCGCCTCATTTCAGTGTTACGTCAACGCTTGTGATTTTCCCGTCGAACCGGAACGGCCTTCGGTCGAAGTAATCGAGCGACACCGGTGAGCCGAGATCGACACCGACATCGAAGGTCTCGCTGGCGGTGAAGGCTGCGGGAACGGTGCGCTTGACCGTCGTGCGTGCAACCTCCACGCCATCGACCCTGAGCACGACCTCAGCGGGCGCTCCGGGCTTTACGATCCTGGTATCCACGTCGATCATGTGCTGGCCGGGCGAGAGTTTGTCCTTCGAGCGCGTGATGTAGCGCTCGATGATCATCATGTTGTACTCGTAGACGAGGTTGCCCTGGTCGATGTACAGGGTGAGGCCTCCGGAAGCGCCGCCCAGCGCGTAGAGCACGCCGGAAGCGTTCTCGCCGAACTCGGCGTCGATCGTCACGTGGTTGCTTTCGCGGCCCAGCCCTGGCGCCGTGAACTCCGGCATCCGCATCGTTTGCGCGTCGAAATGCCAGTTCGTGTAAGGCGTCTTGATGCGATCTTCCGGGTGAATGCGCAACCAGATGCCGGCGCCGATTGGGAAGGCCTTATTCGCCGCAGCTTCCTTGAGGAATAGCGCCTTCAGTTCGTCGAGTCGCTTGGGCTCCGTCGCTGCTAGGTCGTCGGCCTGCGAAAAGTCGGTGTTGAGATTGTAGAGCTCCCAGACGTCCTTGCTCGAATCCCATGTCGCCAGTCCCGGGCTCACCGTGAGCCACGGCGTAAGCGGGCCGAACGTGCTCGCGAACCAGCCGTCGTGATAGATACCGCGGCTGCCGTTGTTGTCGAAATACTGGGTGTCCTTTCGGCCGTGTGCCGTCGCATCGGCGAACGTGTAGACCATGCTGGTGCCATCGATCGGGTCCTGCGCGAAGCCGTCTACGACCTTGGGCGGCACGATGCCGAGGATTTCGTAGATCGTGGGCACGATGTCGTTGACGTGGTGGAACTGCGAGCGTGGCGTCTTGTCAGGCTTGATCCGCGCCGGCCACGAGATCGCCATCGGATTCCGTGTGCCGCCGAAATGCGATGCGATCAGCTTGGTGTGGTGGAATGGCGTGTCGCCGGCCCAGGCCCAGCCGGCGTGGTACATGTTGTCCACTTTCGGGCTGCCGAGCAGGTCGAGGCCACCGATCCGGTTCAGTGCGTCGAGCTGCTGCTGGATCGTGTTCGGAATCTGATTCTGCGCGAGCAGCTCGCTGATGGTCCCGTTCTGGCCTTCGGCGCTCGATCCGTTATCGCCGAAGATGTAGAACACGATGGTGTTGTCGCTGATGCCGAGGCGGTCGATCTCGTCGATGACCTTGCCGGCCTGGACGTCCACGTGCTCCACGAACCCGGCGAAGACCTCCATCAGCCGCCGCTGGAACGGGCGCTCCACCTCTGGGATGCTGTCCCACCCGGGCATGCTCTCCGCCCGCGGGGTGAGCTTGGTATCTGCGGGGATCCAGCCGAGCTCCTTCTGGCGCTTGAATGTGCGCTCGCGCAAAGCATCCCAGCCGTCGTCGAACCTGCCTTTGTACTTGTCGGCCCATTCCTTGAAGATGTGATGCGGCCCGTGTCCGGCACCAGGGGCCCAATACATCAGGAACGGCTTGTCGGGTGCGTAGGCGCGATGCTTGCGCATCCATGCGATCGCCTGATCGGCCAAGTCTTCGCTTAGATGGTACTTCGCGTCGTGGGGCGGCTCGATCGGATTGAAGTTCTCGACCAGCCTGGGCTCCCATTGCGAGGTCTCGCCGGCGAGAAAACCGTAGAAGTAGTCGAAACCAATCCCTTCGCCGGTCGGCCAGAGAGTAAACGGCCCCATGGCCGTTGTCTCGGTGGCAGGGGTGTTGTGCCACTTACCGAAGGCTGCGGTCTTGTAGCCGTAGGCACCCAGCACTTTCGCCAGGGTGGCCGAGGTGCGCGGGATCACGCCGGTATATCCGTCCCAGTCCACCGCCCGCTCCGCGATGGTGCCGGAGCCGACGCGCTGATGGTTGCGCCCGGTCAGCAACGCCGCGCGCGTTGGCGAGCAGATCGAAGTGGTGTGGAATGCGTTGTAGCTGATCCCCTGGTTGGCGATGCGCGACAGCGTCGGCGTGTGGATCGGGCCACCGTAAGTATCCGGGAGCCCGAACCCGACATCATCCAAGAGGATGATCAGAATGTTGGGTGCGTCCTTGGGCAAATGGCTTTCCTCGACCCGCCGCTGGAGTTTGGACTCTTGCAAGGTGGGCGCCGCGATGCTGGTCGAGGGTGCAGGCGGAAACGGCAAAACCGAGCCATCGGAAGGCCGTGTGGCGTCGGCCGCGAAGACCGGAGAGAGCGTAGTCGCGCCGATAATGGCTGCGAGCACCAATACGGCTCGGAGACAAGTCATAGCGGTGGTATCCTTCCTCAACTCAGTGTCCACGCGACGCACGATGTTTCCTCATTGCCTCAGGTTAATCTCCGCTCGGCTTCTGCAACTTCTCCAGCACCTGATCAATGAAGAAGCTCGCTGCCTTCTGACGGGGCGGATAATCCTTGAAGGTCGCCAGGAACTGCCGACATAGGCCTGCGCCGGCACCAGCATGAAAGCGTGGTCCAGCAGCCAGTCGTAATAGGTGTTCGACGTGATGCTGGCGCGCTCATAGGGATCGAGACGAAGATTGAAGATCTAGCGGCACGCGCAGGTGCGTGAAGGGCTCGGCCCAGACCTGCAGCGTGCCCGTCGCCCGCTGTTCCAGGAAGACGAATTTCCAATTGTCGTAGCGCAAAGCCGGTCAGATCGCCGTCGTCCGAGAAATAGAAGAACTCCTTGCGCGGGCTGTTTGGCTCGGCCCCGGTCAGATACGGCAGGAGGTTGTAGCCGTCGAGATGGACCTTGTAGGTCATGTTGCCGGCCTTGAAGCCCTTCGAGCAGCTTCTCCTTGATGTCCGGCGCGCCGGCGGCGGCGAGCAGGGTCGGCATCCAGTCGAGATGCGAGACGATGCCGTTCGACACGCTGCCCGGCTTGATCTTGCCCGGCCAGCGGACCATCGCCGGCACGCGATAGGCGCCTTCCCAGTTCGAGTTCTTTTCGTTGCGGAACGGCGTCATGGCCGCGTCCGGCCACGAGTTCATGTGCGGGCCGTTGTCGGTCGAATACATGACGATGGTGTTGTCGTCGATGCCGAGCTCCTTGATCTTGTCGAGCACGGTGCCGACGTTCTTGTCGTGGTCGATCATGGCGTCTGCGTAGGGCCCCATGCAAGCGCCCGGACTGGCCGAGGCTCTCGGGCTTGGTATGGGTGCGGAAATGCATGTGGGTGAAATTGACCCACAGGAACACCGGCTTGTCCGCCTTGACCTGCTTGTCGAGGAACTCCGCCGAGCGCGCGGCGATGTCGTCGTCGATCGTCTCCATGCGCTTCTTGGTCAGCGGGCCGGTGTCCTCGATCTTCTGGGTGCCGTCCGGCATGGCCCAGCTGTGGATCACGCCGCGCGGGCCGAAATTCTTGCGGAAATTCGGGAATTCCGGATCGTCGGCCTTCGGATAATCCGGAAGTTCCGGCTCCTCCTCGGCGTTGAGGTGGTAGAGATTGCCGTAGAACTCATCGAAGCCGTGGGCGGTCGGCAGCATCTCGTCCTTGTCGCCGAGATGGTTCTTGCCGAACTGGCCGGTGGCGTAGCCCTGCGTCTTGAGGAGTTCGGCAATGGTCGGGTCTTCCTTCTCGAGGCCGAGATCGGCGCCCGGCAGGCCGACCTTGCTGAGGCCGGTGCGGAACACGCTCTGGCCGGTGATGAAGGCCGAGCGT
>CAVXDE010000032.1:0-234787 GCA_963760435.1 uncultured Alphaproteobacteria bacterium
TCAGGGAATGGGGACTTCCCTATCCCTCCGATAGCGCGGTGACGCGACATCTCGCCGAATTCTTGAGTGATCGCCCACGTGTTGATGCGGTCCTTTTCAATGGCGGATCGATCCGACCACCGCTCCTGCGCCAAAGGCTTCGGGAGCAGATCGAAGTCTGTCGCAAGACGGCCTTGTGCCGCTGGTTCTAGAGAATGAGGAGCCGGACCTGGCGGTAGCGCGCGGAGCCGCACGATTCGGTACTCTTCTCCACCAGCATTCAGGTCAGATCGCCGCTGGGGCTGCCCATGCGGTCTTTCTCGAAGTGCAGGGGATACCCGCGACGGATGCTGAAACCGCGGCTCCGTCTCTCGTGTGTGTTCTTCCTCAGGGTGCGGCACCATCGCAGCTTTTTGAGATCGCTAATCTTGGGCTCAAAGTCCGCACTCATCAGCTAGTGCGCTTCCAGGCATATTCCTCAAGCCGTCACAGCGGGACGCGGGCCGGAGACATCCTTTCGTGGTCCGAAGGCGATTTTCACGCGTTGCCAGCGCTTCAAACAATCATCAAATCGACCGAGCCATCACCCGCTGGAACGGGTGGAACCTTACCTGTGAGCCTAGTCGCGCGGATAAACGCGTTGGGCCTGCTCCAGATCACCTGCATCAGCACCGAGCCCGGTAGCCAGCAATCCTGGCCACTGGAATTCAACATGCGCCTGCACAACCAAGGTGGGGCGAGTGTACCCGGCGCACGACGATCCCGCGAAGTCCCCGTTCAGATTGAGCCGAACGCCCCAGCGGAAGCGCTGGAAACAGCACGCAAGCAGATCGGAATCGCGTTCGCCCAGCCTGGCGGCGAAAGTAAAAAGGGCAAGGTTAGTGCCGGCACGATCCTCAAGCGCCTGGAGAGCGTCCTCGGCTCGCCCAGGAGCGGATGGAGCGCGCCCCTGTTGCGCGCCCTTTGGCCCGCCCTGGAGGGGCGGCTCGACAGCAGACGACTCTCGGTAGACCACGAAGAGGCTTGGTTTATCATCGCCGGATTCCTGCTGCGCCCGGGTTTCGGAGTTGTCCGGGACGACCTCCGTATCGACGCGCTGTGGCATCTGCACGATGCCGGCCCGTGTTTTCCCGGTCGCCGCATCAAGAGCCAGGAATACATCCTATGGCGGCGAGTGGCCGGCGGGCTCACGCGCGAACGCCAGAACAAGCTTTTGACAGGAGAGGTCGATAGGATATGCAGCGGCAAGGCGCCGGACGAACTCTTGCGCTTGACAGGTTCCTTGGAACTGATCTCCCACGACACAAAGGCCGAACTGGTCCGGCGTTTCCTCGACATCGCGGTGACGCTGGCACGCGCCAAGCGGCACTGCGCTCCCTATCTTGCAGCGCTCGGGTTCCTGCTCAACCGAACTCCACTCTACGCGGGGCCCGAGACTGTCGTTTCACCCGACCTCGTCGAGCGCGCGTACTCGGCCTTCCAGGATTTCGATTGGACCAACCCCGAACTGCTTGACCTTCAGAACCTGTTCCTTCGGGCCGCGCGCGTCGTCGACGATCGTAGGCTGGACGTGCCCACCCCACTGCGCACCCTAATTGCCGCCAAGTTGGAGAAATCCGGCGTGCTCCCGCTGCGGACCGCAAAGATTAAAGGGTTCATCCCGATAGGGCGGTCCGATCTGGCTAGCATGTACGACGAGTCGCTGCCCCCGGGTCTGGTCCTAGGCACCGACGATGACGACGCAGACGGGTAGGACTTTATTGCGCTTAAACTAAATTGTTGCACGAAATGCGTTGAGGCATCGACGCCGCTGAGAGGAAAACCCATTGGTGCGGATGGGCTCGCCCCATGCCGTGTAGTCGTCTGTAGTTTTTGGCACTCTTTTCTTTCACGACGATCCAGGTATGGACTGCAAAGATGCCGCGCCACCGCACGGTGCGAGCGGCGGAGGCGGCCGGGCCACTGAGTGCACCAGAGGCCACCCCAAAAGAGAACCCCGCCGAGAGCATCGAGTGGGCGAGAGTTTCTGGGAGGATGAAACGAGGTCCAGCATGACACGCTGATCGGCCGACCACCGTGGCGGGAATACAAAACGGCGCAATCCCGAGCGTCGAATTCATTCGATATTTCGCTTGACGGCCTCGACACTCTTGACCCCCTCCGGTCGGCCATTTCGACCGCAACGTCACTGGCTATCATCGACTTGTCGCGTATAAGGAATGCGGAAGCGAATATGAGTGCGATGACTCCCGCAAATTCTCTGTCCTCCGGGAAATCTCCCGGAGACGGCATCAAGCTGCACATCGGCGGCTGGGAAAAGCGCGAGGGTTGGGTGATCCTCGACGCTCTGCCTGGACCGATCGTTGACTACGTCGGCAACTGCAATGACCTATCGTTCCTTGGTGACGAAAGCTGCTCCGAAGTTTACGCGTCGCATGTCTTGGAGCACCTGGGCTACAACGGAGATCTGGAGAAGACGCTGCAGGGCATATACCGCGTCTTAAAGCCTGGCGGCCGCTTACGCGCATCAGTTCCCGATTTGGAGACACTCTGTCGCCTGTTCTTGCATCCGTCGCTGGACGTTCGGGCCCGTTTTCAAGTCATGCGGATGATGTTCGGCGGCCGCGCCACTGACTATGACATCCACTACGTTGGCCTAAACTTCGAATTCCTGAACGATTTCCTGCAGGAGGCCGGCTTTCGCGAAATTCGACGGGTGTCGCAATTCGGCCTATTCAACGACGCCAGTACGCTGCTCTTCGGCGGTGTGCCGATCAGCCTTAACGTCGAAGCATGGAAGTAGAGGTCCGGAGCGTCGGAGCGAGTGCAGCAGGTGCGGGCGCGGCGGTCGAAGAAGGGCAAGCACCTCCTTAATCCAAACGATAACCGCTTGGTAGCAATTTGAGCGGTTGCGCCAGTGCGTTCGTTAGCTTCGAAATTGCAGAGCTTCTAGGATTAAGCGAAGTCCAGTTCGCATTTTCTGCCCTCTCCCAATCGGTTCGGGTGTATGTTCAACGGCCGGATCTAAGTCAAAGGCCAACCCTGCATAATTCGGTGCGCCCGACCGCCTTAATGCGGTTGAACGCCAGGCGTGAAAGATCACACGCTGTCGCCCCACTCCAAAGCGCGCATCTATGAGATCAAATCCAAGCTGACTAAGAAGCAGGTAGAGACACAATGGATTTGGCCCCCACCAATTGTCGGATCATTGTTTAGTTCAGTGCCGGGATAGATGGGCCCCTGGCACGGGGCCGCGTCCGCCAAAGAAGTGGTCGGGTCATGGCGACCACCGAAGCTGCTGCGCCGCGATGGCAAGCACAAACCGGCCTCGGTCAAAAAGGTTGCGTTGGCTTTGCCAAAACGTGCCTGGCGCACGATCACATGGCGGGAAGCGATGGGCGAGAAGCTGTCCTCGCGATTTGCCCGTGTGCGCGTTCGTGTCGCGCATCGGGATTACTGGCTCGCCGCCAGTCGGCCAGAGGAGTGGCTGTTGATTGAATGGCCCGATGGCGAGAAGGAGCCGATCAAATATGGTTGTCGACGCTTCCCGAAGACGTCGCGTTCCGTGCTGCCGTTACTTGAGCGGCCGTGCCGGTTACTGTGTAGACGCCGTTCGTAGTCGTGCTCCCGTCGGTTCGCCGCGAGCTTGCTCCGCAGCGGGTGGCCATACATTTCAGCCCGCTATACCCTGGTCTGAAACTTCGATCCGACCACGCTCACCGTATGATCTGTTGCGGTTTGGTGCGCGGTGTCAGTGACAGTGATGGTGAAGTGGGTAGTACCCAGGCCATTGGACCATGACAGGTCCTGCACGGCCGCCGTCACCTGCGCCGCCGTGCCGGTCACTGTGTAGACGCCATTCGCATAATGGCTCCCATCGGTCGCCGCGTTCGGATCGCGGAGCGTGCCGTTCAGGCCAATAGGCCAAGGCGATGATTGTGTAATGGTGACGGTGGCCGTCTGGCCGAAGTTCTGTCGCCGATCACGACGGTCTTAAATGGCGCGATTTGAAAGAGCACGTGTTGGTTGGCGACGGTGCCGGTGATCGTTTCCGGCACCGCGAGGGCCGTCGCGATAACGCTTGTTGTGCTGTCGGTGGCGGTCAAGCCCAGCGGCGAGTCGGTGACCGCGATGGTAAACCCGGTCGTCACGGTGTTGCCGGGCGCCACCTGATGGACAGTTGGATGGAAGACGAGGGCATCCAGATCCGTCGTCACCTGAGCCGCCGTGCCGGTTACCTTGTAGACACCGTTTGTGATCGTGCTGCCGTCGGTCGCCGCGTTCGGGTCGGAGAGCGTGCCGTTGGCCGTCTGGCTAGGAGTGACGGTCACGGTCTCGGTCTGATCGACGTTCGGCTCGGTGATCTTGACATGCGCGAACGGGTCGATGGTCGCGTTGTCATTGACCGGCTGATTGGAAACCGTACCGGTAATTGTCATCGGCGCCGGTTTGATGATCAGAACGATTTGATCGGAAGCAGTGCCAATCGCGTTGGTCGCGGTTATATCGATGTTGAAGGTCCCAGGCGCGATCGGAGTCCCGGCCAACGTTGCGGTGCCGTCCCCGTTGTCGGTGAAGGTGACCCCGTTTGGCAACGCTCCACTCTCCGACAGAGACGCCGTGGGAAAGCCCGTCGTCATCACCTGCTGCTCGAACGCCGTCCCCACTTGGTCGGTAACAGTAGCCCCGTTGTTCGGGCTAGTGATCGATGGTGACTGATCGACGACGATCAAGAAGTTCTGGGTCGCGTCGGGAGCAACTCCGTTTTGTGCTGTAATCACGATGGGGAAGTCCCCAGGCGCGATCGGAGTCCCGGCCAACGTTGCGGTGCCGTTCCCATTGTCGTGGAAGGTGAGCCCGGTTGGGAACTCTCCAGTCAGCGACAGAGACGCCGTGGGAAAGCCCGTCGTCGTCACCGTGAACGACGACGCTGTTCCCACCTTGTCGGTCACGTTGTTCGGGCTAATGATCGTCGGCGGCCCGACCGCGGTGGAGACCACGCTGGTCGTGCTGTCGGTAGCAAATTCAAAGGCGGTGTCCTGCACGTGAATGGTGAAGTCGGTGGTCACCGACTGTCCGGGGGCGACCTGATGCGCGGTGGGGGTGAACACCAAGGCGTCGAGATCGGCGCTGATCTTCGCCGCCGTATCCTTGAACGTGTAGCTACCGTTGCTGCCGCTGAAGTGGTCACTCCCCGCATTGGGGTCTGTGAGCTTCCCGTTGGCTCCCTTGAACGTAATGGAGATCGTGTCGTGGAGGAAGTCGGCGATCTCCGCATGCGCGAAGGGATCAGTGGTGGCGTTGTCATTGACCGCCTGATTGGCAACTGTGCCGGTGATCGTTGGCGGCACGACGGCTGTTACGGTGACGCTTGTTGAGCTGTCGGTGACGGACAGGCCCGCAGGCGAGTCAGTGACCGTGATGGTAAATCCTGTTGTCACGGTTTTGCCCGCCGCGACCTGGTGGGCGGTTGGATGGAAGACCAGGGCCTCCAGGTCCGCCGTCACCTGAGCCGCCATTCCGGTGACTGTGTAAACGCCATTCGTAATTTTGCTGCCGTCGGTTCCTGCGTTCGGGTCGGAGAGGGTGCCGTTGGCCGTCTGGCTAGGAGTGACGGTTCATTGTTACCTGGCCTGCCATTCACCCGGAAACCGTCGCTGGTATCAATCTTTTGGATCTCGCTTTCCGGCCCGCTTCAGTCTTAGCTCGATCGTCTCAAGCCGCTTGATCAGCCGAGATATTCCAGTTGCCATGGCGTCAATCTGACGACTGTATCTGGTGATTGCTTCGTCGGAGGCCGTTACTGCACGACGAAGCCCTTCGGCTTTTCGTTGCTGCGGTAATTACCTGCCCGGCGGGTGCATCGGGTCACTTCCGGTTAAGGGAATGGCCCCGACCACAGGGGATGCAATCGGGGCCGTTGGTGAGAGATTGTCGCGCGGTGTTGTGCACCAAAACCGCGCCGCCACCCGCGTTTAGCAATAAGGTCTTGATGGCGAATTAATAACGTGCCGCAACCTGCCCCAGGCCACAGCAGGGTGCGCTTCGGCGCTTGCGAACTGCCGTTCAAGGCCGAGCAGGCTTTGCTTTGGCTCGTCGGCGGCCACGGCTATTTTCCCCCTGCCAGTCGCCCCACGTCCTCTAGCGAGATTGCGGACGCCTCCCTGAAGCTTTTTCCTGCTCCTGGCGCTTCTGCTGGTCGCGCATAGACTCCAGGCATGTCAACAACTCGGAATAGCTTGGGGCATGACCAGCGCTGGTTTGGATGCACCGCGTCTTGGCCGATTCCGTAAACGATGGCCACGCTTTGACTATTTCCTTGCGAGCATCAGCCTCGCTCGCTTCGCACATTTCCGTTGTCCGTCCGGCCATCCCTGAAAGCTCAATGGCGGCGCGGCACGTCGGCTTGACATTATACGTCGGGACGGTGGCGGCGACGTTAAGCATAAGAGCCGGACCAAATAGAAACGTCGCGATATGCATCATGGAATGCCCTCCGAGAATGGCAAAGCTTAGCACATCCCCTGCAGCTGGGTTTGTGACGGTTCATCCGAACACCCAGGCCAAGATCAAAAGCCCCACCACGCCTAGCAGCACCAGCCACCGCAGCGCTCGCCGCCGCTTCTGGTCCATCTTATCGAGTGCCCTAATCTTCCCCGCCGTGAACGGCAGCGGATAGGCCGCCGCCTCGCGGATTGCGTCTCGGTCGAATCGCCGCAAACTGATTGGGCTCATAACGACCCATTACCTCTTCAAGCGTCGCAGCACGCGAATTGCCCGTCGCAGCCAATAACCCGCCGTGCCGAGAATGACGACGAACGCCATCGCCATCATCAAGTTTTCAATGCTCATGCGGGCGGGCTGCTTGCATCCAGCTCGGCGCGATAGATGGCCCAGGCGGGTGCTTGGGTTGGGGGATATTGAGCGGCTAATGTGGCAGGTTCTTCAACAAGTGTGCACGAACCTTATCTATCTGCTCGATCAACCACCGCGAAGCCGTGGATACCTGTCGCCATATTTTCCAAAACACTTTGAGAAATGAGTTGCCGGTTGAGCCCGTGGCAGGGGCGCGAATGAGGTAATTAGCGAGCGACGCCGCCGATTGAGCATTCGTAGTGTAATGCGCACGCAGAAAGCCCGCGAGACTGCGTTCGCTGCGACCCTGCGCCAAGCGGCTAGGTGAAGAATGACAGCCTGAGCAGTCAATATGGAATAACTGCTCGGAGGACTTACCGGCCCTATAGTCCGTGAGGGCGGACGCCCTATCAGGTAGCGTCACGACGCCACCCATCAAGAGGGATAGCAATACCCGGAACCACAACCGTGCAAGGAGGATCATTGCGATGCGAGCCTCCGCAAGGGCTTGTACAGGCAGGCGCTTCTAGGTCGGACACCCTTTCCGACAAATCTTCATTTTTCGTGCGTGGTGCCACGGCCCAGGTCGCCCTCAGTGGTCGGACATTCGGAATTTTGCGCCCCCATTGCGCCCCCCGCCCCGATTGGCGACAATGCTTTCGTTGCGGGCTCAGGATAGAAATAGCTGCGAGATCAGCAGCTTAATCTGGTGCCGCAAGAGGGATTCGAACCCCCGACCCCATCATTACGAATGATGTGCTCTACCGGCTGAGCTATTGCGGCCCGGGCGCGGTGATAACCCCCGGGTGGGGGCATTGCAAGCAAGGGCTGAGATAAGCGTCCCACCGTGTGGTGGAAGGGAGGCTAGCCGAACAGCGTCCGCCACCAGCCTTCCTGTTTCGGCTCGGGCTTGGTGTCTTCGGTTTCGGTCGCCGGCGGGCGCTCCGGACCAGGATCGTCCGGCGCATGCAGGAGGGTCACTGGCGTCGGTTGCGGCTCGGCTGAGGATGCCGCGCCTCGGAGCCGGACTTGATTTCGGGTTCGAGCAGCTGAAGCGGCAATCGGCTCGCTCGTGTGCGCGGGCTCGGCTTTTGCGGCGGGCGGCGGTGGTTCGACCACCGTCGGCGCGGGCGCAGGTTTCACCGGCTCGCTGGGCTTGATCGGCCCCGGCTGCTTCGCGGCCTCAGGGGCCGGTGGCGGCGGAGCAAGCGGCGCGGCTTCGTCGCGCGGTCGCGGCTCGATCACCGGGCCCGGCAGCTCGGCGATCGGCACCTTCCATTCAAAGGCATCGAGCCGCCCGGACGGCGACACCGGCATCCAGCGCTCGGACACGAAGCCGTCGGCGGTCCAGGCGGGATCTCGCGCAGCGGTGAGCGCGCGCGCCATCCACTCGCGGGCACGGCCAATGTCGGCGTGCTCCTGCTCCTCGAGCTCGGCCATGAGGGTCGCGACCCGCTGGGTCGGCGCCGCGAGCAACGGCGCGAGGCTCGAGCGGGCGAGGGCAAAGTCCTGCGCGGCGATCGCCGCGCGCGCCAAGGCCAACGCACCCTCGGGGCTGCTGCCCGGCGTTTCCTGCGCCAGTTTGCGCATGCGATCGAGTTTCTGGCGCGACGAGTCGCCCTGCCGCAGATTGAGGTAGACGTCGGCGAGATCGGGGTGCGGATGTGCGCGCCACGCCGTCTCGACGATTCGGCTGGCGCGGCGGGTCTCGCCCGCCTGACCGAGAAATGTGCCGGCCAGCGCCGCGGCGGGGACCAGGTCGGGGGCGAGCTTGACGGCTTCCAGTGCGGCTGCCTTGGCGGCTTCACGATCCTCGCCGGCGAGCGCCTGCGCCTCGCCGGTGAGCAGCACGGCGCGCTGGCGGCGGTAGGCTTCCTTGTCGACGAGACCGGCGCGCTGGCTGCGATCGAGCGCGGCCAATGCGCCGGCCCAGTCGCCGGCGGCACAGCGCAGCTCAAGCACCGCGCGCGCCGACCAGGGCAGCGCCGGCGCCGCATCCAGGGCGCTCTCCGCGTGGCGCCGCGCGGCGGCCACATCGCCCTTGCGCTGCGCTTCGATGAACAGGCCGCGCAAGCCGAGAAGCTTGGTGTGCTCATGCTTCGTCATCGCGGCGAAGCTGCGCTCCGCCGCTTCGCGATCGCCGCGTAGCTGGGCGGATTGAGCATCGAGCAACAACGCGAGCGGCTGCTGTCCAACCAGCCGGCGGGCGTCGCGGGCGTGGCGCGCGGCAGCGCGATGATCGCCGGCACCGACCGCCAGGAGCCCATGGGTGAGGGCGTGGTGGCCGCGGACTTCGCGGCGCCTGCGGGCCGCATGCGGTGCGCGCACCAGTGCGCGCAAGATCGACCACAGGGCTGCTGCCAGCACGGCGACGGCGACGAACGACCAGATCATGATCCCGATCGAGGTCGTGATCTGACGTCCCATCCAGACGATGGTGACGGAGCCTTGCTGATCGGCGACCCAGCCGGCGGCGAGCGCCAGCGCGCCCAGAATGATGAAAAATATGACGACCCGGATCACGCTGCGAGCCTTTTCAAGATTTGCCGAGCGCCGCGAGCGCGTCGGCGACAACACGTTGGGCGGCGGCAAGCGCCGCGTCGCGCGTTTGAACTTTGGCGAGGAAAGGCTGCGCCGGCGCCTGCGCGGACGGCGGCAATTTGCTGATATCGCCGGCCGCGCCCGCAATATCGGCGCGGCCTGCTTCCGCACCGATGCGCGCCACGATGGCAGCGGCATCATCTCCGGCGGCATCGCCGACGGGGCGAACCTGGACGAACTGGCTCGCTCGCGCCTCCAGCCGCTGCAGGAAGTTGCCTTCCGTGGGGTTCGGGCCGCTCTGGGCGGCGCGCGACATGGCCGGGACGGCCGCCACAAGCTCGCGGGCGAGCGCAGCCTGGCTCGGCACGCCGGTGGCTGCGAATGGCTCGAGTGGCGCCAGCGCCTGGGCGTTGCCGGTCAGCGATTTGAGGGCAGCCAGCTCGGGCGCGTAGGGGGAGCCGCGCTCCACCGCGTCACGTAGGGCCAGCGCCACGATTGCAACACGCAGGTTGCGATCCGCGCTCTTGTCCGCGGCGCCCGCCGCGGCAGTGCTGGCGGCGAGCGATTTGGTCGCGTTCTCGATCGCCGCGATGCGGGTATCGAGCTGGGTGATTTCCGCTTTGTCGACGGTGGGCTTTTGCTTCTGCTCGTCGATGAAATTGCTCACCATCTTGCTGGTGGCGTCGAGCCGCGAGCTGGTGTCGCGCAGCGTGGTCTGCAGCTCGGCGTCGCGCTTGTCGTTTGCGGCGACCGCCTCATCAAGCGGCTTGATCGCAGCTTCGAGCGAATTGAGTTTATTGGTCACCGCCGGATCGGGCGCGGCAGGACGGGCGCCGGGGGGAGCGGCCTCAAGCTTCGCGACCCGCGCGGCGAGATCGTCCAGCGCCTTGGTGTTCGCAGGAGCCGGCGCCGCCAACGGCACCGGAGCCGCCGGGGCGGGGGCAGGGCGGCTGTCACGCACCCGCGCTTCGAGGGCGCTCAGCCGGGCTGACAGGAGCTTGCCGCCGATGTCGATCCTGTAGGGCTCCAGCACATTGAAGCGGTACATGAAGGCCAAAGCTGCCAGTGCCAGGATGGCGCCGAGCACTGCCGACCCGAGCATCGGCCAAAATAAGCGGCGACGTGGGGGGCGCGGGGGTACGACCGGCGGTGGAGGTGTTTCCACCGGTGGCGCGGCTTCCGCGGCCGGCTCGATCGGGGCCGCTTCGACGGCCGCAACTGGCACGGTTTCGTCCGGACCAGCGCTGACCACGGATTCCGGTGGTGCACCAATGTCCTGCTGCGACTCCGGAGGGGTTTCACCCGCCGGCGGTTCGATGGTCGATGCCCCGCGTCGATCGCGCGGCGTCCGTCCCTCGCTCGCCATCGCTTCCTTCTCCCGTGCTCGCCAACGGCATATCGCGGACCCGCGGCCGCGGCAATCGACGTCTTTAGGCTAACCCAATCAACTCCAGCAGCGCGGCCTCGTCGGGGCGCGCCGCTACCCTCAAATCGCGGGCGCCTGCGGCTTGCAAGGGCTTTGCCACCGCGGCGGACAGACAAAACTGGGGCAGGCCGAGCGCCGTCGGACCGACCGCCGCGGCTGCGGTAACGAAGGCCGCGGCGGTGCGCGGCGAAAAGTGCAACACGCCGTCGATCTGTCGCGCCGCGATCGCCGAATTCGACCTCGTTGGGCAAGCGCGTGTCAGCGATGGCCCGATAGATCACGACGGTGTCGACTTGCATTCCCGCCGATTCCAGCGCCGCGCTCAGATCAACGCTTCGGTCGGCGCCGGCCAGGTAAAGAAGCCGGCCGGTACGGAGAGATGACCGCGTCAGCTGATCGACCAGATCGGACACGTCACCGTCGGCTGAGACGACATCGCGGAAGCCACACGCATGCGCCGCTTGCGCGGTGGTGCGGCCGACGGCGAATAATTTGAGCAACAGAAGCTCATCGCGCTGCGGGTGATCGCGCAAAGCCCGAGCTGCGTTGGCGCTGGTCATGATGACGCCGTCCCACGGGCCGGCGCCAAAATCGGGGGCCAGCGTTTCAATCCGCAACAACGGCGCGAGCAGAGTTGTGTGCCCTTGCTGTTGCAGCGCCGCGGCGGTGCGCACACCCTCAGCAGCCGCGCGGGTGATCAGCAACCTCATTGCAGGACGAAGAAATCCGGACCGGCTTTGTGCTTAAGCTCACGCCCTGCATCAGCACCGAGCCTTTGCGCATCCTGCGCCGGACCGGCGCGAACCGCCTCATAGGCGCAGCTACCGTCGGGTTTGACGATCAAGCCATGAAACCGCAGCTCGCCATCAACCAGCCGGGCGTGACCGGCGATCGGCGTTTTACACGAGCCGTCAAGCTCGGTGAGGAACGCGCGTTCGGCAACCAGCGCCGTGGCCGCATCGACGTCGGCGATTTTCGCGATCAGCTCGCGCATGCGCGCATCATCGGCCCGCGTCTCAATCGCGATCACGCCTTGGCCGACGGCCGGCACAAACTCGGTCGGATCGAGAACGGCGGACGCGACGGAGTCCAACCCGAGGCGACGCAGGCCCGCGAGCGCCAGCAGCGTGGCGTCGGCCACGCCCTCGTCGAGCTTGCGCAGCCGCGTCTCCACGTTGCCGCGCAGCTGCACGATGGCGATGTCGGGACGCAGCCGCCGCACCAAGGCGGCGCGCCGCAGCGAGCTCGTGCCGATACGCGCGCCGGACGGCAGATCAGCGATTCGCTGGCCGGTGCGGCTGACCAAGACATCGCGCGGATCTTCCCGCGGCAGGCACCCCGCGATGATCAGCCCGGGCGGAAGTTGCGTCTGCATGTCCTTGGCGGAATGCACCGCGAGGTCCGCCTCGTGGCGCAGCAGCGCCTCTTCGATCTCTTTGGTGAACAGGCCTTTGCCGCCCACCTCGGACAGCGGCCGGTCCTGAATGACGTCGCCCGACGTGCGGACGATGCGAATATCGATGGCCTGTGGCTCGATGCCGTGGGCCGCGGCCAGCCGATCGCGCACCATGCGCGCCTGGGCGAGAGCCAGCGGGCTACCACGGGATGCGATGCGGATAGAGGCGGATTGCAAAGGAGTCACAAGCCCATTTCCATGAATTCCGATATGGTCATATAGGCTTTTCCCTCAACGCGTTGGAAGATTGGGGTAGTGACGGGCATGGTTGTGCTCGGAATCGAGACGACCTGTGACGAGACCGCGGCCGCGGTGGTCGAGCGCCGTGCGGACGGCAGCGGGGTCATTCTGTCGAACATCGTGCTGTCGCAGACCAAGGAGCACGCCGCCTACGGCGGCGTCGTTCCCGAGATCGCCGCGCGGGCGCATGTCGAAGCACTGGACAAGATCATCGCCGCCGCCCTCAAGGACGCGGGCCGCACGTGGGGAAACATCGACGCGGTGGCCGCCGCGGCTGGACCGGGATTGATCGGCGGCGTCATCGTCGGCCTCACCACCGGCAAGGCGATCGCCCTGGTGAACAAGGTCCCGTTCATCGCGGTGAACCATCTGGAAGCGCACGGGCTCAGTCCGCGGCTGATCGGCACGGTGCCGTTTCCATATTTTCTGTTTCTCGCCTCCGGCGGACACACACAGATCGTTGCCGTGCTCGGGGTCGGCGATTACGTCCGCCTCGGCACCACGCTCGACGACGCGATCGGCGAAGCGTTTGACAAGACCGCCAAGCTGCTCGGCCTCGGCTATCCGGGCGGGCCGCTGGTCGAGCGCGAAGCCGAGCGCGGCCATGCGGAGCGATTTGCCCTGCCGCGCCCGATGCTGGGGCGCCCCGATCCGAACTTCTCGTTTTCCGGGCTGAAAACCGCCGTACGGCTCGAGGCCCAACGCATCGCGCCGTTGTCGGAACGCGATGTCGCCGACCTGTGCGCGGCGTTCCAGGCAGCCGTGACCGATGTGGTTGCCGACCGGCTGGCGGCCGGCCTCAAAGCATTTCGGCCGCGCTTCGGATCGCCGAGCGCGCTGGTCGCCGCCGGGGGCGTTGCATCCAATCGGGCAATTCGCGCCGTGCTGCACCGGGTCGCGTTCGAGGCACGCACGGTCCTGGTCATGCCGCCGCCCGAACTTTGCACCGATAACGGCGCAATGATCGCCTGGGCCGGCGCCGAGCGGCTCGCCTGCGGACTGACCGATACGCTCGACGCCAGTCCGCGCGCACGTTGGTCGCTGGAAGCGGTAACCCGGCCCGCCGTCGAGGACGAAGTGGCGAAGGGTTAGATCGTGGGCTTCGATCGGATCGCTGTCGTCGGGGCTGGCGCGTGGGGCGTGGCGCTCGCCAATGTGGCGGCACGGGCCGGGCGCTCGGTGACACTGATCGCGCGCGACGAGGGCGCGGCAGGAGCGATCGCGACGACGGGCGAGAGCCCGCATCTTCCAGGAATTCGCATCGATCCTCAGGTGGGAGTGACGGCGACTCTGGAGCCCGAAGCCACGGCCGTGCTGTTGGCCGTACCAGCCCAGGTCCTCCGCGAGGTCACGGCGAAGCTGCACGTCGCTCCCGCCACCCCGGTGATCGCGTGCGCCAAGGGCATCGAGCAACACACATTGCGGTTCATGACGGAGGTCATCACCGAGACGCTGCCACGCGCGACGCCCGCGATTCTGTCAGGACCGAGTTTCGCAAGTGACGTCGGGAAAGGCTTGCCGACCGCAGTCACCCTTGCCGCCGCCGACGCGGCACTCGCCCAGGAGCTGGCGCGAGCGATCGGCGTGCCCACGTTCCGGGTCTACCACTCGGACGATGTTCGTGGAGTCGAGATCGGCGGTGCGGCGAAGAACGTGCTCGCCATCGCCGCCGGCATCGTCACCGGCAAAAAGCTAGGCGCCAGCGCCGCGGCCGCGCTCGTGACGCGCGGCTTCGCTGAGCTCGCCCGTTTTGGCGAAGCGTTCGGAGGCCGTCCAACAACTCTGATGGGGCTTTCCGGATTGGGTGATCTCATTCTCACCTGCACGAGTCGTCAGTCGCGCAATTATTCGCTTGGCGTCGCCCTGGGCGAAGGTGTTGCTCCACAGCAAGCCGGCGCTGGCAAACTCGCCGAAGGCGCATTCACCGCTGCGGCTCTGGCTGAGCTTGCCGCGCGCAAAGGAATTGAGATGCCGATCTCGGCAGCGGTCGACGCAGTGCTCGCGGGCAAGCTCACGATCGACGCAGCGATCGAGGCGTTACTGATGCGGCCGTTCCGAGCTGAAGGATGAACGAAAACAAGGGAGACCCGAATGGCATATTGGCTTTTGAAAACCGAGCCCGAAGAATATTCCTGGGACGAGCAGGTAAAACGCGGCGCCAAGGGCGAAGCATGGACCGGGGTGCGCAATTTCACCGCGCGCGGCCACCTCAAAGAAATGAAAAAAGGCGACCTCGCATTCTTCTATCACACCGGCGATGAGAAGCAGATCGTCGGTATCGCCGAAGTCGTTCGTGAGGCCTACAAAGACCCGACTGATCCGAAGGGTGTGTTCGTGGTCGTCGACATCAAGGCCGTCGAACCCGTGCCCAAACCGGTGACGCTCGCGGCGATCAAGGCCGAACCGAAGCTCAAGGACATGGCGCTGGTCAAATATGCGCGGCTCTCAGTGCAGCCGGTCACGCCGGAGGAATGGAAAATCGTCAGCAAAATGGCCGGCCTGAAGGGCTGATCGCATGGCCTTTGCAGGTATGAACTATATGGCGATCGTTGCCGCCGCAGTCGCGGGCTGGGTGATCGGGACCGCCTTGCGCTGGCCGTTCACGCGCGAGCGTCCCAAAAAGGTTCAGCCGCTCGTGCTCGCGTTTACGGCCTGCTTGATCATGGCGTGGATGCTGGCAGGTGTCCTCGGTCACCTCGGGCCCGGCCAAGTCACGTTGCGCAACGGCCTGATCTCGGCGGCATTCCTATGGTTTGGCTTCGTGCTCACCAGCACTGTCGTGAACAACGCATTTGCCGGCCGCAGCTGGGGGCTGACCGCAATCGATGTCGGCCATTGGCTCGTTGTGTTGCTGGCCATGGGAGCCGTCATCGGCGCCATAGGACTAAGGTAGCAGACTGTCCTTTGACCGATGTCAAACTCACGCATGCGTCTTGATCCAAAAGTCGCGGTCGGACGGCCTTGTCGCTTGTCCTCACGCCAGCGCATAATGAAGCGGCCTTGCGCCACCGCGGTTCGGAGGAAACGATGGCTGATAAAATCTATGACGTTCCAGCAAACTGGACGAAGCGTGCATTCGTCGACGAGGCCAAATACCAGGCGATGTACGCGCAATCGATCAAGGATCCGAACGGCTTCTGGGGCGAGCAGGGCAAGCGCATTCACTGGTTCAAGCCCTACAGCAAGGTCAAGAACACGTCGTTCGATCCACACAACGTCTCGATCAAATGGTTCGAGGATGGGACGACCAACGTCGCCTACAATTGCCTTGATAGGCATCTCGCGACGCGCGGCGATCAGACTGCGATCATCTGGGAGGGCGATGACCCCGGCAAGGATCGCAAGATCTCCTATCGCGAGCTGCACGCCGAGGTGTGCCGGTTTGCCAGTGTGCTGAAAGCGCACGGCGTCAAGAAAGGCGACCGCGTCACGATCTATCTGCCGATGATTCCCGAAACCGCGGCAGCGATGCTCGCGTGTGCGCGCATCGGCGCGGTTCACTCCGTGGTGTTCGGTGGCTTCTCGCCGGAGTCGCTCGCGGGCCGCATCGAGGACGCCCAATCAAGTGTGGTGATTACCGCTGACGAGGGCCTGCGCGGCGGCCGCAAGGTTCCGCTCAAAGTCAATGCCGATGCGGCGATCGAGAAATCCGGCGGTGTGACCACGGTGATCGTCGTGCGGCACACCGGCGCTCCAGTGGCCATGCAAAAAGGCCGCGATGTTTATTATGACGAGGTCGCCAAGGGCGTATCGACCGAATGCCCCGCCGAGCCGATGAGCGCGGAAGATCCGCTGTTCATTCTCTACACGTCCGGATCAACCGGAAAACCGAAGGGCGTGCTGCACACGACCGGCGGCTATCTGGTCTACGTCGCGATGACGCATGAGTACGTGTTCGACTATCACGATGGCGATATCTACTGGTGCACCGCCGACGTCGGCTGGGTGACCGGGCACAGCTATATCGTCTACGGCCCGCTCGCCAACGGCGCGGTGACCTTGATGTTCGAGGGCGTGCCCAACTATCCGAACATGTCGCGCTTCTGGGAAGTCGTCGACAAGCACAAGGTCAATATCATCTACACGGCGCCGACGGCCATCCGGGCGCTCATGCAGGCCGGCGACGCGCCGGTGAAAAAAACCTCGCGTGCGTCCTTGCGTCTGCTCGGCACCGTCGGCGAGCCAATCAATCCGGAAGCGTGGGAATGGTATCACCGCGTCGTCGGCGACGAGCGCTGCCCGATCGTGGACACGTGGTGGCAGACGGAGACCGGCGGCATCCTGATCACGCCGCTGCCGGGCGCGACGCGCCTCAAACCCGGCTCGGCGACGCGGCCGTTCTTCGGGGTCGTTCCCGAAATCGTCGACGCCGAGGGCAAGGTGTTGAGTGGGGCAACGACCGGAAATCTCTGCATCGCGGATTCCTGGCCGGGCCAAATGCGCACGGTCTACGGCGATCATCAGCGGTTCGTGGACACGTACTTCAGGGCCTATCCCGGCAAATACTTCACCGGCGACGGCTGCCGGCGCGACGAGGACGGCTATTACTGGATCACCGGCCGGGTCGATGACGTGATCAATGTGGCCGGGCATCGCCTGGGCACGGCCGAGATCGAGAGCGCGCTGGTCGCGCACCCGAATGTTTCCGAGGCGGCCGTGGTCGGCTATCCGCATGACATCAAGGGGCAGGGCATCTACGCCTACGTGACTCTGATGGCCGGCGAACAACCGACCGAGGACTTGCGCAAGGAGCTGGTCGCCTGGGTGCGCAAGGAGATCGGGCCGATTGCGTCGCCGGATCTCATTCAGTTTGCGCCCGGACTGCCGAAGACCCGGTCCGGCAAGATCATGCGCCGCATCCTGCGCAAGATCGCCGAGGACGAATACGGCAACCTGGGCGATACCTCGACCTTGGCCGATCCCGGTGTGGTCGACGACCTCGTCCACAACCGGCAGAACAAAAAAGGCGCCGCAGCTTAGTCTATTAAAGCACGTTTCGATCAATTCGACGCACCCCTGCGTCGTCATCGCCGGGCTTGTCCCAGGGCTTGTCCCGGCGATCCCGATAAGCGACGCACGAGTGTGCCCTCCTAAGCGAGATGGCCGGGACGACCCCGGCCATGACGAGACGAGAGGTTTCGGGTTATCGGCCCCACCTGCACATCTTCAGGTTGATCCCGCCCCAATTTAGTCTCTTTCGCGCCACGATTCCTGCCAAGTGCGATATTTCTGCAACCAATTTCCGCCCGAACTTTCTTATTGTCCCCAACTGCTTGGGAATCCGTGTCAAGAATTAGGCGAGGAGAAAATGCGGAAAATTGGACTTTGGCTCTCGGCACTCGCTGCCGTTGGGTCGGTTGCTGCCGTTCTGGTCGCTACGCCAGCGGCAGCGCGAGAGGTTGTCGCGTTCAACGGTAACTACGGAGCCGGCACGATCATCGTTCGTACCAACGAACGCCGGCTCTACTACGTGATGGGTGACGGACGCGCCATTCGCTATCCGGTGGGTGTCGGTACTGCCGGAATGCAATGGCAAGGGACGACGATCATTTCTGGCAAATACGTGCAGCCGGCCTGGAGCCCGCCCGCGATGATGCGCCATGAAAGGAAGTATCCCGACGTCATTCCAGGCGGGTCGCCTTCAAACCCGATGGGCGTCGCTGCAATGACGCTCGCCGGTGGCGAGTACGCCATCCACGGCACGAATGCTCCCGGATCGATCGGTGGTTTCGTGTCGCATGGCTGCATCCGGATGCTCAATCAAGACATCACGGATCTGTTCTCGCGTGTCGGTATCGGCACGACAGTTGTGGTTACTCGCTGATACTTTCCCTAAGCAAACCTCGTACGACCTCACCTCTCCCCGCTCGCCGACGAAACGGGGAGAGGTGCTTCCTTCTTGATCCAGAAAATCTGTCTTCCCATCTTTCCTTGCGCTGGCGAGCAAAGAGGCTCGCTGCGGGCTCGAGGGAACGATGAACTATTTTCGCACTGCCATCCTGCTGGCCGGACTGACAGCCTTGTTCATGGGCGTCGGATACCTGATCGGTGGCCAGAGCGGCGCGTTGATCGCTCTCGTGGTGGCTGCAGGCATGAACTTCGTCGCCTACTGGAACGCCGACAGGCTCGTGCTCTCGATGCATGGCGCGCAAGAGGTCGATGCGCGCACGGCGCCGGAGCTCTACCAGATGGTCGGTGAACTCGCCGCACGCGCCGGATTGCCGATGCCTCGGGTTTACCTGATGGACAACCCGCAGCCGAATGCGTTTGCGACGGGCCGCAATCCGCAGCACGCCGCTGTCGCCGCCACCACCGGACTTCTGCAGATGCTCTCGCGCGATGAAATCGCCGGTGTCCTGGCGCACGAACTCGCGCACATCAAGCATCACGACACGCTGACCATGACGATTACGGCGACCATCGCCGGCGCAATCTCGATGCTGGCCCAGTTTGGGCTGTTCTTCGGCGGTGGAAACCGCAACAACAACGGCCTGGGCCTGATCGGGACGCTTGCCATGGTGATCCTGGCACCGATCGCGGCCATGTTGGTGCAGATGGCGATCAGCCGCACGCGGGAATACAGCGCAGATGCGATGGGGGCGCGGATCAGCGAGCGCCCGCTCGCGCTCGCGTCGGCGCTTGCCCGCATCGAGAACGCGGCACACCAGATCGAGAACCCCGTCGCCGAGCAGCATCCGGCCACGGCGCACCTGTTCATCATCAACCCGCTGTCCGGCGCCCGCATGGACAACCTGTTCGGAACGCATCCCGCAACCGAGAATCGAATTGCAGCCCTGCAGGACATCGCCGCCCGAATGGGGCAGACCGGCCAGGCCGTCGCCGAACCACGTCCGTCTGGTCCGTGGGGCGGCGCGCGACGTGGACCATGGGGATAAGCGCCCATTCCCCGACATCGCGCTAGAACCAATCCCCCGAGTGCACCCCCTGTGAGCACCGATCCCGCACGACACAGCGAACCGGCCGGTCTGGCCGCGCGCCGGGTGGCTGCCGACCTGCTCGATGGCGTCTTGCGGCGCCGGCGGGCACTCGACGAATTGCTTACCGGCGCACAGACGCCGAGGGACTTCACCGGTCTGCCGGAGCGCGACCGTGCGCTGGCGCGCCAGATTGTCGGCACGGCGCTGCGCCGGCTTGGCTCGCTGCGCTACGTGCTCGACCAGTGCCTCGATCACGGATTTCCGCGGGAAGCCCCCCGCGTTGAGACGGCGCTGCTCGTTGGCGCGACCCAGCTGCTGTTTCTCGACGTGCCGGACCATGCGGCCGTCGATCTCGCCGTCCGGCTCGCCCAGTCGGACCGGCGTGCCGCGCGCTACGACCGCCTGGTGAATGCCGTGCTCAGACGCATCACCCGCAGTGGCGCCGACATGTTGGCCGGCGGGGACACGCTGGCTCTCGACACGCCAGGCTGGCTCATGGCGCGCTGGTCGCAGCACTACGGAGCCGAAACGGCAAGAGCCATCGCGCTGGCGAATCGCTGCGAACCTCCGCTCGACCTCACGGTGAAAGCCGATCCGCACGGCTGGGCAACCCGGCTCGGAGCGACCGTGTTGCCGACAGGCTCGCTGCGCCTCATTCCGAGCGGGCCGATTTCGCAGCTTCCCGGATATGACGAGGGCGCCTGGTGGGTGCAGGACGCCGCCGCCGCGCTTCCGGTCCGCTTATTCGGCGACGTCGCGGGGCGGGCGATCGCCGACCTGTGTGCAGCACCCGGCGGCAAGACCGCTCAGCTTGCCAGTCTGGGGGCGCGGGTGACCGCGGTTGATCGCTCGCCGACACGGCTCGAGCGGGTGCGCGAAAATCTCGGGCGCTTGTCGCTCACGGCCGAAATCGTCATGGAAGATGCATCCATCTGGCAGGGGGGAAGCTTTGACGCGGTCCTCATCGACGCGCCATGCTCCTCAACCGGGACGATCCGCCGTCATCCGGACATCGCTTGGCTCAAGCAAGAAGCCGACCTCGCCGGCCTAACGAAGCTGCAAGCGCGCCTCCTGCGGCATGCGCTGAGCCTGACAAAGCCAGGTGGAACCATCGTGTTTTGCACCTGCTCCCTCGAGCCCGAGGAAGGTGAAGAGCTCACCGCGCGCCTGCTGGCGGAGGAAACGGGTTTGCGTCGCATCCCGATTGAGGCCGCCGAAATCGCCGGCCACCAGGAACTCCTCACCGCCGCCGGCGAATTGCGGACGCTGCCGTGCCACTTTCCGGCCACCGAACCGCGTCTAGCCGGACTCGATGGATTCTACGCCGTTCGTCTGGTTCGGGTTTGAAAAAAGCCCCCATCGGGGCAAATTTCTTCAGCTGATTCGTGGTGGGCGGGGCGGAGGCAAAAACTCCGTTAAGGTTAATGTCTTACTACCATCTCAGCCTTAGAATCAGGTCGCTGACGTGGTGAGTTTAAGCGAAGGAAGATCGTTGCCGATGTCGCCGGGCGCGCTTGCGGACCGCAGCAGGATGACGCTGTTGGCAGCGCGCCGCCTGGCGAGCCGCGCGTTGGGCTGGCCGATCCGGTTTCTGCGCGTGCCGGCGCTCCCGGGGCGGAGCGATCGCTTGGTCATCGCCCCGCAGGACGTGCGCACGGCCGACCCGACCCGCGCGGCGGAAATCTACGCCGGCCGGTTTGCGTTCGCCGGCAAGGTCGTCATCTGCGACGGCCGTTCTCCGTTCGAGATGCTGGCACCGTCGGATGACTGGGCGGTGGCGTTGCATGGCTTTGGTTGGCTGCGCCATTTGCGCGCCGCGGAGTCGGCGATCACCCGCGCCAATGCGCGGGCGCTGGTAGACGAATGGATCGGCATGCAGGGCTCGCTCGGCCAGCCCGCATGGCATCCCGAAGTCGTTACCCGCCGCCTGATTTCATGGCTGAGCCAAGCCACGCTGATCCTTGATGATTCCGATGTTCGCTTCTACCGCCGCTTCCTGAAAAGCCTGGCGCGGCAGGTTCGCTTCCTGCGCAGCACGGCGGGCGACACACGCGACGGCGTACCGCGGCTACAAGCCCGCGTTGCGTTGGCCTACTCGGCGCTCTGTATTTCCGGCCAGATCCGGTACCTCAACAAGGCGACACGCCAACTCGCGCATGAGCTCGAGCGACAGGTTCTGCCTGACGGCGGACATGCCAGCCGCAATCCGGGCGCCATCATCGACCTGCTGCTCGATCTCCTGCCATTGAGCCAAGCCTATGCGGCCCGGAACGTCGCGCCACCGGCCGCGCTGCTGAATGCGATCGACCGCATGATGCCGATGCTGCGCTTTTTCCGGCACAGCGACGGCACTTTCGCATTGTTCAACGGCATGGGCCCAACCCAGCCCGACCTGCTGGCCACGTTGATTGCATGTGACGACGCGCGCGGCACCCCGGTGTCGAATGCCGTTCATTCCGGCTATCAGCGGATCGAAGCGGGCCACACGATCATGCTGATGGACACCGGGCGGCCGCCCCGGTTCGAATTGAGCATGCAGGCGCACGCCGGGTGCTTGTCGTTCGAGCTCTCCCATAAGGGACAGCGCATCATCGTCAATTGCGGGATGCCCGGAACCGGCCGCGAAGACTGGCGCGAGCACGCGCGCACCACCGCGGCGCATTCGACCGTGACGTTTAACGACACGTCCTCCTGTCGGTTTGCAGCGACTGCCACCGGGCGCCGAACCCACGGTGCGCCCATTGTTGCCGGTCCAACCAAGGTGCCTGTCGAGCGCGAGACGATCGCCGACGGGGAGATCGTGCGCGCAACCCACGACGGTTACGCGAACCGCTTCTCGGTCATCCACCAGCGCGCGATCATTCTGTCTCCCGACGGCAATCGACTTGACGGCGAAGACATGTTCCTTCCCAGCAGGGGCGACGAGATTCCGCAAAAAGCCGCAGACGAATTTGCCGTGCGGTTTCACCTGCATCCGGCAATCCGCGCCAATCGGATTGCCGACGGCCATGGCGTCATGCTGATCCTGCCCAACAAGGACGTCTGGAACTTCCACGCCTACGACGACATGGCGGAAATCGAGGACGGCGTGTATCTCGGCGGACCCGAGGGGGCGCGGCGCACGTTCCAGATCGTCATCCGTGGCCACGCGCGCGACGTGGCGAATGTGCGCTGGACCCTCAATCACACACCACCGGCAGGCGGGTCGCGCCGCAGCCGTGACAGCGAGCCGGAACTCCCACTCGATTTGGCCTGACCGCTGGAGCGGTTGACCGGCGCCTCGTTCCGAGGGAAACCCATCACCCTCGGGGCGACCGCTTTCGTTGTGCAATCTTCGCCCGGCTTTTGGTCAATTGCCCATGGATGAACAAATCCAGCGCGTCACGCGCGCCCTCCTGTCGGTCTCGGACAAGTCCGGACTTATCGAGTTCGCCCGCGCGCTCGCCGAGCTGGGCATCGACTTGATCTCGACCGGCGGAACCAGTCGTGCGTTAAGCGAAGCTGGGCTTCCCGTGCGCGACGTCGCCGACCTGACCGGCTTCCCGGAGATGATGGACGGGCGCGTGAAAACGCTGCACCCGAAAGTGCACGGCGGGCTTCTGGCCATCCGCGGTAATCCCGCTCACGAAACGTCAATGCGAGACCATGCGATTGCCCCAATCGATCTCCTGGTGGTGAACCTCTATCCGTTTGAAGCGACCGCTGCGAAGGGCGCCGCATTCGACGAATGCATCGAGAATATCGACATTGGGGGTCCGGCGATGATCCGCGCCGCCGCTAAGAACCACGCCGGCGTCGCGGTCGTGCTCGAACCTGCGGATTATGCGGCCGTCTTGGCGGAGCTCAAAACCCACGGTGGCACGACGCTTGGGCTGCGCAAGCACCTCGCCGCAAAAGCCTACGCGCGCACGGCGGCCTATGATGCAGCGATTTCCAACTGGTTCGCGCGCGAGCTCAGAGACGACGCGCCCGATTTCAGAGCTTTTGGTGGGAGGCTGATCGAGGAGCTGCGCTACGGCGAAAACCCGCACCAGTCAGCGGCGTTCTATCGCACGCCGGAGACACGGTTCGGGGTCGCGACAGCGCGCCAGGTGCAGGGCAAACAGCTATCCTACAACAACATCAATGATACGGACGCGGCCTACGAGTGCGTCAGCGAATTTATACAGACGCCCGCCTGCGCGATCATCAAGCACGCCAATCCCTGCGGCGTCGCTGAGGCCGACAGTTTGATCGAGGCCTATCACAAAGCCTTGGCTTGCGACCCGGTCTCGGCTTTCGGCGGCATCGTGGCGCTCAATCGCCCGCTCGACGCCGAAGCGGCGCGCGCGATCACCGAAATCTTCACCGAGGTGATCATCGCACCGGACGCCAGCAACGAGGCGATCGCAATCGTTGGCGCGAAAAAGAACCTGCGGCTGCTGCTCGCGGGTGGCGTGCCCGATCCGCGGGCGATGGGGCTGGTCGCCAAAACGGTCGCCGGCGGCCTGCTCGTGCAATCGCGCGACAACGCCGTCGTGGATGAGATGCAACTCAAGACGGTGACCAAGCGAGAACCGACAGCGCAAGAACTCGCCGATCTGCGCTTTGCGTTCCGCGTGGCCAAACATGTCAAGTCGAACACCATCGTCTACGCCAAGGATCGCGCCACCGTCGGCATCGGCGCCGGTCAAATGAGCCGGGTCGACTCGGCCCGGATTGCGGCCCGCAAGGCCGAGGACGCTGCTCAAGCGGCCGGGCTGACACAACCGCTGACGCGCGGCGCCGCGGTGGCATCCGATGCGTTCTTCCCATTTGCGGACGGTCTGCTGGTCGCCATCGAAGCGGGCGCAACGGCGGTCATTCAGCCTGGCGGATCGGTGCGCGACGACGAGGTGATTCGCGCCGCTGACGAGCACAATGTCGCCATGGTGTTCACCGGGACCCGCCACTTCCGCCACTAAAACTAGTTACCGGGCCAAATCGCCCAGCATATTGGCCGCCACGGAGAGCTTCGAGAGCGTCAGGCCCGAAGCAACAACTTCGTGCAGCGCTAGCCGCGTCCGCTCGACATCCTGGCCGCGCCTTTGGGCCCAGTGTCCGACCGCATCGCGGCCAGGCGTACCGGCATCGACCATGCGGGCGGTAAGAGCGCGGAGAGCCTCGCCGATCTGTGCAAGCGCTCGATCAAACGCCAGGCGATCGTAATAATCGGCCAACCTGATCTCCCGTGCGGCGGCGGCAACGTCCTGGAGGCGAAAGAACGCACTTGCCGCGAAGTAGGTTGCCGCGACGTCAACCACCGATCGGCCGGTTGGCAGTGCGATCAGAACAATGTCGGTCGAGGCACCAAGTGCGCGAAGGTCCCCGATGCGCTGGGCAAGTTCGGTCGGCACGCCCGCTTTTTTCAGGCCATCAACGCGCGCGGCTTTTATGACGGCAAGTTCGTCCGGCAGGATCCCATCCAGCGCCTGCGCAATCTCCTCGATATTCGCATGATAGCGCTTGATGATCGCGGCTAGTCCTTGTTCAAGATCGACGTTGCGCAGGAACCAGACCATGCGGTCCAACAGCAGGTTCTGGAGCTCAGCGTAAAGCCCAAGCTGGGTTTCACCATCGATCTTATTATCGAGCGCGTCGATTTGGCTGTTGAGCGCGACCAACCGGAAGCTGTTGCGAACGACGGTGAAGGCAGCAGCTATCCGATCCGGCGTCGCGCCGGTCGCATCGATCATGCGCACGACCAGCGAGGGGCCGCCGCGGTCGAGCATGGAGTTCGTAAGCTGGGTGGCGATGATCTCGCGCCGCAGCCGATGTGATTGGATGGATTCTGGAAACTGCTGCGCGATCGCCGGCGGGAAGTATCGCTCCACCTCGCGCGCCAAATAAGGATCATCAGGAACGCTCGAATTGAGGAGCTCCGACTTCAACGCAAGCTTCGCGTAAGCGAGCAGAACCGCCAATTCCGGACGGGTCAGCGGCTGGGCCCGATGTCGGCGTTCGGTCAGCTCGACATCATCGGGCAGGAACTCGACCGCCCGATTCAACAGATGTCGCGCCTCGAGGATCTGCATCAAACGCTGCTCGAACCCGAAATCCTCCATGCCGCGGCGGATCGCAAGCGAGAGGGCGAGCGTTTGCTGATAGTTCGCACGCAGTACCAGGCCGGCAACATCGTCTGTCATCTGCACTAAAAGCTGGTCACGGTCCGTCCGCGTCAGACGTCCGTCGCGCATCGGCCGGCTCAGCGCAATCTTGAGATTAACCTCGAGATCGGACGTATTCACACCGGCCGAATTGTCGATCGCGTCAGTGTTGAGGCGTACACCGCGGAACGCGGCTTCGACCCGCGCGCGCTGCGTCATGCCCAGGTTCGCGCCTTCGCCAATCACCTTGCAGCGCAGGTCGGCCCCCGTGATGCGCACGGCATCGTTGGCCCGATCACCCGCGGCTTCGTCGCTCTCCGAGGATGCGCGCACATATGTACCGATGCCGCCGAAGAACAGGAGATCGACCGGCAACTTCAGGATTGCGCTGATCAATTCCGGCGGCGTGACATTGGCGCGCGCAATGCCGAACAGGGCCTGCGTTTGCGGGGAGAGATTGATCTCCTTTGCGGCGCGCGAATAGACGCCTCCGCCCTGCGAGATCAGCTCTTTGTTGTAGCTCTGCCAACTCGATTGAGGCAGATCAAACAAGCGCTTGCGCTCGACAAAACTCGCCTCCGGATCAGGGTCCGGGTCAATGAAGATGTCCCTGTGGTCGAAAGCAGCAACAAGTTTGATGGTGCGCTCACGCAACATGCCGTTGCCGAACACGTCGCCCGACATGTCACCGACGCCCGCGACGGTGAACGGTGTTTTGCCGATATCGACATTGAGTTCGCGGAAATGCCGCTTGACCGCCTCCCAGGCGCCTCGCGCGGTAATTCCCATTTTCTTGTGGTCGTACCCGGCGGAACCGCCGGAGGCGAAGGCGTCATCGAGCCAGAAGTCCCGTGCCCTGGCGATGCCGTTGGCAATATCCGAGAATGTTGCGGTTCCCTTGTCGGCCGCAACCACCAGATACGGATCCTCATCGTCCTGGCGAACCACGCTCTCCGGATAAATAATATGGTCAGCACCAATGTTGTCGGTCAAGTCGAGCAAGGCGCCAATGAAGATCTCATAGGTCGCCACGCCCTCGGCCTGTACGGCAGCGCGACTGAGCGCGCGTGCGCTGGTTGGGATGAGTCGCTTGGGAACAAAACCGCCTTTGGCGCCGACCGGCACGATGACGGCGTTCTTGACCTGCTGGGCCTTCCCGAGACCGAGAATTTCGGTGCGGAAATCCTGCGGGCGATCCGACCAGCGGATTCCGCCGCGCGCAACCTTGCCAAAGCGCAGGTGAATGCCCTCGACACGCGGTGAGTAGACAAAAATCTCGTAGAGCGGGCGCGGCAGCGGCATCGCATCGAGCTTGTGACTTGCAAATTTGACGCTGATGACATCCCTCGGCATCCCATCCGGGCCGAGTTGATAGAAGTTGGTGCGCACCGCGGCCGTAACGGCGTTGACGAACCGGCGCAAGATGCGGTCTTCGTCAAGGCTTTCGACTTGCGCAAGCTCGCTCTCGATCTTGGTGGTGATCGCGTGTTCCTGTTCGGAGCGCGCCGAAGCGGGCGCGGGCGGATTGGGACCGAAGCGGGCGTGAAACAGCGCGAGTATTTGTTTCGCCAACCCCGCATGCTTGGTCAGAGTGGCCCACATATAGTCTTGCGAGAATGGGACGCGGATCTGACGCAGGTAGCGTGAGAATGCGCGGATGAGGGCAACGTCGCGCCAGCCGAGTCCGGCCCGCAGGATCAGCGCATTGTAGCCGTCATTCTCGGCAATCCCGCGCATCACCATCAGGAACCCGGCCGCGAGCTTTGATCGCAGGGCCTGGATCTCGACCCGCTCGCTACGCGCATGATGCAGAACCATGTCGTGGAGCCAAAAATCGGGCGCATCCGGACCGGCAAGGGTCACGTGATATGTTTGCTCGTCAACGACCCCGAAGCCCATGTTTTCAAGCACGGGAACCCGCTCCGAAAGAGGGATGGGCGTGGCAAAACTCCAGACTTTGAGTGCCGCACCGGCTTCCCCGCCATCGCCGTCATGCGAGCGGAACTCCACCGCCAGCGGCCGATCGGCCGATACGCTCTCGAACACCCGCAGGTCGCGCACCGCGACTTCCGGAGAGTACGCCTCCCGATATGCGGCGGAGAACGCCCCGCCGTAGCGTCGGGCGAGATCATGAGCACGCGCCGGGTCGTAAGCGCGCTTCAGCTGATCGACAAAATTATCCGACCAGGTGCGAATGATTGTTTCGACCGCGCCCTCGAGGTCGGGCTGCTGCACCCGAGGGATCGCGTCGGCGTTGCGCGCGACGATAAAATGGGCCCGCACCAGCGGGCCTTCAAGATAATATGGCTGCACGACTGCCAGCCTGCCTTGGAATGCTTCGGTCAGGTATTTCCCGATGGCTATCTGTACCGAGCTGTCATAGCGCTCGCGCGGCACATACACGAGAATAGAGACGAATCGATCAAAGCGATCGTAGCGCGGCAGAACCCGCACGCGCGGGCGTTCGCCGAGATAGAGAATTGCCAAAACAAATCGATAAAGCTCATCCTCGTCGATCTGGAATAGATCGTCACGAGGATAGGTTTCCAAAATGTTGAGCAACGCCTTTTCAGAATGGCCCTCGGCCGGGAACGCTGCGCGACGAACCACGGTGTCAAGCTTGCGGCGTAGATATGGAATCGATCGCGCAGGTCGCGTGTAGGCCGTCGACGTGAACAGGCCAATGATGCGAAATTCACCGACGACACGGCCAGCCACGTCGAGGCGCTTAACTCCGATGTAATCCAGGTACACCCGACGATGCACACGCGAGCGCACGTTTGATTTGGTGGTAATGAGGACTTTAGGCTCGTGTAGAAAAGCGAGTATTTCCGGCGGCTCACGGTCGCGCTGCAGCACGCGCATTTCTCGGTGCCGCAACACGCCAAGGTCAGTATCGTGTTGAGGCTCGAATTGCTGTCCCTCGAGGAGCCTATAGTCGCGCATTCCCAAAAAGATAAAGTTGTCTGCCACCAACCACTGGAGAAACGCGATCGCCTCGGAGATTTCGCCCGGGACCAGAGGGGATGGATTGCGCGCAAGTTCATCGACCAAAGTGCCGACCCTCGCCACCATCGATTTCCAGTCCGTAACGGCCCGACGAATTTCTTCCAACACCTCCGCGAGCGATGCGACGACAACATTCCGTTCAGCATCTTCTTCGATGCGATCGATGTGAAGATGGATGAAGCTTTCGCGACGTTGAAGGAGGGTACGGGGACTAAACGCGATCAGGTGGCCGGTTTCATCACGCGTAACATTGAGCACGGGGTGCGCGACAAGCCGAACTGTAATCTTGCGTTCCGCGAGCTCGGCGAGCACCGATGACAGGAGAAACGGCATATCGTCGTTGACGATCTCCAGGATCGAAATCGCATTTCGCCGGTCCCCCTCGAGGTAGGTTTCGCTCGTTAATCGAATTTTAGGTTCGCCGGGCACTCGCGTTGCGACAAACATCCACGCCGCCGTCGCGAATGCGACGAGCTCGGCTCTGTCGTAGCGAGCCACATCCTCCGGTGCGACGTCTTCAAACAGCGTTGCAAGAAATTCATCTTGCTCCGTCATTTCATGGCGTTGCGTCGTCTCATCTTCGCGGCGGTAGGCTCGTTGAGAGCTGTCGTCGGATAGTTCGGTCATGTTTGTTTGTGCACTCCGCAAGCTCATTGCAGACCGGTGCGACCCCTTATAAGACTCCACTCATTAGAGGGGCATTTATGGCAATGTCACAATTTCATAGAATCACAACCCCGCTAGCCGGGCTGGTTGCGATTCTTTTCGCAATTGCAGCATTCGGCCAAACGTCGCCGCCACGATCGCGAACGCCGGTCGTGACTTGGAACATTCCCGACGTGGACGAGCTTCCGGACAACGAAGAAGGCCGCCTGGCACGCTATGGGCGCTCCCTGCTCACCGCGACTTATGCGCATATCGGGCCGAATGTGAGCGATCCGGGGGCGCGCTATGCAGGCAACAATCTCGCTTGTGCGAACTGCCATCTCGACGGTGGATTGAAGAAGTTCGGCTTGCTGCTGGTCGGCGCCTATGCGGACTACCCGGCTTATAGTTGGCGCACCGGCGAGGTCGCGACGATCGAGGATCGAATCAACAACTGCATGATGCGCAGCATGAATGGTCGCGCCCTTCCGAAGGACTCGCGCCAGCTCGCCGCCCTGAGCGCATTTCTTAGAGTTTTATCGACCGGCATCAGCAAGGATGCCGACGTGATCGGTCATGGTGCCGGTTCCATGGCCCTGCTAACGCGGGCGGCTGACCCTGAACGCGGGCGGCACGTTTATGTGCAGCACTGCGCAGAGTGCCACGGCCAGAGCGGGGAGGGCATCCGTGAAGGCAACACCACCGATGCGCTCGGTTACCTTGTTCCGCCGCTGTGGGGAGCTGACAGCTTCAACGATGGTGCCGGAATGTACCGTTTGATCACGATCGCGAACTTCGTCCACTCCAACATGCCCAACGGAGTCAATTGGGCAGACCCATTGATATCGGAGGCGGATGCCTGGGATGCGGCCGCGTATGTGGTCTCGCAACCACATCCGCATAAGGCCGATCTCGCCGCCGATTTTCCCGACCGGCTGAAGAAACCCGTGGATGCGGCGTACGGACCCTACGCGGATTCGTTTTCCGAGGCGCAACACAAATACGGACCTTTCCAGCCGATCATCGCTGAAGATCGTCGCCTGGCGTCGGAACAACAAACGGCTAAGTAGCTCGGTGCCGATCGATTACGCCGAGCACACCGCCTCGATGTTATTGCCGTCGGGATCAAACAGGAACGCCGCGTAGTAGGTCGGACTGTAGTCGGTGCGCACTCCCGGCGGCCCGTTGTCGCGGCCTCCTGTCTTTATGCCGGCCGCGTGGAACCGATTGACGGCCGACCGGTCGCCAGCACGGAATGCGAGATGCGCGCTGCAGCCCGATGGTTGGCTGGTGGCATAAAGCCAAAGGGCCGCTTCGCCGTCCAAGGCAAAACCCGCGCCCGAGGTATCACGCGAGATCAACTTATAGCCAAGCTCTGCGAGCACGGCTTCATAGAACCGCACGCTGCTATCGACGCTCTTCACGCGAAGACCAACATGATCGTACATGGGACAACTCCTTCAAGGAGCCGTCATTGTGCGGCAAGTCCGACGAGGCATTCTTGGAAGATCTTGCGATCGCCCCGCGCCAATTTGCGGAACCGGCGCGGTGACATGCGCGCTGCGTGATGAAAGGTGCGTACGAAGTTGGACAAGTCACCAAAGCCAGCTTCAAGAGCAATATCGGTGATCGATCGCTCCTGATCGGTCAGCAACCGTGCGGCTCTGCGCAATCGCGCCCGTATGAGGTACTGATGCGGCGTGACACCGAGCACGCGCGCGAACAGGCGCAGAAAATGGAACGGGCTGAGCCCGGCCACCCGAGCCGTTTGACTGAGATCGACCGGCTGATCGGCGTGCGCATCCAACCAAAGCGCCGCCTCAATCGCACGACGCCGATCGCGGGGGCTTGGTCGGACATCTTCTCGACATCGCTGCAAAACGAGATCGACAAACCGGGAAACAAACAGCAAAGCCGCCTCGTCAAGACCAATATCAGTTTTGCCGTCGGCTGCTATCTGCACAAGTTCACCAACGACCATCAGCTCGGCGAGCGGCGGGACGCAGCGTGTACGCCAAACGCTGTCTTTGGTGCCAAGGCTCGACAGTGCTGCCGGCGAGAGTTGGAGCGACAGACATTCGTCGCCCCCCAGGTGATGATCGTGAGTGCACACGTATTCGTCGCCTTGGCGACCCACGAGGGTCGATCCAGCAACAAATTCGAAGGCTTTGCTGCCGACCTGATAGCCAAAGCTGCCGCGGCGGACGTAAGCGACGGAAAAGCCCCCATGCACCTCGGTGAACGGAATGTTACCCGGGCCGCAACTGCATTGGTAGTCGGTGACCGACAGCAGCTCGGATTCGGATATGGTGGTTGCCGACATAAGATAAAGATCTAGGCGTCGAGCGCTAATTGAACGACGGGTCGCTCGGTAAGGCGAGGGGCAGTATGGCGCGTTCAATCGCCAAAAGACGCATCTTCATAGCAACGCCTCCGCGAGCAGAAAAACCTCTGAACTTGCCACCGGCCGCCAACACACGGTGACAGGGAACAATGAGCGGGAAGGGATTGCGACTAAGAGCTTCACCCACTGCCCGGGCCGTTCCTGGTTCTCCGAGCTTGGTCGCGATTTCCCCATATGATGCGGTACGACCTGCGGGAACTTGGCGCGTCAGCGCGTACACCCGCTGATGAAAGGCCGGTATCCCCTTCAGATCGAGGAGGATGTCGGACAGATCGGAGGCCCTGCCGGCGAGTAGGGCCGCAATGCGGTCGATCGTTCGCTGTATCACCTCGATTGGCGGCTTCTCGTCCACGCCAGCAAACCGCCGCCGCAAGCGTGCGCGTGCGGCCTCGGCGTTCGCCTCAGGCAGTTGCACGCCGCAAACGCCGTGCTCACTCCAGGCGATCCCGCAAACGCCGATGGCGGTTTCGAACAGTGCAAGATGTGCAGCTGTCATGACTGACATTTTACCGCGTTACGCAGGCCGGACTTGGCGAATATTGCTATCTATGGCCGACCATGGCCGTGATCCAGGGAGTTTAATGGTGGCAAGCACCAGATCTGAGACGAAGGCGCCGCCGAGACCGAAACCGACGCCAGCGCGAAACAAATCGCCCGCCCAAGCCCCCCTCGGTGAGCCTCCTCCCCTCCCAACCGCGAACGACGATATGCATATCATCGCGCTCGATCTGCCTTCGGGCGAGCTCAGCCCGGCCATGCAGGCCTATTTCCAGAAATGCCAGGAAAAGCTCGGCTTCGTTCCCAACGTGCTGAAGGCTTACGCTTTCGACATGGCGAAGCTCGAAGCGTTTGTCGCCATGTACAACGACCTGATGCTCGGCCCATCGGGCCTTTCCAAGCTCGAGCGAGAAATGATCGCAGTCGCGGTGTCGTCCCACAACCACTGTTACTACTGCCTTGTCGCGCATGGCGCAGCGGTGCGCGTGCTGTCCGGGGATCCCCCGTTGGGAGAACAGATGGCGATGAACTATCGCGCCGCGCGGCTTTCGCTGCGCCAGCAAGCCATGCTCGATTTTGCCGTGAAACTAACCGAAGAACCCTGGAAAATCGGAGATGCTGATCGCGAGGGACTCCGCCGCGCCGGCTTCTCGGAACGGGATATTTTCGACATCTCGGCGGTCGCAGGATTTTTCAACATGTCCAATCGGGTCGCCTCGGCGACCGATATGCGCCCCAATGCCGTCTATCACGGACAAGGGCGGACTTGATGGTGCGCAAACTTTGGTTCGCCTTCGCTTTGGCGGGCTGCCTCGTCGCCCTGGCGTTGCCGACGGCGAGCTTCGCGCAAAGGGCGCCCGAGATTGATCCGAGCACCGGAAGCCTGCAGGCCCAGTCGGCTGTCGCGCCACATGGGATGGTCGTCAGCCAGGAAGCCCGCGCCACGGAGATTGGCGTTGAGATCCTTAAGCGCGGCGGCAATGCGGTTGATGCGGCGGTTGCTGTCGGCTTCGCACTCGCCGTCACTTTGCCACGCGCTGGAAACCTGGGCGGCGGCGGCTTCATGGTCATTCACTTGGCGGGCCAGGACCGCCCCGCTACCATCGACTACCGGGAAACGGCTCCGGAGGCGACCACATCGGACGTCTTTCTCGACGAGAATGGAAATGCGGATCCGCAGAAGTCGCGCAATTCGGGGCTTGCGGTTGGCGTGCCCGGAACAGTTGCCGGATTGGCGCTCGCTCACGCCCGCTACGGTTCGGGAAAGTTCGGCCTCGCCGAGCTGATTGCTCCCGCAATTGCTCTTGCGCAAAACGGCGTGACGGTCAGCGAGGACATGTTCGATACCTTGACGCTTAGCAGTGCTCGATTGCAGCGCTGGCCTTCATCATCCGTATTTTTCAAACCGGACGGTACACCGCTCGGTCTTGGCGACACGCTTGTGCAACCGGATCTGGCTCGGTCGCTAACCGCCATTGCGGAGGAAGGCCCTCAGGCGTTTTATCATGGGTCCATTGCCGAGAAGATTGCCGCATCGGTGCGCTCGGCAGGTGGTCGAATGACCCTCGCTGACCTCAACTCATATGAAGCCGTCGAACGCGAAGCGGTGCGGGGGACATATCGGGGGTTCGATATCGTTTCGATGCCGCCCCCCTCCTCGGGTGGAGTGCATCTGATCGAAATGCTCAACATCCTGGAGGGATTTCCACTCACCAGCCTGGGTGCTCGGTCACCCCAGGCCCTCCATCTGATGATCGAGGCGATGAAGCTTGCTTATGCGGACCGGGCCGAGTTCCTCGGCGACAGCGATTCCGTCCCGGTTCCGGTCGGGCGGCTTATTTCCAAATCCTACGGGGCATCATTGCGCGAGCGCATCGATCCCACCCGGGCGCGCCCCTCCAGTGAGATCCGCCCAGGCAGTCCGGCGCTCGAAGCAGGGCATAATACGACCCATTTTTCGGTCGTGGACGGTAGTGGTAACGCAGTCGCCAATACGACCACTCTCAACTTCAACTATGGCCTCGGTCTTGTGGCCGCCGGGACCGGCATAATACTCAACAATGAACTTGACGATTTCGCCGCTAGGCCCGGTGCACCCAACGCATTCGGATTAGTCGGAGGCAGTGCCAATGCACCGGGACCGGGCAAGCGCCCCTTGTCGTCCATGACGCCCACCATTGTGCTGAAGAACAATCAGCCAGCGCTGGTAACGGGTTCCCCGGGCGGAAGCCGCATTATCACAACGGTGCTGCAGGTCGTGCTCAATGTGCTCGAGTTCAACGAAGACGTTGCGAGTGCGGTGACCGCTCCGCGCCTGCACCATCAGTGGTTACCTGATTATGTGGTCGCAGAGCCAGGCTTTCCGCCGGCGACAATTCAAGCCCTGGAGGCGCTCGGACATACTGTCCGGATCGGACCCCTTTCGGGATCGGCGCACTCAGTGGCGATCACCCCGAAGGGGCTCGTCGGCGCAGCCGACGAGCGAGCGCGCGGAGCGCTGGCCGCCGGTTATTGACCGAAATCTCAGGACGCCAGCCGCCGCGGCGCAATACAGCGGCCGAGTTCGCGACGGGCTGCCTTCAACCGCGAACCCTCGCCTGGAATGCGGATTGGTCGTCCTTCACTGCGAGGTATAAACACCGCAGCCGCGCGCCAGAGTCCCATTGGCTCACGCGATGGTCCACGCAATAGCTCACGCAAAATGCTCGACCGCTTGATCGGCATCGACAAACCTCCCCCGTGCCGGGGCAACTGTCCGAGAATGGAGCGGGCGAAGGGATTCGAACCCTCGACCCCAACCTTGGCAAGGTTGTGCTCTACCCCTGAGCTACACCCGCATCCGCCTCGGCAGCCGTTATTTCCCCGTGCTTTCCATATTGCAAAAGAGCCTCGTCTTTGCAACCGGTCACCGGGGGCCAATCGCAGCTTCTCGACAGGTACACTATTCCGCCATCGGAGGCTTCGCCGCATCCCTTACCGTGTGCCAGGGACGTTCATGCCAGCCAGCCCCGCCGACCTATTCGACTTTCTAAATCGGCTTGGGATAAGCCACCAAACCGTTACGCATCCAGCCTTGTTTACGGTCGAGCAGTCGCGCGCGCTCAGGGGGTCGATACCCGGCGGTCACACCAAAAATCTGTTCCTGAAAGACAAGAAAGGGGTCCTGTTTCTCGTCACGGCCTCGGAAGATGCCGAGATCGCGCTGAAATCGCTCCATCATCGTTTCGGCCACGGGCGGTTTTCGTTTGGATCGCCGGAGATCATGCGGGCGACCCTCGGCGTCGAGCCCGGCTCCGTTACGCCCTTCGGCGCTCTCAATGATTCCGATCGGGCTGTAACAATCGTGCTTGATGCATCGATGTTGGAACATGCCATCCTCAACTTTCATCCCCTGGTCAACACCATGACCACAACGATCGGTCGCGATGACCTCCTGCGATTTCTGACCGCAACCGGTCATGAACCCCGAATCGAGCATGTATCCCGAGCGGTGTAATCGCCAAGCAATCGCCCCGTGCTTGTCAGAGGATGCCCAGACCCGTAGGCTTGGCAAGGACATCGACCTCGGATCTGGCGATTGCATTCGCGAGCAGCATCGCCATTTAATCGTGGGCATTTTGGGCTGTTTGCCCATCGAGATTGAGAGGGACTGAATTCGATGTTGCAGAACACCGCTGCTGGGGCCGCGGCCGATACCACGATCAAAGAGGCCACCACGCAGTCCTTCATCAAGGATGTGATCGAGGAGTCACGCCGGCAGCCAGTGCTCGTTGATTTTTGGGCGCCGTGGTGTGGGCCCTGCAAGCAACTCACGCCGATCCTGGAGAAAGTCGTCCGCGCCGCCAAGGGTAAGCTCAAGCTCGTGAAGATGAACATTGACGAGCATCCCTCCATCCCCGGCCAGATGGGGATCCAGTCGATCCCGGCGGTCATCGCGTTCGTGAATGGCCAGCCCGCCGATGGGTTTTTGGGTGCGCTTCCCGAATCACAAGTTATGGCATTCATCGAGCGTTTGACCAAAGGCCGCGTGAGCGCGGAAGATAAGGATTTGCTCAAAGCCGCCGATGCGGCTCTGAGCGAGGGTGATCCGGCCGGCGCCGCCGAGCTGTACGCCCGCGTGCTGGCTGATGAACCAACCAACGTTCAGGCTCTGGCTGGTCTCGCACGCTGCTATGTGGCGTCCGGAGCGCTGGAGCAGGCAAAGCAGACGTTGGCGATGATTCCGGAGAGCAAGCACGGTGACACTGCGGTCGCCGCCGCTCGCGCTGCGGTCGAGCTCGCTGAACAGGCGACTTCGCTTGGACCAATCAACGAACTCGAGCAGAAAGTGGCAGCCAACCCGCTTGATCACCAATCGCGATTTGATCTTGCCCTTGCGCTCAATGCCAGCGGACGCCGCAAGGAGGCGCTTGATCATCTGATTGAGATTACCCGGCGCGATCGCAAATGGAATGACGACGGCGCCCGCAAACAGCTTGTCCAGCTTTTTGACGCGTGGGGACCGAATGACGAGACGACGATCGAAGGGCGCAAGCGGCTCTCTTCGATTCTGTTCGCCTAATTGGCGCATAACCGCTTTGCTGACCGCCTAGGAACTGCAAACCGGCGCACTGGGCCAGCTTGGGAGGATCACGGCGATGCCGACGAACGCGATCTATCGCGGGCCCGCCGATCTGCCAGGAACGATTCCAGTTTTTCCGCTGCCAGGGGCTCTGCTGCTGCCGCGCGGACAGATGCCGCTCAACATTTTCGAGCCGCGATATCTGGCTATGGTCGACGATAGTTTGCGGGACGGGCATCGTCTCATCGGAATGATCCAGCCCAACTCGGCCCATCCAGGCCCTGAGAGCCGTCCCAATCTGTACAAGGTCGGCTGCGTCGGGCGCATCACGCAACTATCCGAAACCGGAGATGGTCGCTACCTACTTCAACTCACCGGGGTTGCGCGTTTTCGCGTCGAGCAGGAGCTGAACGTATCGACGGCGTACCGTCAGTGCGAGGTCACCTACGCCCCGTTTGCTGACGACTTCATCGCGCGCAAAGGCGAGGAGGATGTCGATCGCAAGGCGGTGCTCGATGCACTCACGGCGTTTCTCAAGGCCAACAATCTCAAAGCAGATTGGGAAGGCATCGAAAATGCGCCCAACGAGGCCCTGGTCAACGCGCTCGCAATGATGTCGCCCTACGACCCCGCCGAGAAGCAGGCCATGCTGGAAGCCCCCAACCTCAAGACCCGTGCGGAAATTCTGGTGGCAGTGACTGAGATCGGGCTTGCGAAGACAAAGACCAACGGAGAGACGCCGCTGCAATAAGGCGAACGGACTCCTTCGTTGAGAGCGTCCAACCTTTCTTAAGGAAGCAGGCAATCGATGACCACATCCGACAGCCCGGCCGACAGCGTCGATCCGAAACTCCTGGAAATTCTGGTCTGTCCGGTCACGAAGGGACCGCTCGAATATGATGCAGCGCGGCAGGAACTCATCTCTCGCGCGGCCAAGCTTGCCTATCCGATCCGCGACGGCATTCCGATCATGTTGCCGGAAGAAGCTCGCAGGCTAGATTGATACGCGCGGCCTTGTGGGCGGTGGGCGCTGAAAAAGAGCGCGGGGAGGAAATCATGCTGAAGATCTGGGGTCGCAATACCTCGTCCAATGTGCAGAAGGTGATGTGGGCCATCGGTGAGCTCGGGCTCGCGCACGAACGCATCGACGTTGGAGGACCCTTTGGGAAGAATAAGGAACCGGGCTATTTGGCGATGAATCCGAACGGCTTGGTTCCAACACTGGAGGAGGACGACGGCTTTATCCTGTGGGAATCAAACACGATTGTTCGATATCTGGCCGCGAAGCACGGTCCGGGCAAACTCGAGCCGGGCGATCTACAGGGGCGGGCGAGCGCGCAAAAGTGGATGGATTGGCAGCTTTCAGTCGCCAATCCGGCGATCACACCGGTTTTCTGGGGGCTGATCCGAACGCCACCCGAAAAGCGCGATTTGCATGCCATCGATGCAGCAAAGGCGGCGGCGACCGCCGCTATGAAGATGATGGATGATCAGCTGGCAAGAACGCGGTTCATTGCCGGCGATCAGTTCTCCTACGGAGATATCCCGATCGGACCTTTTGCTTATCGATACTTTCGGCTTGTCGCCGATCACCCATCGCTCCCCCACGTGGAGCGGTGGTATGCTGAGATGAAAGCCCGGCCCGCGTTTAAGCAGCACGTGTTGGACGTGCCCTTCGTCTGAAGGCAAGTACGTTTCTACAACAACTCACCGCGCATCAGCTTGGGCACCTCTCCGGCAAGACCGGCGGCTTGATGTACAAACGCAGTTTTGAGCCGCGGCAGGCGATCGACCACGCCGATGCCGAGATCGCGCGTGAGACGTAGGATATCGGAGCGATTCGAAAACAAACGATTGAGCCCGTCGGTGACGACGCCCATCAGGATCGTGTCGAACCGCCGCCAACGCTGGTAGCGATCGAGCACGCTGGGATCTCCGGGCGACAAGCCGAGACGCGCAGCGTCGGCGATGCACTCCGCCAAAGCGGCCACATCCCGCAAACCAAGATTAAGGCCTTGACCCGCGATGGGATGAATCACATGCGCCGCATCACCGACCAGCGCAAAACGGTTTGCCACGAACGAGCGAGCGATCGCGAGCTCGAGCGGGAATGCGCGCCGCGGTCCAACGACCTTGATCTCTCCGAGATGAAGACCAAATCGCTGCTCAAGCTCCGAATGGAAATCAGCGTCCGGTAGAGCGACAATCCGCTCCGCCTCCTGCGCATGTTCTGTCCATACGATCGAGGAACACCGTCCTTTGAGTGGCAGAATGGCAAATGGACCGGCGGGAAGAAAATGCTCTTCGGCGCGGCCGTTGTGGTCACGCTCATGCGCCACTGTGGTGACGATCGCGGCCTGCGGATAGGTCCAACTCGTGCGCTGTATCCCAGCCGCCTCGCGCAGGCGCGAGTGAGCGCCGTCGGCGGCCACGACAAGCTCCGCCCAGCACTCCGTTGCACCGGCAAGTTCCACGCCAAGCGCCGCCCCGGCGCGCGGCGACCGCGCAAACCGGACCGCCCTCAGGGCCGATAGTGTGATGCCGTCCTGTTCGGCCTTTTGGGTGAGAGCGCCGAGCAGCGGGGCATTCTCGATCATGTGAGCGAAAGGCTCGCCCGGTTCGACTTCGCCGCCGAACGCGAGCAGGGCAGGTCGGGCCGCATTACCAAGCTTGCTATCGGTGATGACCATATCGAGGATCGGTTGAGCTTCGGCAGCGACGGCATCCCAGACCCCGATCGTCTCAAACAGCCGGCGCGCGCCCGCTGAAATCGCCGAAGCGCGTGCATCTGCCACCGGCCGACTGAAGGCCGGGTCGAGCACGCTGATGCGGAATGCAGGACCAAGGCCTCGGCGCAAGGCCAAAGCGAGCGCCAAGCCGGCGAATCCGCCACCGACGATCAATACGTCCAAGCTGCGCTCAGTCATTGTTTGTCCCGCCTTCATATTCCAGTTAAGCATTTTGCTCCCACTTGCGCCGCAATGCCGACCTCAGGGCTTTCGATGTCCGCAGTCACCGACCTTCTCGCTATCCTGGATCTCGAGCAACTCGAGGTGAACCTGTTTCGCGGACGCTCGCCGCAGTCGCGCTGGCAAAGGGTCTTCGGCGGACAAGTCATCGGGCAGGCTCTGGTGGCGGCGAGCCGCACCGTGGAGCCCGGGCGAAGGCCACACTCTTTGCACGCTTATTTCCTGCTTGGGGGAGACCCAAAAGTCCCGATCATTTACGACGTTGATCGTATCCGTGACGGGAAAAGCTTCACGACCAGGCGCGTCGTCGCCATTCAGCACGGCCAACCGATATTTTCCATGTCGGCCTCGTTTCATGTTGAGGAAGCCGGCTTTGACCACCAGTCTGCAATGCCAGACGTTCCGCCGCCCGAAAAATTGCCCAGCGGCCCAGAGCTTCCAGCGGCGGCGCTCGCCACCATGCCCGAGGTGGTCCGTCGGTTTTTTGAGCAGGAGCGACCGGTTGAACTGAGACCGGTTGAGATCGAGCGGTACCTCGGGAAGAGCACCCAAGATCCGCGTTTCCACATCTGGATACGGACCACGGGCCCGCTTCCCGATGCCCCATCCATTCATCAATGTGTACTCGCTTACGCATCGGACATGATGCTGCTCGACACATCGCTGATCCCTCATGGCCGCACGGTCTTCGACCGGCGCATTATGGCGGCCAGCCTCGATCACGCGCTTTGGTTTCATCGGCCGTTCCGAGCCGACGAATGGCTGCTCTACGCGCAGGACACCCCAAGTGCTTCCGGGTCGCGCGGGTTCTCGCGCGGGCTGATATTCAAGCGGGACGGGACGCTCGTCGCCTCGGTGGCGCAAGAAGGTTTGCTGCGCGAACGCAGGGATGCTTGACCAGGCCGAAACGCGCGGGCCACACTGGTCGTAATTACGGCCCGGATTTGGCCGATAGGGGGGAACATGAAGCTGGTCGTTGCGATCATCAAGCCTTTCAAACTCGACGACGTCCGCGACGCGCTCACGCATCAGGGCATCAGTGGGCTGACCGTCACTGAAGTCAAAGGCTATGGCCGCCAGAAGGGCCATACCGAGATCTATCGAGGCGCCGAGTACGCGGTCAATTTCCTCCCTAAGATCCGGGTTGAGGTCGCGGTCAATGACGAGCACGCGGATCGGATCGCATCTGCAATCCAGACCGCCGCCAAAACCGGCCAGATCGGGGATGGCAAGATTTTTATCATGCCGCTTGACCACGCACTGCGCATTCGAACGGGCGAGACGGACAGCGACGCCCTTTAGCGAACTAGGCTTTGCACGTTCTTAGATTACGCCTGCCTAATTTTTAGGCGATTGCCCGGAGCTTATGCCGCCATCCTTCTGCAGTGCCGAAGAGAGCCTCGCTCCAACCCTGAACGTCTAAGTTTTTCAGCGATTTAACCGGCGCTCGCGAAAGTGGCACGGGGTTTGATTCCCTCCCGACGCGCAGCCTACGCGCGTCGTGTAACCGGCTGCGTTGCATTGCTCAGGGGGCGTTCGCACCTGGGCCCTAACGGGGGACTCCAACCCATGAAGATTGTCATGGCCATCATCAAGCCCTTCAAGCTCGACGAGGTCCGTGACGCCCTGACCGCCATTGGCGTCGCAGGGCTCACTGTGACTGAGGTGAAGGGCTATGGCCGCCAGAAAGGCCACACTGAAATCTACCGCGGGACTGAATACGCGGTGAGCTTCCTGCCAAAGATCAAGATCGAAGTGGCGGTTCCCGCTCCTCAGGTCGACAAAGTCATCGAGGCCATCACTACCTCCGCCAAAACCGGCCAGATCGGTGACGGCAAGATATTCGTGATGACCATCGATCAAGCAGTCCGCATCCGCACCGGGGAAACCGATGCGGCAGCGCTCTGAAGCCCCGCACACGGCCAACGTCTACGGACAGGAGTGAAACGATGAAGTTCAAGAAACTGACACGTGCGGGACTGCTTGTTCTCGCCCTCGGGCTATTGCTCGGAATCTGTCTCAGCGTGTCAACGTTCGATGCGTCTTACGCCCAGGCTCCCGCCGCCGCGCCGGCAGCCCCCGCGGCAGCACCGGCAGATGCCGGGCCGCCGGCTTGTAGCGCCAAGGTCCTGACAGAATGTACGCCAAACTCCGGCGACACGGCCTGGATGCTGACGTCCGTCGCGCTGGTCTTGATGATGACCATCCCCGGGCTTGGGCTGTTCTACGGCGGCATGGTGCGCAAGAAGAACGTCGGCGACACGGTGATGACGAGCTTTGCGATCACCTGTCTGATCACGATTATGTGGGTGGTTTTTACCTACAGCATCGCGTTTCGCTCGGGCACACCTTTCATCGGCGGACTTGATCGAGCCTTTCTACAGGGAATCCTGAGCGACATCTCGAAGGGCATCGGTAATCCAAATCCGCTCGCGCCGACGATCCCCGAGATTGTCTATGTCTGCTTCCAGCTGACGTTCGCCATCATTACTCCGGCGCTGATCGCCGGCGCATTTGCCGAGCGGATGAAATTCTCCGCCATGCTCTGGTTTGTCGGCTTGTGGGCGATTTTCGTCTATTCGCCGGTGGCCCATTGGGTCTGGGGGCCGGACGGGATCTTCAGCGCGGTCAATGTCGACGACAAGGGCGACTTCGCCGGTTGGGTGAAGGTGCTCGACTTCGCCGGCGGAACCGTGGTGCACATCAACTCGGGCACGGCCGGCCTGATGTGCTGTCTGCTGCTGGGCAAGCGCAAAGATCAGGGCCCGCCGCACAACATGGTGCTCACGTTCATCGGTGCCTCACTGCTGTGGGTCGGCTGGTTCGGCTTCAACGCCGGTTCGGCGGTTTCGGCCGGCATGCAGGCCGGCATGGCCATGGGCGTGACGCAATTCGCGACCGCAATGGCTGGCTTCACCTGGATGCTGGTCGAGTGGGCGATGCGCGGCAAGCCAACCGTGATCGGTATCGCGACTGGCGCGGTTGCGGGCCTTGTCGCTATCACTCCGGCGTCCGGCTTTGTGGGTCCGATCGGTTCGCTGGTCATCGGTGTTGCGGCCGGCGTGGTCTGCTACTGGGGCTGCACCGGCCTCAAGCATATGTTCGGCTACGACGATGCACTCGACGCCTTCGGTGTTCACGCCGTCGGCGGCATCGTTGGCGCTCTGCTCACGGGCGTCTTCGCAGTCGAGCAATACGGCGGCACGGCGGGTGCGTTCTACGGCAACGTTCAGCAGTTCATCAATCAGTGCATCGGCGTTGCCACGGTGTTCGTCTACGACTGCATCGTATCGCTGATCATCCTCAAGATCGTGGATATCTTCATCGGCCTGCGCGTGAGCGAAGAGGTCGAACGTGAAGGGCTTGATCTCGCGCTGCACGGCGAGGCCGTCCAGTAAACGGAACACGGTTGGGGCGGATACCCGGCACCGCCCCCTCCGTCAGGAGGCTCCGGAGTGATCCGGAGCCTCCTTCCTTTTTGTAGGCTTGGTAAGACTGCTTTTTTTGCTCGATAATCGACCCCGACTCTCGCTGAGACCTCCCCTGGCGCCCTGTAACCAATTGGTCTATCGCCATTGCTTAAACGGCCCTTAACCTCGTCGCCGCTATGTTGGGCCGCAACCGGCATCCGCCCCGACGGTGGCGGACCCTTGATATCTGTGGACGTCTATGAGTGGTGCCGAAACGTTGTCGTTGCCGAACGTTCGGACAGTACAGACGCGCTCGCCCTTTGTGCGCCTGACCGAACTCCTCGCCGATCTCAAGCCAGGCCAGCCGCCCATCAACCTCACCGTTGGTGAACCGCAGCATCCGATTCCGCCTTTTGTCGGCAAGGTGATCGAGGCAAGCCTGAAGGACTTCGGTCGCTATCCGCCGACCAAAGGCAGTGATCACTTCCGGCAGGCTGCAGCGCAGTGGCTCAACCGACGCTTCCGTTTGCCCCGTGCGGTCGATCCCGAAAATGAGGTCCTGGTTGTAAACGGAACGCGCGAAGCGTTGTTTCTGGCCGCCATGACCGCTCGGGAATTGAGCAACAAACGCGCAGCGCCACCGGCCATTCTGATTCCCAACCCGTTCTACGCCGCCTACGTGGCGGGCGCGACCGCAGCCGGATGCGAGCCCGTTTTCTTGCCGGCCAGGCAAAAGAGCGGGTTCTTGCCCGATCTCGACGCGCTTGAGCCTGAGCTATTGGCACGTACGGTCGCGATTTTCTTTGGCTCGCCGAGCAATCCGCAGGGAGCCGTAGCCGACCGCAGTTACCTCGACCGGCTGCTCGCGCTGGCGCATCAATACGATTTCCTAATCTTTTCCGACGAGTGCTATTCCGAGATCTACACGACGGACAAGCCGCCATCCGGAATGCTCGAGGCCGCAGATCGCGAGTTCTCCAACGTGGTCGTATTCAATTCCCTGTCGAAGCGATCCAACTTGCCAGGCATGCGCGTCGGGCTAACGGCTGGTGATCGGCGTTTCATCAAGAAATTCCTCGATTTCCGCAATGTGGTGGCTCCGCAAGTGCCCGGGCCGCTGCAGGAGGTCGCTGCACATGCCCTGGAGGATGAAGCACACGTCGAGGAGAATCGCCGCCTCTACAAATTGAAGTTCGATCTCGCCGATCAAATCATCGGCGATCGCTACAGTTATGCGCGCCCGGCCGGCGGATTTTTTCTTTGGCTTGACGTGTCCGCCTACGGCGGCAGCGAAGCAGCTGCGCTCAAGCTCTGGAGCGAGGCTGGCGTGCGCATTCTGCCAGGCGGATATCTGGCACATCTACAGCCCGATGGATCCAACCCGGGCGCAGACTTCATCCGGGTGGCCATGGTGCATGACCAACACATCACCGCTGAGGCCCTCCATCGCATCGTGGCCACGCTGCAATGAGAGCGATCACCGTGCTCCAGCGTAGTTTTGACGTACCGTTTCTGCCGGACGACTTGGGTGATGCCTTGCGTCGTCGCCTGCGTGAGGTTGCGGGAGTGATGTTGCTCGGCTTGACAGCTGCGGCTGTCACGGCTCTCGCCACCTGGTCGGTGGGGGATCCGTCCTTAAGTCATGCCACGAGCGCGCCGGTGCGCAATCTTCTCGGCATGCCCGGGGCGATCACGGCCGACCTGCTGATGCAGCTGATCGGGCTTGCATCGATTGCGCTGATTGTTCCAATCGCGGCGTGGGGCTGGCGGCTGACGAGTCACGCGCCGCTGGTGCGTGAGCTGCTGCGAATGTGCTTTTGGCTTGGCGGCGCCCTCTTGGCGACCGGATTCGCCGCCTGCCTGCCGCGAACCCCGAGCTGGCCGCTCCCAACCGGGCTTGGAGGCGTCATCGGCGACTTGGTGTTGCGGGTTCCTGCGGCCGTCATCGGGCCCCTCGGAGGTACGGTTCAAACCATTATCGCCGTCATTCTTGGATGCGCCGCGGTTGCGAGCGTGGCCATCGCGAGCGGCGTCGGATTGCAGCGCCCGGCCGCCAAATCACGGGTGCGAAAACACGAAGCCGACGCCGGGGACCGCGAGGGCGGCACGGCGATTTCGATTGGCATGCTCGTGCACGGGTTGCTCAGCCTGAAGGCCCTCGCGACACGCTTGGCCGCTCGGCGGGCAGCCCGAAAGCCGGCGCCGGTCCCGAGTGCCGCAGTCGAACCTCGCCTGGCGACAGCGTTAGCGGCGCAAACAGAAAGGGCCACGGTCGAACCGGCCGTCGATGAGCCGATCAAGCCCGAGCGAAGCGCCGCAAAGTTGCGCCCCGCACGAGCCTCGCGGCGAAGCTCGGAGGGATACACGCTGCCGAGCCTCAATTTGTTGGCTTCTTACAAACCCAACGAGCGACCGGCACCGAACCAACAGGCCATTCAGGACAACGCAACCGCGCTGGAAAGTGTGCTCGACGATTTTGGCGTGCGCGGCCAGATCATCAATGCGCGCCCCGGTCCCGTCGTAACGCTGTACGAGCTCGAACCGGCGCCTGGAATCAAATCGTCACGCGTCATCGGCCTCGCTGACGATATTGCGCGCTCGATGAGCGCTGTATCGGCGCGTGTTGCCGTGGTGTCGGGTCGGAACGTCATTGGGATCGAACTACCCAATGCGACCCGCGAAAAGGTCTATCTACGTGAGCTTCTGGCCGGCGACGAATACACAAACTCGCCTGCCAAGCTCCCGCTGTGCCTCGGCAAGACCATCGGCGGAGAAACGGTTATCGTGGATCTGGCGCGAATGCCGCATTTGCTGATCGCCGGTACAACCGGCTCGGGCAAATCGGTCGCCATCAACACGATGATTCTGAGTTTGCTCTATCGCCTGCGGCCCGATCAGTGCCGTGTGATCATGGTCGATCCAAAGATGCTTGAGCTTTCCGTCTATGACGGCATTCCGCATCTGCTGACGCCCGTCGTCACCGACCCCAAGAAGGCCGTGGTGGCGCTCAAATGGGCCGTGCGCGAGATGGAGGATCGCTACAAGAAGATGGCCAAGCTCGGCGTGCGCAACATCGATGGCTTCAACTCGCGGCTCGCCGAAGCCAAAGCCAAAGGGGAAGGGCTTTCGCGGACTGTTCACACGGGCTACGACAAGGACACCGGCGAAGCCATCTATGAACGCGAGGAATTCGACCTCGATTACCTGCCGTACCTGGTGGTGATCGTGGACGAAATGGCTGACCTGATGATGGTCGCCGGGAAGGACATCGAAGGCGCTATCCAGCGCTTGGCTCAGATGGCGCGTGCCGCAGGCATTCACGTGGTCTTGGCAACGCAGCGGCCATCGGTCGACGTTATCACCGGTACCATCAAGGCGAACTTTCCGACGCGAATTTCCTTCCAGGTCACCTCCAAGATCGACAGCCGCACCATCCTCGGCGAGCAAGGGGCTGAACAACTGCTCGGCCAGGGCGACATGCTTTATATGGCCGGGGGAGGACGCATCAGTCGCGTGCACGGACCGTTCGTTTCGGACGATGAAGTCGAAAAGATTGTGCGCCACCTCAAGGCTCAAGGAGCGCCCCAGTACCTCGAGGATGTCACCGCTGGGGGCGACGAGGAGGACGAGGACGGCGCGGTATTTGATGCGACCGGAATGGGGGCTACCGGCGATGCCACCGATCTCTATCAGCAGGCTGTCCAAATCGTGCTACGCGACCGCAAAGCGTCGACCAGCTATATCCAGCGTCGGCTGCAGATTGGCTACAACCGAGCCGCGTCCATCATGGAGCGGATGGAGCAAGAAGGGGTCGTGGGCCAGCCTAACCACGCCGGAAAGCGCGAAATCCTCATTGAGGGCGGCAACGCCGAGCCAGCTTGACGGAACTGGGGCTTTTGAGCCGCGAAATGGCCACAAGGTGATCCTAGAAGCGACTGACATCCTAATCCGCAATCGCACACGCGAGCGCCGGAGGTGGGGGACTGGGGTCGGATTCGGCCGGATCACGGCGGGATTTGGCCCTTGTGGTTGCGACGGGGGACATGTTCTGATCGGAAAAGGCTTATCCGCGGGTCTGCCGCGGGTGAGGCTGCCCTCGGTCGAGGGTAGGCTTTTCCGGCAACATGCGCCGGCGAAATGAGGAGGTGCACGATGGGTCGGGTTGTTGCTGCGCTCGCATTTGGATTGAGCGCTGTGATCGCATCGACGGCCGCTCAGACGCTGCCAATGCCCCAACCCGGTCCAAAAAAAGACGCGAGTTCGACGTTGGCGCCGGGGCTGCGGCCGATACTTATTGCGGCCGGCGCACAAGACGGCGCTACTGTCGGCGACGAAAGCAAGCAGCGAGCCCTGGTGGACCGGGTCAATACGTATCTGTCCAACATTTCGACGCTGGTCGGTGATTTCGTGCAGGTCGGCCCGGACGGCGCCCGCACCGAGGGACAATTCTACATCCAAAAGCCTGGCAAGGTTCGGTTCGAATACAAGCCGCCGAGCCGGATTGATGTCATCGCGGATGGCCAGTCAGTGGTCGTCCGGGACCGCAAGCTCGCGACCCAGGATCTCTATCCGCTGTCGCAAACCCCGCTACGATTTCTCTTGTCCGATCACATCGACCTGCAACGCGACACCAACTTGGTGTCAGTTGCTGCTGACGATGTATTTGTCACGCTGGTCGTTGAGGACAAGCAGCAGTTCGTCGGCAACAACCGACTGATGCTGATGTTTGGGGCCAAGGATTTCCAACTTCGACAATGGACCGTCACCGATCCGCAGGGCTATGACACGACGGTCGCCGTGTACAATTTGGACACCAAGACGAAGCCGGATCCGGACTTGTTCAAGATCAACTACGACAATCCCGACCTGCAAAACACGCGGTGAGCAAGCGTTGACGAACTAGTAACCAAGGGAGACGATCGACCATCGCTCTTGGGTGATTCTTTGCTTAAATGAACGCCAACTTTTGGGGGAGAAGGCGATGTTTAAATCAGTCAGCACGATTGGTTTTGCGTTAATCGCCGCCATGGCTATGGCCGGCGCGCAGACGGTCCCAGTGGCGAACAGTGCCGCTGGCAGAGATGCAGGGTTCAAGTTGGCGGCTGCTCAGGGTCCGATTTCGTCGGCCAGCCCAGCGCAACAGCCCGTCAGCCAGGAGGTCCTGGTCGAGCGGATCAGTGCGTATCTATCGAATATGAAAACCCTGGTGGGCGACTTTGTTCAAGTCGGCCCGGACGGTCGACGCACCGAAGGACAGTTCTACGTGCAAAAGCCCGGCAAGGTCCGGTTCGAATACACACCTCCGAGCCGCGTCGATGTCATCGCCGATGGACAATCCGTGGTCGTGCGCGATCGCATGCGCGCCACCCAGGATGTGTATCCGCTGTCGCAGACTCCGCTGCGGTTTCTCGTCGCCGATCGGGTCGACCTCGCGCGCGACACTCATCTCGTGTCCGTCGGCGCTGACGACCAATTTGTCACGGTTGTGATCGAGGAACAGCAGTTGGTTGGCACCAACCGTCTGATGCTGAAGTTCGGCACCAAGGATCTCAAGCTGCGTCAGTGGACGGTAACCGATCCACAGGGCTATGATACGACTGTTGCGGTCTATAATCTCGACACCAGCAAGAAGCTCGATCCAGGCCTCTTCAAGATCAGCTACGAGAATCCCGACGCACAGAATGCCCGGTAGGCAATCCGTCACTGTCACGACCTGGAATATCAATTCGGTTCGGCTCCGCATCGATCTGGTCGCGAGGTTTCTGAAGACCGTTCGTCCTGACGTTCTGTGCCTGCAAGAGACGAAATGTCCGGACGGACAATTCCCGCTCCGGCGGTTGAAGCGGCTGGGCTATCCGCACGTCGCGGTGAATGGCCAGAAGGGCTATCACGGGGTTGCGATCATCTCACGCCTGCCGTTCGCGGCGACCGATCGCAAGAGCTTCGGCGGCAAGGCGGACGCCCGCCACGTCGCCGTGACGCTCGGTGAGGAAGCCGGCCTGCGTGATCCAATCAAGGTTCATAATTTTTACGTGCCGGCGGGCGGGGACGAGCCCGATCCGGAGATCAATCCCAAGTTTGCCCACAAGCTCGCGTTCCTGGACGACGTGAGCGGTTGCGCTGAGCTGCGACCGGCAAAGGAGCGGGCCATCCTGGTTGGTGATCTTAACGTTGCGCCGCTCGAGCATGACGTCTGGAACCACAAACAGCTGCTGAAGGTGGTATCGCATACGCGAGTCGAATGCGAGAAGCTGAGTATTTTTCAGCGGTCCGGCGATTGGATCGACATTGCCCGGACGGTCATTCCCGAACCGACAAAGGTCTACACATGGTGGAGCTACCGCGCGCCTGATTGGGCTGCGGCTAACAAAGGGCGCAGGCTTGATCATATCTGGGTAAGCCAAGCACTTGGCGACCGCTATCGCGGCATTGAGATTGCGCGCGAAGCGCGGGGCTGGCGCCGGCCGTCAGACCACGTGCCGGTTACAACAACAATCGAGACTTAAACTCCCGATGCTGTCCATGGCGTTGACGGGTTGCGGGCGGTCCACGCGTCTATTTTTACAGCTGTTGTTGGTGGAAATATCAACGCCGCCGTCGTGATGGTGGCGGAAAAGGCGGCGGATCTGATCCGCGGTCACACCGGCTTTCGGCTGCCGCGTTCTAAAGCTAACTCGACGTACCGTCGGGTTCGTGATCGGACTTTCCGACGAAAGCACTGCGCAGGTTGGTCAACTCACGCGCAGTACGATCTAGCCGAGCGGCCAGGTGCGCCCGCAATTGTACGGCTGCATCCGGAAAACCCTCAAGCATCTTTAAAAAAAGACTGCGCGGAATGCGCATGACAGTAGCCGGCGCAAGTGCAACGGCGGTGGTCGTCCGTTTCGTATTGGTGAACAGGGCATACTCGCCCAACAGCGTACCACGGGTCGCGACCTTGGTTTGCTGATCGGGAGGAAGCGCCTCAGCTGTCAGACTGAATGAGCCTTCCTGAATCACATAACCAGCGTCAGCTGGATCGCCGGCGCGGAACAAGACCTCACCCGGCCCGACGTTTCTGGTTTCTGACCCAATGGCCAAGATGCGCAGCGCGGGGCGACCGAGCACGGCAAACGTCGGCACCTTCTCAAGAAAAGCGACATCGTCCTCGATGGACACTCAAGGCACCAGCTTGTACCCGCCCGCGTCCGTTACGAGGATCGCTGGGTTGGCGGCATCCTTTTCTACTTTCTGGCGCAGACGATAGATATGAGTCTCAAGCGTGTGCGTTGTGACGCCCGAGTTGTAGCCCCAAACTTCCTGCAGCAAGACGTCGCGCGCCACCGGCTTCTGTCCCGCCCGATAAAGATAACGCAGGATCGCGGTCTCCTTCTCGGTCAGGCGCACTTTGTTGCCCGTGGGATTGATCAGAAGCTTTGAGCTTGGGCGGAACGTGTAAGGTCCGATCGCGAAAACTGCGTCCTCGCTGGCCTCATGCTGCCGTAGCTGCGCACGAATGCGCGCGAGTAGTACGGCAAATTTGAACGGCTTCGCCACATAGTCGTTCGCGCCCGACTCCAATCCCAGAATCGTGTCCGAATCGGTGCTATGACCGGTCAGCATGATGATCGGTGACTTGAACCCGTTCTTGCGCAGGATGCGCACGGCTTCACGGCCATCGATATCGGGCAACTCGACGTCCATGATCACAAGATCAATTTGTCCGGCTTTTGCCGCCTGGACGCCTTTGCTTCCCGTATCGGCGGCAATCGCATGAAATTCTTCGTGCAATGAAAGCTGTTCGACGAGCGCTTCACGCAGGTCGGGATCGTCATCGACGATCAGAATCGTTCGTTTACTGGCCATGTTGCCTCGGGCGTTCTCGCCGGCAATAGACCATGCCCACGCCAAAGAGCAAGTTGACGATGAGGTACGGTATCGGCATGAGGACAATGGTTCCCGATCGCATTGTAAGACAAATCGCGTTGATTCGCGTCGCGCGGCGTCCCGGATCCCGGACGCGGGGGTGGCTTTGGGCAGGCCCGATGCGCATTCCGGTGGCGATCGGTCGCGCGGGCATTGTGGCGAACAAGCGAGAAGGTGACGGCGCAACGCCGCGCGGCGAGTTCCACCCGATTCGTCTATGGTGGCGCGCCGACCGCCTTCCACATCCGCCAACCCTGCTGCCTACAAGGCCGATCCGGCCGAACGACGCGTGGATCGAAGATCCGAAACATCGCCGGTATAACAATCCGGTCAAGCGCCGTCCAGAGGAGGAGGGGGATCGCTTGTGGCGGAAGGACCGCCTTTACGACCTCATCATAGAACTCGATCACAACACCCGACCCCGTATCGCAGGCCGGGGTAGCGCGGTCTTTGTCCACATTGCCCGTCCTGGCTTCGGTCCGACAGCCGGATGCGTCGCGCTGGAGCTGCCGCGATTGTATTGGCTCCTGTCACGGATCGGTCGGAGGACCCGGATCGCTATTCGATAGATCAGGGTTGCGGTCTGGCGCCGAAAATCGCCGTCCCGACGCGCACGTGGGTCGCGCCAAAGCGGATTGCCGTCGGAAAATCCGCCGTCATGCCCATCGAGAGCAGGCGCAGTCCATTGCGGGCCGCAATCTTGGCCGTAAGGGCAAAATGTGGCGCCGGCATTTCATCAACCGGCGGAATGCACATGAGACCCGCAATCAGGAGTCCATATGTATCGCGGCAAGCTTTCACGAAATCGTCGGCCGCGTCCGGCGACACCCCGGACTTCTGCGGTTCGGCGCCTGTGTTGATCTCGACAAACAGGATTGGCGCCCGACCTTGCCGCTGGATCTCTTTGGCGAGCGCTGCGCACAGGCTCGCTCTATCGACGGCATGAATGGCATCGAAGAGCTGAACGGCTTCTTTCGCTTTGTTCGACTGCAACGGACCAACCAGATGGAGCTCCACATCGGGAAAGCGGTCACGGAGAGCTGGCCATTTGGCGCGGGCTTCCTGTACCCGGTTTTCGCCAAAGACACGCTGGCCCGCGGACAAAACCGGTAAAATTGCTTCCGCCGCAAATGTCTTCGAAATTGCGATCAGACGCACTGAATCCGGAGCGCGGCCCGCCTCAGTGCAGGCGTTTTCGATGTCCTGACGTACCTGCACAAGCCGGCTCTCGGCGAAGGTCGTGACTTCAGTCATTGGGCCAACCGGCGGGACGCGCTCCGGCGCAGATTACTTGGCGTCATGAAAGATGATTCCCAAAGTGTGTCGTCGGCCGGATTGTACTCGGCTTACGCCGTGGCGCATGTTGACGCGATAGGTGCTCCGCGCCCCCTGAACGGGACGGTGGTGAACCGGGAAGATCACCGCTTCGCCGCGCGTCAATGAGACAACCTCCGCGCGGGACTGCTTGCGTGGGCGCTGCTCGGTCAAGACGAACTCACCACCCGTGAAATCCGCCTTCGGTTGGGCCAGCAATACCGCAATTTGGATGGGAAAAACGAGCTCACCGTACAGATCCTGGTGCAGGCAGTTATAGTCACCAAGCCCATATTGCAGGAGCAACGGCGTGGCCTTGGTCTGTCCGGCTCTGTGGCAAAGGTCGAGGTATTCGGCATGGCTCTGCGGAAATTCCTTCCGCACACCCATGCGCTCATTCCAGTGGTTCGCGATCTCGGCGAGCGGCGAATAAAACGCTGTGCGCAGTTCGCTCACCAGCTGGGGGAGGGGGTAGTCGAAATATTTGTATTCGCCGCGTCCGAAGCCGTGCCGAGCCATGATCACTCGGCTTCGGAAGCCCTTATCGGCCGCATAGCTGTCCACCAGACTGGCGCATTCGTCACCGTGTAGAAGCGCGCCAGTCGTGGCGTAGCCGAGGGTATCCAGGCTCTGTGCGATCCTAGCCCAGTCTAGTCCAGCGACCCGCTCACTGACCTTCGCTGGTGCCGAACCGGATTTCGCGAGGCGCAGTCCGCCGCTCATATCGCGCCTTCCCGGCGCAGCAGCACCTGCTTGCGCTCCGCACCCCAGCGATAGCCGGACAGTCCGCCATCCCGGCGTACGACGCGATGACAAGGGATGGCGACGGCCACGGGATTGGCAGCGCAAGCCTGGGCCACGGCTCGAGTTGCGGTCGGATGACCGATTCGGTTGGCAAGCTCCCCATAGCTTGCCGTCGATCCACGGGGAATGTCGCTGATTGCGCTCCATACGCGCTGTTGGAACGCCGTCCCACGCAAATCGAGCGGCAGGTCAAGTGGCTGGGTTGCGGATTCGATGAACCCGACGACGTGCGCTACCGTTTGCTCGAATGCTGGATCCGCGCCGACGAGCTTCGCTTTCGGAAAGCGATCCTGCAGTCCCCGAACAAGCGCGTCTGGATCATCGCCGAATTGGATCGCGCACACGCCCTTGGTGGTTGCGGCCACGAGAATCGAGCCAAGCGAGCACTCGCCAACTGCAAAGTGAATGACGCTACCATTCCCACCCGCGCGAAATGCGGTCGGTGTCATCCCGAGCAGGTGATCCAATTCAGCATAGAAGCGGCCGTTGGAGTTGAACCCAGCGCCATAGATGGCCTGGGTCACCGTCTCACTGCGGGTCAGTTCGGTGCGGACGCGTTGAGCGCGACGCCCGTCCGCATAGGCTTTCGGAGTGAGCCCGGTGATCGACTTAAAAACGCGATGGAAGTGAAATGGGCTGAGCCCCACCGCGCCGGCAAGCGTTTCGAGCTTCGGCATCTCTTCTGCGGCGTTGATCAGCGCGCATGCTTTGGCGACCGCCGCGGCACGGCGCGCGTCCAGTCCCAGCTCATTGGGCCGGCAGCGCTTACACGGGCGGAAACCCGCCGCCTCCGCATCCGCACAGGTGAGGTGAAACGCCACATTTTCCCGTTTTGGCAGGCGCGCCGCACACGAAGGCCGGCAATAGACCCCCGTGGTACGAACTGAATAATAGAACGCCCCATCAGCCGCACGGTCGCGTCGGCGAACCGCATCCCAACGTGCTTCATCTCCCGTGAAGCAGGCTCCGTCGGACCTCGAAGTTGTCGTCTTGGACAACATTTGCCTTCTCCTTCAGGTTTGGGCGACTGTGCGCCCGTTTCCTGCCGCTCGAAATAAGGGCCCGCCCGGGTGCCGGCACTCCGCTCCTTGCTTCCAAATTTCACATAATGACGCCCGCAATCTCTGGAAACAGGCTCGGCTGCCGCTCTCTCCAACAAAATCGCCTGGTCCGGAAACCGCGCCCCGTTGACCTCCTTACGGCTTTCATGCCCTAGTCCGGCACCCCTTTGAGACGTGAACCACCAATTCAATGAGTACTGAGCGTTATAACGCCCGTGAGGCCGAACTCCGTTGGCAGAAGGTGTGGGACGAGCGCGGCGTCTTCGCGACCCGCAACGATGATCCGCGACCGCGCTACTACGTGTTGGAAATGTTCCCCTATCCGTCCGGACGGATCCATATGGGTCACGTGCGCAATTATGCGATGGGAGATGTCGTAGCCCGCTACAAACGCGCTAGGGGGTTCAACGTCCTCCATCCGATGGGTTGGGACGCGTTCGGCATGCCGGCCGAGAACGCCGCAATCGAACGCAAAGTTCATCCGCGAGCCTGGACCTACGACAACATCGCCGCGATGCGGGCTCAGCTCAAGTCAATGGGGCTGTCGCTTGATTGGAGGCGTGAGATCGCAACCTGCGATCCAAGCTACTACAAGCACCAGCAAAGAATGTTTCTCGATTTTGTGCGCGCCGGGTTGGTTGAGCGCAAGAAATCCAAGGTAAACTGGGATCCCGTGGACCAGACCGTGCTCGCAAACGAGCAGGTCATCGACGGGCGCGGCTGGCGATCGGGGGCGCTCGTTGAGCAGCGCGAACTGACCCAATGGTTTTTCAAGATTACACATTTCGCTCAGGAGCTCCTGGGCGCGCTCGATCGGCTCGAGCGTTGGCCGGACAAAGTGCGGCTGATGCAAAAGAATTGGATCGGCCGCTCTGAAGGTTTGTTGATCCGCTTCGCACTCGATCCGTCAACGACTCCGAAGGGAGAGCGTGAGCTCGATATTTTCACGACTCGGCATGACACGCTGTTCGGCGCCAAGTTCATGGCGTTGTCGCCGGATCACCCTTTGGCGAGTGCGGCTGCGGAGAAGAACCCGGCGCTCGCCAAGTTCATCGCCGAATGCAAACGTCACGGCACGGCTCAAGAGCTGATCGACAAAGCCGAGAAGCTCGGCTTCGACACTGGAATGAAAGCCGTTCATCCATTCGATCCGGATTGGAAGCTGCCAGTTTACGTCGCCAATTTTGTGTTGATGGAGTACGGGACCGGTGCCATCTTTGGCTGTCCGGCACATGACCCGCGCGATCTTGAATTCTCCAACAAATATGGGTTGGGCAACACGCCCGTGGTCTGTCCCCTAGGACAAGACCCGGCCAAGTTTATCATCACGGATGTCGCCTATGACGGTGACGGCCGGCTCATCAATTCACGCTTTCTCGACGGAATGACGATCGAGCAAGCCAAGGATGAGGTTGCGCGGCGACTTGAAACGACGCTGCACGGCAACCGCCCTGTCGCGCAGCGGCAAGTCAATTTCCGGCTCCGTGATTGGGGAATTTCACGTCAGCGCTATTGGGGTTGCCCGATCCCTATCATTCATTGCGAAAAATGCGGAGCAGTCCCGGTTCCGGAGCAGCATTTGCCGGTAACGTTGCCGGATGACGTGACGTTCGACCGCCCAGGAAATCCGCTCGACCGCCATCCGAGCTGGAAGCACGTGACGTGTCCGACATGCGGTGGGGAGGCTAGGCGCGAAACCGATACCATGGACACCTTTGTGGATTCGTCCTGGTACTTCGTTCGTTTCACCGATCCCTGGATTTCAGAGGCGCCCACACAACGCGAGATCGCCGACGCGTGGATGCCTGTTGATCAATATATTGGCGGGATTGAACACGCCATTTTGCACTTGCTGTATAGCCGGTTCTTTACGAGAGCCATGAAAGTCGCGGGCCATGTCGGCCTCGACGAACCATTTGCCGGCTTGTTCACTCAAGGAATGGTGGTGCACGAGACCTACCAGAAGGCTGACGGCAGCTGGGCCGCGCCGACGGAAATCAAGATCGAAGGCGCAGACGACCATCGGCGCGCGACCCTCATCGCGACGGGTGAAGCGGTGCAGATCGGTCCGATTGAAAAGATGTCGAAGTCCAAGCGCAACACCATTGATCCAGACGACATCATCAGCAGCTATGGAGCCGATGTGGCGCGCTGGTTCATGCTGTCGGACTCGCCGCCCGACCGTGACGTCAATTGGACCGAACGCGGCGTTCAAGGGGCTTGGCGATTTGCCCAGCGGTTATGGCGGCTCATTGGCGACTGCACAGAAATCGCTGCTTCCGCACCCGCGGAACGGCCTCAAGCCTTCGGGCGAACTGCCCTCGACGTTCGCAGAGCTGCTCATAAAGCGTTGGCACGCGTTTCAGACGAAATCGAGAAGCTGCATTTCAACGTCTGCGTCGCGCAAATCTATGAACTTACAAACGAGCTGAGCGAGGCGGTCAACAACGCCAAGCAGAGGACCGTCACCGCGGACCTGCAGTGGGCGATACGAGAAGCCGCGGAGATCCTGGTCGCCCTATTTCATCCGATGATGCCGCACCTGGCGGAAGAGTGTTACGCGACGCTCGGACACAACACACTGGTCGCACAGCAAGAATGGCCCGAGCTGGAGCCGGACCTCCTTGTCGAGGACACCATCACGTTGCCGGTGCAGGTCAACGGCCGAAAGCGGGCGGATGTGACGGTCGCCCGCGATGCCGACCAGCAACACGTCGAGGCGGCGGTGTTGGCGCTGCCTCTCGTCCAACGAGCCCTGGAAGGCAAAAGACCGAAACGGGTCATCGTCGTGCCCCAAAGAATCGTCAATATAGTTGCCTGAAGGGGTGTGTGATGGGGCCACTGTTCCGAGTTGTTCTTGTTCTGGCGCTTGCTGGCACAACCGCAGGCTGTTTTCAGCCTTTGTATGGCACACAGACCACGACCGGCGGCCCGGCCGTTTCGACAGCATTGAACGCAGTGGACGTCGAGCAGATCGACGCCACAACGGGCACGGATGACGCCCGGATAGGTGTAGAACTACGCAATGACCTCCTCTTCGCCCTGCAGGGCGGGAGTGGCGGCGGGTCGCCAACTCATTCGCTTAAGATTCGGCTGATACCCTCGCGCTATACGACCAGTGTGGATTTGCAGACGGGACGCTCGAGCACAGACGTCTACAATTTGACGGCCACATATCAGCTCACCGACTTGCGGACCGGCAAAGTTGTCCTGGCGGCTTCTGCCGTTGCCCCCGTGTCTTATGATACTCCCGGTGAGCAACAGCGGTTTGCTCGAAGCCGAGGCTTGCGAGACGCCGAAAATCGCGCGGCACAGCAAATCGCGGAGAACATCCGATCTCGCCTCACATCATTTTTTGTGGCGGGCTCGTAAGCCCTGCCCGGTGGGGCTTGTTCATGCAACACGATGGTCGCCCTTAAGAGCTCTGAATTCGACTCGTTTTTGGCACGCGGCAAGCAGCCGATTGTCCTGATTTTTGGCCCGGATGCCGGCCTGGTGCGCGAGCGTATTCAAGCTTTGGTCGCGCGCGCGGTCGAGGACCCCAATGATCCGTTCAGTCTTGCGCGCCTCGACGGAGATGCCCTCGCGGAAACGCCGGAGCGGTTGGTCGAGGAAGCTCACACGATTCCGCTGTTTGGCGGACGGCGCGCGGTTTTGGTCCGGGCCGGCCCGCGGAATTTTTCCGCTGCCGTCGAAAAATTGATCAATGCGCCGCCGGGCCCTGATTGCCGCGTGATTATCGAGGCCGGCGATCTCACCCGGGGGGCACCGCTGCGAAATCTATGCGAAAAGGCCCCCGTCGTTGCTTCTTTCGCCTGCTATCCGGATGCCGAGCGCGATTTGGGTCGTTTGATCGATCAAGAATTGCGTGATGCCGGGCTGGCGGTCACCGCTGACGCACGCGCGCTCCTGGTTGCAGCATTGGGCGGAGATCGTCTTGCTTCGCGCAGCGAGCTCCAGAAACTCACGCTTTACAGCCTCGGTAGCGATCGTGTGGACGTGGACGACGTTATCGCCATTGTCGCCGATGCAAGCGCACCGGCTTTCGACGCTATCGCCGACGCGGTGTTTGCAGGTCAGTCACACGAAGTGGACCGACAATTCACAAAGGCGCGTAGCGAAGGGACCCCGGCCACCGTCATTGTCGGCGCCGCCTTGCGACTTGCGTCACAGCTGCACCGAACGCGTCTAGATGTAGAGAGCGGCGTACCGATCGCCGAGGCGCTGCGCGGCATGCGGGTTCATTTTCGCCGGGAAAAACTTGTTGAAATGGCGCTACGCAACTGGACGTCGACGCGCCTGGAACGCGCCATCGCCCACCTCGCAGACGCGACATTCGAAACACGTTTACGGGGTGAGCTGGCGGATGCAATTGCCAGTCGGGCACTGCTGGCCACATCCATGCGGGCCCGCGGGCGAGAATAAGTACTAGCGAATCCCCTCGAGCTTGCGCGCGATGTCGTCGAGTTGATCGAGATTGCTGTAGCGGATGTGCAGGACGCCCCCGTCTCCCCGCTGATTGAGAGTCACTTGTAATCCGAGCGCATCGGTAAGGCGCTTTTCGAATGCGCGCGAATTGGGATCCTTCGATCGAGGTTCGCGCGGCGCGCTCGCGGCGCGAACCGTGCGCTCGCGAATCATCGCCTCTACCTGACGCACACTGTAGCCGCGCTCGACGATCAGATTAGCCAACTCTTCCTGGTCATCGAGCCCAACCAGAATGCGCGCATGCCCAGCGTCCAGCTTGTTCGTTGTGATCAATTCCTGGACCGTCCTCGTCAGTTTGAGAAGCCGCAGCGTATTCGCCACGTGCGGCCGGCTCTTGCCGACAGTTTTGGCGACCTCCTCCTGGCTATAATCGAATTCGGTAGCCAATCGCTGATAGGCGTTCGCCTCTTCAATCGGGTTGAGATCCGCACGCTGGACATTTTCGATAATCGCAAGTTGGAACGCATCACGATCGTTGACCTCGACAACAACAACTGGCACCTCATGAAGGCCGGCGCGTTGCGCTGCCCGCCACCGTCGCTCGCCGGCAACGATTTCATAATTGTCATTGCCGGCTGGGCGCACAATAAGCGGTTGAATGATCCCGCGGTCCCGGATCGATTGAGCAAGCTCGTCAAGCTGGACTTCTGAGAAGGCACGGCGCGGATTGTAAGGATTACGTTTAAGCAGTTCGATTGGGAGTCGGCGCTGCGTGCGCCCGCGATCATTTGCTTCCGCACCGAGATCACCGATTAAGGATGCGAGCCCCCGGCCCAATCGTGATCGTGATGCTTCTTCGGCCATACGGTCATTCCTCGTCAGTGAGTATGCGTTCTTATGCTGGCCATCCTTGTTGTTGATGGCGTTCGTAGAGATGTTAGGAAGCGGTCTGATCTGGTTCCAGCGATTTCAATTCCTTTTCACGCTGGATCACCTCGGTTGCCAGCCGCAGGTAAGCTTCGCTGCCTGGGCACTTGAGATCGTAGACCAAAACCGGCTTTCCGTAGGACGGCGCCTCGGAGACCCGCACATTGCGGGGGATGACGGTGTCATAAACTTTTTTGCCCATGAACTCGCGCACGTCGGCAACAACCTGACTTGAGAGATTGTTGCGGGCGTCAAACATCGTCAGCACGATGCCATGAATCGCCAAGCCCGGATTAAGTGTTTCCTTCACTTGATCGACAGTCTTCAACAGTTGCGAAAGCCCTTCCAACGCGAAGAACTCGCATTGCAGCGGAACCAGGATGGCATTGGCGGCAGCCATCGCATTGAGCGTGAGAAGGTTGAGCGCCGGCGGACAGTCGATCAACACGTACGTGTAGGGAGCGCTGGGCCCGTCATTGATCCGTCGGAGAGCGTCGCGCAACCGGTAGGCCCGGTCGCGCGCCTGGCTGATTTCGAGCTCGAGGCCATAGAGGTCCATGGTCGAAGGCACGAGATGCAAATTCGGAACTGCTGTGGGTAATGCCGCGTCCCGGATCGCCGCCTCGCCAGCAAGCACGTCGTAAGTTGAAAATCGTCGATTTCGCCGATCGATGCCGAGGCCTGTTGAAGCATTTCCTTGCGGATCCCCATCAATGATCAGGACGAACTCACCCGTCGCGGCGAGCGCGGTGCCCAGGTTTATCGCCGTGGTCGTTTTGCCGACGCCGCCTTTCTGGTTCGCAATGGCCAAGACCCGCGGCGCAACAATAGGCTGCCTTGCAGGCGATTCGCTACCGAGGGTCGCAATATCATCGGACATCGCGGGATCTCTGTTGCCTCCCGCCGTCCGACCGGGCCAGTTCAAAAACGACCAGGATACGGCCTGACGGGTCTGTCTTGCTGGGTACGATCTCGGCCTGAATCTTCCAATATTTAGCCGCTTGGGTCAATTCGGTCTCTACATCTTGGCCCTTCATCAACAGGGCTTTAGCGCCTTTTGCCACCAGCGGTTCAACATATTCAAGCAGCTTTGGCAAAGGCGCGAGTGCGCGCGCCGTAACGACGTCGACGGGCCCCAACTTTCGGGAGAGTTCTTCGACACGCCCACGGTGGACGATCGCAGGCGCTCCAATTGTGTCTGCTGCCTCGCGCAGAAACGCAGCTTTGCGGTCGCGGCTTTCGATCAGGTGGACCACGCCACTATCCTGCTCCGCCATCGCGCAGGCAATTACAAGCCCGGGAAAGCCACCACCTGTACCGAGATCAGCCCAGGCGCGGCCTTGGGCCAATGGCACGAGCTGGAGTGAGTCAGCGACGTGCCGTGTCCACACATGCGCAACCGTCGATTTCGCGATGAGATTAGTGACCTGGTTTCGCTCCAAAAGAAGTTCGACGAAACGATCCAAGCGAGACAATGTTTCACGTGAAACGGGGATAAGCTCCAACGCCCGCTCGCGGTCTGCAGCAATCTGGCGGGCCTGATCATCCATTCTGAGCGGTTAGCCCACACGCGCGGCTCGTCCGCGGCGCCGAAGATGCGCGGCGAGGAGCGTAAGCGCCACTGGCGTGATGCCATCGACTCGGCTGGCCTGTCCTAGCGTGTACGGGCGAGCAGACGCGAGTTTCTGCCGGCACTCATTCGAGAGCCCAGGCACTTCGTCATAGTCGAGATCGCCGGGCAACAGCAGGCTTTCGTCGCGACGATACGAATCGACGTCCGCTTTCTGACGGTCGAGGTAGACGGCGTACTTCGCATCAATTTCCACCTGCTTCAGAATATCCGGAGCAAATTCTCTGAATTTGGGCCAAATGCGAGCGAGGTCGTCCGCAGCCGTGTCGGGATAAGAGAGTATCTCAAAGGCGGACCGTCGTTGGCCGTCGCGGTTCAGCAAAAGTCCGTGCTTGTTTGCCTCATTAGGGGTGATTGAAACCGATCTGGCGTATTCACGAGCCGCCTCTAGGTTGGTCATCTTGGCAACGTGATGCCCCCGGCGCTGGGGGCCAACACATCCCAATCTGATGCCCAAATCCGTGAGGCGCTGATCCGCGTTGTCCGCGCGCAAGCTCAACCTATATTCGGCCCGCGACGTGAACATGCGATACGGTTCGGTCACCCCCCGCGTCACCAAATCGTCGATCATGACGCCCAAGTAGCCTTGAGAGCGGTCAAAAACGATGGACTGACCATCGCTTGCGCGCATCGCTGCATTGAGGCCCGCGACCAATCCCTGGGCGGCCGCTTCTTCGTACCCCGTCGTGCCGTTGATCTGTCCCGCGAGAAATAAGCCCGGCAAACGCTTGGTCTCCAGCGTCGGGAGAAGCTCACGCGGGTCGACGTGATCGTATTCGATCGCATAGCCAGGCCGAATGATCTTCGCCCTAGCCAAGCCCGGAATACTGCCGACCAATGCCTGCTGTACGTCTTCAGGGAGTGAGGTCGAGATGCCGTTGGGGTAGACCGTGGGGTCGTCGAGCCCTTCCGGCTCCAAAAAGATCTGGTGGCCATCACGTTCCCCAAACCGGACGATCTTATCTTCAATCGAAGGGCAATACCGCGGGCCGCGGCTGTGAATTTGGCCGGAATACATAGGTGATCGGTGCACGTTGGCGCGGATAATCTCGTGCGTTTCACCAACGGTTCGAGTAATTGCACACTCGATCTGCGGGTTGGGAAGCTGCCGAGTCAGTGTGGAAAAGCGCTCCGGAGGATCATCCCCGGGCTGCATCTCCAGGGCGCCCCAATCGATCGTGCGGCCGTCAAGCCGGGGCGGAGTGCCGGTCTTTAGGCGCCCGAGCGAAAAGCCAAGACGCTCCAGGGTCATCGACAGCCCGACAGATGGAGCCTCGCCTAAACGACCTGCGGGGGTCTGCTTTTCGCCGATATGAATCAACCCGCGTAGGAATGTGCCGGTCGTCAATACGACTGCGCCGGCGCCGAACCGGCGCCCATCCTTCAGACGAACGCCGGTCGCGCGGCTCTCCCAAACAATGTCCTCTGCTTCACCCTCGAGAATCTCGAGTTGGGCAACCGACCTTATGGCGTCCTGCATGGCGCGGGCGTAGAGCTTGCGATCAGCCTGTGCCCGAGGGCCGCGGACTGCGGGACCTTTACGCCGATTGAGAACCCTGAACTGGATTCCCCCCTGATCGGCTACCCGCCCCATAAGCCCATCCAGGGCGTCTATCTCACGCACCAGATGCCCCTTGCCGAGGCCGCCAATTGCCGGATTGCACGACATAGCTCCGATCGTCGCAAAGTGGTGCGTCACCAGCGCCGTCCGGGCCCCCATCCGAGCAGCAGCAGCAGCGGCCTCGCAGCCCGCGTGTCCTCCGCCGATTACGATTACATCATAAGTCACAGTCACCACTCCTGACCGCCCACCTCTATTTGATATTGCTCTCGCGGGAAATCGACGCGGTTTGTTTCACGTGAAACATTGCTATTTGCCGATACAGAAGTCGCGAAAAATCGCATCGAGTACATCCTCCACGTCAACTCGGCCGACAAGCCTTCCCAGGGCGTGCGATGCTGCGCGCAGCTCCTCCGCCACAACTTCTTCCCGCCCCTGCGCTCCTTCCGCGACCGCTCGGCGCAACGCTTCTTCTGCGCCTTGCAGCATTTGGCGTTGACGTTCCCGCGTTACCAGCGCTGGCTCGCTCGGCATGAAATAAAGACGAGCAAAATTGGCGAGTTCGTCGAGTAGGTGCTCCACCCCCGTCCCGGTTTTGGCCGAGATCGCAAAGTGAGAACGACCCGTCGTACGGCCTCGCAATGACTCGACTTCGGCTTCGGATAACACGTCGCACTTGTTGGTAATCAACCAAGGCGCTTTCCCGCCGATCAAATCGCTGGAGTCCGGCTCTCCTATTCGGATCGAGGGCTCAGTAACCCAGAGAACGAGATCGGCGCGTGCGGCGCGGATCCGCGCGCGGCGAATACCTTCTTGTTCTACGGCGTCTGAGCTGTCGCGAATGCCCGCCGTGTCGAGCAGTGTGAGCGGAAATCCCTCAAGGTCCAAATGAACCTCGATAACGTCCCGCGTTGTGCCCGGCGCCGGGGATACGATTGCGGCCTCACGCTGAGCGATGCGGTTGAGCAGACTGGACTTCCCTACATTCGGAGGACCGGCAATCGCGACCGTTAACCCTTCGCGCAGCCGCTCACCACGAACGCTGGTGGCCAGCGTTTGCTCGATTTCCCGACACAGCCGCGCAGCAATATTCAGCGCGGGCTGCAACAAATCGACCGGCACATCGCCTTCATCCGGGAAATCGATGGCCGCCTCGACCAGAGCCATCGCCTCGATGAGGGTTTGCCGCCACCTCTCCGCCCTGTCTCCCAGCATGCCCTGCATATGCCGGAATGCCTGCCGCCGCTGCGCTTCCGTTTCAGCGTAGATCAGATCCGCGAGGGCTTCGATCCGGGTCAGATCGAGCCGGCCGTGTTCAAATGCGCGCCGCGTGAATTCCCCCGGCTCCGCTAACCGCATCCCCTCGAACCTTCTCAGAGCAGAGAATACCGCTGCAACGACGGCCCGCCCCCCGTGCAGCTGGACCTCGGCCATATCCTCCCCGGTCTCACTCGCCGGACTCGGAAACCAAAGTGCAAGCGCCTGATCGAGCGATTCGGCAGTCTCGGGATCGCGGACTCGCACAAGTACCGCCCTGCGCGCCTCAGGCAATCGTCCAATCAGTGCGCGCAGCGCATCCCCGGCGCGTGGCCCGGAAATTCGAACGACCGCTACCGCCGATGGCAATGCGCCAGAAGATAGCGCAAAGATCGTATCATCGGTTTGCCCGACACCCTTTATTGGTAAACTGAGCGCAGTCATCTAGGTCTCGATCCGTCCCCAAAGAATTGCGACGGGGCCGTAATGGGATCAACTCCAATTCCAGAAAGATCCGAGGCTTTATGGCCAACTCCGCTTCCCCGCAACGCCCGAACCGATTGGCCCACGAGACCAGTCCCTACCTTCTTCAGCATCAATACAATCCGGTTGACTGGTGGGCCTGGGGGCCTGACGCGCTCGCTGAAGCTAACCGGCAAAATAAGCCGATCCTCCTGTCCATCGGCTATGCAGCCTGCCATTGGTGCCACGTTATGGCGCACGAAAGCTTCGAGGATCAGGCCACCGCGGCGGTGATGAATGAGCTGTTCGTGAACATCAAAGTCGATCGCGAGGAGCGTCCCGACATCGATCAGATCTACATGCATGCGCTACATCTTCTTGGAGAGCAGGGCGGGTGGCCCTTAACCATGTTTTTGATGCCCGACGGCAAGCCTGTTTGGGGAGGCACGTATTTTCCAAAGGAAAGTCGTTATGGGCGCCCCGCGTTCACAACGGTCTGTCGTGAGATTGCGAGGCTCTTTCGCGAGGAGCCCCAGCGGATCAATCAAAACCGCGACGCCCTGCTGGCGCGTCTGGCCAACAACTCGCGATCCGAAGGGGGATCTGTAACATTCACCTCGGCAGATCTCGACAGTGCCGCTGCGCAACTCGGCCGCATGATCGACCCGACAAATGGGGGTCTGCGCGGCGCACCAAAGTTTCCTCAATCTACGATGCTTGAGAACCTCTGGCGCGCCGGGCTACGCCGTAATGACGAGCGATTTTTCGATCTGGTGGACCTCTCCCTTGAGCGCATGGCGCGCGGGGGCATCTACGATCATCTCGGAGGCGGCTTCTCCCGGTATTCCGTAGATGAACGTTGGCTCGTTCCGCACTTCGAGAAGATGCTCTACGACAACGCTCAGATCCTAGAGCTCCTCGCACTGGCCTATGAGCGCTCCGGGAGGTCACTTTTTCAAGCTCGCGCACGCGAGACAGTTGCGTGGCTGACGCGCGAGATGCGCACCTCAACAGGAGCGTTCGCAGCATCTCTCGATGCTGACTCAGAGGGCGAGGAGGGAAAATTTTATGTCTGGACCCTGGATCAGCTCCAGCAGATTCTGGACCCCCGCGACGCTGAATTCTTCGCAGCGCATTACGACGTCAGTCTCGCCGGCAACTTCGAGAATCACAATATTCTAAATCAACTCAGTGACTTACCGCGCAGCATAGACGATGAGGAGCGCCTAGCTGTGTTGCGAATGAAATTGCTTGGGGCGCGTGCCCAACGCGTGCGACCGAGCCTCGACGATAAGATCCTGGCCGACTGGAACGGCCTGATGATTGCTGGGCTTGCCAATGCCAGCACCCTGATAGGCGAGCCGGGATGGATAGAGCTCGCGGCGCAAGCCTATGATTTCGTCGCTGGAACTATGACCCGCGGCGATAGGATTGGTCACGCTTGGCGCGACGGCCAGCTTGTCTACCCGGGGCTCGCATCAGATTTTGCCAGCATGGTGCGCGCCGCCCTTTCGCTGCATGAGGCTACTGGCCGGCCAAGTTATCTGACCGATGCTATCCGGTGGCAATCGGCTCTCGAGCGTCACTACGCCGATGCAGGGAGCGGCCGCTATTTCCTCACTGCCGACGACGCACAAGACCTCATCGTTCGCCCGCATTCGACTTTGGATGAAGCAATCCCCAACCACAACGCACTGATAGCACAGAACCTTATCCGTCTTTCGGCTCTAACGGGCGACGATCGGTGGCGCGCACGCGCCGATCAGTTGTTCGACGGACTGCTGCCGCTGACAGTCGAAAATCTGTTTGGTCACGTCAGCGTCCTTAACGCCCTCGATCTGCGCCTGCGCGCCGCATCGATCGTCATTGCCGGCTCCCGTACTGCCGAGTTTGCGCAAACGGCGTGCGCCATGCCGTACCTCGACCGGATTGTCGTACGGATCGGAACACCCGACCAACTATCGCCCCACCACCCAGCTCAAGCTGAGCTTAAGACGGCCCCCATGGAAGCGGCTGTCGTCTGCGTCGGCGAACGATGTTCGCTACCGATTGACCAGCCTGACCGAATTCGGGCGGTCGTCAGCGAGATGCGGCACTGACCAGCCACTGCTTATTTGGTTGCTCGGACTGGACGGTCCGATCCACGCGCTTTTTTCAGCGCGGCCGCAAGTCGGCCAACGCGGTTCGATCGCCACTGCTCACGTATTCATCGAGTCAAAGAACTCATTGTTGCTCTTGGTGTTGCGCAACTTGTCGAGCAAGAAGTCGATTGCGTCCATCGTTCCCATCGGGTTGAGAATACGCCGCAACACGTACATCTTCTTCAGCACGTCCGGAGGCGTGAGCAGCTCTTCTTTTCGCGTCCCCGAACGCGTGATGTCCATCGCCGGGAAGGTTCTCTTGTCCGCCACCTTGCGATCGAGAATGATTTCCGAATTGCCCGTACCTTTGAACTCCTCGAAGATGACTTCGTCCATTCGGCTGCCCGTATCAATCAGGGCCGTCGCTATGATCGTCAGCGAACCACCTTCCTCGATGTTCCGCGCCGCGCCGAAGAAGCGCTTTGGGCGCTGCAACGCATTGGCATCCACACCGCCCGTGAGCACCTTGCCGGATGACGGAACGACTGTGTTGTAGGCGCGGCCAAGACGCGTGATCGAATCCAGCAGAATGACGACGTCTCGGCCATGCTCCACCAAACGCTTGGCCTTCTCGATGACCATCTCGGCGACTTGCACATGCCGCGCCGCCGGCTCGTCGAAGGTCGACGAAATGACCTCGCCCTTAACCGACCGCTGCATGTCGGTCACTTCCTCCGGACGCTCATCGATCAGCAGCACGATGAGATAGCACTCGGGGTGATTGCGGGTGATCGAATGGGCGATGTTCTGCAACAGCACCGTTTTTCCGGTGCGCGGCGGTGACACAATCAGCGCGCGTTGGCCTTTCCCGACCGGCGCCACAATGTCGATCACACGGGCCGACAAATCCTTCTTGGTCGGATCGTCGTATTCCATCCGCAGCCGTTCGTCCGGATAGAGCGGCGTGAGATTGTCAAAGTTGATCTTATGTCGCGCCTTCTCGGGGTCTTCGAAGTTGATCGTGTTGACCTTCAGCAGTGCGAAATAGCGCTCGCCCTCTTTCGGACTGCGGATCTGGCCCTCGAGGGTGTCACCGGTGCGAAGGCCAAAGCGACGGATCTGCGACGGCGAGACATAGATGTCGTCGGCGCCAGGCAGGTAATTCGCTTCCGGCGAGCGCAGAAAGCCAAAGCCGTCCTGCAGCACCTCGACGACGCCTTCGCCGATGATTTCGATCTCTTCCTGCGCAAGCTGCTTCAGGATCGCAAACATCAGTTCCTGTTTGCGCATCGTCGAAGCGTTCTCGACGTCGTGCTCTTCGGCAAAGGCAAGAAGTTCGGTGGGGGATTTGGACTTAAGGTCCTGGAGTTTCATTTCCCGCATGCGGGTCGTTCCTGGTTTGAAATGTTGCCAAGCGCACGAGTCCATCGAGGCTGGCGAAGGAGGGAGGCGTAGGTTACTGGGCGAAAGACCTTGGCGAGATCAACGCTGGCCGGGAGGCCTGGCCCGATGCAGGTCCTCCACGGACCCTAACTCGGATGCATCTGCCTACGTTCGGGAGATGATAGCGAAGATATGGAAACACTTCGCCCCGTGCAAGGGTGTGTCGCACAATTCCAGTTGATGATGCGGTTCTCGCACAAGCTCGTCATTAAGAATGCTGGCCGGCAGCCCTCAGCTGGCTGCGTCACCGTGACGATTTAGAACGGTTTAACGACGGCCAAAATGACAATCGCGATCAATAGCAGGGTCGGTACTTCATTGATAATGCGGTAGAATCTCTGCGTATGCTGGTTACGGTCCTGACTGAAATCGCGCACCCACCGCACCAACAGGCCATGCAGTGCGGACATTACGAAGACCAGTACGACCTTCGTCTGCAGCCACCCGGCGCGATACCACCCGCCATTCCAGGCAAGCCAGATGCCAAGCAACCATGTCGCGATCATAGCGGGGTTTATGATCGCCTTGAGCAGTCGGCGTTCCATGACCTTGAAGGTCTCGGACTGCATGCTGCCCTGTTCTGCGACGCAGTGATAAACGAACAGCCTGGGCAGGTACAGCATGCCCGCCATCCAGGCGATTACCGCAATGATGTGAAAGGCTTTTACCCAGTCGTACATTCAACGACCCCGCACCCGTACGAGCATCTGCTCGACGTGAGAAACGGGGGTATCGGGCAAAATTCCATGGCCCAGGTTGAAGATGAATGGACCACTCGCGAAAGCCTCAAGAACGGCATCGACAGCCCGATCCAGAGCCGGGCCGCCCGCCAATAGGGCGTGGGGATCGAGATTGCCCTGAACTGGGATGTGCGACTGAATGTCGCGTGCATAGGCTCGATCAACCGTCCAATCGAGACTGACCGCGTTGACCGCTACCTGCTCGATGTATCGGCGGAGCGACGTCCCTGCTCCACGTGGAAAGCCGATGATCTTCGCGTCCGGGACTTGGGCCCGGACCTGGGCGATGATCTGGGCCGTCGGCCCAATACACCACCGTTCGAACTGCTCCGGGCTCAGCACACCGCTCCAGGTATCAAAGATCTGAACGGCATCAGCGCCAGCTCGAAACTGCCCGACCACGTAGTCCACTGATGCTTGCGCCACAGCGTCAATGAGACGTGCGAACCCCCGAGGGTCTCGATACGCAAAAAGCCGGGCTGCCGCTTGGTCTGGGCTGCCACCTCCGCCGGCCATGTATGTCGCGACTGTCCAAGGCGCTCCGCAGAAACCCAATAGGGAGACCGCCGGCCCGAGCTGACCGCGGACTAGTCTGATTGTTTCGAAAATAGGCGTTAAACCGCTAATATCGGCGCTGTCCCGTAGTGTCTCTAGGTTTTCAGGACCGATTCTTGGCCTTAGTAGTGGTCCCTCACCCTCCACAAAAGTCAGCGTCTGCCCCAGTGCGTAGGGGATGAGCAAAATATCTGCGAATAGGATCGCCGCATCGAACCCAAAGCGGCGAATTGGCTGCAACGTGACCTCCGCGGCAAGCTTCGGATTGAGACAGAGGTTCAGAAAGCTACCGGCTTGCTCTCGTACCTGTCGATACTCCGCAAGATAGCGTCCTGCTTGGCGCATCATCCATACGGGGGGCGGTGAAACTTTGTGACCCGCGAGAACGTCGATGAGAGGCTTCAAGGTCACGCGTCTGTCTCCAGTTCTATCTCTCTAAAAGACTAGAATCTAAGTCTGTTATAGCTTTTGGACATTGGATTTGGCCGACAAGTCAGAGTGCACGTGCAATTCACAATCTGTGCACAGAGGACCGTTGTCGAAAAGCATTGCCCGACTTCCATCCTCTCTGGCAAAAGTGCTTGTCCGATAGCTACTTGCCGATTAGCCGTGGGTTCCTGAACGATTGTCCCCGACGTCTTTCCCACCCGCGTCCGGTGGGTCAGGATATTGTCCCGGAACTGATGGATGTGGGTAAAAGACTCTGATTTCCACGGCGGGCCGTCAGGTCGCAGCGCGCCGGCTGGTTTCTCCACAGATCTCAACACGAGTTCACCACTGAATGGCCCAACGAAACGTAAGCTTTTTTCATCTGCACTTGGTTTCAGACTCGACCGGTGAAACGCTGATAACCGTCGCCCGGGCCGCGGCTGCCCAGTATGCGTCCGTTGTCCCGGTCGAGCATGTGTATCCGGCCGTGCGAACGCATAAGCAGCTCGATCGAGTGTTGGCTTCGATAGAGGCCGAGCCTGGAATTACGCTCTACACGCTGCTCGATGAGGCATTGGTCGAACGGCTGGAGGCGAAGTGCACGGAGCTTGGGTTGCCCTGTCGATCGATTTTGGGCCCGGTTCTGCGAGTTTTTCAGTCCTACCTTGGCACTGAATCGACCCACAAGGTTGGGGCCCAGCACATTCTCAACGCAGAGTATTTCAAACGCATCGATGCGCTGAATTACACCATGCTGCACGATGACGGCCAACATACCGATGACCTGGAGAGTGCAGACGTGGTTTTGGTCGGCGTATCGCGAACGTCCAAGACGCCCACCTCCATCTATCTTGCCAACCGCGGGATAAAAACAGCCAACGTACCATTGGTGCCTGGCGCGGCGCTTCCACCGAGCCTTGAAGAACTGAAGGCTCCGCTGGTCGTCGGTCTCTTCGCTAGTCCTGAACGGATCGTGCAGATCCGGCAAAATCGACTGCTTGGGCTCAATGTGCAGCGCGATGACGATCAGTACGTTGACCGGCAGGCCGTAGCCGAGGAAGTGGCGTTCTCGCGTCGGCTGTGCGCTCGCAACGATTGGCCATTGATCGATGTGACCCGCCGTTCCATTGAGGAAACCGCAGCTGCCGTCTTGGCGTTTTTGAGCGATCGCCGGCGGCAGGGCTCTGCGCCCTGAGTGCCGCGGGCTTGCTCCAATGTCACTTTGGTTAGCCGCACAACCGCTTGTACTTGCGTCGCGTAGTATCGCACGGAAGTCATTGCTCGAAGCAGCCGGGATACCGATCGAGGTCCGGGCCGTGGATATCGACGAAAGGGCCATCGAGGTCCGCGCCGGGGATCTCGGTCCGTCGCAAGTTGCAAATTTGCTGGCTGAGACGAAGGCCCGCGCGTCAGCTGCCGGATGGCCGGGACGCATTGTTCTAGGCGCAGACCAGACGCTTTCGTTAGACACCCGACGGTTCAATAAACCTGACGATCGGGCAAGCGCGCGTGAGCAACTGCGTGCACTCGCGGGTCACTCCCACGAACTGCATTCGGCCGTTGTTGTAGCGTCTGGCGAGGACGTGCTGTTCGCATGTGTGCAATCCGCGCGTCTCACCATGCGGAGCATGTCCGATCAGTTCATCGAGACCTATCTCGATACGACTGGATCTCAAGCCCTGACCAGCGTTGGTTCCTATCAATTGGAGGGATTGGGGATCCATTTGTTCGAGCGCATCGAGGGAGATCACTTCACCATTCTCGGGCTTCCGCTCCTGCCTCTTCTCGCCTTTTTGCGCCGGTGCCGACTCCTCGCAGGGTAGCAGCATGATCGTGCTGGGGCTCACGGGTTCAATTGGAATGGGCAAAACGACGACCGCCCGCTTCTTTGTGGATATGGGCGTGCCGGTGCTCGATTCGGATGCGGTTGTACACGCGCTCTACGAACGAGAAGCTGTCGCACAAATCGATCAGGCGTTCCCAGGTACGAATATCGGAGGCCATGTCGATCGTGCTGAGCTTTCCCGCCGCGTTCTTGGTAATCCTTCCGCGTTGCGGCAACTCGAGACGATTGTCCATCCGCTGGTGAAGCAGGCGCAAAGCCGCTTTCTTGCCGAAGCAGAACGTACGGGCGCCCTTGTGGCAGTTCTCGACATCCCTCTCCTGTTTGAAACGGGCGCCGACGCCAACGTGGACGCGGTGGTTGTCGTGACCGCGCCGGCCGAGGTCCAGCGGGCGCGCGTCATGGACCGGCCCGCAATGACGAAGGAAAAACTGGATACACTGCTGCGACGGCAAATCCCCGATGCAGAGAAACGGCGCCGTGCCGATTTTATCGTGGATACATCGCGTGGTTTCGATTCCGCCCGAGCCCAGGTTCGTGCGATTCTCGGGGCTGTTCCAGCGATTCGTACGAAAGCGGTCGGGTCCAGACATGCGTGAGATCGTCCTCGACACGGAAACGACCGGCTTGGACCCTTATCAGGGACACCGTCTCGTCGAAGTCGGTTGTATTGAGCTGATCAACAGGATCCCGTCAGGGCAGGTTTTTCACCGCTATCTAAATCCCGAGCGGGACATGCCGGCCGAAGCGTTTTCAGTACACGGCCTGTCAGCGGACTTTCTCAAAGACAAGCCGCCATTTGCCGAGATCGCGGAGGAGTTTCTTGGGTTCGTCGGTGATGCACGGTTGGTTATTCACAACGCCGCGTTCGACATCGGCTTTCTGAACGCTGAACTTGAACGTGCCGGCCGGAAAGCCTTGTCGCGCGAGCGGTTAGTCGACACCTTGCTCCTTGCGCGACGCAAGTTCCCGGGCAGCTCGAATCGGCTCGATGATCTGTGCACCCGTTATGGCATAGACAATTCACGCCGCACGAAACACGGGGCATTGCTTGACGCCGAATTGCTTGCCGAAGTCTACTTGGAATTGGTGGAAGCACGGCAAGCCCAGCTTGGTCTGGCGGTTGCTACGGGGGTGATTGCGGGACCTGCCGCCGTCAGCGTTCGGCCACGACCAACTGCGCTGACGCGGGCTATTTCCGCGATCGAGCGGGCAGCACATCGGGCCTTTGTCGCGACCCTCGGCGCCAATGCGATCTGGCGCGATTATTTGGATTTGGACGCGCAACCCGAGGTTGGCAAAGCCCCTGGATCAAGCTGAGGCAGAACCGACTGGTGCCGCTTGGGATTGACCGATCTTCTGCCGATAGAGCCCGACGAAGTCTACCGGATCCAACATCAGGGGAGGAAATCCCCCGTGCACGACCGCGTCGGCCACAATCGAGCGAGCGAACGGGAACAGGAGACGCGGGCATTCGATCATCACAATCGGCCCAATCTGGTCTTGCGGGATGTTCTGCAGCCGAAAGACGCCAGCATACACCAGTTCAAAATTGAACAGGACCGTACCGCTGGCCTCCGCCTTGCCCTCAAGCTTGAGCTCGATTTCAAAATCGGTGGTCGAGAGCTGGTTGGGATTTACATTGATTTGAATATTGATGGCGGGTTGCTGCCCTGGCTGCCCCAGTGATTTAGGGGCATTCGGATTTTCAAAAGAAAGATCCTTGGTGTACTGCGCCAGTACGTTGAGTTGCGGTGCACCCACAGCGCCCCCCGGAGCCGTTGCGGGGCTCGGTGCTTGCCCGCGCTGCTCGCCGCCATTCGTGCTCATGAAATCTCCTGATCCTGGGGCGCAGTGGCTAACATAGGGTTTGGGCGGCGACAAGCGCGTAGGTAGCCGGCGAAGGCTTTTTTGGCCAAGTTGAAACGCTTATTCGCCCTTTGGGTTGATCCGGGGGGAAGCTAGGTGGGTTTCTCGGACTTGATCGACAAGGGTGCTGTTGGCCTGCGGTCCGTGATGGTCTACATTGCGCACTACCAACGGAGCCGGTTTTCCATCGTGGGGCCGCGGGTGCCACTGGATTGGCATGATCCCGTGCTTACATGGGGTGGCGCAACCGTCGTGGCGCGGATCGTAAGCGGCCACTTCGGCTCGAACCGCGAGCATGTCAGACGTGTTTGATGTTTACACCATTATCTTCCTGGCGCTCGCAGTGTTCATCTTCCTGCGGCTTCGCAGCGTCTTGGGCCAGCGTACCGGGCGTGAAAGACCGCCCTATGACCCATACGCGGCGCGTGAACGCAGTCGCCCGCCCGCCGGGAATGACAAAGTTGTAGCGCTCCCGAACCGCACTCCTGAAGCCGCACCTCGGCCGATAGAGGAAGCGAAATCGGGTGACCGCTGGAAGGGCATTGCGGCGCCGGATTCACCGGTCGCCAAAGGTCTGGATGCCATTACGGCAGATGACAAAACCTTCGACCCGAAACACTTTCTCGGCGGCGCCCGGGCTGCCTATGAGATGATTGTCACGGCCTACGCCGAGGGCGATCGCCGTACCCTGAAGAATCTGCTGGCGCGCGATGTCTTTGATGGCTTCGATGCCGTTATCAAGGAGCGCGAGACGCGCGGCGAAACAGTGGAGACCAGATTTGTTTCCATTGATGCGACCGATCTTATCGGGGCCGAGTTGCGCGGTAAGACGGCACAGTTGACGGTCCGTTTTGTGTCCCAGCTCGTCTCGGTGACGCGCGACAAGAACGGCGCGACGATCGATGGCAACGCCGATCGGGTGACCGACGTCACGGACGTGTGGACGTTCGCTCGAGACGTGAGTTCGCGTGACCCCAACTGGAAGCTCGTGGCTACAGAAGCTGGACAGTAATCTCGCGCGAAAGGCATGCCCTCCCGTGCATTGACTGGTTCGCTGGCGCTGGTTCTCACTTTGACCACGACTGCGCGAGCGGCAGGGGTCACGTTCGGACACCTCGCGACACCCCTGCATCAGTCTGCGGCACAGCTCAACCAACTGGGGCCGCCGCCTCCTGCGATCCAGCAGGGGCCTCTTTGGTTTCCCGATACAGCACTTGAACCGCTAGCCTGGAGTGATCTTGACGGCTGGCGGGACGATAATCACACCGAGGCATTCGCCACCTTTGCTGCGAGTTGCCGCGCCGTTATTGGTCGCGCGAGAGCGAGCACGGATGGGCGCCCCATTCTGGCGGCTCTTGTAGGTACCTGCCGCAAGGCACTGAATGGGCTTCCACGGGATGCCAGGGCATTCTTCGAAGAGAACTTTCGGCCGCTGCGGATTACCAAACTGGGTGACCGAGCCGGATTCCTCACGGGCTACTATGAGCCGACCGTCGAGGGTTCACGCTTCCCCACGCGCGAGTTTACGGTCCCGATCTATCGAAGACCCAGTGATTTGCTGACCGCCTCTGGAGACAGATCCCCGCAGAAATTTCCAAATTCAGGCGGCGCCACGCGCCGCGGGCCGGACGGCTCATTAGTGCCGTACTACACCCGCGCCGAAATCGAAGATGGGGCACTGGATGGCCAACACCTGGAAATCTGTTGGATCAGAGATCCAATCGATCTCCTGTTCATTCAGATCCAAGGATCCGCCCGCGTCCGGCTTGAAGACGGGACAACGGTTCGGATCAATTACGACGGGTACAACGGCCAGCCCTACACTGCCGTCGGACGTGTGCTGATCGAGCGCGGTGAAGTACCGCGCGAGCAGATGAGCATGGAACGCATCCGGACTTGGATGAATACCCACCCGGATGAGGCAAAGGCGCTGCGCGATGAAAACAGGTCGTACGTATTCTTCCGCATCATTGGACTGTCGGGCAATGAGGAGGCGAGGGGGGCCCAAGGTCTTCCGCTCACGCCCGGACGGTCCATCGCCGTCGACAATGCCCTACATGTTTACGGGACGCCTTTCTTTATTCAGGCTGCTTTGCCGTTAAGCCAATCAGGCGGGAATACCGCCTTCCATCGCCTGATGATTGCGCAGGACACAGGTTCCGCGATTATTGGACCGGCCCGGGCGGACATCTTTTTTGGTGCGGGGGACGAGGCGGGAAAAATCGCCGGCCGATTGCGCCATCCGGCCGAATTCACCTTGCTGGTACCCCGCAGCCTTGATCCTGCAATTGCTGGGAGCGCGATGCCCCTCCCACCTCCGCGGCCGCGCCCGATTGCTCAGGACCCGCGCCGGCAACGGTTGGACAAGAAGCCGCCTCTGCGGACGCGGTTCCTTCGGCCTGTTCAGGCACGATATCGATGACGGGCAGAATCCGTTCTGCACGGGCTCGCGTTCGCAGGCTCACGCCGGAGGAGCAGAAGCTCTGGGGAAGCGTCGCGCGCCAAGTCAAACCGCTGACGCGTGCCGTATTGGCGGAGCATTCAGCTGAGGCGGCCGACAAGCACGCTACTCCATCCAGCGACGACGCGAATGCATCCGCATCGCTGCCCGCGCGCGACCCGCATCCGCGGTCATATCCGTTACCGCCACCACTGGCTCCCATTGATCGCAAAGCCCGACAGAAGCTCGCGCGAGGGCATGATACGATTGATGCACGGATCGACCTGCATGGGCGAACCCAAGCGCAGGCGCACCGCGCCCTGCGCAAGTTCCTGCTTGATGCCCATGCAGCGGGACATCGATACGTGCTCGTCATCACCGGCAAGGGTCGCGACCAGGAGCAAGGAATCCTGCGCCGCCAGGTACCGTTATGGCTTGAAGCTCCCGATCTTCGCGGTCTGGTGGTCGGGTTTGACACGGCCCACACAGGCCATGGCGGTGCCGGCGCGCTCTATGTGCGTGTGCGTCGCAAGCGGCAGAGATCTACAGAATAAACCGGCTCAAATCCGCATTCTTGGCGAGGTCCGCGACGCGGTCTCGCACGTAGGCGCCATCGATCTTGATCGTCTCACCAGTCCGATCCGGGGCTGCAAATGAAATCTCGTCCAACACACGTTCCATCACGGTCTGCAGCCGGCGTGCCCCAATGTTCTCAAGGCTCGCATTCACGGCAACGGCCATGTCAGCCAGTGCGTCCACTGCATCAAGCGTGAATTCGAGGGTGACGCCTTCGGTTGCGAGTAGAGCCACGTATTGTTTGATGAGCGAAGCTTCCGTTTCGGTGAGGATGCGCCTGAAGTCGTCACGCGTGAGCGGCTGGAGCTCGACACGGATTGGTAACCGGCCCTGCAGCTCGGGCAGCAGGTCGGAGGGTTTGGCGATGTGAAAGGCTCCGGATGCGATGAAGAGGATGTGATCCGTTTTCACGGAGCCATGTTTCGTCGAAACAGTTGTACCCTCGATCAGAGGGAGTAGATCGCGTTGCACCCCCTCGCGAGAGACGTCCGCGCCCTGACGACCGTCGCGGGCACAAATCTTGTCCACTTCATCAAGAAATACGATGCCGTTGTTCTCAACGGCTCGGATTGCTTCCTGGACGAGTTGATCCTGATCGAGCAACTTGTCGGACTCTTCGTTGACCAGCAGCTGATGCAACTCGTGAACGGTTACGCGGCGCGTCTTGGTGCGTCCGCCGCCAAGCTTGCCAAAAATATCGCCGATCGAGATTGCCCCCATTTGTGCGCCCGGCATGCCGGGTATCTCAAATAACGGCATGCCCCCGCTTGCTTGCACCTCGATCTCGATTTCCTTGTCGTCGAGCTCGCCCGCTCGGAGTTTTTTGCGAAACGCTTCTTTGGTCGGGGCGCTGGCGTGGGCCCCAACCAGAGCATCGAGTACACGTTCTTCCGCGGCGAGATGCGCGCGGGCCGAAACGTCTTTGCGTTTTCGTTCACGTGTTTGCGTGATTGCGGCTTCGACGAGATCGCGCACAATCTGCTCGACGTCGCGTCCGACGTACCCGACTTCAGTGAATTTGGTTGCCTCCACCTTGATGAAAGGCGCACCCGCCAGCCGGGCAAGCCGACGCGAAATCTCGGTTTTGCCGACACCGGTCGGTCCGATCATCAAAATGTTCTTGGGCATCACCTCTTCGCGCAGCTTCTCGTCGAGCTGCAGCCGCCGCCAGCGATTGCGCAGGGCTATTGCAACGGCACGCTTGGCATCGGCTTGACCGATGATGAAGCGGTCCAGTTCGGAGACGATTTCACGGGGGGAAAAATCATTCATTGCAAGCGTATCACGTCCTCAACGCCTCAATCGTCACGTTGCGATTAGTGTAGACGCAGATATCGGCGGCAATCTCCAGGGACTTGCGAACGATGGCCTCAGCTTCCAATGGGCTGTCCATCAGGGCACGGGCCGCGGCCAGAGCATAGTTGCCACCGGAGCCAATTCCCATAACGCCCGCCTCCGGTTCCAAAACGTCCCCTGTTCCGGTGAGCACCAGTGAAATGCCTTGGTCAGCGACGATCATCATAGCCTCGAGCCGCCGCAAGTATCGATCCGTGCGCCAGTCCTTGGCGAGCTCGACGGCGGCACGCATCAATTGACCAGGATATTGTTCAAGCTTGGCTTCGAGCCGCTCGAACAGCGTGAAGGCGTCGGCCGTTGCCCCTGCAAAGCCAGCAATAACGTCGCCCTTGGCGAGGCGGCGGACCTTGCGCGCGTTGGCTTTGACAACCGTTTGCCCGATCGACACTTGCCCGTCACCGCCGATGACGACCGTGCCGTCCTTGCGTACGCTCAGGATCGTGGTGCCGTGCCAGGCGGCGGGATTAGGTGGTTGCATGACGCGAAACCTCGAGCGCCTCATTTAGGAGCGCGTCCGGTCCGATGCAATTGCCGCGGTAGCGGAGGCCTGAGCGGCCTGATAAAAGGCCCGCGTCCGGTCGGCGTTGCTGGATTGTGAAGTCCAGCCCGACGGACGGGCCGCCCACTTCTCACTGGATACCGATTTGAGGCACCCATGCGCGCCGCAACGGTCAAGCGGAAGACTAACGAGACGGATATCGAGGTCGCGATCAATCTCGACGGGACTGGAGCCTCGGCGATTGCCACCGGCATCGGCTTCCTGGACCACATGCTCGACCTTCTGGCTCGTCATTCGCGCATCGACGTGAGGCTCCGGGCGCAGGGAGATCTGCACATCGACCAGCACCACACGACCGAGGATTGCGGGATTGCACTTGGCCAAGCTTTCAAACAAGCACTTGGGGATATGCGGGGCATCGCGCGCTATTGCGACGTCCAAATACCGATGGACGAGGCCCTTACCCGTGTTGCGATCGACATCTCGGGTCGCCCATTCCTTGTGTTCAAGACGCAGTTCGCGCACGACAAGATGGGCACCTTCGATACGGAACTGGTTCGTGAGTGGTTTCAAGCCTTTGCCATGAATGCCGGGATAACTTTGCACGTTGAGACCCTGTACGGGGCCAATGATCATCACGTAGCTGAATCCTGCTTCAAGGGCTTGGCGCGCGCGTTGCGGGGTGCTGCGTCAATCGATGCTCGGGCCGCCGGCGAGGTGCCTTCGACGAAAGGCGTCCTCTAGGGTGCCTATGCAAGAGGGTTGAGCCGTCATGGCAGCATATTCGGTGTTTGCACCACCGCTCTCCCACCGCGGAGCCGCTGGGGCCGAGAGGTTCCGATTTGTTCGGGATGGCTTTTCCTGGGCCGCCTTTATCTTGGGCCCGATCTGGATGCTATTTCACCGCCTCATACTCGTTGTGATCTTATGGTTGGTGCTCGTTTTTGTGCTTGGTGCGGCCATACGCCTGTTGGGCGTGCCGTCCGGAACGGCTTCGCTCGCTTTTCTTCTGCTCGCCCTCTTGATCGGCTTGGAGGCATCCACCTTGCAGTCTTGGACGCTCAAGCGACGTGGTTGGCGCGAAATCGGGATTGTGGTCGCCGATGAGCTTGAGGCCGCGGAGAGGCGATTTTTCGATGAGTTGCACAACCAGGATGCGGTGGATTTTGGCGCATCGGTTCCCGCCCGGATGGCGATGCTCGACCGAAGCCAGCAAGGCACGGATGTGATCGGTCTCTTTCCCGAACCGCGGGGGAGCCGGTGACGGTTGCAATTATCGATTACGGCTCAGGCAATCTGCATTCGGCGGCGAAAGCATTCGAACGCGCCGCGCGCACCAGCAAGCACGCACAACCGATTGCCGTGACCAGCGATCCAGACACAGTCCGCAAGGCGGATCGCATCGTCCTGCCTGGGGTCGGGGCATTCGCCGACTGTCGGCGGGGGCTCAATGCGCTCACCGGGATGGTTGAGGCCTTGAATGAGACCGTACGCGCTCGCGGTCGCCCGTTCCTCGGCATCTGTGTGGGCATGCAGCTGATGGCGGAGCGGGGACGCGAATATGAAGTTACGCCTGGCTTGGGTTGGATCCCGGGTGAGGTTGATCGCATCGCTCCAACCGATCCGACTTCTGAGGATCCCCCATATGGGGTGGAACACGCTGAACATGTCAAACGCACATCCCCTGCTCGACGGGATCACGATCGGCCCCGAGGGGCTGCATGCCTATTTCGTGCACAGCTATCACCTCAATGCAGCCGATCAGAGCGATGTGATCGCCGTTGCTGACTATGGCGGTCCCCTCACAGCGATGGTGGGACGCGACAGCTTCGCCGGCACCCAGTTCCATCCCGAAAAGAGCCAGAAGCTCGGGTTGGCGCTGATCGCGAACTTCTTGCAGTGGGCGCCGTGATCCTATTCCCGGCCATTGACATCAAGGATGGCGTCGCCGTTCGACTCGAACAAGGCGATATGGCGCGTGCGGTCGTGTTCCATCGCGATCCGGCTTGGCAAGCCCACGCGTTCGAGACACAGGGGTTTGAGTACCTGCACATCGTCGATCTCGACGGTGCATTCGCCGGAAAACCGGTAAATCAAGCTGCCGTCGATCGTATCCTGGAAACGGTCGCTTGTCCGGTCCAGTTGGGCGGTGGCATCCGCGACATAACCACAATCGGGGCTTGGCTCGAGAAGGGGGTCAACCGGGTCATTATCGGAACGGCTGCGGTTCGTAATCCGGAGCTTGTCAAAGAAGCAGCGCGCCGTTTTCCTGGGCGTATCGCCGTTGGCCTGGACGCTCGGGACGGCAAAGTCGCAGTCGAAGGTTGGGCGGCAACCGCAGAGCTAAGCGCACGTGAACTCGCGTTGCGCTTCGAGAATGCCGGAGTGGCGGCAATAGTCTATACGGACGTCAGCCGCGACGGCATGCTCAAGGGTCTTAATCTGGATGCTACGATTTCACTCGCAAACGAGATTTCCATTCCCGTGATCGCGTCAGGGGGACTAGCCTCCATCGAGGATGTACGTGCCCTCTTGGAGCCACGGGCGAGCCGGCTAGCCGGTGCAATCGCTGGGCGGGCGCTCTATGATGGACGGCTTGATGCGGCCGAAGCGCTGCGCCTCATCCGATCCGAACGCGCGTCGTAGCGGTCGCGCGGTCAGCTCATGCAAGGTTAACAGCGCGACACTCTCCAATGTTCAAAGTCCGTGTCATCCCATGCCTCGACGTGAAAGATGGACGCGTTGTCAAAGGCATCAAATTTGTCGACTTGCGGGATGCCGGCGATCCTGTGGAAGCTGCGATTGCGTACGACGCGGCTGGTGCAGATGAGCTGTGTTTTCTCGACATTACGGCGAGCCATGAACGGCGAAGCATCATGCTCGATGTGGTGGCGCGGACGGCCGAAACCTGCTTCATGCCTTTGACGGTTGGGGGCGGTGTCCGCACCACGGAAGATATCCGCGTGCTACTCAGATCAGGTGCCGACAAGGTTTCCATCAATACCGCTGCAGTCAACAACAGGAACTTGGTGAAAGAGGCCGCCGAAAAGTTCGGCGACCAGTGCGTAGTCGTCGCCATCGATGCCAAGAAGGTGTCCCAGCCCGGACAGCCTGCCCGATGGGAGATTTTTACGCATGGCGGACGTAACCCGACCGGCATCGACGCTGTCGACTATGCCCAGGAGGTAACGAGGCTGGGGGCGGGTGAAATCCTGCTCACGTCCATGGACCGCGACGGCACGCGCGTCGGATTCGATGTCGGTCTCACGCGGGCGGTATCGGACGCTGTCCGCGTGCCCGTGATCGCTTCCGGAGGAGCGGGGACTCTCGATCATCTCGTTGCTGGTGTTCGCGACGGCCACGCGACCGCCGTACTGGCTGCTTCGATCTTTCACTTCGGCGAATTCACGATCCGTCAAGCCAAGGAGCATATGGCCCGCGCCGGGCTGGCCATGCGCCTTGACTAGCCGGCATGCCGGCTCTTACGGCGAACTACTCCCCCAGGCTGCGCAGAGGTGCTATGGGAGGCCATGGGCACGTTCACGGTGCATGATCTTGAGAAGCGCGTGACCGACCGTGCGGCCGCGAGCGCGGACGTGTCCTACACCCGCAAGCTTCTCGACCGTGGTGTGAGCCACTGCGCCAAGAAATTGGGCGAGGAGGCCGTGGAAACCATATTGGCCGCGACTACAGAAAGCCGCGATCGGATGATCGCTGAAAGCGCCGATCTCATCTACCATCTGCTGGTGCTGCTCAAAGCCCGGGACATTTCGTTGACGGAAGTCGAAGCCGCGCTGGCCACCCGCGTCAGCAAGTCGGGTCTTGAAGAAAAGGCCGCGCGCAAGCCAGACTGAAACACGCGAATAACGTTATCCCATGGAACAACGCATCGACGACCAGCTCTCGCCGTATCGGATCTTTCCACGGTCCGAATGGGCGTCCTTGCGTGCGGACACTCCGATGACATTGACCGCCGGGGAGGTCGCAAAGCTGCGTTCGTTAAACGATCGACTGGATATGGCGGAGGTCGAGGAAATCTATCTGCCTCTCTCGCGGCTGTTGTCGCTTTACGTGACCGCGACGCAGCGACTGTTTCGCTCGCAGCAGCACTTCCTGGGAACGGAAGATGCCAAGATGCCATACATCATTGGCGTCGCTGGTTCGGTCGCGGTCGGAAAGTCTACGACGGCCCGTGTTCTGCAGGCTCTTCTGGCGCGTTGGACGCACGTCCCCAAGGTCGATCTCGTAACGACTGACGGATTCTTGTTTCCCAATGCAATACTTGAGCGCGAAGGGCTGATGGAAAAGAAAGGTTTTCCTGAAAGCTATGACCTGCCCGCACTCTTGCGCTTTCTGGCCGATGTGAAAGCAGGTCGCCATCCCGTCCGCGCCCCCGTCTATTCGCACCTTGTCTACGACGTGCTCCCCAATCAATGGGTTGAGGTGGATCGGCCGGAGATCCTCATTGTCGAGGGACTCAACGTCTTACAGACAGGGGGGCTTCCGCGCGATGGCAAGGCAATCCCCTTTGTGTCCGATTTCTTCGATTTTTCAGTCTATCTCGACGCCGATGAAGACATTTTGCGCGGTTGGTACGTGGATCGGTTCTTGGCATTGCGCCAAACTGCGTTCCAGGATCCGAAATCCTTTTTTCACCGCTACGCGCAGCTCTCCGACGCTGAGGCGATAGCCACCGCAACAGCGATCTGGACCAAGATCAACCTCGTAAATCTACATGAGAATATTTTGCCGACGCGACCTAGAGCGGATCTAATCTTGAAGAAGGTCGCAAGTCATTCGGTTGAAGAGGTCGCGCTTCGACGTCTCTGAATTACGTCGGTGGGTGGTGATGCTGGATTTACGCTGCGTGTCGGTGAGCGGTCGGGCCGAAGTACTGCATGTAACGCGCGCTGATTGCAGATACGGGCAGGATTGCCAGTACGTCGGTCGTGCCGAATTGATAGTCGATCACGGCACCTTCGCCGATAAACGCGCCAAGGCGTAGGTAGCCTTTGAGCAACGGTGGCAGGGCATGAACTGCAGCTTTTTTGTCGATGTGCTCACGGCTGATACGATTCATTTCCACGTACCGATTAGGAAGCGCGCGCACGTGCCATTGCTCCGGCGCGGGAGCAAAATGATGTAGAAATGAGAGCGGAAGTGCGAGTTCGCGGGGGTTTGTTCCCTCAAGGCTCGCGCAGCCGATCATTGCATCGACGCCGTGATGCAGAACATAGGTCCAGACCCCGTGCCAGAGCAGTTCGACCGTTCGCTTCGAGCGATAGGCCGGCAGAACGCAGGATCGGCCAAGCTCGAGGAACTTGATGTCGCGATGTTTTGTGAGCAAGGGCGCAATGTCAAATTCACCGGCGCTGTAAAACCCGCCAGTCCGTTCAGCAATCTGCTGCCGCAGGAGGCGGTAGGTGCCGACGATCGCGGGCTTGCCGGTCGGCCCGCGTGAGGCGTGGTCAAGTACAATCACATGATCACAGAACGCGTCGAATGCGTCGATGTCCCGTTGTGCAATCATTTTGCCAGCGTCGGGGACAGCACACATTTCTTTGTAGAAGACGCGATAGCGCAACTTTTGCGCACGACGCACGTCTGCCGCCGAACGCGCCAACCGGACTTCCAACGAGCCGAGCCGGCCGAGGGTTAGTGCGGTCTGCGAGATCGCCTCGCGCGGCCGCAGGCCGCTGTAGGCGCGCAGCGCCGGCATGAACGGCATGCCCTGCAAAGGAGCGCGAAATCGGTTGATAAGCGCATTGGGTTTCGCCCGCACCGGATTCAACACGCTAGCCCCCATTCGAAGCGGCAACCTCGGGCGCGAATCAGCCGGTTGCGCATGTCCTGCGTCTAGAGCATGCGCCGGCCACAGATTTGTGACATCGTGTTGTAGCGCACTTTGCGATCCGTGCATCGTTTGATTCGGCCGCGAAGCGCGACTGGCCGAGAAAAGCCAATACCTGTTTCTATTCAACAACACCACGCCCCACGAGCATTCCGCAGCGCAGCGCGCGCGCTAAGCTGCTCTCCGCGCCTCGTCGGTCAAGGAGCGGTAGGACAGCGCTTCAGCAACATGCAGCCGGGTTACCGTCTCGGTGCCCTCGAGGTCAGCGAGCGTACGGGCAACGCGCAGGACCCGATGATATCCGCGCGCCGAGAGCCGCATGGCATCGGCTGCCTCACGCAAAAGGACGAGGCCGCTGCGATCGGGCTTTGCGGCCTCCTCGAGCACGCTGGCAGGAGCGTGGGCATTGCAGCGCACATCGTTGAGGCCAAGCTGGGCATAACGCTGCCCTTGCCGTTCGCGGGCTCTCGCAACCCGGGCCGCGACCGTGCGGCTGTCCTCGGTGGGTGGTGGCAACATCAAATCGGCGGCGGAGAGCGCTGGCATTTCGACCGTCAGATCGATGCGATCCAGTAGGGGGCCTGATAGGCGCGCCTGATAATCCGCTGCGCAACGCTCGGGCGCCCCCCGCCGGCAAGCGAAACCAGGGTCGTCGGCATGCCCACAGCGGCAAGGGTTCATCGCAGCGATCAACATGAAGCGGGCAGGATAGGTAATACGGTGGTTTGCGCGCGCGATCGAAACTTCACCGATCTCCAGCGGCTGACGCAATGAATCGAGGACTCGCGGTTCGAATTCGGGGAATTCGTCCAAAAACAAGACCCCATGATGGGCGAGGGAAACTTCACCGGGTTTGACACGAAGGCCACCGCCAACAAGCGCAGCCATACTGGCCGAGTGGTGGGGCGCCCGGAACGGACGTTGATTGGTCAGCGCTCCATCCGCAATTTCCCCTGCGACGGACGCGATCATCGAGACTTCCAACAACTCGCCCGGCGTCAGCGGCGGCAAGATCGATGGGAGCCGCGCAGCCAGCATCGATTTGCCTGCCCCTGGCGGGCCACAAAGCAAGAGATTGTGGCCGCCCGCGGCCGCGATTTCGAGCGCGCGCTTCGCGCTTTCCTGGCCCTTGATATCTTTGAGATCGACCGGATTCGCCTCGACCTCGCGTACTTTCGGCTGAGGGCGAGCCAAAACCTGCGTGCCGCGGAAATGATTGGCGAGTTGAATCAGCGACGTGGCCGCAATGATTTCCATTTCCGGACTTGCCCATGCTGCCTCCGGTCCACATGCCGCCGCACAAATCAATCCTTCAGAGCGCGCGTTCGCCCCAACGGCCGCCGGCAGGACCCCCGCAACCGGCGCGACGGAGCCGTCAAGGCCGAGCTCTCCGAGCACTGTAAAACCGGCTAACGCATCCGATGGGATCGCCCCGATGGCGGCCATCAATCCCAGCGCGATTGGCAGGTCATAGTGGCTACCTTCTTTGGGTAGATCGGCGGGAGCCAAGTTCACCGTAATACGACGCGCCGGCAGTGCGAGCCCGGACGCGATCAGGGCGGAGCGTACCCGTTCCCTTGCTTCGGAAACCGCCTTGTCGGGTAGACCGACGACATGGAAGGCCGGCATCCCAGCAGCGACCTGCACCTGCACGTCAACTGCGCGTGCGTCGATGCCTTCAAAAGCGACCGTTGAGACGCGTTGGACCATCACTCATCGCCCCCGACTTGATACTACCTTGAGGCGAGTTCGGGCGCAAGAACATTAAGAGAACAAGGTCGATGTGTTTGGGCGCATTGAGCTGGCCAGCTTGTCGGATGGAACTCGATCAGCCGGAAATCGGCTCGACGAGCGGGCTGGATGTTTCCCGTGCCTGGCGAAGCATATTGGACAAAACCGGGTCGCCCGGATCAATCGCGACCGCCCGCTCCAGCAGCTTGATCTGGGTGGTCGCATCGCCGACGTGACCGGCAACGCGACTGCCCAGGCTGAGCAATCGCAAGTCCTGAGGCCAGGCCGCGAGACCCTGCTGAACAATTTGAAACGCGCGCTGGCTTTGTCCCATCAACGAGTACATCAATCCCAAATGGGCCAATCCAGCCGCGGTTGGTGCTCGCGCCATCTCCCACTCAATCAGCGCAAGCGCGCTGACCACGTGAGAGTTGCCGCTGTCGAGATTTTGGGTCGAGGGCTCGGAGTTGTCGCCCTTCTCAACCACAAACACGTTGTGATAGGCGCGAAACGATTTGATCCTGTCGGTCCCGGGTAGCGGGGACCAATTTGCCGCTGCAGCGCGAACCTCTACGTGATTGAGCCCCTCCAGAATGGCCTGCGCCAACCTCAGGGTCTCGCCGCCGCCGTTAGGAGAGCCGCCATACGCTGGCCAAAAAGCCGTCTGGACATCCTCGATGATATAATATCCGTCATCGACGACCGCGGGGAACAACTTGTTGAAGCTGAGCACCACGTGTTCAGCAACATGGCTACCGTCATCAATTATAATATCAAAAGGCCCTTGCTCGATTGCAAGCTTGCTCAGAAATCCAGGATCTGCCTGCGACCCTTGTAGGATCGTCACGCGCGGTCCCAGATCGAGTTTTTTTTCCGCGACATCAAGTCCGATAATAGTGCCCCATTGGAAATAGTCGGCCCACATCGCCAGCGAGGCGCCGCCGATTTTGCGAAAGCCGTAACCACCCACTCCAATTTCCAAAAGCTTGACCGGTCGGTCGCGGAGCGGTGCGAGCAGCTCATGATAGATCGGGGTGTAGAAATGCGGGCCCCATTTGTCAGTGCCGTGCCGGATCGCCAGTCGGGTCAATGGGTCGATGTGATCATCCGCAATCATGGCAGGCTTGCCACCTGTCGCTCTCCTTGGGTCGTGCGTTTGGCTTCCACCTTGTTCCAGATCAGTGCTGCCAAATCGGGACCGCCGAGTTTCTTGATGGCACGTATGCCGGTCGGGGATGTGACGTTGATCTCCGTCAGGAAACCGTCGATCACATCAATGCCGGCAAACAATAAGCCGCGGTCGCGCAGCGCCGGGCCGAGGCGATGGCAAATCTCGCGTTCACGCGCTGTCAACTCTGTTTCTTTTGGCGTGCCGCCGCGCACCATGTTGGAACGTAGATCATCGACAGCGGGGACGCGGTTGACGGCGCCGCCGAACTCTCCATCAACCAGAATGATGCGTTTATCGCCGTGCTTCACGGCCGGGAGGAACTTCTGTACCACCCACGGCTCACGAAATGTCGCGGAAAACAGGTCATAGAGCGACCCGAAGTTGAGGTCTTCCGGCGCGATCCGGAAGACCGCTTCACCCCCTTTGCCGTAGAGCGGCTTCATGACGATATCGCCATGCTCGGCGCGGAACGCTTTGATTTCCGCCAGATCGCGGGTCAGCAGGGTCGGCGGCATGAGATCGGGAAACTCGGTGACGAATACTTTTTCAGGAGCGTTGCGCACATGCGCGGGATCGTTCACCACCAGCGTGCGCGGGTGAATTCGCTCCAGCAAGTGCGTCGCCGTGATGTAGGCAAGATCGAACGGCGGATCTTGTCGCATCAAAACGACGTCGAAATCCGAGAGGGCGATGCGTTTGCTCTCACCGAGTGAAAAATGATCTCCTAGCATGTCGCGCACCGTGAGCGGCTGCACGGTAGCGAACACCTGGCCGTCACGCAGGGCTATGCGATCGGGCGTGTAGTAGAAGAGCGTGTGTCCGCGCTGCTGCGCCTCGAGGAGCAAAGCAAACGTGGAATCGCCACGGATGTTGATCCGCTCGATCGGATCCATTTGGACTGCGACGTGTAAGCTCATGATATTACCAACCTGGAAGGCACCCGCCTTTTAGCAGGCTCAACATTCTGCGTCGAACGCGCCGGCTATGTGGCGCGGGAAACCCCAGCCTGTGACCAGGACGACGTCAAAGCGGATATACTTTGTGCAATCGTCCGGATGAGATGCGAGCCAATACTGTGCCGCGGCGATGATGCGCTTCTGCTGCCTCGGGGTAACAGCCTCGGCTGCGTCGTCCAATCGCGCTCGGGCTTTGACCTCGACGAATAACAGGGTTTGTCGTCGGCGCGCCACGATATCGAGCTCGCCCACTGGGGTTTTGAACCGACGGCCCGCGATGCGGAACCCCTTTGCAATCAGCAGCAGTGCGGCTCGATTTTCTGCGGATAAACCTTGTCGGAATGCTGCAGCCCGCGCCGGATCGGGACTGGCTGCCGCTTTACGCCGGTCACTCGGCATTATTCTTCAGCGCGATCGCGCGGCGATATACATAGCGCCGTGATTCTCCTGTTGCCCCGACCACCGCGTCGACGGCTTCCTTTGTCGAGCTGTTGGCTAGGGCGCTACGTAACATGGCATCGATATCGACAGCCTCCACGGGAGCCTCTTTTGACGGGGCGATGACGATTACAAACTCGCCCCGGCGCTCCGCGTTGCCTGCGTAGTGGGCGGCTTGTTCGGCGAGCAGGCCTGGTCTGACCTCTTCATGCAACTTGGTGAGCTCACGACAAATGACCGCCTCGCGCGTCCCGAGGCGCTCGGCAAGATCGGCCAGCGTCTCCGCGATGCGCGATCCCGCCTCGAACAGCACAATCGTCGCCTGCAGATTTGCGACCTCGGCGATCCGGGCCGCGCGGGCGGAAGATTTGGCAGGGAGGAAGCCCGCGAAATAGAACCGGTCAGTGGGAAGCCCCGCGACACAGAGTGCGGCCAATACGGATGATGCCCCCGGAACCGCCAAGAACTCGGTGTCCGGCGGCCTGGGCGGCGCGCACGAGTTTGAAGCCGGGATCGGAGATGAGCGGGGTACCGGCGTCCGCGACCAGGGCAACGGTGCTACCCGCTGAAAGGCGCCGAAGGATCGCCGGACGCGCGGCGGATGCGTTGTGATCGTGATAGGGGGTCATGGTGGCGCGGATCTGGTAGCGCTCAAGCAACTTTTGCGTGACCCGCGTGTCCTCACAAGCCACAAGATCGGCGGCAGCCAGCGTTTCCAGCGCCCGCAACGTAATATCGCCCAAATTGCCGATCGGAGTGGCCACAACGTAAAGCCCGGGCGCAAGTGAAGCTGCATGGAGGATCTGGCCCGCTAGCGCATAGGTTCGCGGCCGGTCGCTTGTGGGGTCGTTGGAGCGGTTGTCAGCTGACATGACTATGGCTTAGCAACCTTCGAGTGGCCGCCGTTCTATGCTATCCAAATGCGGCCGGGCATGGATAATCTATCGGCGCGGTTGCTGCTCTGCGGAGAACTCCGGCTGTGCCGTTCCAACATTGAGGGCGCCAAGACGACGATGCTCCGACTATCGCGTGCCCAGGTGCTGGGGAAAGTCTGGCTTGTCTTCGCTGTCGCCAGCTTCGTTTCCGCTTGCACCGGAGGCGGCGGGCCGACGGGGGATCAGATCGGTGCTGGCCCTCTACCTGAGGCCGCCCCGCCCCCGTCAGCTGGTGACGCGCTTGGCACCGGACCGGTCAAAGCGGCCTTGGTTCTCCCGCTGAACGCAGCTGGCAACGCCGGGGCGGTTGGGCAATCCATGCGGAATGCCGCGGAACTCGCGATGGGGCAATTCGGCACGGATATCCAAGTGCTGCCGCGCGACGACGCCGGTAACGCGTCGACCGCTCAGCAGGTCAGCCAGAAGGCGCTCGACGATGGTGCGGAAATCATTCTCGGTCCGCTGTTCGCACCCTCGGTGCAGGCGGTAGGGCAAGTCGCTCGTGCGCGCAATATACCGGTAATCGCATTTTCCACCGACTCGAGCGTTGCGGGGCACGGCGTCTATCTCCTCAGCCTGTTGCCCGAATCGGACGTTGACCGGATCGTTGATTATGCCATCTCGCAGGGGAAGCGATCTTTCGTGGCGCTCATTCCGGAGAATGCTTACGGGAGCGTCGTTGAAGCTGAGTTTCGCCAAGTCGTCGCCGAGAAGGGCGGTCGCATCGTTGCATTGGAACGCTATTCAGCCGGTCGAGCTCAGGACGCGTCCCGTGCAGTCGCTCAGGCAGCCGCTAGCGCTGACGCGCTCTTCATCCCCGGAGATCCCGAGAGTGTGTCGGCGGTCGTACAAGCTCTGGCCGGCAACGGCGTTAACTTGGCGCGCCTGCAGTTGCTTGGCACCGGTTTGTGGGACAGTGCGCGCGTATTTGCGGAGCCTGCCCTGCAGGGAGGGTGGTATGTGGCACCCGACCCAACCACTCCAAACGGCTTTAAGGCGTTCGCCACGCGCTATCGGGCGCGGTTCGGAACCGATCCCGAGCCAACCGCTGTCCTGTCATATGATGCGGTTACGCTCATCGCCGCCCTTACCAAAACGCAGGGACCCAAGCGATTTTCACCTGAAGTGCTGACCAACGCGTCCGGTTACTCCGGCATCGATGGGGTTTTTCGGTTTCGGCCTGACGGTACCAATCAACGCGGGCTTGCTGTTTTGCGCGTGACCAAAACCGGCGGTCAGGTCATATCTCCAGCGCCTCGAACATTTACGTCCGGAACCTAATCCATCACGCGGCAAGTCGCGCCACGATTGCGTCCAGTACGGGGAATCCTGCGGGCGTGACGCGCAGACGTCGGGGTTCACCGAGCGCCACCAACCCGTCTTCGATCAAGCTTGCAATGCGGTCGGGCTTGAGGGGCGTTCCTGCGAATGTTTGGTATTGGGCCGGGTCAATTCCTTCTGTAAGCCGCAGCCCCATCAGCAAGAATTCATCGCCCATCTCGGCGCCCGTCAGCGGATCGTGCGCAACAATTCCGTTCCCGAGCGACTCGACGCGCTTCAACCAGCCTTCGGGGTTCCGCTCGGTTGACGTTGCCCATCGCTCGCCGTCGTGTTCGATGCGGCCGTGCGCACCGGGACCAATCCCCGCATATTCTCCATAGCGCCAATAGAGGAGGTTGTGACGGCATTCGGCGCCGGGTCGCGCGTGGTTGGAGACCTCGTATGCGGGAAGACCGGCCGCGGTGCACACACTTTGCGTGACGTCGAAAAAAGCGCGACTCATGTCGGGGTCGGGCGTGGCCAGTTTGCCGGCCTTGTGCAGCGTGGCGAAAGCCGTGTCCGGTTCGATCGTCAACTGATAGAGCGATAGATGTTCGGTGGCTTCAGCAACTGCTCGGCGCAGCTCCTTTTCCCAGGCCAGCGGCGTGTGGTCCGGCCGCGCATAGATCAAATCGAACGAACAGCGCCCAAAGGTTGATTGCGCGATGCGAAGCGCCGCCAGCGCTTCCTGCGCGGTGTGGCGCCGCCCGAGCGCGCTCAGGGCGTCGTCGTCGAGTGACTGAATCCCGAGCGAAGCTCTATTCACGCCGGCCGCCCGAAACCCCGCAAACCGGGTGGCCTCGACGCTGGTCGGATTTGCTTCCAACGTGATTTCCGCATCCGGCGCAATGCTCCAGTGACGCGCCACGGCGTCGAGGACGGCTCCTACCGTTGCAGGCTGCATCAAAGAAGGCGTACCGCCTCCCAGAAAAATTGTACTCACAGTGCGGGCACCGATCCGCGCTGCCGTTGAGGCAATTTCTAGTTCAAATGCAGCCGCAAAACGGTGCTCGTCTATAGACGAATGACGGACATGACTGTTGAAATCGCAATACGGACACTTGGAAAGACAAAACGGCCAGTGAACGTACACACCGAAGGAGCCATCGTTCAAAGGCACGCCTCCGCCAGCTTGATAAACGCGCGGGCGCGGTGCGACAGCCCGCGCCCCCGCGGGGGCAAGCCGTGCTTTTCTTCACTCGTCAGCTCGCCGAATGTCTTGTCCAACCCACCAGGCAAGAACATCGGATCGTATCCGAAACCCTGGTCACCACGCGGCGGCCAAACGAGATGTCCAGCTACATCACTTGCAAACTCTTCCAAATGTCCATCCGGCCAAGCAACACATAATGCAGATACGAAATGGGCTTTGCGTTGAGCAGGCGCGAGTGCATCGAGAGCTCGGAGTTTCGCCTCGACGAGTTCCATGGCCCTTTTGAAATTCCGATCGGGACCGGCCCAGCGCGCCGAATAGATGCCCGGCTCGCCACCGAGTGCCTCTACCGACAAGCCTGAATCGTCAGCAAAAGCGGGAAGTCCCGTCTTGGCTGCGGCGGCTTGTGCTTTGAGGCGGGCGTTTGCGGCGAACGTGGTTCCGGTCTCCTCCGGCTCATCCAATCCAAGCTCTGCTGCAGACTTTGCTTCAATACCGAACGGTCCCAGCAGCTCGCGCATTTCGCGCAGCTTGCCGCCGTTATGGGTTGCAATGATCAGGCGACCGTGGATCTTGCGATGCACCGTTCCGGCAACAGGACTACTCACATCACCGCCATTTTTTGCAGATCGACAAGCTTCGTCACGCCTTTGCGCGCGAGCGCCAGCAGCGTGAGCAACTGTTCTTCGCTGAATGGTTCTTTCTCAGCGGTTCCTTGCACTTCGACGATTCGGCCGTCTCCCGTCATTACGAAGTTTGCGTCGGTATCGGCGTCGGAATCCTCGGCGTAATCGAGGTCCAGAACGGCAACGCCCTTGCACACTCCGCAAGATATGGCGGCAACGTGGTCGCGCAACGGATTGCCGGGGATCATTTCGCGCTTTCGCATCCAGGCCACGCAGTCATAAAGCGCAACCCAGCCCGCGGTGATGGATGCGGTTCGCGTTCCGCCGTCAGCCTGGATCACGTCGCAGTCGATGGTAATCTGCCGTTCCCCGAGCGCTTCGAGATCCACGACCGACCGCAAGCTGCGCCCGATCAGTCGCTGGATTTCAACTGTGCGGCCACCCTGCTTGCCGACGCTCGCCTCGCGGCGCGTGCGCTCAGCCGTGGCGCGCGGAAGCATGCCGTATTCGGCCGTAACCCAACCCCTGCCTTGTCCCTTCAGCCAAGGGGGTAGCCGATCCTCAAGGGTCGCAGTCACCAGCACGTGCGTGTCGCCGAATTTCACAAAGCATGAGCCTTCGGCATATTTCACCACCCCCCGTTCGAGCGTTACCGCTCTGAGCTCATCAGGTTGCCGTTTGCTTGGCCGCATGCAGGACTCCGTAAAATGCTTTCTCGGTCGAGGCGTCGTTTTAGAACATTCCGGGAAAAATGCATTCCCGACTTGGGTCGTTCGCGCACTTGCGATTGGGCGCAGAACGGACAATGTTGCCCAGTGACCGGCTCTCAAAATTCGTGATACTCGACCCCACTGAGTGGCACGAACTTTGAAGCAAGTCGGCAAGGGATAACTCGCCAGCGCTGCCGTGGCCCAGAACGTACCAATTGGCGCAACTCAGGTCAGTCTCGCGCAGCTCAACGAGCGCTCGCGTGAAATCTTTCGCCGCATTGTCGAGAGTTATTTGGCGACTGGGGAGCCCGTAGGCTCGCGTAATCTCGCCCGCATCATCCCGATGACGTTGTCGCCCGCGTCGGTGCGCAATGTGATGCAGGATCTCGAGCAGCTCGGGCTGATCTACGCGCCGCACACGTCCGCTGGACGGCTACCGACCGAAACCGGGCTGCGGTTCTTTGTCGATGCGCTCATGCAGATCGGCGACCTCACCGAGAGCGATCGCCATGCCATCGAGGGGCAAGTGGCAGCCGCGGGCAAATCCGTGGATGGCGTGCTGGCCGAGGCATCCGGGCTCTTGTCCGGTCTCACCCATTCGGCTGGCATTGTGCTCAGCAGCAAATCCGATCCGCGGCTTAAACACATTGAATTCGTGCAACTCGAGCCGGAGCGGGCTTTGGTCGTCCTGGTCGCCGAGGATGGCCAGGTCGAAAATCGAATTCTCCCTTTGCCTCGGGGCCTGCCCACCTCGGCCTTGATCGAAGCCACCAACTTTCTGAATGGAAATCTGCGCGGCAAAACGCTCGCCGAGGCTAAAACCGATCTCGAACGAGCCCTCGACTCCGCTCGTGCTGAGCTCGATGAACTGACGCAAAAGCTGATCGCCGATGGCCTGGCAAGCTGGTCCGGCGGCGCCGGCGATGAACGCAAGCTCATCGTTCGCGGCCATGCCAATCTGCTCGACGACCTTAATGCGCTCGAGGACCTCGAGCGCGTCCGACACCTGTTCGATGACCTCGAGGCGAAGCGTGAGGTGATCGATCTGCTCGGGCAAGCCGAGCGCGCCGACGGGGTGCGCATTTACATCGGATCGGAAAACAAGCTGTTCTCGCTCTCCGGATCGTCGACGATCATCGCGCCATTTCAAGACGCAACCAATCGCGTGGTGGGCGTTCTTGGGGTGATCGGGCCAACGCGTCTGAACTACGCCCGCATCATTCCCACTGTGGACTATACCGCCAAGGTGGTCAGCAAGCTGCTTGCCGGCTAATTTGTCGGAGCTGGTAGTACGTTGATTTTACTTGTTAATTTCCACCCGGGCTGGGAACCTTCATCGCCGGTCTCGCTCGGCGCTTGATTTTTTTCCGCGTCGTATCGATATGGCGGGCGACCATTCAATCCAAGACTAGGATCCCGCATGACGGACACGACATCGCCGGCGGCCGAAGCCGCGTCCGAACCACGGCCTGAAGATGTTGCTCCTGACGCTGAAGCCCCGCTTCGGAAAGAAAATGCTGAGCTCAAGGACAGGCTTCTGCGCACGTTGGCCGATATGGAAAACCAGCGCAAACGTACAGAGCGGGAAGTCGCTGACGCGCGCGCTTACGGCATTTCGTCGTTTGCACGGGATGTGCTGGGCGTTGCCGACAATATCCAGCGTGCTTTGGAAGCGACGGGTGACGATTGGAAGAAGCAGGCCGATGAAGCTGGCAAAGCGCTGTTTGAGGGCGTCGAGCTGACGGAACGGGATCTGCTGAAGGCCCTCGAAAAGCATGGGATCCGCCGGATCGAGCCGAATGGACAGAAATTCGATCCGAATTTGCACCAAGCGATGTATGAAGTCCCGGACGAGAACATCGCGCCCGGAACGGTCGTCCAGGTCCTGCAAGCGGGCTTTACGATCGGGGACCGAATTCTTCGCCCTGCGTTAGTCGCCGTCGCAAAGGGCGGACCCAAGCCGGAGTCCAGTCGAGCTCAGAACGATAACTGAGGTTGGGCCGCTTCACCGCGGCCCGACGCTGTCGCGGGCGATGCGGAATCGCGGGAATGCGTCCGACCAATCGTCGGCGCGGGCGATGCCTAGAAACCGTAGGTAGGCGCCGCTGCCAAACCTGACCCACTGAACGATCTTGACGTCATTGTCGCTTTTCGCGTCCTTGGCTTCGGCCATTAACTGGTGGGTCTGTTGGCCGGCGAGCCTGATGAGATCAGTTCCCAGGATGTGGATGTCCTTGAGACCCGGGTAACCGGAAAACAAATTTCGCGCAAAATTATCCCGCTGCGGAGCCTCGTCGGGCCCTCCCGGCGCTGCCGAAATGACAAGCAACGACTGCTCCGTTGCATCGAGAGTGTCCTTCGAACCGTTGGTGAGGACGAGGGTGTTGGGACCGATGACCCGCAGGGGTCGTAGGCCACCAAATTCATCAAGGCGAAACGGAAGCAACGTCATCTGCTCGTCGACCGGGACCGTCTCGCGTACCTCGACGGTCGACAAAGCCCCGCGAATGGCGGCATCCGAATAGGTGGCCTGAGCGGTCGCCGGCACAAGCACTGTTACCAGTGCGGTGATCGGCGGTGTCGATCCTAGCAGAATCCACTTTCTCATCGTTTTGCCATCGCTGTCTTGATGGCCGACGAACAGCATGCCCTTGCCCGACTTAAGGGGCACCGGTTCACGCTTTTCAACGATGACCCCCTGCTTGCGCAGCGCCGAGGCCGTCATGGCTTTCTCAATATCCCCGTAAGCTTGGGCCGGCAGTTCCACGGTCAAAATCGCCGACCCGCTCTGCTTTTCCTCAAAGCCGCGGAACGCGTCACTCGGGGTGAAGCCCTGGGGCGGCGACAGGCCTACCCTCGACCCGGTCGGAAACATCACCTCGGCGCGTGCCGAAGCCGCCGCCAAAAGCGTCGTTAGAACTACCACCTGGACAAATATCCGGCTCACCGCACCTCCTTAGCGCAATTCGCGAAACGGTGCGGCTGGTTTCGTCGCAAAATGCGACCAAATTGGATCGATGCCGCGTTAAGCTTCGGTCACCCTTCGCAAGGTCAGGTTGAATCGACCGCCTTCGGCCAAGAGTGCGGAGGTCTCCGCAATAACTCGGTCCACGCCGTGAAAGGCAAGCCGGGTCTCGTTCGCGAGCACGATCGCGTCGCCTGAAGCCAGACGGAGCGTGTGTGTTGGGCCGCGACGTTGAATTCCTCCATAACGGAAGATGCAGGTATCTCCCAAGGACAACGACACCACGGGCGCCTGCAGATCTTTCTCATCGCGGTCTTGATGCAAGCCCATTTTCGCGGACGGCCCGTAATAGTTGATCAGACAGGCCTCCGGCTCACGCGGATAGCGCCCGAGCTCCGACCAAGCCTTGAGCAGCAGTTCCGGAATTGGCGGCCAGGGGCGCCCAGTGAGCGGGTGAGTTGCTTGATAGCGATAGCCCCCGATATCGGACACCCAACCCAACCGGCCGCAATTCGTCATCCGCACCGAGAATGGCGAGCCCGTGCGCGGCATTCGTGGAGGGAAAAGCGGCGCTTGCCGGATGATGTCGCGCAGCGCGGCGACCAATTGCTCTTGCGCGATCCTGTCCAAATAGCCCGGGTGGAGTTTCGGGGCCGGCCGGCTGGCCGGCGGGGCTGCCGCATCGTCCGTCAGCTTGGTAATACTCGCATTTTCGTGAAAACCTGCCTTGCGGGTCAACCATGCCCTCCTATATGTGCCATGGCGCCGCAGGGGCTGCGGTGTCACGAGATCCACAAGTGATCCAGGGGGTCGGATCAAGCAAGGTGCGAGGGTCGCCCCGCCCGCTTCCGCCGGTGCGCCGCAAGGGCCCGGCCCGGCCTGCCTAAAAGAGAGGTATTAGATATGGCAAAAGTCATCGGGATTGATCTCGGTACGACCAATTCCTGCGTGGCCGTGATGGAGGGCTCGACCCCAAAGGTCATCGAGAACTCCGAGGGAATGCGCACCACACCGTCGATTGTGGCTTTCACTGATGACGGCGAGCGCCTCGTCGGTCAGCCGGCTAAGCGCCAGGCAGTTACCAATCCCGAGCGCACCTTCTTTGCAGTCAAGCGCCTCATCGGTCGGCGTTACGACGATCCGATGGTTGAGAAGGATAAGAAGCTCGTTCCTTACAAGATCGTCAAAGCAGGCAACGGTGACGCATGGGTCGAAGCTGACGGCAAGACCTATTCGCCCTCGCAGATCTCCGCATTCGTCCTCCAGAAGATGAAGGAAACCGCGGAAGCGCACCTTGGGCAAAAGGTGACGCAGGCAGTGATCACGGTTCCGGCCTACTTCAACGACGCGCAACGCCAGGCCACGAAGGACGCTGGCAAGATTGCCGGACTTGAGGTGCTGCGCATCATTAACGAGCCAACGGCTGCCGCACTGTCGTACGGACTCGACAAAAAGGCCAACGGCACGATCGCAGTCTATGACCTGGGCGGCGGCACGTTCGATGTCTCCATTCTGGAGATCGGTGACGGCGTTTTCGAAGTGAAGTCGACCAACGGTGATACGTTCCTCGGCGGCGAAGACTTCGATATGCGCCTCGTGAACTATCTGGCGGATGAATTTCAGAAGGAGCAGGGCATCGATTTGCGGCGCGATAAGCTCGCCTTGCAGCGCCTGAAAGAGGCGGCCGAAAAAGCGAAGATCGAGCTGTCCTCCACGTCTCAGACTGAAATCAATCTGCCGTTCATCACAGCCGATGCGTCGGGGCCAAAACACCTGACGATGAAGCTGACCCGCGCAAAATTCGAAGCGTTGGTCGACGACCTCGTCCAGAAGACGATCGAGCCATGCCGGCTTGCCCTGAAGGACGCTGGCTTGTCCGCGGCCGAGATCAATGAGGTCGTCCTGGTCGGCGGCATGACGCGCATGCCGAAGGTCCAGGAAGTTGTGAAGCAATTGTTCGGCAAAGAGCCGCACAAGGGCGTCAATCCAGACGAAGTCGTCGCGGTCGGCGCTGCCATTCAGGCTGGCGTATTGCAGGGCGACGTGAAGGACGTGCTGCTGCTGGACGTCACGCCGCTCTCGCTCGGCATCGAGACGCTCGGTGGCGTGTTCACGCGACTGATTGATCGCAACACCACGATCCCCACTAAAAAGAGTCAGGTGTTCTCGACCGCCGAGGACAATCAGAACGCGGTCACCATCCGGGTGTTCCAGGGCGAGCGCGAGATGGCTGCGGACAACAAGATGTTGGGCCAGTTCGATCTGGTTGGAATCCCGCCGGCGCCGCGCGGTGTCCCTCAGATCGAGGTCGCATTCGACATCGATGCTAACGGAATCGTCAATGTGCATGCCCGCGACAAGGGCACCGGCAAGGAACAGCAGATCCGGATCCAGGCATCGGGAGGTCTGTCCGAAGCCGACATTCAGAAGATGGTCAAGGATGCGGAATCGCACGCGGAGGAAGACAAGAAACGCAAGGCTGCAGTGGAAGCCAAGAACCACGCGGAGGCGTTGATCCATTCCACCGAGAAAGCGCTCTCGGAGCATGGCTCGAAAGTGGGCGAAGGTGATCGGCGTGCAATCGAGAATGCCATTGCGGACCTCAAGGAGGCCCTCAAGGGTGACGATGCCACAGCGATCAGCGCGAAGACCAACACACTGGCGCAGGCCTCAATGAAGCTTGGCGAAGCGATGTACAAGTCGCAAGAGGCAGGCGCCGGGGCTGGCGGTGACGGTTCGTCCGAACCGAAGAAGGATGACGTCGTCGACGCGGAGTTTACCGAGGTCGATGATGACAAGAAGAAGTCAGCCTGACGCCGGAGCCTGAGAAGGTCCTCACCAATGAGGGCCGGAGCGGATAACCAAACAAACGCCTCGCCCAGAGCTGCGGCCCACCCGTCGCAGACCCTTGGGCGAGGCTTTCTTTTGCGGATGAGCTAGGGGATGGCAAAGCGCGACTATTACGAAGTCCTCGGCGTGGCTCGCACGGCCAAAGACACCGAGATCAAAACGGCATTCCGCAAACTCGCGATGCAACATCACCCGGATCGCAATCCGGGCGACAAGGATTGCGAGCACCGGTTCAAGGAGCTCAACGAAGCTTACGATGTGCTCAAAGACGGCGACAAACGCGCCGCTTACGACCGGTTCGGGCATGCTGCGTTCGAGCAGGGAATGGGCGGTGGTGCAGCGGGTTTTGGAGCAGACTTCGCCTCTACCTTCGCCGATATCTTTGACGATTTCTTCGGCATGAGCGGCGCGCGGCGCGGCGCTCGTGGGGGTCGCGAGCGCGGCGCGGATCTGCGCTACAACATGGAGATCACGCTGGAAGACGCTTTCCAGGGCAAAGCGGCGCAGATCAATATTCCAATTCCAGTGAGTTGCGAGGCTTGCTCCGGGACGGGTGCGAAGTCCGGCACGAAGCCGAAGGTCTGCGCGAGCTGTGGCGGTGCCGGCAAGGTGCGCCATGCGCAAGGTTTCTTCACCCTGGAGCGCACGTGCGTTGCGTGCCAAGGGCGTGGTCAGGTCATCGAACAACCGTGCCCGACCTGCAGCGGCTCGGGCCGCGTTACGCGATCGCGCACCCTAGCGGTTAATATCCCTCCCGGGGTCGAGGACGGCACGCGCATCCGCCTTGCGGGCGAAGGTGAAGCCGGCGTTCGGGGAGGGCCGTCAGGCGATCTCTACATCTTTCTGAGCATCGCCGCGCACGCGTTTTTTCAGCGCGATGGAGCCGATCTGCACTGTCGGGTTCCTGTCTCCATGGTTACGGCGGCCCTTGGTGGCGAATTTGAGCTCCCAACAATCGACGGGAGCAACAGTCGTGTGAAAATACCGCCCGGCACCCAGTCGGGTCGGCGTTTCCGGCTGTCAGCAAAGGGCATGCCGGTTTTGCGCTCCAAACAGTCGGGCGACATGTATGTCCAGGTCATGGTGGAGACCCCGCAGAACCTGACCAAGCGGCAGCGTGAACTGCTCATGGAATTTGAACAGCTCTCGTCGCAGGACACCCATCCCGAAGCGACCGGCTTTTTTGGCAAGGTGAAGGAGTTCTTTGGTGGGCGAGCAGGCTCGGCTTGAGCGGGCTAAATCGCCTTGGCGGACTTGACCCAGCGGCTTCGTCGGTCCAAAGGTGACGGACTGCTGTCACAAAACTGACACTTGATGCGTTGTGCCATGAGTCTTCCCGGACTGAGGTTGCTGGAGAAGAAATTCGAAGCACCTATCCGTTTGTTCGAACTGAAGCGGAGCGCGCTCGAGAAACAAATCGAGCGCCAACTGCGAGAATTTGAACAAAAGCGCAACATCCATTTGGATGACGACCTGCGGTTCATCAGGTCATGGCTTGCAAAGCCTCTGGCCATCGGCGCTGTGGCGCCATCGAGCAAAGTGCTCGCCCGCACCATGGCCCAATATGTTGATCCTGACAGCGAAGGGCCGATTGTGGAACTCGGCCCGGGGACCGGACCCGTCACGCAGGCGCTGGTCCAGAAGGGTGTCAATCCTTCGCGTCTGGTGTTGATCGAGTTCAATGCGGCTTTCTGCCGCCTGTTGCGCGCACGTTATCCGCAGGCAACGGTTGTTCAAGGTGATGCCTACAGCCTGCGTCGTCTGCTTGCGCATTTCCTGTATCAACCCGCCGCTGCGATCGTCTCCGGCCTGCCGCTGATGACCAAGCCGGCACGCACGCGGGTGCGACTGATTACCGACGCGCTGAGTCTGCTTGCGCCCGGGGCTCCGTTCGTGCAGTTCACGTACGCTGTCGTCTCGCCGCTGCCGGGGCGCCTCGTTGGCGTGCGATCCGAAGCATCGGAGCGCATTTGGCTTAACATGCCGCCCGCGCGCGTTTGGGTGTATCGTCGCCAAGCTTCGAGTATCAGGTATCGGGGAGCAGGGCGCATCCAACCTGGTTTTTGAGAGCCTTGCACCCATGCTCGGAATCCCCTCGCGTGAGCGCCTGATCGTCGCGCTTGACGTGCCATCGGTTGTTGACGCGGAGAGAATGATCGAGCGTCTCGGCGACAGCGTTTGCTTCTACAAGATCGGATATCAACTCGCGTTTGCGGGCGGACTGGTGCTCGCCGAGCGGCTCGCCCGCGCCGGCACACGTGTATTTCTTGACCTCAAGCTGCACGACATCAGCAACACGGTTGCCAATGGTGTTGAGAGCGTGGCGCGCATTGGGGCAACATTCCTGACCGTACACGCCTATCCGCAGACGATGCGGGCTGCGGTCAAAGCGCGCGCGTCGGGGCTGCGCATTCTCGCGGTCACAGTTCTCACGTCCTATAACGATGACGATCTGGCGGAAGCCGGCTACAGCGGGGGAGTCGCCGATCTCGTGGCGCGGCGCGCCGATCAAGCAATTGAGATCGGCGCTGACGGCATCGTCTGTTCAGCCGCGGAGGTCACCGTCCTGCGCGCGCGCGTCGGCGCAGCAACGACATTGGTCACGCCCGGCATTCGCCCGGTCGGCGTTGCGACTGGTGATCAGAAGCGGATCTTTACCCCCGGTGACGCTATCGCAGCTGGAGCTGATTATCTGGTCGTCGGCCGACCAATTCTTGAGGCATCCGATCCGCGACGTGTGGCTGACGCCATTGTCGATGAGATCGACAGAGCCGCGTGAGGGCGACACATGGTCAAAGGGTATTGGATCGCACGGCTCAACATTCACGACCAGATCGCCTATGAGGAATACCGCAAGCGGAATGCGATCGCCTTCAGCCGCTTCGGCGGCAAATTCCTGGTCCGCGGCGGACCTTTCCATGCCGTGGTCGGCGAGGGGCGCCAGCACAATGTGGTGATAGAGTTTCCGAGCCACGATGCGGCGATCGCCTGCTATCGCTCGCCCGAGTATCAGGACGCCATTCAATATCTCAAAGCGGGCTGTGAGGTCGATCTCGTCATCATTGGTGGTTACGACGGGCCGCAACCCGGATCTTGACGGGACGGGAACGAGCGCTTTTCAACGCGGGCAGGCGTCGCTATAGGGACGGATGTTTGCCGGAGGCGGGTATGACTGACATGCGGCTGATCGTAGTCGGAGCCGGTGGTCGCATGGGTCGGACCCTGGTGAAAGCGATTGCCGAACATCAAGGGCTAGGCTTGGCGGCCGCCGTAGAGGCGAAAGGCTCGCCACTGGTTGGTCAGGATGCCGGCGTCCTCGCCGGAATTGCGCCCCTTGGCATCAAGCTGAGCGACGATATCCGGTCGTCTGCAGCCAATGCCGACGGCATCGTTGATTTCACCACACCGGCGGCGACGGTCGTGCACGCGGAACACGCGGCGCAGAACCGCCTTGTTCATATCATCGGTACAACCGGTCTCGAGGAGCAGCAGGAGGACAAGATTGCCGAAGCGAGCAGGCATACGGTGGTCGTGAAATCAGGCAACATGAGCCTCGGCGTCAATCTGCTCGCCGCCCTCGTGCGTCGGGTCGCTAGGAGCCTCGATCAGGATTTTGACATCGAAATACTGGAGATGCACCACAACAAGAAGATCGATGCCCCATCCGGAACCGCACTCCTACTTGGACGCGCAGCAGCCGAGGGTCGCAACATCGATCTTGGCCAGCGCTCGGTCCGGGCGCGCGACGGGCTGACGGGGGTGCGCCACGCAGGGGATATCGGCTTTGCGGCGCTACGCGGTGGGACCGTGGTGGGCGACCACACGGTGATCTTCGCCGGTCCGGCTGAACGCGTCGAACTTGCGCACAAGGCGGAGGACCGCATGATCTTTGCCCGCGGTGCGCTCAAGGCAGCACAATGGGCGAAAGGACAAAAGCCCGGCCTTTACTCGATGGTCGATGTATTGGGTTTGAGTGGCTTCTGAATCGCAACCAATCGGAACTCAAAATGACCGATCGCCTCCTTGTTCTCGTGCGTCATGGCCAAAGCGAGTGGAACCTGCAGAATTTATTCACCGGGTGGCGTGATGTTGGTCTTACCGAAAAGGGCGTTGCTGAAGCCCGCGCTGCCGGACGTCAGCTCAAGGCGCTCGGGCTGCGGTTTGATATTGCGTTCACGTCGGCACTCACGCGAGCCCAGCGCACGCTCGACCTGATGCTCGAGGAGCTGGGCCAGCGCAGCATTTCCGTCCTGCGCGACCAAGCGCTTAATGAGCGCGACTACGGCGACCTGTCAGGCCTCAACAAGGATGACGCGCGGCGCAAGTGGGGCGAGGAGCAGGTCCACCTCTGGCGGCGTTCGTATGATGTCGCTCCTCCAGGTGGCGAAAGTCTCAAGGACACAGCCGCGCGGGTTCTGCCCTACTATGTGCAAGAAATTCTTCCGCGGGTTTTGCGCGGAGAACGCACGTTGGTGAGCGCGCATGGCAACAGTTTGCGGGCGCTGGTGATGGTGCTGGATCATCTATCGCCGCAGGAGATCGTGAAGCGGGAGCTCGCGACCGGCGTGCCGCTGGTCTATCGGTTGAACACCGATTTAACCGTGGCCGAACGACAGGTCATGGCCGCGGAAGGCGGTCTAGATCTCGTTATGCGTGGGCCCGCGCTTCGCGGTGTTGATCGCTGCACCAAGCGCGGACGCAAAAGTTGCCTTTTCTCCCGGCGACAAAAAGGTAGCAATCGGAAATCTGCGCCCGCGCGACACCAGGAACAGTCGCTGGAGTCCAAATTCCTCGTGCGTCTCGCGATCGAGACTGCACCCAAACCGGGTTTAGCGTCCACTCAGTGATCTGACCACGATGCGTCACCTTGCGGACCTTCAGCTCGGAGGTCGTAACGGAAACTTCTTCGAACGCGGCAGCGGTACGGTAATTGATGCGAAACGCCAGAGTAGACGAGCAGCACGTCGAGACCGAAAAATCCGAACACAGGCCAGGCGCCCAGTAGCAAGAACGTCACTCCGGCCGCAAAACTCAAACCGCCGATGGCGATCATCACAATCAGGAAGCCGCTGGCGGTCAGCGACCGATGCGGCGTGAGTATCGCCGAAAACAGGGTGGGTTCGTCCGCTTGCTCATTGCCGAGGGTCATGCGGGTTCATTATACGGTGCAGCATGGCGCAGCGCACGAGCTCCCGGACACAGACTCCGAAGTCCAAACCCGCGGGTAAGGTGGCCAAGACACGCGGGACGAGCCGCAAACGTGGGCAGACGAAGCCGTGGACCGCGGCCGAGGTCGAAGAGGCCTTTTCCCGGTTTCGGAAGGCCAATCCCGAGCCTCGCGGCGAGCTTGAGCACGTCGATCCCTACACGCTGTTGATCGCCGTCGTCCTATCCGCACAGGCGACGGATGCGGGGGTCAACAAGGCCACGCCCGCTCTGTTCGCGGCCGCGGACACGCCGGCCAAAATGGTGTCGCTGGGCGAAGCGAGGGTGCGGGACCACATCAAGTCCATCGGGCTTTACCGTACCAAGGCCAAAAACGTGGTCGCTTTATCGCAGAAGCTCATTGAAGAGCATGGCGGGCTCGTACCCCCCTCGCGCGAGGCGCTCGAGGCATTGCCCGGAGTCGGACGCAAGACGGCAAACGTGGTGCTCAACATTGCGTTTGGCGAACCAACGATCGCAGTCGATACCCACATATTCCGGGTGGGAAATCGCACCGGACTCGCGCCGGGCAAAACCCCGCTTGAGGTCGAAATGAACCTGGAGAAGGTCGTGCCCGACCATTTCAAGCGACATGCTCATCACTGGCTCATCCTGCACGGGCGCTACACGTGCCTGGCTCGCCGGCCGTTGTGCGAGAAATGCATCATCAACGACCTCTGCCGCTGGCCGGAGAAGACGGTCTAAGCTCTGCCGTGCGGAATGTACCGGGCTGGGCCAGCCATGAGGCGTTTGTGCAGGTGCACCATAAAGGCCATTCCAAACAATGGGGTTGCCAGATTGATGATCGGCAGGGACACGAAACCGGCGATCAGCATCCCGGCCACGAAGATTGTGCCTCTGTGGGCGAAGCGGAGCGCTTTGGCCTCGCGCACAGGATGAAACCGCATCGCCGCGAGCTCGAAATATTGCCTGCCGAGTACGTAGGCTGTGGCAACGAAGAAGATCACGGCGCCCAGTCCCGCGACGAGCAGAAAAGGCACGGCGCAGACGTAGACCACGAGGGCAATGAGCGCCGCCTTCGCGGCCTCGACGCTGGCGAGCATCAGCGGCAGCGGCAGTCCGGGCGGATCGGCCGGGTAGTATTCGCTTTCCACCAATGCGGCGATTTCGTCGGAAAAAAAGCCGGCCACCAGCGAGGTGATCGCTGGCATGATGAAGATTGCCCCGACGATGAGCCCGAGTCCGAGGGCGATCGCGATCAGCCAGCCGAGGATGACCACCGGCCAATGAACAAGCGTACCCAACGTGCTCTCAAGCCATTGTCCGCCGGCTCCGGAGAGCCAGATCAGGAGGCGGTCCAGCGCGATCCCGATCACGACGAGAAACACCAAGGCGAGGCCCGCAGATTTGAGCAGGACCGTACGAAACGGCGGTGTCACCATTTGCTCAAGCGCCTGAATGGCGGCTTCAATCATGAGATTGCCTCGATGTTGAGCACGGGATGTGCGGGAATCGTCCTCGGGAGCTATCCCGACGGAACAATGCAAGAACAACCATGACCGTCAACCGCCGTTCCTTTCTGGCCGCGGCCGCAGCCGCAGCCGTGACAAATCCTGCACTTGGCGCCGTTCCCGCATCGGGGGATGTCGATATCGCCATCATCGGTGCCGGCGCGGCCGGCATTGCGGCAGCTCGCCGGGTTGCGGCGACCAATCGGCGCTACGCCTTGCTGGAGGCCAACGAGGTCGTCGGCGGTCGTTGCGTCACAAACAGCAGCATCTTCGGCGTTCCCTACGATCTTGGCGCACACTGGATACACATGCCGGATATCAATCCGGTCGCAAAATTGGCAAAGCAAAACGGATTGCCGACCTATGCGGCGCCGCGCGGCCAGCGGATTCGCATCGGGCGCCGATATGCGCGGGAGGGCGAGCTTGAAGAGTACCTCGCGCTCTCGGTTCGTTGCGAGCGCGCCATCGCCGATGCGGCACGCAAAGCCGACATATCCTGTGCACAAGCATTGCCGAAAGACCTGGGGGATTGGCGTTCCACGATCGATTTCGTGCTTGGCCCGTATAGCTGCGGCAGGGACCTCGGCGAAGTATCAGCGGTGGATTTCACGAAATCCGATGAACGCGACATCGATGCGTTCTCCAAGATCGGATACGGCGGTCTTTTGGCGAAGTTCACCGGCGGGCTTCAGGTCCAACTGGGAACACCGGCGCGGCGCATCGAATGGACCGGCCGCCAGGGGATCGAAATCGACACGGCGAAAGGCGTGATCCGGGCCCGTGCCGCGATTGTCACCGCATCGACTGGGGTGCTGGCTGCAGGCAAGATCAAGTTCATTCCCGATCTGCCCAAGCGTCAGCAGGATGCCATCAGCAAGCTGCCACTCGGCAGCTATGAGCACATCGCGCTCGACCTTCCTGACAATCCGCTCGGATTGCAGGCTGATGATCTCATGTTTGAGAAATCCAACAACGCTCACACTGCTGGCCTCTTGGCCAACGTGTCCGGGACCTCTCTGTGCATCGTTGATGTTGGTGGAAAATTCGGGCGCGATCTCGCCGTCCGCGGCGAAGAAGAGATGGTCGATTTCGCAACCAAGTGGCTGGGGGATCTCTATGGAAGCAATTTCAACAAATTGGTGAAGCGGGCGAGCGCGACCCGCTGGTACAACGAGCCGTGGGTGCTGGGATCCTTTTCGTGCGCTACGGTAGGCGGTCAACCATCCCGACGCGTCCTGATGGAGCCGGTCAACAACCGCCTTTGGTTCGCCGGCGAGGCCGTTCACGAAACGCTGTGGGGTACAGTCGGCGGCGCGTGGGAATCGGGAGACCGTGCTGCCGTCGAGGCGCTCAGACGTATTGGTGCAATTCCCGCTGCTCCACCCGAAACGCCACAGCGGCCGCGCGTCCCACAAAGGGCGCGTTGATCGAAAGCGAGTCGAGAGTTTGTCGCTGGGGCAGGAGACTGCATGATCATGAAAATCGTTGGACCGCGATCGTGGCTATTGGTTCTGATTGTTGCGCTGAGCGCCTGTTCGACGGACCCACCCGCGATTGAAGCCAATGTGTATCCGGCCGAGTACAAGAAGCTCATCATCGAGTCTCTCAAAAAAGATAAACTGATCGGTGCGCGGGAGGCGAGCATCACGGATCCGACACTGCGACAGATCGATACTGCGGAGCGCTACGCCGTTTGTGTCCGATACAATCCGAGAATGTCAGATTCTCCCGGGTACACCGGTCTGACCGAGCGGCTTGTTTACTTTTACCAGGGTCACATGACCCAGTTTCTGCAGGCGAAGCCTGAGCAGTGTTCGTGGGCCACCTACAAGCCATTTCCCGAGCTTGAAAAGGCGTGCGTGGGTGCGGGATGTGAATAATCCGAGCGTACCCGCCGGCGGGTTTTCAACCGGCAGCGCTTAGCCGCGCAGTACGCCGCCCGCGCGCTTGCCGACTTCAGCGATGATCTTGGCGGATATCGCGTCGATCTCCTCGTCGGTCATTGTCTTTTCGCGTGGCTGCAATGTCACCGCGATCGCAACGGACTTCTTGTCCGGGTCAATTCCCGGACCTTCATACACATCAAATACGTTGATGTTGGTGATGAGCTTGCGATCAACACCTTGAGCAGCGCGCACGATGTCGCTCGCTCGCGCGGTGCGCGGGACCACGAAAGCAAAATCGCGCTCTACTGGCTGGAACGGGGAGAGCTCGAGTTGCGGCTTGGCGCGCGTTGCCCTGGCCTTAGGTTCGGGAATGCGTTCCAGGAACACCTCGAACGCGACCAGCGGACCGTCCGCGCCCAGCACCTGCAGAGTCTTGGGATGCAATTGCCCGAACCAGCCAAGCACATTTTGCGGCCCGATTTGGATCGTGCCTGAGCGTCCCGGATGCAACCAGCCGGGTCCACCAGCGACGATTTGCATCGACTGCACCGGTGCGCCGGCCGCTGCCAACAGCGCAAGCGCATCTGCCTTGGCGTCGAACACATCGACCTCATTGCCGCCGGTCGACCAGTGTCGTCCGCCCGTCGGCTTCGCGCGGTGACGCCGCACGGCTGTGGCAGCGGTGAGCTGTTGCTCCGGCTGGTCACCCTGGAAGATCTGGCCGACCTCAAACAGCGCGACGTCCGGAAAGCCTCGGTCCGCGTTGCGTTGGGCTGCCATGACAAGCCCGGGAATGAGACTTGGCCGCATATCGGAGAGGTCGCTCGCAATCGGGTTGGCGAGCGCAAGATCGGGCTTGCCGCCGCCGAACAGTTCGGCTTGCGGCTTGGAGACGAATGACCACGTCACGGCTTCGACCAGTCCGCGCGCCGCAAGCGCGCGTTTCGCCCGGCGGGTCCGCCGTTGGATCGACGTGAGGACCGGCTTGCGCGGGCCGTCGCCCCGATCGAACGGTGCAAGTTGGATTTGCTCCACGCCGACGAGGCGCACCACCTCTTCGACGAGGTCGGCCTTGCCCTCGATGTCTGGGCGCCACGATGGAACCGTCACCCGTAAGGACGGCCCGTTGCCGGCGACGCTACAGCCAATGTCACGGAGGATCCGGCCGACTTCGGCCGGATCGACGCGAAGCCCGCCGAGCCGCTCGACCTCGTGCAACGGAAATTCAATCACGCGCTGCGGCGGCTTGAAGTCTCCGACGGCTGTGATGCTTCGAGGGAGTACCGCCACAGAGATCCAGAACCATGCGCGTCGCGAGTTCCAGTCCTGGAATCGCGAATGAAGGGTCAACCCCACGCTCGAAGCGATAACGTGCGTCCGAGTTGATGCCGAGCTTGCGGCCGGTTTGCGCGATGTTCATCGGGTCCCACAACGCCGATTCGATCAACACATCGGTCGTTTCCGCTGAGCACCCGCTCGCCTCGCCGCCCATGATGCCGGCGAGCGATTCCACGCCGTGCGCATCAGCAATGACACACATGCTGTCGTCGAGGGTGTAGGTCTTGCCGTCCAGGGCCACGAGAGTCTCGCCGGCGCGCCCGCGCCGAACCACGAGATCACCGGTCACTTTGCCGGCATCAAACACGTGCAAAGGCCGTGCGCGGTCGTAGGTGATGTAGTTGGTGATATCGACCAGTGCATTGATCGGGCGTAGCCCAATTGCGATCAGCCGGCGCTGGAGCCAGTCGGGGCTCGGCCCGTTCTTCACGCCGCGCACCAGGCGCAACGCGAACCCCGGGCATAACGACGGCGTGGAACCAAACGCGAGGGAAACGCCGACGGGACACGGGAAAGCTCCGGCCACTGGCGCCACCGGCGCCGTCTTGAGCTCGCCCATCCGCGCCGCGGCAAGGTCGCGCGCCACACCGCCGACGCCGGCGCAATCGGGCCTATTGGGCGTCAGGTTGATCTCGATCGTCGGATCGTCGAGGCCGGCCCACGCCGCATAGTTCGCGCCCACCGGCGCATCCGCGGGCAGGTCGATAATGCCTTCGTGATCATCCGAGATCTGCAGCTCAAATTCGGAGACCAGCATGCCTCGGCTTTCAACACCGCGGATCTTGCCGACGCCGAGCGTCAGGTTCTTGCCCGGAATGAATGATCCAGGCGGTGAGAATACCCCAGTCATGCCGGCGCGCGCATTGGGGGCGCCGCAGACCACCTGGACGGGATCGCCTTTTCCGGTGTCGACAATGCAAACGCGCAGCCGATCCGCATTGGGATGCTGTTCGGCCGAGATCACCCGCGCGATTGTGAATGGCGCAAGCGTCTTGGCCCGGTCGTCGACACGTTCGACCTCAAGCCCGATCATCGTCAGCTTATCGACAATCCGCTCGAGCGGTTCTCCCGTATCGAGATGCTCTTTGAGCCAGGCGAGGGTGAACTTCACGAACTCAATCCCCCAGCGAGGGTCGGAAAATCGAGCGGGCGGAACCCGTAGTGCGCGAGCCAGCGCACGTCGGCCTCGAAGAAGGCGCGCAGGTCGGGCATGCCATATTTGAGCATGGCGATACGATCGATCCCCATGCCCCAGGCAAAACCTTGATACTCATCGGGATCGAGCCCGCAATTGCGCAGTACATTGGGATGCACCATCCCGCAGCCAAGGATCTCCAACCAATCCTCGCCCTCACCAAACCGGATTTCGTTTTTGTCACGACGGCATTGGATATCGACCTCGAGTGAGGGCTCGGTGAACGGGAAGAACGAGGGGCGGAACCGCATCTTCACATCGTCCACCTCGAAGAACGCCTTGCAGAACTCAGCCAGTATCCATTTCAGGTGGCCAAGATGTGAGCTCTTGTCGATCACCAGACCTTCGACCTGGTGGAACATCGGGGTGTGGGTCTGGTCTGAATCACTTCGATAGGTGCGGCCTGGGATAATGACGCGGATCGGCGGCTTCTGCGTCTGCATGGTCCGCACCTGAACCGGCGAGGTATGGGTGCGAAGTAGCAATCGTGAGCCATCCGGCTTCGGGTTGAAGAAGAATGTATCGTGCATGTCGCGGGCCGGATGGGCCTCGGGAAAGTTCAACTTCGTGAAGTTCAAGTCGTCGGTTTCGATATCCGGCCCCTCGGCAACAGCGAAACCCATATCAGCGAAAATCGCCGTCAGCTCGTCGATCACCTGACTGATTGGATGGATGCGGCCGGAGTCGGTCGGCAAATCCGGAACCGGCAAGGTGACGTCGACAATCTCGGTATTGAGGCGGGCTTCTAGCGCGACCTCGGCAAGGCCGGTCTTGCGGGCCGCGAGCGCAGCCGTGATGCGATCCTTTAGCCCGTTGATTTGCGGCCCATGCTGGCGGCGCTCGTTCGGGGGCATGGCGCCGAGTGATTTCAAAAGCTCTGAAACAGAACCCTTGCGGCCCAGCGCGGCGACACGGACAGCCTCCAGCGCGGCTTCATCGCCAGCAGCCGCGATTGCCTGATTGAGTTCCTGTTCAAGCGCGTCGATGTCGGGCACAGCCTCACTCCGGCATGAAAGCCAAGTCGGTATCGTGCGGTTTGCCGCCCGCTTGGGTGAGCATACAATGCACTTGGCCGCGGTGATGAGTCTGGTGATTGAACATGTGCGTCACCAGGAGCCAAGTCGGTTTGCCAACCTCGCGCTTCGCCACGGCGGAATGCCAAGTCAGGTCGCCCGCAAGTGCCGCTTCGTGCAGGCCGTCGGCCCAACTAATGATCCGCTGGTCAAGCGCGGTGCGGTCGTTTCGCAGCAACTCCCATTCCGGGTAGAGCGAGAGCGATTCCGGAATGCCGCCTTTCGGCGCGGGCATGTCGGTGAGCCGGCTCATCCAGATCTGATCGGCCCACATCAAGTGGCTCAGCGTGTTGTGGATCGACCCGAAGAAAGCGCCACGCTCGCGCCGGCGTTCCTCATCCGACAGGCGATCGGCAACGCCGAAGAGATTCTGGTTTTGCCAACGGTTGTAGCGCGCCATGCGCTTGACGTAGGCCGGGTCGATCATGGTCGGTCAAGCCGCGAGCGCGGCCTTCGCCTTCTCCACGATGGCTGCGAACGCCGCAGGCTCTTGAATGGCCAGATCCGAGAGCACCTTGCGGTCGAGGGTGATCTCCGCCTTGTTCAAGCCAGCGATGAATCGGCTGTAAGTCAGGTCGAACTCGCGTACCGCTGCATTGAGCCGCTGGATCCACAACGCGCGGAACGTCCGCTTGCGCCGTTTGCGATCCCGGTAAGCGTATTGGTTGGCTTTCTCAACTGCTTGCTTGGCGATGCGAATCGTGTTCTTGCGGCGGCCGAAATAGCCCTTGGCGGCCTTGAGAACCTTCTTATGCTTGGCGTGGGTGGTTACACCCCGTTTGACGCGGGCCATCGTCGATCTCCTGTATACGAGAAATGTCCTGAAATACCCAGCGGGTCAGCCACCGGGTCAGCTGTTCGGCAACCAATATTTCTTGATGTTGTCGCCATCGGTCTTGAACAGCACCTTGGTTCCGCGATGGTCGCGGACCTGCTTCGTGCTGCGCTTGATCATGCCGTGGCGCTTGCCAGACTGCTGATACAGAACCTTCCCGGTTCCAGTAACCTTGAAGCGCTTTTTCGCGCCCGACTTCGTCTTCAGCTTGGGCATTTGGCTCTCCTTTGTGAGCGGTCGATATGCCAAGCAACGCTTCCGGCGGATCCCGCAACCTGGGGACGCCTCCGTCCAAAAAGGACGCTCGTCGTCGCTTGAGGCCTTTTCCATCGCCACGGCAGCCCTTTGGCCGGGCCATGGAAGGGCGGGTTATGGCAGAGCAGGTCGCAAAAGACAATCGCCCGCGGCGTCGAATTCGCAGCGGGCGTGGGGAGGATTGTCAGGACAGGCTGGCGCTTACCGGGGCGCCAAGACCATGACCATTTGCCGCCCTTCAAAACGGGCGTCTTGTTCGACTTTGGCGAACTTGGACGTGTCGTCGCGCACGCGATCCAACAGCTTGGACCCCAGCTCCTGGTGAGCCATTTCACGGCCTCGGAAGCGCAACGTGACTTTGACCTTGTCGCCCTCTTCGAAGAACCGCTGCATCGAGCGCATCTTCACGTCGTAATCGTGATCGTCGATCATTGGACGAAATTTGATTTCCTTGACCTCGACGACCTTTTGCTTCTTACGCGCCTCGGCGGCCTTCTTCTGCTCCTGGTATTTGTATTTTCCAAAATCAAGCAGCTTGCAAACCGGTGGGCTGGCGTTGGGAGCGATCTCGACCAGATCGAGACCGGCGGCCTGGGCGAAGGCTATTGCTTCCGAAATCGACACATTGCCCCGGTTGCTACCGTCTTTGTCGATCAGGTGTACTTGGCGAGCGTTGATCTCCTCGTTGATGCGCGGACCGTCTTTTTGGACAGGCGGCGCGGTTCTCATCGGACGGCGAATGGCGAAAGACTCCTCTATTGTTGCACGGAATGCCGGGTTTCCCGGCCCTACGGAAAACTCAACCCCAAGACAATCGGTATAATCCCGGCCCAAGTCAACGGCCGTGACACGACATATTTCGCGGGCGTATAAGGCGCCCCTTCCGCCGCGCCCCACCGAGAATGCCTCTATGTCGGACCCAAGCATCGAATTCCTGGACATCGGTTCCGGGTCCGACCAACGGGCGATAGCCGTTGCGGCTCAGCCCGGTGAGGCACCTGGGATTTTCTGGCTCAGCGGCTTCAAGTCCGACATGCGCGGGACCAAGGCACAAGCGCTTGCTGCGTGGGCGCGCAACGCCAACCGCGCCTGCGTGCGCTTTGATTACTCAGGCCATGGTCAGTCCGGAGGCGAGTTCCCCGACGGAACCATGACGCGCTGGCTCGAGGAAAGTGTCGCCGTGTTTGAGCACTTCTGCCGAGGCCCACAAGTGGTGGTCGGATCCTCGATGGGCGGATGGCTGGCGTTGCTGCTCGCGCGCGAGCTCAAGCGGCGTCGCGCCTCCGCGTCTCTTGCCGGATTGGTGCTGATCGCCCCGGCCGTCGATTTCACCGAAGTCCTGATATGGAGCAAGCTTCCTGCAAAGATCAAACGCGAGCTGGAAACCAAGGGGGTATGGATCCGCCCGTCACAATATGAAGCGGATGGATATCCGATCACCCGGAAACTGATTGAAGATGGCCGTGCGCACTTGTTGCTGGGCGGCATGATCGAGACCGGGTGCCCGGTGCGCATTCTGCAGGGCGTTCTTGATCCGGATGTCCCATGGGGTCACGCGGTCGAGCTGGTCTCGCGATTGGCGCAGGATGATGTGGTCCTCACCTTGGTCAAGGATGGCGACCATCGGCTGTCGCGTCCGGAGGATATCGAGCGCCTGATCACGGCGGTCAGCGAGTTCTGAACGCTGACGCCGCGTCCCATTCCTCTTCGACTTCCGGCACATCCCGCCCGCGCCCTTGCGCAGCCACGGCAACGCGTTGCGGCGCCAGGCGTCCGAGCGCCCATATGGCCGCGCCTCGGACGAGCGGAGAAGGATCAGACAGGAGCGGTTCGGCCTCGGCGGCAAGCGCCGGGTTTGCACTGTTGCCAATTGCGATCAGCACGTTGCGCACGAAACGATCGCGGCCGATGCGCTTAATAGCGGTTTTCGCAAACTGCACACGAAACGCCGCATCGTCGATGCGGACCAGCTTGCGCAGCTCGGGTTCTCGTAGCGCTGTGCGGGCGGCGAGCTTGGCTTCGCGGCCCGCGCGCGCGAACTTGTTCCAGGGACAGACGGCCAGACAATCGTCGCATCCGTAGATGCGGTTGCCCATGAGCGGACGAAGCTCGCGCGCGATCGGGCCTTTGTGTTCGATCGTGAGATAGGAGATGCAGCGCCTTGCATCGAGCCGATAGGGCGCTGGGAACGCGGCGGTGGGGCAGATGTCGAGGCACGCCCGGCAACTGCCGCAGTGGTCATCCTCGGCCGGATCGGGTTGCAACGGCAGCGTCGTGAAAATCGCACCGATAAAAAGCCAAGATCCAAATTGACGCGACACCAGGTTGGTGTGCTTGCCCTGCCAGCCAAGCCCGGCTGCCGCCGCGAGGGGCTTTTCCATCAGCGCGGCCGTATCAATGAACACTTTGACGTCGCCGCCCGCCGTTGCCACGAGCCATCTGGCGATGCTTTTGAGCCGCGGCTTGATGAGATCGTGGTAGTCGTCGCCCTGGGCGTAGACGGAGATCGCCGCCCGTTCGGGTTTCTCCAAGATCGCCAGAGGATCGCGGTCCGGACCATAGTTGAGGCCGAGGATGATGACCGCACGCACCTCCGACCAGAGCGCGTGCGGGTCGCCGCGGCGCTCGTCAGCCAGCCAGCCCATGTCCCCGTGGGCGCCTTCGGCCAAGAACTGGCGCAATCGCCCTTCGGCAAGCGGCGCGGCATCCGGTGATGCGATGCGCACGGCGTCAAAGCCGTGTTCGCGTGCGGTTTCGCGCAGCGCCGTCTTGACCCGCTGCAGGTCGCTCAGAAGTCCAGGTCTGCGTAGGTCTTGGACGGCGGGATGCCCGCGTGGGTGTCGGCCAGCAGCGGCCGGAACGACGGGCGTGACTTCACCCGCGCGTACCAGGCTTTCGCGGCTTCGTCCTCGTCCCACGGCACATCACCCAAGTAGTCGACCACCGACAGGTGCGCGGCTGCGGCGAGATCGGCGTAGCTCATCCGGTCACCCGCGAGCCAATCGCGGGTACGCGCTAACCACCCCACATAAGCCAGATGATAGCGAATGTTAGCGAGCGCCGCGCGAATGGCGAAAATATCAGGCGGCCCGCCGCCCTGGTCGCGGGGCATATGCCGCTTGAAAATGCGCTCGACCGTCAGTGGGCTGCTCACTTCGCTGGCGAATTTGTCATTGAACCAGGCAAATAGCCGGCGCACCTCAATGCGGGCGTCCATTGCGACCGGCAACAGGCGGTGATCCGCGAGGGTCTCGCCGCGCGTTTCGTCCAGATATTCCGCAAGAATGCGCGTGTCCGGGATCGGCGGCACACCATCCTCGACTACGACCGGTGTTGTTCCCGCCGGGTTGAGCGTCAGAAATTCGGTACGGCGATCCCATGCGCGCTCTTCGACGAGCTGCACTGTCAATCCGTATTCCGCGAGCGCCAGACGCGCGAACCGCGAAAACGGGCAGAGCGGGTGGTGGAACAACGTCAACATTGCGGATGGTGGACCAGCGGAGACGTGAGGCGGGACAATTGCTGTGCAACGGTACACAAATCGTTAAGAGGCGCCAGTACTGCCAGGCCGAGATTTCTGCACGAGGGGAGTGCAACTCTACCGGCGGTTTTTCGTTGCTCCGGCGCCCGGCTTGGGCCACAAGCACGTCCATTCCGCCCTGGGAGATGCGCTCGATGCTGTTTGACCTGATCAAAGCCGGCATTCTGGGGATTGTCGAAGGCCTGACCGAATATCTGCCCGTGTCCTCGACCGGCCATCTCCTGCTGGTCGAGCACTTCTTCGGCTTTGCCGACGAGGATTTCGGCAAGACCTTTGCGGTGTTGATCCAGCTCGGCGCCATTCTGGCGCTGCTCTCGATTTATTTCACGCGGCTGTGGCAGCTGGCCCTGGGATTTTTCTCGGACGCGACGTCGCGTCGGTTTGTCATCGGTGTATTGATCGCATTCCTACCTGCCGCCGTAGTTGGTGCGCTGGCGCATGATTTCATCAAAACGGTCTTGTTCAATCCTTGGATTGTCTGCGTGACGCTGATCCTTGGCGCTGGCGTATTGTTTTGGATCGATTCAATCCCGCTCAAGCCGAAATACCATGACGTCACCAAATTCTCGCTGCCGATGTACTTGGGCATCGGCATCTTCCAGTGCGCGGCGATGATTCCTGGTGTGTCGCGGTCGGGGGCAACAATCGTGTCGGCGATGCTGCTTGGCGCTGATCGTCGCACGGCCGCCGAATTCTCATTCTGGTTAGCCATGCCGACGATGGTCGGCGCATTTGCCTACGATCTCTACAAGAGCGGCGCGCACCTGAGCGGCAGCAATGTGTTGATTATTGCGGTCGGCTTCATCACGTCATTCATATTCGGTTGGATCGTTGTGAAGACGTTTCTCGGATACGTGTCGCGTCATGGCTTTGCGCTATTCGCTTTCTGGCGCCTGATCGTCGGAGGTCTCGGGTTGATCGGCCTGATCCTCGGCCTTGGACGATAAGGCTGAAGATCAGTTCTTCAGCGGCACGCGATAGAGCTTGTCGCGCGTGATCTGCGCCACGTCTGTGGTCCCGGTCAGGATCATGGCGTTGTCGAAACTTTCGCGGATTACCTCGAGCGCCGCTGCGACACCGGCCTGTCCCATGGCGGCAAGCCCATACAAATAAGCGCGACCAATCAGACATCCGCGCGCGCCGAGGGCCAGAGCCTTGAACACATCGTGACCCGAGCGCACGCCGCCATCGAACAAAACTTCGACCCGATCGCCGACTGCGTCAACGATATGCGGCAGGACGGAGATTGATCCGGAGGCGCTATCCAGCTGGCGCCCGCCATGGTTCGAGACGACGATGCCGTCAACACCTTCGTCCGCGGCTCGCTTGGCATCCTCCGCGTCAAGGATGCCTTTGAGCACCAGCTTGCCCTTCCAGCGTTCGCGAATCCAATCGAGGTCGCGCCAGTTCAGGCTCTGATCGGAATTGCTGGTGGCCCATGATCCAGTTTTCAGGACCGTCGGGGCATATCCGGGCGCGCTGCCCAGATATGTTTCGAGATTGCCGAACGACTTGCGCTTGCTCATCAGCACGCCCATCGCCCAAGCCGGCTTGGTGGCAATGTCCCAGCAATTGCGCAGCGTCAGGCGCGGCGGCACCGTGAGGCCGTTCTTGATATCGGCGTGCCGTTGCCCCCGATAGGGAAGATCAACGGTGAGGAACATCGCCGAGCATTGCGCCGCGGTCGCCCGCTCGATCATGGCGCGAGCAAAACCACGATCCTTGAATACGTAGAGCTGGTACCAGATCGGTTGTTTGACGGCGCGCGCCACGTCCTCGAGCGCGCAGATGGAGAGGGTCGAGAGGCAGAACTTCAAGCCGGCTGCTTCCGCCGCGCGTGCGGCCAGGATTTCGCCGTCGCCGTGGATGAGGCCGGTCAGTCCCGTCGGGGCGATGGCGACCGGCATGGCCACCTTTTCGCCCAGCAACGTCGTGGTCAGGTCCCGCTTCGAGGTATCGACCATGACCCGCTGCCGCAACTTGACGGCGTCGAGGTCCGCCCGGTTGGCACGCAAGGTCAGCTCGTCGTAGGAGCCGCCATCCACATATTCGAAGAGAGCTTTGGGAACGCGCCGCCGGGCCAGAACGCGCAGATCTTCGATGTTGGTAATCGGCGTCGCCATTGAGGCAAACCATCACGCCATTCTGGCACCGAACTGGCCGGTCTTGCGAAACCGCCACAAATACGTCGGCACGATCACCTGCACCGCTTCGGGATGAATGCCAAGTCCATCGAGCGTGCGGCCTTCGCGCTCGGCAGCTTCCGAGACCACGTTATCGGTTCGCAGCAGCTCCACCTGGTCCGGGGTGAGCGGAGGCTTGGGCAGGAATTGCAGAAAGCTCGCCTGCATGCGCGCGATCCCGAACGGCAGGGGAACGAGCAACCGGCGGCGCTGGGTCGCAGCCAGCACGTACTCCATCAGCTCGCGAAAGCTGAACACTTCCGGTCCGCCCAGCTCATAGGTAGTCCCCGGCTTTGTTTCGCCCAGCGTCGCCTTGGTGATCGCGGCGGCGACGTCGCCGGCGAAAACTGGCTGGAACTTGGTGTGGCCACCGCCGACCAACGGAAGCGCGGGCATGAAGCGCGCCAGTGAGGCAAATTTGTTGAAGAAATCGTCGTCGGGGCCAAACAGGATCGACGGTCGAAAGATCGTCGCTGTCGGGGTCACCGCGAGAACGCGCCGCTCGCCCTCGGCCTTGCTGCGCGCGTAGTGCGCGGGTGAATGCTCGTCGGCGCCGATGGCCGACACGTGGATCATCTGCGCGCCTTCGCTTGCGGCCGCAGTCGCCACTGTCTCGGCGCCAATCGCCTGCACGACTTCGAAGCGCTGGCGGCCGCGCTCAAACAGGATCCCGACAAGATTGATGACAATGCTCGCACCGCGCACCGCCGCGGCGACGGATGCCGGGTCGCGCAGGTTGGCCTGGACCGCATGAATTTGGCCGACCCGCCCCAAGGGCTGCAGGTGCCCCGTGAGATCCGGGCGGCGCACGGCCACGCGGATGCGAAAATATTGCTTGGCCAGCGCGCGGACGACGTGGCGGCCGAGAAAGCCCGAGCCACCGAATACGGTCACCAGGGTGTCGACTTGGTTCTGGACGTTCATTGGGGGTGGCCCAGGGTTAGCGCATGTCCCGGAAAAGTGGACACCGATTTTCCGATAAGGACATGCGCAAAAGCCAAAATTTTAGAGCGCGTCCCGATTGCTTCCAATCTAGATGCGCTCGCGGTGCCGAATACAGGATCGTCGGGCAGGTGTATAGTGAGTTGCGCCGTCGCGGCCGCGTTGACAATCGAAAACCGCACCGCCTATGTGTGAGCCACAAGCCCAGGTGGCGGAATTGGTAGACGCGCTGGTTTCAGGTACCAGTGGTTAATAGCCGTGGAGGTTCGAGTTCCTCTCCTGGGCACCACCCCAAAACGATCGGTCTGATTTGACGCGGGAGCTCGTCTGGCTCACTGAGCGCGGACGGACTCGTCCTTAGATGACGAAGCCTCAGGCTCCATCATCCGGTTAAGTCTTTGATATTCGCCATAGATGACCAAATTCGCATAGATGACGTTGGTGTCATAGGAGCGGCGGCTCGCCCCGCTCTCGGCACATCATTCCTGGCCGAAGCGAGGGTGCGGCGGACACTCGCTCAGGAGCGCGGAATCCATAATCACTGCCCCGGGATGCCGCCGCGCCGGAGGTCATGCCATAGATGACATAGATGACCGCCGTAACGCTTGGCGGCATCAGTCAGTTGGTTCGCCTAGACGGCCAATTTCATGGCCGTCTTTCCATAGATGACAAACTTGCCATACGTGACGCGCCAGCACTAAAGCCCGTAAAGGCGTTTCGTCGACCGCTGAATCAAGAAAAGCGGTGCTGCGCTGCTTGGTCCGCTAATCCATTGATTTTAGGCATAGGTGACGTCGGCGCCCGAGCTTTCGCTCCTGACTTCCCGGGCGGGTGCTGCTCCTAATCTGATTCACATTATCAAATAGCCCGGCAAAGCCGTCGGCTCGCCGGAAACCATTCATCGATTTTGCATACGGCTTGTCAAAGGGTTCGCGTGAAAGATGTCACCGTAGACCCCGTGCCTCAGGTGAACCTTTGACCTATCTGTTGGATCGGCTACCCTCTCCTGGGCATCATCCCTTGCATTCCTCTGACATCGGTTGAACGAGCGTCCGGCAAGCCATGACCATCCGCCTGCATCGCGGCGATTTGCCGGATTTGGCCCGTTATCGCGGGGCTGTCGCCATCGACACGGAAACGATGGGGCTCAACCCGCATCGCGACCGGCTATGCGTTGTGCAACTGTCGCCCGGCGACGGGAGCGCCGACGTGGTGCAGATCCCGCCCGGGGTGAGCGATGCCCCAAACCTCAAGCGGTTGATCGGCGATCCGGGGATAGTGAAGATCTTTCATTTTGGCCGCTTCGATATCGCGGCACTCTACAACCGCTTTGGCGTCATGCCCGCCCCGGTTTATTGCACCAAGATCGCCTCGCGCCTGACGCGCACCTATACGGACAAGCACGGATTGAAAGATCTCGTGCGTGAGGTCCTCGGCATCGACCTCTCCAAGCAGCAGCAGTCGTCGGACTGGGGTGCTTCCGAGCTGACTGAACCCCAGGTTGCTTACGCCGCCTCGGACGTTTTGCATTTGCATGCGCTGCGGGAGAAACTCGACGCCATGCTGGTGCGGGAGGGGCGCGAGCAGCTTGCGGCGGCGTGTTTTGCGTTTTTGCCCGATCGGGCTCGGCTCGACCTCGCAGGTTGGGCGGATGAGGACATTTTTGCTCACTCGTGAGCAAGTCAAACCCGGATTTCCGCCGTGGAGCGGCCACATTCCGGAGCCAAGTTGGGGCTGGGTGATCGTATGCTGGGGTAGGGGTCGTGTCTGGGTCCACGGCCTTGATGCGATGGGGGGTAATCTGTCAACGGCATCGTCGACCGACACGACGCGGGAGCTTGGTCGCGCGGATCCGGCCAGGTTTCGTGCTGCCGTGCGCCATAGCCGGTTCGTCCGGCTGCTGCGCACCGCGCTTCCGGTCACCATCGTCAGCGTGTTCGCGCTGCTGATCGTCGCCGCCTATTTCAATCCGTTCCGCGTGTTCGCGCGGCTTCCAATCGATCCCGGCAAGGTAGTGCTGTCCGGCACCAGGATCACGATGGAATCGCCGCGGGTGGCCGGTTTCACCAATGACGCTCGTCCCTACGAAGTCACCGCGCGGGCGGCATCGCAGGACATCACCAAGCCGGACATCGTCGATCTCGAGGATATCCACGCCAAGGTTCAGATGCAGGACAAAGTCCTGGTGGAGATGCGCGCGAACAGCGGCGTCTACGAGTCCAAGTTGGACAGGCTGAAGCTCGATAACGAGATCGTGCTTACGTCGACATCCGGCTATGCCGGTCACCTCCGCGAAGCCGTAATTGACGTGAAGAAGGGAAGCATCGTCTCGCAAAGCCCTGTGGAGCTGCAGATGCTCAACGGAACGCTCAACGCCAATCGCCTCGAGGTGGATGATCGGGGTGATGTCATTCGTTTTGGCGGTGGCGTAGTCATGAACCTGACGCTCGACAACGCGCAGCAAGGCACCAAGAGGTAGCTATGCACCCGCGTCCTTGCCTGAAAACTTGGCTTGCCGCAGCCGTATTCACGGCGAGCTGCTTGCTGGCACAGGCCCAGCCTCCCGCGCCCGCTCAGCAACCCGCCGGCCCGCCCAACGCTCTCCAGGGGTTTGCACAAAACCGCGATCAGCCTGTTCAGATCGATGCCCGCCAACTGGAAGTCCGCGATAAGGAAAAGAAAGCGACCTTTTCTGGCAACGTGAAAGTCGTCCAGGGCGACACGACGATGCGTGCGCAAACCCTTGATGTCTTTTATGACGGCGATGGAAGTACGGCCAATGCGCTGACCTCAGCTCAGCCGGGTCCAGGGGGACAACAACGCATCAAACGGCTTGACGTGAAAGGCGGTGTGAAGGTCTGCCAGAATGATCAAATTGTCACGGGTAACGAAGGCACGTTCGACATGCAGGCGAACACAGTCACCCTGCAGGGTAATGTCGTCCTGACCAAGGAACAAAACGTACTGAAGGGTGACAGGCTCGTCGTCGACCTGACAACTGGAGCAGCCAAGATCGATGGCGGCAAGAGTGGCGGCGTGTCCGCCCTGCTCATTCCATCGTCGATACAGGAAGAGAAAAAGAAGCAAGAGCAGCCTCAGAAGCAGCCGCAGGCCGCCCACAAACAGCAGCCCTGTACGTAGGCGCTGGGCCGCCGCGTGGTTGATTTTCCCAACACATCCAAGCGCGATGAGCCCAAGCGCCGCTGGGCGCTTGCGATCAATCTGCCGGCTTTGGGCGGGGTAATCGGCCCGATTCGAACCGAGCCGATGCGTGTCGCTGCCGGCGTACGCCGCGCGCCGCCCCCGCCAGTGCAGTCGGTGCAGCCGGCCCAACCCGTAGCGCGTCCCAAACGCCCGGTTGTCGAAGATGCAACCTCTCGGGTCGCGCCGGTGCGCGAGGCCGCGGCGTTTTCGAAACCCGAGCCGCAAGATGCCAAGCCCATTCCGACGCCGCCACGTCCAGGCGGACGCGACAATGCCCCCGTACCCCCGTCAACAGCGCCCCGCGCGCCGACGCCGCAGCGCGCCGGCACGCAAGAATTCCTTGCCGTACACGCCGTCGAGAAGACGTTCGTCGGCCGCAAAGTGGTGAAAGGTGTCAGCCTTTACGTTCGGGGTGGTGAAGCCGTGGGGCTGCTCGGCCCAAACGGAGCCGGCAAGACGACCGTGTTCTACATGATCACGGGCCTGATCCAAGCCGATCGTGGGAAGATCGAGCTCGACGGATACGACGTCACCAAACTCCCGATGTATCAGCGTGCCCGGCTCGGGATCGGTTATCTTCCGCAGGAAGCGTCGATTTTTCGTGGGCTAAATGTCGAGGACAACATCCGCTCGGTGCTGGAGATTGTCGAGCCGGACAAGCGTAAGCGCGAGCGCGAGCTCGATTCCCTTTTGGAAGAGTTCAACATCACGCGCCTGCGCAAGTCGCCGTCGATTGCTCTGTCGGGTGGCGAGCGGCGGCGTGTCGAAATCGCACGCGCGTTGGCGACCCGACCGCGCTACATGCTGCTCGACGAGCCCTTCGCCGGCATTGACCCGATCGCGGTCGGCGACATCCAGGTCCTGGTTCGCCACCTGACGCAACGGGGGATCGGCGTCCTCATTACCGATCACAACGTGCGCGAGACCCTGGGCCTCACGGACCGGGGGTACATCATCTATTCAGGGCAAGTCCTGATGGAGGGTCGCGCCGACGACATCGTCAATCACCCCGAGGTTCGGCGGCTCTATCTGGGTGAAGAATTCCGGATGTAAGAAGGTCTGCGACTAAGCCATAGAATAGGTATACAGCGGCAATAGAACCGGGTAAGCAAGAACCGGACCAACTATCGCTGAAAACTATGGCGCTCACGCAAAAATTACAATTCCGCCAGACGCAAGCCCTGGTGATGACGCCGCAGCTGATGCAGGCCATCAAGCTGCTGCAGCTCTCCAATCTGGATCTGACGGCTCATGTGGACGCCGAACTCGAGCGCAACCCGCTTCTTGAGCGCGCGAACGACGGGGAGGGTGAAGCCGAGAGCCGGGAAGAGGCTCAGGCTGCGGAAGCTGAGGGGGCGTCTGCCAGCGAGGAGTGGCTGAGCCAAGAACTGGACACCAGCGGCTCGACCATCGAGGACCGTCTGGACACCAGTTTCGAGAACGTGTTTCCGGACGATAACGGGGAAAGGGTGCCGGCGATGGAAATGCCGGCCCATTCGGAATGGGCCGGCATTCGCGGTGGCGCCCGTGAGGACGGCGACTACAACCTGGAGGCATTTGTCCCGGCGGAAGCGACGCTTTCCGGGCATCTGGCCGAGCAGATGGCCCTCGTCATTACGGATGCGCGCGACAAGCTCATTGCCCAGTATCTGATCGATCTCGTCGATGAGACCGGTTACTTCACCGGAAGCGTCACCGAGGTGGCGGAGAAGCTCGGGGCATCGATCGATCAGGTCGAAGCGGTGCTCCGCGTGCTGCAAGCGTTGGAGCCGTCCGGCGTCTGTGCACGCAATCTCGCCGAATGCCTGGCTATTCAGCTCAAAGACCGCGACCGGTTTGATCCGGCCATGCAGGCGCTGGTCGAGCATCTCGACCTGCTGGCAAGACGCGACTTGCCTTCGCTGCGGAAATTGTGCGGGGTCGACGAGCAGGATCTGTTCGACATGGTTGCCGAGCTGCGCGCGCTTGATCCCAAGCCGGGGCTCGCGTTCGGCTCCGCACCCGTCCAACCGGTCATTCCCGACGTTTTCGTGCGCAAGGGGCCCGACGACACCTGGGCGATCGAGCTCAATTCAGACACGCTTCCCAAGGTGCTTGTCAGTCAAAGCTACTACGCGCAAGTATCGAAGACGACCAAGAATCCGACCGAGAAGGCCTATCTGGCAGATTGTCTGCAGTCCGCCAGTTGGCTGGTCCGCGCGCTCGACCAGCGGGCGAAGACGATATTGAAGGTCGCAACCGAAATCGTAAATCAACAGGAGGCCTTTCTCCTGCATGGGGTGGCATATCTCAAACCGCTCAACCTGAAGACCGTCGCCGAGGCCATTGGTATGCACGAGTCGACGGTCTCGCGGGTGACCGCCAACAAATACATGGCTACCAGCCGGGGGATTTTTGAGCTCAAGTATTTCTTCACATCCGCCATTGCGGCCGCCGATGGCGGAGAAGCGCATTCCGCAGAAGCTGTCCGCCATCGCATCAGGCAGCTGATCGACGCCGAGAACGTCAGCCAGGTTCTGTCCGATGACACGATCGTCGACAAACTGCGCGGTGCTGGTATCGACATTGCGCGTCGGACCGTGGCCAAATACCGGGAGGCGATGCGGATACCTTCGTCGGTTCAGCGTCGTCGCGAGAAGCAGACGCTGATCGGTTCCAATTGAGCGGCGTGCCTTCGGGTCTGCCTCAAGGATCGAAGGCATTCAGCTGGAGCAAGCGATGGGTTTTCGAGTATCGGGCAAAGCTGTCGATGTCGGGGACGTGCTGCCCAATCGCGTCCGCGAACGCATCGACGAACTGATCAAGCGATATTTCGATCGTGGCTACTCCGGACACGCGATTGTCAGCAAGGAAGGCTTCGGTTTTCGCACCGAGTGCGCAATTCATCTCGATTCGGGAATCGTACTGCACGCCGAAGGATTGGCAGCCGATGCTTACGCAAGCGCGGACCAGGCAGCGCTCCGCATCGAAAAACGGTTGCGACGCTACCGGGATCGACTGAAATCACATTCCGGACGGCCGGACGGAAGCCGTCGCGCGAATCCACCCCTCGATGCTCTGAGCTATGTCATCGCCGCACCCGACGAAGAGCAGGATGCGGCGGACTTCAATCCAGCCATCATTGCTGAATCCACCACGGCGCTAGAAACGCTATCGGTGAGCGAGGCCGTCGTGGAGCTTGATCTCACCGGTGCGCCTGTTGTCATTTTTTGTCACGCCGCCAGCGGCCGGGTTAACATGGTCTATCGGCGCGCCGATGGAAATATTGGCTGGGTCGACCCTCCGTCTCCGAAGGCCGATTGAGCAGTTCCTCATGCCCCAATTCAGTGAGCCGGCGTCTTCACTCAAGGTGATCGATTCGCTCGCTGTCGACGTCGTTACAGATGACGTCAGCGACACCTACGTGAGCAAAACCCTATTCGCCGTGTCGGAATTCGCGAACGTGATTTCAGCCGGTGCCAAGGTCTTATCCGGAGAGGCACTGCTGTGCGCCAACCTGGGTCTCGGGCTCAGGCTGGTGTCCAAGGCGGATGGGGTTCAGCACACGCTGTTGTTCGACACGGGTCCTGAGGGGGCGATCTTCATCCGCAACTGCGCCAATCTCGGCATTCGCTTGAGCGAGGTCGAATGTATCGCGGTCAGTCATGGCCACTGGGATCATATGGCGGCCCTCCCGGCGACCATCGACACGATCATTGCCGAGGGCGGCGCGGTTGAAGTCCACGCCAATCCCGGAATGTTCAATGAACGCGCAATCAAACTCGCGAGCGGGACCATTGTGCCGGTCGTCAAGGTCCCGAGCCCATCTGAAATGGAGGCTCGTGGGGCAAAGGTTGTCAATCAATCGGACGCCCGACTGCTGCTCGATGGCCATTTCTATTACAGCGGCGAAATTCCGCGGCTGAGCTCATTTGAAAAGGGGCGCACCGATCACCTCGCCCGCGTTGGCGCCGACGCACCTTGGGAGCCAGATCCGTTCCTGATGGACGAGCGGATGCTCGTGGTACATGTGCGCGACCTGGGCTTGATCGTGTTCAGCGCGTGTTCGCACGCGGGTATCGTCAATGTCTGCACGCACGTGCGCGCGCTGTTCCCGGACATTACGATCCATTGCGTGATGGGTGGCCTCCATCTCGGCGGTGTCATGGAGCGACTCATCCCGCAGACCGTGGACGGCCTGCGACCGTTCGGGATTCGCAACATCATCACGGCACATTGCACCGGTTGGCGGGCGCTTCGCGCGTTGGCGAACGCGTTCGGAGATACGGTCAGTCAATCGGCTGTCGGCACGCGCTACACTTTTGCGCCCGGGTATCAGGCGCAGGCGGTCACCTGACCGAGCAGAAGTCCAGTCCGGGCGCTCAGCTTTGGATCGTCGTGGAGAAAGCAATCAATCAATTTGTTCGCCGGCGCGCTTCCCGAAAGGCTCAGCCCTTTAACGGCTATCAGAAGAGATCGTCCCCTATTTTACATCAAGCCGTTACGTTCAGGTGGCGTTGCTCGTTCGCCGTGACAACCAGAGTTCTAGGCGACAGCAATCCGACATCGGAACATCATACCTCTGTCGGATTGTTCGCATATTCGTATTAGCTCGGTGACGTGGTCCGGCTCGCGATTATGTTGACTTGAGTGACACCCTCTGACAATTTTTCTATGCTCTTCTACTGACGCTTCGCGCACCATCGCTGCACATCACGGGGCAACGCATGTCGGAGCCGGAAAAAAAGACTGCCGTCAGGGACGAGATTCTCAGCACTGCAGAAATTAGAATAGAGCAGCTTGGCGATGACGTCATTGGACGCATCGCCTCTAGCCGCGTCGACCACGGATCTAACTCAGCATTCCAGCCTGGTGCTGCTGGTTTCTGAGGTGGCGAGTCAATCCCGCGCGGGCTGATCTGAGACAAGAAGGTGGATGAGAATGACATCGCGACCCAAACTTCGTCAGCAATACGAAATCATAAGCTCTTTCCAGCCGGCGCTTCATGTGCCGCAAAATTGGAATTACGAGAACTCCGAGCCCCTGTTCCGTGCCCTTATGCATCCGCCCCACGACGTAGGGGGCCAGCACGATGTGCCTGTCTACTACGAGGAAAAGGAAGAAGAACAGTGGGAGCTCAATACGTATGTGACATGTGAGGTGCTTGGGTGGAAGGGGGTATGGAACTCGGAAGAGAGGCGTCGTCGAGCCGACAACGATTTGGGTTATACACTCTACCTCGGGATGCCCTATTACGGACGTTGGATTTGGTCTGCGGCCCGCATGCTCGTCGATAAGAAACACATCTCGCTTGCCGAGTTGCTGGAGAAGATTGCGGAGGTGAAGGCTCGCTATGCAAAAAGATAAAACTGTCAAGAACGACGATGGTCACACGCCCGCTCGTTTTAAGGTGGGCGACCGCGTTCAAGTGAAGGACATGCCGAACATATTCTACACGCGCACGCAGAACTACGTGCGCGGTGCCATCGGCACGATCGCTGCGCGCACATACCAAGATCTCATTCCCGAGGACGAAGCCTTCAACTACGACGGTCGGCTCGAACAATATTACATCGTCCGGTTCCGTCAGAAGGATCTATGGGAGGAGTATCCTTTCGACAGCGATACGTTGCAGACCGAGCTTCCGGATCGTTGGCTTGAGCCCGTTAGAAGCTGATCGCGATCAACAAGGCAGGAAGGATTGTTCATGAGCACGGAACACAAACACGATGATGACGGTGACGGCCATGAACACCCAGCGGCACCGATGGTGGAAGAGATAACGGACTATGAGGTTCTGGAGATCGCAGTGCGCGAGCTTGCCATCGAGCACGGCCTCTTTACCGCCGAGGACCACCGGAAGTTCACCGAATGGGCCGAGTCAGTCGGACCAGCCGCCGGCTCGCGATTAGTCGCGAAGGCTTGGACCGATCCGTCTTTCAAGGCGCGTCTCCTGGACGACGGCACCAAAGCCTGCAAGGAGGTCGGCGTCGACTGGACAGAGCCGACCGGGGTCGGCACCCCGAGTGATTACACGAATTTTCGCGTACTCGAAGACACGCCAACTCTGCATCATGTGATCGTTTGCACGCTCTGCTCCTGCTATCCGCGTCCTCTGCTCGGCATGTCGCCCGAATGGTATCGCTCAACCAATTATCGGCGCAGGTTGGTCCGCTGGCCGCGCGAGGTGCTCACCGAATTCGGATTGGTGCTTCCGCCCGAGGTGGAGGTGAGGATCGAGGACTCGAACCAGAAGTGCCGCTTCATGGTGCTTCCCGTACGCCCCAAAGGCACCGAGAACTGGACGGAGGAGCAGCTCGCGGCGATCGTGACACGGGACTGCATGATCGGCGTTGCACTGCCGCAGCCCGGCAGAACGGAAGACGTTCACCCAATCCACAAGGCCCGCCGCCCTGTCCAAAGTTCGTCACAGCATGGGAGCGCCGCCGAATGAGCGTGACGAGTGACGTGGACCTTAGCCGGATCGCACTGCTTGAGGCCGTACGGCATCAGGGGAAGGAATGGGGTGTCGTCGCGCCGCGCTATGGCGTCACGAATCCAGATCCGCCGTGGAAAACCAGTCTGATCGGAATGTGCGAGTGCCTCGCGGTTGGCGGGACGCTTCCTGCCCTTGACCGGCGCAAGGCTGAGGATGAGCTCGCAAATAACGTCTACAACGAAGTTCCTGCGCCTGAACGTGAGTTGCTTGCCCTCGTCCATATCATGCTCTGCCGGGGGCTACTGGACGAGCGCGATATCGCCAGCCGCATGCGTACCGTTCGATCGCGCCTTCAAGCGGGTTAAATCGAGATTTGGCAGTCCTGGTGTGCGTGAACGTGGGTAGGTAGACATTCGGCCGCTGATCGGGGAATCTGAGTCCCTTGCCCAAGGCCGAATGCCTCCTCCAGGATCACGCTGAATGCCGCCTCGCCCTGCTTCCAAAGCCCTGACCCGCTTTACCGTCCTCGATCTGACCCGCGTGCGTGCCGGGCCGACCTGCGTGCGCCAGTTGGCGGACTGGGGCGCCAACGTCATCAAGATCGAGACCCCCGAGCATGTCGAAGCCGCCGATATGGGCGGGCCGCGAACGGGACCCGATTTTTCCAATCTTCACCGCAACAAACGGAGCATCACGCTCAACCTCAAGTCGCCCGAGGGCGTGGCCGCCCTCAAGCGCCTGGTCAAGCGCGCGGACGTCGTGGTCGAGAACTACCGCCCGGACGTCAAACGCCGGCTCGGCATCGATTACAAGACCCTCGCCAAGGTCAATCCCAAGCTGGTTTACGCCAGCATTTCGGGGTTTGGACAAACCGGGCCCTACGCGACGCGTCCCGGTTTCGACCAGATCGCCCAGGGCATGGGCGGGCTGATGTCCATCACGGGCTTACCAGGCCAGGGGCCGGTACGGGTCGGAATTGCAGTGGCCGACTTGTGTGCCGGCCTGTTCGCAGCGCTCGGGATCATGACCGCGCTGCTGGAACGGGAGAAATCGGGCAAAGGCCAGCAGATCGAGACGTCTCTGCTGCAGGCGCAAATCTTCATGCTCGATTTCCAGGCGGCGCGTTGGCTGATGGCCGGGGAAGTTCCCAAGCAGGCCGGCAACAATCATCCGACCAGCGCCCCGACCGGCGTCTATCGGACGTCGGACGGCTACATCAACATCGCCACCACCGGCAGCAAGATGTGGCAGCGCATGTGCGAGGCGCTCGATGCGCCCGAGCTCATGCAACGGCCGGAATATGCCAGCGCCGCGGAGCGCCTGCGACATCGCGATGAGCTCAACGCCGATATCGAAGCCGTGACGGTGAAGCACACCAGCAAGAAACTAGTCGAGAAGCTCAACGAGGCCGGGGTCCCGACTGGTCCGATCTATGCGATCAATGAGGTCTTTGCCGATCCGCAGGTGCAGCACCTGAAGATCGCGCAGACCGTGAAGGCGAAGGACCGCTCGGTGACGCTGGTCGGTCAGCCGGTGACGTTGTCGCGCACGCCGAGCAAGCTCGTCACGCCGCCGCCACGGCTGGGCGAACACACCAACGCGGTACTCAAGGAATTCGGGTTCAGCGCCAAGCAGATCGCTGAGCTTCGTCGCGCCGGTGCGATTTGAAGCGCTAGAAATACAAGCAACGAGGATTCGATGACTCAAACCACCAAGATGCTGTCGCGCAAGGAAGGCGGCATTGGCTACTTGATCTTCAACAACCCCGATCGGCTCAACGCCGTGTCGCTCGACATGTGGGCCGCCACCCATGAAATCCTGGAGGACTTTCGCCACGACGATGCGGTGCGCGTCGTCGTGGTGACGGGTGCCGGCGGCAAGGCGTTCGTCTCGGGGGCGGATATCTCGGAATTCGACAAACAACGCTCCAATCAGGAGCAGGTCGATCGCTACAACAGCACAAGCGACAAGGCCTTCACGAGCCTGTACGACTTTCCGAAACCGACGATCGCGATGATTCTCGGTTACTGCATCGGCGGCGGGCTCGGCCTCGCCATGTGCTGCGACATGCGGATCTGCTCCGATAATTCCAAGTTCGGCATTCCGGCTGCAAAGCTTGGACTTGGCTACGGCTATGTCGGCGTGAAGCGACTGGTCGATGTGATCGGCCCGTCGTTTGCCAAGGAAATCTTCTACACGGCGCGTCAGTTCGACGCCGAGGAGGCCCGCGTGATGGGCCTGGTCAATCGCGTTGTTCCTAAAGACGGCCTCGAGACGTTTGTGAAGAACTACGCCGATACGATTTCCGGCAACGCGCCGATGACCATTCACGCGGTCAAATTCGCCATCAACGAGGCCGTCAAAGACGAGTCCGATCGCAATCTCAAGCACAGCGCCGAATTGGTTGAGCGATGCTTTGCCAGCAATGACTACGCCGAAGGCCGCAAAGCCTTCATGGAAAAGCGCAAGCCGGTATTCACCGGAACCTAAAACCGAGCTTTAGAGCCTGATGAAATCAAGTTCGAGCAGGTTCCCAGAACTCGTCATTGCGAGGCGCGCAGCGCCGAAGCAATCCAGAGCCCTAGTGTTGCGGCCCCTGGATTGCTTCGCTTCGCTCGCAATGACGTATGTGGCTGGTGTCTTGATTTAACCTCAACGCATCGTGCTTTAGTCAGGGCCGTACACCCGGGGCGTCGATCGGCATGCCCCGGGCCCGCCACATTAGGAACGCTTCAAGCGCAATCATTTCCGGCGCGTCGAACGCATAAAGCTCGGTACGCTGCCCAAACAAACAATTGCGCAGGCGCCGTTGCAGCGATCCGAGGCTCTGCCACTCCAGTCGATAGATCGGGTAGCCGGTTGGATGCGCTTGCGGAATAACGCTGCCGGCGAGTTGCTTGCCCCAATTGTCGTCGTGGCATTGCGCGCACGACAGATTGAGCTGGCCTAGACGTTGCTCGAACAAGACACGCCCGGCCGCGATGGCGGGCTGCATCTTCGGATCGTCCTGCACAATCAGCAAGCCACGCGATTGGCGCGCCACGAACGCGGTCAGCGCCAACAGGTCTCGGCTCTCAGGCGAAAACGGCGTGGCGTTCTGGTGTTCGGTCCGGCACAGATTGATGCGCTGACCGAGATCGATCGGCTTGTTGAGTTTGGCGTCGAATGCCGGGTAGCGCGCCGCCACACCCTTCATGCTCTGCGCTGCGTCGCCATGGCAGTCAGCGCATGATTTGTTGTTCGCAGTTTTCGTGCTCCACAGCGTTTCGCCCTCGAGCACCCACAAGCTCGCCGGATTGGCTGTGTCGTCATCCTGCATCGCTTTGGTGTCGGCGCTCATCGTATCGTAGCCGGAGCGGCGTTCCGATAACGGGATATCACCGGCAGCCGCCAGCGTCGCGCCGATGAGCAGCAAGCCCAGCACGCATCGGCACGCAAACACGATCCCAGTCATGGGCCGGCTTAGTCCACAACAGTGATGTTGGCCTGCCCGGAAGCGGAGAAGCCGTTATCGCCGCGTCCACTCGAACGTGAGCGTGCCGCTGTCGGTCGCCACCGTGTAGAATGTGATGAAAGGGTTTGCCGCTATGGCGGGAAACAGATCGGCGCGGAAGATTTCCTCGCCGTTATAACGGCAAACGAACTGCGTGATGATATCCCGCGGCAGAAACTCGCCGATGTTGGAGTGCCGAAATCCGGTTTCCATCACGTGTGAGATCAGCGTCTTGATCTCGATCACCTCGCCGCGCTTCGCTTTGGCCGGGACGTTGATGAGGGGTTTTGCCATCACAAGCCCTCCACGCACGCCGCCAGGGTGACGATCACGTTGACCTCATCCGACCAGACCGAGCCGTCGCTCATTTGCGCGATCGCGACGACGCGCTGGGAGTCTGGCAAGGCGGATCCGTGTCGAGATGCTGGCCTTTCCGGCGCGCGGCCCAAGATGGATGCTGATGACGTTGGGTTGCGGGTTCTTCTCGTTGAAGACATGAATTGCCTTGACATAGTTGGTCGCCGTCATCGGGCTCTCGACCGCGACGACCATCGGCACCGCATTGCCGTTCTCGACCAGTGGCGCAATATCGAGTGACACCTTGCCTTTGCCGATCTCCACATCACCGAGGACATTGCGGATGGCCGCTTGCATCGAGGCAGGAGTGGCGTCGGCTGGGCCGGATACTCGACCAGCAACAATCCGCCCGCGAACGCGGCCGCGCCTGTGAGGAGTTCGCGTCGGCTCTGGTCCATGCATCTAGTCTTTCAACGTGACCAGGAAAGCAACCACGTCTTCGATTTGTTCCGCGGACAGGATCGGCTTGCCGCGGAAGTTTGCCGCGACCCGCTCAAGCCCGTCCACCCGATAATAGGGCGGCATGATGGTGTTGGGGTTGAGACGGCTTGCATCAACAATCCGTAACCGGAGCTGGCCGGCGGATGCGCGCGCGCCCGCGCCCGTAAGATCAGGGGCCAGATTGCCCTGGAAGTGCTCCTCCGGAAACGGACCGGTGTGGCACAACAGGCAAAGTCCAACCTGGCGGTTGCTGACGATCGCGCGCCCACGTTCGGGATCGCCGGCCGCGCCGGTGAGCGACGCGGGGATCGCATCGCCGAGCCACGACGTAAGGCCGCAGTTCATCCCCGCCCGCGCCGGCAACACCGAGCGTGCAAAGCGTAGCCGCCAGGGCGAGCACGACTAACCAAACGTCTCGCGCGTCGTTGCCGCAAACCAGGCATCCGCGGACTTGGCCTCCTGTGCGTGTTGATCTGCCGTCGCATCGGCCGGGGTTGATGTCGCGTTCCCCTCGACTTCCATGAACTGGCCGTCGGTTGGCCGATACTTGTCGCCAATCGCCAACGCGAAATTGGGTGCGATCAAGCTGTAGCAGCTGCTTCCGAGCTCCCGGGCCTGTGGCGTCTTGCCCTGCAGCAGCTCGGTAATGGCCGCTGCGCAGATCTTTCCTTCCTGGCTCGCCGCAGATGCCGCCTTCGGCATGGCGCCCGCGATGGCGGCATCGCCGATCACGTGGATGTTCGGCACCAGCTGCGACTCGAATGTGATCGGGTCGACCGGACACCATCCGGTGCGGTCGGCGACGCCGGCGGTCGATGTGATCTGTGCGGCCCGCTGCGGCGGGATCACATTCGCCACATCGGCCTTGTAGCTTTCGAAATCGGTGATCAGCGTTTTGTTGGCGACGTCGACCTCGGTCAGGTTGCCGCCTTGCGATAGCCCAATCCACTCGATGAGGCCCGGGTAGAGCTCGGCCCAGGCGGCTTCGAACTGCTTCTGCAGGATGAAGGAGTCTTTGGAGTCGAGCACGATCAACTTGGCTTTCGGCTTCCTGGCCTTCAGGAAGAACGCAATCATGCTGGCGCGTTCATAGGGCCCGAGCGGGCAACGCAGCGGCGCGACCGGCGCGGATATGACCACGACGCCATTCTCCGGCATGGCCTCAAGCTGCTTGGCCAGCAACGCGACTTGCGCCCCGTTGGTCCAGGCATGCGGCATGACCTCGGCGGCAGCCGCACTGTAGCCTTTGATCGCATCGAACTTGACGTCGATGCCGGGCGCAATCACCAGCCGGTCATAGGGGATGCTGCGACCGTCACTGACCCGGACTGCCTTGGCTTGCGGATCAATTCCAGTCACCCGTCCAGCTGCGATTGAAACGCCCGCACCGGCGATCTTGTCGTAACCAAATTGCTGTGCGGTGAGGGGTCGCAATCCCGCTAGGACGGCGTTGCTGAGTGGAAACGCCGTGTAGGTCTCCCCGTCCGCAACGAGCGTGACTGAGCAATTCGGGCTCATCACTTTGAGAGCGCGCGCGCAATTCGCCCCACCAAAACCTCCGCCGATGACGACGACGCGCGGCGCATTTTGGCCGATGGACGGGGTTGGACAAACGGCGGCCACTGAGGCCGCCGCACCGAACCGGAGCACGGTACGTCGGCTGACTGTCTGGGTCTTGCGCATGCTGTCAGTCTAGCATTACGCCCCGACATTCCCCGCCCGGTTCCCGGGCGGGGAGAGCGCATGCGGTCTCGCGATCACGCCGTCTTCAAGTCGTGGTTCTTGAGCGGGATCTCCCGGATCCGTTTGCCGGTGGCGGCGAAGATCGCATTGAGCACCGCCGGTGCGGCTACCGAGATGGTTGGCTCGCCGACCCCACCCCAGAAATCGTTGGACGGCATGACGATGGTTTCGACCTTCGGCATCTCGTCCATGCGCATGACTTCGTAGGTGTCAAAGTTCTCCTGCTGCATGCGGCCGTCCTTGACGGTGCACTCGCCGTAGAGCGCGGCCGACAGGCCGTAGACAAACGAGCCGGCGACCTGGCGCTCGATCTGCGCTGGGTTCACGGCGTGCCCGCTGTTGGTGGCCGCCACGATGCGGTGCACCTTCAGTTGACCGTTGTTGACCGAGACTTCCGCCACCGCGGCCACGTAGCTGCCGTAGCCCATGAACTGCGCAAGGCCGCGATAGATGCCGGCCGGTGCGGGTTTGCCCCAGCCGGCGCGTTCGGCGACGGCGTTGAGCACAGCGAGGTGCTTGGGGTGCTCCGCCAGCAGCTTCTGCCGGAACGCGAGAGGGTCCTGGCCGGCGGCGTGCGCCAACTCATCCATGAAGCATTCGACGTAGATAGCGTTCTGGTTGGTGTTGACCCCACGCCAGAAGCCCGGCCGCACCGCGGTGTTGCGCATCGCATGGTCGATCAGCAGGTTGGGGACCGAATACCCGAAATGCCCTTCCGGGCTGTTCGGTGTCAGTCCCTGGAACACCGCCGGGTCCATGCCGTTCTGCAGGTTCTGCGGAAACACATAGGCCATGATCGACTGGCTCGAGATCCGCATGTGCAGCGCCGTCAGGTTGCCGGCGGTATCGAAGCCCGCGCTCAGCTTGCACTGTGAGATCGGGTGATAGAAGTCGTGCGTCATGTCGTCTTCGCGCGACCAGATCAATTTGACCGGCGTGCCCGGCATCTGTTTGGCAACCGTCACGGCCTGGCGCACGTAGTCGCTCATGCCACGGCGGCCGAAGCCGCCGCCCAGGTCGTATTTGTAGACATCGCATTTCGCGACCGGCAGCCCGGCCGCTTCGGCGCACACCGCCAACGCGGCTTCACCGTTTTGCGTCGGACACCAGACCTGGCAGCGATCCGGCGTGTATAGCGCAGTCGCGTTCATCGGCTCCATGGTGGCATGAGCCTGGAACGGATAGCTGTAGACCGCTTCTACGCGCTTGGCCGCGCTCGCCAGGGCGGCCTTGGCATCGCCGGCCTTGTTGCCGACAAAAGCCTGCTCGGCGCCGAGCCCCTCCTTGAGCATGGCCGCGATCGTGTCGCTGGAGACGTTGACGTTGTCGCCGCCGTCCCATTCGATCGGCATGCCGGCAAGCGCGGTCTTGGTCTGATAGAACGTGTCGCCGATCACCGCGACGGCGTTGTCACCGACCTGCACGACTTTTCGCACGCCTGGCTTGCCTTCCGCCTTGCTGGCATCGAAGCTTTTCACCTTGCCATTGAGCAGCGGGCTTTCTTTGATCGAAGCCACCAGCATGCCCGGAAGCTTGATATCGAGCCCATAAATTTGCGTCCCGTTTGTCTTGGGCGCGGTGTCGAGGCGTTTGAGCGGCTTGCCGGCGATGGTCCAGTCCTTGGCAGCCTTGAGCGGTACATCCTTCGGCGCCTCGAGCTTGCTCGCCGCCTCGGCAACCTTGCCGTATGTCGTGCTCCGTCCGCTCGCCTGATGCGTGATCACGCTGTTCTCGGCGCGGCACTCGGAGACCGGAACGTTCCAATCGTTCGCCGCGGCCTGGATGAGCATCATGCGGGCTGCCGCGCCGCCCTTGCGGACGTACTCGTTCGATTCGCGGATGCCACGGCTGCCGCCGGTCGAGAAATTCTGCCACACCCGGTTACGCGCAACATTTTGACCAGGCGTGGGGTATTCGGTCGTCACCTTCGACCAGTCGCACTGCAGCTCTTCCGCCACCAGCTGGGCGAGCCCCGTGCGCGTGCCCTGGCCCATTTCCGAGCGGGCAATGCGGATGACAACGGTGTCGTCCGGCTTGATCATCACCCAGGCATTGACCTCGGGTGTTGACTGCCTGCGCCTGCGCCTCCTCACTGAATGGGATGTGGAAGCCGAGCGACAATCCGGCAGCCGCTGAGCTGACCAGGAAGCTACGGCGATCGAACTTCGGCATATAGTTCATGGGGCCCTCCCTCAGGCGCTTGCGGCGGCGTGAATTGCCTCGCGCACCTGCTGATAGGTGCCGCACCGGCAGATGTTGGTGATCGCCGCGTCAATATCGGCATCGGTCGGTTTCGGATTTTCCTTCAGCAAAGCCGCCACCGCCATGATCATCCCGCTCTGGCAGTAGCCGCATTGCGGCACGTCGAGCGCGACCCAGGCTTTCTGCACCGGATGCGGCGTCCCGTTTTGGGCGAGGCCTTCGATCGTGGTGATCTGATTATTGGCGACTGCGCTCACCGGGATTGAGCAGGAGCGCGTCGCCACGCCGTCGATGTGAACCGTGCAGGCGCCGCATTGTGCAATGCCGCAACCATATTTGGTGCCCGTCAGGCCAACCCATTCGCGGATCACCCACAGCAGCGGGGTATCAGGGTCGACGTCTACCTCGTGGGTCTTGCCGTTGACGGTGAGCTTAATCATTCACATCTCCCGCTGCTCAGGCTTGCTTGGACATCTTTGCGCATGATTACTGCTTTCGAAGCGCTCTAAAAAGCCTCGACCGCGGCTGCGCGTGAACTCTCACGGGAACGTGAGTTTATGTTCGGCGATGACGTCAGAAGGAATCGTCGGCGCACATAAACAACTCGAACGCCGTCCCATTCCACCTATGCGAAAATGCAACTGCGCTGTGCGTTTATACGTTTGCTGCTGCGGCCACCGCGGCGCGCGCCTCATTGGATAATGGAATATCGACCGGCTCGTTACGCTCCGCTGATAGATCGGCGGCCGTGTAGACCTCCATCACGATGCGCGCACTCTCGGGACTGACCATGACCGGCCGATCCAGCATGATCGATTCCAGGAAGTAGATCGTCTCCGGCCCCATCGCTCCCGCATACACGTGATCAACCTGTTCGCCCGGCATCGTCGACATCGGGAATACCGTTCCCTTGTCCATGGTGTTGAGCCAGACGTCGCGGTGCGTATCATCAAGAATCAGCGCGCCCTCGGTGCCGGTAATCTCGATCCAGGTCGAGGAAAAGTTGGTGTACCCGGGCGGCAGATTCCAGCCGGCGCCAACCACGACCAGGACGCCGGTATCCATGGTCACCGTGGTCCACATGCTGTCATAGGATCCGTTGACCGGCTGCATCACCCCATAGGCGCCCTGCGAATAAACGCGTACCGGCTTTGCCGGCTCCAGCAGCCAGAACACGAAATCGAGGTCGTGCGTTGCCTCCATGGCGGCCGGTGACAATTTCACCCGGCTCGCAATCTTCTTGCCCAAACTGCGGGAGAGATGCCGGCTCACCACCGCGCTCACCGGTCGCCCGAGCGTGCCGTCGACGATCTTCTTCTTGGCGTAGGCATATTTGGTATTGAACCGTTGCGAGTAGCCGATGGTGAATTTCACCCGGTTGCGCTTGGCGAGGGTGATGAGCTCGTCGGCTTCAAACAGTTCCAGTGCGATCGGCTTTTCCAGAAACACATGCTTGCCGGCCCGCAAGCAATCGCGTGCAATCGGATAATGCGTCTGCTCAGGCGTGGTCGAGATATAGACCGCCGCGATGTCCGGATTCCTCACAATGTCCTGATAGTCGAGCGTGGCCGTCGCCGCTTTCGTCAGCGTGGCGATTTCCTTCAATCGCTCAGGTCGGATCTCGCACACATGCAGCTTTTTCACCAGCGCCGAGCGCGACAGGGTCTCCGAGCGAATTCCACCACACCAGCCGGTGCCGATCACCGCAACTTCGAGCGCTTCCACGCAGATCCTCCCTCGCGCTCATTCATTCGAGCGCCGCACGGCGGCTTGTTATTTGATCCAGTATAGGCGCCGAACGGTCTGCTTCAAGGATGACCGGTCAGCGATCGCGTAACGCGCTCTTGCAGCGCGTCCCTGATGATAGGACATCATCGCGTGCGTTCGTGACTGCGGAATTCGCCCGACGGTGCGATCTACATGTGCGCCAATCGATCGCACTTGCAACCAAACGGGCTCGTCACACATTGCTAGCGCGACAGGCAGCGCTCCTTCCCGAGCCGCCTGTTTAGCGTTCCTCCCTAGACTTGGGCCGTCTGCGATCGCGGACGGCCCACTTTCTTTGCGGACCGACCTTGCAAGTGTTCTGAGGAGACGAGCGGCGGCTTCAGCCAGCGTTCTGAGCCGCCTCGCGCGGAACCGGCGCGGTATCCAGGAGGTCAACGAGTTCGTCGACACCGCTCGACGAGCAGCGTTGATCCAGCAGCTTGGTCCACACCTCTGCCATGCACAGCAGCGTTTGCCGTGCGCGCACGTCGGAGGTGGCCTTGGCCATGTTCAGGCATTCGAGGGCCGAATGGCGAAAGCGCTCTGTCCGGTTGTTACGCATGAAACACCCCACATTACCCACTTCAATAAAAACAGAGCAACTAAGGCAGCATCGAGCCTTTTGTTAAGAAAATGCGCACATTTTTGCCGAGCTTTTGCGCTCGGGTGATACTCATGGTCGAATTTTGCCTATGGAATTGGCAATAATGGCTGTTTCCCGGGATGGAGCTGCATGTCCACCGCGGAGAGCAGGGCTGCAGTTCCTGCATAGTTCCCCATCAGCAGCACCAGGTCGATTAGCGCGTGCGGCCCGAACAGGGTCTTGGCCCGCGCAAACAGGTCCGGGCTGATCTTGTGGTCGCGCCATAGCGCGCGACCGAGCTCGATGACCATCGCATCGGCGGCATCCAGTCCACCAGTGTCGCGACGGTATTTGATGGCGTCGATCACAGTCTCCGGCACGCCCACTTTCAAGGCCTCTGGCTCGTGCGCCACCCATTCGAATTGGCTGTCCATTTCCCGCGCGGTTGTCAGGATTGCGATTTCGCGCACGCGCGGCGAATAGCCCGCCTCAAAGCGTAGGTACTGGTTGATGGCGCTGACATGCGGGGCAATCTTCGGACTGTAGAGCTGCACCCCTGCCGGCCCCTGCAGCCCGGCGATGGTGCGTCCAGGCGTAACGGCCCGGTCGTAAGCCGCGCGTCCGGCTTCATCCAATTCCTCGCGCTTCGGCAACGGTAGTCGGAAGCCCGACTGCGGATCAATATCGGAGGGCATGGCTCGATCCTGAATGCGGAGCACGTCATTGCTGTCTGCGCCGGTGGCAGGCTGGAGCAGAGGCGCAAGCGCGAACATGGCAATGATAGAGATATACGGCGAGATATGCATGGCTGTTCCTCGAAATACTTTCCAGCAATTCGGGTGGAAATTTTTACACCTGTGGTCGAACGGGAAAATCAAGCTAGGCCGGGAATAGATAACGGACAACTAGTCGAGTATTGCACGCGGTCCTTACTACCTCGCTGGTAATCGCTTTGCTTTCAGCAAATGGATAGCTCTCTCGATGCTTAGAGTCGCAAGCATCGAAGAGGAGTCAACCATGAGCAACATCAACGAAGTCGTGGTGCGTTACGTCGCAGCCTGGAACGAGCGTGATTCCAGGCGCCGACGTGATCTGATCGCAAGCACTTGGCGCGAGGACGGTATCTATCGCGATGCGCACCGGCATGGCGAAGGCCATGAAGCCATCGACGCGATGATCGATGCCGCGCAGCGCCAGTTTCCGGGCTACAGGCTCGCTCTGAAGAGCGGCATCGAGGCGCACAATGGCTATGCCCGGTTCAGCTGGGCCGCCGGCGGTACGCCGGATGCGCCGCTTTATCTGGGCGGAACGGATTTCGTCGTTGTGGCCGACGACGGCCGGCTCGAATCAGTGATCGGTTTCGTGGACGCTGCCCCAGTCGCGGGTTGATCCGTCACTACACTCCTGTGCTCCCTCGGCGAAGTCGCGCCAACGACGCGGCTTCGCTGCGCGGCCGCCTTGTCTATTGAACATGTTCGAAGATAGACTGACGCTAAGGAATCCGAGCCGCCGAGACTCGGTTACGCGCCGAACAGGGAGGTTGCCCATGTCGCTGGCGGAACCGCGCGCCGAGGCCCCGCGCACCACCAACATCCGCACACCCGATATCGATATCGCCAGCACCCGGCCGGGCACGCCGGGCGGCAAGTTCATGCGCCAGTTCTGGATCGCGCTCGACAACAGCGCCAACCTGCCGGCTGGGCGCGCCAAGCCGATCCGGATCATGAGTGAGAACTACACGCTCTACCGCGGACACTCCGGTAAACCGCAGGTCGTCGCCCAGCGCTGTCCGCATCGCGGCGCCATGATGCATCTTGGTTGGGTCGAGGATGACGACATCCGCTGCGTCTATCACGGTTGGAAGTTCGACTGCAGCGGTCAGTGCGTCGAGCAGCCCGCAGAGGAGGCCGGATATAACCGTAAGGTGCAGATCCCGACCTATCAGACACGTGAGCACATGGGGTTGATCTTCGCCTATTTCGGCGAAGGTGACCCACCGCCGTTCCCGCCTTATCCGGAATCCGCCGGCGAGGGGGTCATCGATCCGTGGCCGGTCTATCAGGTGCCCTGCAATTATCTGCAGTGTTTTGAAAACAGCATGGATGAGGTGCACGTTGCCTTCACGCACGCGCCAGGCGGTTCCCACGCCAAGCTGTCGCAAGATCTGCCGATCATCACGGCCGAGGAAAGGGACTGGGGCATCCTCCGGTACGGTCGCCGCGCCAACGGGAAAGTTCGCCACACCCTGCACTATGCCCCCAACATCGTGCGGGTCATCGTGCCTCCGCTCTCAGGGATGGATGGCGTCGGCGGCTGGCCCGAAATCACGTTTAGTTTCACGCCCGTCGATGACGAGAACTGCCTCTGGGTGCTGACCAGCAAAGCGCGCGTCACGGGCAAGGATGCCGAGGTCTTCCTCGAAAAACGCGCTGAGCTTGATCGCAAGCGCGCCGAGGCGCCGCCTGTGTTGCAGGTGGTCGAGGACCTGTGGAGCGGCAAGGTGGATTTCCAGGACGTGCGCCACCCGGATCTCGCCGTGGTCCAGGACATCGCCGTGCAAGCCGGCCAAGGCCCGATCGAGGATCGCACGCACGAGTTCCTCGGGCGCTCCGATGCGGCCATCATCCTCTGGCGTCGCATCCTGGCGCGCGAGCTGCGCCTGATTGCCGAAGGGCGCCAGCCGAAACGCTGGAGCGCGCCGCCCGCGGACGTCGTTCCGGTCGTCGGCATCTAACAACAACAAATAGACCGGCGACCGATACGGCGTCGGACAGGAGGAGATCATGGGAGGACTCTTTGCCAACCGGTGGCTGGTGGTCGCCGCGTCAATGTGCGGTTTGTTGGTCGGTTCCGGCCCGGTCCTGATCTTCTCTACCAGCGTTTTCCTCAAACCAGTTTCGGCAGAGCTTGGCATTACGCGCGGCGACCTCTCGAGCGCCGTGTTCCTGGCGGCCATCTGCACCGCGATCGCTTGCCCGGCGATTGGCTGGTTGCTTGACAGGTTTGGCGCCCGCCGCGTGATGATGCCGGGCATCATCCTTTACGCGTTGGTCGTCGCCGGATTCGGGTTGATGGAAACCAAGCGTTTGTTTGTCATCCCGCTGATCTTCGCGTTGGTCGGTTTCGTCGGCGCTGTGCAAACACCGATTCCCTACGCGGCCGTCGTGGCCCAGTGGTTCGATCGCCAACGCGGACTGGCGCTCGGCATTGCGACGGCCGGTGTCGGTCTTGGTGTGGTGGTGTTGCCGCCCTTCCTGGCGCTGCTCATCAATGACTTCGGCTGGCGCAATGCCTACTTCGGCTTGGGCTTGGCCGTGCTGGTGCTCGCCTGGCTGCCGGTCGCCCTGTTCGTACGTGAGCCGCCCGCGCTATCCCGCATTGCCGCGCGTCACACGGACCGCAATCTGACCGACGCCTTACCCGGGACCCAGGCCTCTCAGGCTTTTCGGCAATGGCAGTTCTGGGCGCTGACCATTGCGTTTTTCCTGGGCGTGATGGCCATTAACGGCACCCTCACCCACGTCGTTCCGCTGCTGACGGATCGCGGCGTTTCCCTGCAGCAGGCGGCCGTCATGTTTTCCTTTGCGGGCTTCGCTATCATCGGCGGGCGCATCCTGGCGGGCTGGTGCCTCGACCGCATCTGGGGGCCTTATGTGGCGATCTGCTTTTTCGCCATTCCCATGCTCGGCATTGCGCTCCTCGGCAGCGGCGCGACCGGCGTCGTGCCGCTGATCGGTGCGGTGCTCTGCGGCGCCGGTATCGGCGCCGAGATCGATCTGATGGCGTTCTTTCTGAGCCGCTATTTCGGGCTCAAGGCCTACGGCAAGATCTACGGCGTGATGTTCGCGGTGTTCAATATCGGCACCGGCCTCGGCCCGGCGCTGAGCGGGCTATCGTTCGACCGCTTCCACTCGTACGGGCCGATCTTCATCGTCTACGAGGTGGCGCTCGCCATCACCTGTGCGCTGTTCCTGCGGCTCGGCCCATACCCCTATCCGGCCACGAAGCGGGACGATGTCTCGATCCTGGAGCAGAAGGCGGCGGCTTAGTCTCATCAGCCCCCCTCATGCCTGCGGGTTGAGCTTGCGCCAGTGCGCAGGCTCCATGAATGTCCCGGCCCAGATGCCGCGTTTGGCGTTTTCCGCTTCGTCCTGTTCGGACTGATAGGTTTTGGTGAAGCCATACGCCACCGCCCAGCCTTGGCGCACCATCCAGGCATTAATGTCGGTGCCGTCCGGGAGCTTGCAGATTGCCAGCGTACGGCGATAGCGGTCGAGCGCCTTCTGTTCGCAGGTGAGTTCCTGTCCGTGGATGTAGTTGCGCAGCTCGCGCGTGGCGCGGTTTCCGCAAGCCCACGAGCCGCCACCGGCATCCGTGCACGTCTGAGCGCTCTCGGGCGCATCGATGCCCTCGAGGCGAATATGGATGTTGTTGATGACGACGGTGTCGCCATCGATGACCCAAGCCTTGCCGACGATCGTGTTGGGAGGCGCGGCATGCCAGTTCTTGTAGGCGGAGTAGCCGAACGCAGCGACCAGAAAGAGGACCAGGACAAGCCATTGCGTCTCGGCGGGGCGCATCGCGCGACGCCGCCACGCTGTTGGTTTGCGTGCGAGTTGGACCATCGTCGTGCTGAGCGCCGTTAGGCTTGCCTCGGTGTCGAGAGCCCGCGATCAGACGATAGTAGAGGATCATACCCCGATTCGTCTGTCGTCCGTTTTTCTGTGGGCCGGTCAGGGGATTTCGTACACCACGGTTTCGTCGGCGATGCCGCGCAGGGCGGCCCGCTGCACCGTTGGCTTGAGCCCTTTGCCCTCGAGGATCTGCGAGGATCTGGTGTCCTCGATGACCGGCTTGGTGACGAAGATGGCGCGAGAGGAGGCGAGGCCCTGCACGCGCGCCGCCATGTTGACGGTTTGACCGAAGTAGTCCTGGCGATCGTTGAGGGTCACCGCGAGGCAGGGGCCTTCGTGGATGCCGATCTTGAGCAGCAGGTCCTCGCTGCCGCGCTGCTTGTTGATGTCGAGCATGGCCTCGCGCATGCGCAGCGCCGCGGCGAGCCCGCGATCCGGAGTAGAGAACGTCGCCATGACGGCATCGCCGATGGTCTTGACGATGGCGCCCGCCTCGGAGGCCACGATCTCGTGCAGGACATGGAAATGCTGGCGCACAAGATCGAAGGCGACTAGGTCGCCGACGCGTTCGTAGAGCTGGGTCGAGCCCTTCAGATCGGTGAACAGGAAGGTCAGGCTCGTGATCTTGAGGCGCTGATCAGCATCCAGCGTATCAGTGTTGTAGATGTCGCGGAAGGTTTGATTGCTCAAGAGCCGCTTGGCGGTCAGGAACGGCTTGCGCCGGCCCAACAGCTCATGCAACGCATGGCCGGCAATCCACAAGCCAGGCAGCACGCGCCGATTGGTCTGGTTCTCGAGCGAGACCCGCAGCGGGCCTGGGCGCAATTCCACGGTGCCGGTCGGCGCTTTCACATTGTTGAACACGACGGCAAGTTGCTGGCGTTCGCGCGTCGGGTCGCCCTTCACGTCGATGAACTGGGTGCCGTGCGTGACCGGGTCAAACACGATCACGAACTCGATCGGTAGCTGCACCGAGAGGGTTGCTTTCTCTCCCGGCGAGAGCTCGATCGAATCGATCGTGATCTCCTCGAACTGGTGAGCGAGGGTCTCGTCGTCGGGGAGGTCTACGCCCGAACCCCAGAAAATCTGACGGAAGTACTGCACCATCGACAGGGTGTCGGGATTATGCGCGGCGATGTGCCGAACCCTTGGAGCGACCGTGAAGGTGACTTCGACCATTTCATCGAGGGTCGGCTCGTAGCCGCATGCGCACAGGGCGCAATCATACTTGTCCCGGTCGAATGTCTTCAGGGTGCTGCTGGCGTCGAGCACGCCGCCGCAGCCCGGACACAGCATGTTCCAGGAGAGGTCGAAGATCCCAAGCCGCGCCGCATGCAGGAACGCGGCGATCGCGAGCTCTTCGTCAATGTTTGCTCGCTTGGCAAAGTCGATGACATTGATCCGGCAGAGGGCATGGTCGGGCCCGTCGCGCACGAGCGTTTCGATCGCCGCGACTGCGTCGGGATCCGCCGATTGCCGCAATACCGAGAAGAGAGCTTCTGTCTCGCTCATGACCTCAATGTAGGACAAAATGGCGCGATCGACAGCCCGGCCAAATCGCTTCACCCCGCCAAACAATCATCACTTTTTGGTCAGTTTACCTCGGTCAGCACCGGTATCATGACCGGCCGCCGCGGCTTTTCCCGGTTTCGTGGGGGTGCTAGGGTCGCTTTCCTACTGACGGCGCTCAGTCCGAAAGCGGCGCCGGGAGATTCGGGATGGAATTGCTCAGCTACGCGCAGGCCCCACGCTCGCGCGACCCCGTCCGCGCTCATGTCCAAAGACTGATCGAGGTCGTTGGGACGCCGCGTTTCGAAGGAGAGTTCGTCAAGGCGCTCGGGGACACGACCCGCTCCGAGCATATCACCGCTTATGCGTTTCATCCCGACAGGCCGCCGCGCCTCCTGTTCGCGGCAAGCGAGGGCCCGCGGCAACCGGCCAAGATGCGGACCGTGAAATATCTCGCCCAGTACTGGAAGCAAGATCCGGCCGGCCTCTTCGAGGACGCCGGGGAGAGCGATGCAATGGCGCTACGCACCTTGCCGCAGGACATCGATGACAGCCTTTACCGGCATGATTGCTACACGTCGCTGCGGATCACCGATCGCTTCACCCTGATGCAGCGCAGCGGCGAGCAGACCTATCGGGTCAATCTCTACCGCAGCGGCAAGGCCGGCCGGTTCGCCCAGTCGGATATCGACCACATCATGGGTTCGGCCGACCTGTTGGTGGGTCTATTGGTGAAGCATGCCGCGACCAGCGTGTCGGTGGGGCAGAGCTTTGCCCCGCAGGCATTCGAGGATCGGCTCCGCCTCGTTGAACCGAACATGCCGACCCGGGAAGCCCAGGTGTGTGCAGCGATCATGTCGGGGATGACGTCGGAAGCGATCGCGCTGCATCTCGGCATCAGCGTCAATACGGTGCTGACCTATCGCAAGCGCGCCTATGGCCGGCTGCGGATCTCGTGTCAGAACGAGTTGCTGAGATTGATTCTGAGTTAGCCGGGAGTGTCGTATGCACAAGTTGTTGGTTCTCTATCCGACCGGACAGGATGCCAAGAAGTTTCGCCCCTATTACGAGCAGACGCACGCAGCCTTGGTGGCCAAGCTGCCGGGCTTGAAAGCGAGCCGCTATAGCTTCAACGTCAAAGCCGCCGGCGACGCGCCCGCACCCTATTACTGCGTGTTCGAAGCGGAATTTGCCGATGAAGCCGCAATGGGCGCCGCGTTGCAGTCGCCCCAAGGCCAGGCCGTTGTCGGCGACATCGGAAACTACGCCACCATCCCGCCAACGATCGTTCATTACGACGTGAAGGGCTGATTGCACCATCTCTCAGGTCGTCATCGCCGGGCTTGTCCCTGGGCTTGTCCCGGCGATCCCGATAAGGGACGCACGACCGTGCCTTCCTGAGCGGGATGCGCGGGTCAAGCCCGCGCATGACGATCGAGAGGTTTGCCGTCGGTGTGCTAGCCCACAAACCTGTACCTGAACCGCGCGCCATCAGGCTCGATGCGGCCTGCGGTCGGGTGCGGAAAGTGCACCGGCAACATTAGCGTCGGGCTGCCGGCGTAGGTCGACAGAAACCGCCGCCGCGATTGCGCCGCCTGCACGGGATCGGTGCAAAAGCCGGTCGACCAATCAGGCTCCCGACATTGCAGCGCGTGATGCATCAGGTCACCCACCACGATCGCCTCCTGGCCCTTGGAGCGGACGTGGACGCAGCAGTGATAAGGCGTATGGCCGGGCGTGAGGGATAGGAAGAACGTATCATCGAGCGCGTAGCTCTCGTCGATCAGCAAGGCTTGGCCGGCTTCGACGATCGGCTCGCAGTTCATGGTCCAGACGCCGGCTTGGCCCCCGCTCGCGGACTTACCGCTGCGCGCCTGCTCTTCCCAATAGGCATATTCCTGACGGTGGAAGATGTACTTGGCCTTTGGGAACGTTGGCACCCAGCGCCCGCCCACAAGCTGCGTGTTCCAGCCGGTGTGGTCGATGTGCAGGTGGGTACAGAACACGTAGTCGATATCGCTGAATTTCAACCCCAGCGCGCGAAAACCATTGAGCCACGGCTGCGGAGAAAAATCCCACGGCGGTCCATAGCCCTTGTGTTCGCCGGTGCAGGTATCGATCAGGATGGTGTGGCGGGGCGTGCGGACCACGAAGGTCTGATACGGCATCACCAGCTTGCCGGATGCCGGGTCCCACACGAACGGATCCATTTCGGCGAGGTGCTTGCGCGCCAATACGGGATCGCACGTCGGAAACATATTTTCGATGGGCCGCCATGGCCCGTCGCGCTCAATGATCGAAGTAATCGTTACGTCGCCGATTTGCAGCTTGTGCATGCTGGGTCACCTTGGTTGCTCGGCCATCGCGCAGTCATAGGAGGGCTGCGCGAGACTCAACGTTCCCCCCTTGTGGATTGGCCGTTTCGGGTGCCTATTCGACTAGCGGAAATAAGACTCGTCAACGCAAACCGCATTGGCAAATGCCAGCCAGGGAGGACGCGGCGACCATCATGAACGATGTAGCGCATCAGAGTGTGACGACCGTTACGATCGCCGGCATCGATATCGAGTTGTTCGAGCGTGGCGCCGGCGCACCGATCCTGTTTCTGCATGGTGCCGGTGGTGTTCGGCCCGATGATCCTTTCCTGGCGCTTGTGGCGCGGGGCCGGCGCGTGGTCGTGCCGTCGCATCCAGGCTTTGGTCGCTCCGCACTTCCCGATTGGCTCGACAGCGTCGACGATATCGCGCACGTGCACCTCGAACTGCTCGACCACCTCGGCCTGCGTGAGGTCGATCTGATCGGAACGTCGGTGGGTGGTTGGATCGCCGCCGAGATGGCGACCAAAGTGCCCGAGCGGTTTCCACATGTCGTGCTGATTGCGCCGGTCGGGGTGAAGACCGGCCCCGTTGACAAGCTTGATATCCCCGAGATGTTTGCGACTCCTCAGGATAAGCTGCAGCGCCTGCTGTTCCATGATCCGGAAAAATTCCGCCCCGATCTCAAAGCGCTCAGCGACGAGCAGCTCGCCATCATGGCGCGCAACCGCGAGACTTCTCGCACTGCTCGCCTGGGAACCGTACATGCACAACCCCAAGCTCATCCACCGGCTGCATCGAGTGAAGGCGCCGACGCTGTTCCTGCGCGGCGAGAGCGACGGCCTGGTCTCGGCGGACTATCTGGAGCGCTACGCGCGACTTGTGCCCAACAGCAAGCTCGTGACCATTCCGCAGGCCGGACACGTTCCTCAGCTTGAGCAGCCGCAGGCGACCGCTGATAAAATTTTGGCATTCCTGGGAGCAACGCGATGAGGGCTTGGCATTTCAGCGAGAACGCTTACCCGTATCTTCCGCCGGAGAACGAGTACGAGTCGATCCGCGTCACGCTCCCCAATCGCAATTACGATCCCGCCAAGGGCGCTGCGCTCTATGACCGCTTTCTCGACGAATGGTGCATCGCCGAGGACGAAGGCATGGAGATCATGCTCAACGAGCATCATCAGACCGCGACCTGTGTCGATCCGGCGGCTCCGATCGTGCTTGGCGCGCTGGCGCGGCTCACCAGCAAAGCGCGCCTGCTGATCCTGGGCAATCCGGTGGCCAATCGCCGCCAGCCCGTGCGTGTCGCCGAAGAGATGGCGATGGTGGATGTGCTCTCAAAAGGACGCCTCGAGTGCGGGTTTGTGCGCGGCGTGCCGTATGAGGTGATGCCGGCCAACAGCAATCCAGTGCGTATGAACGAGCGCCAGTGGGAGGCTATGGACCTGATCGTCAAGGCCTGGACCCACCATGACGGTCCGTTCAGCCACGAGGGCCGCTTCTTCCACCATCGCAACATCAATATTTGGCCGCGCTGTTATCAGCAGCCGCATCCGCCGATCTGGGTGAGCACCACGACACCGAGCGGCGCTAAACGCGTCGGTGCGCACGGCTATGTTCAGGCGACGTTCCTCACCGGTTACAAGGACACGCAGTCGATCTACGACAACTACCGCGCCGGCTGGCGTGAGGCGGGTCGCGGGCATGACGTCCCCGTCCATCGCCTGGCTTATGCCTGCTTGCTCTACGTTGGCGACACCGAGGCGCAGGCACGTTCCGGCGCTGAAAAGCTGATGTGGTATATGACCGCCAACAAGGTACCGCCGCACCTGCAGTATCCGCCTGGCTACATGCCGGTTTCTGCCAACGTGCGGATCATGCGCGGCACGGCGCTTGACCAGCACGCCGCCAACAAGGCCAACGCGACCGTCGATCGGGCAATTGAAGCCGGCATCATGTTCGCCGGCACGCCGGATCAGGTCTATCAGCAAATCAAAAAATTCTACCATCACGTTGGCGGTTTTGGTCATCTGCTGATCATGGGCCAGGCCGGTTTCCTGGAGCACGATGAGACGGTCGCCGGCATCCGCTGCTTTGCCCGCAACGTCTACCCGCGTCTCAAGGACGAATTTTCCGACCTCGCCGTGTCCGGCGTGCCGGCGGAGCGCGTGGTCGCGTAGAGCCGGGGGCGCGGTTTGGTCCTCCGCGTGCTACGCTAGATTATGCGGTTGCTTGCGCGATTCACTAAAGGCGAGCTGCGGCTCGGCCGCATCGAAGCGTTCAGCGATGGCGTGTTTGCGATCATCGTCACTTTGCTGGTGCTCGACCTCAAGGTGCCGGTGCTCACCAATCCGGCGGACGTGGGCGAGCTCTGGCAAGGGCTGATCGCGCAGCTGCCACGCTTCCTGAGCTGGCTGATCAGCTTCATCATTGTTTGCAAATTCTGGCTCAACCACCATCACGTTTTGGGAATGGCGCGTCACGCCGACTACGGCATGGTGTGGATCAATTCGATTTTCCTGATGGGCCAATCCTTCATTCCGTTCCCGACCGCCCTGATCGGGCAATACAGCGAGAACGCGTTGGCTGTGAGCATCTTCGGCGTGGTGTTCGCTCTCAACACGGTGCTGTTCATCGTGCTGCAGAGCTATATCCAGCGCAGGCTGCTCAAGCCTGAGCTTGTCGAGCAGCAGGATCCGAATCTGTTGGCAAAATCGTTCATTGGGGTTGCTTCCTATTTGGCCGGCGCCGCCATGGCGTGGCTGAGCATTCCGGTAGCCTTCGTGATCTATCTGATCACGCCGTTCTATTTCATCACCCCGCCGGGAGGCCTGCCGCGCTCGGCGCCCGGCAATGAGGTTCCCTGACGTGACAGGTTGTAAGTAAGGATCGTCTGCATGGATTTGGGCTTGCGCTCCCGACGCGTACTCGTCACCGGAGGGTCGCAGGGAATCGGTTACGCGGTCGCGGCTGGATTTCTGGCCGAAGGCTGCGATGTTGTGATCGTGGCACGCGACCAGAGCCGGCTGGAGACGGCAACGACCAGCCTATCGCAGCTTGGGACGGGTCAGATCGAGGCCGCCTCGATCGATCTCGCGCAGGCCGGCGCCGCCGAGGAACTAGCAGAGGCCTATCCTGACACCGACATTCTGGTGAACAACGCCGGTGCGGTCCCGGTCGGCGATATTTTCGAAGTCGACGAGGCGCGCTGGCGTGCCGGCTGGGACCTCAAAGTGTTCGGCTACGTCAATCTCACGCGCGCCATGTATGCCCGCATGCGCGGTCGGCCGCCGAAAGCCATCATCAACGTTCTCGGCACGGGCGCCGACAAGCCGCAGTGGCGCTACGCCTGCGGTACGCCGGCCAACATCGCGCTGGTCGGCTTGACCAAGGCACTGGGTGGCCGCAGCATCGATGACGGCATTCGGATTGTTGGTGTCAGTCCCGGTGCGGTGGAAACCGAGCGCTGGCGGTCCATTCACATGCGGCGGGCACAGGAGAAATTCGGCGACCCTGCACGTTGGCGCGAAGCGCTGCTGGACCAGCCGGAGAATCGTGCCGCCCGGCCGGAGGAGGTTGCGAACGTGGTTGTCTTCCTGGCCTCGGACCGCGCGAGCTGGGTGTGCGGCGAAATCGTCAACGTTGACGGCGGCCGGCTCTATCGCGAGCAGTGGTTCTGAAAGGAAGGCGTGATGCGCTTTCTGCGACGAATTGGGGTCGTGGTTCTTGTCTTCGCGTTGGGGAGCGCTTCGGCCCGGGCGCAGCCCTACCCCAACAAACCAATCCATGTGATTGTGCCGGTCACCGCTGGCGGGCTCACCGACGTGATCGCGCGCCGGATCGCCGCCGATGCGTCAGCGCGCATGGGCCAGCCCTGGATCATGGAAAACAGGCCCGGTGCGAATTTCATTCCGGCGGCTGAGGCTTGCCGGCACGCGAAGGGCGACGGGTACACGCTGTGCGTCTTTACGACGTCCACAGTGACCTTCAACCCGCACCTGATAGAGAAGCTGCCCTACGATGCCGCCAAGGACTTCAAGCCGATCATCAATCTCGGCCAATTCATTGGCGGACTGATCGCGTCGCCCAAGCTTGGCGTTAAAACGATCGACGATCTGCGACGACTCACGCTCGCCAAGCCCGGCGAGTTCAACTTCGGCACTTACGGTCCGGCGAGCAGCGCCAACGTGTTTCGTCAATATTTGGCCGAACGCTGGAATACCCCCCTGGTCGAGGTGGCCTACAAGGGCTCGAACGAACTGATCGCAGCGCTGGCTTCGGGCGAAATCCAGATGACCTGGACGGCGCTCGGCAGCTGGGCCGAGAACCCCAACGACAGCAAGGGCCGCATCGTTGCGATCGACGGCGCCAAGCGCTCCCCGTTGCTGCCCGAGGTCCCGATCTACGCGGAGGCAGGACTCGGCAATTATCCGATTCACACCTGGATGGGCCTGTTCGCGCCCGCGGAAACGCCTGACGATGTCATTACGCAGGTGAACCAGGTCGTGGGTGAGGCGATCAGGGAACCCAAGGTGATCGAGTTTCTGGTCAACCAGCTAATCGAGCCCGACGTTACCACGGCACCGGAATTTGCGGCCTACGTGGCGCGCGAGCGCGAGGAGACGGGGGCGCTTTTGCGCAGGTTCAATATTCCCAAGATCCAATAAAATTAAGCTGACCATCGCTTGAATGTCAGTTGATGCCGCGCCGGGCGTCCGGTCATCGGATTGATAATCTCAGCGGAAATCTTCAGATCATCGCCCTCGAGCTCGAAGGTGCGCACTTGCCGGCTCCCGGTCCAGGACTCGTTCCAGCTGACGTCAACATCAAACAGCAGGCGATTGCCTTGCACCTCGAACGTGCCCGTGTAGGCGATCAAGGTTCGAAACAGCCCCTGAGCCTCTTCGTCGGAGGCCCGCGGCCCAGCCGGCTTCTGCCGCGCCGAGTCGACAGTCATATTGAAGAGCCGACCGTTGCGCGCGAAGTGAATGTAACCATTCGGCGCTTGACTAAGCCCCGGACGCTCCTCTCTGGTCTGGAGATCGACGTACCTTCCAGAAAGCTGCTTCCAGGTCCCGAACAATTGTTCCGGAATAGCTGACGCATCAAATCCCATATCGCCGTCCTTCTTGAAGTTCTCTACATACATGAATGCTCCGTCCTCATGGTCAAGCCGCATGCACCTAGTACAGCTGCTGCAGGTCCTGTTTCTCATGCTGCTGGCGAACGGTGCACCCGTGATCGCCAAGCGGATCTTTGGTCCGCGCTACACCTATCCGATCGACGCGAATGTTAGGTTTTACGACGGCCGACGACTATTCGGTCCATCAAAGACGATCCGGGGGGTGGTTTGCGCGCTGATCCTGACGGGGATTGCCGCCCCATTGGTCGGCCTGTCGGTACAGCTCGGTCTGTTAATTGCGGCGGGAGCCATGGCCGGTGATCTACTTTCAAGCTTTACCAAGCGCCGTTTGGGGCGGCCGGCCAGCAGTCGGGCCATTCCGATAGATCAAATCCCGGAATCGCTGCTTCCCCTGCTCGCGTGTTACACGGCCTTGGACTTGAGTTACCTCGACGTCCTTGTGGGAGTGCTGGTCTTCCTGATTGGCGGCCTGCTGCTCTCGCGCGTGCTGTTCCACCTGCATGTACGTGATCGGCCGTATTAGCCGATTGGATGGTTCACTCACACCGCAGACGATGCAACGTGATCTCCGGCGGACAATTGAGCCGCGCGGTCACGATCGATGACCCGAGTCCAACTGATGTGTAGCCGGCCATGTTGTTGTAGGTCCACGCGCCCGCACCCAGTCGGCGCGGCAGCACGGAGTCGAGCGTAATCGGTGTTCCGCCGGGCAGGCAGATCTGGCCGCCATGGGTGTGCCCGCACAACACCGAGAGCGAAGCCGGCGTGCGCGGCCTGCCGGTAGATTTCCGGCGTGTGCGACAGCAGGATCGCGAATGCATCGCTCGGAATGCCGCCTGCGGCCTTGTCGAAATTATCGGCGCGGAAGAAATGCGCATCGTCGATGCCGGCCAGGTAGATCTGCTGGCCATCGCGCGAGATCGTCTCGCATTCGTTGAGCAGCATGCGGATGCCCATCGCCTCGAGCCGGGGCACCATCCGGATCGTGTCGTGATTGCCGAGCACGCCATAAACCGGGCCCTTGATGTGGGCGCGCAACTCGGCCATTGCGCTGAGCGCCGCGTCGTAAGGCCCATAGCTCGGGCCGCGAAAATCCCCGGTGAGAACGCAGAGATCATAGTGCAGGCCGGGCAACAGCTCCGCCGCTCGGCGCATCGCGCCTTCGTTCATATCGGCATGCGGGTCACTGATGTGCAGCAGCGTGAACCCATCGAACCGCGGCGGCAGCCTCCGAGAGGCGAGGTCGTTGTGGCGGACTTGCACCTCCGCGGCATTGCGATAGGCGCGACCGTACAGTCCTGTGAGTTTGAGGACGGCGCGGATCAGCGACGGGCTCGCATACCAGTTCTCAGGATGAAAGAAGTTCAAACCCTGGCCGAAAACCTGGGCCTCGTGATCGACCTCGATCCCCAGGCGTTGGCGCGCATGGAGCGGACCCAACCGATCCTCAAGCTTGCGCAATTCCTCATCGTTCATGGGGCATCGCCGGGCGGATAGATCGAACAGCCACCGCGTGGATCCTCGACCTCATAATGCTCGCCGTCCCGCGCGTGCAGATAAACCGGTCCGATCGGGACTTTCCCGGCTCCGCCGGGAATGTCCAGCACGTAGGCCGGTTGGCACAATCCGGAGACGTCGCCGCGCAACTCCCGTATCAACTCCTGACCGGCCGCGATCGAGGGCCGCAGATGCGAGGTTCCGGGCGCGAGATCCGGGTGATGCAGGTAGTAAGGTTTGATTCTATTCTCGACCAAGGTCCGGAACAGCGATGCCAGCGCCGCAGCATTATCGTTCACGCCCTTGAGCAGCACGGTCTGGCTGAGCAATGGAATTCCCGCATCGACAAGTCGGGCGCAAGCGGTCCGCGCCGCGCCGGTGAGTTCACGGACATGATTGATGTGCAGAACCAGATACGTCGCCTTCCCATCGGCTTTGAGTGCGCGCACGCATTCGCGCGTGATCAGCTCCGGAGCGACCACGGGCACGCGCGTGTGCACGCGCAGGATCTTGACGTGCTCAATTGCCGCGAGGTGCTTGACCACCGCGCGCAGCCGGCGGGCTGACAAAACCAATGGATCGCCGCCCGTGAGGATGACCTCCCAAATATTTTGATCGGCTCCGATGTAATCGAGCGCTGCCGTGAGTTCGCTTGGCGTCAGGCTCCCGCGTCCGTGCGGTCCGACCATCTCGCGCCGGAAGCAGAACCGGCAGTAGACCGGGCACACGTGTACGAGCTTCAGCAGCACACGATCGGCGTAGCGATGCACGATACCGGGAACCGGGCTATGCGCATCGTCGCCGATCGGATCTGAGAGCTCGTCGGGCTCGGTCGTGAGCTCCGCCGGGTTCGGGACAAACTGTCGCGCGATCGGATCGGTTACGTCCGCTGCATCAATCAGCTCGGCCAAGCTCGGCGTGATGGCGACGGCATAACGCGCTGCCACGTCCTCGATCGCCGGACGCTGATGTTCTGGAACAAGCCCGGCGCCGATCAGATCAGATGTGTGCCGAAGTGTGGGAGATGAACGTGTGGCCAAACTCAATCTCTCCTCGGGTATGTATCCTGCGCAAGGCTCATGGCGGCTTGCCAAGCTTGCATCCCAACGTTCCCCGGATGATAAAACCTCTCAATTGTCACGGCGACCAAAATTGGGAGGATCGATGCCGGCCAATCGCATGGATGTAACGCTTTCGACCGGGACCGTTCCGTATTTTGTGCTCGGCGACGGCCGACCACTTCTTTACCTTCATGCCGCCGGTGGCCCGCAGTTCACGCCGTTCTTGGCAGGCCTCGCCCAAACCCATCGCGTGTTCGTACCGATCGCTCCAGGGTTCGAGGGCACGGCTCTTCATGCCGGTATTGAGACGGTCCCGCAATTGGCCAGTCTAGCCGCGGAATTTGCCCAGAAGGTGATCGGCCAAGCCTGCGACGTCATCGGCCACTCGTTTGGCGGTTGGGTGGCACTGTGGTTGGCGCTCAGCCATCCTGATCGCGTCGATCACCTGGTGCTGGAAGCGCCGTCGGGTCTGCGTTTCGACGCGGCTCCGACACCGCGTAACCCGGATGAGTTGCGGCGCAAGCTTTATGCCTATCCGGACAAGGCCAAGCCTTTCCTCAAGGCACCGGAGGTCGCGGGCGCCAACGCGGACGCCTTCATGCGGTATCAAGCCGGCACCTTGGTTGATGAGGCGTTGCTCGCGCGCCTCTCCGAGCTCAAGGCGCGAACGCTGATCGTGCTGGCGGGTCGCGACGAGCTCATTCCCGCGAAGACGGGCCAGGTGCTCAAGCATCGCATTCCGCTCTCGCATCTCGTCTATATCTACGACGCGGCGCATTCGATCGAAGTTGATCAGCCGGAGCGCCTGCTGCGGCTCGTCAAAGCATTCCTCGAGCGCGGCGAGGCCTACATCGTCAACTTCGGCGACGAGGCGGCCTGAGGTTCGGCCGATGAACAACAAATCCCCAGACGCTCAGTCCCGCATGCTACCGACCGACCGCATCAGCTATTCGGCGATTGCGGACCGTCCGGCGCTGCGCTTGCCCAACGGCGCCCGCATGGTGGTCTGGGTCATCGTCAACGTGGAGGAGTGGGATCCGACGCAGACGATGCCGCGCACGGTGCTGACTCCGCCGGCCGGCGGTTCACCGATGCCCGATGTCCCGAACTGGGCGTGGCACGAATATGGCAACCGCGTCGGATTTTGGCGCATTCTGAAAGTGTTTGATGAATTCAAGATACCTGCGGTTCTCGCCATCAACGGCTCGGCCATCGCCGCATACAAACCGATCGTCAAGGCGGCGCTTGATCGGCATTGGGAGTTCATGGGTCACGGCTTCACTCAGCGCAACATGCAGAAGGTCGAGGACGAGCGCGCCGACATTCGCAAGACGCGCGCCGTCATCGAGGAAGTCACCGGCAAACCTCCGCGCGGTTGGCTCGGCCCCGGACTGACTGAGACGTGGGAGACACCCGACCTGCTCAAAGAAGAGGGCTACGATTATGTGGCCGACTGGGTGCTGGATGATCAGCCCGTTTGGCTCAAGACGGGCACCAAGCCGATTGTCAACATTCCCTATACGCAAGAGTGCAACGACGTCGCCATGATGCTGATCCAGCATCACAAGGCATCGGAATATGCCGACCGCGCCATCGATCAGTTCGTACAGATCTACATGGATGCCGAAGACTCGGCGCGCGTGATGGCGCTGGTGCTGCATCCCTACATCATGGGTGCGCCGCATCGCTTGAAGTACTTCCGCCACGCAATCGAAGTGATCCGCGCGAGGCGGGATATCGTGTTCTGGACCGGCGAACAGATCCTGGATTGGTTTCTCAAGGTTTCGCCGCAGCCTGCTTAAACGTCTGCCGTCCACATCACCTGATCGATGCGGCTTGCGCCGAGCGCCAGCATCACCAGCCGGTCAAAGCCGAGCGCGATGCCGCTCGCTGGCGGCATGCGGGCGAGCGCTGCCAGGAAGTCCTCATCGATCGGATACCGTTCGCCGTGAACGCGCTCCTTCTCGTCCATCTCCAGCTCAAACCGTCGTCGTTGTTCGGCTGGGTTGGTGAGCTCGCCAAAGCCATTGGCGAGCTCGACCCCGCAGGCATAGAGCTCAAACCGCTCGGCAACGCGCGGATCCGCTGCCTTGGGCTGCGCCAGCGCGGCTTCGATCACCGGATACTCATCCAAGATCGTCAGCCGACCCAGCCCCAGATTGGGCTCGATGCGCTCCACCAGAACCCGGCTGAAGATGTCCGACCACGTGTCGTCATTGGCGAGCCGGATGCCCTCTCGGGTCGCCTGGCTCGCTAGCCCGTCCCGATCGGCCGTATCCGCCGACAGGGTTGCCAGCAACTCAATCCGGGCGTAGCGCCGGAAGGCGTCGGCGACTGTGATGCGTTCCGGCGCCGCAAACGGATCGGCAGTTCGGCGGCGGAACTGGAATTCGCGCGTCTCTGCAGTCTTTGCCGCCAGGGCGACCAAGGCGGCGCAGTCGGCCATCAGGCTCGCGTAAGGCTCCTCGGCCCGGTACCACTCAAGCATTGTGAATTCGGGCTGATGGAGCGCCCCCCGCTCGCGATTGCGAAACACGCGGGCAAATTCAAAAATACGCCTCTCCCCGGCGGCAAGGAGTTTCTTGCACGCGAATTCGGGTGACGTCCGCAGATAGCGCTGGTTGCGCTCGTCGGCCGGACCGATCGCGTCCGTGGCAAAGGCGTGCAAATGCGCCTCGTTTCCCGGCGAAGTCTGCAAAATGCCGGTTTCGACCTCCGTGAAATCCCGTGCCGCGAACCACCCCCGCAGCGCGGCCTGGATTTGCCCACGCGCCCGCAACAGGGGCCGGAGGTCGGCATAGATCTCGGGAGACCACCAGGGCATGAGCGGGTATTGGAACGTCCCTTTTGGCGCGCAAAATCACTGGCACAAGCCCGCAAGATCAGTATCTTGCGGCCCGAGCTTCCGGCACGGGGGCCGACAGACGGGCATGCGGCCCCAGCGATCGAGGACCTATGAAAGTCATTGCTAGTTCATTGCGCAAAGGCAACATCGTTGAGATCGACGATAAGCTCTACGCCATCCTGAGCGCGGAAAATATCCACCCCGGCAAGGGCACGCCGGTGACCCAGCTCGACATGCGCCGGCTGAGCGACGGGGTGAAATCGTCGCTGCGCTATAAAACAACAGATCAGGTCGAACGCGCCCACGTCGAGGAGCGCGAATATCAGTATCTGTATGAGGACGGCGACGGCTTTCATTTCATGAACATGGAAAGCTACGATCAGATCGCGGTTCCACCTGACGTGATCGGTGATCAGTCGGTCTATTTGCAGCCGGAGATGAAGGTCCGGCTCAGCGTTTACGAAGCGACGCCAGTCGGGATCGAGCTGCCGCAGCGCGCCACTCTCGAAGTTGTCGAGACCGAGCCCACCGTAAAGGGCCAGACCGCGTCGGGCTCCTACAAGCCGGCGGTGCTGTCCAATGGAGTGCGCACCATGGTGCCCGGACATATCACCGTGGGAACGCGCATCGTGGTGATGACTGCGGACGGCTCGTACTCCGAACGCGCGAAAGACTAAGTCCCAACTCGCAGCGGCGCTGTGAGTTTGCGCATTGCCGCGACGACGGACAGCGCTGTAATCCGCCCCGTGCGCGGGTTCTCCGAAGGCACGTTCTCGATAGCGAACGAGAGCCGCGCGGAGTCGGCATCGACCTCGATGCTATGGCAGTTGCGGGTGACGCCGGGATCGGCCCAGATCTCGATCGTGGTCCGGTCCGGCCCGATGCCCGCGAGCGAGAGGGCCGCAACCACGTTGACGTTGGCCGGGAAGCCTTTGGCGGCTTCCCGCGCCGTTCCAACAAAGACGCACTTGGGCGCGTTCAAGCCCTCGACCGAAATGTTGTTGGCCACCAGGTAAGGCGCGCCGGCGAGACCGTCGGGTGGCTTGCGCGTCGTCATGCGCACCGACTTGATCTCGCCTTCCGCCGCTGCGGTCACCGCGTCGAGGCCGAGCAGGGCGCCCGTCGGCACGATGATCTGTCCGCCGTTGGCGATGGCCAACTCGATCAACTCCGGCCGCGGCAGCAGCGCGCCGGCACTGAGCACCATGACGCGTTTGCCTGCCGCCAGCATGGGTCGGCAAATCTGCTCCAGAGCCGCAGCCGGGGCGCATTCAACGGCGAGGTCGCAATGCTGCGGGAGCGCGTCCAGCTCCACCAACGGAGCCGCGATTTTCTCATGCTCCAGCCAAGTCTGCGCCTTTGCCTGATCGCGCGCTGCAACGGCAGTAAGCGTCAGCCCGGGAATACCCTTGCTGATGTGTCGTGCAACGACGCGGCCGATTGCGCCAAGTCCAGCAATGCCAACGCGGATTTCTGCCACTCCGGATCTCCCTTCGGGCCTGCTTACGCCGCGGTCGCACCGCCAGCAAGCTTGACGGCCCACTCCCCGGGCTCCATTTGTTCTGCTCTGGGAGGACAAGAAGAATGCGCCAAATTGCTCTTGCTGTACTGTTCGCCATCAGCCTCGTCGCCGTGGCGAACGCCGACGATTACCCATCACGACCCATCACCATGGTGATCCCGTTCGCGGCCGGCGGACCGACCGATGTGCTCGGCCGTGTCGTCGCTGACCGCATGAGCCAGCTGCTCGGCCAGCAAGTGGTGGTGGAGAATGTCGGCGGTGCTGGCGGCATGACCGGCGTTCAGCGCGTCGCCCAGTCCCCTCCCGACGGCTATACGATCGTGCTGGGAACCGTCGGCACCCACGCGCAAAACCAGACGCTCTACAAACGCCCGCTCTACAACGCGGCGACCGACTTCACTCCAGTTGCCCTGATGGCGCAGGTGCCGTTGGTGCTGATCGCCCGCAAGGACCTGCCGGTCAACAACCTGCAGGAGTTCATCGCCTACGCCAAGGCGAATCAGAGCAAGATGTCGTTCGGGTCCGCCGGCGCGGGCTCGGCGACCCATCTCGGCTGTGTCCTCCTCAATGCGGCCATGGGCGTTGATATTCAGCACGTGCCCTATCGCGGGACCGGTCCTGCCATGCAGGATCTCGCGGCGGGTCGCATCGATTATCTCTGCGAGATCGTCACCACGGCGCTGCCGCAGATCCAAGGTGGTACGGTCAAGCCGATCGCCATGCTGTCGCTCGACCGTTCGCCGGTGCTGCCGAATCTTCCAACAGCAAACGAAAGCGGTCTGCCGAAGTTCGAGGCCTATACCTGGAACGCAATCTTTCTACCCAAAGGCGCTTCCCGGGAGATCGTCAACAAACTCAACACCGTGATCGTCGAGACGATGAAGACGCCCGTCGTGAAGGATCGGCTCCAGGGCCTGGGCGTAATGATCGTGCCGCCGGAGAAGGAAACGCCGGAATATCTCGATCAGTTCGTGAAGAGCGAAATCGAGAAATGGGCAGCGCCTATACGGGCAAGCGGCGCCGAGGTCGAATGACCAACTCGGTTATAGCTTGAGCTTCCGCTTGCGCTGGCCGAGCGTGCGCAGGCGCAGCGCGTTGAGCCGGATGAAGCCCGCCGCATCGCGCTGATCATAGGCGACCGCGCCCTCCTCGAACGTGACCAGATCCTGGTCATAGAGCGAGTACGGGCTCTCGCGCCCGATCACATTCACACTGCCTTTGTAGAGCCGCAACCGCACGGTTCCGGTCACGTAGGTCTGCGATTTGTCGATTGCCGCCTGCAGCATCTCGCGTTCCGGTGTGAACCAGAACCCGTTGTAGATCAGCTCGGCATATTTCGGCATCAACTCGTCTTTGAGATGCGCCGCGCCGCGATCGAGCGTGACTTGTTCGATTCCGCGGTGCGCGGCGAGCAGGATCGTGCCACCGGGCGTCTCATACATGCCGCGCGACTTCATGCCGACGAACCGGTTCTCGACGAGATCAAGCCGACCGATGCCGTGCTGGCGTCCGAGTCGGTTGAGCTCGGTCAGCAACGCCGCGGGTGACAGCTTCTTTCCGTCAACGGAGACGGCATCGCCGCGCTCAAACCCGACGGTGATGACCGCGCCTTCGTTCGGCCCTTCCTGCGGATCAAGTGTTCGCGAATAGACGTAGTCCGGGACTTCCTGTGCCGGATCCTCCAATACTTTTCCTTCGGAGGAGGTGTGCAGTAAGTTGGCATCGACCGAGAACGGCGCTTCGCCGCGTTTGTCCTTGGCGATTGGAATTTGATGTTGCTCAGCAAACTCGATCAGCCTAGTCCGCGAGGTCAGGTCCCACTCGCGCCACGGCGCTACCACGGTGACGTCCGGCTTGAGCGCGTAGTAGGTGAGCTCGAAGCGCACCTGATCGTTGCCCTTTCCGGTCGCCCCATGTGCGACCGCATCGGCGCCGACCTTCTCGGCGATTTCGATCTGTTTCTTGGCAATGAGCGGGCGTGCAATCGACGTTCCGAGCAAATATTGTCCCTCGTAGACAGTATTGGCGCGAAACATCGGAAACACGTAGTCGCGCACGAATTCCTCGCGCAAATCCTCGATGAAAATGTTATCCGGCTTGATGCCCAGCAGCAGCGCTTTGGCGCGCGCCGGCTCGAGCTCCTCGCCTTGGCCGAGATCGGCTGTGAACGTGACCACCTCGCACCGATAGGTGGTCTGCAGCCACTTCAGGATGATCGAGGTATCGAGCCCGCCCGAATACGCGAGAACAACTTTTTTCACATCGGTCCGAGGCATGAAATCGCGCTCTGGTTTGAGATTGGCACCCGCCGCGCCGGACTATAGGGAGAACAGTCGGGCTCGCAAGCGCGCCCGGCCAGGAGCAGGCAATGTCCGGAATGCTCGATTTCTTTTTCGAGTTCGCGTCGACCTATTCGTACCCGGCCGCCATGCGGATCGGTGACGTTGCCCGCAGCGCCGGCGTCGCGGTGCGTTGGCGCCCGTTCCTGCTCGGTCCCCTGTTCAAGGCGCAGGGCCTCGAGACGTCGCCGTTCAACATCTACACGACCAAGGGCCGCTACATGTGGCGCGACCTCGCGCGTACCTGCGAAGAGCTCGGTTTGACTTTCCGACGACCCGAACCCTTTCCCCAGAATGGCCTGCTGGCCGCACGGGTCGCCCACGTCGGTTTTGAGCAGGATTGGGGTGAGGCATTCTGCCGCGCGGTCTACGTCGCCGAGTTCGCCCACGGGCAGCAGATCGGCGAGGAAAGCGTGATCCGGGACCTTCTGGCTGGGTTGAGCCTGGCTGCCGACCCGATCCTGGCGCGGTCGCGTTCCCCCGACATCAAGGATCGCCTGCGCGCCACAACCGAGGAAGCCGAGAGGCTAGGCATTTTTGGTGCCCCGAATTTCGTGGTGCTCGGAGAATTGTTCTGGGGGAATGACCGCCTCGAACAGGCCCTGCGCTACGCGCAGCGCGTGCATCCGACAACTTGATGAAGATCACAGCCCGCCGGATCGCGCGGTGTTAAGTATAATGCTGAGGCATGGGCAAATACCGGAGTTGATCCATGAAGATTCTCATTGCGCTCGGTTGCGCCAGCCTGGTCGCGCTCAGCTTGTCGGCAACTACTCGCCCCAGCGCCGCGGCGGTCATCTATCCCTGGTGCGCTGACTATGGTGGCCGCATGGGCGGACAGAACTGCGGGTTCACCAGCTTACCGCAATGCTTGGCAACTCAGAGGGGCAACGGCGGCTCGTGCAATCCGAACGCCTGGTATCAGCCCTATCCGCCGCCCGCGAGCTACGCGCCGCCATTCCGCCGCTGATCTAAACCCGGCCGATCACCAGATCATCTCGATGGATCATCTCCGCCCGGCCTTCGAGGCCGAGGATCAGGACGATGTCGCTCGACGATCGGCCTTTGATGCGCTCGGCATCCTCGGCGTCGTAGGCCACGAGTCCGCGACCGACTTCGCTGCCATCCGGCCCACGCACCACCACTGCGTCGCCGCGGGCAAACCGGCCATCGACGCGGATCACACCGGCCGGCAACAGGCTGCGCCCGCTGCGCAAGGCCGCGACCGCCCCCGCGTCGACGGTGAGCGTGCCCCTGGGCTCAAGCGAGCCCGCGATCCAGCGCTTGCGCGCCGTCACCGGGTTGGCCGGCGTCAGGAACCAGGTGCACGGCGCCCCTTGTGCGATGGCGCCCAGCGGATGCTCCACGCGGCCCGAGGCAATCACCATGTGAGTGCCGCTGGTGGTCGCGATCTTGCCGGCCTCGATCTTGGTCTGCATACCGCCGCGCGAGAGCTCCGATCCGGCGCTGCCGGCCATTTGTTCGATCTCCGGCGTGATGCGCTCCACGATCGGGATCAGCTTCGCGTCGGCGCGCAGATGTGGCGGCGCATCATAAAGGCCATCAATGTCCGAGAGCAGCACCAGCAAGTCGGCGCTGGTCATGGTCGCCACCCGCGCAGCGAGCCGATCATTGTCGCCGTAGCGGATTTCGGTCGTCGCGACCGTGTCGTTCTCATTGATCACCGGCACGGCGCGCCACTCCAGCAACTTGCTGATCGTAGAGCGGGCATTGAGATAGCGCCGACGTTCTTCGGTATCGCCTAACGTGACCAGGATTTGTCCAGCGCCAATGCCGTGGCGCCCGAGCGCCTCCGACCAGGTGCGCGCCAGCGCGATCTGACCGACCGCGGCTGCCGCCTGACTCTCCTCGAGCTTGAGCGCGCCGCTCGGCAGTTTCAACACGGCACGGCCAAGCGCGATGGAGCCGGAGGAGACCACCATCACGTCGCGTCCCTCTCCGTGCAGTTGCGCCAGGTCAGCGACGAGGGAGCGCAGCCAGTCTTCGTGAATCCGCCCGCCTTCGCTGTCGACCAGCAATGACGAGCCAACCTTCACGGCGATGCGGCGGAAATCGCTGATAACGGGCGTTTTGCGCGACATGAGGTATCCGGCTGAACCATTCGGGTTCGGGCCGGTTCCTAGCATGGAGGCTGCGACGCGTCATGGTCGGCCGTGTCGAGCCTCCAAGCTCGGAGCTGCTAATGTCCAAGCTGCATATTGGAACCTCAGGCTGGACCTACGACAGTTGGCGCGGGCCGTTTTACCCGCCCGATATTCCCAAGCGCGAATGGCTCGCCTTCTATGCCGGGGCGTTCTCGACGACGGAGATCAATGGCTCGTTCTACCGCACCCCTTCGCTCGAGGCCGTTGCCGCGTGGCACGACCAGACGCCGGACGACTTTTTGTTTGCCTGGAAGGCGTCGAAATTCATCACTCATTGGAAACGCCTGACCGAAAAATGCGAGAACAGCATTGAACTGATGGAGACGCGACTGCGCGTGCTCAGTGCCAAAGCCGGTCCGGTTCTATTTCAGTTGCCGGCGCGGTTTACAGTAAATCGCGAGCGGCTCGCGTCGTTCCTCCGCATGCTGCCAAACCGCTACGCGTATGCGTTCGAATTCCGCCATCAGAGTTGGTACGACGATGCGATCTTCGATCTGTTGCGCGAGAACGATGTTTCGCTCTGTCTCTCCGATCATCACGACGCGCCGGCTCCATGGACAATAACGGCACGCCACGTCTATGTGCGTGGCCACGGACCCGATGGCCGCTACCGCGACAATTACCCCGACGCGACGCTGCGGGCTTGGGCGCGCCACATCAAGACGTGGCGACGGCAGCGTCGCGAGGTGTTTGTGTATTTCGATAACGATCAGAAAAGCGCCGCACCGGTCGACGCGCGGCGTTTGCTCGATCTCGTGTCCAGCCACCGCGCTTCTGGGAACAAGTGCGCGGCTTGAAACCTACGCCTCGATCTCCGCCTTCTCTCGATTGCGTTCGATGACCTCGGCGATGGCGCGCAATGCCTCGGGCACGCCTTGGCCGGTTGCGGCCGCGATCACCAGTGGCGTGCTTTTCGCCGCGCGTTTTAGTCGCCCGAGTTGTTGTTTGAGCTGCGCCGGCGTCAGCGCGTCGGCTTTATTCAACGCGACGATCTCCGGTTTTTCGGTGAGGCCGTGTCCGTAGGCCTCGAGCTCGGCGCGTACGGTCGTGTAGGCGTGCCCGGCATGTTCGCCGGTTCCGTCAATCAGGTGCAGCAGAACCCGGCAGCGTTCGATGTGCCCGAGAAAGCGGTCACCCAATCCAACACCTTCGTGCGCGCCCTCGATCAGGCCCGGAATGTCCGCCAGCACGAATTCGCGCCGATCGATGCGCACGACACCGAGTTGGGGATGCAACGTCGTGAACGGGTAATCCGCAATCTTCGGTTTCGCGGCACTGACCGCGGCCAGAAACGTCGATTTCCCGGCATTGGGCAAACCAACAAGACCAGCATCGGCGATCAGCTTGAGCCGTAGCCAGATCGTGCGCTCTTCGGCGGGCTGCCCGGGATTGGCGTGGCGCGGCGCGCGATTGGTTGAGCTCTTGAAATGGGCGTTGCCAAAACCGCCATTGCCGCCTTTGGCGATCAAAGCCCGATCGCCGACGTGAGTCAGATCGGCGAGCAGTGTTTCGTTGTCCTCGTCGAAGATCTGCGTCCCCGCCGGGACCTTGAGGACAATGTCATTGCCGCGCGCGCCGGCGCGATTGCGTCCCATGCCGTGGCCGCCGCTGCGCGCCTTGAAATGCTGCTGATAGCGATAGTCGATCAGGGTGTTGAGCCCCTCGACGCATTCCGCGATCACGTCGCCGCCGCGTCCGCCGTCGCCGCCATCCGGTCCGCCGAACTCGATGAACTTCTCGCGCCGGAACGACATGCAGCCGTTTCCGCCGGCTCCAGACGCGATATAGACCTTCGCTTGATCAAGAAATTTCATGACTTGTAGATACTTTGGTCGTTCGCTGGATCAACAAATGAATGACGACTGCCCACACCGCAAGGGCTGCCGGCTATTTGATTTTAGGAAGTACAGAGAGGGAGCTACGTCCGGGAGGGGCCAAGGTGGGCTTTGCCCGACTGATGCTGCCCGATAGGCCGCTCCCGGTCGTATCGTCCGTGGGCTTTCGCCGCTACGCCACGACCCGAACGCCGTCGTGGCGATTAACGCGGCCAATCTGGCCCGGGGGCATGTGACCTTCCTCTCCGTCAAGTACCGCGGACCCTTGAGACCGCGATCAATCTCAAGGGTCCTCCTGTTGGGCATAAGAGTCAAGAAGGGTCACCCGATCCGCCGGGCGTTGGCCCAGCCTTTCAGGGACGTCCAGATGCCGCGATCGAGGCGGAACCGGTCGCAGGGCACGGACGAGTTCATGGCGCGGATCCGGTAGAGCCCGACCCCGGTCCATTGGAACCCGCACTTCTCCAGGACGCGCCGCGACGCCGGGTTGCTCACGCGTGCGCCGGCCTGCAGCGCCTCATACCTGAGGTCCGTAAAGGCGTGGTCGATCACCGCCCGGGCCGCTTCGGTTGCGTAACCCTGGCCCCAATGCGCCGCTCCGATCCAATAGCCGAGCTCGGGTGTCGAGGCCTCACGCAGGTCAATCCCGCACGCGCCGATTGGTGTCCCGGCGAGTGTAATCACGAACGTTTGCTTGCCCTCTTCCGCCGTCACCGACGTGATCCATTCCAGGGCGTCGGACATGCGGTAGGGATGCGGAATGCGAGCCGTGTTTTCCGCGACGCGCCGATCACTCGCCAGCGCGACTACGGCTTTAGCGTCCTCGAGCCGCGGGGCGCGCAGCACCAGCCGCTCGGTCTCGAGGACGGGGATACTGCTCTCGCGGTAGGTCTCTCGGTAGTTTTCCAGCAAGGTCATGGCACGGGCTCCTGGTTAGAATCAAAAAGGGGAGCCGGCATCCCGTCTCCCCTTCCAAGAACCCGATTGGGTCCGCCGGTTTGACTGGATGCCGGCGGACTTATGTTTGGTCCACCGTTTACTCGGCCGCAGCCTCCGTCATCGGAACAACGGATACGAAGGTGCGACCTTTAGCTTTCGTGCGGTATTCGACCCGACCTTCGACCATTGCAAAAAGCGTATGGTCTTTGCCGATGCCGACGTTATTGCCCGCGTGCCACTGGGTGCCGCGTTGGCGCACGATAATGTTGCCGGCGAGACAGTGCTCGCCGCCGAAAAGCTTCACGCCCAGGCGCTGGCCAGCCGAGTCGCGCCCGTTGCGCGACGATCCGCCTGCCTTCTTGTGAGCCATCTGGGTCTCCTTGCGATAGTGTTGGTCTAACTCAGGTTTGTGACGAAATCATCACCGATCTTGCGCCCGATCATGCTCCTGCCGCAGTCTCGGGTGCCTCGCTGGCTTTCGATGCGGCCTTCTGCGACGGCTTCTTGCCGTCGGTCAGAATTTCCGTGATCCGGAGCATGGTGAAGTCCTCGCGGAAACCACGCTTGCGGCGTGAATTCTTGCGCCGGCGCTTCTTGAAGGCGATCACCTTCGGACCGCGCCCATGCGCCAGCACTTCGGCCGCGACCGTCGCGCCCTGCACCGGATTGCCGATCAGCGGGCTATCACCCCCGACCATCAGCACGTCGGTAATCTCGACAACGGAGCCCGGCTCGTCGGTGAGCCGCGCCACCTTGACCTTGTCTTCCGCGGCGACGCGGTACTGCTTGCCGCCGGTTTTAATGACTGCGAACATTTTTGCCTCGCGTTCGATCCCGGTGCTCGGACTGGCCGGACCGGCTTTTTGTCAGTCGGGTTGTGTGGGTTAGGCCGCAAAGCGGCGAAACAAAGAGGCGGGCCAACAGACCCGCCCCACCGCGCGGTTTATGGGCATCCACGGCCGCAATGTCAAGAAACTGCCATGTGGGCCGCGCGCCGGAAGCCGCAACAGCGAACCGCGACTGGTGGGAATTTCCCTGGTATTGCAAGCCTTAACCGACACCGAACGCCGATTCGACGGCTCCATGGGCGCACTCGACACAGTCAGTCTCACCATTCTGCTGGGCGCGGCACTGATGCTGGCCGGCATCCTGTCGAGCCTCATCGCCCTGCGGTTCGGGGCGCCCCTCCTCCTGGTGTTCCTCCTGGTCGGCATGGGCGCCGGCGATATGGGGCTCGGCATCAAGTTCGATGACGTGCGCGCGACCTACATGGTCGGATCGGTTGCGCTCGCCCTGATCCTGTTCGATGGCGGCTTGCGCACGCGCTTTGCCACGTTCCGGAGCGTGCTCGCCCCCTCGCTGGCGCTCGCTACAGGCGGCGTCCTGCTCAGTGCGGTGCTGACGGCCCCGTTTGCCAAGTTCGCCCTCGGACTGAGCTGGACCGAAGCCCTGCTCGCCGGCGCCATGGTGGCCTCGACCGACGCGGCCGCGGTGTTTTTCCTCCTCCACGCTCACGGTTTGCGGCTGCGCCCGCGGGTCAGCGCAACGCTCGAGGTCGAATCCGGCACCAACGATCCGTTCGCCATTTTCCTCACGCTGATGCTGGTCGAGCTGTTGTTGCGCGGTGAGGAACCCTGGTGGCTGCCGTTGGCGAGCCTTGCCGGGAAAGGTCTCGGCGGAGCCGCGATTGGCTTCCTCGGCGGGCGCGCGACCGTCTGGGCACTTAATCGGCTCGGCCTGGCGCAAGGGCTCCACGCGCCGTTCGTCGCGACCAGCGTGTCTGATCGTGTTCTCGCTCAGCGAGGCGCTCGGCGCATCCGGGTTTCTCGCCGTCTACATGGCCGGATTGATCGTCGGCAACCGGCCCACGCGCGCTCACAACATCGTCGTCGTTTTCTTCGATGCTGCGACCTGGCTCGCGCAGATCGTGATGTTCGTGCTGCTCGGGCTCCTGGTGTGGCCGGATCGGCTGCTCCTGCATTTGTTGCCGGCCCTCATCGTCGCGTTTGGACTGATGGTCTTTGCCCGGCCAGCTGCCGTGTTCGCCTGCCTGTCCTTCTTTCGCTTTTCCCTGCGCGAGCGGCTGTTCATGTCGTGGGTTGGCCTGCGTGGCGCGGTCGGGATTTTCCTCGCGTCGATCCCGTTGCTGGTCGGCCTCCCCAATGCTCAGCTCTATTTCGACGTCGGTTTCGTGGTGGTGCTGATCTCCCTCACCGCCCAGGGCTGGACCATCCCTTGGGCCGCGCACCGCCTGCACATCGCCTTGCCGCATCACGATCCGCCGCCGCGCCGCGTCGAACTCGATCTCCCCGGCCAGCTCGCTCAGGAGCTCGTCGGCTACAGCATCGGCCACAACAATCCGTATCTGCGCCGGCACCTGATGCCCTCGTGGGCGAAGCCGATGCTGGTCGTCCGCAACGAGCAGGTGCTCAGCAGCGAGGAAGCCGGCGCGGTGCGCGAGGGCGATCACCTCTATCTGCTGGCGCCGCCCGAAAAGGCCCAGGCGCTGGATCGTTTTTTCGTCGATATGCCGCCTCCCGCCGCGCCAGACCCGCGCCTGCTCGGTGACTTCTTCGTTCCGGCGACCGCGACGCTTGGCGCGCTGGCGGAAATCTATGGCATCGACATCGCGCCGGAGCAGAAGGACCGGCCGCTCCACGACGTGTTCGCCACGCAATTCGGTCATCGGGTTCATGCGGGCGAGCGCGTGCCGCTTGGCACGATCGCGTTGGTTGCCCACACGATTACGGATGGGCAGGTCACCAACGTCGGATTGCGGTTGGCGGAATCCGACGAGACCGAAGCGGGCATTGCGCCGCATCGCGGATTGTTGGACCTGCCGAAGCGGATCATCCGTACGATAAGATATCCGAACAGATAACGCGAAGCGCCGGGGAATGTGATCATGTCTGCGAGCAGCGACACCGCGATTGAGGGCGAGTTCGATTACATCATTGTCGGTGCCGGCTCCGCCGGGTGTGTGCTGGCGAACCGGTTGTCGGCGGACCCCAGCAAGCGCGTGCTGGTGCTGGAAGCCGGCGGACAAGACAACTGGATCTGGTTTCACATTCCGGTCGGTTACCTGTTCGCGATCGGCAACCCGCGCTCGGACTGGATGTTCAAGACCGAGCCGGACGAGGGCCTCAACGGCCGCAGCCTCGCCTATCCGCGCGGCAAGGTGATCGGCGGTTCGTCCGCCATTAACGCCATGATCTACATGCGCGGCCAAGCCGCCGACTACGACCATTGGCGCCAGCTTGGCTTGAATGGTTGGGGTTGGAACGACGTTCTGCCGGTTTTCAAACAACACGAGCATCACTTTTTGGGCGCAGGACCGCACCATGCGGTCGGTGGTGAGTGGCGGATCGAAGCCCCGCGGGTGAGTTGGAAGCTGCTGGAAGATTTTCGCGAGGCCGCCGCGCAGGCCGGCATCAAGCCGATCCCCGACTTCAACACCGGCGATAACGAAGGCTCCTGCTATTTCCACGTCAATCAAAAATTCGGCCGGCGCTGGTCGGCGGCGCGCGGGTTTCTCAAACCGGTGCTAAACCGACAAAATCTGCGCCTGGAAACGCGTTGCCTGGTTGAGAAAATCCTGTTCGAGGGCTCGCGCGCCGCCGGTGTGCGCTGGCGCCAGAACGGTGGGACGCACACCGCGCGATGTCGGGGTGAAGTCATTCTGGCCGCAGGATCACTCGGTTCTGTTCAACTCCTCATGCTGTCTGGTGTTGGACCTGGATCGCATTTGCAGAACTTTTCCATTCCGGTCGTCGCCGAGCGGCGCGGCGTCGGCGAGAACCTCCAAGACCATCTGCAGCTGCGGATGATCTACAAGGTCAGCGGGATCAAAACCCTCAACGAGACCTATCATTCGATGCGTGGCCGCGTCGGCATGGGCGTCGATTACGTGGTCCGTCGGCGCGGGCCGTTGACCATGGCGCCCTCACAACTCGGATTGTTCACCCGCTCCGATCCTGGTCGCGAGCGCGCCAACCTGCAATTCCACGTGCAGCCACTGTCGCTCGACAAGTTCGGCGACCCGCTGCACACATTCCCGGCGTTCACCGCGAGCGTCTGCAACTTGCAGCCGACGAGCCGCGGCTTCATCCGGCTGCGCTCGCCCGATCCGGCGGATGCGCCGGTGATCAAGCTGAACTATCTCTCAACCGACGAGGATCGACGCGTCGCCGCCGACTCGCTCCGCGTCGCCCGGCGCATCGTCGCGCAGCCCGCGCTCGCCAAATATCGCCCGCATGAGTATCTGCCGGGTCTCGACGCCGCGCCCGACGATGATGCAAGCCTGGTGAAGGCGGCCGGTGCCGTCGGCACGACGATTTTTCACCCGGTCGGCACCGCGAAGATGGGACGCGAGACCGATCCGCTCGCCGTGGTCGATGACCGGCTGCGCGTCATCGGCCTCGAACGCCTGCGCGTGATCGACGCATCGATCATGCCGACGATCACGTCCGGCAACACCAACTCACCGACGATCATGATCGCCGAGAAAGGCGCCGCGATGGTGCGTGAAGACGCGCGTTAGAGAATGATGAAATCAAGTTCGAGCAGGTTTCCAGAACTCGTCATTGCGAGGCGCCAACGGGTCCGGCCCGAAGTGGCCGGCCCGATGACAGGCTCCGCGCCGAAGCAATCCAGAGCCCAGTGTTGTGGCCCTGGATTGCTTCGCTTCGCTCGCAATGACGACGTATTTGGCTGGTGCCTTGATTAAACCTCAACGCATCGTGCTTTAGGCCGCAAGCCGCACGTACTCGAAATCGCCTGGCTTGTTGTCGATGCCGACCTTCGGCGCCGAGATCCAGCTGGCAAACTCTCCCGGCTCGATCTTGGACTGCATGAGGCTCGCGATGAAATCGCCGTCGGCCGCCGATGGCAACCAGTCGGCCTCACTCTTCTTCCAGGTCGAAGCGTCAATCAGCTTACCTTGCGGCGTCGCTTCGACGTCCCTGAACTCGCCGATCTGGCGATGGAAGGCGACGTGCGGCAGCTTGAGCTGATAATCGATCCCGGCCGTCGTGATCACCTTGTTCCAGCGCAGCAAGCCTTTTACGCAATCGGCGGAGTAATCATCGCGCAGCCGCATGTTGAGCGCGGTCAGCGCCGGCTCATCGACTTTGGTGATTGCGCCATTCACCATCTTGAGCACCGGATAGGTTGCATTCTCCAGCCGGTGATCATCCTCGATCTGAGTCTCGTGGTAGCGACCCTTCAGGCCCGCGTTGAACGCGTTGGCGGCGTTGGTCGACACCTCCGATCCGAACAGGTCGAGCGAGAGCGAGTAGTGCAGATTGAGCTTCTTCTGGATGGTCGGAAGGTCGATGACGCCGAGGGCACGCACCTTCTCGATGTCGGTCGGATCGCTGAGGCCCGCATCGCGCATGGCATCGCAGGTGCGCTGGACCGTACGTGTGATCCCGGTCTCGCCCACGAACATGTGATGGGCTTCCTCGGTGAGCATGAAGCGGCACGTACGTGACAGCGGATCAAATCCTGATTGTGCCAGCGAATGCAGCTGCATCTTGCCGTCGCGATCGGTGAAATAGGTGAACATGAAGAACGACAGCCAGTCCGGTGTCGCTTCGTTGAAGGCGCCGAGCATGCGTGGCGCGTCTTCGCTGCCGGAGCGACGGCGCAGCAACTCGTCGGCTTCCTCGCGCCCGTCGCGACCGAAATACTTGTGCAGCAGATAGACCATGGCCCAGAGGTGCCGGCCTTCTTCGACGTTGACCTGGAACAGGTTGCGCATGTCGTAGAGCGACGGCGCGGTCTTCCCGAGATGCCGTTGCTGCTCGACGGAAGCCGGTTCGGTGTCGCCCTGAATGACGACCAGCCGCCTCAGCATGGCGCGATATTCGCCGGGCACTTCCTGCCAGGCTGATTCACCGAAGTGTTGACCGAACGGAATTGTCCGGTTCTCTTCGGCGGGCGCCAGCAAAATTCCCCATCGATAGTCGGGCATGCGCACGTAGTCGAACTTGGCCCAGCCGCGCGGGTCGACCGCATAGGCCGTGCGCAGGTACACCATTGCTTCCTGGAAGCCCTCCGGACCCATGTCGCGCCACCAATTGAGATAGCCCGGATGCCAGCCCTCGAGTGCGCGCAACACCTGCCGATCCTGGCTCAGGCCGACGTTGTTGGGGATCTTGGTTGAGTAATCGACGACGTTGCTGTCCATGGCATTGTCCTCGCTTTGTTATACCCGCCGCATGTCGAACGCGGCCTTTTGTCCAGTTCCGTAGCGTTTGAGTGCGCCGTCCTCGCCGACGGCGTTGGGGCGTTGGAAGATCCAGTTCTGCCAAGCCGTGAGCCGTGCAAAGATCTTTGACTCCATGGTCTCCGGGCCGCCGAAGCGCAGGTTCGCTTCCATGCCGGTCAGCGCATCGGGCGAGAAGCTCGTGCGCTCTTCCATGAACACGCGGATCTCGTCATCCCAATCGATGTCGTCGAGCGCGAAGGTGACGAGACCGAGGTCGTCGGCATCTTCAGCCTCGAGTTTCTCGCCGCTTCGCTCTTGCGCCTCTTGCACGCGCTGCGGTTCGCCGAGGAACCGCGATTGCAGGCGGGTGAGGTCGTTGCTCATCGGATAGGCGCCGAAATTAAGTGCGCTCAACGCAATCGTTGTCGGCGGTTTGTTGTCGCCCTCGCGTTGACCGATCAGCATGTAGGAGCGGTCACACGCGAACGCGATCTCGGCGAGGGTGCCGGCGAAGCATGAGCCTGGCTCGATCAGCGTCACCAGACTGCGCGATGTAACATCGACGCGCTTGAGCACGTTCTTCCACAACTGGCGGATCTCGTTAATCAGCCAGTAGCTCGCGTTGTTGGCGAGGAACGCATCATAGGCCAGCACGCGCTCGACGTCGCCGGTCGATTTGAAGATCAACGTGCCGATTTCGAATTCGTTGTTGCGCAGGTGCAGGATTGCATCGTCGAGCTCGCGCGCAAGTCGCAATGGCCAGAATGCGGCGCCGAGCTCAGCCAGCGATGCAGTGTTTGTCGGCGCATCCCGGTCCGGACCATGCAGGGTGATCGTCGCACTTTGTTCGGCGCGGTCGATGGCGACGGTCACGCAGGTGTAGTCGATCGCATCGCCGTTGAATTTGCGCTGCAGCGGCGTGAGTTTCACGCCACCGCCGTCAGCGTGACGCTGCGAGCGCTCGGCTAGTTCGCGGGCTCGCTGCGTTGCCGCGGCGTCGAGCTTGCTCTGCGGCACCACTTCGTCAACCAGCCGCCAAGCAACGGCACGTTTGCCTTTGACGCCTTCCTCGGTGGTGCAGAAGACGTCGGCATGATCACGTCGGACCTTGCGCTTGTCAGTCACGCGCGTGAGCCCGCCGGTGCCTGGCAATACTGCAAGCAGCGGAAGCTCGGGCAGCGACACTGCGGATGAACCGTCATCCACCAGCATGATGTGGTCGGCAGCCAATGCGAGCTCATATCCGCCGCCCGCCGCTGTGCCGTTGATGACGCAGATGAATGAAAGTCCGGAGTTGCGGCTCGCGTCCTCGATGGCGTTGCGGGTTTCGTTGGTGAACTTGCAGAAATTGACCTTATGGGCGTGGGACGCACCTGCCAGCATGCGAATATTGGCGCCGGCGCAAAACACGCGATTTTTTGCCGAGCGCAGCAGCACCGCCTTCACCGCCGGGTGCTCGAAGCGCAGCCGCTGCAAGGCGTCGGCAAGCTCAATGTCGACGCCTAGATCATAGGAATTGAGCTTGAGTTGATAGCCCTCGAAGAGGCCGGCATTCTCATCAACGTCGAGCGACAAAGTGGCGATTTCGCCGTCGACGGTCAGTTTCCAATGCCGGTAGCGTGCCGGCTCGGTTTGGAAGTCGATGCGCACAGCGCCGTTTGCCAGTTTATGCTCGGCCATGGCGTTTCATCCCGTTGCGAACTCAGTTCTTGTATCGATCAGGACGCGAGATCGATTTCCTTGAGCATCTGCATCAGCAACTCGTACTTGGCGGCTCCGAGCCGCTTGATCACATGCGTCTCATGTTGCCGGGCCAGACCTTTGACCTGCGTGAAGGCCTTCTGGCCCTCCGGCGTCAGGAACAACGCATGTGAGCGCCGATCGGTCGCCGACCGCATCCGCTGAATCCAGCCGCGCCGCTCCAGCTCGTCGAGCACGCGCACGAGCCGCGCCGGCTCGATGCCGACCGCTTGCGCGACTTCCGATTGGGCCAAGCCCGGATTGGCTTCGACGATTGCCAGTACTGAGTAATGCGAGATGCGGAGCTCGGCGGTCGCCAACTCGCGGATCAGATCTTGGAAGATCCACACCTGAAAACGGCGCGCGAAGTAGCCGATATGCGTGTTGAGCTCGCCGAGATCGAGCCCCGATCGCACGTCGGCCGTCTCGGTATCAACCGGTGAAATGGGGAGAGCCGCCAGCTTGCTGGGTCGAGCCATCGCGTCGGTGTCCTGTGGCTAGATAATTGCTAAGAGCAATTATATCGTTTGTCAATCGACATGGAGCGCCTAGCGCCCTAAAGCTTCCAATTCCGGAAACGGCTGATATTCGGCCTCGTCGCACGGCCCGTGCGTTTGCGGCACAAACCGGTCGAAGCGGCCACGCGCGTAAACGGCCATCCCCTGCTTGACCCCGGCGTAACGGCCGCCGAAGTCCTTGGCGTTGTAGCGCACGCAGACGGTATATCGTTCCGGCGGTTTGTCGCTCTGGCCGAACAGCCCGCCGCCTCCTCCCTCGCCGGGGCCACCACCGCCCTCGGGCGGACCGCCGCCTCCGCCACGTCCGCCGCCGCCCTGGCCGCCGATGCCGCCGCTGATGGCCATCGGGCCCCCTCCGCTAGCCGGAGCCGCCGGAACTGGGCGCAACGCTGGTTCCGAAATAGCGGCGTCCCGGATCTTGTTCGCATCGTTGATGTAGGAGTGCAGGAAGCCCAGCAGGTCCGCTTTGTAGTTTTCGGGGTAGACGTTGGCCCGTGCGTCGTCGTGCGGCCGGCCGTGACCGGCGCAATCAGCAAGCGCCGTCACCAACATCAGCGCGGGAATGCTCAGGGCCGCTCCGCGCCATCGTCGATGCCTACTCAGGCGCATCATGTTCGCTTCCGAGCACCCGGCGCGTAAAGTCTGCGATCACACGCAAGGTCTCTTCTGTTGCCTCGCGGTGCGGCGTGTGCTGGACGCCCTGCATCAGCGTCACTTCGACCGGGCAATAACACTCCTCCTCAGCGGCCTCGAGCTGCCGCGTGGTCCCGTACTGGTCATCAACGCCCTGTAGAACCGCAATCGGCACGCGGATGTATGCGAGCGCGTCGGTGATATCCCATTTGCGAAACTCGGGATCGAGCCATGCCCCATTCCAGCCCCGAAAAGCGACGTCCACGTCCTTGTGCCAGCGCGCCAGCCGAGGCCGCAGATCACCGTGTTCATAGGCGTCCTTGGCCCGCGCAATTGCCTCTAAGCCGCTGTCCTCAACGAAGAAATGCGGTGCCATCAGCACGAGCCCCGCGATCCGATGATCCTCGAGATTGCCCGCGTAGATCGTCGCGATCGATGCCCCGTCCGAATGGCCGATCAGCAATCCGCGCTGGAAGCCGATCGCTTGCAGCAGTCGCGGCAACACATTGATCGCTTCCCGCTCCATGTAGTTGAGCGGGCGCGGCAAGGAGATCGTGCTTGATGCGCCATAACCCGCGCGGGAGTACGCCAGCACCCCCAGCCCCGTCGCGGCGGCCAATCGGTTAAGAAAATCGCCCCAGAGACCCGCGCTGCCGAGACCTTCGTGCAAAAGTACACACGTGGGCGCGTCCGAGGGGCGCGGCCCAACCCGACGGTACTCGAGCTGCTGGTCACCGAGATCGAGCATCCCGGTATCGGTGAGGGCTGACATGCAGAACTACGCGCGCAAACGCTGGGGACCCTATCGGCCAGAGAAGGAATGTACAAGCAGATGAGCAATGTCTACCTGGGGTTCCGCGACCGGAACGATTGTGATTTGATTGAGTTGCCGTTTCCGTACGCGGACGGGGAGAGCGCCAATGCGATCCAAACGGGACCCCGAGGACAAGACGGACAACACGCTGTCGGAGCGTCCCGACACTGGGCCTTCGTTTTATGAGCGTGCCATCCGCACCACGATCGGTCGCGGACTGCGCAGCTATTACGATCTCGCGGAGCCGATTCCTGAACAGATGACCAAGCTGCTCAAGCAGATTGACGACAATGCTCTGCCAGCAACCCAAAACGGTGCCGCGCTTCAGAAACATAAAGACAAAGAACCCAAGCCGGATTGAGTACTTCGCGACGATCAGAGCCCGATATACTTCTCCACCAGAGCCGTGTCGGCGAGTAGTGAAGCAGGGTCACCGTCAAAGGCGATCTCGCCGCGCAACAACACGATAGCTCGGGTTGCGATCGCGGCCAGGTGCTTGAGATTGCGGTCAACAATAATTGCTGCAACTCCGGTCGCGCATATTTGTGTCAGCGTCGCCCAGATGTTGCGCGCCACCAGTGGGGCGAGCCCTTCGGTCGCTTCGTCGATGAGCAGCAGCCGAGGATTCGTCATCAAGGCCCTGCCAATCGCGAGCATTTGTTGTTCGCCGCCGGACAATTGCCTGCCGCCGTTGTCGAGACGCTCGGCAAGCCGCGGAAACAGTTCGAGCACGCGCGGCAGATCCCAGGCGCGCGAGCCGCCCGCCGCTTGCCGCGCGCACATGACAAGGTTTTCCCGCACCGACAGACTTGCGAAAATCTCGCGCCCGGCCGGCACGTAGCCGATTCCGGCACGCGCGATCGCCTCGGGCGTTAGCGTTGAGATCTCGCGATCCGCAAGCGAGACCCTGCCGCCGCGCACCGGGGTGAGCCCCATCAGTCCGCGCAGCAAGGTGGTCTTGCCCATGCCGTTGCGGCCCATGAGGGCGACGATCTCGGCACCCTCGAGTGCAAGCGAGAGATTCTGCACCACCGGAGCAGGTCCGTAGGATGCGGAGAACTGCTCTGCTTTCAGCAATGCGCTCACGCGGGCTCCAAGCCGAGATAGGCATCACGCGCCGCGGTGCTGGCGCGAATGTCGCTCGGCGTCCCGCATGCGATCACACGGCCATTGTCGAGGACGGTGATGCGATCGGCGAGCGCGAATACAATATCGACGTCGTGCTCGATCAGCAGAATGGCGCGGTCGCGACGCAAGTCTTCGATCAGCGCGACAACTTGGCGACTTTCATCGGGCCCAAGCCCGGCGAGCGGTTCGTCGAGCAGAAGGATCTTGGGGTCGAGCGCAAGCACGGCCGCGATCTCGACCCGGCGTTTTTCGCCGTGACTGAGCACGTCTGTTACGCTATCGGCGCGGTTATCCAGCCCGACACGGGCGAGCGCGCGCTGCGCCAGCATGGTCGCGGTCTTGTTGTTTGCCAGCGGCTGCAGCAACTGCATCCCGGCTCGATTGAGCGTCGCCAGCCGAACCATATCCAGGGCGGAGAAGCCCGGGATGACGGCGCTGCGTTGAAACGTCCTTCCGATGCCCAAGCGCGCGCGTTCGGCGCTGCCGCTGTGGGTGATGTCCTGCTGTTCGAGACGAATCCGCCCGGCGCTGGGCGACAACTCGCCCGCCAGCATCGAGAGCAGCGTCGTCTTGCCGGCGCCGTTCGGTCCGATCACGGCGTGGACCTCGACGTGATTGAGTTCAAGATTGACGCGGTCCACCGCGACAAGCCCGCCGAAGTTCTTGCTCAGCTCGCTCGCCTGCAGCGCCGGCTTAGGCATCTTGGGCGCGCCTCGCCGGGAAAAGTCGTGCCAGATAGGGCACGATGCCTTGTGGGGCTGCGATGACGATCACGACGATGATCAGGCCAATACCGATCAGCCAATGCTCGGTTGCTCGCTGCAGCAGCTCTTCGGCAAGGAGCAGGAGAATTGCGCCGATCGCCGGACCGGATGTGGTGTCCTTGCCGCCGATCAGCACCATGACCAGAGCCGTTGCCGAATTGTGCCAGGCCAGCGTCTCGGGCGCGACGAAACCGTTCTGCGCGGCGCTGAGATAACCCATGGTGCCGGCAATCGCACCGGAGATCACAAACGCAACCAGGCGCAGCGCATAAGGCGAATAGCCGAACGCGCGGATGCGCATTTCATTGTCGCGCGCGGCAACCAGCAAGCTGCCAAATGCGGAGCGGCGCAGCCACCAGACCAATGCGAACGCCGCGAACACGATCAGTGACACGAAGTGATAAAATTGCGCGGAGCCGTCCAAGCTGATGTCTAGACCTGGTAATCGAACCTCGGGTCGGAAATAAATATACGTCCCGTCCGCGCTGCCGCCGATGCCGGTGTCGTGGAAGAAATGGTACCCGAGTTGCCCAAATGCCAACGTCATCAGAATAAAGTAGAGGCCGCGCGAACGGATCGAAATCGCCCCGACCACCGCCGCGCACACAGCGGTGCCGCACACCACCACGAGCAGTGTGTTCAGCAAATTCGCCGGCTCAGATGCCGGTGCCAGCATGGCAAACAGGTAAGCGGCCAGGCCATAAAACGCCGCGTGACCAATACTGACCAAACCCGCGGGGCCAACCACAAAGCCCAGGGCAACGGCAAGCCCCGCCTGGATCGTGATGGTGGTCGCGAGCTTGATCTCGTATCCGGACCAAATATAGGGGACCAGCAGCGCCAGAACGGCGAGCGCGAGCAGCAAGCCCGCATCGATGCGGTCCTTGCTCATGCGCCGATGCCGCGGAACAGACCTTGCGGCCTGACAATCAGGACAGCGATCATCGCCACATAGACCAGGAACGCTGCGAAATCCGGAAAGAATTGCTTTCCAAACGCATCGACCGCGCCCAGCAACAACGCTCCGACCAGTGCACCCGTCAAGGAGCCGATGCCGCCGAGGACAATCACCACAAACGACAGGATCAGCACCTGGTCTCCCATGCCCGGATAAACCGACGCGATCGGCGCAGCGATCACCCCAGCCAGCACCGCGCAGGCAATACCCGCGGCCGTCACGCCGAGATAAATGAGCTTGGCATCGACGCCAAGGGCGCGCGCCATGGTACGGTTCTCGGCACTGGCCCGCAGCATCATGCCGATGCGCGTGCGGCCCATGACGAGCCCGAGCGCAATCACGAAGACGATGCCGATGGCGCAGATGAACAATCGATAGGCCGGATACGCAAACGTTTCACTCAGCGGGATCGAAAAATTGAGCGGCGCAGGCACTTCGATCCCGTGGGCGTCATTACCGAAGATGATGCGCTGCGCTTCGTTGATCAGCAGGATGAGGCCGAAACTGAGCAGCACTTGCGACAGATGATCGGCGCCCTCCAGTCGCGCGAGCAGAAATCGCTCGAGCACGGTGCCGAGCAGGAGTCCAAGCACGATGGCGAGCGGCAGCGCCAGCCAGAAACTGGCGAGATGCTGGACCACAGCGAATGCAAGATAGGCGCCGACCATGTAGAAGGCACCATGGGCGAGATTGATCACGCCCATGATGCCGAACAGGAGGGTCAACCCGCTCGCGACAAGATAAAGAATAAGCCCGTACTGGACCGCGTTGAGGAGTTGAACAAAGAAGAAGAACGCGGACATCGCGTCGTTGCGTCGGCCTTGAACCGTCAGGCCATCCGGCAGCCAGTGCCGGGGTCGGCGAGGGCTTCGGCGGCAATCCTCACGTAGGCGTTCTTGCCGTTTTTGACCTCACGCAGGTAGATGTTCTGGATCGGATTATTTGCGGCAGACATGGTCATCGGGCCGCGCGGCGAGTCGATCTTTGCCGCGCGCATCGCCTTGTACATTGCGTCCTTGGCGTTGATGTCGCCTTTCGCCGCATCCATGCCGATGACAAGGAGTGCGGCCGCGTCATAGCCCTGGACCGAATAGACGTCAGGTTCCGCGTTGTAGCGTTTCTGGTAAGCGGCCCGAAATGCCTTGTCGGCCGGATTGTCGAGATCGTCGGCGTAATGCAGCGTCGTCTTCAGCCCCTCCGCGGCTTCGCCTTGCGCGGGCAATGTGCCGTCGGTCAGAAACCCTGGGCCGTAGAGCGGAATCGACTTGCGCAATCCCAGAGCCGCATAGTCCTTCACAAATTTCACGGCGCCGCCGCCGGCAAAGAAGGCAAACACGCCGTCAGGCTTCTTCTCCGCGATCTGCGTCAGAAACGACTGGAACTCGACCTCGGGGAACGGGACCCAGAGCTCGCCGACAACCTGTCCGCCCGCTTTGCCAAAGCCTTCCTTGAAGGCGGTGACGTCCTCTTCGCCGGCGGCATATTTCCAGGTGATGGTCATCGCGGTCTTGTGACCGGCGTCGGCCATGACTTTGCCCATCGGGAACGACGGCTGCCAGTTGGAGAAAGACGAGCGGAAGATGTTGGGCGCGCAGGCCGCGCGCGTCGCCGCATCGGCGCCAGCGTTTGGAATGATCAGCAACTTGCCGGTTTCGCGCGCGATCTTGACCATCGCCATCTGCACGCCGGAGTGAACGGTACCAACAACAACATCGACCTTGTCCCGATCGACAAGCTTGTTCATGTTATCGGTCGCCTTCGACGGTTCGGCCTGATCGTCAACAGTGACGTATTCGACCGCCCGCCCGCCGAGCTTGTCACCCTTTTCGGCGACGTATTGCCGGAACGCGTTGTCGATGTTCTTCGCAAGCGGCGCATAGGTTCCGGTGTAAGGCAGCATGAAGCCGACTTTGATCGGAGCGCCTTGCGCCAACGCCGGCGTGGGAAACGCCCGCAGGCCAACCGCGGCGGCGCTCGCGCCTCCCATGACCTTCAAGGCGGACCGGCGGTCAAGCAATTTGCTTTTGCCCATGTGGTGGTTCCTCCCAGTGATCTGTTTCTTCGATGCCGCCTAGCATAGACCGTTATGACGGTGCTTGTCCCGCGGCTTAGCTTTGGACCTTCTGCTTCGCTTCCCAGGTGTCGGCAAAGTCGTAGGCTGCCATCAAGCGGGTATGGCGCTGCATGACCCACGACCGCGTGTCCGGGTGCGTGATGAGATAGAACTGGCCGGCTCTGATCCCGGCGAGCACGCGTTCGCCGACCTGGTCCGGCGTCAGGCCGGCTGCGATGTCAGGAGGGGTCTCGGCGAATGGATTGGGTTCGGCCAACCCGGCGCGGAGCCCGGCCGAATTGCTGTAGATGTCGGTCGCGACGGCCGCTGGTGTGAGCACCGACACGCCGATGTTGGTTCCTGCGAGATCCTTCTCCAGTGCCTCTGTTAACGCGACGACCGCGAACTTCGATGCCGAATAGGCGCCGGTCTGGCGATTGCCCACGTGCAGCCCGGCCATCGACGCCGTGTTGACGACATGACCGCCTTCGCCGTGAGCGCGGATCAGCGGCACAAAACTCTGAATGCCATGAATGACACCGTACAAATTGACACCAAGAACCCAGTTCCAGGCATTGTCGCTCACGTCGATCATCGGCAGTCCGCGCAAGACCACACCGGCGTTGTTCATGGCCACGTGGATCTTGCCGAAGGCCTTTACGACTTCGCCCGCGGCGTGCTCGACGGACTCGTGCTTCGAAACATCGGTCGGGATCCCGATGGCCTCACCGCCCAGCGCGCGTACATTCGCAACCGCGTGCTCAAGTGCGTCAGCGCGCAAATCGCACAGTGCGATCTTCATCCCGGCGCGCGCGAACGTGCGCGCACAGCCAAGCCCAATGCCGGACGCTGCGCCGGTGATGACGGCAACCTTTCCGCTGAAATCCTGCATTCCTCCCTCGCACTGTTTTTAGTTGCCGAGGCCGTAGACCCCAGCCGCGGTGTCATGAAACAAGGCCCGCTTCTCATCGGCAGAAGCACCTGCTGTGAGCCGCTTGAACGCGTTCCAGATCACCTTGTAGCTACAAGAAATCTTGTCGACCGGAAAATTGCTCTCAAACATTGCGCGATCTGTCCCAAAGGCGGCGATGCAGGTCTCCACGTAGGGGCGCCATGCATCGGCCAGTTCCTGCGAGGTCGCCGGCGTGCCGCGCTTGTCGAAGTCGAAGCCGAACACATGCATGCCCAGGCCGCCGAGCTTCACGGTGACATTGTCACAGCGTGACAGCGCCTGGATCGATTTTGACCAGTCGGCGAACACTTCGTCGCGCTTGGCCGCATAGGGCCCAACACCGATTGGGCAGCCCACGTGGTTGAGCACGATCAAGGTCTGCGGAAACTCGCGGGCAAGGTCGATCAGTTCCGGGATTTGCGTATGAAACAGGAGCGCATCAAACGTGAGGCCGAGTGGCTGCAGTTGGGCAAACCCCTCGCGCCAGCTGGGGTCGCCCATGATGCCCTTGGGCGGGCGGGTCGGTGTAAGAGGGACGTGGTCGTCGACGGCAGTCGAGAAGCGAATGCCGCGAAAGCGGCTGCTCGCCGCGAGGTGAGCCTCCAAGACTTGCCGCACGGCCGCCCCGAGACGCAAGTCCGCGTGGCTGACGATTCCGGCACAAATGCGCGTGGATCCGTAATTGCCGCTGGCGCTCATGGCAGCGACGCCGTTGACGAACTCGGTCTCGCCTACGGGCTGCAGCGCCTCGGGGCCGCTGGCCCGATACATGGAGCGGCACTGGATGAATACAGTGGCCCGCACGTTGTGCCCGCTGTTCGTGTCGTCGAGGAGCTCGTCGAGCAAATAGCGGTTGTCGCGGTCCCACAAGTGATGGTGCGGGTCGATAACGGGCAGATCGGGTTCCAGCACTGGCTCGTCGTAGGATCGCAACCAGTCTTCCTTAATCGCGTACATGCCGGCACCGGTGCGGTCGGTGCTGCGAGCCTTCGCCATTGCTCTTCTCCCCCTGCAACCTGCTTAGTGGGTGCATTGATAACAGGAAAACCCCGCCATGCATCAAGCCCAGCTGCCTTGAAGCGACGGCGTGCGCCGCCTAGAGTGCGCGGCATTTCAACCCCCAGCGGGGATGTACAGGCGGTAGCAGCCTTGGCGCGCCCGCCTTGGCTGAGTGGAGGACTCCCATGGACGACCGGACTTCGCCGCAGCAGATCGCTCGCAATGATCTCGACCGATTCCGGCTGCGCAACTTCATCGAGGAGCTCGACGGCGACGAACTCGACGTCCGCAATGAGCCGGTTGACCTTGCCGATGTCGCTGCGATTCTCCACGGCAACCCCAAGGCCGTGTGGTTCCGCCACGTCAATGGCTCGTCCCTGCAACTCTGCGGCAACGTCGTCGGCAGCCGATCCCGCCTTGCGCGCGCCTTCGGGGTTGCACCGGACAAAATCAACGCGGAGATTCAGCGCCGGCTGCAGCTTGCCCCGGAACTGATCGAGCTGTCCCAGTCCGATGCACCGGTGCAGGAGGTCGTGCATCTCGGCGCCGACGCCGACCTCACGCGGCTTCCTGCGCACCTTCAGCACGGGTTCGACGGTGCGCCCTATATTTCGGCATCAATCGACTATTGCGTCGATCCGGCCACCGGCAAGACCAATTCAGGCATGCGGCGGCTGATGCTGCGCAGTCCGCACGAGGCCGGCGTCGATCTCAACGCGCCGAGCGACTTGCGCGTGATCTATCAAGCCGCGGCCGCCAAGGGCGAGAAGCTGCCCGTTGCCTTTGTGCTCGGCGCGCATCCGATCGACACGGTATCGGCCACCATGCGTATCCCGGTGGACGAGCTTGGTCTCGTCGCGTCGCTGCGCGGAGGCACCTTGCCGGTGGTCAAGTGCCGGACCGTGGACATCCGGGTTCCGGCGGACGCCGAACTGGTGATCGAGGGTTATCTCGACGGGCGCGGCTATGTCGAAAAGGAGGGCCCGTACGGGGAGTACCTTGGCTATTACGGCGTGGTGAAGCAAAACCCGGTGTTCCACGTCACCGCGATCACGCATCGGCGCGATGCCTTGTTCCAGACGGCGACGATCAGCGGCAGCTTCATGGACATGACGGACACCTCGAACCTCGAGGCGTTGCGGACTGAGCTCAACGTCTGGCGCGCGCTGGAGAGCGTGGTGCGCGAGCCAGTTGCCGTATATGCGCCAGTGTCCGCGGGCGGCTCCATGAGTGTGCGCTTTTCCCTGCGCCAGCGTTATGCCGGGGAGGCGCGCAGCGCGCTCTATACGGTGCTTGGGGCTGTGGGGGTGAAGAACGTCTTCGCCGTGGATCCTGACATCGATATTTTCTCTGATCGGCAGATGGAATGGGCGTTCGGCACTCGCTTTCAGGCCGACCGCGACATGCTGGTGATTACCGGCGTGCGCGCATCGCCCCTTGATCCGTCGCTGCACGGTTCCCTCACTGGGGCGAAAGTCGGTTTCGATCTCACGTGGCCGATGCAGCATGCGGGACGGTGGGATCTGTCGATCCCAAAACCGCCCAGCTACGAGGGCAAACGGTTCCAGTCAATCCATGCTGCTCTCGAGGATGGTCCCAAACTGTTCGAAGAATTGATGGCCGCGGTCGGCAGCCGTGACGGGCGCGAGCTCGTGCGCGAGCTCGACGCGCTGCGCCGCAAGGGACTCGATCGCGACGAGCGAGGGCGCTATTTCTTGAAGGCAGATTAGCCGCGCTAGAGCGCATCCCGATTGGAAGGAATCGGGACGCGCTCTAAAATTTTGTTTTTGCGCATGTCCTTATCGGAAAACCGGTATCCACTTTTCCGGGACATGCGCTAAGGCTGCTCATTGGCTGAAACAAGAAACTTCAACCGGGCTCGAGCGGCGCGCACCGATTTGGCTGCGCGCGTGCAATCCTGGGCGTAGCGTGGGGCAATGGCAGCGGTGGCACACGAGTTCGAGGGCGATTATCGATAGCCGCCGCATCAGACGGGAACTGTCGGCGCGGGACATCAAAAGCCTGGGAGTAACGCCAAGCAGCGTCAAGCTTGCACGAAGACCAAGCGAGAGTTGATCCTAAATGCAGGCCAAGAACGTCACTTGGACCGGGGACTCTCACGCATCAAGTCGACGAAGCGACCAAACAAATAATGACTGTCGTGCGGGCCCGGGGACGCTTCCGGGTGATATTGAACTGAGAACACGGGGCGGTCGGTAAGCGCGATCCCGCAGTTAGAACCGTCGAACAAGGATACGTGCGTTTCGCGAACATGCTGCGGCAGGGTCTCGGTCTCGAGCGCAAAGCCGTGGTTCATGGACGTGATCTCGACCTTGCCAGTCGTCAGGTCCTTGACGGGATGATTGGCGCCGTGATGGCCCTGGTGCATTTTTCGGGTACGGCCGCCCACCGCGATGCCGAGCATCTGATGCCCAAGACAGATGCCGAAGGTCGGTATCCCCTCGTCAATTACTTGCCGGATGATTGGCACAGCGTAGCTACCGGTCGCCGCGGGATCACCCGGGCCGTTCGATAAGAAAACCCCGTCAGGCTGCAGCGCGATGATGTCGCTGGCGGACGTTTGCGCCGGAACGACGGTTACTTTTGCCCCGATCCCGGCAAGCTGCCGGAGGATGTTGCGTTTGATTCCGTAGTCGACCGCAACCACGTGAAATTGTGGCGCTTCCTGTCGGCCATAGCCTTCGCCCCAAGCCCAAGGTGTCTCGTCCCACGTGAAGCGCTGCGCGCTCGTCACCATGGGAACCAGATCCATCCCGACGAGCCCCGGCCACTCCTGGGCTTCCTTTGCCAGGGCTGCTCGATCAAATTGGCCGTCGGCCGCATGGGCGATCACGGCATTGGGCATTCCCTTGCTGCGGATCAGGCTGGTCAAGGCCCGCGTGTCGATGCCGGCAAGCCCGATGATGCCGCGCCGTTTCAGCCACGCATCGAGGTGCAGTGCTGCCCGATAGTTCGAAGGCTGGGTGATCGCCGTCCCCAAGATAACACCCCGCGCCCCGGGCGTGGCGGCCAGATTGACGGTCTCGATGTCTTCGTCATTCGCGCCGACGTTGCCGATGTGCGGAAACGTGAACGTGATGATCTGACCCGCGTAGGATGGATCGGTGAGGATCTCCTGGTAGCCGGTCATTGCCGTGTTGAAGCAGACCTCGCCGACGGCATGGCCGGTGGCGCCGAAGCCGACGCCTTCCAGGATCGTTCCATCAGCCAGCACCAGCAACGCTGTCGGGCGTGACTGAACCCAGGCGGTTTGCGCGTTCATGCGGGTCGCTATAGCGCCTTGGGGCGGATTGCGTCAAAAGCCGCGACAATGCGTCCCGCACGTCGCTGCTGGTCCGCACATGGACGGTTTGCAGTCCGCAGGCGCGGGCGCCCTCAACATTTTCAATCAGGTCGTCAAAGAACAAAACGCGATGGGCAGGCACGCCGATCGAATCGACCACGTGCCGAAACGCTTCGGGCTCTGGTTTGCGCAACCCGATATTGGACGAAACGAACACTTGCCTGAACGGGCGCAGCAGGTCAGCGAAACGATCCGACAGGCACTTTACATGCTCAGGATTGGAATTGGTGAACGCATAAAGCGGGAATCGTTCGGCCGCGCTCGCCAACAAATCGGATAGTCCGGGCATCGCGCCGATCAGAATCGCGTTCCAGCCGTCGCGCAGATGAGCGTCGGAAATCTCGACGCCGAGGTTTGTTCGCAGCGCTGAGAAATAAGCATTCAGATCGATTTTGCCGCGTTCGTGCTGGTCGTATGCGAGATCGTGGCGAAAGCGATCGCGGATCAGGCTTTCCTCGCAGCGCGCGTGCGTGGCCCAATGCGTAACGGCGCGATTGAAGTCGATCTCGATCACGACGTTGCCGAGATCAAACAGAAGCGCGTCGACGCTATCGGTCAGCATGCAGGGCGAAATCTGTTGTCACGAGGCGGCTTGACGGAGGATGTTTGCCGCCCCCTGGTGGCCCTGGCGCGCTGCCTGCTCGTACCAGTGCCGCGCTGCGGCTTCGTCCCGCGGAACGCCACGTCCGGTTCGATAAATCTCTGCCAGAGCCATTTGCGCCTCGGGCATGCCCTGTTCCGCGGCCATCCGGAAAAACTCGACCGCTTTGGCAGGATCGGGCTCGCATCCTTGGCCTTTGGATACCATGACGGCGAGATTGTATTGCGCGAGCGCATGACCAAGGCGTCCCGCAAGCTCGTACCAGATAACAGCCTGCGCCAAATCCTTGGGCACCCCTTCTCCGGTGCAGTACATGACTGCCATCTGAAACTGCGCCCCCGGGTGGTCAGCATGCGCGGCCCTCTCAAACCACGTCGCCGCCGCATCGGCATCAGCTTCGACGCCATTGCCGTTGAGATAGAACATGCCCATGGCGTATTGCGCCTCAAGCTGTCCGGCTTCGGCTGACTTTCGGTACCACGTGATCGCGCTCGGAAGCTGTGCCGGGGTGCCGTATTTACCGGCATAATACAGCGCGAGCTCCAGCATGGCCGGACCATGGCCTTGCTCCGCGGATTCGCGCAATAGCTGCTCGGCCCGCGCCGGATCGCGCATCGTCGTGTCCGCACGCAGATGCAGGATCGCGAGACCCATCTTGGCTTCCGGATCGCCACTCGCGGCGCCCTTGGCGAGCCAAGCTGCGGCTTCCTGCAAATTATGTCCCGTCCCTTCGCCCGCGGAACAGAGTTTCCCGAGCTGAACTTGCGCCGCCGTAATGCCGGCGTCGGCGGCCAACTTGAACCACTCCATGGCCCTGGCGACATCTCGTTCGACGCCCATGCCCTTTGCCAGGAACACCCCGATATTATGTGCTGCTGTCGCGTGCCCCTGCTCGGCGGCGCGCTGAAACCAGCGGGCCGCGGTCCCCAGGCTTGCCGGTACGCCGGCGCCTTGCGCGTACAAACGCCCGACGATGAATTGCGACTGCACATCGCCAAGCTCGGCAGCGCGCGTGTACCATTCGGCCGCTTCGCGCAGATCGGGCTCGATACCTTTTCCGCGGGTGTAAAGCTCGGCGAGCGCGATGCACGCGTGCCGGTGGCTGCGCTTCGCGGCACGCCGGAAATAGGTTTCCGCCTTGTCGAGATTTTGCACCAGGCCGCCACGCCCTTCCTGATGCAGCACACCGACCTGATACATAGCGCTTGGGTCGCCTTGCTCTGCGGCCTTGAGGAACAGTTGCGCGGCCTCGGCCTCATCGACTGGCCGTCCCTTGCCCGACAGATGCATTGATCCAAGCGCGACAAGCGCGAGCACGTGGCCGTTATCGGCGGCTTTCTGGTACCATTCGGCAGCCGTCTCCGGCTCAACCGCCACGCCCAAGCCCTGATAGTAAATGTCCCCAAGCGCGAACTGGGCCGAGGCGATTCCTTGCTCCGCCGCAAGCAGATACAAACGGCGAGCTTCCTCGTGATTCTGCGCGCAACCGCGGCCGTGTCTCAACAAATCAGCCAGGACCGCTTGGCCTTGCGCGTTGCCGGACTCCGCCAACTTGCCGATCCAGCCGATTGCAGCCTCGGCATCCGCCGCAACCTCGACCCCATTCGGAAACAACAAGTCAAAGGTTTCTTGCGTGGCCGCGCGATCCCGATGCGTTGCCGCGCGCAGCCAGTTCTCCGGGCTGTGCGGCCCGGAAGGCGCCTTATATCCGTTCAGATGGATGAGCCCGAGCTGGAATTGCGCCTCGGCCTGTCCCTGCTCGGCGGCGCGCTGATACCACGCCACAGCGTCCGGCAAGCTCTGGAGCACCCCTTCGCCGCGGGCGTAGAGCAGCCCGAGACGATACTGCGCCTCGGCATGACCCAGCTCGCCTGCGCGTCGCCACGCCTGCAGAGCCTTGTGGAACAGGTGCTTCTCATAGAAGCGAAGGCCGCGTTGCCAGAGCCTGGCAGCCCTGCCACGTCCTTGCGGTCGCGCCTGCGCCGACGAATTGAAAGCCGGGGAGTTCACGGTTCGCGCATGGCCTCATTGTAGCCGCGCAGGATGGCGCCGATCAGATACATGGCGAGCGAGCGCCGGCCGAACTTCACGTCGGCCGTGAGCGCCATGCCGGGCACGAGGCGAAAGTTCTCCGGAACTCCGTAGAACCCGATCTTGTCGATGCTGCAGTGCGCCTTGTAGTAGGGTATGACGGGTTGATTGTTTTCATCCGTGGTGAACGCACCCTCGCTGATCCACCGCACCTTTCCTTCGGCGATGCCGTGTTCGACGTAATTGAATGCGTCGATTTTGATCAGACACGGGTCATCTCGGCGGATAAATCCGATGTCGCGGGTGAGGAAATGCGCTTCAGCCTCGACCGGGGCATGCACGGGCATCAATGTCATCAGGGTCTGCCCCGGCGTCAGCACTGAACCAACCGACACCTTGGCCATGGTTAGCACCACCGAGTCCTCGGGCGCGGTCAGGCGTACCAAGTCCTGGTGCTTGAGCGCCTTGTCATAAAGGGCTTTGGCTGTATCAAGATCGCCGCGGGCCTTGACCAACTCCTGGCTGAGCTGACTCGACCACTGCTGTTTGAAGGCTTCGGCATCGGCAGTCGCGGACTCAAGGCTCTGCTTTGCCTCAGCCAGGCTGTTGCGGGTGTTCTCGATCTGGCGCGCGAGCTCGACCCGGGTATCCTGAGACTGGTAGAGATTGAGCAGCGATCCTGCGCCTTTTTTCTCAAGTTCGATGCGCATGGCTTCGACCTTGCTGGCAATGTCCCCACGCTCGCTGTACGAGCGCTGGTCACCCTCGAGCTTTTTGATCGTCGCCTGATACTGCCTGACCTTGGCATCGTAGCTGTTGATCTGCGCTTTGTATTGCGCCACGTGCTGGTCGTAATAATCCTGCTGCAGGTGTTGATATTTGAGGACGTCAGGATCGTTAGAAGCGTCAAATTTCAGTGGCCTGCCGGCGAGCTCCGCTTCATCGCGCGCGATCTGCGCCTCGAGGTTCGCGACCTGCAGCTTGTATTGGCTCACATCCGCATTCGCGAACGTCTGGTCCAGAGTCGCGAGCAGTTGGCCCGCTTTCACTTGATCGCCTTCGCGCACGTCGATGGTCTTGATCAGCGACGTGTCGAGCGCCTGGAACACGTTCAGCAGTTCATTCTTGGTGACGATCTTGCCTTGCGCGCTGGTGACCACGCGATCGATGTGCGCCACAAAACTGATCACAACCAGAATTGCGATCAGGCCAGACAGCGCAAACAGGGTCATGCGCGCGACGAGCGGCTCGCGCGCTTCACGGATTGCGTCGGTTTCCGACTGGAAGCGCCGGACGACCGCGAGTGCGGAAGACTTAAGAGACAAGGCTTGGTCTCCTGAATGGCGGCTTCCCCGGGCCGACCTGGGCAACATGCCGATTCTGCTGGTCCCAGAGATGGCGATAGATCTCGCAGCGTCCAAGCAATTCCTGGTGCGTTCCGATGTCCTCCACCTGGCCGCGTTCGAGCACCAGGATGGCATCTGATTTCACCAGCGACGACAACCGGTGCGACACCACGATGAGACTCCGCCCATGCGCAATGCGCGCCAGGTTGGCGTTGACAATCGCTTCGCTCTCGGGGTCGAGGGCGCTGGTCGCTTCGTCGAGGATGAGGATGCGCGGATCGACAATGAGGGCGCGGGCGATGGCGATCCGCTGCCGCTGGCCGCCGGACAAGTTCGGCGAGCCCTCATAGATGAATGTCTCGTAACCGCGGGACAGCCGATCGATGAACTCTTCGGCTCCCGCCAGGCGCGCTGCCCGTACGATCTCGTCAAACGTCGCGTCCGGCTTCGCCGCGGAGATGTTCTCCCTGACGGTGCCGCTGAACAGGAAATTCTCCTGCAACACCACGCCGAGATTCCGGCGCACGTGATCGAGATCGTATTCGCGCAAATCGACGCCGTCGACTTTGATCAAGCCTTCGTAATTGGGGTGGAAACGTTGCAGCAGGCGGGTCACGGTGGTCTTGCCGGAGCCGCTGCGACCGACCAAGCCCAACGTCGTGCCGGGGGGCACCTCGAACGACACGTCCTTCAGAGCGGGCGAAGACGCGCCTTGGTAGGTGAATCTGACGTTCTGAAACTGGACTCCTCCATGCACAGGCAGTCGAGCCCCGCGCCGGGAGCGACCGTCTTCTTGCGGCCTATTGACCATTTCTCCGATCTGTTGGATCGCGACCCGCGCATCGTCCCATTGCGAGATCGACTGGGCCATGTGCAGAAGCGGTTGAACGACGCGCTGGCTGAGCAACAGATAAGCGAACAGGCCAGCCGTCAGCGTGGGATCGTCTGTGGTGATGCAGATATACACAGCAATCGCAAGTCCGCCGGCGATAGCCAGCATCTCCAGCGGCCGCGCCACCGTCGTGATAACGGCACCGAATGACTCAAGCTCGATGCGGCCTTTCGCGACTTTGGCGGTGAGCACATCAAAGCGCTGCCGCTGGCGAGCTTCGAGGTTAAGCGATTTTACCGTGCGGATGCCGGCGAGGGTCTGATAGAGGAACGACCCGCGCTCCGCGTGGATCGCCTCAAGCCCGAGATTCTTGCGCCGATAGATCGGTAAGGTGATCACGAGCCAAGCCACGACGATCCCGGCGATGCACAGGACGACCGTGGTGACCAAAGGGCTCAGATAGAACATCACCGGAATGAAAAACAACAGCAGGCTCGAGTCGAGCAGCGATCCCAACAATTGACCGGTGAGAAAGCCGACGATCTTATAATGATAATTGTAGACCGTCATGATCCCGCCGATCTCATGACGCTCGAAAAAATCGATCGGCAGCCCGACGAGCTTGTCGAACAAGTAGATGTTCAGCTTCACGTCCAGGCGCGAGGCGAGGTGAACAATGAGAAAGCGCCTGATGTACAAAAACGCAGCTTCGAACAGCATCAGGACAAGCATCGCCATGCAGACGACATAGAATGTGCTGAAGGCTTTGTAGAAGAGCACCCGCGAGGTCAACACCTGCCAAAAAACGATCGGCATCAGAGACAGAAAGCCGAGCACGATCGCGCATATGGCGATGTCGCGCACCATGCGGCGCTCGCGCAGGATCAGCCCGCGGATCAATCCGATCGAAAAGGGCTGCGATTCCTCGCGAACATCGAAGTTGCGGCGGACCAGAATGACCTCACCGGTCCAGGCGCTTTCAAACCGGACTCGATCGACCATCAAAAGTGCGTCGTCGCCCGCATTGGGATCCTGCAGGACCGCCCGGCTTGGTTCGCTTTCGCCACCCTCAAGTCGCAGCAGGACCATGCTGCGTCCGTTGTTCAGACGGACGATGGCCGGCAGAGCTTTATCGAGCTGGTTCAAGCCGTGCCAATCAAGGCGGACCGTTTGGGCGCGCAATCCTGCCGAACGCGCTGCCTTCAATAGCTCGGGAACCGACACTTCCTGATCGACCAGGTAGTTGTCGTGGACGAGCTGGGAGACTGACAGATCCAGGCCATGATGACGGGCAATGATGACCAAACACCCGAGACCCGAGGGTTCGCCCGTTCCTTCGGGCTGAAACAGTTCCACCACGTTGGTGCCAATCGTCGCGACATTGCTCATCGCTGATCCTGGTTGCGCATTCCCGCAGACGCGCCCACGCTGCACGATATCGCCAATACGCATTCTGGCGACGTGCGACCGGCCAGAATGCAACTTGAGCGGGGCGGCATGAAATGTTGCGCGCTACGTTCTCGTCCGTAAACGAACCAGCAAGCCGTCGGCCGTGCGTTGTTTGGGTCAGCCCGCCTGTGCCGTGGATCCCGCTGCAACCTGACATAAACACTGCGCAGGTGCAACATCCGGGCGAAACGCGCCTGTGACGCGCACCGCATCGGCGAGATGGGGCCAGATCCCAGGCCCCGCGACGTCGTTCTCCGGTCAAGGCGGAATTGGAACCGGACTGGTAAAGGGCCATTATGGGTTTGCGCCGATTCGCTTTTCGGCCATGGCGGCCGGCGAGCTCAGGATCACTGGCGCCGCAACGGCCGAGACCTGCCGCCCAGGCGAACTGACATGACGACCAACCCAACACAGGTCTTTCACACCGACGGGATCGATGCGGTTGAGGCTCCGCGCCGGGTCGCCCGTATTATACTTCGGGTCATGGCCCGGGTGGAGCGGTTGAACCGGCGCTTTTCCAAGGTCGGCAACCCTTGTGTCTATGACAATGCCCTTTTTCCTTGGGCGCAGGAGGTCGAGCGTGAATGGCCGCTCATTCGCGCCGAGCTCGATCGCTTGCTGCTCCGGAAAGACGAGCTGCCGGCATTCCATGACATTGTACCCGAAGTCGCCGCTATCAGTCGCGATAATGACTGGAAGACGTTCCTCCTGGCAGGCTATGGCCTCACCTCCGCGCAAGCGATCGCGCTCTGTCCGCAGACGTGGCGCATCATGGGCAATATTCCGGGGCTGATCACGGTCATGTTCTCGATTTTCGAACCTGGCAAGTACCTCAAACCGCACCGCGGGCCTTACAACGGAGTCCTGCGACTGCACCTCGGCTTGATCGTGCCGGAGCCGCGCAACCAGCTGGGCATTCGGGTCGGCAATCAGGTCTGCCACTGGGAGGAGGGCAGGGCACTCATCTTTGATGATGCTTACGAGCATGAGGCCTGGAACCGCACCACGCAGCCGCGCGTCGTGTTGTTCGTGGATTTCCAAAAGCCGCTGCGTTTCCCAGCGAACCTTATCAATTGGCTGGTGCTGCATCTCGCAATCTTCACGCCTTTTGTGCGCGAAGGCTCCGACAATCACCGCAGCTGGGAACAGCGCTTCTACGCCAAAGTAAGACCGTGAAGCTCCCAGGTGCTCAAGCCACCCGATCGAGTTCCGAAAAACTATGCTGGCGCTGTTTCGCGCGCATCCTGGATCGCCTGCCAGACTTTCGCGGGCGTGGCAGGCATTTCGATGTGACGTACCCCGAGATGGCGCAACGCATCGACGATCGAATTGATGACCACGCCTAGCGCCGGCGTCGTGCCGCCCTCACCACCCGACCGGAAACCGAGTGGATGCGAGCTCGCGGGAACTTCGCTGATGTCGGTAACGAATGACGGCAGGTCGTCGGCGCGTGGTACCGCGTAATCCATGAAAGAGGCCGACATCATCTGACCGCTGTCGCGGTCATACCAGCACTCCTCCATGAGAGCTTGGCCCACACCTTGCGCAATTCCGCCGTGCGCCTGACCGTGCAGAATCATCGGGTTCACGGCGCGGCCTACGTCGTCGACCGATGTATAGCGAATGATGGCGACGTCACCGGTATCAGGATCGACCTCCACTTCGCACACGCATGTGCCGTACGGAAAGCAAAGCCCCGGCGTGACCTTCTCGCAGCTGCCGGTCAGCGGTCCGCGCAGGTTCTCCGGCAGATCGTTGCTCTTCGCGGCCGTGGCCGCAATCTCGAACAAATCGAGTGCCTGATCCGTGCCCTCGACGCTACAACGGCCGTCCGCGAAACGAACCTTTCCGGTCGGTGCTTGCAGCAACAACGCGGCGATCTCGCAAGCCTTGCGGATAACCTCGTCGGCGGCGGCGCAAATCACGATGCTGCCGAAGCGGACCGAGCGGCCGGAATGGGAGCCGCCCCCAGCCTTCACGAAATCCGTGTCGCCGGCGCGTACGTTTACGGTGCCAAACGGTACGCCCAGCCATTCGGCCACGATTTGAGAGAAGGCGGTCTCATGCCCTTGGCCCGTAGCCTGGGTGCCGATCACGAGATCAACGTGGCCATCGGCCAAGACGGTGAGATCAGCGCGCTCGCGCGGAACGCCGCTGGTCCCCTCGATGTAGTTTGCAACCGCGATACCGGCGAGCTTGCCGCGCGCTTTGGCGGCTTTGCGACGTGCCGGAAAGCCGGCCCAGTCGGCAAGTTCAAGCGCGCGGTCCATGACCTTCTCGTATTCGCCGCTGTCATAGGTCACGCCGACCGGGTTACGCCACGGCAACGCCTTGGCCGGAATGATATTGCGCCGGCGCAATTTGACGCGATCGAACCCGCACTGCGCAGCCGCAAGGTCCATGAGCCGCTCGATCACGTACATCGCCTCGGGGCGGCCGGCGCTGCGATAGGGAATCGTGCTCGGCGTGTTGGTGAGCGCGGCCCGCGCCCGGTAGTGCGCAGTGGGGACCGCATAGAGGCTGGTCATCAGCTGCACCCCTTTGTTGAGGGGCACGAACGAGGCCGCGTGGGCGCCGATGTTGCTGAGGTTATCGCTACGCATGGCGAGAATCGTGCCCTTGGCATCCAGCGCGATTTCCGCCGCGACGGTGAGGTCGCGGCCCTGATAGTCGCTCATGAATGCTTCATTGCGGTCAGCGAGGTATTTGACCGGCCGCCCGATCAGCCGCGCTGCGTAGGCGACCAGTGCAAAGTCCGGATGCGTGGCATTGCGGGTCCCGAAATTGCCGCCAACGTCGCGTGGTGCAATGACGCGCACCTGTGAGCGCTCGACGCCCAGGATGGCCGCAAGCTCGGTGGCTTGTTGCACTACGCCGAGCCCGTGGGTCACGTGCACGGTGTAGCGGTCGGATGCGGGGTCGTAGGATGCGATTACGGCTCGGGGCTCGAGGTGCACGCCGGTGACGCGCTGGATGCGCGTCTCCAACCGCACCCGGTGTGCGGCTTTGGCGAAGGCCGCGTCGGCCGCCCGCGCATCCCCAATCTCTGCATCGAGCGCAACATTGCCCGGTACGTGCTCCCACAGCTGCGGTGCCCCGGCACTCACCGCTTGCGCGGCCAGCGTAATCGCCGGCAGGGGCTCCCATGTGATCTCAACAAGGTCGGCCGCATCCCTGGCCGCGGCCAAGGTATCCGCGACAACCACGACAATGGCTTCGCCGGCAAAGCGCGCGCGATCCGTCGGCAGCAGGAGCTGTTCGGTGGCGAGCCGCTCGCTGCCGTCGCGGTTGCGCAGCGGCACGTCCGATCCTTGATGCGAGCTGCCAACGGCATGCGGGATAGGCTTAAGACCGGCGCGCGCAACGTCGGCACCAGTGATGACAGCGAGTACTCCAGGATGCTGACGCGCGGCTTCGACGTCGATCGACCGGATATGGGCATGCGCATGCGGCGAGCGCACGAATACGGCGCGTGCCACGCCTTCGATGGGGAGATCGTCGGCGTAGCTGCCGCGCCCACTGATCAGGCGTTCGTCTTCCTTGCGGCGTACGGCATCGCCGATTCCTGCCTGCTGCATGCTTTTGTTCTCCTCGCGTGCCCCGCCACGGCCTACAACATCCCAACCGCATTGCGGAAGCGCAGTTTTGGCATGGCCGGACGCGCCACAATCCCGCATGATTTCGGCCCGCAACAGGCGACTTGAGGGTCCGGACAAATGCTCACGCTTTATTTCACCCCTGGCGCAAGTTCGATGGCGGCGCACATCGCAATGCACGAAGTCGGCGTACCGTTCGAGAGCCGGCCGCTCTCACTGACCAAGGGGGAGCAGCACTCCCCTGCCTATCGGGCGCTCAACCCTGAGGGCAAGGTGCCAACCCTCGTGATCGACGGTCGTCCGCTCACCGAGGTCGCCGCCATTCTTTATTACCTTGCCAGGCAGTTCCCGGCTGCCGGCCTGTTGCCGCTTGACGTCGAAGCCGAGGCGCATGCGGTTTCGTGGATGTCATTCATCGCATCGACGCTGCATACCGCCCGGCTGCAGGGCCTCGAACACATCAAGGCCATGTGGAAAATCGCCGATCAAAAATTAGGTGCACAGGAGTGGGCAATCGGGAGCTATTCGATCGCCGACATCCACCTGTTCAGGCTGTACTGGCGGCTCGTCCGTTCGGTTAAGCTGGAGCCCGGAGCCTACCCCAATCTCTCCGCGCACCATGAACGCATGATGCGGCGCGCCGCCGTTCGCCGGACGATCGAGATTGAGAGCGCGCTGGGCTATGAGTTGCCCGCTTTCCCAACATCATGATCCGATCGAAGGAGCCAACTGTCGGGCCCCATCAGGTGTGAACCGAGCAGCACCAACACGATTATGCCGATAAGGAATGCGAACCCGATCACCAGCGGCATTGCTTCCTCCCGTAACTATTATTTTGATAGCTTAGTCTGCACCTCTTTCTGTCTGTCCGCTAGATCGAACCGACGATGTGTCAGGCGTGGTCCGCCGCCGTGGCGGCAGCGGCGGCGTCCTTTGCGCCCGTGGCGGGTGCTCCTGCCCCGTTGAAATAGGCGTTGAGCAGGACGGCCGTGATGGCGGCAAGCACGATGCCGGAGTTCAACAGGGGCTCGAGCGGTTTGGGGAAGTTGGCGAAGAACGTTGGGGCCACCAGCGGAATCATGCCGAAGCCGATGGCGATCGCGACGATGAACAAGTTGTTGCGGTTAGTCTTGTAATCGACGGCCGCGAGAATCCGGATTCCTGTCGCTGCCACCATCCCGAACATGACAATGCCCGCGCCGCCGAGCACGAACAATGGTACCGCGGTGACGAGGGCACCAAGCTTTGGGATGAGGCCAAGGATCAGCAGGATGACGCCGCCGACGGCTGTGACCCAGCGGCTGCGCACGCCCGTCACGCCGACGAGACCGACGTTCTGCGAGAACGAGGTGTAGGGAAATGTGTTGAAAATGCCGCCGATCAGCGTGCCGAGCCCGTCGGTCAAGAGGCCGCGGGTCAGGTCGCGTTGTTCGATCTTGCGCTCGGTCATCTCGCCGACGGCGAGAAACATGCCTGTCGAACTCGACCATCACGACCAGCATGACCAGACACATCGTCAAGCTGCCGAACGGATCGAATTTCGGGATCGCCAGCTGAAACGGGTAGATAATGTCAAACCAGGCGGCGCCTGAAACCGATGCAAAACTGACCTTGCCGATGACCCAGGCGACGAAGAAACCTAGCACGATCCCGAGCAGGACCGCGATGTTGACCACGAAGCCCTTGCCGAATTTGGTGATCAACAAGATCGCCACCAACACGAAAGCGGCGACGAGGAGGTGCACAGGATCGCCATAGCCAGGGAGGTTGGGCGCTGCAGCGCCGGCCGCCCAGTTGACGCCGATGCGCATCAACGAAATTCCGATCACCGCGATAATTGTGCCGGTCACCACGGGAGGAAAGAACCGCAGCATTGAGCTGACAAAGGGCGCAACGATCAGGCCGAATATTCCTGCCACGATCACGGAGCCGTAAATGGCGCCCAAACCGAGATCGGGATTGTTCGCCATGGTCAGCATCGGCGCGACAGAGGCGAAGGTCACGCCCATCATCACGGGCAGGCGAATTCCAAATGGGCCGATGCCAATTGATTGGATCAGGGTTGCGATCCCACAGGCAAATAGGTCGGCATTGACCAGCACGGCGATCTGGTCCGGCGCGAGCTTCAGGGCGCGCCCGATGATCAGCGGCACCGCGACGGCACCCGCATACATCACCAACACGTGTTGCAGTCCGAGCGGCAGAAGCCGCGACAGCGGTAGCCGCTCATCCACAGGATGGACCTTGTCCATGGAAGCCCCCGCAGATCGGATTTGATAAGCCGAATGGTAGCATACTGCTCGCTGCACCGGAAGATTGGGGCTTTGCGCGGGCACGCTCCCCTCAGTCGAACATATTTGCGAAACAATCGAGTAACAGAACCAGCCTACGGTGAGAAAAGGGACGGGGACTCACGAAAGCTTAGTCAAATGGCAGCGGCGGTCGCATCGCTTGCTTCGATGGTGCTGTCGGGCGTCAGGCCCACCCTGGCGCGCCCAGATCCGGCAAAGTTTCGGGCCGCCGCGCGTCATAGCCGCTGGGTACGTTTGCTGCGGCGGGCGATCCCGGTCAGCATTGCCGCCGTCGTTGCCTTGCTGATCTTCGAAGCCTACTTCAACCCATTTCGTGTGCTGGCGAATATCCGGGTCGACCCCAGCAAGATCATCATCTCGGGCACGCGGATCAAGATGGGCTCGCCGCGCTATGCGGGCTACACCAGCGACAATCGTCCCTACGAGGTCACCGCACAGGCCGCGTCGCAGGACATCACCAAGCCGGATCTCATCGATTTGGAAGAAATTTGGGCAAAGATGGAAATGCAGGACAAGTCGACCATGGTCATGACTGCCAAGACCGGTCGCTACAACAGCAAGATCGATCGCCTGGTCTTGACCAACGAAATTCGCCTGAACACATCAACCGGGCATGCCGCGCGACTACAGGATGCGACGATCGAAATCAGAAAGGGTAGCGTTGTCTCGGAGAACCCGGTCGAGGTCGAGTTTCTCCGGGGAAGGCTGAACGCAAACCGACTCCAGATCGACGATCAGGGGGCGCTTATACAGTTTGGCGGCGGCGTCACCATGACGCTCACTGATCTGAAACAGTAGTCTGGCGCCCGACAGACGCGTTCGCTTTCGATCGACTATATTCAATCACAGAAGTTGCTATAGAACGTGTGAACCGGACTTCGCGCCCCCGGTGAAATCTGCCGGTTTGGGCATCGAACCATGCTTATCGACACTGCCAATCTCGCCGATGACCTGATCGCTGCCTACGACTCCGCCAAGACATTGCCGCCCATCACGGTGCGGGTGCCGGGGTTTGGGGTCGGGGATGGCTATGGCGTCCTCGCCGCAATCGAAAAGCGCCGGCGCCGCCAGGGATGGCAAGACGTCGGCCGCAAGATCGGCTTTACCAACCGAACCATCTGGGCCCGCTACGGGGTCTGGGAGCCGATCTGGGCTCACATGTGGGCCCATACGGTCCACGTCGCGCTCGACGGCAGGGCTCACCTGAACTTGGCGCAATTCGTGCAGCCGCGCATCGAGCCAGAGGTGGTGTTCAGGCTCAAGGCGCCGGTGCCACCCACGGATGATCCATCGCTCGCGCTCGCCTGTGTCGAGTGGATCGCGCCGGGATTTGAGATTGTGCAGAGTCACTTCCCCGATTGGAAATTCGCAGCACCCGATTGCGTCGCCGCCTTCGGGTTGCATGGCGCGCTCATCGTCGGGTCGCCGGTGCTGGTGACGGATCAAAACCGAGACCAATTGTCGGCCCAGCTTGCGACATTCGAGCTGACACTCAGGCGGGGCGACGCCGTCATCGATACGGGGGTTGGAGCGAACGTCCTGGACGGACCGCCGGCCGCGCTCGCGCATCTCGCTCGCGTTGTCGCGGGACAGCCGCAGTTCGCGCCCCTTGCGGCCGGTGAGATCGTCACCACAGGAACGATCACTGATGCTTGGCCGGTCGTATCCGGCCAGACCTGGTCGTCGAATTACGGCGCGCTTGGGCTTGACGGTCTCACGCTGACATTTGTTTAGTCCGAATTGGAACGCCGGCATGAGGTACAGAATGACGCCGATCGTTCGGTTGCAGCTCAGTTTGCTGATCTGTGGTTTGGCAGTGGCCATCAATCCACAGGCAAGCTCAGCGCAGACCATCAAGATCGGTTTGATCAACAGCTATTCGGGGTTCCTCGCCCAGTCGGGCGATGAAATGCAGAAGGGTATCGACCTTTACCTGAAGGAGCACGAACAGGAGCTCCCGGCGGGGGTGAAGATTGAACTCGTACGTCGAGACGACGGCGCGGTTCCGGATACGGGTAAGCGTGTTGCTCAGGAATTGATCGCACGCGAGCAGGTTCAGCTCCTGCTGGGTGTTACGGGTTCGCCGGTTGCGGCCGCCGTTGCGCCATTGACCGAGCAGGCCAAAATTCCGCTCGTGATCACCAATGCGGGCGGTGCTGCGATTCCGCGCCTCTCGCCCTACGTGGTCCGCGTCTCATTCACGCTCTGGCAGCAGGCTTATCCGCTTGGCCAATGGGCGGCGAAGCAGAGTTGGAAGACCGCCTATACAGCAGTGAGCGATTTCGTCGCCGGCCATGATGCCGAGAGCGCGTTCACCAAGGGCTGGAATGATGCCGGGCTGAAGATGCTTGGAACGGTGCGTTTCCCGGTCAACAATCCCGACTTCACCCCGATCATCCAGCGCATCAAAGACACCAAGCCGGACGTGGCGTTCATCTGGGTCCCAGGGCAAGAGCAGGCCACGGCCGTCCTCAAAACAACGCGGGATTTCGGCTTGCAGCAAGCGGCCATCAACGTGGTCTCGACGCAGGACCTGATTCCCGACGAGCAGTTGCCGCTGATCGGCGATGTGGCGGCCGGCCTCGTCACCTCCGGCACCTATTCCACGGCAGCCGACCGTCCGGCCAACAAGGCATTTCTGGCCGCTTGGGACCGCCAATATGGTGGCAAAGCGATTCCGAATTTCGTGGCGGTCGGCGGTTGGGATGGGATGGCGGCGATATTTGATCTGATCAAAGCCACGAACGGCAAGTTCACCGGCGATGAAGCGATCAAGTTCCTCTCGACCTGGAAGACCGCGAACAGCCCGCGCGGTCCGATCGCCATCGACCCGTCGACACGGGACGTCATTCAGAACGTCTACATGCGGCGGACTGAGTTGAAGAACGGCAAGCTCGCGAACGTCGAGTTCGACACGATCGCGAACGTGAAGGATCCGTGGAAGGAGCTCAACCCGCCGAAGTGAGGCTATGACTGCCTGAGCTAGCCCATGTAGAGACCGCCGTTCACGTGTATGATGGCGCCGGTCACGTAAGCCATCGCGTCGCCGGCCAGCGAAACCACGGCTTGTGAGATGTCGTCGGGCGCTCCAACCCGACGCAGCGGGATACGCTCCAGCGAAAAATTCACCCGCCGCTCCGCCACGCGCTTTGGGTCGTCCTCGGCGGTCTCGACCAGACCGGGGGAGAGCAGATTGACTGTTACGCCCGATGGGCCAAGCTCGTGCGCCAGCGCCTTGGTGAGGCCGACCAAGCCGGATTTTGCGGCTAGTACGTGCGCATGCTGTGCCGCTCCCGCGAAATTGGCCCAGCCGCCGATATTGATGATCCGGCCATGCCCGCTTTGGATCAGGTGCGGGGCGGCCGCCTGCGCGCAGAAGAAAGCCCCGTCGAGAATGATGCCGGTGACGGTGCGCCACTCCGCGTGGGTAATCTCGGCCAGCGGGACGCGGCGACGGACGGCGGCGTTGTTGATCAGAATGTCGAGCCGACCGAAGGCCTCAACGGCTCCCTGCACCAGCGCGGCAGCCTGATCGGGCTGTGCAACGTCAGCCAGAATCGCGACGGCCTGTCCGCCGGCGGCCGCGATCTCGTCCGCGACGGCCTGCGCCTCAAGCTTTCCCTTGCTGGCATTAATAACCAGCGCCGCGCCAGCATTGGCCAGCGCCAATGCGGTCGCACGCCCAATCCGGCGCGAACTGCCGGTGACGATGGCGACGCGCCCGTCCAGGGGTTTTGGGCTCAGAGGCATGTGTATTCCTTTACATTCGCCATCGCGAGGACGAGAGCTCCATGCGGCTCAGGGTCGCCGTGATGATGAGGCTCAGCACGACCAGCACGACGACGGCGGCGAAGACTCCGGCGGAGTTGAAGCGACCGGCCGATGATTCGATCAGATAGCCGATGCCGCGGTTGGAGGAGAGGACCTCGCCGACGACGGTCGTGGTCAGCGCATAGCCGACGGCCACGCGCAGGCCGGTGTAGATCCACGGCAAGGCCGCAGGGAACAGGACCTTGCGCAGGATCTCGAATTGGGTGGCACCCAACAGGCGCAACGAGTCGATGAGATCGGGATCGATGTCCCGCACCCCGTCGCGCGTGTTGTAGAACAGCAGGAACGCGACAACCACCGCAACCAGTGCCACCTTGGATTCGATGCCGATGCCAAGAAAAATTACAAACAGCGGCAGCAGCGCGACTTTGGGCAAACCATAGAAGGCCGCGATAAAGGGCGCTAGCGTCCGGTCCGCAAAGCGCATGAGGCCAAGCAGGAAACCGGCCGCGATGCCGATTGCAGCGCCAAGCACATAGCCGATCAGCAAAGTGATGAGGGATGTGGCGACGTGGTTCCAGAGCGACCCGTCCTGGATCCATTGCGCAATGGTCATCCCGATGCTGACCGGATCGCTCACGAACATCTTCGGGATCAAACGGCCCGACGCCAGCTGCCACGCAGCCAGAAACCCGAGCAGAATTGCGGCGCGTCCGAGCCAGATCATCGCTGCGTCTCCGCCACGGGTCGCCAGCGCAAGAACCAAGCTTCCGAGCGCTCGGCAAGCATATTGATGGCAGCGCCCAGCAGCATCAGCACGACCAGCACGGCGTAAAGTGCCGTCATGTCGAAGATCGCCGAGGCCGAGGTGATCAGGAATCCGAGGCCGGCACGTGCCACCATCATCTCGCCGATGGTCGCGGCGATGAGTGCGTAGGGAAGAGCATTCTTGAGGCCGGCGAAGATCCAAGTGAGGCATGCCGGCGCGATCGCCATGCGGAATTGTTCGCGGCGATTGGCACCCATCAGCGCGAGTGACTCGATCAAGTCGCGATCAACCGCTTGTGCTCCGGCAAACGTGTTGAAGAACAGAAGCAGGAACGACACCAGCGCTACCAAGGCGACCTTGGGCTCCATGCCGAGCCCGAACCACATGATCAGGAGCGGCGCGAGCGCTACGACCGGAACGCTGTTGAGCACGACGACGAACGGGTAGAGCAAGCTGGCCACGCGCGGACTGCGACCGAGCCATAATCCAAGCAGAATGCCTCCCGGCGCTCCGATCGCGAGCCCGATTGCCATTTCGATCAAGGTGACGGCGATGTGCCAGGCAAGGCCGTCCCCCGCCCACGTCGCGATCTGTACCGCGATGTCGCTTGGTTGGCTGGTCCAGGTCGAGTCGACCAGGCGCCCGAACAATTCCCATCCGATCAGCAATGCGATCAGCAGGGCGCCGCGCGCGAGCGCCAGCTTCATGACGTCGGACATGCGCGCCTCAACTCGGAGACTTCAAGATTGCCGCCGCTGCCGCTTCGGCCCCGCCGTTGTCCACCACATCCTCGAAACGCACGGATATCGGTTTGCTTTCGCCAAGGTTCATCCAGCGAACCGTGGCCTCAACCTGAGCCGGGCTGATCACGGGCGTGCGGGCCGCGCCGTGCCGATATTTCTCGATCACCGCATCGATCGCCTCGGGTGGCACGTCCTTGATCTGCGCCCGCATCACCCGCAGCGTTTCCTCCGGGTTCTCGGCGGCGAGCTTGATCGCTTTGGTGATGGCCCGCAGTGAGGCGGCGATCACCGCCGGCCGCTTTTGCAATGTGGCGCGGCTCGTGCCCCAGACCGAATAAGGCACTTCAGCGAGTTCCGGAATCGGCTCCGAAAACGGATCGATGGCAATCACGCCTGTGCCGCGCTGTTGCGCAATCTCGTCGACAGGAGACGACATGACAAAACCGTCGACCGCCTTTTTCTGAACAGCGGCCAGCATCGCAGCCTGGTTGCCGAGCGGCTGGAGCTTGACGGCTTTGTCAGGGTCGAGGCCGCGCGCGAGCAGCATCTTGCGGATCTGGATATCGGAGGCACCGCCCGGTGCGGTGATGCCGAGGGTCAATCCGGCGAGGCGTTTGATTTTCTCGTCCAGGGGCATTCCCGACGTGATGCCGGATTTTGCGATTGCATCTTTGGTGAGGACCACGCTGTTAGGGTAGACGTTGAACAGAGCTGATGTTGCAACGAGCCCGCCGCCTTGCGCCCCGGAGGTGACCGCATGCGTCATCGCCAGTGGGGCGACGTCGGCGCCCCCGCCGGCAATCGCGGCCGCCATCGCGGTTCCGGAATTCAGGCCGACGATTTCGACGTCTATGCCCTCGTCGGCAAAGTAATTCGCACCCAGCGCGACGTAAAACGGATACCAGTGCAGCAGCGGCGTTGGCGCGGCGGCGACGACAAGCTTTTCGTGCTTGGGAGCCTGCGCCCAGGCTGAGGCGGCGATCAGCATCGCGAGCACGGTTGCAAAGAGACGCGCCAAAACCCGCATGTATCCTCCCGGTTCGTGTTTATCGGCCGACCTTGCCGGCAGGCTCGCACGAACCAGCTGCGGTCGTCTATGATGGACCTCGATATAAACGAGTGGGGGCCAGGGAGAAACCGAATGAACTGGAAGATTTGCGTCGCTGCCCTGATAGGTTTGGCCTTCACTCAACAGGGGGCTTGGGCGCTCGACACCATCCGGGTCGGCAAATCGGTTCCCATCGCCTGGACGTTTACGCCGCTCGATATCGGTGTTGAGACCGGGATATGGGCCAAGCACGATCTCAAGCTCGACATCACGAGTTTCGGCGGCGACGCGAAGCTACAGCAGGCACTCGCGGCAGACGGTGTGGATTTTGGCGTCGGCAGCGGGCCCGGCATGGGCTTTGCGGTTAAAGGCGTTCCGGCAAAGGCCGTGGCGGCGTTCGCGGGCTCGCCCTATAGCATTTCGATCGTGATCCCGGCGAACGCGCCCTATAGCGACATCAAGGAGATGAAGGGCAAGAAGTTCGCTGTGACCACCATCGGCTCGCTGACCGAGTGGCTCCTGCATCGCGCTGCCCTGGCTCAAGGCTGGAAATATAACGATCTGCGTGCTGTCCCACTCGGCAGTTTCGAGACCAACTACGCGGCCTTCAAGACGGGCCAGATCGATGGGATCGTGCTCGCAACCGAGACGAGCTACATGTTGGAGGCCAAAAAGGAAGCGAAAATCATCGCCAACATGGGCGCCTACGCGCCCAAATTTATCACCCACGTCATCTACGCCCGCGATGAGCTGATCGATAACAAACCGGATCTGGTCAAACGCTTTCTGGCTGGCTGGTTTGAGACCATAGCCTGGATGAAGGCCAACAAGGACAAAAGTGTCGAAATTTCAGCCCGCGTGCTCAAGCTCCCGCCGGAGATCGTCAGCCGCGCCTATGACGAAGAGATCGGCATGATGCAGGACAACGGCCGGTTCGACCCGGATGCCGTCAAGGTGATCAAGTCGTCACTGGTCGATATGCATATCCTCGAGTCTGAGCCGACCGAGGACCAGATGTTCACAACCAAATTCGTGCAATGAGTCTCTACCGATGCATGCGCCAGAATGAGGCGCGGCGCTCGGCGATGCGCACCGCTTCGTTGAGTAGCACCGCCATGAGCGCGAGTACGGCGACAAGCGTAAACGTTGCGGGCGGATCGAAACTGTCAGCGAAGATGCGGGTGTAATAGCCGACCCCGCCAGTCGAGACATAAAGCTCGGCCAGCAACACGCCGAGCAGGGTTGCCGACATCGCCAGGCGCAGCCCAGTGAACAAGCTCGGCATCGTGTGCGGGATCACGACGCGCCGTATCGTCTGGAGACGGCTTGCTCCCATGGACCGCGCGGCGGTCAAATGCGCCGCCTCGACGCTTTGCACGCCGGCGACCACGTTGAGAATGATCGGAAAGATTCCGTGGCTCACGCCGAAGGCGATCTTGGCGCCGGCGCCGATACCGAAATAGAGCACGAACAGCGGCAGGATTGTCACCTGCGGGATCGAGTAGAGCAGCAAGACGAGCGGGAGTGTGGCTCGCCGGGCGAAGCCGCTGAGCCCGATCGCTAACCCGACGGCCAGCCCAATCACGACAGCAAGTACGAACGCTGTGGCCAGCTCCAGGAATGATGCGACGAGCGCGTTGCGCACACCAGGATCTCCGAGGACGCGCGGCATTGCCGCCACGATCGCCGATGGCGGGCTGAGGAAATTTGGGTCGAGCACCGTACGTCCGGCCAACTCCCAGAGCGCGAGGGCGAGGACGACGACCCCTAACCGGGTGGCCGACGGATTGCGAAGCAGGAAGGCGCGAACGCCGGAACCTGCCCCGATCTGCGTACCGGACATGAGCGCGTCGCTCATGCCGCGCTCCTCGGTTCGCCGAAGCGGCGTTGCATCGTGCTGAGCGTGAGATTGAGAATTCCTGCCAAGATGATGACGAAAACGATATAGGCGAACATCTCGGCGGTGTTCATTGCCTCGGCGAGATTGGAAATCCGGCTCCCAAGGCCGCGCAGCCCGGCGATCATCTCACTGCCGAGGATGGCCAGAAATCCAATAGTCGCACCGATCCGCAGCCCGGTGACGATCACCGGAAGGGCCGCAGGCAGCAGCACGCGGCGGAACAGCTGCTGCTCATTCGCGCCCATCGAGCGCGACACGGTGATGAAACGCGGATCAACTTGGCTGATACCGCCGATCGTGTTCAGTACGATCGGGAAAAACGCGTAGGTGGCGCCAAACGCGATCTTGGATTCGATATCGATACCGAAGAACAGCATGAACAGGGGCAAAAAAACGATAATGGGGACGGCAAAAATGCCGGCGAGTAGGGGTTCGAACACGAGCACTGCATAACGTGAGCGTCCAACCAGGTAGCCGATGCTCAATCCGAACAGGCTCGCGATTGCCACGGCGACGACGAGTTCGAACAGCGTGACAGCCAGATTGTTGTAGAAGCTTGCCGATTGCGCGACCTGGGCAATTTTTTCGGCAACGCGCGGAAGCTGCGGCAGGAATATGGAGCTGACGGCACCGCGGCGGCCGAGGTAATACCAGAGCAGCAGCAGCGCGACCACAAACCCCACCTGAATGGCACGGGCGCGCCAATCGAAGCGGTGGGTTTTCATGACCTCGCTCCGCCTTCGCTCGCTGCCGCGCGCCGCTCGCGGTCACGTTCGGCCGCCCGTCCAACGAACCCGCCAACGGTCTTCTCGATCTCGTCGCGCAACAGTGCGTAGAGTTCATTGCGCAGATCGCTGAATTCCGATGACGTGGTGAAGCTCGGCTCACGCGGGTGGCCGGCCTTGATGCTGATTGTCGCTTTGATCTCGGCTGGGCGAGCCGTCATCACCACGACGCAGTCCGCCAGAAATACCGCCTCGGAGAGTGAGTGAGTAACCAGTACGATGGTTTTGTTGGTCGCGGCGAGCAGGACAGAGAGTTCTTCGCCGAGGTAAGTGCGAGTCTGCTCGTCAAGCGCGGCGAACGGCTCGTCCATGAGCAGGATGTCGGTCTGCATGCTGAGCGCGCGGGCAAGTGAGGCGCGCTGTTTCATGCCGCCCGAGAGCTGGTGCGGATAGCTGTGGGCAAATTCGCTGAGGCCGACGGCCTCGATCGCCTGCTTGGCGCGGTCCTGCCGTTCTGCGGCAGGCACACCCTGGAATTCAAGCGCGACCTTGATGTTGTCCAGGATCGTGTTCCAGGGAAACAGCGTGTTCTCCTGAAATACATAAGCGATCTCCTTCGGAGCAGGTCCGCGCACGGGGTGCCCGTTGACGCGAACCTCGCCCGCCGTCGGGGATATGAGTCCGCCGATGATGTTGAGGAGCGTGCTCTTGCCGCAGCCGCTCGGGCCGATGAGGCACACAAGCTCGCCCTTGCGGATCTCTAAAGAAACCGAGTTGAGGGTCTGTACGACCCCCTCATCGGGCCGCGCATAGGCGTGCGAAACACCCGCAACCGAGATGGCGTGTTGGGTCACATCGGGAACCCGGACGAGACGCACGGGATATGTGCCGTCAATAGGCGGCGTTGTACTTTGCGGCACCGGCCTTGAGCTCATCGAGCACCGCCTTCGGGTCGTAGCCCGCCTTGCGCACCGGATCCGCCCACTCATTGATCAGCGGTTCGGCGGCGGCACGCCACTGGGCGAGTTGCTCGGGCGTCAGCTGATAGACGTCCTGCCCCGCCATCGCTTTGATCTTGTCGCGTCCTCCCGCTTCGAAATCGGCCCACGGCGAAGCGATTTTAAGGGCCCACTCGGTGGTGCAGTGATCATCGATCACCTTCTTCTGCGCCGGCGACATAGCGTCGTATTTGGCTTTATTCATCACCCAGGTCTGCACGCTCGTGTAGAGCGCGGTGTCCATGTGATGTTTAAGCACCTTGTCCATCCCAAACAGGACGATCGAGCCCCACGGGAAGGTGATCCCATCGGCGACATTCTTTTCCAGAATGTCGCGCGACTCGACCGCAGACGCCTGCACATTGGTCCCCCCAAGCAGCGTGATAAACCGCGCAACGGTCGCGCCAGCAGGACGGATCTTCATGCCGGCGACATCGGACGGGACAACGATCTTCTTCCTGGTCGAGTGGAACGTCCCAGGGTCGTGCACAAAGGCAAGGCAGAACTTCACCTCCGACATTTCCTTGGGGGCATATTTGCGATACCACGCGTCGAGCGCAGCGCTGCCCTCTTTGCCGTTGGCGAGCAAGAACGGCAGTTCCCCGGCGGCGATCACTGGAAAGCGGCCGGGCGTGTATCCGGGATTGGCGTAGGCGATGTCGGCGATGCCGTCGCGCGCCATGTCGTAGTGATCGAACGCCTTGCCGAGCTGTTGCGCCGGATAAATTGTGATGTTGATCGTTCCGTTCGAAGCCTTCTTGATCGAGTCGGCCCATTGCTCGGAAGCCTTGACGATCGGGTGTGTGGCCGGGACCCAGTGCGAAAACTTCAACTCTACCGGCTTGTCCTGCGCGACTGCATTACCGATTGCCACCGCGAGCACAAATGCCGAAATCCCCACTCGCATTATGATATCCTCCCTGCTGCGTTCAAACATTATCCTTCGGGACGTTACTACGGCTGTCCGTTTGCTGCCACCGCCGTCCTGCCGGTTTCAATAGCCTAATGCGCGGTCAATCGTATTTTCGAGAGGCTCGCCACGTTCGAGCCGCTCGATCTGCGCGAGTACGTTGCGTACCAGAAATCGCGGGTCGGATACCGCCGCGTTATGAGGGGTGACCGTCACCCGCGGGTGCTGCCAGAACGGACTGTTGCGTGGCAGTGGCTCTTGCGGGAACACGTCGAGTGTCGCACTCGCCAGCAGGTTCTGATCCAAAGCACTGAGAATATCGGCATCGACCTGCAACAGTCCCCGCCCGGCATTGATCAGGTGGGCACTGCCGAGTGCTCCGTCGCGCCTCAGCTTGCGCAGGAGTGCGAGGTTGATCGTCCCCTCGGTCGCCGGCGTGTGTGGCAAGAGCGCAACGAGAATCTCACTCGCCGCCAGGAACGCGTCGAGGCCGTCCGCACCAGAATAGCACGCAACACCTGGAATACATTTCGGCGTGCGACTCCAGCCCTGCACCTGAAAGCCCAAGCCGCGCAGCGCTTGGGCGGCAGCGCTGCCGAGATGACCCAATCCCATGACGCCGACCGACACCTCACCGGCGGCGGCCTGATCGTGGTCGTGCCAAAGCCGTTGCCGTTGCTGAGCGTCATAGAGGCGCTGGCGGCGATGAATGAGCAACACGTGGAGTACCACATATTCGACCATGCGGTTGGTGAGATCTGCATCGACAATTCGCACGATCGGAACGGCCGGAAGCGTCGGATCGCCCAGGAGATGATCGACGCCGGCGCCGAGCGAGAAAATCGCTTTCAGGTTCGTGAACCCGGCAAGGGCTCCATGCGGCGCGCGCCACGCGCACGCGTAAGCGATTTCATCAGTGCTCTCAATCTGGTTTGGCCAAATCCGGACTGGTCGCGCTGGAGCGAGCGCGCGAAAGCGCTGCGCCCATGCCTCGGCATCCCAACCGCTCACCACGATTGCGACCATACCAATTTCCGGGTTTGCCGACGCGGGCACGGGCTGTCGGCTATTGTCGTACCGCCGCGAGCACGCGCCCAAGTCCGGGATCGCCGTTTGCCGTTCGTCCGCCATCGACCGGGATCACAGCTCCCGAGATGTAGGAGGCGAGCGGCGAGGCGAGGAAGAGTGCCAGGTTGGCCACATCCTGCTTGGTGCCGAACCGGCCGAGGGGTACAACGCTGCGGAACGTCTCCCTGGCTTCCGGTGTCGGCGCGAGTTGCGCCATCCCTTCGGTGTCGCTGATGCCGCCCGGAATGATGGAATTCACGCGGATCCCGTCTGCTCCCCATTCCAAGCAGAGCACGCGCGTGAGCATGTCGAGGCCCGCCTTGGCGGCGCAGACATGGGCCTGCAGCGGTGTCGCGTGCACCGATTGCGGAGCCGAGATGTTGATGATCGACGCGCCCGGCTTGCGCAGAAACGCGTGCGCGCCGCGCAGCACATTGAACGTTCCAATCAGGTCGATGTCGATCACGGCTTTGAAACCGTTGGGCGACATGCCCAGAGCGGGCGCTGGAAAATTGCCGGCAGCTCCCGAGACCAGAATATCGATGTCGCCAAACTGCTGATGCGCTCCGGCCAGGGCGGCATTGATCGCGGCCGGGTCGCGCACGTCTGCGGAAAATCCAAGCGCTTTCGTTCCGTGCGCCTGCAACATCTTCACCGCGCCAGCGACTCGTTCAGGTGAGCGGCTGATGACCGTCAGCTGGGCGCCGCGCGCCGCAAACCCTTCGGCGATGCCGAGATTGATCCCGCTCGTGCCGCCGGCCACAAAGACGTGGCGACCCGTGAAGTCGAATGGGTCCATGTCCTCCCCTCACTCGGTCATGGCGGCAATGGTCTCGAGCTTATGGCGATTGAGAGCAAGCCATTGCAGCGCGATGATCAGATAGCCGTTGTGGAGCCTGCCCTCGTCGAGGGCGGCGAGCGCCGTGTCGATGTCAACACAAATAGGTTGGGTATCCTCGGTTTCCGTCGCCGCACCAGCGCGTTCGGGCACGGCGCTTGAATCCACGATCCCAACAAACATCGTGGCATGTTCGTTATTGACGCCGGGCGCCGGCATGAAGCGCAGGATCCGATGCAGCGCTCGCGGCTTTACGCCGATCTCCTCGTCGCATTCGCGTCGCGCGGCCTCTTCAGCGGTTTCGCCATGTTCCACATGACCTGCGACGATCTCAACGAGCTCGCCCAATCCGAGCGCCAAATGGGCTGCAACCCGGAATTGGCGGATCAGCACGATCACGTTGCGCGCAGGGTCAATTGCCAGGACCCCAATGACGTGACCAACGTTCAAGACGTCGCGGGTGAGCGCGCGCGCCGTGCCATCGGCATGGCGCAGCGTCACCTGGTAACGTTCGAGGCTGCGAAAGCTTTTGACCAACACGTCAGGCGTCGACACCGTTGCGTCGGCCGAGGCATCGGCCAGAGCTTGGTCGGCGAGAGATGGTTTGATCATGCGCTACTGCGCCACCACACCCTCGGGTGCAATCTCGAGATTGAAGGCCGCGGCGAACAGGGCGCGCGTATAGGGGTCCTGCGGATTCTTGAATACCTCGCTGGCGGGCCCTTCTTCGACCACCTTGCCGTGACGCATCACCATCAAGCGGCATGCGAGCGCACTCACGACCTTCAGGTCGTGTGAGATGAACAGAAAGGTAAGCTCGCGGCGCTTTTGTAGATCGCGCAACAGGTCCACGATCTGCGCCTGGATCAGCATGTCGAGCGCGCTGGTCGGCTCGTCGAGCACGATGAATGTCGGCTCCAGCACGATTGCCCGCGCCACCGCGATGCGTTGGCGCTGTCCGCCGGAAAATTCATGCGGATAGCGAAACCGGGTGTCCGGGTTAAGCCCGACGTCGGTCAATGCGCGAATGACCTTTCGGCCGCGTTCCTCGGCACTGAGATTGGGCTGATGCACCCACAGCCCTTCTTCGATCACGTTGCAAACCGACATGCGCGGCGACAATGATCCATAGGGGTCCTGGAACACGATCTGCATGTCGCGCCGGAATGGCCGCATTTGCTTGAATTTGAGACCCTGCAGGGACTTGCCCATAAACGCGATCGGACCCTGCGATGAAATCAGGCGCAAAAGCGCGAGCCCCAGGGTCGTCTTGCCCGACCCCGACTCGCCGACGATGCCCAGCGTCTCACCTTTGCGGACTTCGATCGTCACCCCGTCAACCGCCTTGATATGCCCGACCGTGCGCCGCAGCAGGCCGCGCTTGATCGGGAACCACACCTTGAGGTCATCAGTACGCACAATCACGGGACCATTCGGATTGAGCGGAGGCGCTTTGCCTTTTGGCTCGGCGCTCAATAGAGCGCGGGTGTAGGGATGTTCGGGCGCGCGGAACACGTTCGCGACCGTGCCGTGCTCGACAATCTTGCCCTGCTGCATGATGCAGACACGATCGGCGATCTTGCGCACGATGCCGAGATCATGCGTGATGAACAGGATGGCCATCCCCATTCGGGCCTGAATCTCTTTCAGCAGTTTCAGGATCTGGGCTTGCACGGTTACGTCGAGCGCTGTTGTCGGCTCGTCGGCAATCAGAAGGTCGGGCTCGTTGGCGAGCGCCATTGCGATCATGACGCGCTGGCGCTGACCGCCGGACAACTGATGCGGATAGCTTCCCAGCCGCTCCTTGGGGTCATGAATCCCGACCTGGGTCAGCAACTCGACGACCCGCTTGCGGGCGGTCGCGCCGGTCAATCCGCGGTGCAGGAGCAGGACCTCGCTGATCTGCTTTTCGATCGTGTGCAGGGGGTTGAGCGAGGTCATCGGCTCCTGGAACACGATGCTGATCGAGTCGCCGCGGACGCGCCGCATTTCACGGTCCGAAAGCTTGATCAGATCGCGCCCTTTGAAGTGGACCTCGCCACACGGGTGGCGCGCGGACGGATAGGGCAGCAGCTTCATGATTGACAGCGCAGTTGCTGATTTGCCCGACCCCGACTCCCCCACCAGCGCAAGCGTCTCGCCTTTGGCGAGCTCGAACGACACGCGGTCAACAGCCACAGTCTCGTGTGCGCCGTGACGGAAGGCCACTGATAAGTCACGAACCGAAAGAAGCGGGGTCACCGTGGCGTCCATTCCGGCTCACCCGAATGTCTTGCGCGGATCGAACGCGTCGCGGACGGCCTCGCCCACGAAAATGAGCAGAGACAGCATGATGGCGACGGTGAAGAACCCGGTGATGCCGAGCCACGGGGCCTGAATGTTGGCCTTGCCCTGCGCGAGCAATTCACCGAGGGAAGGCGATCCGGGAGGCAGGCCGAAACCCAAAAAGTCAAGCGCGGTGAGCTGCATGACCGAGGATGACACGATGAACGGCAGGAAGGTGATCGTCGCCACCATCGCGTTCGGCAGCAGATGCCGGAACATGATGACGATGTTCGATACGCCGAGTGCGCGGGCGGCTTGAATATACTCGAAATTGCGTCCCCGCAGGAATTCAGCCCGAACCAGTCCGACCAGTGATACCCAGGAGAACAGCAGCAGGATTCCGAGCAGCACGAAAAAGCCGGGGACCAGCATTGAGGAGATGATCAGCAACAGATAAAGCGGCGGCACCGATGTCCAGATTTCGATCACGCGCTGGAAGACGAGATCAACCCACCCGCCAAAGAAGCCTTGCACGGCGCCCGCAGCAATGCCGATGATCGACGATATGATCGTCAGGGTCAGCCCGAACAGCACGGAGATGCGGAATCCGTAAATGATGCGTGTCAGTACATCTCGCCCCTGGTCATCCGTACCGAGCCAATTGTACTCGAGGTCACTGCAGCTCTTGAGGCCCTTGCGCTCGAGCACATGCTCGCACTGTGAGTGCGTCAGCATCCAGGTCGGCGGCGACGGCGCCGGGGTGGGCAGATCCAAATTATGGGTGTTGTAGGAATAGCGGATCGGCGGCCAAACCATAAAGCCGCCCTTCTCGCTGATCAGCTTCTGTAAATACGGGTCGCGATAGTCGGCCGCAGTCTCGAAATCGCCGCCAAATGTGGTCTCCGGATAGGTAACAAATACGGGGAAGTACCACTTGCCATCAAAACTGATGAAGTAAGGCCGGTCGTTGGCGATGAATTCGGCAAACAGCGTGACGACGAACAGAACGAGAAAAAGCCATAACGATACATAGCCACGCCGGTTCGCCTTGAAATTCTGCCAGCGCCGCCGGTTGAGCGGCGACATGGCAAGCGGGCGAAGCTCTGGCGGAACGGCGAGCCCGCCGGGCGCTACGGCGGTGATTTCTGGATTTTCGGCGGCGATGCGCGCGTCCATGTCACGCCTCGCGCGTGCCGAAGTCGATCCGTGGATCGACGAACGTATAGGTCAGGTCGGAAATCAATCCGACCACGAGGCCGACGAGTGCAAAGATATAGAGGTTCGCGAACACGACCGGGTAGTCGCGGTTGAGCACGCTCTCGAAGCTCAGCAGCCCGAGCCCGTCGAGCGAGAAAATCGTCTCGATCAAGAGGGAACCGGCGAAAAAGGCGTGAATGAAGGCACCGGGGAAGCCGGCAATGACCAGGAGCATAGCGTTGCGGAAGACGTGCCCGTAGAGCACCTTGCGCTCGCTGCAACCTTTGGCGCGGGCCGTCAGCACGTACTGCTTGCGGATCTCATCCAGGAATGAGTTCTTGGTCAGAAGCGTCGTTGTGGCGAAAGCCCCGAGTCCAAGGGAGATCAGCGGCAGGATGAGGTGCCAGAAATAATCGAGGATCTTCTGCCACCAGGGGAGCTGGGTCCAGTTGTCGGAGGTGAGCCCCCGCAGCGGGAACCAGTCGAAAAACGAGCCGCCGGCGAACAGCACGATCAGCAGGATGGCAAACAGGAAACCCGGAATGGCATAGCCGATGATAATGACCCCGGAGGTCCAGACGTCAAAATGCGAACCGTCATTCACGGCTTTGCGAATGCCAAGGGGAATCGAGATCAGGTTGGCGAGCAAGGCCATCCAGATCCCAAGTGACATCGAAACCGGCAGCTTCTCTTTGATCAGGTCGATCACGCGCGTATCGCGGAAATAGCTCTTGCCAAAATCGAACGTCAGGAAATTCCTGAGCATCAGGAAGAAGCGCTCGTAGGCGGGCTTATCGAAGCCGTACTGCTTTTCGAGCTTCTTGATGAACTCAGGATCGAGGCCCTGGGCGCCTCGGTATTTGGAGTTGACGGCGTCGAACCCTGAGGCGCCCTGCATCTGACCGCGCGCACCGAAATCTCCCCCGGCCGACCCGGAGATGCGGGACGTGGCGCCGGTATCCGCACCTGACAGTTGAGCGATGACCCGCTCCACTGGCCCGCCGGGCGCAAATTGTACGACGACGAACGCGACCACCATGATGCCGAACAGGGTCGGTATGATCAGCAGGATGCGGCGAAGGATATAGGCGGCCATGTCACCTCTGCCGGTCAGCGCCGGCGGCGGTTGCGGAGCTCGCGCCCCACGATGCGTGGGAGCCTTAATTCGGTATCACGCAAGATAAAGACGTCCTTGGCCGGCACAAGACCGAGTTGCGCCTCCGGCGTTCATCCGGCCCGCTGCAGGTTGGCGGCCTTGTCGCGGTCATACCACCAAGTGTCCGGTACTCCGCGCGCGTAGCGCGGTTTTGTCGCGGGTTGCCCGAATACGTCCCAGAAAGCGATCCAGTGGGTCGCCTTGTACCACTGCGGGACCCAATAGCGCCCAGCGCGGAACAGGCGGTCGAGCGCGCGGCATGCGGTGATCAGGGCCGGTCGGTTGTCCGCCGCGATGATCCGCTCGATCATAGCATCGATCGCCGGATCGGCTACGCCCGCCAGGTTCTGTGATCCCGGCTGGGCAGCGGCCGCGGAGGAGAAATAGCTGCGCAGCGTATCCCCCGGGGTCGACGAAAAGGTAGCGCGGTTCACCACGATATCGAAATCGAAGTCATCTTCGCGCTTCTTGAACTGCACCGGGTCTACCTGGCGCAGGCTCGCTTCGATGCCGATCAGCCGCAGGTTCTTCATGAACAGCATATGATGCGGCTCGAACGTCGGCTCATCAATCAGAAATTCGATGGTGAGGGGCTCGCCATTGGGCAGGATGCGTTTGGTATTCTTGGTGACAATTCCGGCATCCGTCAGCAGCTGAGCTGCTTTGCGCAACAGGCCTCGATCTTGTCCCGAGGCATCCGAGACCGGTGGCACGAACGGCTCGCCGAAGACCTCGTCGGGCACCTTGCCGCGGAACGGCTCGAGCAAGGCAAGCTCTTCCGGCCCCGGAAGGCCTTTCGCCATCATGTCGGAGTTCTGGAACACCGAACTAGTGCGGTCATAAGCGCCCCACATGATGTTCTTGTTGGTCCACTCGAAATCGAAGGCGTAATTGAGCGCTTCGCGCAGCTTCGGGTTCTTGAACTTTTCGCGCCGCGTGTTGATGAACCAGCCTTGCGCACCAGACGGCGTATCGTCGGGTATCACGTCCTTCTTCACCCGCCCTTCGCGGATCGCAGGGAAATCGTAGCGCGTCGCCCAGGTGCGGGACGTGAACTCTTCACGGAAGAGGTAGGTTTTGCCGGTAAAGCCTTCGAAACCAACATCCCGGTCGCGATAAAATTCATATCGCAGGGTGTCGAAGTTGTTGAGCCCGATGGTTACCGGGAGTTTGGCTCCCCACCAATCCTTCACGCGCTCATAGGCGATGAAGCGGCCCGGGACAAAATCGCCCACCCGATACGCACCCGAGCCAAGCGGAATGTCGAGGCTCGACTGATCGAAGGGATGAAGCGTGTAATAGGTCCGCGAGAAGATCGGCAGCATTGTCACGAACAGCGGCACGTCACGCGCACGCTTTTCCCGGTAGCGAACCGCAACCGTGTGGTCATCGATCGCCTGCGCGCCGAGCATATCCCGCAGCATGATCGTGATCTGCGGGTGTCCCTGGTCCTTGAGCAAATTGAGGGTGAAGGCGACGTCATGTGCCGTCAAAGCGCTGCCGTCGTGAAAGCGCGCTTCCGGCCGCAGCAGGAATGTGTAGGTCAGGCCGTCCGGCGTGACGCGCACGGCCCGCGCTGCGAGGCCGTAGACGGCATCCGGTTCGTCGAGTGCCCGCGCCATCAGGGTGGCAAAGGTGAGCTCCACGCCTTGGGCCGCATCGCCCTTGAGAATGAAGGCATTAAGCGAGTTGAAGGTGAGCAGATTCTGATTGTACATCCCGCTCGGCCCGATCTGGGAAAACATGCCACCCTTCGGGGCGTTCGGGTCGACGTAATCGAGATGGCCAAAGTCCGCCGGATATTTCAAGTCGCCGAATATCGATAGCCCATGGCGTTCGATCTCCCCGGCACCCTCTGCCGCAGATGTGATGCGAGGCAACGCGAGCAGCGCACCAAATGCGCCGGCGCCGGCGATCAGCGCGTCCCGGCGCGATATGCCCTGTGTCGGCATCATGCCCCTACGAACGCCGTCCGAGCTTCGCGGCTTTTTCTGCATCCCACCACCAGATGGTAGGGAAAGCTGAGGCCCCGTACTCAGGCATCTTCTCCGGACGTCCAAACCGGTCCCAACGGGCAGTCCGCTGTTTGCCATAGGTCCATTGTGGCACAACATAGTTGTTCCACAACAGCACGCGATCGAGTGCTTTCGAGGCAGCGACCAGTTCCGCGCGGCTCTTTGCAAAAACGACCCGATCGATCAGCGCGTCGATCGCTGGGTTCTTGATGCCGCCGTAGTTGAGGGCACCAGGTTGGTCTGCGGCTTGCGAGCCCCAGTAGTACCGCTGTTCGTTGCCGGGTGATAGCGATTCTTGCCAGACATTGGTGATGATATCATAGTCCCACTGCCGCAGTCGATTCTCGTACTGTGCCTCATCCACGGGCCGGACCGTTACGTCGATTCCGATCCGCTCGACCGAGTTCTTGTAAAATAGCACATATCGCTCGCTGTTCGGATCGCCCGCCTGGGTGAGAAATTCGACGCTCAGCGGCTCGCCGGTCTTGGCATTGACCTGCTTCTGATCGCGCACTTCGTAGCCGGCCTCGCGCAACAGCCGCAACGCTTCGCGTAGGTTCGCACGAACCAGATCCGGACTGCCGCCAACTGGATTGGCGTAGGGTTTGGTGAAGACCTCCGGAGGCACCTGATCGCGGACGCTCTCCAGGATTTCCAATTCCTTCCCTTCTGGAAGGCCCGTTGCGGCAAGCTCAGTTCCTTCGAAATAGCTGGCAATGCGCTTGTATTGACCGAAGAACATTTGTTTGTTCATTTCGTCGAAGTCGAGCGCCAGATTGAAGGCGCGGCGTACGTGGGCATCCTTGAACTTGTCCCGTCGTAGGTTGAATACGAAGCCCTGCATCACCCCGACACTGCGGATATCAAACTCCTCCTTGATCACGCGACCGTCTTTGACGGCTGGAAAATCGTAGAACGTCGCCCACTCCTTGGCGCTGTTCTCAAACCTCCAATCGAGGTGATCTGCCTTGAAGGCTTCCCGTGCCACGGTTGTGTCGCGAAAGTAGTCAAAGCGTAGCTCAGCAAAATTGTCTCGACCAATATTCACATTGAGGTCTTTGCCCCAGTAGTCCGGAACGCGCTCGTAGACGATGCTGCGCCCGGGCTCGAATTCCTTGATGCGATAGGCGCCGTTGCCGAGCGGAGTCTCGAGCGTGGTCGTGGCGATGTTGCGCTTGTTGCCGTCCTTGTCGGTTCCCTCCCACCAGTGCTTTGGCAGCACCGTGATTGATCCGACGATCTGCGGCAGCTCGCGATTGCCGGGCTGATCAAACGTGAAGGTGATATCGCGGTCGCCGGTTTTTTCAAACTTGACGACGTGCCGGTAGTAGCCGGCGTAGCGCGGGTTGTTCTCTTTGAACGCGGTGAACGAGAAAATCACGTCGTCGGGCGTGACTGGTGTGCCGTCGTGCCATTTGGCATTTGGGCGCAATCGATAAGTCACCGATGAGAAATCGTCGGGGAAGGTGACGCTTTCAGCGAGCAAACCATATTCGGTCGACACTTCATCGAGTGCGGAGACCATCAATGTGTCGTAGATGAGATCAATACCCGCTGCGATCTGCCCCTTCACTGCTCCCATCGTCAGGTTGAAATTATCGAACGTGCCGAGCGCGATCTGGCGCACGCTGCCGCCCTTGGGTGCCTGCGGATTGACATAGTCGAAGTGCGCAAACCCGGCCGGGTATTTCACGTCGCCAAACAGGGATACGCCGTGGCGCCAAACCGGTTCGGCCGCCTGCACTGTAGCATGTCCGAACGGCTGTAGTTTCAGACTGGTCAACGGCAGGGCGAGGGCGCCGCCGACAAACGCACGCCGAGAAAAGCGCATTGATGAAGGCCTCCAGGATGGGCGGCACCAACTTTCGCAAACTATAACGGCGATGCCACGGCAGCCGGCATTAAAATTACCTCAGCTGGCCGTAAGGTGGCGGTAATGCAGCCGTTCCTCGTGAAGCGACGCAGGCGAGCGCGAAGCCGACTCAAGCCGCGAGCCGAACGGCTCGCATCATCACTTCGACTGCGACGCGTCCCCGGCCGTCGGCTTTGCTCCCTCAGCAGGTTTGGCTTCAGCAGCGGTCGGTAGCGGCTTCGGATTGTCGGAAAGCGTGTTGAGGAAGTCGATCACGTCGGCGCGCTGCGATCCCTTGGGCAGACCCGCGAAGGACATGGCGGTGCCCGGAATGTAGCCCTTCGGGCTCGTCAGAAATTGGTTCAGCTCGTCGATTGTCCAGTCGCCGCCCTTGGCCTTCATCGCCGCCGAATAGTTGAAGCCCGGCTCAACTTTCGGTCGTCCCACGATGCCCCAGAGGTTGGGGCCAACCTTGTTGGGGCCGCCCTTCTCGAAGGTGTGGCAGGTCTGACAGACCTTGGCGATCTGCTCGCCCCGTTTGGGGTCGGCCTTGGCCAGCAGCTCGGCGATGGATTCCTGTGGCGCTGCGGCGGGTGCAGCACCGCCTTCCGGTTTTTCCGGAATGGCAATCTCGTAGCCCGGCTTGGCTGGCTCTGGCGGCGAAAAGATCGCCCCAGCCGCAATGTTCAAGCCGAGAACGCACAAGAATGTAAACAGCACCGCGCCCAGGATTTTATTGAGCTCAAACGAATCCATCGCGCAACGGCTCCGGGATATAAGGCTGGCCGGGCCGGGATTGGCCCCCGTGGTGGCGGTGAGATAGCCCGTTTGCTGGCCGCCATGCAACCCATATAACGGGGTCGAGCGCGCGGCCTGATGTCTCCGGAAGTGCGCGAGTTCTCACCTGAAATCCGCATCCATGGCAGACGATGTCCTGATCCTTATTCCGGCCCGCATGGCGGCCTCACGGCTGCCAGGAAAGCCGCTTGCCGATATCGCCGGCACGCCGATGATCGTTCACGTGCTCCGGCGAGCCGAAGCGGCTGCCGCAGGCCGCGTTGCGGTTGCAACAAACTCACCTGAGATTGCCGCCGCGGTTGAAAAGGCTGGTGGACATGCGGTGATGACGCGGGCCGACCACCCGTCGGGCTCCGATCGCATCTTCGAGGCGCTCGCAATTATGGATCCGCGCCGCCAGGCTCGTGTCATCGTCAATGTGCAGGGGGACCTGCCGACCCTCGATCCGGGCGATATCGCGGCTGCCGTTGCACTCATCGACGATCCGGCCGTCGACGTTGCGACCCTCGCGGCCGAGATTGCGCGAGCCGAAGAGCGGGCCAATCCGAACGTGGTCAAGGTCGTTGGCTCCACCGTCACGCCCGGCCGCTTGCGCGCGCTCTATTTCACCCGCGCTACGGCTCCCTATGGCGAGGGGCCGCTCTATCATCACATCGGCCTCTATGCGTATCGGCGGCAAGCGCTGGAGAAATTCGTCGCGCTGCCGCCGTCGCCGCTCGAGCGACGTGAAAAGCTCGAGCAATTGCGGCTGCTCGAAGCAGGTATGCGAATCGACGTGGCGATCGTGAACTCGGTTCCCCTCGGTGTTGATACACCTGAGGACCTTGCTCTCGCGCGCCGCGCTTTGGCGAGCCATTGACATCCGCCGCACTCCGCGTAACCCGACTGCAATGAACACCACCAAACAGAAAATGGCGTTCCAGGGCGAACCTGGGGCAAACTCCCACATCGCCATTCGCCAGGCCTATCCGGACTTAGAGGCGCTCCCCTGCCGGACCTTCGAAGACGCACTCAACGCGATCTCCGCAGGCGAAGCCGATCTCGGCATGATCCCGATCGAGAATTCGGTCGCTGGCCGGGTCGCGGATATCCACCACCTGATGCCGACGGCCGGGCTGCATATCGTCGGCGAGTGGTTCCTGCCGATCCGCAACCAGCTCTTGGCGCCCAAGGGGGCAACGCTCGCCGGACTGAAAACGGTCGAGAGCCACGTGATGGCACTCGGTCAATGCCGCAACTTTCTGCGCAAACTCGGTGTGCGGACGATCGTGGCAGCCGACACGGCCGGCGCCGCGCGCGAAGTCGCGGAGCGTGGCGACGAAACTTGCGCGGCAATTGCCTCAACGCTCGCGGCCGAGATCTACGGCCTCGATATCCTGGCGCCCGACATCGAGGATGAAACGCATTCGACCACGCGGTTCCTGGTGCTGTCGCGCGACAGCGCTTGGGCCCCGCGCGGTCAAGGGAAGGTCGTCACCACGTTCGTGTTCCAGGTCAGGAACATCCCGGCGGCGCTCTACAAGGCGCTGGGTGGTTTCGCCACCAACGCGGTCAACATGACCAAGCTCGAAAGCTACATGATCGAAGGGAATTTCTTCGCCACGCAGTTTTATTCCGATGTCGAAGGGCACCCTGATGATCCCGGCCTGAAGCTTGCACTCGACGAGTTGAAGTTCTTCTCCGAGAAGCTCTCGATTCTCGGTGTCTATCCGGCACATCCCTATCGGGCGACAGCCAACGGTACGCGCTGACCAATGTATTAGACGGCGCAAGGAGCAAGACATGGCCAAGATGGTCGCGCGTACTTTGCAGATGAAGTTCACCGCACCATCCTTCGAGCCACAGCAGCTCTTGCAGATGATGCAGGCGGCCCAGCCGTTTTATGAATTGTTCGGCGGCAAGCGCGCGCGTCTGCTGCAGAATGCGGATTTTCCCACCCGTTACATCCAGACGATTGACTACGAGGCTCCCGAGGAGATCGAGCAGAACCGTCAGCGGTTTGCCAGCGATCCCCGCCTGCAAGGTTTTCTCCAGGCCTGGCGTTCTGTGATCGGTGACGGGATCGAGATCGATATTTTCCAGGACGTTGCCAATAACCCCTGATGGGGTGGGCAGCTTCTCGGGTCTGGTCCGAAGGTCCGGCGCAATAGGCTCAAAAGCTTGCCACGGGCGCTTACACGCTTCCGTGGCTGAGAGCGTTCACAGAATAGCTAGAAAAATCAATATATTTTGAGCGAGGTTTGAACCTCGTCGGCGCAAATCCGCCGTTTTCGGGGGTAAAAACTGCAATCCTGACTTTGAGATTGCCTCCGATCTTCTGCCCACTATAGGTCTATTGAAGCTGAAAAATGGATCTGGTGGGCAAATCCCACACAAAATTTTGAGATTTTTGGGCTTTATCCCAACACAATTTCGTATAAGGATATCGTTATATTGGAATGAGGGCGATCCAGGAGGTTTGCATGGCTCCGACCGTACATACGCTGCCGAGCGCTCAGGCGCTGGAATTTGGGCTCGCCTCCCAGCTCCATGTTTCGTTTGAATTCTTCCCGCCGAAGACGCCGGATATGGCCGTCGCGCTGTGGCAAGCCGTCGATCGACTTGCGCCGCTCGCACCCGCTTTCGTGTCTGTGACCTACGGCGCCGGCGGTTCGACGCGTGAGCGCACCCACGTCACGATCGAACGGATCCTGGCAACGACTGACCTAGTCCCCGCCGCGCATCTCACTTGCGTGGCCGCAAGCCGCGGTGAGATTTCCGAGGTGGTGCATCGCTACTGGGACGCCGGGGTCCGGCACATCGTGGCTTTGCGGGGTGACCCACCCGCCGGCGTTGGGATCCGCTACGAACCCCATCCCGAAGGCTATCGGCATGCCGCGGACCTGGTCGCCGGAATCCGCCGCGAGGTGAATGCCGAAATCACGGTCGCGGCCTACCCGGAAAAACATCCGGACAGTCCGGATGTCGAAGCGGACATCGACATGTTGGCGGCCAAGGTCGACGCCGGCGCCAATCGGGCGATCACGCAGTTCTTCTTCGATAACGACCTCTACTTCCGCTACGTCGATCGGGTCCGCGCCCGCGGCATCGAGGTGCCGATCGTTCCGGGCATCTTGCCAGTGCAGAATTTCGGCCAGGTGCAGAACTTCGCCCAGCGCTGTGGCGCAAGCTTGCCGGCTTGGCTCGCGCGCCGATTTGAAGGACTCGACGATGATCCGGCGACCCGCAAGCTGATCGCCGCGACGGTCGCGGCCGAGCAGGTGCTCGATCTCGCGCGCCGTGGTGTGCGCGACTTCCACTTCTACACGATGAACCGGGCGGATCTGGTCTACGCGATCTGCCATCTGCTCGGGTTGCGGCCGCAGTTGCGCCGCGCCGCGGCGTGAGTGCGGAGGAATCGAATGACCCAGCTCGCTGTTTCGCCGGCTGAAGCCAAGCTGCGTGAGCTTGCCGCGCAACGCATTCTCGTCCTTGACGGCGCGATGGGGACCATGATCCAGGCGCTGCGGCTCGACGAGGCGGGCTTTCGCGGCGCGCGGTTCGACGCATGGAACCGCGAGCTGCGCGGCAACAACGATCTGCTCAATCTCACGCGTCCGCAGGCGATCCACGACCTGCACCTGACGTATCTGCGCGCCGGCGCCGATATCATCGCGACCAATACGTTCTCCTCGACGTCGGTCGCCCAGAGCGATTACGGCATGGAGAGCATCGCCTATGAGCTCAATCTCAAGGGTGCTCGGCTGGCGCGCGCCGCGGCTGATATTGCCGAGGCCGATGACGCAAAACCCCGCTTCGTCGCTGGTGCGATTGGACCAACCAACCGCACCGCGTCGATTTCTCCTGATGTGGCCAATCCGGGATTTCGCTCGATCACCTTCGATCAGTTGCGTGCCGCCTATGCGGAGCAGGTGCGCGGTCTCCTCGACGGCGGCGCGGATATTCTCCTGGTCGAAACGATCTTCGATACGCTCAACGCCAAAGCGGCGCTCTACGCGATCTCTGAAGTCTGTGACGCCCGCGGCGGGCGGGTGCCGGTCATGGTCTCGGGCACGATCACGGATAAGTCGGGACGTTTGCTCTCCGGCCAGACGCCGACGGCCTTTTGGCATTCGGTCGAACACGCGCAGCCGCTGTCGATCGGTTTCAACTGCGCGCTTGGCGCCAAGGAGCTGCGCGCGCACGTAGCCGAGCTCGCGCAGGTCGCCGACACGCTGATCTGCGCCTATCCGAACGCGGGTCTGCCGAATGCCTTTGGGCGCTACGACGAGAGCGCCCCGGTGATGGGCGCTTTGATTGAGGAGTTCGCCGCCGCTGGTCTTGTCAACATTGTCGGCGGGTGTTGCGGCACCACGCCGGCGCACATCCGTGCCATCGCGCGGGCGGTCGCCGGCAAGGCTCCGCGTGCCATCCCGCAGATCGAGCCGCGGCTGCGGCTGTCCGGATTGGAGCCGTTCACGCTGACGCCCGAGATTCCGTTTGTGAATATCGGCGAGCGTACCAACGTGACGGGCTCGGCGCGCTTCCGCAAGCTGATCACCACTGGCGACTTCGCCGCAGCGCTCGCGGTCGCGCGCGATCAGGTCGAGAACGGCGCGCAGATCATCGACGTCAACATGGATGAAGGGCTGCTTGATTCCGAAGCCGCCATGGTGACGTTCCTCAATCTGCTCGCCGCTGAGCCCGACATTGCCCGCGTGCCGATCATGGTCGACTCCTCGAAGTTTTCGGTGATGGAGGCGGGCCTGAAATGTATCCAGGGCAAGGCGGTGGTGAATTCGATCTCGCTCAAGGAAGGCGAGGCCGAGTTCATTCGCCAGGCCCGCATCGTGCGCCGCCATGGCGCCGCGGTGGTCGTGATGGGCTTTGACGAGAAAGGCCAGGCCGACACACTGGAGCGCAAGACCGCAGTTGCGCGCCGCGCGTACGATATTCTGGTGAATAAGGTCGGTTTTCCGCCGCACGACATCATCTTTGATCCGAATATTTTCGCCATCGCGACTGGGATCGAAGAGCACAACACGTACGGCGTCGCCTTCATCGAGGCGGCGCGCTGGATCCGCCAGAACCTGCCCGGCGCGCATGTCTCCGGCGGCGTATCCAATCTCTCGTTCGCGTTCCGCGGCAACGAGACCGTGCGCGAGGCAATGCACTCCGTGTTCCTGTTCCACGCGATCGCGGCGGGCATGGATCTCGGCATCGTCAATGCCGGCCAGATCGCCGTCTACGACGATCTCGATCCCGAGCTGCGCGAGGCATGCGAGGACGTGGTGCTCAACCGGCGCGCGGACGCGGCCGAACGCCTACTCGCATTGGCGGAGCGCTATCGCGGTGCCGGCCGTGCCGAGAAAGAAGTCGATCTCGCCTGGCGCGCATGGCCGGTGGAAAAGCGCCTCGAGCATGCACTCGTGCACGGCATTGTCGATCACATCGCAACCGACGTTGAGGAAGCTCGGCTCGCAGCCGATCGCCCACTCTCGGTGATCGAGGGTCCGCTGATGGCGGGCATGAACACGGTTGGCGATCTGTTTGGTTCCGGCCGCATGTTCCTGCCGCAGGTAGTGAAGTCGGCGCGGGTGATGAAGCAGGCCGTCGCGCATCTGCTGCCCTATATGGAGCGCGACAAGGGCGCTGAGGCTGCCAAGACGGCCGGCAAGATCGTCATGGCGACCGTGAAGGGCGACGTGCACGATATCGGCAAGAACATCGTCGGCGTTGTGCTTCAATGCAACAACTACGAGGTGATCGATCTCGGCGTGATGGTTCCGGCCGAGAAAATCGTTGAGACGGCTATCGCCGAAAAAGCCGATATCGTCGGTTTGTCCGGCCTGATCACGCCGTCGCTCGATGAGATGTGCCACGTCGCGGCCGAATTCGAGCGCAATGGGCTCGACATCCCGGTGTTGATTGGTGGCGCGACCACAAGCCGGGTCCATACGGCTGTGAAGATCCATCCCAACTACCGTCGTGGCCAAGTGGTGCATGTCAATGACGCCAGCCGTGCGGTCGGCGTCGCCTCCGCGCTGATGTCACGTGAAAAGCGGCCTGCGTACGTTGCCGACGTGAAGGCCGAATATGCGCGCGTCGCTGCTGCACATGACCGGGCGGAGCAGGGCAAGTCACGGCTCTCGTTGCAGGCCGCGCGCCTGAATGCGCTGCGAATCGACTGGGATAGCTACGCTCCGCCGCGACCGAGCTTCCTCGGGGCGCGGCCGATCCCGGACTTTGCATTGGGCGATTTGGTCGAGTTCATCGACTGGACACCGTTCTTCTCCACCTGGGAACTCGCGGGCCGCTTTCCTGCAATCCTCGATGACGCGAAGGTTGGCTCGGCCGCTCGCGCCCTCTATTCCGACGCGCGCAAAATGCTCTCGCGGATTGTTGAGGAGCAGTGGTTCCGCGCGGCCGGTGCCGTCGGCTTCTGGCCCGCAAATCGCGTCGGCGACGACATCCAGGTTTATCGGGACGAGGCGCGCAAGGAGCCGATTGCAGTCTTGCACACGCTGCGGCAGCAACTGGTGCGCAACAATGATCGGCCGAACCTGGCGCTGGCGGATTTTGTCGGACCGCGCGGCGTTGCCGATTACGTCGGCGCGTTCATTGTTACGGCGGGCATCGGCGAGGATGCGATCGCGGATCGCTTCAAACAACAGAACGATGACTATTCGTCGATCCTGGTGAAAGCGCTGGCGGACCGGTCTGGCGGAGGCCTTCGCAGAACGCCTGCACTGGGAGACCCGGCTGATGCTGTGGGGCTATGCCAAGGGCGAGGCGCTCACTAACGAGGAGATCATCACTGAACGCTACCAGGGCATTCGTCCGGCTCCGGGCTATCCGGCGCAGCCGGACCACACCGAGAAGGCAACCGTGTTCGAACTACTCGGCGCGGCGGACGGCAAGCTCGGTGTAAAGCTCACCGAGAGTTTTGCGATGTGGCCGGGCGCTGCCGTATCCGGACTCTACTTCAGCCATCCGGACAGCTCTTATTTCGGGGTCGGCAAAGTCGAGCGCGATCAGGTTGCGGATTACGCCCGGCGGAAGGGCTGGACCGTAGCCGAAGCCGAGCGGTGGCTCGCGCCGGTGCTCAACTATGTGCCGGAGCGTGCGGTCGCGTCGGTGGCGGCGTAAGCGGACTATTTGGTCGCGGAGTCCTTCCCCAGCTGTGCCAGGGCCTCCTGGACGGTGGTCATGAACTGCGTCGGGAAGATGATGGTCGAGTTCTTCTCGGTGGCGATCTCCGCCATGGTCTGCAACGTGCGCAACTGCAGCGCGACCGGATGCTGGGCAATGATGTCAGCCGCTTCTCCGAGCTTCACGGCAGCCTGATACTCGCCTTCGGCGGCGACAATTTTGGCGCGCCGCTCGCGTTCCGCCTCGGCCTCACGGGCCATGGCGCGCTGCATGTTGTCGGGCAACTGGATGTCTTTGATCTCGACCACGGTCACTTGCGCGCCCCACGGCTCGGTATGTCGATCGATGACCGTCTTGATTTCGTCATTCACGCCGGCCGTGTCCGCGAGCAGCTGATCGAGGCTGAAACGCCCGACAATATTACGGACGGTGGTTTGACTGATTTGATTGATGGCGTTGTAGACGTTCTCGATCGCGATGACTGATTTTTCCGGATCGGTCACGTGATAATAGGCGACGGCTGCGATATCGATTGAGACATTGTCCTTGGTGATGATCCGCTGTGACGGAATCTGCATCGTGACCGTGCGCAACGACACCCGCACCATCTGCTGGAACGGCCAGAAGATAAACGTCAGGCCGGGATTACGTACGCCTTCGAACCTTCCAAGCAGGAACACGACGCCGCGTTCATATTGCCGGAGTACACGTAGTGCCCCGAGGATGTAGAGAATGATGACGACGCCGATAATCAAGATGCCCATGGGTGTTTCCATCGTGTTGCGGCTCGGTTATTTTGGTAAAAACTGAGGCGGCTTTCCGCAAAAGAACGACGCGTCCACACAGTAAAGCAAATTCAAAGCATCGTCGGGAGGGAAAATATGGCCAGCATGATTGCCGCGCGCGTGCACGAGTACGGCGCGCCGATGCGGCTCGATCACATCGAGGTTCCCGAGCCGCGCCCGACGGACGTGCTGGTCGAAGTCAAAGCCTGCGGAATTGTGCCGAACTTGCAGCGGGTGATCACCAATTTCTTTGCCACCAAGAGCCCGGAACCGCGTCCGACCCTGCCGTTGCCGGCAATCTTCGGCCTCGATCCGGCCGGCGTCATTGCCAAGACCGGCGAACAGGTGCGCGACTTGCGGGTCGGCGAACGAGTCTATGTCAATCCGGTGCGCGGTTGCGGTGCCTGCCGCATGTGTCGCTCCGGCCAGATCCTGGACTGCCCGAAATTCACCCTGCAGGGATATTTCGGCCGCTCGCTCGATATCATGCGCGATTATCCCTATGGCGGCTTGTGCCAGTTCATCACCGCGCCGGCGAGCGCGATCGTGCGATTGCCGGACAGCTTGAGCTTCGAGGCGGCGGCGCGCTTTGGCTATCTGGGCACAGCGTATTCGGCACTCAAGAAGCTCGAATGCCGGACCTGGCCGCTCCGTGCTGATCAATGGCATCAGCGGCATGTTGGGTTTGAACGCAGCCCTGATCGCGCTCGCCATGGGGGCGACCACCATCCTCGGTACCGGCCGCAATCGCACGCTGCTCGAACGCGTGAAGGCGATCGCGCCCGGTCGCATCGACGTATTCTCCATGAGCGACGAAGCCCCGAAGGATCCGACTGCTGATCCGCTGTTGGAGTGGGCGCGCAAAGCGACCAATGGCGAGGGGCTCGATACAGTTCTTGATTGCCTGCCGCCCGGGGCGCCGGGTGAAGCCATGATGCGGGCCATGCGGACGCTTCGCCGCGGCGGGCAAGCGGTCAACGTCGGCGCAGTGATGGATCAGCTCCCGCTCAACGCATTTTGGTTGATGACCAATCGGCTCGGCCTTGCGGGCTCGGTGTGGTTCACCACACAGGAGGGCGAGGAAATGGCCGCCATGGCCAAAAGCGGGACGCTCGATCTCTCAGTGCTCGAACATCAGGTCTCGCCGCTCTCCAAGGTCAACGAGGCGATCGCCGGCATGCATACGCGTAATGGCGGCTTCAGCAATTTCGTGGTCGATCCGTCGCGCGTGTAGGAATTGCTAGAATGTCACGCGGCCTTTCGGGGTGCTCAGTGCCAGATTGAGTCGTGGCTGACTTGCCGGGACGACGTCGACCGCAACCTCCAAGTCGGAATAGAGCTGCGCCAGTCCTGCGGCATCCGGATGCTCGACCCAGAATCGCTCCAGCGTGCAGCCGGTCGCGGCGGTCTGCGAGGGATGCGGCTCGCCATCCCATTGAATGAAAAACGGCACGTATCCCTCGTAATCAGCGGAGCCGAGCAACAACAGGCGCCACTTCAACACTTCGCCGGTCGGCAGAGCGCGGCTCATCGCGAAGGGACCGTCTGTCCGCGCGCCGCTCGACGCGAGTGGCCACAGTCCGACCTTGGATGCGCGTTGGTGCACAGCTTCGATATCGCGGGTGCCCACCGCAAACTTCAATAGCGTCGGCGTGGTCAGACGCGACAGCACCTCGCCGAGGTTGTTGGTTCGGTCCTGGGTGAGATCAGGCCCGATGATTTCGAGGTAGCAACCGTTGCCCAGCGTAGCGAGAACGTTGCGCGAGCCCTGGCCCGGATGCCGGCCGCCCTCGCTCGGGCGCACACCAGTCCGCTGCTCAAAATCCGCGAGAGCGGCCTCAAGATCAGGAGCGGCGAGCATGATGTGATCGAGCGGGTGCACAATGAGGACTCGGTTACGGATATAGTTTGCTGCTCTTGCTGGTGACCAGGAAACGGTCGCCCGCTGTCAGGAATTCACGCAGGATGGCCTCCACGGCTTCCGGACGCTGGTTGGCCATGTCGTGATCCGTGTCGTAGACGAACATGACGTGACATCCCGAAATCACTTCGCGCATGCTGCGCCCGATGTGCGCCGGCGCGTCACGCGTGCCAAATAGCGCCATGACGGGCGTCTTGAATTCGCCTGGCAACTTGTCCGGAACCGCGGGTGCGATCAGCGCAAGCGCGCGCACCAAATCGGGTCGCGCCGCCGCAAACTGCAAGGCCGCGTCCGCGTTCGCAGCGTCCGCGATCAAGCCGACGGGCTCGCTATGTGGACCGATCGCATTGGCAATCGCATCGGCTGGTATGCTTGTGGTGTGGGCGATCGTAAACCCCAGCACGCGAAAGTGCTGAGCGAGAAGCGCGGCTGCGGCCGGAGTTTTGTCATTCGCGTGCAACCAGGCGACCGGTGCGCCGCTTCCGGTGCTGTGCGTCAGCGTGACCTGCTGTGCCGGCGCGTCCATCAGGACACCATCTCGCGCATGCGCGGCAGCACCTTGGTTCCAAGCAGCTCGATCGCGTGCAATGTCTTCTCCCCCATGTCGTGCGCGATGGTGAAGTCGATGATGCCGGCGCCGAGCTCGCGCCAGATCGTCTCAACCTGGCGCACCACGGTATCAGGTCCGCCCAGCACGATCTGGCCGGTATCGATGCTCTCCTGCAGGCCGCGCGGCATCAGTCGCTGGCGCTGCGCGTCGCGATCGCGCCCGTAGTACCCGGCATCGGCAACCGCCCCTTCGAGCGTCCGGTTCGCCATGCTCAGCCCGGTGCGCGGACCGCTCTCCCGCGCGCGCGTGAGGTCCTCGAGCGCCTGCTCGTCGCTATCAGCAACATGCACCAGCACGCGGTAGATCACATCATCGCCGGTCGGGGTCCACCCGGCCCGCGCCGCGTGCTCGCGGTAATGCGCGGCGGCCTTCTTGGCGAGCGGCACGTTGGTGAACGCAAACCCGAGCCCGATGCGATTGCGCGCGGCAAACTCGCCGGATTCCGGGCTCGAGCCGGACATGTAGATCTTGGGATAGGGCTTCTGCACCGGGCGTGGCCAGATCGAAATCGTGCGGTATTCGTAGTAGCGGCCCTGCCAGCCGAATGGCTCGGTTTCGGTCCAGGCGGTGACGATCAGCTTCAGCGCTTCCTCGAACCGCTCACGCGACTCCGCCGGACTGATGTTGTAGGTGACATATTCATTCGGCGTGCCGCGCAGCATTCCGGCAATCACGCGCCCGCCGCTCATGGTATCGATCATGGCGAACTCTTCCGCCACCCGCACCGGGTTGAGGATCGGAATGGTTGCGCCAAGCAGCGCGATCTTGGCGCGGCGCACGACCTGCGTGAGTGCCCCGGCCGTGACCATCGGGTTGGGGTTGAGCGAAAACGGCGCGTAGTGATGTTCCGCCACCGTGACCCAATCGAACCCGACCTCATCCGCCAGCCGAAATTGGGCGAGACTCGATTGGATGGATTTCTCGGCCGCTTCCGAGGAATAGGTCGTGCTCGCGACCGGCCAGCCCGAACCGTTGCTCGGGCCGTGATATCGCATCGGGGAAAACAGCGCGGCCTTCATGCATCCTCCCAGCGCCGACCGTGGCGCCGGGGCAAGCTAGCACGCGCCGGAAGCGCCGCAAGCTCAGGCGGCTTTGCGCTCGAACGAGGGAGGTGGTCCGCGCGCGCTGGCGGGGTCTCTGATCTCTTCCCAGCTTTCTTGACGAAGGGGGGCCGCGGTCTTTTCGATCAGATCAGGACTTCAGCGCAGTTCGACCTTGGATGCGTTGCACGCACTGCCGCAGATGCGCCCGCCAGACGAGGAGGGTGCGGGCGACTGTTTCGAGCGGAGAGAACTGACTCGCTCCGGTTGCTGGCGGCTCAAGTTCGAGTCCGTCGTTGACGAACATCAAAGCGCATCCGCTGGGTCCTTTCATCCGCTTCGCGAAACGAATGGCAGACCCTTTGAAGATGAACGCTCGCCCTGTCGAGCTGTCGCAATCGCGCGCGACCCAGAACCCGGCTTGGTTACGGCCGATGGCGACCAGAGGGAATCGCCTCATTCAGGATCCTTGCGTCTGGGCGACGCAGCGCTCGGCCATCGCGCGATGTCGACGGTGTGCCCCGGCTGGCACTCATGGACTCTGCGCGGTTTGTCGTTCCGCTCAGCCCAAAACTTCGCGCTGGCTGGCAATCCGTGTCTCATGCTCATGGCGGTCATCGAAGTTCCATCCTGGTTGTTGTTGTTTTGCGGCGGCGCGGTCATGCGCCGATACGGCCAATGTGCCGATTGGGGCGTATGAATTCGAGAGAGAGCCCGGAGCCATCTCATAAATGGGAAATAAAGAAGCGCCGGTGCAGAGCAGCGGAAGCTCTCGACCGAACTGAGATGTCATGGAATCGCAACCGAGCGTCAGCGCCGGTTTGCCGCTTGCCCTGACGTGCGATCGGTGAATTTAGTCGGATGTCCGGTAGGCCGAACTGGAATTGATCGGGGCAAATGCGCCCTTCGCAGGCGGTCGCAGTGCCTGGGCTCTCGCTTGTGCGAGACATGCCTCCTGCGACGCCGCATCATTCCCCAAACATGGATCGGGACGATCGTGCGCACCTGACCAGAGGATCAGTGCAAAAATACCCGCACACAGCAACAAGATTGCGCCCTTCCAGACGAGTTGCTGCCGATCAGCCGAATGTCTGGCGTCGATGTCGAGATCGTTGTTTTTGATCATTGCAGAGCTCATTCCGCTGAATGCCGGTCGGCACGTCCTCCGAGGTCCTGGTGTTACAACTCAAGATGGACTGATGGGCATAGGGAAGCGAGACTGAGCTAAGCCCCGCGTTATAGGAATCTCATAGATGAAGCGGTGCCCGGCGGGGGATCCCCCTATGCCAGGCGGGCGCGGGGCGTAGGGGTATGCCACTCGGGACCCTCTCACGGTTTGGCTTACGAGAACGCCTCATTTGCGAGTCCGACGGCACGATCGTCTCCGCAAAGCGGCTGAAAATGTTGTCAAATTGGCTGGCGCGAGAGATACTTCGGCGCCTTTGGTGCCGCTGAGCCGAACGCCTGTAACACGTCATCTATATGGGATCTTTATAAAGAGACGTTGGCGTCCGCCTCGAAATTATATGGTTCGAGGTGGCACATCGTCGTGCGATGCGGAAAGACCGGACGCAACCGTTGATGCATGTCAAGGACGCCCCGGTAACGCCGAGCGTCTCGTTGATGCGGACGAATTTGCGCTTTGGGAGTTCCAAGATGATGGACGTCGTCATGCTGGCCATTGGGCTCGGCTTCTTCGTGCTGTCGGTCGGGTATTGCTACGCCTGCGATCGGCTCTGAGGAGAATGGATCATGAGTTTCGACTATTCGCTCGCCGCGGTCGTGTCGCTCGGGCTGCTGATCTATCTCGTCTACGCGCTTGCTCAGGCCCGAGCATTTCTGAAAGGCCCGCCACCATGACCTTCATTGGCTGGATTCAAATCGCTACTCTACTGCGCCATCGTCGTCGCGCTCGTAAAGCCGCTCGGCGCCTACATGACGCATGTCTTCAATGGCGATCGGACTTTCCTCTCGCCGGTGCTGCGGCCGGTCGAGCGCGCGATCTATTGGGCGGGCGGCGTCGACGAGCGGCGTGAGCAGAGCTGGCTGATGTATGCGATCGCCATG
>CAVXDE010000033.1:0-249594 GCA_963760435.1 uncultured Alphaproteobacteria bacterium
CCTGGGTGCTGGCGCGCGCCGCATTGCCGTGGAGCGTGCTCGATTATCCGGCGCCGCAGCCGCTCAACGCGCTCTGGCAGCGCGACGATCTCGGCTGCGCGCTGATGTGCGGGCTCGCGCACGCGGTTTCGTTTCCGCGCGCAGTTCCGATTGCCGCCCCGGTCGTGGACGAGCCGCGCTATGGCGGCGCGCCGATCTACTTCACGGATATCGTGGTGCGGGCCGATTCATCTTACGGCTCGCTCGAGGACACATTTGGCGCACGCGTCGGATATACGGTGCGGGATTCGCATTCAGGCTACGTGGCCTTGCGCGAACACCTGGTGCCGTATCGGCTCGCCCGCGATGCGCCGCTTTACGGCGAAGTGGTCGGACCGCTGGTCAGCCCGCGCGCCGTGGTCGAGGCGCTGGGCGACGGGCGCATCGATGTCGGACCGCTCGACAGCTATGCGCATGATCTGATCCGCGCCAACGAGCCGCAACTCGCGGCGCGGCTGCGCACGGTCGCGACGACACGGGCAGCACCGATCCCGCCGTTCGTGGCGACGGCGCCGCTTGCGCGCGATGCGGTGCAGAACTTGCAAGCTGCGTTCGCGCAGGCCGGTGCCGCGCCGGAGCTGCAAGCGTTGAGAGACACCCTCCGGCTGGCAAAGTTCGTGGTGCCGCGGCCGGAGGATTATGAGACATTCCACGCGCGTTCGGCCGCCTCCGAGCGCTATCCGGATGCATGGTGAGACGAGATGAAGAGTTCTGTTGCAGCCGCATGTGGCAAAGTTCTGCTCGGCATAACGCTGTCCCTCTGTGCCATCGGCACGCCGGTCTTTGCGGAGGATGCCAAATATCCTTCGCAGACGATCCGGATCGTGGTTCCGTTTGCGGCCGGCGGCACGGCAGATGCGCTCGCCCGCGTTGTCGCCGAGAATCTGGCGCAGCGCTGGTCGTCGCCAGTGATTGTCGAGAACAAGCCGGGGGCGGCCGGCAATATCGGGGTCGCAGCTGTCGCCAAGGCTGCGCCTGATGGCTACACGCTCGCGCTGGTGCCGGTCGGCAACGCGGCCGTCAACCCGTCGCTGTTCAAGGACCTCCCGTACGATCCGATCAAGGACTTGGCGCCGATCACGGAGCTCGCCGTGGTCGAGAACGTGCTGGTGGTGGGCGGCAACTCCAATATCAAATCGTTGGCGCAGCTGATCGATCTCGGGCGTGCGAAGACGACCAACATCACCTACTCGACCCCGGGTGCCGGCAGCATGGCGCATCTTGGCGCCGAGCTCCTCGCACACGGCGCCGGCATATCGCTGACGCACGTGCCTTATCGCGGCCTCGCGCCGGCGCTCACCGATGTGCTCAATGGCGAGATCACCATGACGTTCGCGCAGTTGCCCAATGCCAAGCCGTTCATTGCCGACGGCCGGCTGCGCGCCCTCGGCATCGCAAGCCCCAACCGCAGTCCGGCGCTGCCCGACGTTCCAACGGTGGCGGAAGCCGGCAACCTGCCGGGCTTCGAAGCCGTGTCGTGGTACGCCCTGATGGCGCCGGCGCATACGCCCGATGCCATCATCCGCAAGCTGCAACATGAGATCGCGGCGATCCTGCAGATACCCGCGGTGCGCGACGTGCTGGACGCGCAGGGCGCAACGCCGGTCGGCAACACGCCGGAGGAGCTCGCGCACGTGATCAATGAAGACACGGCGCGCTGGTCGAAGCTCATTCGCGACGCGCATATCGAGCTGCAGTAGATGCGCGCGATCAACATCAGCTATCTCAATCGCATGGACGTCGAGCGCGTCGCGCTGACCGATGACGACATTCTCAACGCGGTCGAGGCGGCTTTGCGGGCGCAGGGCAATGGCGAGACCGTGCTCGAGCCGCGGGTGCACCTCGTCCCGGAGTCATCCGACAAGGGCCACTTCAACGTGCTGCGCGGGGTGGTGCGGCCGCTTGGCGTTGCGGGCGTAAAGGTGGTCGGCGACTTCTACGAGAACTACAAGCATGACCTGCCGTCGGAAGTCGCGGTGCTCACATTGTTTGATCCAACGACCGGCATTCCGCTCGCCCTGATCGATGCGACCGCCATCACCGAGCAGCGCACCGGCGCGGTGACCGCGATCGGCGCCAAGCATCTCGCCCGCAAAGGAAGTCGCGTGCTCGGCCATATCGGGGCGCGCGGCACGGCCTACTGGAACGTGCGCCTGCTCGATCATCTGTTCGACTTCGCCGAAATCCGTGTGCATTCGCGTCGGCCCGAGAGCCGGGATGGGTTTGCGGCGACGTTGGCGAAGGATCTCGGCAAACCCGTGCAGGCGGTTGCGTCCTGGGAGGCCTGCGTGCGCGATGCCGATATCGTGGTCGAAGCCTCGCGGCTGCCGAAGCCCGAGCCGCTTTTGAAAACCGAATGGATCAAGCCGGGCGCCCTCGTGGTGCCCTATGGAACCATGAGCGCGGTCGAGCTCTCGCTCACCGACATCATGAGCAAGATGGTGGTGGACGACTGGGGCCAGTGCCGCAAGGGCCTGCCGTTCGGCGCGCTGCGCCAGCACGTCGACAGCGACCGCCTGCACGAGGGCAACCTGCACGCCGAGCTCGGTCAGATCGTTGCCGGCCGCCGCTCTGGGCGCGAGCAGGATGGCGAGACGATCCTGCTCTGGCACCGCGGCTTGAGCATCACCGATATTGCGCTCGGCCACGCCATCTGGACCAAGGCCAACAAGCTCGGGATAGGGCAGGAACTCAGGTTCGCGTGATGTTAATCAAATGAAAACTGCCGGTGATACGCGGAAATATTGTGCAAGGGCGCGCGCTTGCCGAGCATTGATCTCGCGTTTCCCACTGAGAACTTCGCTGACGTTGGACTGCGATCCGAAAATATCCGCTAGATCGTTTTGCCGGAGGTCTTGCTGCTCCATGAGAAATCGAAGCGTCGCAGCAGGATCCACATCGGGCATCTCGATATTACGCTCCTCGTAGTCGCGCACGAAGGCCGTCACAATATCGAGCAAGCCTGTCAGCGCATGCTCCTCCCGCTCTCCAACCTTGTCGAGCAGTTGATTCATGAAGCGTACCATGGCCCGATAATGGCGTTTGTTCTCAATAGCCCGTAGCTTGACCGGCGAACGCTCTTCGAGCTTTCGCCAAGCCGGTCCAAGCGCATCCAGATCTCGGACGCCGAGTTGTGTCATCGCTTCTTTCCTTGTCGTCGCAGCTGCTCGGACCAGCGGTCGTACTCAGCGTGCGTGAAGACGGATCGAATGTACATGCGCTCGCGGTTATAGTGGATCATAGCAATAATCCGGAACTTGTTTCCGCCGACATCGAACACGGTGTAAGGCGGAACATAATCGGCTGCGCTAAATGCCTGTTTGATCGCGCTAAAATTGGGAAAATCGCTCCGCTCCATGATGCGGAACCATGCCGATAACGGTTCCTTGGCTTGCGGATTTAGTTCCCAGAATTCGCGCAACGCTCGTCGAGAAATAACCCGCATTCTGGGGATGATATTATCTCAAAATGAGATATGCAGAGCTTAGTCAGTTACCAAGCCAATTCCAAGATCTCCAAAATGTCCTGCGGCGAGTTGATCGGGCGCGGGTTGGTGCGGATGCTGCCCTGCTCGAAGGAGATCTTGGCGACCTCGGGAAAACAGGCGCGGTCGACGACAAGGTCGCGCAGGCGGACGGGTAAGCCCACTGCGGTGGCGAGTGCAGCGATGGCATCGGCGGCCGACGCGCCGGGCTGACCCAGCGCCGCGGCGATACGTGCCTGGCGCGCCGCGTTGGTGGGTGCGTTCCAGCGCATCACCGCCGGCTGGATGGCGGCGGAGGTCGCGCCATGCGGCACGTTGGCGATGAAGCTGAGCGTGCGCCCGATCGGGTGACTGGCGCCGACCGGGACGCCGGACATCTGCCCCGCGACGGAGAGCCAGGTTCCGGTCTGCGCGTCGAGGCGTGCCGCGAGGTCGGTCGTGTCCTGTTTGACGCGGCGGAGCGCGCGGTCGAGCAGGCCCAGCGCTTCGGCCGCGCAGGCATCGCTGAACGGATTGCCCAGATGCGAGGCGAGCCGCTCAGCAGCGTGGTCGATGGCCTTGAGGCCGGTGCCGAGGAAGAGATCGTCGGGCGCCGTCAAGGTTGCGGCCGGGTCCAGCACCACGGCCTGTGGCGCCATCAGCGGATGACCGAGCGCGTATTTCTTGTTGATGCTCTCGTCGACGAAGCTTGCCCCCCAACTGAACTCGGCCGACGACAAGGTGGTTGGCACGGCGATCAGTCGCGGCGCGCTTTTGGACGTCGCCGGCCAGGCGCTTTGATCGACTTGGTTGTAGGGCGGCAGCGCTGCGAGATCGGCAACGGTTTTGCGACCATCAACAAGACCGGCGACAGCGACTTTGACCGTGTCGATCACCGAGCCGCCGCCGATCGCGACCAGGAGATGCGCGTGCGTGTCGCGCGCGAGTTGCATCACCGCGAGTACATCGGCGCTGGGCGATCGGCTCTTGAGCGAGGTCAGGCGGCCGGCGTGGCGCCAGCCCAGCGCCATCGCGATGCTCTCGATCAGCTTGGTTTCGCGGGCGAGCGATTGATTGGTGAGCAGCAACACCCGCGTGGCGTCCGTCAGGGCGGCTTCCTCCGCGACCGCCTCGCCGGCCGGACGGCCGAAATAGACCCGCTCGATCTTGCTGTTGCGGAAAATGCCGTTCACGCGTTCACCGAAAAGGTCTGCGGCAGGATCCAGCCATTATCGTATTTGGTGAAGCGCAGCCGGTCCTGATAGGCGACAGTCTTCACGGCCTGGAATAACGGAATGATGGCACCCGTCTCGACCGCATAGATATTGAGATCGCGGTAGCCCGCGTGGCGCTTCTGCGTATCGGTTTCGATCAGGAGCCGGCTGACGCGCTCGCCCAGGTCGTCGTTCTTGTACGACGCGAACAGTCGATTTCGGATCAAACAAATAGCCACCGTACATTTCCGGATCACCCGTTGTGTTGCCCCACGAGTAGAGCATCGCCTCTGGGAGCTTGGTGGCGTGCAGCAGCTCGAAATACTTGGCAAGCGCAACCGGCTCGGGATTGGCCTCGATGCCGACCTTGCGCCACATCCCGGCGATCGCCTGCGCGAGCTCGAAATCGTTGGGGAACACGCCCTTGGTTGCGTAGAAGCCGATACGGGCGGGATTGTCAGGGCCGAAGCCCGCCTGACGGACCAGCGCGGTGGCCTTTGCCGGATCGTAGGGGAAATGGAAATCCTCCGGATAGCCCGGCGTGCCATGGGCGGCGGCAACGTCGATGGGCAGGGCGTTGCCGGCAAATAACGCGCGCGAGATTGCCTGCTTGTCGATTGCGTGATGGGCGGCGAGGCGCAACTCCTGGCGCTCGAACAGGCCGGTGCGGGTCAGCTCGAGGATGACGATGTCGGTCACCGGATCAATGCGGCCGACCAGCCCGGGTGTTGCGCCAAGCCGCGTGATCTCGCGGATCGGCAGATCGACCGACCAAGATCGGCGCGGCGTGAGTCAACCGAAGCGACCCGCGCGAACACATCCTGCACGGCATCGACGGTGACCCGTTTGATCGGCGGCGCTCCGCCCCAATAGCGATCGAAGGCCTCGAATACGGAGCGCACATTCATCTCGTACTCGACGAGACGATACGGTCCCGATCCGATCGGGTTGCGCGCGAATTCGGCCGCCCCAACGGTCTCGACATGATCCTTGGGCACGATCAGGCTTGCCAGGAAATAAAGCCAGGTGACCGCCGACGGCATCGGCTCGCGAAACCGCATCACCGCGCGCTGTGGCGAGACGATCTCGATGTCGTCGAGCCGGCGCCAGATGAAGGCGGTATCGAGCCTGGGACCGCCGCCGGTGAGCGAAGCGCGCGGGCGCTCGAAGAACGTGTAACGCAGGTCACGCGCCGTGACCTTGTCGCCATTGTGGAACAGCGCGTCGTCGCGCAGCTCGAGCTCGAGGGTGAGCGGATCACGATAGTGCCAGGCACGCACCAGGTTCGGCACGACGCGCAGATCGGGCGCCTGAGTGAGGGGGGAATCGAACACCATCTTGTAGAGCGACTGCGCGTTCTGCGCGAGCCGCAGGTGCGGGTCCCAGGTCGGCACGTCATTGGGATAGGCGATGGAGATCGCATCGCGGTCGAGCGCTACGGCCGAGTGGCCGAGGAGTGGGAGGGCCGCGGCGGCCAGCGAGGCAGACGTGAAGGCGCGCCGGGTCATCGGGAGGGTGGGCATGACGGTACTATAGCATTGCGCTACAATTGAAGCCTGGGGCTGACTTTCCTCCCGGCTTTGCGTCGTTCATCCGGGTGGCACCTGGGAACAAGGCCTACATGATCTATGCGATTTTCATGTTGCTCGTGTTGCTGACGCTCGTCGCCGCATGGCGCCGGCACGTGCTGGAACTGCCCCTGTTCGCAATCACGGTCCTTTGGGTGCTGATCCACCTGGTCGGTGACATGACGACGCCGCTCACGCTGAGTTTCTGACGCCATGGCTCAGCTCTATCTCCTCGCCGTCACGCTGAACGTATGGGTTTTGTTTGCGGTGCTGGCGGCGGCCTTGGGGGTGCAGCTCTGGCTTGGCGAGCCGCCGTGTCCGCTGTGCGTCATGCAGCGCACCGCGCTGATGCTGGCCGGACTCGGTCCGCTGCACATTCTGCTGCAGGCGAACAATGGAATGCTGACCGCGCGCGTCGCGGCGGTCGGGCAGGGCATGGCCATTATCGCGGCATTGCTTGGCGCGGTTGCGGCGGCGCGCCAGATCCTGCTGCACATTCTTCCCGGCGATGCGGGTTTCGGCTCGCCGGTGCTCGGCCTGCACCTCTACACGTGGTGCTTCATCGCCTTCGCATGCCAGATCGCAGCGAGCGGCGTCCTGGCAATTGCGGCGGGCTGGCTCACCGAGAGCAAGGTGGCCTGGCCGGCGACCCGGATCACCGCGATCGCGTTTGCGGCCATTGTGGTTGCGAATCTCCTTTCAGTCATCGCCGAAGCCGGGCTGCATTGGGAGTTGCCAGCCGATCCGGTGGGTTATCTCCTGTTCAAATAGTCCGTCGGTTGGCAGACATACATTTGCGTTGACGTCACCGCAAAATCGCCATCGATTGCCGTCATGTCGGCGGCCATTCCGGGGACGGTCGCACTAATGCTCTATTCAGGATCGCTCGCACGCTCGATCTTGGAGGTGAAAAATCTCTCCAAGACCTATGAGTTCGGGCTTCAAGGCGCTAAAAGGCGTCAATCTCGATATCCGCCGCGGCGAGATCTTTGCGCTGCTTGGGCCGAACGGCGCGGGCAAGACCACGCTGATCCATATCATCTGCGGGATTGCGTCCGCGACTGAGGGCACGGTGACGGTCGACGGGCATGACATAGTCCGCGACTATCGGGCAGCGCGCGCAATGATCGGGCTCGTACCGCAGGAGATTGCGGTCGACATCTTCGATACGCCCTGGCATAGCGCCAACCTGAGCCGAGCGCTGTTCGGCAAGCCGCCCAACCCTGCGCATGTCGGCAAGGTGCTGGAGGATCTCTCGTTGTGGGAGAAACGGCACAGCAAGATCCTGACGCTCTCGGGCGGCATGAAGCGGCGCTTGCTGATCGCCAAGGCGCTTGCGCACGAGCCGTTGCTTCTGTTCCTGGACGAGCCGACTGCCGGTGTCGATGTCGAGTTGCGCAAGGACATGTGGGGACTGGTGCGCGCGTTGCGTGACGCCGGCACGACGGTCATCCTCACCACGCACTATATCGAAGAAGCGGAGGAGATGGCCGATCGCGTCGGCGTCATCAACAAGGGTGAGATCATCCTGGTCGAGGACAAGATCGAGCTGATGCACAAGCTCGGCAAGAAGCAATTGATGCTGCAGCTGCAAGCGCCGCTGCAGGCAATCCCGCCCGCACTCGCGGCACATCGGTTGTCACTCAGTCGTGACGGCCGGCAACTGACATATACGTATGATACCCAGGGCGAGCGGACCGGAATCACCGCGCTGCTCGACGATCTCGCGCGGGTCGGCATCAGCTTCTCCGACCTGCAGACGACGCAAAGCTCGTTGGAAGATATTTTTGTGGATCTGGTGAACGCGTCATGACGAACTTTCGGGCGGTCCAGGCGATCTACCTCTCCGAGATGGCGCGCACACGGCGTACCATCCTGCAGAGCATCGTGTCGCCGGTGATCTCGACCTCGCTCTATTTTGTGGTGTTCGGGGCCGCGATCGGCTCGCGTATCAACACGATTGAAGGCGTTAGCTATGGCGCCTTCATCGTACCCGGACTGATCATGCTGATGCTGCTGACCCAGAGCATCACCAACGCGGCGTTTGGGATCTACTTTCCCAAGTTCGTCGGCACGACCTACGAGCTGCTCTCGGCGCCGATCTCCTTCTTCGAGATCGTGCTCGGCTTCGTCGGCGCGGCGGCGAGCAAGTCGATCCTGCTCGGGCTGATCATCCTGGCGACCGCGGCCCTGTTTGTGCCGATCAGGATCGCGCATCCGGTCTGGATGGTTGCGTTCCTGGTGTTGATCTCGTTTTCCTTCAGCCTGTTTGGCTTCATCATCGGACTGTGGGCGGACGGGTTCGAAAAGCTGCAGTTCATCCCGCTGTTGGTCATTACTCCGCTCACTTTCCTGGGCGGTACGTTTTATTCCATCAGCGTGCTGCCGCCGGTTTGGCGGACGGTGACGTTGTTCAATCCGGTGGTCTACCTGATCAGCGGCTTCCGCTGGAGCTTCTTTGAGATCGCCGACGTGAACATCGCCTGGAGCGCGGGAATCACCGCACTATTTCTGGTGATCTGCCTTGTCATCGTGTGGTGGATGTTCCGCACCGGTTACAAGATCAAGAAGTAGCACGCTTCAAGCCGAACAATTCGACGACCTGCAGCTTGCCGCGCAGCTCGACAGGCCCGAGCTTCTCGGCGTGTACCCCCGCCGGAAGCGCGCTGAGTTCCGGCATGGCCGGCGCAGACGCGATATAGTCGCACCCGGTCGTGCGGCAGGCGCTTTCGATCCGCGCCGTCGTGTTCATGGTGTCGCCCAGCAGTACGATCTCGCGCTTGACGTCGCCCATCTCACCAACCACCAGCGGCCCCGCGTGGAGTGCTGCGCGAAAGCGCGGGACGGTGCCGAAGCGCGCGCGGTAGTGTTCGGCGCGGGCGGCCAGCGCATCTTCGATGGCGAAGACGCAGGCGATCGCCGCAGTACGGCGATCATCGGCCGTAGATGCGTTATCGGGCACGACCCACGATACGACCAATTCGTCGCCGATATAGCGATCGATTTCGCCCCCCGCTTCCAGCACCGGCTCGGTCATGTCCCAGAATACCTGGTTGAGAAACGCGTGGAACTTCTGATCGCCGAGCTGCTCGCCGAGTTTGGTTGATCCGATCAGGTCCGCGAACAGGACAATGCGGCGCTCCTCGCGCGGGCGATAGTAGCGGCCGGTGACGAACGACATCATGGTGCGCGGGCCGAGCAGCCGCGTCACCGTCAGGGCAAAATTGATGCAGAACGCGAAAGCAAACGACAGCGCGAGCGTGGTGCCAGTCACGACCCGTGTGGGATCCCGGAATGGCGCCAGCGAGCCGTGCACCAGCGCCGACATCGCATTGGGGACCAGCATGAACACGATGCCGTAAATCAGGGTACGTAGCAAAAATACAACACCTAGCGGCCAATGCTGGACGGCACGGCTCCACGGGCCGAGCATCAACGAGCCGAGGGTGGAGAGAACGAACCCGATCACGGCGCCGGTAAAAATCCCGGTGCCAGCACCGTCGGGCGTGAATGAGGACACACTCGCGCCGAATACCGCCGACGCGATCGTTATACCGGCGACAATGCGAACGGCCTGCTGAGTTCTGGCGCGCACCAGCGCTCCCTGGACTGAATTTCACCGGAGCAGTGTGACTTTTCGGCCACCAATTCGGATGCGGATTGAGCTACAACCCTCCTCGACGCATTGGCGTTTCTCCCAAATAGACTTAAAGCCCCGCTTGTCGGGGCTTTTTTTCTTCGTGGCTCACACTGGCGTCTTCGTGACACGTCCGGTTGGTTCGACGTACCAGCGTTCGTTCTTCATCGGCTTGCCATTGAGCCGCGCTACCAACCAATCAGCAATCAACGTCGGTGGGAATGGGCCGAGATTCGCCGAGGGCACGTTGCCGACCGAATGACGGCTGTCGGCATAGACCACGAGCTGCCGCGGTCCTGTCATGGTAGCGATCATGCGCTCGGTATATTCGAGCGGTGAGAGTTCATCGGCTTCGCCGGCGACGACCAGATAAGGTTTGAAGATTTTTTCAGCGTGGCCTTCCCAGGTCAGGGTCTTCACGAATTCATCAAACTTGGCCTCGTCGGTGAAGTTTGACATCCACATGAAGCGCTTCTTGAAGGTCGGCGACGCTTCTTCGAAAATCGTGTGACAGCCGGGCTCGAGGCAAGTCGCGCTGACCGCGGTCGCGGCGATGCGCGGCTCATTGGCCGAAAAGATGGTGCCGAAGAACGAGCCGAAGCTCGTCCCGGTCACGCCGATCTTGTCGCCATCGACTTCCGGATAGCGCAGCAGCCAATCAACCACCGCAGGGCCGGCGTCGATCCAGTTCTGCATCGACACATAGACGCCGAGCAGCGGCGCCTCGTACTGGCCCGGCCCATCGATGGCCAGCACCGCGACGCCGCGCGAGAGCCAACGATCATTGGCGAGGGCGACGCCGGTTTCCTTGAAACTGTCCATGCCGGGAATCGAGATCACCACCGGTATCTTGTCGCCCGCATAGTTCGGCGGCAGATGAAACCAGCCCGGAATCGACTTGCCCTTGAACGGGATCGACACGGCCTCGACTTTATGATCGGCGAGCCGCGCATAGTTGGTGTAGCACTCGCGCTTCTTCTTATGCAGCGCGAGGTGTTGATCGGTGAAATCGTCGTAGGGCCACTCGGCGGCACCGTAATGCACCGCAGCCATGAACCAGTTGTCGCGCGCGGTGACCTTGTTGCCGTCGGCCTCAGCCTCGCGCGCCTTGGCCTCGCGCCGCTTGGCAGTGGCCTCGAAGGCCGGGCCGATGTCAGCCATTTTCTGCACCCGAGCGCGGATTGCCGCGAAGTCGGCGTTGGCTTCGACCCCACACGGTGCGGAGAGGTAAAGCGAACGCGGCTGGTCCCAGTCGATGCCGTTAGCGCGGATGATGTTGTCGAGCGCCCAGCGTTGCTCGGCAAAGCGTCGGGTCATGGCTCCTCCTTCGGCATCAGCGAATGCGCGACCGGCGGCGGTCGCGAGCGCGGTTCCGGCCGCGGCGGATGAGATGAAGTTGCGGCGATTCATGCGGCGTCTCCCGGTCCATACCGGGCAATACTACACGCGCCGAAAGACGAAGTAATTCGACATGCGGCCTTCGCGCTTTGCCTTTGCCTCATACCGGGTCGTCACGTAACCGGGCCACGGCTCGCGCCAATCGGCGGCGCGTTCGGCAGTCCACACGAACGCGGGTGCGCGCAAGAACCGCTCGAGGGTCCAAGCCGCGTAGTCGGCCCAATCGGTGGCGAAGTGCAGCGCTCCACCCTGGCGCAGCACGCGGCCCAGCGCGGCGATGGTCGCATCCTGGAGCAGCCGGCGTTTCCAATGACGGCGCTTGGGCCACGGATCGGGATAAAGGATATCGATGCGCGTCAGTGCGGCATCGGGGAGCCACTCCAATAACTCGACCGCGTCGCCGAAATGCAGACGGATGTTCTGCAGGCTCTGCTCCTCGATTGCCGCCAGCATCTTGGCCATGCCGTTGACGAAGGGCTCGCAGCCGATGAAGCCCACATCGGGATGGGCGCGCGCCTGAGCGGCCAGATGCTCGCCACCGCCGAACCCGATTTCGAGGCGGATCTGTTCGGTCGGGTGGGGGAAGAGAACTGATAGGTTCGCGGGAGCAGGCGTCGTCAGGTCAAGCGCCAGCCGTGGCAGCAGTGTCTGCATCAGCGAGGTCTGATGCGCGCGCAATGGATGGCCCTTGCGCCGGCCAAAGAACGCGCCCCGCTGAGGCGGGTGCATATCGTCGGAGGAAGACATGGTACCCATAAACAAACATGGCGGCCCAACGGCCGCCATGTCCAATCCGCGGAGTTGAATTGTGATCAGCTGAGCGCGCTGCGGATCTCCTTGGCGAGATCGACCTTCTCCCAGGAGAAGCCGCCATCCCGGTCCGGGGCGCGGCCGAAATGGCCGTAGGCGGAGGTGCGCCGGTAGATCGGCCGGCTCAGCTTGAGCGAGCGGCGGATGTTGGTCGGCGTCAGCCGGAAGATCTCGGGCAGCACCTTCTCGAGCTTCTTCTCTTCCACCTTGCCCGTGCCGTGGGTGTCGACCAAGAGCGACATCGGATCGGCGACCCCGATCGCGTAGGCGATCTGGATGGTGCAGCGCTCGGCGATGCCGGCCGCCACGACGTTCTTGGCCAGATAGCGCGCCGCATAGGCGGCGGAGCGGTCAACCTTGGTGGGATCCTTCCCCGAGAAGGCGCCGCCCCCGTGTGGCGCATAGCCGCCATACGTATCCACAATGATCTTACGGCCGGTCAGGCCGCAGTCGCCATCCGGACCACCGACCACGAAATTGCCGGTCGGGTTGACGAGAAAATCGCTCGGGCGCTTCGGCATCCAGCCCTCGGGCAGGGCAGAGGCGACCGCATCGGCGATCAGGTCCTTGACCATCGCCGGGGTGTATTTCTTGCCGTTGCGGGTCTCAGCGTTGTGCTGGGTGGACACCACGACCTTGGTGCAGCCGACCGGCTCGCCATTCACATATTGCACGGTCACCTGGCTCTTGGCGTCCGGCTGCAGGTCGAACAGCTGCTTGGAGTGGCGTTTCTCGGAGAGCACCTTCAGAATCTTGTGCGCGAAGTAGATCGGCGCCGGCATGAACGAGTTCTTCTCATAGACCTCGCTCTCGGTGCAGGCGAAGCCGAACATCATGCCCTGGTCGCCGGCGCCTTCCTGCTCCTCGCCCTTCTTCTTCTTGGCATCAACCCCCATGGCGATATCGGGCGATTGGCCGTGCAGCAGCACTTCGACATCGGCGCCGTGAAAGGAGAAACCGTCCTGGTCGTAGCCGATGTCCTTCACCACGCCGCGAGCGATCTCGGTGAGCAGCTCGCGGTTGGCGACGGCGTGATTGCTGTATTTGGTGAACAGCGGAGCCTGGCCGCGGCCCTCGCCGGCGATGATGATCTTGTTGGTCGTGCAGAGCGTCTCGCAGCCGAGGCGCGTGTTCACAAGACTGTCGTCAGAGATGCCTAGCTTGGCATCGTTTTCCAGGAATGCATCGAGGATGGCGTCTGAGATCTGATCGCAGACCTTGTCCGGATGCCCCTCCGAAACCGACTCGCTTGTGAACAGATAATTCTTATGCGCCACCTTGGACACTCCTAGCCTGAGGACGCGTGCTGATGCGCGTCGCGTTTATGTCTGGCCGCGTTTCTTGCAGCGTCCAACAGGCCGGTCAAGATGTGGGCAATGGTGGGCAATAACTTGGGCGGGATTTATTCTTCGCCCGCGATCTGCTCCACGAGGTCAACGATGCGCCGGCGCAACTTCGCGTCGGCGATGCGCACGAAGGCTTTGGTAAGCGCGAGACCGTCAGACGTGGCGAGAAAGTCCGACACGTAAGCCGGCGAGGGCGCCTCGGTTAATCCGTCCGTGCGCTGCTCGGTGCGCGGCGAGGGTACGCCCTCAAAGAAGAATGACACCGGGACCTGAAGGATCTGCGAGATCTGCTGCAGGCGGCTCGCGCCGATCCGGTTCGCGCCCTTCTCGTATTTCTGTACCTGCTGAAATGTAAGCCCCAGCGCGTCGCCCAGCTTCTCCTGGCTCATGCCAAGCATCATCCGACGCATGCGCACCCGACTGCCAACGTGACGGTCGATCGGGTTGGGTACTTTCTTGGCGATCGGGCCGGTCGGGGCTGCTGCAGCGCTGTTCACCTGTGGGCTACTCCCGGTTGCGAAGGCATTCTGGGTCATGAGGAAACCCCTTCTGGTTTCAAGGGCTTGGGCAGCCCCCGCGGGTCACGCCGCCTCCGTTGGATCGGGTGTCGCGAAACTGTCACCCATGACGGAAATTTATAGCACATTATTTGTCGTAGCCAACGGAATATTGGGTCACGCTATCGGGGGGTGTGTGATCTAACGTCCTATAGGTTCTATAACGCTCATTTCACACCTATGAGGTGAACGTTACATGTCGTTGTTACCACTATTTGGCTGAAAACGCACGCTGGCGCGCGAAATACGCGAGTGCGAGAATGCCGGCCAGCGCTGCATACGTGGGCGAATTGCCGATGCGTGTATACACGGTCGCGGGGGCGGGCTGCGGCAGCCGGGCGTCAAGCACCCCGTCCACGCCGAGCGGCAACGAGGCGACAATTCGCCCGAGCGGATCGACAACCGCCGAGATGCCGGTGTTGGCCGCACGCACAAGCGGCAATCCCAGTTCGATTGCGCGCACGCGCGCTTGTTGAAAGTGTTGATAGGGACCGGAGCTCAAACCGAACCAGCCGTCGTTGGTGAGGTTGATGATCCAGGCCGGCCGATCGCCCTCATAGGCGCGGGCTTCGTCTGGAAAGATGATCTCATAACAGATGAGCGGCAGCGCCGGCGGCGCACCCGGAATCGCCAACGGCTTGTGTTGCTCGCCGGCCAGATAGCCGCCGCGGATCTTGGTGAGTTGCAATAGCCCCAGGCTTTCCATGAAGTCCTGGAACGGCAGGTACTCGCCAAATGGCACGAGATGCACCTTGTCGTAGAGCCCGCGCACCGAGACGTCGTGGTCGAGCACATAGATCGAGTTGTAGGCGTGCCGGACGTGACCGTCAGGATCCGGGCGTGACGCGCGCACCGCGCCGGTGATGAGGATGGCGCGCGGGGGAAGCAGATCGACAATGTCCGCAAGCGCTTTGCCCTCGTAGGCGAGAAAAAACGGAAACGCGGACTCCGGCCACACCAGATGCGTCACGTCCGCCATGCCGTTGGGACGTTGCGCGCTCGGGCGTCGCGACAGCGCGATGTAGCGCCGCATCACCTCCTCTCGCGCGGAGTAATTGGAGGTCTCGTCCTCCGGCAGGTTGGGCTGCATGAGCCGCAACTCGACGCCCTCGACAAAACGCATCGGCATTGCGGCCAACCGCGACGCGCCGAACAGCGCGAAAGCCGCAAGCGCGACGGCCGCGCCGGCCGGGAGCCAGCAGCGCGCGCGCAAGCTCGCGTGCCGATCGGCCAGCACCGCAGGGCTTGCAAATGCCGCGACCGCGATCAGCGTCAGCATCCAGATGCCGACCAGCGCGCTCGCCTGGGCAAGCCACAGCGAGCCGGTGAGCGCGTAGCCGTAAGTATTCCAGGGAAAGCCGGTAAGCACGTGCCCGCGCAGCCACTCCGCGACGGTCAGTCCGGCGGCGAGCGCGAGTATGCGCAGCGCACCGCTGCTCCAGACGAGGCGGGCCAGCACGACGCCGAAGCTCGTGAAAATCGCAAGCCCGGCCGGGACGCCGATGATCGCGAACGGCAGGAACCAGGCATAGCTTGCCGCGTCGACCAGCAATGCGAATCCCAGCCAGTAAAGTCCGGCGATGAAGTAGCCGAACCCGAACCACCAGCCGATAGCGGCTGCCGGCCCGATGTGACGCCATGCCTGTGCCAGGCGCGACGCCTGCGGTGGCGTTTGTGCGATCCCGACGTTCTTCTTGATGTCCTCGATCGCGGCACGCGCCCGCGCCGGCAGCGGATCATCAGTGGGCGGCGCGACGACCGGTTTGCTCCAGTCCGCAGCGGTTGCGCCGTCGATCAACCAGACCAGGATCGGAAACGTCACGAACAGCGCGGGCCAGAGATTGATGGGCGCAAGTCCGAGCGTGGACGCGGCACCGGCGAGGAACGCGATCAGGGCGCGTGTGGAGCCCTTTGCCGCAATAATGGGATCAGCAATTCGCGCAAACGTCACGGCGGGGGCGCATCCCTGGTGGACGCGCCCTCTTGCGGCTCGCCGGCCGCGCCGGTCTCGCCCGCCGTTGCCGCGATCGGCGCGCCACCGCGCCCCGCTTCGCCGTCGCGCCGCCGCGGCTCGCGTTCAACGCGCTGCCCGGCGCGGCGATAGATGCGGATCCTCTTGACGCGGCGCGGGTCGGCGTCGAGTACCTGGAACTCCAACGAGTCCGGGCCGGGCACCAGTTCGCCGCGCACCGGAACCCGCCCGATCAGGTTGACCACGTAGCCGCCGAGCGTGTCGACTTCGCTCGCGGCGTCGCCGACGTCGAAATCCTTGCCGACGCTCGCCAGCACGTCTTCCAGCGGCGCGCGTCCATCGGCCAGGAACGAACCGTCATACTGGCGCACGACCGTGCGCGCGCTCGCCTCGTCGTGCTCATCCTCGATCTCACCGACGACCTGCTCGACCAGGTCCTCCATCGATACGAGTCCGTCGGTGCCGCCGTATTCGTCGATCACCAAAGCGAGGTGCGTGCGCGATGCCTGCATCTGCGCGAGCAGATCGATGGCCGGCATCGACGGCGGAACGAACAACAACTTGCGCACGATATCGGTGGCTGACAGGCGAGCCGCGAGGTCCACGGCCTTGAAATCCAGTCCGGCCGGCACTTTGCGGCGGCGCCCGCCCGTGGGACTGACTGCGGCTTGTTTGATCATCAGCGCCATCAGGTCGCGGATGTGCACCAGGCCGACGGGGTCGTCGAGTGTTTCCTGATAGACCACGAGCCGCGAGTGGCCCGCGCTCTCGAACACTTTCAACAACTCGCCGATGGTCACCTCGTGTTGCACCGCGACGATATCGGCGCGCGGCACCATGACGTCCTCGATGCGCCGCTCGCGCAGACCGAGAATGTTCTTGAGCAGCGTGCGTTCGGTGAGCGAGAAATCCGTGTTATCGGCCGGCGGCTCGCCCAGCACGGTCTCGAGATCGGCGCGGATCGAGCCCGGCTTCCAGCCGAACATTGCGCGCACGACGCGTGCGAGCCAGCTCTCGCCGAAGTCACGGCCATTCGCCCCGGGTTCCGCGCTCGGCGGTGGTGCAATTGGGACCGGCAGATTGCGCGGCGGCTCACCGCCAGCGCGATTTAACCCATCGTCGGGCATGACACGTCAGAACCTGTCCGCCTCTTCGCGGGTCGCATAGGGATCGGGAACGTCGAGGCGCGCCAGAATATCGCGTTCCAGCTGCTCCATCGTTTCGGCCTCTGTGTCCGATTCATGATCGTAGCCCAAAAGATGCAGAAATCCATGCACCGCCAGATGTGTGAGATGATGCGTGAGCGGTAATCCTTGCTCCTGCGCTTCGCGTGCCATTGTCTCATAAGCGATCACGACATCCCCCAGCGGGCGCGGTCCGCTACCGGGCGGAACCAAACCATGGGCCGGGAACGATAGCACATTGGTCGCCTTGTCGCTCCCCCGCCAGCGGCGGTTCAATTTGCGGACGGCAGCATCATCGGTGAGGACGATTGCGAGCTCGGATTCCTCGAGCTGCATCGGTGCCGCTGCCGCGCTGATCGCGCGCCGCAGCGCGGGCTTCACGCCGCGCAACGCGTTCCAAGCCGGCGCTTCAACAATAATCTCGAGGTGCGGTGCGCTCATTCGCTTCGCTTGCTGGCCGCATCACGCGCGCTCGCGCTCGCGCGATCGTAAGCGTTGACGATGCGCGCGACCAATTCATGACGGATCACGTCCTCGGCCGTGAAGCGCACGTGGCTGATGCCTTCGATGTCGGTGAGCAGCCGCACCGCTTCGGAGAGTCCTGAAGTTTGACCCGGCGGCAGATCGATCTGACTCGGGTCGCCGGTGACGATCATGCGCGAGTTCTCACCGAGCCGCGTCAGAAACATCTTCATCTGCATGCTGGTCGTGTTCTGCGCTTCATCGAGAATGATCGCCGCGTTGGAGAGCGTGCGCCCGCGCATGAAGGCCAGTGGCGCGATCTCGATCTCGCCACTCTGCAGCGCGCGCTCGACGATGCGCGCATCCATGAGGTCGCCGAGCGCATCGTAGATCGGGCGCAGATAAGGATCGACCTTCTCGCGCATGTCGCCGGGCAGAAATCCCAATCGTTCACCAGCTTCAACCGCCGGTCGCGACAGGATGATGCGATCGATCTCCTTGCGCTCGAACAGCGACACCGCATGCGCGACTGCGAGCCAAGTCTTTCCAGTTCCGGCGGGCCCGGTGCCGAAGACGAGCGAGCTGCGTTTGAGTGCGCGCACATAGGCGTCCTGGCCCGCGGTGCGTGCGCGCACCGGACGCTTGCGCAGATTGATCTCTTCGAAATTCGCGCGCCCGGCGGATGATTCGTACTCGAACAGCGAGCCTTGCGCGATGGCGAGCCGGATCGCGCCTTCGACGTCGCCATTGCTGAGATCGCGACCGCGCTTGAGTTGCTCGTAGAGTCCTTCGAGCACGCGGCGCGCCTGTTCGCAGCCCTCACGCGTCCCGGCCAGGGTGACGTGATTGCCGCGCTGCTCGGCGACGACGCCAAGCCGACGCTCGATCAGCGCGAGGTTCTGGCCGTATTGACCAAACAGCGTGGAGGCGAGGCGATTGTCATCGAACGCCAGCACGATCTGCGTCGCCGCAGTTTCACCAGCCGGAAAGCCGTTCTCGGGTCCGCGGGGGCGCATTCAGGAGCTTTGGTTTGCGACGCGCGCTGCGCCGTGTGACGGCGTCGAGATCTGCAGCGTGCCGAACAGGCTGTTGCTGCCGATCGCCGTGATCTCGACGTCGGCGATTTCGCCAATCAGTGAGCTCGGGGCCATCACCTGTACCGGTTGCAAATAGGGCGAACGGCCGACCAGTTGACCCGGCAGCCGGCCGTGACGCTCAAACAATACGGGGAAAACCTGCCCGCGACACTGCGCGTTGAAGGCTTGGCGATGTTGCTCAAGCCGCTCCTGCAGTCGCGCCAGCCGTTCCACCTTCTCCGGCTCCGCGACTTGATCGGCTCGATCAGCCGCCGGCGTACCCGGACGCGGCGAGTATTTGAATGAGAACGCCGAGGCGTAGCGCACTTCATCAATAATTGCGAGCGTGTCGCGGAAGTCCTCATCGCACTCGCCCGGAAAACCAACAATAAAGTCTGAGCTGAACGCCATGTCGGGGCGTGCAGCGCGCAGGCGGTCAATCGCGCGCAGATAATCCACGTGGCTGTGGCGCCGGTTCATGGCGGTGAGTATGCGGTCCGAGCCCGACTGCACCGGCAGATGCAGTTGCGGCATCAGCATCGGCAAATCGCGGTGCGCCGCAATCAGGCTCTCATCAACGTCACGCGGATGACTGGTGGTATAGCGCAGGCGCGCGACGCCGGGGATCTCGGCGATGCGTTCGAGCAGCGCGCCCAAGCTCCAGGTCCGCCCGTCGGGCCCTTCGCCGTGGTAGGCGTTGACGTTCTGGCCGATCAGGGTGATCTCGCGCACGCCGGCGTCGGCGAGACGGAAAACTTCGGCGACGATCTTGTCGACCCGCCGCGATACTTCGGCCCCACGCGTGTAGGGCACCACACAGAACGTGCAGAACTTGTCGCAGCCCTCCTGCACGGTCACGAACGCGGCGACACCGCGCGCGCGGGTCGCCGCCGCCGTCGGCTCGGCGAGATGGTCGAACTTGTCCTCGACCGGAAACTCGGTCTCGACCACGGGACCGTTCTTGGCGCGCGCGATCAGGTCAGGCAGGCGATGATAGTTCTGCGAGCCCACAACGAGATCGACGGTCGGGGCACGGCGGATGATTTCTTCACCCTCGGCCTGCGCCACGCAGCCCGCAACTGCGACGAGAAGGTCGCGGCCGTCGTTCGCAGCATTTGCTTTGAGCACGCGCATGCGGCCAAGCTCGGAATAGACCTTCTCGGCGGCCTTTTCGCGGATGTGGCAGGTGTTGAGGATGACGAGGTCGGCGTCATCTGCGCTGCCTGTTTCGACGAACCCTTCACGCGCCAGCGTGTCCGCCATACGACGCGAGTCGTAGACGTTCATTTGGCAGCCATAGGATTTGACGAAGACTTTGCGGCTTGCGCTCATTGCGCCCCAAGAATTCACTGCGGACCGGCCATATAAGACTATTCTCCTATGCCGCGCGCCCGCGTAGGGCGAGGGCGGTGTGGCGGCGAACGTCGGCCTCGAGCGCGCGCGCCACCGCTTTGCGGTCCGAAGCTTCCTCAAACACGACCGGCTCGCCCCAGGTCAACACCACGTCGATTGCACCCCGCCGCAACACGCCAATGAGATGGGGACCGAGCGCGAAATCGCCATACCAAGCTACGACCGGCCGGTGCTGGCGCCCCAGCGGAAACCCGTGCATCCCCGTATAGGCAATCGACAGGGGTTGAATCCAGACCTTGCGGACGTGTTCGGCGGCCGCCACCGCGTCCCGTGCCGCCCCGATCAGGGCAGTGCGGAACGGCAAGACGCGGTTGCCATCACTCGATGTGCCTTCGCCGAACAGCAAAACAGGCTCGCCATCGCTCATCCGCTGGGCGATTTCGGCGTTCACGTCCGGGGTGCGGTGGCGTCTGTTGCGATCGACGAACACCGAGCGCTGCAACTTCGCCAGCAGGCCAAACAACGGCCAGCCGGCGACCTCCTGCTTGGCAACAAAGATGACGGGGGTCACCGACGAGATCACCGAAATGTCGAGCCAGGAGACGTGGTTGGAGACGATCAGTAACGGCCGCTCGTCCACCCGGTTGCCGATGACGCTGACGTGCACGTCGAGCAACCGGCACACGATGCGATGATAGAGCACCGGAATGCGCCGTTGCGCCGGCAGTCCGAAGGTCACCGCGATCCATTGAACCGGGATCAGCGCGAAGGTGACGACCGCAATCGCGGTCCCGACCAGAACAACGCGCAACATCAGCGCTTGGCCTTGTCCTCGAGGGGCACGGCGTAGAGGTCGAGGCGGTGATCGACCAGGCGGTAGCCGAGCTTGCGCGCGACTTCGGCCTGCAGCCGCTCGATCTCCTCGGACTGGAATTCGATCACTTCCCCGGTGCGCAGATTGATGAGGTGGTCGTGGTGGCCCTCACGCAGTTGCTCATAGCGGGCGCGTCCCTCGCCGAACTTATGCCGTTCGATGATGCCGGCGTCTTCGAACAGGTTGACCGTGCGGTAGACCGTGGAGATTGAAATGCGCGAGTCGATCTCGGCGCAGCGCCGATGCAACTCTTCAACGTCGGGATGATCCGACGCGCCGGACAGCACGCGGGCGATCACGCGCCGCTGTTCGGTCATGCGCATGCCCTTCGCGGCGCATTGCGCCTCGATATTGGTGTCCTCGGCCACGACCGCTCCCATCCGTATTGGCCTCTTACCGTTGTTGAGAATGATTATAAGGTCGGACGGCCGCTTCGCCTATCCGTTTCGTTTGGTTTTGATCTACGCGACGTCCCGGCGCAGCACCAGCGCCGCCGCACCAGCGCTGCCGCTTTGTGGATAGTACCCGGGTCGGCGTCCGACATTGCTAAAGCTGAAGCGGCCGTAGAGGCGCCGCGCCGCCTCATTACTCTCGTCTACTTCCAGAAACACGGTTCGCGCGCCTAGCTCGGCAAGGCGCCGCAAGTGGAGATCGAGCAGGCGGTGCGCGAGCCCGTGCCGGCGCTGCGCGGCAGCGACCGCGATCGAGAGAATTTCAGCTTCGGGAATAAACAGTCGCGACATCACGAACCCCACGAGCTGATCCGCGATCGTCACCCGGTGTGCCAGCACGTTGCGCTCGAGCAGGAGCCGCTCGCATTCGTCCTCGGACCAGCCGCGCCGGAACGAGGTGCCGTGCAGCCGCGATATGGCTGGCGCATCGTCCGGTCCGGCGTCCGAGAGCACCGGATTGTCGGATCGAAACCAGCGCGACAGCTTCATTGGCGTGGCAATTGGCGAGCCTGCGGGCGGGCATCTGGGGCCCGCAAATAAAGCGGTTTGGGCGGCGCTGCAACTTCCGCAACGACGCCAAGCCGCGCGACCCATTCGATATCCGGTGCGGGCGCGTCGGCGACGCTGATCGGCGGTGGCCGCTCGGTGGGCCAGTTGCCGGCGAGCAGGGCGGCCGCATTGCCGGTGAGGCGCACTGGCCCGGCGGACACCAGCTCCAGGGCCTCGCGGTGGGCCGTGATACGCGGCTCGGCAATCGCGTTCTCCCCGAACGCCTGGGCATAGACCTGGGCGTGCCGCGCATCGACCACCGCCAGCACCGGCAGGATCGGCATCTCGACCTGGGCCGGGGCGGCAAAGGCCGCGAGCGTTGTCACCCCGACCGCGGGCTTGCTCGCCGCAAGCGCGATGCCGCGCGCGGCCGAGACGCCGACGCGCAGCCCGGTAAAGCTGCCGGGGCCAACGGTGACAGCGATGCGGTCGAGGGCGGAAAACGCCACACCTGCGGCGTCCATGACTTGCTCGACCACGGGCAGCAGCGCCTCGGCGTGGCCCCGCAGCATCGGAATCGACTTAGCTGCGAGCAAGCCGCGCTGGCTGTCCAGCACTGCCGCCGAGCAGGCGGCAAGTGCGGTGTCGAGAGCAAGAACAAGCATTCGGCAGGAGTCCGGAACGAAGTCCGGCTTTTACACCGGCTGCACTTCGACGACCTCCGGTACGTAATGCCGCAGCAGGTTCTGGATGCCATGCCGCAGGGTCGCCGTTGACGACGGACAACCCGAGCACGAGCCCTGCATGTTGAGGTAGACGATGCCGTCCTTGAAGCCGCGGAAGGTGATGTCACCGCCGTCATTGGCGACCGCAGGCCGCACCCGGGTGTCGATCAGCTCCTTGATGGCCGCGACCGTGTCGGCGTCGGACGCCTCAAAGAACTCGTCGGCATCCTCCGCGTCCGCGCTCGCGTTGTCGCGCAGCAGCGGCGCGCCGCTCATGTAGTGTTCCATGATGGCGCCGAGGATCGCCGGCTTGAGCTGCTGCCATTCGCCATCCGACTTGGTGACGGTGATGAAATCGGAACCGAAGAACACCCCGCTGACGCCGGGGACGTCGAACAGGCGCTCGGCCAGCGGCGACTTGGTGGCGGCCTCGCGGGTGGGCAGGTCGAGCGGGCCATCGGTCAGGACCGGCCGCCCGGGAATGAACTTGAGGGTCGCCGGATTGGGCGTTGCCTCGGTCTGAATGAACATGTTCGGTCTCCTATGCGTCGCGGGTTCAAGGCCCGCCGCAGGCCTATAAATGGGAGTTTCCGGCAGGCAGGTCAACCGAGATCCCCGCGACCTTGTGCAGCCCTCGTCCTGAGGAGCCTGCCCGCAGGGCAGGCGTCTCGAAGGACGGCGACAATGAAGGCCGTCGATCTTGGCCATCCTTCGAGACGCTTTGATCCTGCGGATCAAAGCCCTCAGGATGAGGTCAGAAAATAAGTTCAATGCGGCCTGTGCCGGACCAACCCAACGATGTCCTTAACCGAGCTCATGGTCTCGGCAGCGATGGCGCGGGCGCGGTTTGCGCCGTCGCTCAGCACCGAGTCGATATAGAGCGGGTCCTGCGTCAGCCGCTTGAGCTCGCTGTTGATCGGCGCGAGGCGCGCGACCGCGAGATCCACCAGCGCGGTCTTGAACGTGGAGAATTGCGCGCCGCCGAATTCCTGCAGCACCTGCCCGCGCGGTGAGCCCGCGAGCGCCGCGTAGATGCCGACAAGATTGTCGGCTTCGGCGCGTTTCTCCAGGCCCGCTTCCTCGCTCGGCAGCGGCTCCGGGTCCGTCTTCGCCTTGCGGATTTTCTGCGCGATCGCGTCGGCATCATCGGTCAGGTTGATGCGCGTGTAATCGGACGGATCCGACTTTGACATCTTCTTGGTGCCGTCGCGCAGCGACATCACGCGCGTCGCCGGTCCCTGAATCAGCGGTTCCGGGGGCGGAAAGAACTTGTCGCCGAAGCCATGCGCCGCAATGGAGTCGGCGTAATCGTTGTTGAATTTCTGCGCGATGTCGCGCGCGAGCTCGACGTGTTGTTTCTGATCCTCGCCGACCGGCACGTGGGTCGCCCGATAGACCAGAATGTCTGCCGCCATCAGGTTCGGATAGGCGTAAAGACCGACTGACGCGTTCTCGCGATCCTTGCTGGCTTTCTCCTTGAACTGGGTCATGCGGTTGAGCCAGCCGAGCCGCGCCACGCAGTTGAACACCCAGGCAAGCTCGGCGTGCTCGGCAACCTGGCTCTGATTGAATACGATGTTTTTCCCGGGATCGATGCCGCAGGCCAGGAACGCAGCCGTCACCTCGCGCGTCGCCCGCGGCAGCTCTTTCGGATCTTGCCACACCGTGATCGCGTGCAGATCAACCACACAGTAGATGCAATCATATTGGTTCTGCAGCTCGACGAACTTGACGATGGCGCCGAGATAATTGCCGAGATGCAGATTGCCGGTCGGCTGTACCCCGGAAAACACCCGTTCTTTGAAGCTCATCATCTCCCCTCAGCGAATGCCGCGCAGCAACGTGCGCAGACGCACAATACCCAAGGCCTGCAAGCTGCTGAGATAGACGAGAAGTCCGAGCAACACCAGTGCGGCGAGCCTGACCAGTCGCCCAAGCACGGGGCCGCCCGGATCAAATCCAAAGCTGAAAAGCCTATCCGCCGCCCAGATTACACCACCCATCAGCACCGCCGCGATCAGGATCGCGACCAGCCGGTTGCGGGCAGCGCAATCGACTACGATCCAGCCGCGACGCCACAGCGCGATGCCGAGCAGGCTGGCGCCGACCCAGCCGGAGAGGGCGATCGCGGCGGCGACGCCGACCTGCGCGTACGACGGAAACAGGGCGAACGCGAGCACGACCGTGCTGGCGAGACCGGCGAGCGCCGCCCACATGGGGCTCTTCGTATCCTGGTGGCCAAACGAGATCGCGCCGAGGGCTTTCTCCAACACGTGCCCAGGGCAGCCCGGCCGCCATGGCGGCGAGGGCCGCGGCGACGGCAGCCGCATCCTGGGGCCCGAAAGCGCCGCGCTCAAACAGGCCGGCGGCGATCGGTTGCGCCAGCGTGATGAACGCGATGGCGGACGGCACCGCGAGTCCGAGCGAAATCTCGAACGCGCGCGCCTGCGTCGATGCAAGGGCGGCGCGATCGCGAACGAGCACGCTTGCCGCGATGCGCGGCCCGAGCACCGACGCGATCGCAACCGAAACAACACCGAGCGGCAATTCATAGAGGCGGTTTGCGTAATAGAGCCAGGACACGGCGGCTGGTGATGAGGACGCCACCATGGCGCCGGCGATCAGCTTGAGTTGCGGAATGGCGCTTGCGATCAGGCCGGGAAGTGCCTTGGCGTAGAAGCCGAATAGCTCCGGCGAGAACGTCGGCACCACATGGCGCGGCCGTCCGGCGGCGCGCGCGACCACAACAAACTGAGTGAGTCCGGCGACGACGATCGAGCCCGCGAGCAGGTTTGCGGTGCGCTGAGATGTGCCAGTTCCAAGCATCAACACAAGTGCGATTGCGCCAAGCAGGACAAAATTGAATGCGACGACACTGAATGCCGCGGCGCGAACATGCCCTTGCGCATTGAGCGAGGCCGACGCGGCGGCGACGAGACCAGCAATTGCGACGTATGGCGCGGCCAGCCGCAGCAACGTCACCGCGGAGGCGAAGCGGGTGCCGTCATCATCAAATCCAGGCAGGAGCAACTTCACGATGATCGGGGCAAACACGATACAGATCAGCGTGACAAGGCCCAGCACCAGAGCGTTTGCGGTGAGCACGTTCCAGGTGAAGCGATCGGCATCACTGCCACTCTGCCGCACACGCATCCATACCGGCACGAACGATGCGTTGAGCGCGCCGTCGGCCACCAGGCGACGAAAGAGATTGGGAATCTGCAGCGCGGCAAAATACGCATCGGCCAGCGGACCGGCGCCGAGTACCGCGGCTATCCCCATATCGCGCAGAAAGCCGAGCAGGCGCGAGGCCAGCGTCGCCGAGCCGACCGAAGTCACGTCGCGCACAACCGACATGACGTGAGCCATCGCCGAAGCCGATGGCCCACGTCAAGTTGGTGTTTGCGGTGGGCATCCCACCAAAAGTGGGCAGGACATCAGATCGTTTACATCGCTGCCTAGGATCGCTAAGCCATTCCTTCGATAGCGGCTTTAGCAGCCGCATTCCTTCCATCAACACGAGCAAACCTGAATGACCAGCGTTCAATATGATGTTCTCGGTATCGGTAATGCCATTGTCGACGTGATTGCGCAGACCGAGGAGGACTTCCTGGTCAAGCATGGCATGCAGAAAGGCGCGATGACGCTGATCGACGAAGCGCGCGCCGCAAAGATCTATGAGGCCATGGGGCCGACCATCGAGAGCTCCGGCGGCTCGGCCGCCAACACGATCGTCGGCGTTGCGAGCTTCGGCGCGCGCGCGGCGTTCGTCGGCAAGGTCAAGGACGACACGCTCGGGCATGTGTTCGGGCATGACATCCGCGCCTCGGGCGTTGCGTTCGAGACCAAGCCGGCGAGCGATGGTCCGGCGACGGCGTGTTGCTATGTGCTGGTGACGCCGGACGGCGAGCGCACGATGAATACGTATCTGGGCGCGGCGCAGAATCTGCGTCCCGCGGACATCGATCCGGACATGATCGGACGCGCCGCCATTACCTATCTGGAAGGCTATTTGTGGGATCCCAAGGACGCCAAGGACGCGTTCGTCAAAGCGGCCAAGATCGCCCATGAGGCCGGTCGGCAGGTGGCGCTGACGTTGTCCGATGCGTTTTGTGTTGATCGCTACCGCGACGAGTTTCTGGATCTGATGCGCAAGGGCACGGTCGACATCGTGTTTGCCAACGAGGGTGAGCTCAAGAGCCTCTATCAGACCGCCGACTTCCACGCCGCACTTGGTCAGTTGCGCAACGACGCCAAGTTCGCGGCGGTGACGCGCAGCGAGCACGGATGCGTGGTGGTGACGGCCGCGGGTGTCACCCCGGTGCCGGCGTTCCCGATCGACAAGCTGGTCGACACCACCGGCGCCGGCGATCTGTTTGCCGCCGGGTTCCTGGTCGGGCTCGCCCGCCAGGCCGACCACACCACCTGCGGCAAGTTCGGCGCGCTCGCCGCCGCCGAGGTGATCCAGCATATCGGAGCGCGCCCGCAACAGTCGCTCAAGGACCTCGCCGCGGCGAGCGGGCTGCGGGTTTAAGCAGGGCGGTCGCTTACCCTCCCCCTTGTGGGGAGGGTCGCGAGCGGAGCGAGCGGGGTGGGGGTCGTAGTTGTTCGCGTTGCCCGCGCCTCGATTCACGACGGCTACCCCCACCCCGCCCGCCTGCGCTTCGCTCCGGCGGCCGACCCTCCCCACAAGGGGGAGGGTAAAGAGTCCCGCGTTAACTATTTGGAAAGAATTAAGCGCTACCGCTTGGAGAACCCTGCCAAGCGGGACCAATAACATGAGCCAATGCGAAATCTCTGCGTCGGATCAGTCGGTTACGACTGATTCGGCGGCGGCGAATCATGCCGCCGCGCCATCAACCCCGGTTGCGGTGGATGCCCCCGGCATCGCCCCCGTGGATCCGAGCGCGGGCGCCGACACACCGGTCATTGACCTCGAACCAATCGCCAGCGTCACCCATTGGACCTCCCCGAACGCCCAAGGCAGGCCGAAAGGAAGCTCCTCATGGCGCCCTGCCGGCACGGCGGACACGACCACGCGCCGGTGGCAGGTTCCGCGCTTCCCGCGTCTGGCCGCTGCTATCGCGCTGGCGATCGCCGGCGGGGCCGTGGCGGGATCGCTCGGGACGCTATGGATCACCCGCGCCGATCAGAATGAGCAGGCGCTCGCGCGCAACGAGACAAGCCAGCTCAAGTCCGCAATCGAGCGTCTGAATTCCGATCTCACGGCGGTGCGGTCGAGCGTCGAGAGCTCGAGCCGGGGCACAAGCACCCAGTTCGCGCGGCTTGCCGAGCGCATGGAGAAGGTCGAACGGAGCCAGGCCGAGCCGGCCGCCAAGATCGCGAAGATCAACGAGACGCTCGATCGCCTTGACCGCCGCACACGTGATCTGCCGGACCTGTCGCCGGTTCCGGAGCGTATCGCGGCGCCCGTTCCGATCAAGGAAATTCCGCGGGTCTCGGTCGTTCCCGGCTGGGTGGTGCGCAGCGTCTATGACGGCATGGCGCTGATTCAGGGACGCATCGGAATGATCGAGGTGGAAGTCGGTGATCCGCTGCCTGGCGGCGGCCGGGTCGAAGCGATCCGCCGGCAGGATGGGCGCTGGGTCGTAGTGACCAGCAAGGGATTGATCCTCGCTGCTCAATAATCCCGACGCGGCCTAGCGGAGAATTGAAGACCCCGGCGCAAGCCGGGGTTTTTTTCTGCGCATCATGCTCTATCGTGAATGGCCGGCAGATTTGCGGACTTTTTCCATGCTCGTTCGCGTGTGGCTCACCTTTGTGGCGTTCGCCTCCGTCATGTCTGTCGCCTGCGCGCAGGCGCCGGGCGGACCCGGTAGCAAGCCGGAAATGCGCGAGAGCTGTCCCGGCATGGTGGCCGGCGATATGCCGCGGGCCATTCCGGTGGCGGCGCGGCTCGCGGCGCTGGCGTCCGATCAGGTTCGCATCACCTTCATTGGGCACGCCACGTTCCTGATCGAAAGTCCGCGGCTGGTGCGGATCGCGACCGACTACAACGATTACGTCAAGGCGCCGATCATGCCTGACATCGTCACCATGAACCATGCGCACTCGACGCACTACACGGACCGCCCCGACGCGGCGATCAAATACGTGCTGCGCGGCTGGCGCGACGACGGCAAGCCGGCCAGTTACGATATTTCGTATGAGGACGTGCGCGTGCGCAATGTGCCGACCAACATTCGCGACTGGAATGGTGGGACCGAGCGCTACGGCAATTCGATTTTCATCTTTGAAGTGGGCGGGCTCTGTATCGCCCATCTGGGTCACCTGCATCATACGCTCACGCAACAACAACTCGATGACATGGGCCGCATCGACGTGGTGATGGCGCCGGTCGACGGCAGCTATACGCTCGACACTGCCGGAATGATTGAAGTGCTGAGCGCCATCAAGGCGCCGCTGATCATCCCGATGCATTTCTTCAGCACATACGGGCTCGACCGCTTCCTTCAACAATTAGGTTCGAAATACCCGGTCGACTATAATGAGACGCCGTCGCTGGTCGTCTCGCGCGCGACCTTGCCGCCAACGCCCAAGGTCGTGGTGCTGCCGGGGCATTGAAGCACTCGTACAGCCCTCATCCTGAGGAGCTCGCGCGCGACAGCGCGTGAGCGTCTCGAAGGATGGCAACAAGGTAACGCCCTCATTTTTGGCCATCCTTCGAGACGCACGCGCAAGCGCGTGCTCCTCAGGATGAGGTCCGAAAGATCACCGCTCCAAGATCTCGAGAGATACGCGCGATCCACCGCGTACAAGGCGCCGGCGCGCAAGGTAATAATCTTCGATGTCCTCGATCTGCCGCAAGATCGCTTCGCGCGCGTAGTAGCTCTTGCTACGACCCGTCTTTTTCGCGAGCGTATCAAGCCGCTTCTCGATCTCAGGTGGCAGGCGAAGGGTAAGCATTCCAGACCTCCAGTTTGCTAGGATCCGCTCACCGCCAGTCGTCGATCACGAATACGTCGGGGCGATTGTAGTCCGGGCCGTCGGGGCGGTGCATGGCGACACCGACCAGGCCGGCGCGGAAGCCGCGTTCGCGCAGGATTCGATAGGCTTCAGCCCGCGCCGTGTTGGTGCCGGCGATCATGCGTTGTGCCCCGGTCGCCGTCGCGAGCCCATCGCAGCAATCGAGCAATTGGGCAAAATCGGCGGCGGCGCCTGGACGCGCGGCTGCGAACTTGATGAATAGCGTTCCGCTGCCGCCCTCGCCGCGCGGGCCATAGTGACAGATCGCCAGCGCGCGCGGGTCATGGGCCTCGCCGATCAGGATCGTGTCGCCCATTTCGAGACGCGCCACGGCGCGAATTTCCCGGGTCAGATCGAGACCGGGAAAATTCAAATCGGTCACGCGGGCAAGCCCGAGAAGCGCCGCATCCTGCTCGGCGGGACCAAGCTTTGAAAACAGCAGTCCAGGGTTCTGCTGGGCCGCGTCCGGTTGCTTGGTCATGACCGGCGTCAGCGTCTGGGCAACAAAGCCGGCCCTCTCGTAGAGCCGCAAATGCGTCGCGCTCTCGGGAAACGTGAACAGTCCGGCCAGCTTGGCGCCGCGCTGGTCGGCAATCGCCATCATATGTTCCACCAGCAGGTGCGCTAAGCCGCGGGCGGCATGCTTGGGATCAACGAAAACCGGGCCAAGCACGAACACGCTGCCCCACTGCATGGCGCAGGCGCCGCCGACGATCGCCCCGTCGATCTCAACAACGCGGGTCGCTTCGGGGTCCGTTGCCCAGCGGGTGCGGACCATTTGGGCGTCGCCGCGAAACGCCGCCGGATCGGGTAAGCCGAAGCGCGTGCCGAAGGCGATCCGATGCACGCGGTCGGCCGCATCCAGATCGCGTTCGTGCATGGGACGGATGACAGGTTCGCTCATTGATTTTAGCTTCTAACCGGGCTTGTTGGATTGCGTAGAGCCGGGAGGGCTAGGATGGCTTTTGCAAAGACACGCGATGGAACTCGCCTGTACTACGAAGAGGCTGGCAGTGGAACGCCGGTCGTCTTCCTGCACGAATTCGCGGGGGATTATCGCAGCTGGGAGCACCAGATGCGATACTTCTCGCGCCGCCATCGCTGCATCGCCTACTCGGCACGCGGGTACCTGCCTTCCGATATTCCGGCCTCGCCCGACGCCTACAGCTTCCGCCATTTCATGAGCGACGCTGTCGATCTCATGGACCAGCTCTCGATCCGGCGCGCGCACGTGGTGGGCCTCTCCATGGGCGGTTACTCGACCCTGCAGGTCGGGCTCAATCATCCGGACCGGGCGATGTCGTTGACGCTGGCCGGGACCGGTTCCGGCTCGGAACGCGGGCGACAGGAGGAGTTCCGGCGCGGTGCTCAAGAGACAGCCCGGCAGTTCGAGACACTTGGTGCGGCCGGGGTCGCAACGACTTACGGATTGGGACCGGGGCGGGTTCCGTTCGCCGTCAAGGACCCGCGCGGCTACTACGAGTTCAACCAGCAATTCGGCCAACACGATGCCCAGGGCTCGGCCCATACCATGCGCGGATTTCAAGGCGGCCGGCCGTCGATCTACGATTTCGAGGACAACCTGCGCCGGCTTGCCGTGCCGACCCTGATCGTGGTCGGCGACGACGACGATGCCTGCATCGAGCCGAGTTCTGTTTTTGAAGAAGAAGATCGCGCCGTCAGGACTTGCCATGTTCCCGAAGACCGGACACGCCATCAACCTCGAGGAGCCGGCGCTATTCAACCAGACACTCGAGGCTTTCCTGGGGTTGGTTGAGGCCAACCGCTGGCCACCGCGCGACGCGCGCTCGATCAGGCCGTAGTAAATTTGCAATGACGAGTTCGGAACCGTCATTGCGAGCGAAGCGAAGCAATCCAGAATGACCCTCAGCACTGGATTGCTTCGTCGCTTCGCTCCTCGCAATGACGACTCTGAAGAGTTATGCCCGCCCTACACATCCACGCTTGCGGTGAGCGCGTGCTCCTGGATGAAGTTCTTGCGCGGCTCGACCAGGTCGCCCATCAACTCGGCGAAGATGTTGTCGGCGTCCTCGCCTTCCTTCACCTTGACCTGCAGCAAGGTGCGCGCCTCGGTATCGAGCGTGGTCTCCCACAGCTGCTCGGGGTTCATCTCGCCCAGCCCTTTGTAGCGCTGCAAGGTGACGCCCTTGCGGCCGGCAGCCATGACCGCATCAAACAAATCGATCGGACCATGAATGGCGATCTCTTCGTCTTTGCGCCGGAACACACCGGGTCGCATGTACGTCGCCTGCAGGACAGCGGCGTGCTCGTCGAGTTTGCGCGCGTCGGCGGAGGCGAGCAGAGGCTGGTCGATGAACGCCGTTTCCTTCACCCCACGCACCGTGCGCTCGAAGCGGAAGCCATCCTGGAACTGTCCCTGCCAGCCACGCTCGGTCTCATCGGCCAGGGCGTCGAGCCGTCGCGCGATGTACGCGGCGGCAGCTTGCGCCTTCTCCGGATCATCAAAGATCGAGGGCGTGAGCACCCCGGCGATTGCTGCCTGCTCGACGACTTTGCGGTTGTAGCGCGTGTGCAGATTGGCAAGCGCATCGCGAATGACGCGCGCTTCCTCGACAAGCGAAATCAAGTCGGCGCCGGCGCGCTCCGAGTTGTTGAACAGCCGGAACACCGCGTCCTCGATGCCGCCGGCGATCAGCGAATCTTCAAGCGCGCGCCCGTCCTTGAGGTATTGCTCGGACTTGCCGCGGCTTACTTTGTAGAGCGGCGGCTGGGCGATGTAGAGATGGCCGCGCTCGATCAGGATGGGCATCTGCCGGAAGAAGAAGGTGAGCAGCAGCGTGCGGATGTGAGCGCCGTCGACGTCGGCATCCGTCATGATGATGATGCGGTGATAGCGCAGCTTGTCGACGTTGAACTCTTCGCGGATGCCGGCGCCGAGCGCGGTGATCAGCGTGCCGATCTCCTGGCTTGAGAGCATCTTGTCGACGCGCGCGCGCTCGACGTTGAGGATCTTGCCGCGCAGCGGCAGCACTGCCTGGAATTCGCGGTTGCGGCCTTGTTTGGCAGACCCGCCTGCGGAATCACCCTCGACGATGAACAACTCGGACTTGGCCGGATCGCGCTCCTGACAATCGGCCAGCTTGCCGGGCAGGGAAGCGATATCGAGCGCGCCCTTGCGGCGCGTGAGCTCGCGCGCCTTGCGCGCGGCTTCGCGCGCGGCTGCGGCCTCCACCACCTTGCCGACCACGACCCTGGCTTCCTGCGGATGCTCTTCGAACCAGGCCGCGAGCGCATCGTTCATGATGCCTTCCACGGCCGGGCGCACCTCCGAGGACACGAGCTTATCCTTGGTCTGCGAGGAGAACTTGGGGTCCGGCACCTTGACGGAAAGGACGGCGGTCAGGCCTTCGCGGCAGTCATCGCCGGTCAGCGCGACCTTCTCCTTGCGCTGCGCGCCGTTGCGGTCGGCGTAAGCAGTGACCTGGCGGGTGAGGGCGCCGCGGAAGCCCGCGAGATGCGTGCCGCCATCGCGCTGCGGAATGTTGTTGGTGAAACAATGCACGGCTTCGTGGTAGCCGTCGTTCCACCAAAGCGCACATTCAACGGAAACGCCATCGCGCTCGGCGCGGATGACGATCGGATTGGGAATAAGAGGCGACTTGTTGCGGTCGAGAAACTTGACAAAGGCCTCGACGCCGCCCTCGTAGAACAACTCCTCGCGCTTCTCGACCGCGTGCCGCTGGTCGGTGAGAACGATGTGCACACCCGAGTTGAGGAACGCAAGCTCGCGCAGCCGATGCTCGATGGTGGCCCAATCGAACTCGACCATGCTGAATGTTTGCGGCGAGGGCATGAACGTCACCTCGGTCCCGCGCCGGTCAGCTTGTCCGACGGGGGCTAGCGGTGCGACGGGCTCGCCATCGCGAAACTCCATCGTGTATTCCTGGCCATCACGCCAGATCGTCAGCTTGAGCCAGGTGGAGAGCGCGTTTACCACCGATACGCCGACGCCGTGCAGGCCGCCGGAAACCTTGTACGAGTTCTGGTCGAACTTCCCGCCCGCGTGCAGCTGGGTCATGATGACCTCGGCCGCCGAGACGCCTTCGCCCTTGTGGATGTCGACTGGAATGCCGCGGCCGTCGTCGCGCACCGTGCAGGAGCCGTCCGGGTTGAGGGTGACGGTTACTTCCTTGGCATAGCCGGCAAGCGCCTCATCGATGGCATTGTCGACGACCTCGTAGACCATGTGATGCAGGCCGGACCCGTCATCGGTGTCGCCAATATACATGCCGGGCCGCTTGCGCACGGCATCGAGGCCCTTGAGGACCTTGATCGATTCCGAATCATAGTCGGATGCTTCGGGGAGGACTCGTTGGCGCGCGGCTTCAGCCATGATGTTCGAATCGATCTGCGGGCGTGCGGATTTGAGCTGTTGGTGTCGCACGAAATATGGGTATCGTACAGGGCAAAAAGAAGGCCTCTAAAGCCTTGAAAATTAATTAAAATTTGCTCTATTCGCAAAGCCCGAAAAAGGCCCGCTCTTGCGCTGCAAAAATACCTGTTGGAAGGGGTTGAGCAGCGCGGTTTCAACCTCTCCCCGCAAGCGGTCCCCTTGCGGGGAGAGGTAAAGCACCGCGCCGCCGGGGGAGGGAGTTGTTCAGCCTACCCCGCCGCAAAGGCGCGGCGGACCGGTACTGGCTTTGCGCCCGGCACCGGCCGGCTGACCAGGAAGCCTTGCATCTCGGTAAACCCAAGCCGGCGGACCTGTTCGAGCTGGGCCTCCGTTTCCACCCCCTCCGCCGTGGTTGTCACGTTGAGCGCGTGCGCGAGCATGACGATGGCCTCGACGATGGCGAACGATTGATCGTCCTCGCCCAGATCCTTGATGAAGCTGCGGTCGACCTTGAGCTTGTCGAATGGAAAGGTGCGCAAGTAGCTCAGTGACGAATAGCCAGTCCCGAAATCATCAAGCGCGATCCGCACACCATCTCGCGCAGTTTGCGCAAAGTCGCGAGCGCCGGTTCGGTTGCTTGCAGCAATACGGCCTCGGTCACTTCGATCTCGAGCCGGTGCGGCGGCAGACGGGCCGCCGTCAGCGCGCCGGAAATCAGCGCGGGGATATTCGGGCGAACGAGGTGTGACGGCGAAAGATTGATGGCAACCTTGAGCTCGTCGGGCCAACTCGCGGCCTCTTTGCAGGCTTGATTGACGACCCACTCGCCGATCGCCGAGATCAATCCGATCTCCTCGGCGATAAAGACGAATTCAGCCGGCAGGATGAGACCGCGTTCCGGATGATGCCACCGCAGCACCGCTTCAAACGACGTGATCTGATTGCTCGAAAGATTGATGATCGGCTGATAGAACAACTCGAACTCTTCCCGGGGAAGCGCGGTCTTGAGCGCGAGTTCGAGCTTGCGTCGCGATTGCATGCGCGCGTCCATTCCGGATTCGAAAAACCGGAACAGCCCGCGGCCTTCGGCCTTGGCGCGGGACAGGGCGAGATCGGCGTTTTTAATCAGCGCGTCGGCTTCGGTTCCATTGCCTGGGGCAACCGAAATGCCGATGCTCAAATCCACCAGGATGGTGTGACCGGCAATTTCAAACGGAACCCGAATTGCGTCGGTGATGCGCGTGGCAACGCTCGCGCAATCATCGGCGCTTTCGATATTTGTGACGATAACGGCAAATTCGTCGGCACCTAGTCGCGCCACGATGTCGTTGTCGGGGACGCATTCGCGCAGACGGTCGCCGACCGCGCGCAGCAACTCGTCACCGATCGGATGTCCCAGGGAATCGTTCAGCGTCATGAAATGATCGAGATCGAGATGGAGCATCGCCAGAGGCCGGCCACGGTGTGCATGCGAGAGCGCATGCGCCAGCCATTCGCGCAAGCGCGCGCGATTGGGCAGATTGGTCAGCGCGTCGTGGCGCGCCATGTGGGCGATCTGCTCTTCGGCGCGCCGCCGCTCGGTGATGTCTTCGTGTGTCGCAACCCAACCGCCGGCGGGCGTTGAGTGGTTTGAGATCGCGATGGTACGCCCGTCGGGCAACTCGACAATGCGTTTGCTGGTGCGCGCGCCGGGGATACGACCCAGAATCTCCCTGGCGTAGGCTTCTGGATCGCCAGCGAAGCTGCCGCTCGCCAGCCGATGGCGCAGCACCTCCACGAGTGTCGATCCTGGATGCACCTGCGCCGGGGCCAGACCATACATGTCGAGATAGCGCTGGTTGCAGATCACCACGCGGCCCTGGCCGTCAAACATGACCAGGCCTTGCGACATGTTGGTGAGGGCGGCGTTGAACAGAATGTTCTGGTTGTGCAGATCTTGCTCGTGCGCTCGCAATTGGGCCGTGCGCTGCGCAACCCGCGCAGCGATTATCTCCTCAAGTTGCTCGGATCCCCGCTGACGCCGTCTGTCATATTTGGTAGATTCGATCGCGGTCCGCGTGAATGCAAGAAAAAACCTGCGGGGCATTTCACCCCGTCATTGGGCTGATTTTTCCCGCTGCGATCGTGATAACCTGGGCACGCGCTGCAAAATCGTTGAATGTCGCCGGATCGGCGCCCGACATCCAGATCTGGCTGCCGAGGCGCTCAAGATGATCAAACAACGTGATGCGCCGGCCCGGGTCGAGGTGAGCCATCACCTCATCGAGCAGCAGCAATGGAGCATGACCGGTCAATTCGCGAATAATGTCCGCATTGGCCAACACAAGCCCCAGCAAAAGCGCCTTCTGCTCGCCGGTTGACGCATCGTGCGCGGCGATCCCCTTCGCCGCATAGGTGACTGTGAGGTCGGTGAGGTGCGGCCCGTCGCGCGTGCGTCCGGCGGCCGCGTCAAGCGCCCGATTCTCCTTGAGCACGGCCCGGTAGCGATCTTCGAGTTCCACGGCGGGACGCGTCAGCGCGAGCGCCTCCATCCAGCCATCAAGGGCGATCTCGGCGGCTGGGAACAGCGGATCAGCGCGCGCTGCCAATCGCGAGCCGAGGATCTGCACCGTTTCGGCGCGCGCCACCGCGACTGCTACGGCGAGCTCCGCGGTCTCGTGCTCGACGGCGGCGAGCCAATGATCGTCCGGCCGGGCTTGTTCGAGCAGCCGGTTGCGAGACCGCAGCGCCCGCTCGAGTGCGCTCACCCGTGCGGCGTGCTCGGGCTGCAGCGCGAGCACCAGGCGGTCGAGAAAGCGCCGCCGATCTGCGGCCGGCCCGGTAAACAAGCCGTCCATGGCCGGTACCAGCCACAGCAATCGCAGGTGATCGGCAAAAGCCGCCGCCGATGTGACCGGCTCGCGATCGATCCGCGCTCTGCGCGCCGCGGCTTTGGCTTCGTCACTGGCGGGATCAATTCCCGTCCCGAGCGTGACGAGCCCAAACGGGCCTTCGACTTCAGCCGCGACCGCCCAGGATCCGTCGCCCTCGCTGAACGCAACTTCCTCCAAGGTGGCGTAGCGCAGCCCACGCCCCGGCATCAGAAAGGAGATCGCCTCCAGGACGTTGGTCTTGCCGGCGCCGTTGGGCCCGACCAGGACGATCGCGTGGCGATCGAGAACAAGCGCCGCATCGTGATAGTTGCGAAAATTCCGCAGCGTGAGACGGCGTATGCGGGCAGCAACAGTCATTATGATGTGTTGCGCATGTCCTTTTCGGCCTGCCTACGCCCGCCGAAGCATCAAGCCAAACGATGCACCCACTCCCAAAGCTTCGCGCAGGCGGGAAAACCGGTAGCCACTTTTCCGGGACATGCGCGCGCCCTACACCCGCATCGGCATCAGGACATAGAGCGCGTCGTGGCGGCCCTTTTCTTCGATCAGCGTCGGCGATCCGGGATCAGCCAGCTTGAGGACCGCCGTGTCGCCGTCGATCTGGGCAGCGATGTCGAGCAGGTAGCGCGAGTTGAAGCCGATGTCGATCGGCTCGGCCTCGTAGACGATTTCCAGTTCCTCGGTCGCGCTGCCTGAATCCGGATTGGTGACCGAGAGGGTGAGCTTGCCCGGAGCAATCGACAGTTTCACCGCCCGGCCGCGTTCACTGGATACCGTCGACACACGGTCGACGGCCTGTTCGAAGTCGCGGCGCTCCACTTCGAGCAGCTTGTCGTTGGCGTGCGGGATCACCCGCCCGTAGTCCGGAAAAGTCCCGTCGATCAGCTTCGACGTCAGCACCACTGAGCCGACCGTGAAGCGGATCTTTGCCGGCGACAGTTCGACCGTGACGTCGCCATCCATGTCCTCGATCAGGCGCTGGATCTCGCCCACGGTTTTGCGCGGAACGATGATGCTCGGCATGCCCTCGGCCCCGGCCGGAGCCGGCAGATCGACCTGCGCCAGGCGATGGCCGTCGGTGGCGACGGCGCGCAACGTCAGGTTCTTGCCGCTGCCCGCCGTGTGCAGATAGATGCCGTTGAGATAGTAGCGTGTTTCCTCGGTCGAGATGGCAAACTGCGTCTTGTTGATCAGCCGTTTGAGATCGGCCGCCGCCAACGTGAACTTATGCGCCATGTCGCCGGCGGCGAGATCGGGAAAATCGCTCTCCGGCAGTGTCTGCAGCGTAAAGCGCGAACGCCCGGCGCGGATCGACATGGTGGCGCGATCGCCGGTCGCCTCAAGCACGATCTGCGCGCCCTCCGGCAGCTTGCGCACGATCTCGTAGAACATGTGCGCTGGCACGGTCGTCACGCCGCCCGGACTGACTTCCGCGGAAATGCTTTCGATGACTTCAAGATCGAGATCGGTGGCTTTGAAGGAAAGCTGCGAGCGCTCGGCGCGCACCAGCACGTTGGCGAGGATCGGAATGGTGTTGCGCCGCTCGACCACGCGATGCACGTGGGAGAGTGATTTGAGGAGATCGGCGCGCTCGACAGTCACCTTCATGCGAAACTCGCGACCGTGGTTGGAACCAGCGCCATCTGGGGGATTGATGCCGCGCCAGATGCGGCCTGGACCGTAGGTTAGTGCAACCGCTCATGACGCGTCACCGGCGACCCTGTGAGATGAGGGTGTGGGTGAATCGGCACGAGCCAGCGCATGAAATTGACGCGCCGGGACCGATTAAGCAAGGGCGCCCGGTTGGCTGGCTTGGCTTTTCCAGAAGTTAGCGTTGGTGCCGCAAGCGACTCGCGCTCAAGCGGTGCAGCACTTTACCCTCCCCCAGTGGGGAGGGTCGAACCGCGGAGCGAAGCGGAGGCGGGCGGGGTGGGGGTAGTCGTGTTCATTCGAGGCACGGCCACAGCGACAAACAATGACCCCCACCCCGTCTCCCTACGCGCTACGCGCTTCGGGAGCCGACCCTCCCCACAAAGGGGAGGGTAAACACGCCGCGCCTACTCCGACTGCAGCTGGCGCTTCAGCGACTCGACCTCATCGGCCAGCGACTGGTCATTACCGATCAGGCCCTCGATCTTGCGCACGGCGTGCAGCACCGTGGTGTGGTCGCGTCCGCCGAAACGGCGCCCGATCTCAGGCAGTGACCGCAGCGTCATCGTCTTCGCCAGATACATCGCGACTTGACGCGGGCGCACCACGTTCGCGGTACGGCGCGCTGAGAGAAGATCGCCGCGGCTCACATTATAGTGCCGCGCCACGACACGCTGGATGTCCTCGATCTTGACCCGCTTCTGATCGCTCGGCCGGATGAGATCGCGCATCTCACGTTCAGCGAGCTCCATGGTAATCGGCTGGCCGGTGAGTTTGCTGCAGGCGAGCAGGCGGTTGAGCGCGCCTTCAAGGTCGCGACCGTTGTGGGTGACCGACTTGGCAATATAGGTGAGCACCGGCGCCGGCACGGCAAAACCGGGATGATGCGCGCGCGCCGCGTTGACGCGTGAGTTGAGGATCTCAAGGCGCAGCTCTTCGCCAAGCGATCCCATCTCGACGACCAGCCCGCCGGCGAGCCGCGAGCGCACCCGCTCATCAAGCGTCTCGATCTCGGCCGGCGGATGGTCGGCGGCGAGCACCACCTGGCGGCCGGCGTCGATCAGCGAATTGAGCGTGTGCGAGAACTCCGCGTAGGTCTGCTTGCCTTGCAGGAACTGCAGGTCGTCGATGACGAGCACGTCGATGCCGCGCAGCGAGTCCTTCAGTGCAAGCGCATTCTGCGTCCGCAGCGCGGAGACGAAGATATAAATGAATCGTTCCGCGGTGAGATAGAGCACCTTGCGGTCGCTCGACATATTGCCGGCCCAGGTGATCGCCTGCAGCAGGTGCGTCTTGCCGAGGCCGACGCCGGCATGAATGTAGAGCGGATTGAACATGACCGGATCGCCCCGAAGCGCGATCGCGACCTGCCGGGCCGCGGCATGAGCGAGGGTGTTGGAACGCCCTACAACAAATGAATCAAAGGTGAGCCGCGGATCGAGCGGCGACCCGCCGAGCGCATCATGTGCCGCCACAACCGGCGCCAAGGCGCCACGTGCGCTCGCGGGTTCGGCGGACGGCTTGCTCTGGCAAACGGGTTGCGATTGCGCGGCAGGCGGTGCGGCTTGGCGGATCACAGCCGAGCGCACCGAGAGATCGATCTTGCAGACGATTGCATCCTCGGCCTGCCAGCACGCGAGCACACGCTCGGCGTAATGCGACTGGATCCAGCTCTTGAGGAATTTCGTCGGCACGGAGAAGCGCACCGTGTCACCGGATGTGCCTTCCAGTTCCATGCGAGCGAACCAGCTTGAAAAGACGTCCTCGCCGACTTCGGCGCGCAATCGTTCCTTGACGCGCTTCCAGCGCTCCTGGTCTTCGTTCGAGATGGACATGTTCATGGCACTGCGCGCCCGCGCTTGCATCGGAAGGGGAACGGCCGAGACAGCGGTGGCGCGGTTAAACGCAACGGATTGGTCGACCACGGCTATTCCAATCGGATCTGATGAATGTGGGATGAAGAGGTACGGCGCGCATGCGCGCCGGACACGAACAGGTCGGCACAACCGCTGCCGCAAACCCATGCGGGAGATAATGCCCTGTGCTGGAACAAGGCCCTGGTGTCAGCCCGGCGGAATTGGCTCCATCCGCTCGGCAGTGTTGACATTGAGCTGGGGACTGCCAGGTGGCGCGGCCGCGCAGACGCTAGCAGCGTCGCGCAAATCGGTGAAACTCACGTCCGACTTCAACCCTAGCCACATCAGCAACTTCATGTCGCCCTCCGCTTGAGGTAGATACCCTGTTCTTTTCAGGCTGGCGATTAAAGCAAGTCCCCAAACCTCGACCGCGCACAGATGGCCCTCACTACAAATTCCGTGCGAAACCGGCCTTTGGTCCTCCTCGACACCGAGCTCCTTGCCTTCGATGATCGACGGTTCGTAACGAGCAAAAACTCTCCGCCTTCATCCGCAGATGAACCTCAAGTTTCTTCTCTGACTGAGATGTCGCCGGTGGCCCGACGACGGATGGATCATACATATTCATCGCATGGCTTCAATGCATTTCATGAACCACATGTCACAAAAACCGCGGCGCCGACGCGCTTTTGCTCATTGTGTGCTTCGTTTGTGACAGATCAACTTCATGAATTCGCGAACAGATTCGGCGAACCGCCGACCGTTATAAAAATGTCGTGCACGCCACACAAAAAACCTTGAAAATTCGCTAACGACTCACGTCCGTGACAGTTTTTTTAAAGTCCGCTGCCGCGCGTTGAGCCTAAGTTTTTCTGCTTTCGAAATTTTCTCTGCGCGGATTTCCAAGGTAACCCGAAGCAATGTTGTAGGAACGTCGCTACCTCACATCGTGCTTCGCCTGGCCGTTCCAGCGCTGAAAGTTTTTACGCGCCGCTTATTTTGCGTTGCGAGAGTGATGCGTTGCACCGCAGCGGCGCTGTGGTCGAGCGCAACGCGCAGACGATCATCCATTTGGATGAAGCCGATCGCGCTCGATCAGATGCGAGTCAATATCAGTTAGGAAAGCTTCGCGATCTGGCGCGTGAGCCGAGAAACCTTTCGGCTTGCGGTCTTCTTGTGAACAACGCCCTTGCGCGCTGCGCGCATCAGTTGCGGCTCTGCTGCCTTGAGTGCAGCGAGCGCGGCCTGCTTGTTGCCGGTCGCCACTGCACTCTCAACATTGCGTACGGCGCTGCGCGTCTGCGACCGGCGCGATTTGTTCACGGCGGTGCGCCGGGCAATCTTTCGGGTGGCTTTCTTAGCCGATTTTGTATTGGCCATTCGGGTATCCTGCACTGGGACGGCAAAATAGGCGTCCCGACAATGAAACGGAAAGGCGGGGAGATCTTCCCCCGCCACTTGGGTCGGGTCTTATCGACGCCCCGCCTGGGCGTCAACCGCTGACATTATAGCCCGCCAGCGCTGCCATATTGACGAGATCGGTGTCGGTTGCGGAGAGACTGACGATTTGTACCGACCGATCGAGCCCGACCAGCAGGGGTCCGATCACGTGCGCGCCGCCTAATTCCTGCAGCATCTTGGTGGAGATGGCGGCGGAGTGAAACGCCGGCATGATGAGGACGTTGGCCGGTCCGGAGAGGCGGCAGAACGGGTAGGCCGCCATCAGCTCGGGATTGAGCGCGACGTCGGCGGCCATTTCGCCGTCGTATTCGAAATCGACGCGCCGCTTGTCAAGAATCTGGACCGCCTCCTGCACGCGGGCGGAGCGCTCGCCTTTGGGATGCCCGAAGGTCGAGAACGCGAGCAGCGCGAGCCGCGGTTCATAGCCAAGCTTGCGCGCGACGCCTGCCGCCTCGGTGGCGATCTCAGCGATATCGTTCGCCTCCGGCATTTCGGTCACGGCCGTGTCCGCGACCAGCACCGTGCGCCCGCGGGCGAGCACGAGCGACACGCCCATCACCCGGTGCCCCGGTTTGGGATCGATGCAGCGACGGATATCCTCGAGCGCGACTGAGAAGTTGCGCGTCACGCCGGTCACCATCGCGTCGGCATCGCCCAGCGCGACCATACAGGCGGCAAAGTGATTGCGATCCTGATTGACGAGACGCTGGCAATCCCGTTGCAGAAATCCGCGCCGCTGCAAGCGTTCATAAAGATAGGCCGCATAGGAGGCATTGCGGCGCGATAGCCGTGCATTGATGATCTCAACACCGTCGCCGATCTCAATCCCGGCCTCTTTTGCGGTCTGCCGCACGCGCTCTTCGCGGCCGACCAGGAGCGCGGTGCCAAGCCCTTGTTGCACGAAGCTCATCGCCGCGCGGATCACTTGCTCCTCTTCGCCCTCGGCAAAGACGACGCGCTTGGGCTGGCGGCGAAGGCGCTCGAACACGCGCGCCAGCACGCCGGCAATCGGATCGCGGCGTGAACGCAGCTGGTTGCCATACTCGCGCATGTCGACAATCGGCCGCCGCGCGACGCCGGTATCCATCGCGGCTTTGGCGACCGCTGGTGGCACCGATGAGATCAGGCGCGGGTCGAACGGCACTGGAATAATGTAGTCGGGCCCGAACTTCGGCCTGCCCCCGTAGGCGGCGGCGACTTCGTCAGGCACGTCCTCACGTGCAAGATCGGCGAGCGCACGCGCCGCGGCAATCTTCATCTCCATGTTGATCGTCTTGGCGCGCACGTCGAGGGCGCCGCGGAAGATGTAAGGAAAGCCGAGCACGTTGTTGATCTGGTTCGGATAGTCCGAGCGCCCGGTGGCCATGATGGCGTCCTCGCGCACGGCGGCGACTTCCTCCACCGTGATCTCCGGATCCGGATTCGCCATGGCAAAGATGATCGGCTTGTCGGCCATGGAGGCGACCATGTCCGGGGTCACGGCGCCTTTGGCCGAGACACCGAAAAACACATCGGCTCCCTTCAGGGCATCCGCCAGCGAGCGCGCTTGCGTCTTCACCGCGAAGCCGGATTTCCACTGATTCATCCCTTCCTGGCGGCCTTCGTAGATCACGCCCTTGGTGTCGCAGAGGACGAGATTCTCCGGACGAAACCCGATCGCGCGCAGGAGTTCGAGGCATGCGATCCCCGCCGCGCCGGCGCCGTTGCAGACCAACTTGGTGCCGGCGATGGTGCGTCCGGTGAGATCGAGCGCGTTGAGGAGCCCCGCGGCCGCGATTATCGCGGTCCCGTGCTGGTCATCATGAAACACCGGAATGTCGAGCAACTCGCGCAGCTTCTGCTCGATGATGAAGCACTCGGGTGCCTTGATATCCTCAAGGTTGATCCCGCCCCAGCTTTTGCCGAGCAGCCGCACGCAATTGATGAACTCGTCGGGATCTTCGGTGGAGACTTCGAGATCGATCGAGTCGATGTCGGCAAAGCGCTTGAACAGTACCGATTTACCTTCCATCACCGGCTTTGCCGCCAGTGCGCCGAGATTGCCGAGCCCGAGAATGGCCGTCCCGTTGGTGATGACGGCGACGAAATTGCCTTTGGTGGTGTAGTCGAAGGCGCGGCTCTCATCCTCCGCAATTGCCAACACCGGAACCGCGACGCCCGGGGAATAGGCGAGGGACAAATCGCGCTGCGTCGCCATCGGCTTGGTGGCGACGACCTCCAGCTTGCCGGGACGGCCCTGGCTGTGGAATTGCAGCGCCTCGAGATCGGTGAACGTGGGCCGTTTGCTGCGGCCCGAACCTGTGCTGGACATTTCGCTTCCCTATCCCCGGCAACATATGGATTGTGACGTTACGGTATTTTCCGCAAAAGTGGACACGGCCTATAAGGCTATAAGGTCCAATGCGCCATCCGGGGTGACGCACGCATGATCCGGTTTCTGCTTCGCTTTATCGGTCTCTGGATGCTGGCGGCCGCGTTCATATTCCTGGTCTATGACGGCGCCGGATGGGTGGCAAATGGCGTTCTCAATAGCATGCAGGTGGGGACGCTGTGGGCCTCCATCCATCAGAACAGCCTGCTGATGTTGCAGCCGGCAGTCGAGCGCCACGTCGCCGGATGGTTGTGGAATCCCGTGATCATGACGGTGCTGGAGCAGCCGGTTTGGCTGGTGTTCGGAGTCATTGGTGTCGTGCTGATCCTGCTTGGCCGCAAGAAAAAGCCGCTCATCGGCTACGTGCGGGAGTGAGCGGGTCGGGGGGCGGAAGTGCAAGCGGTGACGATCCTGCCTATATATTGAGGCAAAGGGAGAACCACGATGTTCCTGTTCAAGAAGTCGTTGGAAATGCCGGCCCCCGGACAGGCGCTGCCCGGACGCGCGGGCCCCATCCCCACCGCGGCGCATCACTTCATCAATGGTCACGGCCTCAAAGGTCCTTATCCCGAAGGGCTGGCGACGGCCATGTTCGGCATGGGCTGTTTCTGGGGCGCCGAGCGCAAGTTCTGGGAACTCGGCGACGGCGTCTACGTCACGGCTGTCGGTTACGCCGCCGGCCAGACGCCAAATCCGACCTACGAGGAGGTCTGCACTGGGCGGACCGGGCATAACGAAGTTGTGTTCGTGGTTTTTGATCCGCGCAAGATTTCCTATGACCAGTTGCTGAAGACATTCTGGGAAAATCACGATCCGACCCAGGGCATGCGGCAAGGCAACGACGTCGGCACGCAGTATCGCTCTGGTATCTACGTGTTCACGCCGGAGCAGCGCAAAGCCGCACAGGCGTCAAAGGCCGCCTACGAGAAGGCCATCAAAGGCAAGGGCTACGGGCCGATCACAACGGAAATCATCGATGCCCCGGAATTCTACTTCGCCGAGGATTACCATCAGCAATATCTCGCCAAGAACCCAATGGGCTATTGCGGGCTTGGCGGCACCGGCGTGAGCTGCCCGATCGGCACGGGCGTCGCGGCGTAGAGGCGGATGTCATCCCCGCGAACGCGGGGATGACATTTATCGCGTTTCAGCCGACGTTTTTCTTCAGCCAGCCGAGCGTGAGCTCGAGTGCCTGCTTATGGCTCGGCTCGTCGTAGCTCCCGCGCTCATCACAGCTAAAACCATGGCCGGCTGGATAGACGTGGACCTCCACATCCGGCCGCTTCTTCTTCACGATCTCCACATCCGACATCGGGATGGAGTGATCGGTCTCGCCGAAGTGCAGGAGCGTCGGTACCTTCGGTTTCTCGTCAGCATTCTTGGCGATCATGCCGCCGTAATAGCCGATCGCGCAGGCGAGCCCATTGAGCTTGCACGCCGATACGAACGCGACTGAGCCGCCAAGGCAGTAACCAACAATACCGACTTTGCCGGCCGACTGTACGCTGTCGATCGCGGCTTGGGTGTCGGCCAGCACTTTGCCGAAGTCGAGCTTGCCGATGTATTGGCGCGCGTGCTCGATTTCGGGAGGCGAATAGCCGGTTTCGAAGTTTGGCGTGTAGCGATCAAAGATCGCCGGCGCCACGGACAAATAGCCCTGCGCGGCGAAGCGGTCGCAGACGGCGCGGATGTGGTGATTGACGCCAAAAATCTCTTGAATGACGACGAGCCCGCCCTTCGGCTGTCCCTGAGGTTCGGCCCGATAGGCGCCGAGCTTGAAGCCGTCCGATGCTGTCAAAGTTACGTTCGATCCCACGCAAACCTCCCTCACAAAACCAGGGCCAACAGGCCAGGACACGTTTTCGCGGCGCGATCTATGCAGGCTCATCACCCGGAACACAAGCTTCGCCGACCATATGGCGTGCTTACGCCGGATGCAGCTCGTAGGCGGCGGCCATCAGCTCATACGAATGGCGGCGCGCGGCATGATCGTAGATCATGGTCGTGATCATCAACTCGTCGGCCTGCGTGGCCGTGAGCAGCGGGTCGAGCCGTGCGCGCACGGTCGCGGCTGCGCCGACGAACAGGCGCGCGCGATTATGTTTGATGCGCTCGCGGTCGATCGGCGTGTAGGCGTATGCCGCTGCTTCTTCCGGACTGGCGAGCGGCAGGTATTCGCCCTTGGAGCGACGCACGTAATTGAGGTCGAGGGTTGCGGCGAGGCGCTCGGCTTCGGCGTCGGTGTCGGCAGTCACGACGGCGGTGGCCAGAATCGCGTGCGGCACCGGCAGCGCGGGCGACGGCTTGAAATGGGACCGGTAGCTCGTCATCGCCGCCACCGCATCGTGGCTTGCGAAATGATGGGCGAAGGCGAAGCCGGCACCGATCGCGGCAGCGACCTCCGCGCTGTAGTCGCTCGAACCCAAGAGGTAGATCGGCGGCAGCGGCACGTCAGCGGGCATGGCGTGCACCTGCCGGAACGGATGGCCTTCCGGAAAGCCGTCCTGCGCGAACAGCAAGAGTTCCTGGAAGCGCTCCAAGAAATCGTCGTCGGTATTGGTTTGTTGCCGGCGCCGCAGCGCGATCGACGTCATCGGATCGGTCCCCGGTGCGCGGCCGATGCCGAGATCGATGCGGCCGGGAAACAGCGCTTCAAGGATCTTGAATCGCTCGGCGACCATGAGCGGCGCATGGTTCGGCAGCATCACGCCGCCGGAGCCGACGCGGAGGTTCTGAGTGACCGCGGCGATCTGGCCGATCATGATTTCCGGGGCGGAGCTCGCGATCGAGGGCAGGTTGTGGTGCTCCGCCACCCAGTAGCGCGTGTAGCCGAGCTGGTCAGCGAGGCGCGCGAGATCGAGCGAATTCTTCAGCGATGTCGGTCCGGAACCACCGACAGTGACGGGCGAGAGATCAAGAACCGAGAGGAGCGGCATCCCACGCGGGATAGCAGGCTAATCCAATCTCAGAAAGGCGCGTGCGACAGGGCGAGTTTCAGAAAGGCGCATGCGGCAGCACGCGCCAATCATATTTCCAGCCGGTGAGGGCGCCGCCGCGGAATTGCAGGAACAGGCGCTCGCCGACCGGATAGCCGGGGACGCCGGCGTCGCGGTCGGTGGTGTAGACGTCAGAGCCTGAGCGCGAGGTCACCCTTATGATCTGCACACCGAGGGCAGTCGCAGCGTCCTGCGGGCTCATGCCCAGAGCCAATGGCAAGGTGTTGGGGAGATGCGCGCCACCACAGACGCCCGTCCAGCCGATGCAGAACAGGACGAACAGATAGCTCAGGAAGGCACGCGAGTCGCGCAGCCTCAGCGGGCTCGTCGGGACACGCTCTGTCCGATCAGCCAGCACCTGGCGGCCCGAAGAGTTAGCGCGTCATCGTCGGCGCGCTAGCCGCCGAGGTTCGCGACGGAACAGGCGTTGCGTTGGCCGCCGGCGATCGGAGCTGGGGCAACACGACAACTTTGGTTCCGACCTTAACCCGGCTGTAGAGGTCTTCGACATCCTCATTGACCAGTCGGATGCAACCGGACGACACGAAGCTGCCGATGGTCGACGGCTGGTTGGTGCCGTGGATGCGATAGACAGTGCCGCCGAGGTACATCGCGCGCGCGCCCAGCGGGTTGCTGGGCCCACCCGCCATGAAGCGCGGCAGATAGGGTTGGCGCTCGATCATTTCCGTGGGCGGAGTCCAATCCGGCCATTCGGCCTTGCGTGTGATCTTTTCATGCCCCGACCAGGTGAAGCCTTCGCGGCCGACGCCAATGCCGTAACGAATCGCCTTATCGTGGCCGAGCACGAGATAAAGGTACGTGTTGGGCGTATCGATCACGATCGTGCCGGCAGGCTCGGTCGTGGGATAGAAGACCTCCTGACGGCGGAAGTTCGCCGGCAGTTCCTTAGGCTGGCCTTGCTCGGCCTGATATTCCGGCGGGAGCGCTCCGACCGCGGTGGGCGGAGTGAGCGGCTGCGCAGCTGCTGGCGCAGCGGCCGCCGGTGCAACTCCGGCAGCGCCATCCGGCTCACCCGCCGGACGGAGACCGCCTTGCCATTCTTCAGGGCGCGGACCCGACGCAGGCGCCGTCGCGATGCCTTCCTCGACGGGCTGCCCAGGGAGAGCCATCGGAGGGGCTTGGTTATAGACCTGCGGAGCGGCCGGAACGGCTTGGGGCGGATAGGCCGCGGGCTGGCCTTGATATCCGGGCTGATAGACGGGAGCCCCATGCGGCGCCGGAGCCGGTGCGGCTGCTCCCGGCGGAGGCAGCTCGGTGACGTCGAACTCTTCGGGGGCCGACGCAACCGGAGCCGCCCGGTAATAGGGGGCAGGTGCGGGAGCCGGCGGATAATATTGAGCCCAGGCTACGCTGCTGGTCGCAACGAATCCCACCGTCGCGAGCGAGGTCGCGAGATCGCGCCCAAGTGCTGAACGGATATTCGTTGAAAGGATACTGGCTGAACGGATATTGATCGCCTTATCGGCGCGACGTCCCCACATTCTGGTCCCCACCCACATCGTTCCGCGGAGTTAGATCGTGCTGCCTTTTTCGGAGAAAGATGGGGCAGCATGAAGGCGTTTACGCGGCCATTGGCCCCGTTTGGCGGCTCGTGATCCATCATCGCACCGCTTAAGACGGGTCGCGAACCAAGCCGATCTTAGGCGCCTTACGTTAATCTGCGTCTAATCAGAAGCGCGCCACGACCGATGCAGTGACCGCGTTATCGACAAAACTCGCCGTCGGCTCGTTGGAATTATCGCGGATATATTGGTACTCGAGCTTCAGGCCGACTTGGTGAGCGAAGAAATTCGGCATAAACACCGTTGCTCCCGGCGACCAGATGAAATCCTGACGTTTCTGATTGATGGTCCCGGCGACGATGTTGGAGTCGTACCAGCGCTCCATGGCATAAAACGTGGGCCCGACCAGCACGCCATCGAATACCTGCCGGAAAAACTCGATGCGGCCGCCCGATTCGATGTAGTTCGCCGGCTCCACGCCGGGCTGCAGCAGCGACACCGGAATGGTCCCGGCGGCGTCACCGCGCTTCACCCACGGCGAGAAGACCAGCGTGTTTTGTGGGTCGAGAAAACCAGGCGCCAGAAAGCGCCCGATCACGTCCCAATACCAGCCTTGGCCGGCGGGGAAGAAACTATTGTAGTCCCGATAGGCGGCCCGAAACGCCACGCTTTGCGCCGCCCCGAACGCATTGGCCTCGATCACGGCCCGCGCAACAGCCTCGCTATACCAGGGATGCTGGTCGAAATAGGCGCCGCCGCCGCCAACAGCGAGATGCAGCTGGGTGCCGCCGATGAAGTCGAATACTGGCCCGGTGGTCGCGCCGGCATAAGCATAATTGAGCTGATCGGCGCGCGTGTGGTCGATGCCGGCGGCGAGTCCGGTCGTGCGCCAACGCAGGTCGCCGAACGTGCGCTCGTCTTTCACGCCAAGCGTGCCGAACACCTGCGCTTCCGGGGTGTGGTTCGTCGGCACATAGAGCGGGTTTGATTCGTAAGACACACCGGCCTGCAAGAGGAACTCGGTGAACGCGGGCTGCAGCCGGCGGGCAACCCGCAGCAGGCCGTCCTGGGCCTCCCGATTGCTCGGATCGTTGATAGCCACTCGTTCGTAGGCCGCATAGGCCCAGCGCAGCTTGCCGGCCGCTTCCGCGGCGCGTGCGTAGCGCAGATTGGTTTCGCTATCGGCCGGACGCTGCAGGACCTGCGTGTACAATGCGGACAGTTCGTCCGTGGCAGCATTCGCCGCGCACACGGCCGCAAGCAACGCGGCTATGACGTAGCCGATGACGCGCATAGCTCACCGTCTCGCCAGCAGGGCGAAAATGCCTGAGATGCTTTTTGGAGACCCCCGTCCCCCGAACAAATACCCTAACCGATCGAAGACTCATTAGCAAAAGCACTGCGCTCGCGAGTTTTATGATACCTATGCACAAGTTGCGGATTGATCTACACATTTTATAAAAATTTTGAAATGTGCCCAATCAAGGGCGGTTACCATCTTTTGACGATAATCTTTCCCCAGGGTGTGACGGTACGGCATCGAACTGGGGGGCAAGATGCGCCGGTTGGTCATCGCGCTTGCGGCAGCGTTTTGGAGCTTTGCGCCGCAATTCGCGCTTGCGCAGAAGATCGGGGTTGCCTCATCGGTCAAGAATGATCTGCAGAGGGTTGCCCCGGCGCCCGCACAAGCCGTCGGCGCGGGCAGCTCGCTCATTGCCAATGAACACCTGCGCACCGGCGAGGCGAGCTCGGCGCAATTGCTGTTCCTGGACGAGACCAGCGTCAGCATGGGCGCGCAATCGGATCTCGTGCTCGACCGCTACGTCTACAATCCGAACCGTGCCCCCGGAAACGTGGTTCTGTCCACCGCGCGTGGCGCGCTGCGTTTCGTCACCGGGTCGCAGAACCCGACCAACTATACGATCAACACGCCGGTCGCGAGCATCGGCGTGCGCGGCACGATTGCGGAGATTTTCACGTACGCGGCGTCCGGGCTGATCTTTTCGCGCATCACCGACGTCGAGGGCGAAGTCATCGTAACCGCACGGTCCGGGCCGGTGGTTCGCTTGACGCCGGGAATGTCGGTCCTTGTCTCGAGCGCCGGGGCGGTCGAGGGCCCATACAAGGCGGACCTCTCGGGGATCAACACCGCCGGCACTGTTCCGATGTTCGGACCCACGCTTCCGACGACAACGCGGACGTTCGACGTTCCCGACAGCCGCCTCGATATGACGGATCAGCTCAAGGCGCTCTCGCAGCCCGCGCCGCTACCGCCGCGCATCACGGTTGCTCCGCCGCCTCCACCACCACCACCGCCACCTCCGCCGCCGCCACCACCGCCGCCACACCAGAGGCGGAAACGGCTGATCAGGCGGGGCTCTGCTCGATGGCGTCGACGCGGTTGGGATAGAACGCCATGTAGCCGGAGATCTGCGTCACGCCTGGAAACGGCTGCTCGTAGGTCCAGATCGCGTTCTCCGCGACCCGGCCGTCGACATTGATCGAATAATAAGACGCGTCCCCTTTGTAGGGACAATGCGTGGTGTGCTGGGTGCGGGTGAGGAGGCTCATGTCGACGTCCGCCCGCGGGATGTACTGAACCGCCGGATAGGTCGCCTCCTTCAGGCTCAGCGCGTGGGTGGTGTTCGCCACCGTGCGTCCTGCAAAATTCACGCGCACCCGGTTCGGGTTGGGGCTGATGGTGATCGGATGATCATCGGCCATGACATGCATCTCCCATTCAAACTGATCCTGCAGAGATAGGACGTCCGCGCAACGGCCAAAAGCGGCTCACGCGAACGTTACGCGCGGGAACAAATCAGCTGCCGACCTCGCCGCTCAGGACCGGGCCGAACAGCTCCCAGCGCTCGCCGGTGAAGCGCATCATGCGCATTTGCTCGATCGGGAAGAAGTCCGTCGCACTCGTATTGATGGTGATTCCTGGAAGCAGCATGGGGTTGCTGAGGTCTTTGAGCGAGGCTGCTTGCTTCATGACGTTCGCGCGCGTCAAGTCATTCCCACACTGCTCGAGCACGTACACCATGGTATGGGCGACCGCGTAGCCATAGACGGTGAAGCTCGAGGTGCGGTCGCCATCCGGAAAATATTTCTCCATGAAGGCCTGCCAATCCTTGAAGTTCTGATCGTCCTTCCAGGCCGGATCGGTCGGGTCCTTGATATAATGCGTCGACAACAGGTCCTTGGCATTTTCGAGCCCGGCAGGTTGCAGGACCGAACCCACGGAGTTCGACACGTTGTTGAGGATGTGCAGCGGATGCCAGTCGAGCTCCGCAGCCTTGCGGATCGCCTGTGCGGCGAACTTAGGCGTTGCCACGTTGAAGAGGATGTCGGCGCCGCTGGTCTTGAGGCTGATCATCTGTGAATTGATGGTCGGGTCCGTGGTCTCATAGGCCTGCTCGGACACGATGGCGATCTTGCCCTGTAGCCCGTCCTTGATGCCCTTCAGAAGGTCCTTGCCATAGTCGTCGTTCTGATAGAGGACGCCGATCTTGCCGTTGGGCTGATGCTCCAACACATATTTGGCGTAGATCCGGCCTTCGCTCTGGTAGTTCGGTTGCCAGCCCATGGTCCACGGAAAGTTCTTCGGGTCGCCGAATTTGGTCGCGCCGGTGGCGACGAACAGCTGCGGGACACCCTTGCTGTTCATGTAACGCTCGATCGCCGAGTTGTGCGCTGTTCCCAAGCTCTGGAAGATCAGCAACACCTCGTCGCTCTCGACCAGCTTGCGGGCCTGTTCGACTGTCTTGGGCGGGCTGTAACTATCATCATAAGAAATGAAGTTGACCTTCCGGCCATTGATGCCGCCTTCGGCATTCACCTTGGCAAAATAGGCTGCAATCGTCCGGCCAATCGTTCCGTAGGCGGACGCCGGCCCGCTATACGGGTTGATGTTGCCGATCTTGATTTCCGTATCGGTGGCGCCGGGATCATAATGTTTCTGGGCGAGCGCGGGGATGCACGATACAAGCATCGCAAGCGCTGACAGCGCTGGCACCTTAAACCGCATGACGCTCTCCCTCGTGCTGCCTCCGGACGGGGCCACGCACTAAAGATGCATCATATACCATTCATCCGGGCAGTGCATGTCGGCGGTTTTCATGCCGCTAGCGCCAAGGTTGCCGACATGACGGCCGGGTCCTCCCGGTCATGCGCAACGTGGAAGCCAAGCTCCTCGCACATGCGCAGCATGACCGTGTTCTCGGTCAGCACCTGGCCTTCGATTCGCTTCAGCCCCTCGCTCTTGGCGTAGGCAATGATCAATTGCATCAGTTGCCAGCCGAGCCCTTGCCCCTTCAGGTCCGAACGCAGCAGGATCGCATACTCCCCGGATTCGTAGTTCGCGTCGGAATGCAGGCGGACCACGCCGAGAAGATGATGGCTCGCCGCGTCGATCGCCACGAATGCCATTGCGCGGGCGTAGTCGATCTGCGTCAGGCGCGCGATAAAGGCGTGGCTGAACTCCCGCATGGGGGCGAAAAAACGCAACCGCAGGTCTTGCGCTGAAACCTGCTCCAGGAATTGCGGATAAAGGGCCTCGTCTTCGGGCCGTATCGGCCGGGCCACGATGCGGCGTCCATCGCTCAGCGAGAGTGTACGCTCCCACTCGCTCGGGTAGGGACGAACCGCAAACCGCGGATGGCCAGGCCCCTTGACGCCGGCCTCCACCGGCGCGACCGCGACCCGTGCATCGAGCGCAAGCAACCCGCTCGCGTCCGCGAGCAACGGGTTGATATCGAGGTCGCGCACTTCCGGCAGATCTGCTGCAAGCTGGGCGATCTTCACGAGAATAAGCGCCAACGCGTCTTCGTCGACCGGCCGGACATCCCGATAGCCGCGCAGCAAGCGTGCAATCCGAGTGCGGCCGATGAGATCTTTTGCCAGCTTGAGGTCGAGCGGCGGCAGTGCGAGCGCCTTGTCATTAATGACCTCGACCCCGGTGCCACCGGTCCCGAAGCAGATGACCGGACCAAAGGTCGGGTCGTCGGCAATGCCGACGATCAGCTCATGCGCCTTTGGACGCACGATCATCGGCTGTAGCGTGACGCCGATGATGTTTGCGTCCGGCCGCGCGTGTTTGGCATTGACGATGATCTCGGCGACGGCCGCGTGCACGGCCTGCGCGCTTGTCAAATTGAGGCGCACGCCGCCGACATCGGATTTGTGCACGATCTCGCGCGACATGATCTTGGCGACCAGCGACTGCCCGGCCTTGAGGAACGGCGCTGCTGCAACTGCGGCTTCCTCGGGGGAGCGCGCCAAAATGGTTTCGACTGTCGGGATCCCGTAGGCGCGCAACAGGGCGGAGACTTCCAGTGGATCGAGCCACTTGCGGCCCTCTGCGCAAACCTTCGCCACCACCTCGCGCGCCGTCGCCTTGTCGGGCGCGATTTCGCTCGGCAGGCTGGGTGGGGTCTGCATCAGCGCGTCGATTGCGGCGCGGTGCTGCACGATCTGCATGAAGCCACGCACCGCGTCGCTTTCGGTGTCGAAGTGAGGGACATCGGCCGCATTGAAGGTCGCGGCAATTTGCGGGTCGGCGCCGACCCAGAGCGCAAACACCGGTTTCGGCTGCGGCTTATGCGAATGCACCCGCCGCACCAGATCGGCGACGCCGGTTGCGATTGCTGCCGCTGGCGCGATCGCGGTCTGAACGTTGGCCACCAGCACCGCATCGACCTCGGGAGCGGCCAGCAGGGCTTCGAGCGCCGCTGTATAACGTGCCTCGTCGGCATCGCCGATGATGTCGACTGGGTTCGATTTGGACCACGTGGGGGGCAGGACCCGATCGAGTGCGCTGCGCGTTGCCGGCGAGAGCTCCGCAAGCGTGCCGTTGAGATCGGCAAGGCGATCGGCGGCGAGGACTCCAAGGCCGCCGCCGTTGGTCAGGATGGCAAGCCGGTTCCCTTTGAGGTGGCGCACTCGTCCCAGCGTTTCCGCCGCATCAAACAATTCGCCGAGATCGAGCACGCGCAATAGGCCGGCGCGATGGAACGCCGCCGCATAGACCGCATCGGCGCCGGCGAGTGCGCCGGTGTGGGTCGCCGCTGCTTTGGCGCCCGCGGCTTGGCGGCCGGCCTTGACCACGACCACGGGCTTCACCCGGGCGGCTGCGCGCGCGGCCGACATGAACTTGCGCGCGTTCTTGATCGACTCGATGTAGAGCAGGATCGCCCGCGTCCCCCGATCGAGTGCGAAGTAATCGAGGAGATCGCCGAAATCGACGTCGAGCTGGTCGCCGATCGACGCGATCGCCGAGAAGCCGACGTGGCGCTGCGCGGCCCAATCGACCAAGCCGGCGGCGATCGCGCCCGATTGCGAGATCAACGCCAACTCTCCGGCGGCCGGCATGCGCGCCGCGAAGCTCGCATTGAGATGCGCCTGCGGCGCCAGCACGCCGATGCAGTTTGGTCCGACCAGCCGCAGTCCTTTGAGGCGCGCCGCTTGTTCGCAAGCCTCGCTGAGCGACCCCGCCCCATGGCCGAGCCCGGCCGTGATGATGATCGCCGCACCCACCCCCATGTTGGGCCGCTTGGGCGACCACGTCCGGCACCGTCGCGGGCGGCGATGAGATGATCACCAGATCGGGAGGTGCGGAGACTTGGGACAGGTCCGGGAGGGTCGCGATCCCATCGATCTCGCGATGTTTCGGATTGATCAGATGCAGCGGGCCAGACCAGCAGCCATCGCGGAGATTGTTCAGAATGGCACGCCCGACCGACTTTTCGCGCGGACTGGCGCCGATCAGCGCAACCGAGCGGGGTGAAAACACGCGATCGAGACGATAGGTGGACATGGGACATCAATCATCGGAATGAGTGGCGACAACCGCCCGCACCCAACCCATGAGCGCAGCTGGTTTTTTGCGTTACACGACCCATAGCTGATCTCTGCTGGGGGCATATGACATGGATCAGAAATGGGCTACATGGGGCCCAATTCCCAACCTTGAGAACACATCCTTATAAGTCAGTACAAAATTCTTATCGCTGGTGCCGGCCTGGGCGGACTTGCTGCCGCATCATGCCTGCTCAAGGCGGGCCATGACGTGGAAATCTATGAACAGGCGCCGCAGCTCGGCGAGATCGGCGCCGGTATCCAGGTCAGCGCCAATGCCATGCATGTGCTGCGGCATCTCGGTGTGGGCGACGCCGTCACCAAAGCCGGCGTGAAGCCTGGCGCCTATGTGTTCCGGCTGCACGACACCGGCGAAGTCATTCAGCAGTTCTCACTTTCGGATGAGCATGAACGTTTGCACGGCGCGCCTTATACGCAGCTGCACCGAGCCGATTTCCACGACATTCTCGCCGCCAAGGCACGCGAGCTCAAAGCCGACGTCGTCAATCTCAACCGGCGCGTCACCGGCTTCTCGGAAAGCGACAGTGGCGTCGAGCTGCGTTTCGACGATGGCTCGACGGCGCGCGGCGACTTTTTGGTCGGCGCCGATGGCGTGAAGTCGGTCGTGCGGGCGCAGATCGTCGGCCCGGTGCCGGCCACCTACACGGGAGACGCGGCTTGGCGGGTCACCGTGCCGGTCGAGCGATTGCCGCGCGAGTTTCTGCCTCAGGTCATGTCGGTGTTCATGGGACCGGGCGGCCATGCGGTCTGTTATTATCTGCGCGGAGGGGCGCTGCTCAATTTCGTGGGCATTATCGAGACGGACGATATCTCCGAGGAATCCTGGACGCTGAAATTTCCCTGGGAGGACCTCAAGGCTGACTATGTCGGCTGGCACCCGGCGATCCAGACCATCATCGACGCGGCCGATCATGATCAGTGCTATCGCTGGTCGCTGCACAATCGCCCGCCGATTCACGATTGGAGCACGCGCCGGGCGACGCTTCTGGGCGACGCCGCGCATCCGACGCTGCCGTACCTGGCGCAAGGTGCCGCGATGGCGATCGAGGACGGTGCTGTGCTGACGCGCGCGCTGGCGATGATGCCGACTATTCCCGAGGCGCTGCAGCTTTATCAACGCAATCGGGTGGATCGCACGGCGAAGATCGTGCTGCAGTCGAGCGAGAACCGGCGGTTGTTCCATCTGCGCTCCGTCGCCGAGATGAAGGAGGCCTTCGCCAAGCGCGACGAAGGTGCGGACCGCAACACGTGGCTTTATTCGTACAACCCGCTCACCGTCGCATTGGCCTGAACGCGCCGGCGCTACACGGCCGCGGAATGGCGCGCAGCATTGTTCGGCAGGTAGGCATCAAACGCGGCAGCGACTAGGCGAACCAACGGACGCGCGGTCTCCGGCACGATGATCAGACCGCCGTCCTGGTGGACAAGGCCTTCGCGCTGCAGGGCCGCAAGCGTCTCCTGCGCGGGCACGTCGAGTAGGTTGCTGCCTGGCGGCAAGTTGGTCCGCAAGTAACACATCAGATCTTCGATGACGTTGCCTCGCATCCGGTCGTCCTCGGTGAGCGCGATGCCGCGCACCGTCGCGAGCTGATTGCTGGAAATACACCGCGTGTAGTCGGCAACGTCGGTCGCGTTCTGGACAAATCCCTGCGGCATGCGTCCGATGGAGGAAGATCCCAAACCGATGAGGACTGCCGAGTCATCGTCCGTGTAGCCCTGGAAGTTGCGATGCAAGCGGTGCTCGCGCGCCGCAACGGCCAGTTCATCGCTCGGCAACGCGAAGTGATCGAGCCCGATCGGCTCAAACCCATGCCGGTATAAGTGTTGCCGGGCGCTATTCATCTGATCGAAGCGTTCCGTCATTCCCGGCAGGTCGGCTTCGTTGATCAGCCGCTGGCGCGGCCGAAACCACGGCACATGGGCGTAGCCAAACAAAGCCAGGCGCTGCGGGTTCAAGCCAATGGCGAGATCAATGGTTTCGCGTAGATCGGCGGTGGTCTGACGCGGTAGCCCGTACATGAGGTCGAAGTTGAACTTGTCAATGCCCGCCTCGCGCAGCCGATCGATCGCACGCCGCACCGTTGCAAACGGTTGCACGCGGCCCATGGCGGCTTGCACATGTGGTGCGAAGGTCTGGACCCCGAGACTGACCCGATTAACTCCGAGCGCGGCGAGCGCGTGGACGAGTTCCGGCCGCACGTGGCGCGGATCAAGCTCGATCGCATGCTCCCGCACCGCGCTCACGTCGGCGACGCGCGACAATTGCTCCATGATTTCGGTGAGCCCCGCGCCGCCAATCGCCGAGGGCGTGCCGCCGCCCCAATGAATGCGGGCAATCTTGCGGACCGAGGTTCGCTGCATGATCAGCTCGAGTTCGCGACCAAGCAGCGACACATAATCCCGCAGCGGGTCCTTGCGGCGTGCGACCTGCGTGTGGCAGCCGCAGTAGATGCACAAGCTGGTGCAGAAGGGCACGTGAATATAGAGCGACAGCGTGGCATCCGCGGGGATTTGCGAAAGCCAGTCGGAATAGACGGTGTGGTCTACGTTCGCCTGAAAATGCGGGGCGGTCGGATAGGACGTGTAGCGCGGCACTTTCTGTTCGGCGAACAGGTATCGGCGTGACATGACAGATTCCCAAAACGGGCTCCATGCATACCGCCGGTCGAGGCGGATCCGACTTGATCCAGGTCAAGCGCCTCTCGAACTGATGGTCATTTGATCCATGTCAATGGCGGGGATCGGAGCGGGGATAGGATTCACGTTCTTTTGCCGGATCGCCCGATGAAGCAAAGACTGAAGGACGCCGTCCTCCACCTGCTCGATCAGCATCGCATCATGACGATCGCCACCAATCGGGCGGACGGCTGGCCGCAGGCGACCATCGTCGGCTACGTCAATGATGGATTTCTGCTGTATTGCTTTATTGCCCGTAACGCGCAGAAATTCGCCAATATCCAACGCGACCCGCGGGTGTCGATTGCGATTGGAACGGATGCTCTGCATCCCCTCCAGATCAAGGGTTTGTCCTTGGCGGGGAGGGCCGCGGCGGTCGACGACTCGGAAGAGTTCGAGCATGTCGCAGGCCTACGCTCGAAACGCTACCCGGAATATTCGCTGCTGCCGCCGCCCGTTTTGCGCGACGGCGCCTTGCAACGCCTGGCGCCGCAGCCTGCATCCAGCACTGTGGTGCTCTTGCGCATCGCGCCCGAGATCATCTCGGTTGTGGATTACTCCAAGGGCTTCGGCCACAGCGACCTGATTGCGTTCTCAGAGCGCGATCTCGACCTGCACCTTGAGAGCGTAAGCCATCCCTGGGACGGCCACGGTCTGGTGTGAGATAGACCCGTGTTATGCCGCCGGATCAGTTGGCTTTGAGGCTCAAGATGTAAGCCGCCACGTTCCTCCGGTCCTCGGTCGAGAGGATGAGGTTCGGCATGGATCGGTGCGAGGTCTGCAAGGACGCCTGCAGCGCAATCGCCGTCATGCCGGGGACGTTGGCGACTTTGTCGAATGCCGGCGCATTGGCATTCGCCGATTGCTGACCTTTGCGAATCGCATGGCAGGCAGCGCATGTATCTTGCGCGATCGTGAGCCCGGCACGCGCGTCACCCTCCTGCGCCAGCGCCGGCACGACGATGATTGCCGATACGAGAAGCGCAATTCCCATTTCCAGCGAGTGTTTCATGGTTCCTCCAACGTCTAGCTACATGGCCTGTGCGGTGACCGAGCGGAAACGCCAGAGCGCAAGCCCAAAAAACAAGCTTCCGATCAGCGCTGTGGCGAGGAACTCCGGCCACACCACCCCGATTCCGGCGCCGCGGTACAGAATCGACTGGGCGAACGAAACAAAATGCGTCGAGGGCGAGGCCCGCATGATCGTGGCGAGCCACGGCGGCATGCTCTCGAGCGGCGTGTTGCTCCCGGACAGCATATTCATCGGCAGGAACACCAACATGAACAGCAGGCCAAGCTGCGGCATCGACCGCGCCACGGTGCCGAGAAAGATCCCGACGGAGGTCGCGAAGAACAGATAGATCGCGGTACCTGCCATGAATAAAGGGATCGACCCGGCAATGGGGACACCAAGAATTGCACGCACGACGAGGTAAAGCGATAGCCCGACCGCGATGACAATGACCAGGCCGTTGGCCCATACCTTCGACATCGTGATCTCGAACGGGGTCAGCGGCATGACCAGCAGGTGATCCATGGTTCCATGCTCGCGCTCGCGCACAAGCGCTGCTCCCGATAGGATGATCGCCAGCATGGTGACGTTGTTAATGATGCCCATCACGCTGATGAACCACGCCGTCGTGATATTCGGGTTGTAAGCGATGCGGATCGCAAGGTCGACCCGCGCGGGCGCCGTCGGCTCCGCGCGAGCGAGGAAATCATTGACCTCCGTATCGATAATCTGCTGGGCATAGCCGGCGCCGATCCCGGCCTGAACCATGGCGGTCGCATCGACGTTGAGTTGGATTGTCGGCTGCCGCTTGCCCAGCACATCGCGCTCGAAGTGCGGAGGGATGTCGATGACAAATGTGTAGGCGCCGGCATTCATCAGCGGGATGATATCGCGTTCGGCGATCGGCTGCGCCGGCTTGAAGTAGGGCGGCAGGAAGGCGCGGATAATGCGGCGCGACAGTTCCGAATGATCCTCATCGACCACGGCGATCGAGGCGTTGTGCACCTCCTGGGAACTGCTCTGCGCCTGGCTGATGATGGCAAGCGAAAACGAATAGGCGACAAGCGCAAGCAGAACGATGTCATGCGTGACACTGCGAAGTTCCTTGGTCCCGAGCCAGAAGATGTTGGCGAGCGTTCGCATGGATCAGACCTATCGGTCCTGCTTGCGCAGCAGGAAAAGGCTGAACAGGAGCAGGATCGGAATGAACAAAGCCAATGCAGCGAGCTTTGTGCCCAGGTCTTCGAACCCGAGGCCCTTGGTGAAGGTGCCGACACTGATGGGAAGGAAGTAACTCATCGGGAAACAGCGTCCCATGACCGCGGCGAAGCCAGTGAGTGACGAGACCGGGATCATCATCCCTGAAAACTGGGTCGCCGGCAGGACCGTCAGGATGGATGTACCAAACAGAGCTGCGATTTGGCTGGTGGTGAAGGCTGAGATCAGCATTCCATAGGAGGTCGTTGCGGTAACGTAGATCAAGGCCCCTACCGCGAGCGTGAGGAAGCTGCCTTTGAGCGGCACTTGGAACAGGAGCAGGGCCATGACCAGCATGATAACGAAATTAAGCATCGCAACCGCCACATAGGGCAGCTGCTTGCCGAGCAGGAATTCGATACGGGTGATGGGGGTCACGTACAGGTTCGTAATCGAGCCAAGCTCTTTCTCGCGCACGATGGCCAGGGCCATCAGGATCGCCGGGAACAACGCAAGCAGCAGGGCCATGCTCGACGGCACCATCGTGTAGACACTGACGAAATCCTGATTGTATTTGAACCGGACCTCGATATTCGCCGGCAACGGCTGGTCCGAAACTGTAGTTTTGACTGCGGGATCCGTCAGATAAAGCTGGTGCATGGCGATCAGGTAGCCGCGGATCGTCTCGGCGCGGAACGGCATCGACCCGTCGATCCAGGCGCCGACCCATGCCGGGCGACCGGCCTTGATGTTGCGGCCAAAATCCGGGGGAACCTCGATCGCCGCCTTGATGTCGCCGCTCTGCATCCGTTCGTCGAGCTCCGCATAGTCCTTGAGCGGAGCTTTCTCGGTAAAATACGTCGATCCCCTCAGTTCCTCCAGATAGGCGCGGCTTTCGTGGCTCTGGTCACGATCGAGCACCGCGAAAGACAGATTATTGACGTCAGTCGAGATGCCAAACCCGAACACGAGCATGAGCAAGGTCGTACCAAACAAAGCGAAGCCCAATCGGATCGGATCGCGGATCAACTCCAGGGCTTCGCGAATTGCGGTAGCGGACAGGCGTCGCAAGCTGAACCAAGCGGCGGCGGAGGGGGCCTGCCGCGCGGCCCGGGCGGGTACGCCGGTGGACCCTTCCGGCTCAATGAGCGCGCTCAGGCCTTCCTCGCCGAATGACCGCGTTTGGGTGGCATCCTCCAAATAGGAGATGAAAGCGGCTTCCAGGCTTTTTGCTCCACGCGTCTGGACGAGGCCTTTCGGCGTGTCGGTAGCGAGGACGCGACCCGCGTGCATGAGCGCGATGCGATCGCAACGCTCCGCTTCGTTCATGAAATGGGTCGAAATGAAAATCGTGACGGCTTGATTGCGCGCAAGATCAATCAGCAACTCCCAGAACGCATCGCGGGCCAGGGGATCGACCCCCGATGTCGGCTCATCGAGGATGAGCATCTCCGGTTCGTGCACAACGGCAACGGCAAGCGAAAGGCGCTGGCGAATCCCGAGCGGCAGATCCAAGGTTGATTGATCGAGATAGTCAGTCAACCCGAAGCGCCCGACCAAGTTATCAATTCGAAGCTTGGCCTTGGCCGGTGCAAGATGGAAGAGACGCGCGTGCAGATCGAGGTTCTGGCGCACCGTGAGCTCGGTATAGAGCGAGAACGATTGCGACATGTAGCCGACGCGGGTGCGTGCCTTGATGTCACGCGCGTCGGACGGCTGCCCGAACAGCAGTGCCTCGCCTTCGCTCGCCGGCAAGAGCCCGGTCAGCATCTTCATGGTCGTGGTCTTGCCGCAACCGTTGGAGCCGAGGAACCCAAAGATCTCCCCGCGCTCGATGGTGAAGTTGACTCGATCGACGGCAGTGAAATCGCCAAACCGGCAGGTGAGATCGCGCGCGACGATCACCGGTTCTGCATCGAGGATCGGACGTGGCGGAATGTGCAGCGCTTTGTGTCCGGCCCGCTGTTCCGCCGGCAGTGCAGCAATGAAGGCATCCTCGACGCTCTGCACGCCAAGTGTCCGCTTCAGTTGCGCTGGTGTCCCGGTGACGAGCACTTTCCCGGCATTCATCGCGACCAGCCAGTCAAAGCGTTCGGCTTCCTCCATATAGGCGGTTGCGACAATGACGCTCATGCCGGCGCGGCGTGCGCGCATCCGATCAATCAATTCCCAGAACTGGCGGCGTGAGAGCGGATCGACGCCGGTGGTCGGCTCGTCGAGAATCAACAAGTCCGGATCGTGGATCAGCGAGCAGCAGAGCCCGAGCTTCTGGCGCATGCCGCCGGACAGTTTCTTTGCCGGGCGATCGGCGAACGGCGCGAGCCCGGTGCTCGCTAACAGCTCGGTGATACGCCACGCCCGTTCCTCGCGCCCTTGTCCGAACAGCCGGCCGAAAAATTCGATGTTCTCGCGCACGCTCAGGTCCGGGTAGAGATTTTTGCCCAGCCCCTGCGGCATATAGGCGATGCGCGGGCAGACCGCGGCGCGGTGCGCCGGATCGGCCATGTCGCCATCGAGCACGAGGGCAGTGCCGGATTGGATTTGCCGAGCGCCTGCCAGGATGCTGAGCAGCGTCGATTTGCCGACGCCGTCGGGACCAATCAAACCAACCATGACGTTTGCGGGAAACTGCAGGCTCACGTCATCGAGCGCAATGGCGGCCCGGTAGCGCTGGGAGATGGCGTTGATAGAAGCAACTGGACGACTTTGCTGCAGCTCCGGCGCGGGATTGACGCGCGCTGCGTCCATCATGTCGGCGGCCCCTGCAAACGCTCAGGCCAGGAAACCGCCGGATCGGTGCGGATATAGGCGACGCCCGGCAACCCGCTGCGGACTGCATCGCCGCGCGCACGCAGCCGCTCGGGGTCGATCCGCACCCGGATGCGAAACATCAGCTTGTCACGTTCGGTCTTGGTCTCCACCGTCTTGGGAGTAAACTGCGCCTGGGTGGCGACAAACGTGACCTTGGCCGGGATGGCGATGTTTGGATAGGCATCCAGCACGATGCGCGCATCCGCGCCGAACTTGACCCGGCCGGCCTCCTCGGTCGGCAGATAAACGTCCATGTACACATAGCCAATGTCCAACATGGCGAAGACCTTGCCACCGGCCGGCAAAACTTCGCCCACGTTGGCAATCCGATATTGGATGCGCCCGTCGCGCGGCGCCACCAGCGTGTTGTCGGCGATGTTGACCGTGTAGAGCTCGACATCGTGGGTTGCCGCCTCGAGCGCGTGCCGGGCCTGGATTTCCCGGAATTGACCGGCTTGCAGCGCCGCTTTGGCGCCATCCAATTGTTGCCGGCGCTGGTCCATCACCTCTTTGGTTTGAAAGCCCTTCGCAACGAGAGCGGCGGCGCGATCGAATTCCTGCTGGGCAAGAGTCTCCTGGCTTTCCAGCTGCGCGACATTGGCCTTGGCTTCATCGATGGCCCGATTCGACAACTCGACCTGGGCCTTGGATTTCTTGAGTGAAGCTTCGAGGTCACGCGTGTCCATGGTCGCGACCACCTGGCCGGCCTTGACCATGTACCCCTCATCGGCCGCGATCGTCGCAATCCGACCGGCGAACTTTGTCGAGATGTCGATCTCGTCGGCTTCGATGCGGCCGTTGCCCGAGAAGATTCCCGGCGGCAGCTGCGACTGAAGGCTCTTCCACCAGTAGAATCCGCCCGCCCCGCCGGCGATCAGCAGCACCAGAACGAAGAGAACGATCCTCCTCCATCGGGGTCGACGCCGAAGCGGAGCGGGAACCGGAAGGTGGTTATTGATTGGAACGGGAACCGCATGGGGAGCTTCGCCGAACAAGTCAGGCTCATCATTCTCAACCGGTGCTTGTTGCAGCGTCTTGTCAGCTGGCGAAACCAATTCCCACTCCATCATCTGCAATCAAGCGCCCGCCTGGGCTCTACTCGCTGATCTTGCGCGGTGCAGCATTGCGCCAGGTCAAAGGGTTGCGCCCGAGGCGACGGGCCGTCAACCCGGCGGCTTGGCCCCCTGCTCGAAAGCGCGCTCGACGCAATCAAAAAGACGGTTTCCGAGAAACGGTTTTTCAATCGTGAACACGCCTGCCGTGGCGGCGCGCCGGCGGATGTTGTCGCTGAGATGCCCGGTCGCCAGAATGACCGGGATGGAGAGGTGCCGGTCGCGCAGCCTCGCGACGAATTCCAGGCCGTTCATGGGCGGCATGTTGTAGTTGACGATGAGGCAACTTTGATCGGGCAAGCTCGGTTCGTTGAGCAGCTCGTTCGGAGTTGCGTAGGCACGCACGCGGTAACCCTCGGCTTCGAGCGAGAACTTGAGCGAGTTCCGTACGGCTGCATCGTCATCGACAATGAGGATGTGCCTCTGCTGCACCGGAACCTGCGTCATGGATGGAATCCGCATCTCGCGACCAATTTCGCGTAAGATGAGAATATCTAACGCTTAGACGCAGCCGCTTTGATTTCCCTCAACGGGTTGGGGCGACAAGCCGCCGCTTGATGCAAGTCAAGGCGTGCCAGCGGAAAGTCTGCGATGAATATGTTCGTTATATCCACAGACGAGAAATAATCATGCCGAGGTCCCGTCACAGGATCCCACTGGTAGTGGCCGTCGCATGCGGGCTGGCTTGGGCTTATGCCCTACCCCAGGCGCAGGGCGGCGTTCCACTTGGGATCGGCGCGGATGCCGACGGCATGCCGAGTTTGGCTCCGCTGCTGAAGAAGGTCACGCCGGCCGTCGTCAGCATTGCCGTGAAGGGTCGCATCGGCGAGGAGCAAAACCCACTTCTGAAGGATCCCGAAATTCGACGTTCTCTCAATATGCCAAAGGGGGCAAAATCGATCGAAATCAGCGGGGCAGGATCAGGGGTCGTTTTTGACGCGAAGAAGGGATTGATCGTTACCAACAATCACATTCTCGAATATGCCGACGAGATCACAGTTGTGTTGGCGGACGGTCGAAAAATGCCCGGCAAGCGCGTCGGCGGCGATGCGGAAACCGACATCGCCCTGGTCAGAGTTGCCGCAGAGGGATTAACGCCGATCCCGCTTGGGGATTCGGACAAGCTGGAAGTCGGTGATTTCGTCCTGGCCATCGGTAATCCGTTCCAGATCGGACAGACCGTGACATCGGGCATCGTTGGCGGATTGCGCCGGAGCGGGCTCGGCATCGAGCAATATGAGGAGTTTATTCAGACGGATGCATCCATCAATCCCGGGAATTCGGGTGGCGCGCTGGTCAATTTGCGCGGCGAGCTCGTTGGGATCAACACGGCGGTCGTAGGTGACAATGGTGGACGTACTGGAATCGGATTTGCCATCCCGGTGAACATGGCCCGCGCGGTCGTCGATCAAATCTTGGTGCATGGCGATATCCAGCGTGGGCAGCTCGGGATCACTATCGAGACGCTGACCCCGGAAGCGGTTCGCGAGAAGAATCTATCTGCCGAGCAAAGCGGCGCGGTTATCACCAAGATCGAACCCGGATCGGCCGCCGAACGTGCCGGCGCGAAAACGGGCGATGTTATCACTCAGCTCGGTGGCAGCCCCGTGCGGGACGCGACCGACCTTCGTAACAGGCTAGGTGCGTTGAGACTTGGCGAAGCGGTCGAGCTCGCCGTGCTTCGCGGCGACCAGCAGATCGTCTTGCATGCGACTTTGGCGAAGCGACCGCAAAAATCCGCCGTGCAAAAGCGCTGAGACGAGCGCGCGCGGTCAGAGCGTCGTCAGCAGCATCATGCGCACGAGGTGAGACAGGCTTCTGGCCTGCATCTTGGTCAAGATGCTCGCCCGATGGATCTCCACCGCGCGCGGCGTCATCGCCAGGTTGATTGCAATCGCCGTATTTGCCTGACCGGCCGTCAGCGCATCCAACACCTGGTGTTCGGCAGGCGATAACGTTGCCAGCCGATCGCGCAGGTCTGCCTTCTCGCCCTCCCGGATATCATCGTCGGCCGTCAGGGCGGATTGAACGGCGCCGAGCAGCTCTTCATGGTGGTAGGGCTTTTCGATGAAGTCCACGGCGCCGGCTCTGATCGATTCCACCGCAAGTGCGACATCGCCCTGACCGGTGATGACAATCACCGGCCAATTGACCTGGCGAGTCCGCAGATGTCGCAGCAGGTCGAGCCCGGTGAGCCCTGGCATTCGCATATCAGAAACTATGCAGCCCGGTTCCGCGTCTGCAATCTGGTCCAGAAACGCGACGGCTGACGCGTAAGTCTGAACCGGAAAACCGGACGTTTCCAGCAGGAAGGCGAGCGAGTCGCGCGCCGCATCATCATCGTCGATGACATGTACGATTGGATCACTCGGCATCACCGAGCTCCTCCGGCCTGACCGCCCGCAGCGTGAAGCGAAAAACAGTCCCGCCGCCAGGATTGGGCCGCACGGTCAGTAGGCCACCATGCGCCTCGATGATCGTGCGTGAGATCGACAGTCCAATGCCCATCCCCTGCCGTTTCGTGGTGACAAACGGCAAAAACAGCTTGGGAGCGATTTCCGGGGCGATCCCAGGCCCGGTATCGGCGACATCGATCGCAATCATATCTCCAGCTTCCGGCGCCGTGGCGACCGACAGCTCACGTTGGGCGGAATGCTCCATCGCCTCGATGGCGTTGCGCAACAGGTTGAGCAGAACCTGCTCGACCTGCACCTTGTCGACCAGGACGAGATCGATTGTCGGATCCAGAGCAAAATTGACGCGGACCGCCTTCTCCCTCGCCGCCACAAGGGCAAGCGCGCTCGCTTCTTCGACCAGCTTCTTGATACTCTCGATCCGCCGCTCGGTCTCGCCGCGGGAAACGAAGTCGCGCAGGCGCTGGATCACATCGCCGGCGCGGACGGCTTGCTCGGCGGCCTTGTCGAGCGCGTCCAAAACCAGCGCGGCCCGCGGGTCCGGGCTGTCCCGGAGCAGGCGTCGCGATCCCTGCAGATAGTTGGCGATGGCCGCCAGCGGCTGATTGAGCTCATGGGCAAGGGTCGAGGCCATCTCGCCCATGGTGCTCAGCCGCGAGACATGCAGCAGCTCGGATTGTACCTCGTGCAGCCGGCGTTCGCGCTCCTGCCGCTCGGTCAGATTGCGCACAAAGCCGATGAACTGCCGCTTGCCTTGGAGCTGCACCTCGCCGACGAACAGCTCCATGGGAAACGTGCTGCCGTCCTTGCGTTGTCCGACCACCACGCGCGAGGTTCCGATGATGTGCCGTTCGCCGGTCGCGAGGTAGCGCTGCAGGTAGCCGTCGTGCTCCTGCCGGTATGGTGCCGGCATCAGCATGCTGACGTTATGGCCCTGCACCTCGCCGGCGGTGACACCGAACAGCCGCTCCGCCGTGGCGCTGAACGATTGGATGATCCCGCCCTCATCGATGATCACCATCGCATCGGGAACGGTTTCCAAAATCGACCGGAGATGCGCCTCGCGGCTGTTCAACTCCGTGATCAGATCGCGAACGATATCAACGGCTTGTTGGGCAAGCTCGCTGCTGCCGGAGCCGAGCAGATCGGCACCCGCGCCTTTTAGGCCTGGCCCCTGATAACGACCACCGGCTCCCATCTGCACTCGTAAGGCGCCGGGGCGCTCAAGGAGCACCTTCCTGCTGCGCCAGATTTCAACATACCCTGAGATTGCGCTGGGCGCATCAGCGCGCTGCGTCGCATTTGCACGTTCCGCAGAACCGACAGACCCTATGCTCAGGCAACCGCTTGCCGCATGAAGGGGCCCGCATTCTGGGGTCTCTCAACGTCCGTCGATAAAGGCTGTTCGGTGCTGTCCCCTTGCGCAAAGGCCTGGTGTTCCGGAGCCGCTCCAAGGTCCGCCCGCGGCCGCTCGTCGGCTCCCGGGACTGTGCGCATGACCTGACCACCGACAACCTGCAGCCAGAGCCGGAGAATACTCTGCTGCGTCTGCGCGGCGACGTAGCAATCACCGTACCGATCGAGGGCATACAACGTCGCATCAGGGTCGGAACGCACCTGCTGCACCGCCTCGTTGATGACGCGCAGGCAATTGATGATTTGGTCCAGGTTCTGCAGTCGGGTGTGATGGAGCATATCGGCCAGCCGGAACGCGGCGAGCCCTTCATCCGGAAGGTTCGCCGCGTGACGACCTAACTCAAAGAACACGTTGACGACCGGCAGCATGCCTTGAATCAATCGCAGGATCGAGGTTGCCTCGTCGACCGTGCAAGCAACCAGGTGCTCGTGGTGGGGCTGCGCTTCCGGCGCTTCCGATTGACTCGGTCTCAGCCCAAACGTTTTCGCCAGTTCCTGTTCAAGCCAGCGCCGAACATCCGGCGGGGCGGTGCGAATCTGTTCCGGCGTCAAGGTAATTCCGACCATCTTGCGTCTCCGATCAGTGATTACGAGTTAAAGCGCCATTTCCGGCTCGGCGGCCGGTTCCTTCTTGGTCTCGGGTATTTCAGTCATCGTCGCTTCGGTCAGCAGCAGCACACTCGCGACTGAGACCGCGTTCTCCAGCGCGATGCGGACCACCTTGGTTGGATCGATGATCCCGGCTTCGACTAGATCGACATATTCCTTGCGCCCGGCGTCGAAGCCGAAATTGCCCTGCCCGCCTATCATGCGAGCGACAACCACGCCTCCATCAACTGCGGAATTCTCCGCGATCTGCCGGGTCGGAGCCTCGAGCGCGCGCTTGAGAATTTGCAGTCCGGTTCGCTCGTCGCCCGCGCAGGTGGCCTCTTCAGCTTCAAGGGCGGAAATTGAGCGCAACAGCGCCAAACCACCGCCCGGCACGATGCCTTCGGCGACCGCCGCCTTGGTGGCGCTGATGGCGTCATCGAGCGCCTCTTTCTTTGATTTCATCTCGGCCTCAGCGGGGGCGCCGACCCTGACGACGGCCACGCCTCCGGAGAGTTTCGCCAGCCGCTCCTGCAGCTTCTCACGGTCGTAGTCGCTGGTGGTCTTCTCGATCTCGCGGCGAATTTGCTCGATGCGTCCCTGGATTCGCGTCTTATCGCCGCCGCCGCCGATGATGGTGCTGTTGTCTTTGTCAACGACGACGCGCTTGGCGCGCCCGAGTTGCTCGACCGTGACATGCTCGAGGGTCAGCCCCAACTCTTCAGCAACGACCTGGGCACCCGTCAGCTCAGCCATGTCCTGCAGCATGGCTTTGCGTCGATCGCCGAAACCCGGTGCCTTCACGGCGCAGCTTTTGAGCGATCCGCGGATCTGATTGACGATCAGGGTCGCAAGCGCCTCGCCTTCAACGTCTTCGGCGATGACGAGCAACGGTCGTCCCGATTTGGCCACCTGCTCGAGCAGTGGAATCAAGTCTTTCAGCGCGCTGATCTTCTTGTCGCACAGCAGCACCACGGCGTCCTCCAGTACCGCCTCCATCTTCTCTGGATTTGTGATGAAGTAGGGCGACAGGAACCCGCGATCGAATTGCATGCCTTCGACGACCTCCAGGGTCGTTTCGGTCGTCTTCGATTCCTCGACCGTGATCACACCTTCGCCGCCGACCTTCTCCATGGCGTCGGCCACCATCTCGCCGATCGCCGCATCGTTGTGCGCCGAGATGGCGGCCACTTGGGCCTTCTCCTTACGTGTCGCGACTGGGCGAGACATCTGCCGGAGCGCCGCAACGATGGTCTTTACCCCCCGATCGAGCCCCCGTTTGAGATCGATCGCGCTTGCGCCGGCCACCACATTGCGCAGGCCGTCGGCAAAGATGGCGTGGGCCAGTATCGTCGCCGTGCTGGTCCCGTCGCCGACCACGTCGCCGGTCTTTTCAGCGGCCTGCCGCAACATTTGCGCCCCGAGATTCTCCTCCGGATCTTTGAGATCGAATTCCTTGGCGATTGTGACCCCGTCGTTACAGACGATTGGCGCACCCCATTTCCTTTGAATAAGGACGGACTTCGACCGGGGGCCTAGGGTCACCCGCACCGCATCCGCGAGCTGGGTGGCGCCGCGCAGAATTTTTTCCCGCGCCGCCGAACGAAACAGAACTTGTTTGTGTGCCATGACCAGAGAGCCGGTTGTTTCATCCCTGGGAATTCATCCTGACCGAAGCTGCGGTTTCCACTTTGATCTCTATCAAGCCGGAAAGAGATCGCGCTTTCGATATTTGTAAAGTCAGGCCAAATAACCGGGCCAGATCGTCAGGGTTGATTTCAATCAAAAGCTCAGAGCTGCAGACATGCTGGATAAGGCGGCGCGGGATTGTGGTTCCGCACTGTCTTACTGAAGGAGAGATGAGATGGTAGAAGCTGCAACCAAAGTACCTGTGGAAGTCAAGAAAACCGAGCGCCCCGCTCCGGCGCCAGCCGAATGGCATCCCTTCGAAACCCTGAGGCGGGAAGTCGATCGTCTGTTTGATGACTTCGGGGTCGGCCGATGGCGGTCCCCGCTTTTCGCGCGCTCGTCGTCGGAGCTCGATCCGTTCTGGCGCACCGAGATAACTTGGCCCAAGGCACCGGCGGTCGACGTGGCCGAAACCGACAAGGCCTATGAGGTTACCGCCGAGTTGCCGGGTATGGATGAGAGCAACATCGAGGTCAAACTCGCCGACGACGTACTCACCATCAAGGGTGAGAAAAAAGAGGAGAAGGAGGAGAAAAAGAAGGACTACTACGTCTCCGAGCGCCGCTTCGGATCATTCCAGCGCTCCTTCACCGTGCCGGCCGGCGTCGATGTCAGCAAGATCGAGGCAAACTTCAAGAACGGCGTCCTCATCGTGACGCTGCCGAAGAATGCCCAGGCTCAAAAGACCGAAAAAAAGATCGAGATCAAGAAGGCCGCCTAACGCTCTCATGTCGCTGCATCAGCGAATTTAGAAAAATTGCCCGGTATCTTTTGCCGGGCATTTTTTTGCTCCTGCCAGTCCGGCCCGCTCTCGTTGATCTTCCTCAAACACGCTGGTCCTGAATTGGACCAATCTTGCATTTAATGTCGGAGAGTCTCATGCCTTATGCAACAAATGACGACCTCCCAATCTCGGTGCAGCGGCACCTTCCACCGCATGCGCAGGATATCTATCGCGAGGCGTTCAATCACGCGTACGCAAGTCATCCCGGTGAGGAAGTGCGCGCGCACCGCATCGCGTGGGGGGCGGTGAAACGGTCTTACGTCAAGTTCGGCGATAGCTGGGTTGCACGTTCGGCTGCTTACGAAGACCAGAGAGGACTCATGTCATGACCAAAACAATCGAGACCAAAGCCGTTCCTGAGCTGGCAATCTCGCCGGAAAAACTGTGTTTCATCATCGTCAAGGCACATGAGTTTGATGCCAAGGATATCGTTACCGATCCGGATGACAGTTCGAATGCGGCTGACGATGCGATGGTCTCCGTGCTCGAGGACCATCCCGATGATCCGGTGGTCGCCGAGCTCACAGGCTTCATTAACGCGTTGAGCGAAGACGAGCAGGTCGACCTGGTGGCGCTGAGTTGGCTGGGACGAGGTGACGGGACCATCGACGATTGGGGCGATTTGCGCGCAGAGGCGACGCGCGCTCACAATAAACGGACCGCCGCCTATCTGTTGGGTATGCCGACGCTAGGAGATTACCTGGAGGAGGGGCTTTCCCAGTTCGGCCGCTCCTGCGAGGAGTTCGAAATGGGCCGGCTGTGACGGGTGATAGGCCTGCGCGCATGACGAAGCAAGCCTCGGAGTCCAGCGCGTCATTGAACTCCAAGCACCAGCCATTTTGCTTGTTCGCGCTGGCTGCAACCGCTGAGCTTGGACAGGGGATTGCGCGGGCGATGGCGCACCCGCTCGCCACACATGAGGAGCGGTCCTTTGAAGACGGCGAGCATAAGGTTCGGCCTCTGGATAACGTCGCGGGTGCGGATGTTTTCGTGGTCCAAAGCCTGCACGGTGGTCCGAGTGAGAGCGCCAATGACAAGCTTTGCCGGCTGCTGTTCTTTATCGGGGCTCTCAGGGATGCGGGCGCGGCATGCGTCACCGCTATCACTCCCTATCTGGCCTATGCCCGCAAGGATCGCCGCACCAAGCCCAACGATCCGGTGACGACGCGCTATGTGGCGCAGATGTTCGAAGCCGTCGGGACCGACCGGGTGGTTTCGCTCGACGTACACAATCCGGTCGCGTTCGAGAACGCATTCCGATGCCCCACGGTCCTGCTGACCGCCACGCCTTTATTCGTTGATTACGTGCGCGCGCTCAACGAGGAGCGTCTGTGTGTTGTCTCGCCGGATACCGGCGGCGCCAAGCGGGCCGAGTCGTTTCGCGAAAGCTTGGAGACAGCGCTCGGACGCCAGATCGGCAAAGGCTTTGCCGACAAGCACCGCAGCGCCGGGGTGGTTTCCGGCGATCTCTTCGTCGGCGACGTCGCCGGCGCCACGGCGCTCATCATCGACGATCTGATCAGTACCGGGAACACGCTTCTGCGCGCCGCCAAGGCCGCGCGCCGGGCCGGCGCTACCCGGGTCCTGGCGTTCGTGACGCACGGATTGTTCATGGCGGGCGCGGCGGAAGTGATCGCCGACCCGGCGCTTGACCGGCTGATCGTCACCGATGCCGTGCCGGCATTCCGACTCAAGGATGATACCGCGCGGCAAAAAGTCGATGTGCTCGCCGTGGCGCCGCTGTTCGCAGAGGCAATCGAGCGCTTGCGCCGTGGGAGCGCGCTCACCGACCTGCTGGTGATTTAAGCAAGCGCATCAGCCGTGTCGCGTCGGCGGCCGCGATGTTAAGATATTGTCGCGCCAGTGGCCGCCACTTTTCCGGTGTGCGCGGATGCGGCTCGAGCAGGTGCGCGATCGCCAGACGGGCCCGCAGGGTCGCGCGATGGCAGCGATAGAACCAAAACAATACGTCCGGCGTGTTGTCATACAGGCCGCGCATCGCGCGCCGGCGCAGGTATTGGCCGGCCCAAGCGACGCCCAGTCGTTCGCACTCGAGACTGAGGAATGCGAGTTCATCCAGCGGATCACCCGAGCGGAGCCGGTCGTTGAATTCGAGGCAATCGATGATGCGGACCGGATCGCCGAGCCAGATGTGTTCGGGACGCAAGTCGCCGTGTCCGTCGACGATGTGCCGGCCCAGCACGCGTTCGAACACGAGACCGCGATGTTTGGTCAGGAAGCGGCGTTGCACGGAATCGACCTTGGTGATCAACCCTGCCGGCAGACGAAGTTGTGCGTGTAGCAGCACCTTGCGGTTCACGATCAGGCTTTTGCGCCAATCCTCGAGGTGCAGCTCGGGTGAGATCGCAACCGGTACGGATCGCCGATAAAACTGGACGAGCGTCGCTGCGATCCGATCGAGCTGCCAGGTTTTGATCGAGCGTTGTTCGAGCGCATGCTGGAGGGTGTTCCGCTCGTCCAGGCGCTGCATGACGACGAGCCAATCGGCCACCGGTCCTGATCCCCCCAAAGCGAACGATCCGCATCGTTTCGGAGCCGATGTCAAAGGATCGACACGGAGATAAACATCCGGCGCGAGCCGTCGATTGAGCCTGAGCTCGGCACGACAGGCAGCTTCCCGTCGCACCAATGAGGAAAAATCGAGGTACGGAAAGCGAACCGGTTTTTTCAGTTTGTAGGCGCGCTCACCGGCCAGGAATATCCACGACATGTGCGTTTCCCGGCACGCAACGGCATCGACCCCGTACGTATCCGGGCGGCTCAGGAATGCTACCTTTTGGGCGAGCTCAGTCGCAGCAATCATTGCGCCGGGAACCGTTGTGGCAAGTTGATAACGAGCTTCCATGATGGCGCGAAGTTATTCGTGTAACGCGTGCCGGCAGTTGACGCCGATCAAACTCTTGGCTGCCTAACACGTTACAAGAACAGACATGTTTCGCGATCGCTCAGATGCCGGCCAGCGGCTTGCCGCCGCACTCCTCAAGTATCGGGGGCAGCCGGTCACAATCCTGGCTCTGCCGCGCGGAGGCGTGCCGGTCGCCGCGAAAGCGGCGGAGGCGCTCGATGCGCCGCTCGACTTGATCCTGGTTCGCAAGGTCGGCGTTCCGTTCCAGCCCGAGCTTGCCATGGGGGCGGTCGTGGATGGTCCCAAGCCGGTCGTGGTCCGCAATGAGGACATTATCTCACAGACGAGGATTAGTGACGAAGAATTCAAAGCCGTCTGTGATCGCGAGCTCGCGGAGATTGAGCGCCGGCGCAAAACCTATCTGGCTGGCCGCGAACCAGCCCCGGTCACCGGGCGCGTGGCCATCGTTATTGATGATGGGATCGCCACCGGAGCGACCATGCGCGCCGCGTTGCAAGCGACGCGCATGCGTAAGCCCCGCCGCTTGGTATTGGCGGTTCCGGTGGCGCCTACCTCCACGTTGCAGGACTTGCGCGAAGATGCCGACGAGATCATCTGCCTTGAAGACTATGGCGACTTCGGTGCAATCGGCCTCTACTATGCCGATTTTCGACAAACAAACGATCGCGAGGTCATTGCGCTCCTCGCGCGCCATCCGGCTCGCCACAGCGATCAGGATGTGAGTGTGCAATCGTGACGCGCGATCGTACCGGTGGTTGGGAGTAAGCGATGTCGTACGCCACGCTGATGGTCCATGTTGAGAATGAACCGGGCCGTGTTCGCCTCGCGGCTGATCTGGCGAGACGTTTCCAGGCGACCTTGATTGGAATTGCCGCGCGCGCTTCAATGCCCGTGGTGACCGGCGAGGACGCGGCCGTGGATGCCGCGCTGCTCCAACAGGAAGATGCCGGGGTCAGGGCGTTTTTGGACAAGGCCGGCGAGGGATTTCGTTCAGCGGCAGCAGAATACGGGATTGCCGTGGAGTGGAGATCGGCACCGGATTTTCCCAACGATTTCGTGGCTCAAGAATGCCGATCGGCCGATCTGCTGATCGTTGGGCCGAGCTCGGCGGCGGCTTATCGCTCGCTCGAAGCAGGCAGCCTGCTGCTCAACGCCGGCCGTCCGGTTCTGGTGGTGCCGAAGGACATTGCTTCGCTTGCAGTTCGGCACGTCGTAGTGGCCTGGAAGGATACCCGTGAGTCGCGGCGGGCGATCCGCGACGCCCTGCCGTTCCTACGCCTCGCAGAGAGCGTGTTTCTGGTCGAGGTTGCCGCCTGGGGAGCGGAAGCAAACGCGGTGCCACGGCTCAAGGACGTCGGCCGTTTCCTGGCACGGCATCACATCACCAACGTCACCGAGCGGGTGCTGCCCGATGAGCCCATCGCCGGCGACGTTCTGATCCGCTTTGCGCAAGAGCAGTCAGCGGATCTGATCGTCGCCGGCGCCTACGGGCACAGCCGGCTCGGTGAATGGATCTTTGGCGGTGTTACCCGCGAGTTGCTGGATCGAAGCCCCGTCTGCTGCCTGTTTTCGCATTGATCAACGAAGGAGAATACGATGCAATCCCCGGTGCGTATTGAATTCCAGGGCATGGACCACAGCGACGCAGTGCACGCAAAGATCATGCACTTTGTGGAAGAGTTGGAAGGCCGCTTCGGGCGCGTGACGGCCGGCCACGTTGTCGTGAAAGCACCCGGTGAGCATCACCGCACCGGCGGCCTCTACGAGATCAACATCCGGCTAGCTTTACCTGATCACAAAGAGGTCAATATTGGCCGGACCCCGCGCGCGGACGAACGCCATGGCGATATCGACTTCGCGCTGCATGACGCATTCAAGCGCGCCCGGCGCCAGTTGCAGGACCAGGCACATCGGCTCCAAGGTCGAGTTAAGACCCACGCGGGCTAGACCGGCGAAGGCGGCGAGCAGGGTTCGATGATGATGATGCAGATCAAGCTTTGGCGAAGCTTATTTCCGCACCCTCCAATTCATCAATCAGATGCTCATCAAGGGTATCGTAGAGGGCGCCAATGCTGGTTGCTGTCTGAAATTTTTGTTCGCGCAGCTTGGTCCAGGCGTCCGCGCAGGCGTCTCCGAAGCTGGCCGCATCAACAACATCATAGACGCCCTCATACCAAGACTTTTTGTCTTTCTTCACCTGCAATTTCACGCGCATGTCAAATCCTCCATTTGGTGCCGGATTTGTCTTCTATTTTCGCACTCAGTTGGAGGCGTTGACCTTGGTCAACTCACGGTGCCGCACAAAGAGAAACCCCGGCCTCGGGAGCCGGGGTAGTGGGGTGAACGGGGCTGTGGGAGGGGAAGGGGTGCCCTGCGTTCATGATCCAAATTAGCGCGATCCCAGGCCGAGCAAAATTCAGATAAAGCCCCTAAGGGAAATCCCGGAGGTGCGCCGTTTAGTTTCCGACGGAAACCAAGCCTCGCGCTAATGCTCGGGAACGTTCTCAAATAGCTCCTTGAGCCAGACGTCGGCACTGGCATCGGAAGGAGCGCGCCAGTCGCCGCGCGGCGAGAGCGAGCCTCCGGACGAGATTTTGGGTCCATTGGGGACGGCTGAGCGTTTGAACTGGTTGGCAAAGAAACGCCGCAGGAACAGCCCCAGCCATTGGCGGATTTCAGCGAGACTGTACGCTGTCTGCCTTGCTTTCGGGATGTCCGCGGGCCAGGCGCCGCGCTCGGCATCGCTCCAGGCATGATGGGCGAGATATGCGATCTTCGAGGGCCGGTAACCGTAACGGGTGAGATAGAATAGGTTGAAGTCCTGCAGCGCGTACGGCCCGACAACCTGCTCGCTCGACTGAATGGCGCCCCCCGCGTCGGCCGGCACCAGTTCCGGGGAGATTTCGGTATCGAGGATCGCTCGCAACACGCGTACGGTTTGCTCGCTGACCTCGCCGGAGGCGGCGACGAAGCGAATGAGATGCTGGATGAGCGTTTTGGCGACCGACGCGTTGACGTTGTAGTGCGACATGTGATCGCCGACCCCGTAGGTGCACCAGCCAAGCGCCAACTCGGAGAGATCACCGGTGCCGACGACAAGGCCGCGGTGTTGGTTCGCGAGCCGGAACAGATAGTCCGTGCGCAGCCCCGCTTGAACGTTCTCGAACGTGACATCATAAGCCGGCTCGCCCCGCGCAAACGGATGGCCGAGATCGGCGAGCATTTGCCGCGCGGCCGGCCGAATGTCGATCTCAGCGGCCGTGACGCCCAGCGCCTGCATCAGCGCCCAGGCGTTGCCTTTGGTCGCGTCCGAGGTGGCGAACCCTGGCAGCGTGTAGGCAAGGACATTCGTGCGCGGCAGTCCGAGGCGATCCATCGCGCGGGCCGCGACTATCAGGGCCTGGGTCGAGTCAAGGCCGCCGGAAACGCCGATGACGGCGCGTTCGATGCCCGTTGCCAGGAGCCGGGTCGCCAGCCCTTGCACCTGGATGTTGTAAGCCTCGTAGGCGTGCTCGCGCAGCCTCTCCGGGTTCGACGGCACGAACGGGAAGCGTTCGATAGCGCGCGCGAGAGGAACCGAGCCGTCCGGGCGATCGAGCCGAAATGAAGCGCAGCGAAATCCGGTCACCTTGCCGGCTTGTTCGCGCGCGCAGTCGCCGAACGTGTTGAAGCGCATGCGCTCTTGCCGAATACGGCCGAGATCGACGTCGGCGGTGATCAACACCGAATCCGGCGCAAAGCGCTCGCTCTCGGCCAATCGGTCGCCATACTCGTAGATCGCCGCGTGGCCGTCCCAGGCGAGGTCCGTGGTGGATTCGCCCGGGCCCGCAGCCGAATACGCGTAGGCGGCGATGGCGCGGGCGGATTGACTGGCGCACAGCAAGCGGCGGGTGTCGGCTTTGCCGATGGTGATGTTGCTGGCCGACAGGTTGATCAGGATTTCGGCGCCTGCAAGCGCTGCGAGTGTCGACGGCGGCACGGGCGCCCAGAAATCCTCGCAGATCTCCACATGGAACGCGAACTCGACCGAGCCGCTCGACCGGAACAGGAGATCAATTCCGAATGGAGCCTCCCGACCGGCGATCCGGATTTGCGCCGTGCGCACGCCGGCTCCCGACATGAAGTGACGCTTTTCATAGAACTCGCGGTAGTTCGGCAGGTAGGTCTTGGGGACGGCGCCAAGGATCGACCCGCGATGGATGACAACGGCCGTGTTGAAGAGCGCGCCCGCGTGTCTCAGCGGAGCACCGACGATCAACACTGGAAACAAGTCACGCGAGGCGACAACGAGTTGATCGATGGCGCGCTCGACGGCGTCGAGCAGTGCATCCTGGAACAGAAGATCGTCGATGGCGTACGCCGAGAGCCCGAGCTCCGGAAAGACGAGAAGCGCAGCCTTGGCCGCATCAGCCTGCTGGGCGAGCCGGATGGTCTCGGACAGGTTGGCGTTGACGTCCGCGGCGCGCGTCCGCGGAACACAGGATCCTATGCGCACGAACGCGTGGCTGTAGAGCGAGCGAAAATCGGCAATCATTCATTGAACATACAACGCCAGCGCGGCATCTGCACTGGCGCAACAGGCAGGGCAGTTCTTTTCTCTCAGTATCCCTGGGTTCGTGGTCGCTTGATCAGATGATCGTTGACTGCCACCACGCCTGGGATCGATTCAGCCGCAATCCGGATCGCCTTTTGCTCCACGTCCGAACTGGAGACACCCCAAAGGTCGACGACTCCATCGGTAACGGTGGCGTTGACGAGTCCGGTATCCGCCCAACGCTGCGCTTGCAGATGCGCCAGCAGCTTTTCGCGGATCGCCGTGTCCGATGGCGAAATCTCGGGCTTCTTGCGGTCGCTCGCGACAGCCTGGATCAGGTTGGCCCGACTCACGATGCCGACGATCTGCCCATCCTGCACGATAGGCACGCGCTTGATGGCGTAGCGTTCGAGCGCCCTGGCGATCTCATGCAATGGGGTATCTGGGGCGGCCGTTATGACATCCTTGGTCATCACGTCGGCCACTTTACGTGAATGCGCCTTGATGTAATCGGCCGCGAGGGTCTCGTCGCTCGTCATCACGAGGAGCCACCACGGTCGCCGCCGTTGCGTATCGGCCTCAGCGCGATGCAGCAGGTCGCCCTCGCTCACGATTCCAATGAGCTTGCCCTGATCGTCAACGACGGGCACGGCACTGATCCGGTTTTCGATGAAAATCTTGGCCACGTCTTTTACCGACGCGGTCGGTCTAACGGTGATAACCGGGGAAACCATTACGTCACGGGCTTTCATGCTCTTCTCCTCCCAGGTCTGCACCGGCCGATGCTGATACGAGTATAAAACAGGCTGCAACGACCTCAAAGGAGTGTTGATCCCCGTCAAGACGAAAATCAGCGGCCATGACGAAGCCAATAGTCGCGTTCCAGCGTGGTCAGCCGTTGGCGTGTCAAAGCATCTTCGCTGGCGGCTTCAGAGGCCTTGCGCAAGCTGCGCATCAGGCCGCGCAACAGATCCGAGCGGCTGACAATCCCGACCAATTGCGCGCCCCGCATGACCGGCAGGCGCTTGATCGCATGCTTCTCCATCTTGCCCAGCACATCTTCGATCGACGAATCTTCGGAAGTCGTAATCGGGTTGAGCGTCATGATCCGATCCACCCGCTCCTCTCGGAGCCGGGTGAGCGCATCGATCTTGTTGGAGTTGGTGATCAGTTCGAGCCACCGGGGGCGCCCACCCGTTTCGGGTCGGGCCAAACGGAGAAAATCTCGTTCGGTGACGATTCCGACGACACGATCCTCCGCATCGACGACAGGCAATCCGCTGATGCGGCTTTGCATCATCAGTTTTCCCGCTTCCATGACCGTGGCGTCCGATCTGACCGATACCACGGGGCGGGTCATGACATCGGATACGTTCATGAATGGCGCCTCGCTAGTTCGTTCCTTCTCGTTTTGGCCGAGGAGCTATCGCAACGAGCAGCATATCGACGTGCCCATTGCCCCAAAATGGAAGGACTAAACGAGCATACTGTTGATCGCCGCGACCTCGGATTTCGTGACAATGCATATGCTTGTTGACGGCGGTTTGACACAGGACCGAAAGCCCTTCAAGCGGTGCGTGTGGCGCAACTTCGTCAAGAAATCGGCCCGCGAGTGGTTCGCCATATTGTTCCTCAACGCGCGCGCCGGCGATGTCAATGCGGAAGCGCAGCGGATCGTAGAACACCTCGATCAGAAGCGTGCGTTGAGCTGTTCCTGGCAACGAGGCGAGATTAATGTCATCCGAAAATGGGATGCTGTTCTCGCCGCGGCGCAGCTGCTGCCAGTAATCCTGAATTCGGATGAGATCGTCGTCGATTTCAGCCGCCAATGACGCGCTTTTCATGCGGATAGACCTCCAGATCACCCATAAAATAGCGTGCGTCCTCAGCCCCGTTTTGACGTGGCTCAATCTCCCGGAGGTAAATGCGCGCGATGGTGACATTCCACTCTGGAAACTCTTTTGTGATGTTTGCGCCAAGGCGAATTAGGACGGCATGATGCGGGCTTGGCGCAGCTTTCCCTCCGAGCAGCGCAAGCTGCTCCTGCGTTTCTGGAAAGCTGCGTCCGGCTTCTGGCGCGGGCGTTCGTCTTGGACCGCATGGCCGCTCACGGTTGCGCTTATTCTTATCGTTCTGCTGCAGCTGGGTGTCCAGTACGAGCTCAATCTTTGGAACCGCAATTTTTTTGATGCGCTCGGCCGGCGCAATGCGCACGCGCTCTGGTACCAGGCGGCGCTGTTCGTTCCGCTGATCGCCGGTAGCGTAACGCTGGCCGCGGCTTCGGTGTGGGGACGCATGACGGCGCAGCGGCGGTGGCGCGAATACCTGACCGCCCATCTGATCCGGTATTGGCTGGCCAAGGGCCGCTATCGCCGGCTCGATTACGCGCAACAGGGCCGGGAAAACCCCGAGTATCGCATCGCGGAAGATGCCCGCTTGGCAACGGACGCGCCGATCGATCTCGCTGTCGGTTTGTTAAATTCGTTATTGATGGCGGCGACGTTCATCAGTGTGCTGTGGACGGTTGGTGGAGATATAACGCTTACGATCTTCGCGACCAATGTTGTTGTCCCGGGATATCTGGTTATCAGCGTTATCGTCTATTCGTCCTTCATCACCGCCGCGATGGTGTTCATCGGTCGATCGCTGACGCTTGTCATTCAATCCAGAGAATCAAGCGGAAGCCGAGCTACGCTCGACGGCGAACACGTTGCGCACCGCCGCCGAGCACGCGACAACGCTTGCGGGCAGCGAGGCGGCGGCGCGCGGCGAGTTGTGGCGGGCGTTGCGAGGCGCACTCGGCCGTTGGCGCGAGTTATGCATGCAGCTGGTGCGCACGACCTTGGTGTTGCAGACCAATACCTTGCTGGCGCCGGTCGTCGGCCTCGTGTTGTGCGCGCCGAAGTTTCTTTCCGGCAGCATGAGCCTGGGTGAGCTCACGCAAGCGGCGGCCGCCTTTGTGCTGGTCCAGGGCGCCTTCAATTGGCTCGTGGACAATTACCAGCGATTGGCGGATTGGATCTCGTCGGTCGATCGGGTTGCGACGCTGCTCCTGGCCGTGGACGAACTTTGCATGCGTGAACAGTTCATCTCTGCCACTGCGCCTCCGCCGGTCGAACCGGCTCAGATACGGACCGCCGTGACGTCGCGGTAAATCCGCTCAAGGTCTTCGCGATGGCAGAGCTCCGTACCCGGTTGCAGTAATGCCGCCGAGCCGGCTGCGGTGCCGAGCCGAAATGCATCGACGGCACTCCGCCCGGTTGCCAGTCCGAACACCACGCCGCCGAGGAAACTATCGCCGGCGCCAACGGTGCTGACAGGTTTGATGGGCTGCGGCGGGCTGCGCCAGATCGCATCGCGTGTGAACAGCATTCCGCCGCGGTGACCCAGGCTCAGGGCGAGTAGCTCAACGTGCCCCTTTTCGATCAGGCGCGACCCGGCTTCGACCCAGTCTGCTTCGTCGGGCAAGGACCGGCCAACGAACTCACTGAGCTCGCGCAGATTGGGCTTGGCCAGATAGACGCCCTCTTCCAATGCGGCAACAAGTGGCGGGCCCGAGGTGTCGACCACCAATCGGGTGCCCCACTCTCGCGCGATCCGGCTCACGCGTGCATAGAAGTCGACGGGGACACCCGGCGGTAGACTGCCACTCGCGACCAGGTAAGCTGGCCTGGTGCTGGTTGCGGCCAGGGCGTCCAAACAAGCGCGCCATTCTGGCTCGGTCAGCGATGGACCAGGCAGCACGAACCGAAACTGCTGGCCGGTGCTGCGCTCATTGACCGTAAAGTCTTCGCGCGTCTCCTCCTGGATTGCGCTGGTGCAGCACGGAATTTGCTCGTGCTCGACCAGACGACGAAGCAATTCTCCAGTCGCACCGCCGCAGGTGTAGATCGCCGTGACATTCCCGCCCAAGCGTCGGACGACGCGCGCGACGTTAATGCCGCCACCACCCGGGTCGCGCTGCTGCGCGGAACAGCGAAGCTTGAAGCTTGGCTGTACCCGCTCGACACTGGTCGAGATGTCGATTGCTGGGTTGATCGTCAACGTAAGGATCTGTTCCATGACATCGTGCCACGCTCGAGAACGTCATGCTTGCATCCGCGCGGTTTTGATCAACTTGGCGTACCAAGCGAATGACGCCTTCGGAATGCGCCGTTGGGTAGGGTAGTCTATGTAGACGAGACCAAACCGCGCGCCATATCCGGAGTTCCACTCGAAATTATCGAGCAGCGACCAAACGAAATAGCCGCGCACGTCGGCGTCGCGTCTGATCGCTTCCCGCAGTGCGCTCGTATAAGCCGCGAGGTAATCGATGCGGGCTTGGTCATTGATCCGTCCGTCGGCGTCAGGTTGCTCCGGTGACCCGAAGCCGTTCTCCATCACAAAGATGGGCAATCGATAGCGACGATCGAGAAGCACCAGCGTATCGGCAAAAGCTTGTGGATCAATCGCCCATCCGACGCCCGTCCGTTTCTTCTCCGGTGGCGGATCGGTCAGACGAAATCCGAGCGCTGATCCTGGATCCGACTGGACGTAGATCGGCGAGTAGTGATTGAGCCCGAACCAATCGACAGGCCGGCAGATGCGGGCGAGATCCCCGGGCTTCTGGATCGGCTCGATCTCGGCAGCGAGCGCGGACGGATAGTAACCCAGGAGCTGCGGGTCCGGCATGGCCCCGTCCCAAAATGCCGCGAGCCGGTCGCGGGCACCCTCGTCTTGTGGGGTTGCGGCAAAGCATGGCTGGTAATTATGGATCGCCCCGATGGCGGCGCCGGAGACGTGCGCGCGCAGCACCTCGACGGCCGCTCCGTGGGCCAGGTTGACGTGATGGATGGCACGCAGCAGCGCCGACCGGTCGGTGAGTCCAGGAGCGTGCCAGCCGAAACCGTAACCGAGCAGCGTAAACAGCGTCGGCTCGTTGAACGTCGCAAACTGTTTGACCCTGTCGCCGTAACGGCGCGCGACCACCGTTGCGTAATCGGCGAACCAACCGGCGCAATCGCGGTTGGTCCAACCGCCGCGATCGTCCAGTGCCTGCGGCAAATCCCAATGATAGAGGCAGATCCACGGCTCGATTCCTGCCGTCAGGAGCGCGTCGATCAGTCGGTCGTAAAAGGCAAGCCCAAGCGCGTTCGGCGCTGCCTTGGCCCGCCGGCAGGATGCGCGGCCACGCAATCGAGAACCGATAGGCTCGCACGCCGAGATCGCGCATCAGCGCGAGGTCTTCCGCGTAGCGATGGTAATGATCGCAGGCCACGTCGCCGGTGTCGCCGTTGGCAACGCGATCCTTCTGCCGGCAGAACGTATCCCAGATGCTGGGTCCCCGGCCGTCCTCGCCGGCGGCGCCTTCGATTTGGTAGCTCGCGGTGGAGACGCCCCAAACAAACTGGTCTGTAGCAGGCCGCCGACCATTGGATACCGTCATCTCAGATACACCGCCTGATGTAAGCTCGGTTAACCTCCCACAACTCATCCAGCAGCTGTGCTGCCGCGGTCGTGGAATTCACCACCGGGTCGATCAGTAAAGCTTGCAGGGCAAGCTCCTTGGAAGCATGCACGGCCGCTTCGACCGCCAATTGCTGTACGCTCGCCTGCACAGAGAGCAACTTGGCGATTGGGTCCGGCAAGGGCCCAAGCGAGATCGGGTGAACTCCCGCGGCATCTACCATGATCGGAACTTCGACCGCCAGATCGGAGGGGAGATTCGGGATGACGCCCCGATTGTACACGATCCCCAATTCGATGAACTGCTTGCGGTCATTCGCAATCCCGTCAATGACAGTGACATGACGCTCGCCCGACGGTGTGAACCAATGTGACGGCATCGCGGCCGTTCCGGAGAGAACGTCGTTGAGCAGTTGTGCAAAACTTGCGCGTCCGGCCTCGTCCTGTGCGAAGTCATAGCCGTGTTCGCCGGCCTCCCACCCATAGGGGACATATTCGCCAAGGTGCTCGTCGCTGCAGGTCGGCCAATATCCGAACGCGTGAAACAAGCGGCGCGTCAGCGGGGCGAAGGTTGGATCGTGATCCGGTTCTTTGAGCCGTAACGCCGGATAGAGGTCCATGCCGGTCTTGGCATCACGCACATGCAGCAGCCATTGAAAATGATTGAGACCGGCGCCCCAAACCTCGACCTGTTCCTTCGGCAGATCAAGGATATGCGCAATGTAGTCGCGTCCGCCGAAAATGCCCTCGCACAGTCCCAGGGCCCGGATACGGCTGTATTTGCCGAGCGCCAGAATGATGCGGCTTTCCGGATTGGAAAGGTTGATCATCAGGGCGTGCGGACAAAGTTCCTCCATGTCGCGCGCAAAGTCGAACACCAGCGGCAACGTGCGCAGGGTGAAGAACAATCCTCCCGGTCCGCCATTTTCGCCCAACGCCTGGCGGATCCCGTATTTTCTCGGCACTTCGAAGTCGAGGCGCCAGAGTCGGTTGCGGTCGATTACGGTCGCGTTAAGGACAAAGCTTGCACCCGGCAAAGCCTCGCGGCGCTGGGTCGTCGATTCGATCTTCAGTCCCGCGCCTGATTTCGCATTCAGGAGCTGAGCGAATTCAGTCGTTCGCGCGAGCTTGTCGGCGTCGGTGTCCACCAGCACGAGCGAACTGCCCGAAAGTCCGCTGCAGAAAAAGAGGTCCCTGAAGAAGCTCAGGCCGAACGACATGCTGCCCGCGCCAATGAATACGATCTTGGTGCTCTTTGCCATTCCGCACGGCCCTGATTCCTTGCAGGAAATCTAGGACGTGCAAGGCGTGGCGTATTGATCAGCATCAACCGGGGGGCTCATGTCGCAAGATATAAATGCATGCAACTTGGACGACTTTGGCTGACACCGCGAAATGGAAACCAGCGCCCGCTACATTCTCATCGGCCTGTTTGGAATAGCCGCGATCACGGGAGCGTTCCTGTTTGTGTATTGGCTGAAAGCCATTGGCGGGCCGGGCCAACGGGTGGTCTATCGGGTGCAATTCGAACGCACGGTTTCAGGATTGCGCGCCGGGTCCGCGGTTTTGTTCAACGGCGTCCGGGTCGGCGACGTCAGCGGCCTGACGCTCAATCCGGAACACCCCTCGCGGGTGACAGCAGAGATCGCGATTGGGCCTGATACACCGGTGCGTTCCGATACGCGTGTTGATGTCGACATCCAAGGCCTCATGGGCTCGCCGTCGCTGTTGTTGCAGGGCGGCTCGTCCGCTTCACCGCGTTTGAGTCCCGGTCAGGTGCTGATCGCCGAACAAGCTGCCGGAGCCGACACGATGCAGACGGCGCGTCAAACGCTACAGCATATCGACAGTCTGTTGGCGGACAATTCCGAACCGTTGCATAACGCGATTACCAATTTTGAAAAGTTCTCCGGTGCGCTTGCGCGCAATTCCGATCGCCTGGACGGCATCGTGACCGGAGTCGAGCGATTGACCGGCAGTGGCCCCGCCGCATCGCCGTCGAAAATTATCACTCTGCGAGCGCCGCAGACGTTTCCGGCGCTGGAAAAAGCCGCTCAGGCTCAACTCGTGGTGCCGGATCCCACGGCGCTTCTGATGCTCGATACGCGGAAAATCCTGATCTGGTCGAATGACCAAGGCTCGAGCCTTGCCGATGCCCAGTGGAGCGATAACCTGCCGAAACTGCTCCAAGCCAAGGTCATCGAGAGTTTTGATCGGGCGGGATCGCTCGCCGCGGTGGCTGTGCCCAATGAAGCCTTCAACGCCGATTATCAGATGCTGCTTGACCTTCGCGCATTTCAGATCGCGCGCGAGCCAATGCCCACCGCACAAATTGAATTCTCAGCCAAGATTTTGAACCGGGATGGCAAGATCGTAGGGACGCGCATTTTCCAGGGCAGCGCTCCGGTTCAGGCGATCGAGGCGAGTGCGGTGGCGGACGGCTTTGATCGGGCCTTCGACACGGTCGCCCGCGATCTCGTCGTCTGGGGATCGGCCCTGATCAACGCCAGTGGTGCCCGCCAGCCAAACTCTACCAAGTCGTTGAACTCGCAGTAACTTCCAGTCACCGCGCCGGGTAGTCGCCGGGGCCGGATCAGTGGTGCTGGAAGTCGGTCGGCCGCAGCTCGATGTCTGAGCTCGCCCGATCCGCAAAGGCGCGACGGCAGGCCGATTCGATCTGGTCGCGTTCACGTTCGCAGAGTTCAAGCTCGGCGAATTCGTGGAGCGGGTTTGATCCCTTCGGTCGGTTCGACAAAATTTGCGTATTCACCGAGAACCGGACGCGTTTGAACGTGGGTTCGTCCGCCCACAGTGCGCAGCAGTTGCGAGAACTGGTGAGCCTGAACTCATCATCAAAGGCAAGCATCTGTAACCCTCCCTGATGTTGAACCGGCGTCGTGCGACGCGAATGCGTGCAAGTATGTGCATTGCTGCGGTGTTGGGATTTGAGCTGGCTCAAAAACGAGCCTTTGCGCACGCTTCAACCGGTTCCCAGGGTGCCTACGGGGAATCCCTTAGGGACGATATCTGAATTTTCTTCGCCGTGACGGCCCGTAGGGTGCTCTCACTGAATTTCAAACGGGAGCAGGCCATGCACACAGTCACCACAGCCCAGGAACGTCGTCCGGTCGGAGCAGCCGCATTCATCGCTGCCAAAGCATTGGCGCCAGTCGGAGTGCCGAGCGAGCGGCGGGTCCCGCTGGCTGCCACGCACATGCTGTTCGGCTTGCCCGAGCTGACCGGTATTACGATGACTTACGACCGTAACGGCGAGATCTACGGCGAAGGTGAAGCGGCCGATTACGTTTACAAGGTCGTCAGGGGTGCCGTGCGCACCTACAAGGTCCTCAATGACGGCCGTCGCCAGATCAACGCGTTCTACCTGCCGGGCGACTGTTTCGGCCTTGAGCTCGGTGCTGAGCATACCTGGTCGGCCGAAGCGATCGTCGGGGCGACCATTGCGATGGTCAAGCGCAGTGCCGTTCTCAGCGCCTCGAAGCGCGATGGCGAAGTGGCCAGGCAGCTTTGGTCGATGACCGCGGGGCAGCTTGACGAGGCCCGCAATCATGCATTGCTGCTCATCAAAAGCGCGCAGGAGCGCGTCGCCGCCTTCCTGCTGGAAATGTCCCAGCGGCTGGCGCATAGCGACTCCGTTGAACTGCCGATGGGCCGCCAAGACATAGCCGATTACCTTGGGCTCACGATCGAGACGGTTTCCCGGACCCTGACGCAATTGGAGAACACGCGGACCATCGAGTTGTTGACCTCGCGCGTGATTGCGCTGCGCAACCGCTCTGTCCTTTCCCGTCTCAACGGTTAAGATACCCGCAAATTAGGTAGGAGGATGCCATGCGGGCCGTTGATGTGATGACGGTTGATCCGGTCTCCATCTCTCCGGATGAGTCGATTGTGGAAGCAATCCGCCTGATGCTGCAACGCAAGTTCAGCGGGCTTCCGGTGGTGGATGGCAACGGAGCGCTTGTCGGGATCGTCACCGAGGGCGATCTATTGCGCCGAACCGAGACTGGCACCCAGCGCAAGCGACCGCGCTGGATCGAGTTTCTGATCGGCTCGGGCCGGCTTGCAAATGAATATGTGCATGCCAGTGGCCGCAAGATTCACGATGTCATGACGTACGATGTCTACACCGTGACCGAAGACACGCCGCTCGACGACATCGTCCAACAAATGGAGCGGCATCAGATCAAGCGGCTGCCGGTCGTGCGTGACGGCAAGCTGGTCGGGATCGTGACGCGTGCCAACCTGCTGCGCGCGTTGGCTAGCGTTGTTGGCGAGACGAAGCCGGTCGCCGCGGCAGATGATGCGGGCATCCGGGCTCGGATCTACGCCGAGCTGCAGAAACAGCCATGGGCTCCGGTCAATATGCTCGACGTCGTGGTGCGCGACGGAATTGTGCATTTGTGGGGTGTTCTGCTTGACGAGCGACAACGCGAAGCGATTCACGTCGTCGCCGAAAACACCCCCGGCGTGAAGTCCATCGAAGATCATCTGGTCTGGGTCGAGCCCATGTCCGGAATGGCGATCCCTGCGTCGGACGAGAGCGAGGCGCGCGCGAAAGCCTCTTGAGGCCTCTGAGATGAACTCGAGCAGGATGTTAAATCATGCGCCTCCCGCATGGTCTGTCCAACATCCTGCAGGAGCGAATCCTCCGCCGCGCTTTGATCGCGATCGCGATTGGTGGGCTCACCTGCGGTCTCGCGGCGCAACTCGCCAGGCATCCTGAACTTGCCGAAACATTCTGGTGGGCCGCAACCCTTCCGGTTGCGGCCGGTCTCATCGTCTCGATCGCGCGTGATTTGATCGCCGGTCGGTTCGGCGTCGACGCGATCGCGCTTGTCGCCATGGTTGGCGCGCTTGCGTTAGGGCAGCCGCTCGCGGGTGCGGTGATTGCGCTGATGTATTCGGGCGGCAACCTGCTCGAAGATATCGCGGTCGGTCGCGCCGAAAAGAATTTGCGAAGTTTGGTCGAACGGGCACCGCGCATTGCGCATCGCGACACTGGCGGCGCCATCGAGGAGGTACCGATCGGCGAGGTTGCCATCGGCGACAGGTTGCTGGTGCGGGCCGGCGAGGTCATTCCAGTCGATGGCATCGTCCACTCGAGCAGCGCCGCGATTGACGAAGCCGCTGTCACCGGCGAGGCAATCCCGGTCACGCGCCTGCGGGGTGCTGCGATTTCCAGCGGCGCGGTCAATGCCGGCGACAGTTTCACAATGATCGCTTCTGCCACAGCCGGCGAGAGCACCTATGCGGGCATCTTGCGGTTGGTGAACGCGGCACAGACCGCAAAAGCGCCGTTCGTGCGGCTCGCGGATCGCTACGCATTGCTCTTCCTGCCGCTGACGCTCGTGATCGCAGCACTCGCCTGGTTGCTGTCCGGTGATATCATTCGCGCCCTGGCTGTCGTAGTTGCGGCAACGCCGTGTCCGCTCATTTTGGCCGCGCCGGTCGCTTTCATTGCCGGCGTGGCGCAGGCGGCGCGGCGCGGAATCCTGATCAAAGGCGGTGCTCCGCTCGAGGCGCTGGCGCGTGCCCACACGGTGCTGTTCGACAAGACCGGAACCATGACCGTCGGAGGCGCCCGGCTGCTGTCGATCGAAGTCGCGCCCGACCAGGATCCCGACGCTGTGCTGCAGCTCGCGGGCTCGCTCGAGCAAGCGTCGCACCACGTCGTCGCCGCGGCGATCGTGGCGGCGGCCGGGGAACGCGGCCTGCAACTCGAGATGCCGGGCAAAGTCCAGGAAGCGGCCGGTTCCGGTCTCACGGGCGTTGTCGGCGGCAAGCGTGTCAGCGCCGGCTCCTTCGATAATATTTTCGTGCACCGGCAACCTGATGCGTGGGCACTGCGCGCGCTGCGGCGCGCGTCGTGGCGCTCCGCCCTTGTGGTGTTTGTCGCGATCGACGGGCAACCGATCGGCGCGCTTCTGCTCGCCGACGAACTGCGACCCGACACGCCGCACGCGATCCGGATGCTGCGCGCAGCCGGGGTCGCACGCATCGGCATGATCACCGGCGACCGGGCCGCGGCGGCGCAGACCATTGCGGCGGCGCTTGACCTCGATCTCGTGCTGGCGGATCGCGTCCCTTCCGACAAGGTCGATGCGGTGCGCAGTGAGCAGCGGCTCAACCCGACCGTGATGGTGGGCGATGGGATCAACGACGCGCCCGCTTTGGCCGCCGCCGACGTCGGCATCGCCATGGGGGCGCGCGGCGCCAGCGCTTCGTCGGAAGCAGCCGATGTCGTGATCCTGGCAGATCGGTTGGATCGCGTGGGCGAGGCGATCGTCATCGCCCAGCGTGCATGCCGCATTGCGCTGGAGAGCATCGTCGCCGGCATGAGCCTCTCGCTGCTGGCGATGCTTGCGGCGTCCGTTGGCTGGCTGGCACCGGTCGCGGCGGCGCTCGTGCAAGAGGTGATCGATGTGGCCGTGATCCTCAATGCGTTGCGAGCGCTCCGTTCGGGGAAACAACATGTTCGACACCAGATCCCGGCCGCCATTGGCCGCGAGTTGCACCATGACCACGTCCGCCTGGGACGCGGCCTAGACCGCCTGCGCTCGATTGCTGACGCACTCGACGATGCCGAACCTGATGGTGCGACCGCGCTCGTGACGGAGGCAAACATGATTGTTCAGCGCGAGGTTGTTGCTCACGAACGCGAGGACGAGGGCAGCGTCTATCCAAAGATTGCGCGGGCGCTGTCGCAGGACCACGGCCTTTCCGCCATGAGCCGGGCGCATCGCGAAATCCTCCACCTGGCCCGGCTGCTGGCGCGACTGGTGGAGGATTTGCCGCTGGAGAAGATCGATCGCTATCTGATCCGCGATGCGCAGCGAGTGATCGAGGCAATCGAAGCGTTGGTGCGCATCCATATCGCCCAGGAAGACGATATCTACGAGGCTGTGGTCGCGAGCTGAGAGCAGACATGAACTTCCCGATCCCGTTTGCCTCGACGCATCACGCACGTGCGGTGGATGCCGCGCTCGGCGCCGAGACTGATGAGCTTCTGGTCGTCACGCGCCTTGCGTCCGCGCAAGCTTGCCAGCATCTCGGATCAAGCGAGAATGGGCTCAGTGCGGCTGAGGCGGAAAAGCGGCTCGCCCAATATGGTCCGAACCTGGTGACCCGCGAGCGCAAGCCGAGCATCGCAGAGGAAATCTGGAATCGGACGAAGAACCCCCTCAACGCGCTGCTGCTGAGCTTGGCGATCGTATCCTATGCGCTGGGCGATATGCGGGCAGCCATTGTGATCGCGGCGATGGTGATCCTCGCTATCAGCACCGCTTTCATCCAGGAGCACCGCTCCAATGAAGCCGCGGCGCGATTGCGCGCCATGGTCAAGACGACCGCGACGGTGCGGCGTGATGCAGATGAACGCGACGCGAACGGCTTTCTCGAGGTTTCCCTGGAAACGCTGGTGCCCGGCGACGTCGTGCGCTTGTCGGCTGGCGACATGATTCCGGCGGACCTGCGTCTGCTCGACACCAAGGACCTCTTTGTCAACCAATCGGCTCTCACCGGCGAGGCGATGCCGGCAGAGAAGTTCGGCCACGCCTGCGACCAGAGCTGCAGCAATCCGTTCGACCTCCACAACATCTGCTTCATGGGTGCCAACGTGGTGAGCGGATATGCGACCGGGGTGATTGTGCGCACCGGGGGAGCGACATTTTTCGGACAGCTGGCGGACGAGATCGCCGGGCGGCGCGTGCCCACGGCCTTCGACCTGGGAGTCAACCGGTTCACCTGGCTGATGATCCGGTTCATGCTGGTCATGGTGCCGGCAGTGTTCGTGATCAATGGCGTAACCAAAGGGGATTGGCTCGAAGCGCTGCTGTTCTCGGTCGCAGTTGCGGTCGGTCTCACGCCCGAAATGCTGCCCATGATCGTCGCGGTCAATCTGGCCAAGGGCGCGATCGCGATGGCGCGTCAGAAAGTCATCGTCAAACGCCTCAACGCTATTCAGAACTTCGGGGCGATGGATGTGCTGTGCACGGACAAGACCGGGACGCTGACGCAAGATCGCATCATACTGAAGCGTCACCTCGACATTAACGGCGAAGACTCGGATCGGGTATTGCAATACGCTTATCTGAACAGCCACTTTCAATCCGGCTTGAAGAACCTGCTTGATGTCGCCGTGTTACAGCATGTCGATCTGCATAAGGTTCTCGGGATCGATGACGGATTCAGCAAAATTGATGAGATCCCATTCGACTTTGCCCGCCGTCGACTCTCCGTTGTGGTGGGCCATGGTGACGAGCATGTTCTGATCTGTAAGGGCGCCGTCGAGGAGATTTTCGCTGTCTGCACGCGCTACGAGGTGGACGGGACCACAGGGCAGCTCGACAAGAGTCACTTCGAGACTGCGAAGCAAGAAACCATCCAGCTCAATTCAGATGGCTTCCGGGTCGTTGCCGTTGCCTACAAGGCGATGGATCCCGCGAAGACGACCTACACGGTCGCCGACGAAAGCGATCTCACGCTCCTCGGATACATCGCGTTCCTTGATCCTCCGAAGGAGAGCGCAGGCGCGGCCATTGCGGCCCTGGCCGGCAAGGGCGTGACGGTGAAGATCCTCACCGGCGACAACGAGGTGATTACGCGCAAGATCTGCCGCGAGGTCGGCATCGATGCGGGCGAGATCGTGCTCGGCTCCAGGCTCAATGGGCTGGATGACGCGACGCTGGCCGAACTCGCCGACCAGGCCACCGTCTTTGCCAAGCTCACGCCGGCGCAGAAAGAGCAGATCGTACACGCCCTGCACCGGAAGGGGCACGTGGTCGGCTTCCTGGGTGATGGGATCAACGACAGCCCGGCCCTCAAGGCGGCCGATGTCGGGATCTCGGTCGACACCGCAGTCGACATCGCCAAGGAATCGGCTGACATCATCCTGCTCGAGAAGAGCCTGATGGTGCTGCAAGAGGGCGTAACGGAGGGACGCAAGATCTTCGGCAATATCACCAAATACATCAAGATGGGAGCAAGTTCGAACTTCGGAAACATGTTCAGCGTGTTGGGCGCGAGTATTTTCCTTCCCTTTCTGCCGATGGCACCGATCCAGGTGCTGACCAATAACCTGCTTTACGATTTTTCGCAGACCGCGATCCCGACTGATAACGTCGACGAGGATTATCTCAAGCAGCCGCGCCGGTGGGACATCGGCAACATATTCAAGTTCATGATCTTCATTGGTCCGATCAGCTCGATCTTCGACTACGCAACCTACGCGATGATGCTGTTCATCTTCGACAGTTGGAGCAACCCACCGTTATTCCAGACCGGCTGGTTCGTGGAATCGCTGCTCACCCAGACGCTGATCATCCACATCATTCGCACGGCGAAGATCCCATTCATCGAAAGCCGCGCGAGCGGACCGCTCATCGCGACAACCATCGTCATCTGCGTCGTTGGCATCACCCTGCCGTTCACGTGGGTAGGAAGCGCCCTGGGCTTCGTTCCGCTGCCCGGGCTGTATTGGCCGTTGGTTGCCGGCATGCTGCTGAGCTACGCGACACTGACGCACATTGTGAAAGCGTGGTTCGTGCGCCGTTGGGGAATGTAGGCAGCGACTGGGCGATCAAACCCGCCGCCCAAACAGCAGGATCGCGGTCATCGGCACAACGAAGCCGATGATTGTCGTCGCGATCAGCAGGTGCCCAAGCGCTGCGTATTCGCCGCGGGCGATGACAAAGATCTGATTGAGATATTTGGTCTCCAGCTGCCCCGCGGCCAGCGCGAGGTTCATCAGTGACGCCATCAGGGCAAACCAGGTCGCGCGATGGCCGGCCGGCGCGTAGAACGCGATGAGCGTGAGCAGGGGAATGATGCTGAGCTGGGCGAACGGCGAGGCCGTCGCCATGTCGATCAGGGCGATGGTCCGTGCGCCGAAACCGAACATCGCTTCGGTCCAATGATATATTCCGTAGTACAGGCCGATGCTGGGAAGCGAGAGCGCGGTGCCGGCAATCGTGATCCAGAACAGGACTTTCGTTGCGGAATATTCCGTCAGTTCCTTGCTCAGCGCCCACATGGCGACGATGGCGAGGATCGCTCCGACCTGGCGTAGCGTGCCGTAAAAAGCCGGATCGAACTTGAGCACGTCGAGTGTCCACCAGAAATAACCGTCGCCCACGGTCGGCGCCGAACGAAACACGAAGATAATGATGCTGCTGAACAAGATGGATCGCCGGGTGGCGCGGTCGAGGTCGCGCGTGACAAACACCAGCATCGTGCAGACCACGACCATCGACAGAATGAAGATGAGCTCTTGACCGAACGGGACGGAGCCAAGCGCCAGCACCAGGATCACGGCGCCCAGCGCGACGCCGCCGCCGAGAATGCGCCAATCAGTAGGGCGTCGCTCGCGCGTCTCGAATGGGACAGCCAGCACGCCAATCACGGAGATTGCCGGAACGATCAGGCCCAGCAGAAAGACGCTTTCGCGCGAAAGAAAGCTCGCGAGCCAGCCTGAAACGCCAGCGACCGCCAGCATGCCGGCAGACAATGCGAGCCGGCCCAGCACCTGAACCATGCCGAGGTCGGAGCGGACCTCATCCTCTGGGCGTGGCTCGCCGGCCGCGTCGCGTCGCGCCACGACCTCGGTTGACATGGCTTCGGCGACGACATTCTGAATTACGGTGCCGATGACAATGAGCAGCGCGCCGAGAACATAGAGGTGATCGAGCCGCCCGAATGCAATCCAGCCGCCGGCCGCGCCGGCGAGCGTCACCATGCCGGAGGCCATGATGGCCGCGCCGATCAGGACGTAGGACCGGCGCTGGGACCCGAAGATCGGCACGCTATCGACCAACTCGCCAAACACCATTTTCACGGTCCATGGCAGGTTGAGCCAGACGCCGATGCCGGCGAGGGCGGCCGGGCTCAGGCTCAACTGCTCCTTGATCCACAGATCCCGCGTGACATCGATCAGGCCCGACGCCCCGTAGGCGAAGTAGATCAACATCAATGGCAGGTAGAGCAGGTGGAACGCTTGCAGCGGGCGCAACAAGGCCGCAAACCGCGGCAAGCCGGACGTTCGCGAGGCGGGTGATCCGGACTTCGAAGCTGGCTCGGTGCTCAGGGGTTGATCCGATTCGATCTATCAGATCGATGGGATAGTCCGGTCGCGCCGGTATTTCAATTCAATGGAGTGGCGGGGACGAGACCGACGAGTCAAAACGCTGCGCCGCAGATTATCTCGCCAATGTGCTGATATAGGCCGCCACGTCTGCAGCATCTCGCTGGCTCGGTGAGAAGTTCATTTTCGGATGCGGTTCCAGCAAGGCGAATGCCAGAGCGGCCGCATCAAACCCGTTCTTGCGGCCGATCAACTCGAACGGCGGCGCATCCGCCAGCTCATTGCGCTGATGCGGAGCGACCTGATGGCACGCCGCGCATTGGTGCTCGGCTATGTCCTTCCCGCGCTGCACATCCGCCGCCAAAGCGGGCGCTGAGCAGAGCACGACACCGACCACAAGCACTCCAAATACCCACATAACGACCTCGCTGGCGTTCCGTATGAGATGAAAACAGGATAAGGCAGTTTTCGGTTTGATGCGCGTCAATACGATCGCCGAGGATGCGATGGACACTATGAGCCTTCGCTGAGGGGTACTGCAGTGGCGAAACTAGGGTGGGTTGCCCTCTTCGGCTGGATCGTGTTCGCGGCACAGGCACAGGTGCCGCTCGATCAGGATGTCGTGCGCGGTCGTGCCATTGCGGCGAGTGTCTGCTCCGCGTGCCATGTCGTTGCCGCCGACCAAACCTATGCGCCGATCCTGCGCAACCCGGGTCCGAGCTTTCAGAGTATCGCGAACAAGCCGACCACAACGGCTGATGCGTTGCGCCGGTTCATTTCGACGACACATAAAACCGCTGGCGAGCCGTTTCGGATGCCAAACCCTGAACTGACCGCTGAAATGCAGGAACAGGTGGTGGTCTACATCCTGAGCCTGCGCAATCGACATTGAGCCGAGCTGTCTTGCGGCAGGTCAATGATCGGCTTGGGAAAGTGGCGGCATCTCGTATCCGTTGCCATTGTCGAAGCAGAGGAGTGCACTGATGGCCCAGGCCGCCCGGAGAGCAAATGTAACGACAAGTGTGGAAACGGTGTCGGCGAAGTCCGAGCTGACGGCCGCGCCCGAGATATGTCACGATCTGTTTGAGCAGATCTGCATCACGTTTGCGAACGGAGCCTCCGAATGGGGCGCCAAGATCGCCGATGCGATGACCGCGAGCACCAACAATGCTTTCGAGTTCGCGGGGGAATTGGCGGCCGTGCGGTCCTGGCCGGAGGCAGTTGCGGTCTACACGTCTCAAGCCCGCAAGCAGTTCGATACGGTGACCGGACTGATGCAGGAATTTTCAGAACTGAACCGCAAGTTCGCCGCCGATATGGTTGCGCCCGTAACTTCGGGGCTTCCGGAACTGCTCAACAGCATCGCCGCGGCACGCTGGCGATAGCGGATTTTCCTGCGCCTGCGCTGGCAGCTGCCGACGCAGGCTCAATCCACGAACGTCGCGAGCTTATGCCCGCGGCTCGGGTGGCGCAGCTTTTCCAGCGCCTTCGCCTCGATCTGGCGAATGCGCTCGCGGGTGACGCCGAACATCTGCCCGATCTCTTCGAGGGTATGATCCGTCGCGCCGCCGATGCCAAAGCGCATGCGCAGAATATGCTGCTCGCGCGGGGTCAGCGCCGAAAGCGCCTCGCCGACGAGTTCCTGCAACGAGCTCGCTTCGACTGCTGCCTGCGGATCGATCGCATTCGGCGCTTCGATCAGCTCGCCCAGCGTGGTGTCGCCATCCTCGCCGACCGGAAGATCGAGCGAGGTCGGCTCCCGCACCATCGACAGCACCTGCTCGACCCGGGCGGCCGGAATGCCGGTGCGGGTCGCGATTTCGCCGGTGGACGGCGTGCGGCCCTCCATCTGCTGCAGCTTGCGCTGCTCGCGCAGAACCTTGTTGGCAGTCTCCGTCATGTGCACCGGAATGCGGATCGTGCGACCCTGGTCGGCGATCGCACGCGCGATCGACTGGCGGATCCACCACACCGCATACGTCGCAATCTTCACGCCGCGTCGATAGTTGTACTTCTCGACCGCGTGCATCAGGCCCATGTTGCCTTCTTGAATGAGGTCGAGCAGATCGAGCGAGCTTCCACGCCGATACTTCCGGGCGATGGAAACAACGAGGCGCAGGTGCGCCTTCACCATCTGCTCGCGTGCGGTCCGGATCGTGCGCCGGCCGCGATCGATCTCATTCAGACTCTGGCGTAGATCCGCAACAGGCAGACCGACCTGCAAGGCCAGCGCGGTCGTCTTTGACGGGCCGCGCGCAGCGTCCAGCGTCTCGAGCAACTCGGCAACCCGGTCCGGGTTCACCCGCAGGGCTGCGAGCTCGCCCCCGAGCGCAGCCGCGAGCTTGCGCAGCTTGGTCTGCGTGGGCTTGCCAACATCGCGGCCCTTGGCGAGCGCAGCCGATCGCTTCTTGCCCAGCGTGGCAATCTCCTCGCCGAGCTTGGCGACACCCTCGAGCCGGACCATCAGGTCCTCATTGCCCAGCGCTGCGTCCGCTGCGTCTTCGGCCTTCTCGGCAGCCGCATCGCTCCAGCCCGCATCATCCGCATCGGAGCTAGAGGCGGTCTCCTCGGAGGCCCCCCCTTCGATCAGTTCGGACAGGCGTAGCTGGCCATCCATGCAGGCCCGCGCCCACTGCGCAAAGCGGCCGGCGACCGACGGAATGCGCACGAGCCCAAGCAGCAGGCCTTCCTGCGCGTCCTCGATGCGCTTGGCGAGCGCGATCTCTTCGTCGCGGGTCAGCCAATCGGCTGCGCCCATCTGGGAAAAATAGGTCCCGACCAGATCGCGGGAGGCGCCCGCCTCAGCCTTGACCGTCGCGCCGGCGCTAGCGGGCCGCTTCGCTTCCGGCTCGGTTGCGTCCTCGGGTTGCAGCGAAACGCGCGTGCCCTGCGGGCGCGCGGAATCGGAGGCCTCGCCGCTCTCAAACTCGGCGTCCGTAGCAGTGTCGTCGACAAAAATCGGTTCGAATCCGCCGCCTCGGCGCTCAAAGACCGCTTCCTCGGTCGCATCGCGCAACAGATCACTCGGAGGTGCCATATCGCAATTCTCTCGCCAGTCTATTCAACCAATGCGTGCAGAAGTGGGGCTCTGTTCGAAAAAACGCGAGCCTTATCGCTCCTGGCGCCCCTCGGACCACCAAGCTTGGTCACTGCATGCGCGGCTGGGATTTTAGTTGGTGACCAAATGGTACGACCTTTTGCAAAAATCAAGCTTTTCTTGCGCTCAGCGCTGCCAGACATAGCGGCCCGGCGCTGGATCGATAGCCGTTAATCCCTGCTCCGGAGCCCCCATCGCGGGGGGAGCCGCGCGCCCGCTACTGTGGGTTTCGAGCCAACCGGCCCATTCCGGCCACCAAGAGCCATCATGGCGTGTTGCGTGCGCGAGCCAAGTGTCCGAATCCACGTACGGTCCATCCGGCGCGCGTGTCGCCACATAATAGTGTCGGCCGCGGTGACCCGGTTCGGACACGACGCCGGCGTTATGCCCTCCGTTGGTGAGCACGAAGGTGAGCTCGTTGTCGGTGAACAGGTGCACCTTGTAGACCGAGCGCCAGGGTGCGATGTGATCGGTCTCGGTCCCGATCACGAACATGGGCCGGCGGATATCTTTGAGCGCGATCACCCGGCCCTCGACCGCATAGCGCCCGGCCGTGAGCCGGTTTTCCAGGAATAATCCGCGCAGATATTGCGAGTGCATCCGATACGGCATGCGTGTCTGATCGGCATTCCAGACCGTGAGATCGCTCGGCGCATCGCGCGTGCCGAGCAGATATTCGCGCATCATCTTCGACCAGACGAGGTCGTTCGAGCGCAGCGCCTGGAAGGCGCCCGCCATCTGCCGTGTGTCGAGCACACCCTGGTCCCACATCGTGTCTTCGATGAATGCGATCTGGCTTTCGTCGACGAACAGCATCAATTCGCCGGCTTCGCTGAAGTCGGTCTGCGCCGCGAGCAAGGTGACACTGGCCAGCCGGTCGTCGCCGTCGCGCGCCATGGTGGCGGCTGCGATCGCCAGCAGCGTCCCGCCGATGCAATAGCCGCAGGCATGCACCTTGCGTCCGGGCACCACCGCATTGACCGCGTCGAGCGCTGCGAGAACGCCGGAGGTGCGGTACGTGTCGAAGGCAAGGTCGCGATCTGCCGGCGTCGGGTTGCGCCAGGACACCATGAAAACCGTGAAGCCGCGCTGGACCAGATAGTTGACCAGCGAGTTGTACGGGTGCAGGTCGAGCACGTAGTATTTCATGATCCAGGCCGGCACGATCAGCACCGGTTCGGCCGACCACGCTCTCGGTCGCCGGCTTGTATTGAATGAGCTCCATGAGGTCGTTGCGATAGATGACCTCGCCCGGCGTGATGGCAATGTCCTCGCCGACCCGGAAGCCATCGAGCGCCGGCGTGGGCTCGAGCGCCAAGGCGCGCAGACCGTCTTCAAGCCAGTTGGCGGTACCGCGCGCCAGATTGGCGCCGGCTTCCTCGATGGTGCGCGCGATGACCACCGGGTTGAGCCACGGCACGTTCGAGGGCGAGAACACGTCGAGCCACTGGCGCGCCATGAAGTCGACGCGCGCGGCGTTCTTTGGCGTCATGCCGCGCACTTCGCGGGTTGCGGCGCGCCACCAGTCTTCCTGGGCGAGAAACAGCTGTTCCCAGAACAGGTAGGGCGATTTGTTCCACTCCGCATCGGCAAAGCGGTGATCACTGGCTTGTGGCGGAAATGGCGGGTCGGCCTGCTGTCCGGTTTGCAGGTGCCAGGCAAAGCGTGCAAGCCGCGCCGCCGAAACCCAGGTCCTCAGCGCCAGTTCAAGCTGGCGTCCCGGTGCACGGCCGAGGTGCGAGATCCAATCCGTGTACGCGGCGAGCTGCGCGTGCGGCGAAATCCCTTGGGTGACCCGCGCCGTCATCGCCCGGGCAAGCTGGTTGAGTGTTTCGAATGACGGCAGTTCCATCGGCTCTGGCTGCGCCGTGGGTGCTACCGCGGATGGCTGGGCAGCCGGAGCTCCGGCCGTCACAGGGCGAACGAGTTGGGCCGAGGGTGCGATCGCGTCCATGGTCGTGCTGCTCGATTTGTTGGAAGTTCTCGAAGTCGCGAAACGGGTGCCCCGCGCACCCGCTACTGCATCATCAGGACCGGGACGCGTGCGTCATCGAGGAAGCCCTCGGGTGCACCCGCCGAACACCCGTTCCCGCGCCCTGCTGTGCCCATAGGCGCCGAGCACGATCAGATCGGCTTGGTGCGCGTCGACTGCGGCCGCCAGAGTGTCCGCGACCGCGCCGCGCCGCGGCAGCAACCTGGTTTCCGCACTGATGCCGTGAAGCGCCAGAAAACGCACGACCCCACTCAACGGCGTCGGATCAAGTTCCTCGCTCACGTGTGCAATCACGACGCGCTGTGCCGCTTTGAGCAATGGCAGTGCGGCGGTGAGGGCGCGGGCGGACTCGGGCGCCTCTTTCCAGCACACGAACACCGTTCCGGTGAGGCTGGATGGTGTCATTGAGCCGGCGATCAACAATGGACGTCCGCTCTCCGAGAGTATTGCGTCAACCTGCGGACGCGTGAGCCCGTTGCTGTGTCCCGGCCGTCCGACGACGACCAGAGTCCGCATGATGCGCATGATAGGCGAGGGCTTCAGGTTCGTCGTGGAGCCTCGCGCCAGCTCGCGGTGATGGAGGTCGCGACCTTTGCCTGCTCGACAGACTGCGACGCCCTTGCGCCGACAGATCTCGGTGAAACGCGCGCGTGCCTGCCCGCACTCGTCCTCGATGCGGGCGTCGAGTTGAGCCAGTGCCGGCGCGACAGCGGCGCCGACCGCCCACGCGCTGTAGCCGGGCGTGTCGGTGACCTCCCAGGATGGCGTGCGCAGGTAGCACAGCTCGATATGGGCCGTCGTCACCTGGGCGACCCGCAGCGCGGTTTCCATCACGGCGTCGTCAAAGGCCTGCCCGGTTGCGGGAACGAGGATGCTCTTGATCATGGGATACTCGGTCGGTTTCTGGCGCGACCTTCGGCGATCCCTCGTGTCGGCGCCTTGATCCGGGTCAAACAGGGCCGGGAAATGGTTGGCGCTTGATCAAGCGCAAAATTTGGTGGCGCATCATCACTTAACGTGGCCATATTGCCGCCTTCAAAACAGGGACGCCAAGAGCCAACCATGATCAAGGACATGCTGGTCAATCTTTCGATGGGAGAGAAACATCCGGCGATCGATTACGCGGCTTCGCTCGCCCAGATCAACGAAGCGCACCTCGCCGGTATCGCGTTTCGCTTCGACCCGGCGATGCAGACAAGCGCGTTTGGCCTGTTCCCGCCGACCCTGGTGGAAATGGCGATCGAGGAAAATGAGCAGGCCGTACAGAAGGCGACCGATGATTTTCAACGCGCTGCGGAGCTGGCCGGCATCTCGTTCGAACTCGGTGACCGTACCGGCAACCCTGGTGGGCGCCGGCGAGGCCTTCGGACAGACCGCGCGGCGCTTCGATCTCGTCGTCATTGGCCAGCCGCGGCCGGACATCGACTCGGCGGAGGAGTTGCTGATCGAGGCGGCGCTGTTCGATTCCGGCCGGCCCGTGGTCGTCGTGCCGTATATCCACAAGGGATCGGCCAAGCTCGACAACCTGGCACTCTGTTGGGACGGCAGTCGTGCGGCCGCACGCGCCATGAATGATGCTTTGCCGTTGATGCGGCGGGCGAAATCAATCGACATCGTGCTGATCAGGCACGCGACCGATCGCGGCGAGATCGAGGGCGCCGACATCGCTCAACATCTTGCGCGCCATGGCCTGCCGATCACGCTCACCGAGGTGCCGCAGGGCGAGGTTGACGTCGGTAACACGATCCTGAACTATCTCGCCGATCACGCCATCGACCTGATGGTGATGGGCGGCTACGGACATTCGCGGCTGCGCGAGCAGGTGTTTGGCGGGACGACGCGCACCGTGCTCGCCTCGATGACGACGCCGACACTGATGTCGCATTGAGCCGCGGCGCTACTCCAGCGTCTTCAGATAGGCGACCAGGTCGCGCACTTGGTCCGGGTCGAACCGGAACTCGGGCATGGTCGGGTGCCCGGTGCGGATGCCCTCAGCCAACGGCTCCTCGAGGTCGGTCACCGGATAGCGCTCATGCAGCGTTCGAAACGGTGGCGCGATCTTGAGCGGGCTTTCGCTCACCTTGTCGATTGAGTGGCAGCGCGCGCAATTGGTGCGCGCGATGGTCAAGCCGCGTTGTGCGCTGGGAGACAAGACCTGCGCGCCAGCCGATGTCCACACCAGCATAAGGGTCGCGGCGAGCGCGGCGACCCGGACCGTGTTGTTGGTCATGCCTGACACGAAGTTACTTCTTGACCCCGTTGGTTTGGTGATCGGCCCACATCAGCGTTCCGCCAAACGCCAGGAACGCGAGTACGATTCCGCAGAGAATGAAGATCGAGGCGACATCTAATGGCATATCCCACTCCTTGGTTCAACAAGTGGAAATCGTAGTGGCGCCAATGAACCCTGCTTTGATCCCGGTCAATTGCTCAGGGAACCAGAACCGCGGCGCCTTCAAAACGGCCATTGCGCAGATCGGACAAGGCCGCGTTGGCTTCGGCCAACGGGTAGGTCACGGTCTCGGTTTTGATGCCGACCTTGGGAACGATGTCAAAGAACGTCACGCCGTCATCGCGGGTGAGGTTCGCAACGGAGACGATCTGTCGCTCCTCCCACAAAAGTGCATAGGGGAAACGCGGGATATCGCTCATGTGGATGCCGGCGCAGACCACCCGTCCGCCCTTGCGCACACTGGCGAGCGCAGCCGGCACCAGCGGTCCGACCGGTGCATAGATGATGGCGCAATCCAGCGCGATTGGCGGTTGCTGATCCGATCCGCCCGCCCAGCAGGCGCCGAGTTCGCGCGCAAAAGCCTGCTTCTTCACATCGCCCGGTGAGGTGAATGCATAGACGTCGCGCCCCTGCCAGCGCGCGACTTGAGCGATGATGTGGGCTGCGGCGCCGAACCCGTAGAGGCCGATGTTCTGACCGTCACCGGCGAGAGCGAGCGAGCGCCACCCAATCAACCCGGCGCAAAGGAGCGGTGCCGCATGAACATCGTCGCCCGTTGTCGGCAAAGGAAACACAAAGCGCGCGTCGGCGACCGTGTGGGTGGCATAGCCGCCGTCGCGCGTATAACCGGTGAATTGCGGGCTGTCGCACAGGTTCTCGCGTCCGCTGCGGCAGTACGGACAAACTCCGCAGGTGTGGCCGAGCCAGGGAATGCCGACGCGCATGCCGGGAGGGAAGCCTTCGACCCCAAGACCCGTTGCATCGACGTGTCCAACGATCTCATGCCCGGGGATGATCGGCAGTTTCGGATGCGCAAGCTCGCCGTCGACCACATGCAGGTCGGTGCGGCAGACCCCGCACGCCGCAACGCGCACCCGCACTTCGCCCGGTCCGGGCTCCGGATCCGGACGGGATACGGGCACGAGCGGGGTGCGGGGCTGATTGAGTTGCATGGCGTGCATGGCGCCTCATCATAGCGACGTTTGATCCTGATCAAAGTCCGACTCGGCCCGCATGCTTTGCTGCTTGCAACGCGCATAACGCTTAAGCGAGGTCCTGGCATGTCGAGCCCGCATCAAATCCCCGGAACCACCATTTTCAACGGCGCCGAGGCGCAAAAAGGCTTGGCGCTCAACAAGATGTGCTTCTCCTTCAACAGCGCTGAGAACCGCGCGGCGTTCCAGCGCGATCCGGATGCCTACTGCACGAAGTTCGGCCTCACCCCGGAGCAGAAGGCGGCCGTGAAGGCGAAGAACGTGCTGGCAATGATCGAAGCCGGGGGCAACGTCTATTACCTGGCGAAGCTCGCCGGGATTTACGGCCTCAACGTTCAGGATATCGGCGCGCAGCAAACCGGCACGAGCGTCGACGCCTTTAAAGAAAAACTGCAGGCAGCGGGGAGATAAACTCATGGCAACCATCATCGGCGGCATCGCCACAACTCACGTTCCGGCCATTGGCAATGCCATCGCCAAGGGTCTGCAGAACGATCCCTATTGGAAGCCGTTCTTCGACGGGTTCAAATCCGCACACACGTGGCTTGAGACCAACCGGCCCGATGTCGTCGTGGTGGTCTACAACGATCACGGCCTCAATTTCTTCCTCGACAAGATGCCGACTTTTGCCGTCGGCGCCGCAGCAGAATATCGGCACGCTGATGAAGGCTGGGGCTTGCCGGTCTCGGCACCATTTCCGGGCGATGCGGAATTTTCCTGGCACATCATCGAGCAGCTGGTTGGCAACGAGTTCGACGTTACGAGTTGTCAGGAGATGCTGGTCGATCACGCCTTCACGATCCCGCTGGCGCTGCTGTGGCCGGACCCGGCGAAGCGCCCCGCCAAGATGATCCCCATCGAGATCAACACCGTACAGCATCCGTTGCCGACGCCGGCGCGCTGCTTGAAGTTCGGCCAGGCGATCGGACAGGCAATTGAATCCTATGCGCCCGACCTGAAAGTACTGGTGGTTGGTACCGGCGGACTATCGCATCAGCTCGACGGCGAGCGCGCCGGCTTCATCAACAAAGACTTTGATCTGTTCTGCCTGGAGCAGCTGGTGAAGACGCCGGAGGCGCTGACCCGCTACACCATTCCGCAGCTCGTCGAGCTCGCCGGGTCGCAGGGCGTCGAGTTGTTGAACTGGATCGCCATGCGCGGTGCGCTGACCGGCCGCGTATCAAAGGTGCACAGCAACTATCACATCCCGATTTCCAACACGGCTTCGGCATTGCTGGTGCTGGATAATCACCCGGCCAAGCAGGCGGAGTATCGGAAGGCGGGGTAGTAGGCTTCCGTATCCCGCGCGCAACGCAGCACGAAGTGGTGCGTTGCAGACCCGGGATCGTTCCAACTAGCGCGTTTTTTGGCGGTCTCGGATTTGCGGAGCACCGGGGCTACGCAAGAGCTTCGCGCTGCACCGCGTCCGGGACACGGTCTAATCCTCCCCCTTCAACGTCCCAGTCACCAGGGCCATGCGCACCAGGTCGGACAAGCTGTTAGCCTGCATCTTGGTCATGACGTTCGCCCGATAGATCTCGACCGTGCGCGGGCTGATGCCGAGCTCGTAGGCAATCACCTTGTTGGCCTGACCGGCGACCAGCCCGTCGAGCACCTGGCGCTCGCGGGTCGAGAGTTGCGTCAAGCGGTTCTCGATCTCCTGGCGTTGTGATCCTTCGCGCGTCTGCTTTTCCTGCACCCCGAGCGCGCCCCGCACGGATGCAAGCAGAGCGTCGTCGTCGAACGGCTTCTCGATGAAATCAAACGCGCCGAGCTTCATGGCTTCCACCGCGAGCGGAACGTCGCCGTGGCCGGTCATTACAATCACCGGCAGAGAAACCCCATCTGACTTGAGCTTGCGCAGCAGGTCGATGCCGCTCATCCCGGGCATGCGGACGTCGGTGATGATGCATCCCGCCGCGCCGCGCTGTGGGTCATCGAGATAAGCGCCCGCGGAATCGTAGCTCTTCGCCTCGATACCGGCGCTGGAGAGCAGAAACGTGAGCGAATCGCGCAAGGCATCATCATCGTCGATGATCTGCACCAGGTCCTTAGCGCTCATCGCCAAACTCCTCTGAGCTCGCCGTCCGTAACGTGAAGCAGAAGGCCGCGCCACCGCCGGGGTTTTGATCAACCCAAATGCGTCCACCATGGGCCTCGATGATGGTGCGTGAAATAGAGAGACCGACGCCCATGCCATGCTGCTTGGTGGTGATGAAGGGCTGAAATAGCTGATCGGCAATCTCGGTTGCAATGCCGGGGCCGGTGTCGGTTACTTTGATCTGCGCTTCACCGTTGGCGATGGGCGCAGTCGACACGGTCAGGTCACGCCGTTCGACCCCCTCCATGGCTTCGATGGCGTTGCGGATGAGGTTCAGCAGCACCTGCTGGATCTGCACCCGGTCCGCGAGCACGAGGTCGGTGCGTGGATCGAACTGAAAGCGCACCCGCACGCCGCGTTCCTTGGCCCCGACCAGGGCCAGCGCGCTTGCCTCTTCGATGATTTTGTTCAGGCTCTCGACGCGCCGCTCGGTTTCACCGCGCGCCACGAAATCGCGCAGGCGGCGGATGATCTGCCCGGCGCGCAAGGCCTGATCGCCCGCCTTCTCCACCGCCTCGCGTACGCGAGCCCAGTTCGCCTCGGAGGCGCCTTCGAGCAATCGCCGCGAGCCACGCAGATAATTGGTGATCGCCGACAGCGGCTGGTTGAGCTCATGCGCCAGCGTTGAGGCCATCTCGCCCATGGCGGTCAGGCGCGAAATCTGCACCAGCTCGGTTTGCAGTTCCTGCAGCCGAGCCTCGGTCTTCTGATGCTCCGTCAGGTCACGCACGAACCCGGTGAAAAATCGGCGCTCGTTCGAGCGCATCTCGCCGACCGCAAGCTCCATCGGGAAGGTCGAACCGTCCTTGCGCTCGCCCACCACCACCCGGCCGATGCCGATGATCCGGCGCTCCCCTGTCTGCAGGTAGCGATTGAGATAGGCATCGTGATTTTCGCGATAAGGTGAAGGCATGAGCAGTTTGACGTTCTTGCCGATGATTTCATCCGCACCATAGCCAAACAGTCGCTCCGCCGCGCTGCTGAACGACTGCATCGCGCCCTGCTCGTCGATGACGATCATCGCGTCAGGGACCGTGTCCAGGATCGATTTCAGGTGCGCTTCGCGGGCCAGCAAATCCTGGTTGCGGTCGAACGCCTGCAATACCGCCCGCCGCAGGCTCTCGCCAAACCAGGCGATGCCCACCCCAATGATGGCGAACGCCGCCCCGTTGATCAGATCCGCCTGGATGTCGGTCGGGCTGGCGAAAAACCGGCTCACCAGGGCGACGCTCAGGATCGTCGCGACAAAACCCGGTCCGAACCCGCCGAGGCCGCTCGCCAGCAGAATGGCTGGCACGAACAGCAGGAAGGGTGAGTCGTGCTGCAGGCTGGGCTCCAGCAGCGCGCGCAGCGCGAATGTCAGGGCGACCAGCGCGATCGCCAGCCCGTAGCGCGCCGGTCCGGAGCGCAGCGTAAGAAACGGCTTGATGCCCGAGTCGGCGGCAAACTGGAGCCAATGCGTGGCGTTTGAATCGGGCTCAGCCATCAGATCAAGCACATGCGCGATCGAATCCCCACTACGTAGTTCTACCTAAGTCATATTCCCGAGGCGCTTTGCGAAAGCAACAGCGGCTTGCGCGCGCTGTACTTGATCTCGATCAAACCCCGTCACGCTGCATTGCGCAAAGGTTTCCCCGATCATCAATTCGGCGGCGTAAGGCGGTCCTCCATGGCTGACACAGCGGTTGTCGCGGCAAAGACCAAGTCCATGACCATCGGCGAGGGCGGCACGGCGCTGGTATTGACCGCGCTCGCGTTTGTGTCCCTGGTCGTGGCGGCCAAGGCCTATACGCCCGAATATGCCCTGCACGCTTATCTGTTCACCGCGGCCAGCGCCGCCGCCGTGATCGCCATCGTCAATCGCTATTACGAACGGGCCGCCGCCCTGCCGCCACTGACCATCGACGGCAAGCCCAACTACAACATGGGTCCGGTCAAGTTCGCCACCATCGCGGCGGTGGTTTGGGGAATCGCCGGCTTCACGGTCGGGCTGTGGGCGGCGCTCGAGCTCGCATTCCCGGCCCTTAACTTCGATCTGCCATGGATTTCATTCGGCCGCCTCCGCCCGCTGCACACCTCGGCCGTGATCTTCGCGTTCGGCGGCAATGTGCTGATCGCGACCTCATTCTACGTGGTGCAGCGCACCTGCCGCGCCCGGCTCGCGGGTGACATTGCGCCCTGGTTCGTGGTGCTTGGCTATAACTTCTTCATCGTGATCGCCGGCACCGGTTATTTGCTCGGGATCACGCAATCCAAGGAATATGCCGAGCCCGAGTGGTACTCGGACCTGTGGCTCACCGTGGTCTGGGTCGTCTATCTCCTGGTCTATCTCGGCACGGTGATGCGGCGTACGGAGCCGCACATCTATGTCGCCAACTGGTTCTATCTCGCGTTCATCCTCACCATCGCGGTCCTGCACCTCGGCAACAACGCTGCTGTGCCGGTCTCGCTGTTCTCGTCCAAGTCCTACATCGTCTGGTCCGGCGTGCAGGATGCCATGGTCCAGTGGTGGTACGGCCACAATGCGGTCGGCTTCTTCCTCACCGCCGGATTCCTCGGCATCATGTACTACTTCATCCCCAAGCGGGCGGATCGGCCGGTCTATTCCTATCGGCTGTCGATCATCCACTTCTGGGCGTTGATCTTCCTCTACATCTGGGCCGGGCCACATCATCTCCACTACACGGCGCTGCCCGATTGGGCGCAGACGCTCGGCATGACGTTCTCGATCATGCTGTGGATGCCGTCTTGGGGTGGAATGATCAACGGCATCATGACGCTCTCAGGCGCATGGGACAAACTGCGTACCGACCCGGTGCTGCGCATGATGGTGGTGTCAGTCGCCTTTTACGGCATGTCGACCTTCGAAGGCCCGATGATGTCGGTGAAGATCGTCAACTCGCTCTCGCATTACACCGATTGGACGATCGGGCACGTTCACTCCGGCGCGCTTGGCTGGGTCGGCTACATCTCCTTCGGGGCGATCTATTGCCTGGTGCCATGGCTCTGGAACCGGAAACTTTATTCGCTCCGTTTGGTGAACTGGCACTTCTGGATCTCGACCATCGGCATCGTGCTCTACATCACCGCCATGTGGGTGTCGGGCATCATGCAGGGCCTCATGTGGCGCGCCTACACGACGCTCGGCTTCCTGGAATATTCCTTCGTTGAAACCGTGCAGGCGATGCATCCGTTCTATGAAATCCGCGCGCTCGGCGGTGCACTCTATCTGACCGGCGCGCTGCTGATGGCCTGGAATATCTGGAAAACCCTGCGCACGCCCGCGCTTGAAGCCGCCCCCGCGAGCGCGTTCGCGCTGACGCCCGCCGAGTGAGGTTGCCATGTCGCTGTGGTCAAAACACGCCATCTTCGAGAAGAACTCGATCATCCTGCTGGTCGGCATTCTGATCGTGATCGCCATCGGCGGGCTCGTTGAGATCGTACCGCTGTTCTATCTCAAGAACACCATCGAGGTGGTCGACGGCATGCGGCCGTATACGCCGCTCGAGCTTGCCGGCCGCAACATCTATGTGCGCGAGGGTTGCTACAATTGCCATTCGCAGATGATCCGGCCGCTGCGCGATGAGGTCGAGCGCTATGGACACTATTCGCTCGCGGCGGAAAGCATGTACGATCACCCGTTCCAGTGGGGCTCCAAGCGAACCGGCCCGGATCTCGCCCGCGTCGGCGGAAAATATTCGGACGACTGGCATCGCGATCACCTGCGCGAGCCGAAATCGGTCGTGCCCGGCACGGTGATGCCGGCCTACCCGTGGCTTGCGCAAAACCCGCTCGATTTCGCGCATATCAAAGATGATTTGCGCACGCAGGCCACGGTCGGTGTTCCCTACACCAACGACATGATCGATGCCGCAACCGCCGACATCGTCGCGCAGGCTTCGCCCGACAGTCCCGGCGCGGCGGACCTCGCAAAACGCTACCCCAAAGCGCAGGCGCGGGATTTCGACGGCAATCCCGATCGCATCACTGAAGCCGATGCGCTCATCGCTTACCTGCAGATGCTGGGCACGCTCGTTGACTTCAAGCTCTACGACGACAAAGCAAACGTGCGGTGAGCGTCATGGATCCGACCTACAAGGCATTGGCTGAGTTCGCCCAGAGCTGGGGACTGTTGTTTTTCTTCATCGTGTTCCTGGCCATCGTCGCCTATGCCTTCTGGCCTTCCAACAAGAAGAAATTCGACGAGGCAGCCCGCAGTCCGCTGCGCGAGGACGACAAACATGAATGATGTCACGCACGACACCAAGGTTGCCATCGACCCGATCACCGGTACGCCGACGACCGGGCACGAATGGGACGGCCTGCAGGAACTCAACACGCCGCTGCCGCGCTGGTGGCTCTGGCTGTTCTACGCCACGATTATCTGGGCGATCGGCTACTGGATCCTGTATCCGGCCTGGCCGTTCATTACATCCTACTCGCAGGGCGTGTTCGGCTGGCATTCGCGCAACGCCATCGTGTCCGACCTCGATGGTCTGCGGGCGCAGCGCGGGCCGATGATGCAGAAACTTAGCAGTGCTTCGCTCGACCAGATCGTCGCTGATCCGCAGCTCCTGGATTTTGCCCGCGCGGTCGGCAAGTCGGCTTTCGCAGAGAATTGCGCTGCCTGTCATGGCGCGGGCGGCGCTGGCGCCAGGGGCTATCCCAACCTCAATGACGATTATTGGCTCTGGGGCGGCAAGCTCGCGAACATCGAGCAGACGATCGCGCATGGCGTCCGTGCCAATGATCCGGACACTCATGCCGGCGCCCTGATGCCGGCGTTCGGCCGCACCGGCATGCTCAAGCCGGCGGAAATCTCCGCGGCCGCGGACTATGTGCGCTCGCTGACTGGACTGCCGACGCCGAACGCGGATCTGACGCAGGGCAAGAAGGTGTTCGAGGATAATTGCGCCGTCTGCCACGGCGCCGACGCCAAGGGCAACCGCGATCTCGGGGCGCCCAACCTCACCAATGGAATCTGGCTCTACTCGCCCGATAAGGCCGTCGTCGTCGACGGGATCGTCAATGGTCGGGGCGGCGTAATGCCGGCATGGTCCGGCCGGCTCGACCCGACCACCATCAAGGCGCTCGCCGTCTATGTCTGGGGCTTCGGCGGCGGGGAGAATTGATCGGTCATGTACATGGACCGAAACATCGGTGGCGCAGGCGCTGAACCAACGGATGACGCACCGCTCTATGCGGCGCGCAAGACGCTCTATCCGCAGAAGGTGAAGGGCACCTTCCGCAGGATCAAATGGGCCGTGCTGGTCGCGACGCTCGGGGTCTATTATCTGCTCCCGTTCGTGCGTTGGGACCGCGGCCCGAACGCGCCCGACCAGGCGGTGCTGATCGATCTCACCGGGCGGCGGTTCTACTTCTTCTTCATCGAGATCTGGCCGCAGGAGGTCTACTACATCACCGGCCTGCTCATTCTCGCGGCGATTGCGCTGTTCCTGATGAATGCCGTCGCCGGGCGGGTGTGGTGCGGCTATCTCTGTCCGCAGACGGTGTGGACCGACCTGTTCTATGCCATCGAGCGGTTCGCCGAGGGCGATCGGCGCGAGCACATGCAGCGCGATCGCGCGCCCTGGAGCATCGAAAAGGTCTCACGCAAGGCGCTCAAGCATTTTCTCTGGCTGATGGTGGCGTGGTGGACCGGCGGCGCCTGGGTGCTCTACTTCGCCGACGCACCGACCTTGGTGAAACAACTGGCGACCGGCCAGGCGCCACTCGTCGCTTATGCGTGGATCGGCATTCTCACCTTTACGACCTACACGTTGGCTGGCCACCTGCGCGAGCAGGTCTGCCTCTACATGTGCCCGTGGCCGCGCATTCAGGCCGCGCTGACCGACGAGCACGCCCTCAACGTCACCTATCGTTACGATCGCGGCGAACCACGTGGCTCGGTCAAGAAGAATGCGCAGCTGCGGCTGGAGGGACTGCCGGCCGGCGACTGTGTCGATTGTCTTCAGTGTGTCAATGTCTGCCCGACCGGCGTCGATATCCGCGACGGCGCCAGCCTCGGCTGTATCCAATGCGGACTTTGCATCGATGCGTGCGATGCGGTGATGCGCAAGGTCGGTCATCCGACCAGGCTGATCGCCTATGACACCGATGCCAACGTGCACCTGCGAATGGACGGAAAGCCGACGTCCACCCGCATCGTGCGCCCGCGCACCCTGGTCTATGTCGCTGTTATGCTGATCGTCGGCGCCGTCATGCTGACCACGCTGGCGACGCGGGCGAGCGTCGGGGTCAGCGTCATTCATGATCGCAACCCGATGTTCGTGCGCCTGTCCGGCGGGGCGATCCGCAACGCCTACACGATGCGCATCCTCAACAAGGCGACGGAGCCGCGCAGCTTCGCCTTCGCGGTCACCGGCATTGCCGGCGCGTCGGTCGATATCGTCGGCATTCCAACGCCGCCCGACGGCGATCATGCAATCGAGGTCGCCCCGGACCAGACCCGCGAGGTTCGCGTGTTGGTGACGGACCGTCAGCCGCCCAGTCAGGACTTCGAGCCCGATTACCTTCACGGTGATCGATCGCAGCACTGGCGAAGCGGCGCGCACCTCCGACCACTTCTTCACGCGCTGAGCAGAGGACCTGTCATGCATGCGCCGCTCGAACAAGACGGGTTCAGGCTGACCGGCCGCATGGTGTTTGGGTGCTTGGTCGCCTTCTTTGCCATTGTGATTGCCGTGAACGTGGTGATGGTCCGCGCCGCGACCTCGACGTTCGGCGGCCTTGAGACGGCGAATCCCTATCAGGCCGGGCTCGCGTTCAACCGCGACCATGACGAGGCGATCGCGCAGGATGAGCGTGCGTGGAAGGTCACCGCGAACCTCGTCCGCCGATCGGGCGATATCGCCGAGTTGAACGTGAAGCTGCAAGACCGCAACGGCAATCCGATCACCGGCGTGGCGGTCGCTGCCACGCTGGCGCACCCGGCCGATGCGCGGCGCGATCAAAGCGTCGCGTTGGTGCAGCGTGCCGCCGGTGAGTTCGTCGGCACAGCCGACGTGCCACGCGGGTTTTGGGACCTGATCATCGATGCGTCGCGCGACGGAACGGACATGTTCCGCTCGCGCAGTCGTGTGCTGTTGCAGTGAGGTTGTCTGATGGGTCAGGCCGCTGATTTTTCCCTATTCACCCGGCGACGCACGGACGGCGCAACGGAGATGCAGCTCGCCGTCGAGGGCATCGCCTGCGGCGGCTGCATTGCGCGCATCGAGAATGCGCTCAAGCGTTTGCCTGGAATGGTCGAGGCGCGCGTCAATTTTACCAATCGCCGGCTCACTGCCGCTTGGCACGATGGCGATGGCGCACCCGAGCGGGTGATCGGTGAGCTCGAGCGCATGGGCTACGTGGCGCATCCGTTTGCGGCGCGCGCGGCGGAGACCGAGGACGCGCGCGCCAGCAAGGAACTGATGCGCTGCCTTGCCGTCGCCGGATTCGCGGCCATGAACATCATGCTGTTGTCGGTCTCGGTCTGGTCCGGCAATGTGACCGATATCACGGCGGAGACGCGCGATTTCTTTCATTGGGTGTCGGCGCTGATCGCTATTCCGGCCGTGGCCTATGCGGGTCGCCCGTTCTTTCGCAGCGCTGCCGCGGCGCTGCGCGTGTGGTCCGTCAATATGGACGTGCCGATCTCGCTTGGCGTAGTTCTTGCTGTTGGAATGTCGCTGTTCGAAACGGTCAACCATGCCGCCCATGCGTACTTCAACTCCGCCGTCATGCTTTTGTTCTTCCTGCTGTGCGGGCGCTACCTGGATCGCGCGATGCGCGCCCGCACGCGCGCTGTCGCTGGAAACCTGGCCGCGCTGCGGGCCGATACCGCACAGCGGATCGGACCCAAGGGCGAGCTCGTCGAAGTGCCGGCAGCGGCGCTGCAAGCTGGTGATCAGATCGTTGTTCGGCCCGGCGATCGTCTGCCGGCCGATGGCGTGGTTCTTTCCGGCGCCTCCGAGATCGACGAGAAGTCTGGTAACCGGCGAGACGCTGCCACGCGCCGTGCAGGTTGGCGGTGCCGTGTACGCGGGCAGCCTGAATCATACCGGCGCGTTGACGTTGCGCGTCACCGCGGCGGGCGAGCGCACGTTGCTTGATGAAATCGAGCGCCTGCTCGATCGCGCGGTCAAATCGAAGTCGCGCTACGTGCGCCTGTCCGATCGCGCCGCGCGCCTTTATGCGCCGCTCGTGCACACGACCGCCGCGCTGACGCTGATCGGATGGCTTGTCGCGGGAGCGTCGGTGCATGACTCGCTGATCGCCGCCATCACTGTTCTGATCATCACCTGCCCCTGCGCCCTGGCGCTCGCAATTCCGGCCGTGCAGGTGGTCGCCGCCGGGCGGCTGTTCCATAGCGGTGTGATCCTCAACAGCGGTGATGCGATCGAGCGCCTGGCGGAAGTCGACACTGTCGTGTTCGACAAGACCGGCACATTGACGCTGCCGCAGGCGCACGTCGCCAACGCGGCAGCCGTTCCTCCGGACTTGCTGCAACTCGCCGCGCGTCTCGCCTTGTCGAGCCGCCATCCGCTGGCGCTGGCGGTCGCGCGTGAGGCGCAGGAGAAGCAGCCCTTTGCGGGGGTGATTGAAGATGCCGGTGAGGGCGTCCGCACCGCGATCGATGGCATGGACATCCGGCTCGGCTCGCTCGCCTACTGCGGGATGGACATGGTGCGTGATGCGGTGCGTCCGGATGTGTCGTTGATCGCGCTCCGCTACGGCGCCCGCGCCGCAGTGTTCGAGATTGCGCAGGCGGTGCGGCCGGGTGCGGCGGGAGTCATTGCGGCGCTGCGCCAGCTCGGGCTCGATGTGTTGATCCTCTCGGGTGACCGGCCGCAAGCGGTGGCGCCGGTCGCCCAGATGCTCGGCGTGCCCGATTGGCAGGCCGGGCTGACGCCGGCCCGCAAGGTCGCGGCCTTGAAAGAGCTCAAACAGAAGGGCCGGCGAGTCCTGATGGTCGGTGACGGCATCAACGATGCGCCGGCGCTGGCAGCGGCGCACGTGTCGCTCTCGCCGATCACGGCCGCCGAGCTAGCCCAGGCCCATGCCGATGCGGTGTTCCTCGGCCGCGAGCTCGGCCCGGTGCGCGACGCGTTGGTCACCGCGCGCAAAGCCCGCGCCCTGATGCGCCAGAACATCGCGCTCGCGGTCGCCTATAATATATGTGCCATTCCGATCGCCATTGCCGGGCTGGTGACGCCGCTGATCGCCGCGCTGGCGATGTCGGGTTCCTCGATGCTGGTCACCACCAATGCGCTGCGGCTGCACAGGCGGCGCGACAAGCCCGCATCAGAAGCCATTCCCGCGCTCCCGGCGGGGCAAGCCGCAATTCCTGCCACATGAATGTCCTCGTTTATCTTGTCCCGATGGCGCTGGCGCTCGGCCTGATCGGGCTCGTTGCGTTCTTGTGGTCCCTGCGCGCCGGCCAGTACGATGATCTCGACGGGGCCGCGCTGCGCATCCTCAGCGATGACGATGTGCCGGATGGAGCGGCGGCGCCCGATCGCGAGGTCTAATCAATGCTTACGCCCGCGCGCGGGTGGCGCCACCGCTGCTATGAGGTTTTGGAGCCGGGCGGCTTCAGCGACTGGGTGAGCCGTCTCGTCGACGCGGTGATCATTCTCCTCGTCGTGATTAGTCTCACCACGGTCGCGCTGGAATCGGTGCCCGCTCTCGCGGCGCACTACGGCGGCATCTTTCGCGCCGGTCGAGCTCGTCGCGCTCGTGGTGTTCAGCCTTGAATATGCGCTGCGTATCTGGACCGCGGTGGAGCACCCGCTTTATCGCCACCTGTCGCCGGCGCAGGCGCGGCTGCGGTATGCGACCAGCTCTCCGGGCCTGATCGATCTGATTGCGGTACTGCCGTTCTGGTTTGCTTGGCTTGTTCCGCCCGCGTTGCAGGTTCTACTGGTGTTGCGGGTGGTGCGCTTGCTCAAGCTCGGCCGCTATTCGCCGGCCATGCGCTCGCTGCTCGACGCGCTCTATGCGGAGCGGCGCGCGCTGCTGGGTTGTTTCATGATCCTGATCGGCGTCGCCCTCATCATGGCGACGTTGATGTATCTGGCCGAAGGGAAGGCGCAGCCCGACAAGTTCGGCACCATACCGGACGCCATGTGGTGGGCGATCGTGACTCTCGGCACGATCGGTTATGGCGACGTCGTCCCGGTCACGCCGTTCGGGCGCATGCTGGCCACCGGCACGATCTTCCTCGGTCTGATCATGGTGGCCTTGCCGGTCGGCATCGTGGCGCAGGCGTTTGCCAGCGACATTCACCGGCGCGAGTTCATCGTGACCTGGGGGATGGTGGCGCGCGTGCCGCTGTTTGCCGGGCTCGATGCCAACCAGATTGCCGAGATCATGCGGCTGCTGCGCTCGCAACGCATCGAGCCGGGCACGATCATCGCCAGGCGCGGCGAGGCGGCGCATTCCATGTATTTCGTCGCCGCCGGCGAGGTTGAGATCGACCTTCCGGAACGCTGCGTCCGCCTTGGGGCCGGCCACTTCTTTGGCGAGATCGCGGTGCTGCGCAAAGCCCGTCGTTCTGCGACGGTACGCGCGGTGGCACGGACCAGTTTGCTTGTGCTCGATGCGCGCGACGTGCATATCCTGATGGATCACGAGCCGAGGATCGCCGAGCGCATCCAAGAGACCGCGCGCCAGCGCACCGAGCCGGAAATGCTCGAACCGCGGGGCGACCTCGTGACCGAGGAACTTGTTGAGTCGACGGACTCCGACACTGAGGCTGACTTGTAGCCCGGATGACAAGCCGGGGCTGAATTTCACCCCGGATTGCGCTGCGCTCCATCCGGGCTACAGCACGCACCCACCCATCCGGCCAGTAGAACGCATGCCCTCGCGGGTGCCATATGCGGTCCAGCAAGTGGAGGTCCTCATGCCGGATTCAACAAATTCGCTGCTCGCACTCTCGACCGCGGTGGCGGATGTCGTCGAGCGCACCGCCAAGGCGGTGGTTGCTGTCGCGCACGGCGGTCGCGGCACCATCAGCGGTATTCATTGGCGCCCGGGTGTCATCGTGACGGCCGAGGAGATGCTCGAGCAGGACAAAGACATCACGGTCACGTTGCCGGGAGGTCGCCAAGTCACCGCAACGCTCGCCGGCCGCGATCCATCGACCGACGTCGCGGTGCTGCGCGTCGCCGCGGACGGATTGGCGGACGCCGAGACGGCGGACGCCGGCACGCTGCGCGTCGGCCATCTCGTTCTCGCCGTCGGCAACTACGGCGGCGCGCCGGTGTCAGCCCTCGGCAGCGTCGGCTATGTCGGCGGCGTTTGGCACAGCATGCGCGGCGGCGCGATCGACACGTTCCTGCGCCTTGATCTGCGTCTCAACCCCGCCTCTGAAGGCGGCGCCTTGGTCGATGCGCAAGGCCATGTGCTCGGCATGGCGGTGACTGGCCCGCGCCGGCGTGCGCTGGCCATCCCGCGCGCGACCATCGATCGCGCGGTCGATCAGCTATTGGCCAAGGGCTATGTGGGGCGCGGCTACCTGGGCGCCGGTCTGCAGCACGTACGCGTGGCCGGCGAAAACGGTCGCCGCTCCGGCGTCCTGGTTGTGAGCATCGATCCCGAAGGCCCAGCCGCCAAAGCCGGGCTCCTGGTCGGCGACATCATCACCAGTTGGAACGACACTGCGGTCGAGCGCGCGCGCGACGTGATGCGGCTGCTCGGGCCCGACAGTGTCGGCAAAAGTGCGACATTGAAAATCCTGCGCGGCGGGGCGGCGACCAACGTCAGCATCACGATCGGTGAGCGGCCGTTGAATTAGCAGGACCGATCGACATATCACAGCGGCCATGCTCACCGTCGCCATCTATGCGCCCGAGCGAGACCGGCTGGGTCACCTCGAACAGATCCTCGCAGCTGAGCCGGCGGTCATATCGATCGCCGGCGCGAGCTCGGACGATGGCGGATTGGCAGCAATACTGACACATCACACGGTCGACGTCGTGGTTGTCGATGCGCCCGCGGATCACCTGCTGTCCGGTTGGCGGCGCCGCTTTGGCGGGAGCGCAGTGGTGGTCGTCGCCGCAGATATTGAGGCGGACGCGCTCGAGCTGGTGCAGGCCGGTGCGCACGCGGTGTTGCCCGCGGCCGCGCCTGCAGCAGTGATCATTGCCGCTGTTCGCGCGGCCGCGCACGGCCTCGCGGTGCTGCCCGACGCGACGCTCGCGACCTTACTCGCGGCGGACCTGGATGAACCCGAAACGGTGATGAAGGCGGGGGAGGGCGAAGCTCCCGAGCTCACCGCGCGCGAGCTCGAGGTGCTGACCGCCATGGCGGACGGCGCCTCCAACAAGGTGATCGCCCGTCGGCTCGGCATTTCCTATCACACGGTCAAATTCCACGTCGCCGCCATCCTGGCCAAGCTCGACGCGGAGAGCCGCACCGAGGCGGTGGCGCGCGCCGCGCATCTGGGGCTGGTGATGTTGTAGGAGCGGTATCGCGCTCTGCATGCCACCCCCGCATTGCTGATATCCGGCTACTGCCGGCTTCCCTCTGGCACGGCAAGCTCGTAGGCTTGCACAAAAGCTTGCAGGGAGGACGCAATGATCCGCATCGTTGGCGGACTTGTTGTTGTGATGCTGGCTTCGCCAGCCGCACACGCCCAGTCGGGCACTCTCAATGATGCGCAGCATCAGGGTCGCGCGCTGTTCAATCAATCCTGCCGGGTCTGCCATACGCCGCCGGCGCTCAACGCGCCGCTCTACGGTCCGGCGCTGAACCAGGATACCCAGCGCGGCCGTGACGACGTCCTCGCCGAAATCATCGCCGAGGGTTCGCCACGCATGCCCGGCTTCAAATATCAGTTCAGCCCCGACCAGATCACCGCCATCGTCGCCTACCTGCGCACGGTTCCGGCGCAGCAATCCGCATCGTCGCAGCCGGCAGCGCGGCCCGTCTCGACTGGCGAACGCGAACGCCAGCAACGTGAAGCAGATTAGGTCTTCAGGAGATCGCCATGACTCTCCGTATCCCCGCCTTGGCTCTTGGAATTGCACTGCTGATCGCCGCGCCCGCTTACGCCGCTGATGCAGTCCTGCATGGCACGATCCGCGCGCAGTCCGGTGAGTCGATGGCGGGCGCGACCGTGTCGGCCAAGGCGCCGGGTACAAACATCACCCGCACGGTGTTCACCGACGCACAGGGCAACTACTATTTCCCGCCATTGCCGGCCGGCAAGTATCAGGTCTGGGCGCAGGCGCTGACCTACGCGACCGGGCGCGGCGATGTCGATCTCGCTGAGGCCAGCCGGCAGGATTTCACCCTCGCCCCGCTCAAGGATTTTGCCCGCCAGTTGCCTGGTGACGTGCTGCTCGCCTCGCTGCCGAGCGATACCGCTGACGACAAGCGCATGCAGCGCCTCGTGCGCAACGACTGCACCGGCTGTCATACACCGAGCTACGTGTTGCAACATCGCTTTGATCAGGACGGCTGGTCGAAGATCATCGGGCTGATGAAGCATGTGAACGTCGGCGGCATCTATCAAGGCGCTGACCACAAAGCGCAAGGGTTGCTCGATTACCATCAGCAGGAGCTCGCCTCTTATCTGGCACGCGCCCGCGGCCCGGCCGAGGGCGGGCTTGATCTCAAGCTACGTCCCAAGCTGAGTGATGAAGCCGCCCGCGTGGTGTTCACCGAATATGAGGTGCCGCTCGACCCCAATGCCGGTTTGCCGGCGGACTTTGTTTCCAACAACGGCAGCGACTGGTCGCAAGGCACACCGTCGGTGTTGATCCCGGGCTATGGGGTGCACGACGCCTGGCTCGATCTCAACGGCAATATCTGGTTCACCTGCAATTCGCCGAACCGCACGTTGACCATCGGCAAGATCGACCTGGCCACCGGCGCGATGACCCCGTTCAAGATCGATGCGGCCAATGGGCTTGCCGCCGGCTCGCATGGCATGACGCGCGATCCGAATGGCATCATCTGGTTCAACGTCAATCCGGGGCGCGGCGGTCTCGGTCGGCTCGATCCGAAGACCGGCGCGATCGACGTGTTCATTCCGCCCCAGAGCATGTCGCCGACCGGCGGCGCCACGACCGTCGATTACGATGGCTTGGGCCGCATCTGGGCATCGGCTCCCGACGGCGCGCTGCGCTTCGATCCGACGACCAATTCGTTCACCGAGTTCAAGTCGATCACCTACAAGACGCCGAACGGCACCGGGGTGACCTACGGTGCGGCGGCCGACCGTGACGGCAACGGCTACTGGGCCGAGATGGTGCTCGATACCATCGGCAAGGGAAACACGGTGACCGGCAAGCCGGAGGAGATCAAGCTCGCGCCGGTGCAGGCGGAATATGATCGCCTCAAGCCGGACGAGCGCGAATTCTACAAGACGTTCGTGCAGCCGGACTTCAACGCGCCGATGCCATTCTCGCAGGGTCCGCGCCGCATGGGCACGGACAAGAACGCCGATATTCTGTGGGTCGGCAACTCCTGGGGCGGCAATCTGGCTCGCATCGACACCCACACCGGCGCCATCAGCTACGTGCCGCTGCCCGATGACCGCCAGCCCTATCACGTCGCGGTTGATCGTAACCATAACGCCTGGACCAATCTGTGGGCCTCCGACCAGATTGCGCGCTACAACCCGGTGACGGATCAGTGGACCTTGTTTGATCTGCCGACGCGCGGCGCCGAGCCGCGCTATATCTCCTTGCTCGAACAGAACGGCGTGACGCAGGTGGTGATCCCATATTTCCGCGCCCGCAAGGTCGCCGTGATGACGCCGCGCAGCGCGCAGGATCTCGCGGCATTGCAAGCGCAGACGCAGGGGAGGTAAACGTAGCCCGGATTGCGCTTCGCACCATCCGGGCTATGACCATGACCAATCCCGCCTACACCGTCCGTCTCATGACGCTCGACGAGGTCGAACTGGCCGTTGACTGGGCGGCGCGAGAGGGCTGGAACCCCGGGCTCGACGATGCGCGCATTTTTCACGCGACCGATCCTGATGGGTTTTTCGTTGGCGTCCTCGACGGTGAGCCGATCGCGTCGATCTCGCTCGTCGCCTATGACGAACATTTTGCCTTTCTCGGCCTCTACATCGTCAAACAGGAATTCCGCGGACGCGGCTACGGTCTTGCGCTGTGGCGCGAGGCCGTGGCGCGGCGCGCGCGCCCGCTCATCGGGCTCGACGGTGTGGTGGCCCAGCAAACAAAATACGAGAAGTCCGGCTTTCGACCCGCCTACCGCAACATCCGCTTTGGGGGAACGGCACCGTCGGCCACTGACGATGCCGAGCTGCCGTGCGAGATCGTACCGGCGCATGACGTGCCCTTCGAACGCCTGGTCGCGTATGATCGTGAGTTCTTTCCCGCTGCGCGGGCCAGGTTTCTCCAGCTTTGGCTCGAACCTGAACAGCGGAGATTTCTCGGCATTCCGATCGGCAGTGCCCGGAGTGTGGCGCTCGTCGCCCGCGACGGCGAACGGATCCTTGGCCTGGGCGCAATCCGTGCCTGTCGCTCCGGGTTCAAGATTGGACCGCTCTATGCCGAGGACGAGCGTACGGCTGACGTGCTGTTCCTGCAGCTTGCCGCATATGCAGATGGCGCCAACGTTTATCTGGACGTGCCGGAGCCAAATGAGGCGGCACTGCGGCTGGCGAAACGCTACGGGATGGAGCCTGTGTTTGAGACGGCCCGCATGTATACCGGGTCGGCGCCCAACGTCGCGCTCGCCCGGCTCTTCGGTGTGGCGACGTTCGAACTCGGCTGATCGCAGGACGCATCGGGAATTCAAGGAACTTGCCAATGTTTGCACGCTATTTCATTGTTTGCGCGCTTGCGCTGGCAGGCATGACGACATCTGGCCTGAGCCAATCGACGTCACCCAACGGTGTGAAAACCCTCAACCCGCCGGGCGCGATCAGCACCGGTGGCGACACCTGGAGCGTCGGCGTTCGCGCGGGCGATTTCATCTTTGTCGCCGGAATGCAGGGCGTCGACCCGGCAACCAACAAATTGGTCGAGGGTAACGAGGCGCGTATTCGCCAGGCGTTCTTGAACCTGAAAACAATTGCGCAATCGGAAGGTGCGACGCTCCAGGATTGCGTGCGCCTGACCGTTTACGTGTCGGACTTGCACCGCTTTGCGCCGCTCGTCAGCAAGGTGCAGGCAGAGCTGTGGGGCAAGCCGCCGTATCCGCCGCGTACGATGTTCGAAGTGCAGCGCCTGTTCGATGACGACATCGTCGAGATCGACAGCGTATTCTATGCACCGCTGAAGAAGTGAGCTGGCGTATGCGTGGAGCATGATCCCGAAAAGTGGAGTTCGGTTTTCGGAAAAGATCATGCTTAAACAATACGCTATTTCAGACCATTGACCGCGACGATGTTGAATTTTGCGTATTTCTCGCCAATCTTTAGTGCGGCCTGAAATTCGGGAGAATTGCGCCAACCTTCCAGCGCTTCCATGCTGTTCCAGCGCAGGATGACAACTGGCCCTCGAGGCAGGTTTCCGGCAACCGGTGTTCCTGGTCCCGCCGCGACATACTCTCCGCCGTGATCTTTGACCGATTGCTGAGCAGGCGGAACGTATTCTTTTGCGTACCGGTCCTGGTCGGTGACCTCATTGATGGCGATCATATAAACTGGCGGTTTGGCTTGCGCATGCAAGGCCTGGATAGCAGTGCCACCAAGTATTGCTCCAATGACCATGGATAGCGCGATATTGAATCGTGTTTTCATGAGCATTCTCCATAAATAGCCGCGTCGCGGCGCGCCGATCCTCGTCATTGCGAGTTAGGACCGGCCGCGGCCGACCCTGCTGAACGAAAGTAATATGCTGATATGTCGCGCGAATTTTGCTTCGCAGTGCTCCACACTTTCTTCCTAGGAGCCAACGGGTCCGGCGCGAACGCTGGCTTGCGTTGCTCATTTCCGGGCCGACGAGCAGATCTCGCCACCTACAAAGCCGACAGGTCCATCCGCTTCGTTGTAGACCTCGACCGACTGCATCATACCCAGCTCCTCGTGGTTCATCATGTGGCAATGCATCATGAAGACCCCGGTGTAGTCGAGGAAACGCGTCCGGATGACGGTGCTGCCGCCCGCGGCCTGCCGCGGCACCACCACCGTATCGCGCCAAGTCCGGTCGGCCTGCGGCACGCCGCCGATCTCGATGACCTGGAACGGGTTGGTGTGGATATGGAATATATGGTCGTCGTGCTGCTGAGTGTTGCGGATCGTCCATTCCTCGACCGCGCCGAGCCGAACCCGCTGGTCGATGCGCGCAGGATCGAAGATCTTGCCGTCGACCGTGAAGGCGTATTCCTGCCAGTGTCCTGCAATAATGTTCTGCGGCTCGGTGGCTCCGAAGACCAATGTGCGCCGGCATGTGATCTCACCGTCGGCGATTGCCTCGAGCGGCGGCTTGGGCAGTGCGGCCGGAAGTCTCATCGGCAGCGGCTCGCCGGCGACGACGATGCGCGCCAGCGGTCCGGTGGGCAATTCATGACCCTGATTGTATGGCATGGCGTTGAGCTCGTAGGTGCCGGGACCGCCCGCCTGCACCAGCACGTCGGCGCGCTGTCCCGGTGCGATCAGCAATTGCCGCATCTGCTGCAGGCTACCTAACTGGATGCCATCGTAGGCGATGACGTTGAGCAAGTGCTTGTCGAGCTCCAGGAACATGTTGTCCTGGTATTGCGAGCCGACCAGGCGCCAGCGTTGCACTTCGCCCGGCCGCATGTCGATCGTGGGCCGCCGCTGGCCGTTGATCGCCAGGAAGCGCGTCGAGTCTTCCGGAAACAGCGTGCCGAAGTCCTCGATCATGCTGTAGGCATCGAACACGACCTCAGTCAGCAACATGACACGTTCACGCGCCTGCGCGATCTCCGGCACGTCGGCGAAATCGCCTTCGACCACGATGGCGCCCACCATGCCGCTCGCAACTTGTATGTCGGCGGAGCCGTGGAAATGCGGATGGTACCAATAGGTGCCGCGCGTGTGGTCCGCGGGCAGCGCGATCTCGATGTCGTAGCTCTTTCCCGGCTCCATCAGCCGCATGACGTTGTCTGCGATGCCGCTCGGGCTGCAGTGCGCGCCGTGGAAATGCAGGTTGGTGTTGTTGAACTGGTGCGGATACGACGTGATGCTGGGTGCGATATCGCGGTTGGGGGGCAGGTCGTTGATGAGCCGGATCTTCAGGGTTTCGCCCGGCTTCATGCGCAGCGTCGGGGCGAGCCCGCCTTCGTAACTGCGCATGTAGAGGCGAAAGCCGCCGATGTCGCGATAGGCGTAGGCGCAGCGCAGGCGGGTTGCGAGCACACCGTTGGCCGAACGGCGGACCTCGGGCTCGATCAGCGGCTGGTCCATTGCCGGGACAACCGGCACGTTCGCTAGGCCGATCTCGGGCATGTGGACGTGCGCACCGGCAGACTGCCCCACGACGGAGTGCTGCCCGAGTGCCAGCGTGCCGATCGCTACGCCGCCCTGTAGTAGGTGGCGGCGTGACAGATTCGGCCCAAACCCGCGGCTCGTGCCGAAACGCCGCTGTTCTTTGGCCATAAGCCCTCCCCGTGAGATGCTCGGCCCCCGAGGCGGGAATAGCACATCGTCATACCGCCGCCAAAAGTGCTCTCGCACGTCCGCGGGCGGAGGCACTTGCGTACAGATCGGTCAATTCACCCGATATAGCTTGATGAAATCCGCATCGAACGTCACCCCGAAGCCGGGCGCGTTGGGCAATGTGTAGAAGCCATCTGCGATCGCGCCCCGGCCGATCACCATGCGATGAAAGATCGGATCGCGATCGGGATGATGCGTCTCGACGTAGGTCCCGTTCTCCACCGCCGCCAGCAGGTGCGAGCCGACCACCGGTTCGCCGTGATGGCCCATCTCGACGCCGAAACATTGCGCCATGCGTGCAACCCGCAGCCACACCGTCGGGCCGCCGCCCCAGCTGGCGTCGAGATTGCACACGTCGATCGCGCCGGCGACCATCAGGTCGCGGCAGCCCTCGGCGGTGACCTCCGACTGGCCCGCGACGATCGGCAAACCGGTGATGGCGCGCAGCAGCGCCATGTCGCTCTTGTCATTACCCCAGTGACACGGCTCCTCGAACCAGCGCAGGTTCAGGCCCTGCGCGAGGCGCGCAAACTCGAGCGCGGTCGCGCGCGGCCAGCCGCGGTTCGCGTCGACACATAATATAAAGTCATCGCCGCCGGCCGCACGCGCCGCCGTGGTGCGCGCCGCATCCTCGGCCGGCGTCTGGCCGCCGACCTTGAACTTGCAGCCGGCCAGCCCGAGCGCGCGGTACTCCTCCATCTCGCGCCCGTAATGCGCAGGCGTGAAGTTCTCTCCGTATTGGCCGCCGATGGCGATGATCGGCAGTTTGTCGCGCGCGCCGCCCCACAGAACGTAGAGCGGCAGGCCAGCAACCTTTCCCATCAGATCCCACAGCGCGCTGTCGACGCAGGCAATCGCCCGCACCGCCGCGTCCTTGTTGCGGCCGCCGCGGAACGTCGCCGGCCACATCTGCGCCCACAAGTGCTCGATCCGGCTCGGATCCTGGCCGATCAGCAAAGGTGCGAGCTCATTGTTGATGATCTCCACCATTTCACGCTGGATCGCGGCGGCGCCTTCGCCGTTCACGGCCTCGCCGATCGGACCGTGGTCCGTGTAGATGCGGGTGACCAGCGCGTTCTTCTGCGGAACGCTGTAGACGCTGCCGCGATAGTCGCGCGGCAGCTTGATGCTGAGTGCGATCACCTCGATCTTAGTGATCTTCAACCCGCGCGCCTGATACCGCGCGTGCTCGGCGCGCACGCTCTTCATGGTGGCTTGCTTCGACATGTTGCAGCATTACTCCGGTTGAATGCCCGCCGCCTTGACGATGGCGGCGATCGTATCCTTGTCCTGGCGCACGCGCTTGCCCAAGGCCGGGCCGATCAGAAACTCTGGATCGTTGCCGGCCGCCATCAGGCGTTTGGTCAATTCCTGATCCGTCGTGCTCGCCGCGAGCGTGCTGATCAGCTTGTCGAGGATCTGGCGCGGCGTCGCCGCCGGAGCAAATAATCCAACCCAGCCGTTGAGCTCGACTCCCGGCACGCCTGCTTCCGCTGCGGTCGGCACATCCGGCAGCACGCGGGCGCGCTGCGCGCGCAGCACCGCGAGTGCGCGCAGCTTGCCGGCCTCGATATTCTGCAAGGTGTTGCCGATGGCGTCGAACATTACCTGGATGTGTCCGCCGATGAGATCATTGGTGGCCGGCGCGCCGCCGCGATAGGGAACATGCGTGAGAGGCGCGCCCGTATGTGCCACGAACAACTCGCCGGCGAGGTGTTGCACCGTGCCGAAGCCGGACGACGCATAGGACACCTCGCCCTTGTGCGCCGTGGCGTATTGGACGAGCTCCTGGAGCGACTTCACCGGCAGCGCCGGGTTGACCACGACCACCTGCCCGCTCGATTTCACCGCCCAGATCGGCGCGAAATCGGCAATCGGGTCATAGGGCAGGGAACGATAGAGCGCTGGCGCGGTCGCCAGCGTCGAGCCGGTCGTGACCAGTAAGGTGTAGCCGTCAGGGGGCGACTTTGCGACGTAATTGGCGCCCAGCGTGCCGCCTGCACCGCTCTTGCTTTCGACCAGCACCGGCTGACCCAACGCCTTCTCCAACCGGTCGGCGATGAGCCGGCCGATCACGTCGACCGGCGATCCCGACGGGAACGGATCGATGATGCGGATGGGTTGGTCGGGATAGGTTAGCTCTGCCGCACGCGCGGATGGCGCGGCGACGAATAGAAGCAGAGCGAGGAAACAGCAAACGGAATGGTTACGGTGCATGGGGTGCAAGGCTAGAAAGGTGTCCCCACGATGTCATCGCGCGCGCAACGGAGCAAGCCCACCGGGCTTACTGCCTCTCCTGCGGTGGCGTTAAACGCGCGTCGCTCAGAACAAATAGCTCACCGCTATACGGCCGACCTGAACGTTGTAGCTGTTCCAGCCGTAGTTGACTGGGGCAGTCGCCAAGCCTGCCGCGCCAAACGGAACTGTCCCCGGGACAAAGGCTGCCGAGCCGCTCGCGGCATTGTTGACCTTGTAGTAGAGATGCTCGGCTCGCAGCAGGATGTTCGTCGTCGCGTGCCACTCCGCGCCACCGCCCACAACCCAACCGGCCTTTGTCGTGTTGAACGACGTGTTACTGAGCGGGGGCAGTCGCCGTGGCTGTGTACCTCCTACCTAATCCCAATCCCAGCGGGAATGTACGATTCAATGCAACCTGGGACATCGAAATCAATTATACTCAGCCCCTGGGCGACACGCCGTTCACGTTCAGATCCCTTGCGGTCATACATGGACAGAAAGGCTGTGGCGAACCCTGCGAACCGGCGGGGCCGGGTTTTCTACGGACGAACGAGTACCTGACTCAACAGCAGCTCGTCTTCGATGTTGGCCAAGTGTTGTGGAACGAACCGCAACGCTCCGTGATCTTTGGAGCGTATCGCTGGTGGAAGAACAAATTTGGAATCAGCCCCAATCAGCCGTTTTTCTCAATTCCCGGCACCTTTGAAAGCGGCTGGTCAGGGGGGGCAGCAATGAAGTTCTGAATAATCAGCTATTCCTTTTGGACAGCGCTGTCCCACTCGCGCTCCTCTTTGATAGAATTGTTTTTGCCTGACCGACTTGTCGGTCAGCGATTAGCGGGGAGACACGATGAGAACGCCGTATGTCGTCGCGTTATCAGTTTCAGCAGGTATGGTGCTTGGCGCAAGTGCAATTCAAGGCTTGCGAGCCCAGACAAAGCCGCCGGTTTATCAGATCTCCTTGGAAGACGTCTCAAATTCTGAGGCAATCGAGAAGGAGTACACTCCGCTGGCAAGCGCTGCGTCTCGAAAATACGGCAGTCGTCATATCGCGCACGGTTTTGCCGTGAGTATTGACGGGACACAGCCAAAAAATCGTCTGGTGATTATCAATCAATGGGATAGCTTGGAACAAATTCAGACTTGGTTTAACTCGCCCGAGTACCAGAAGGCGAGAGAGATCGGAAACAGATACGCTAGCTTCCAAATCATTGCGGTCGAGGGCCTTCCGACGCAATAGATTGTCGCCGGGTTACTGGGTTGCCCGCTTTCACGGGCAATGACGCCGTGGGGAGGGGGTCGCCAAATCCATCCTCCCAACCTCACGATTTACAGCGCCGCGACACTGCGCAAATCTCAAACAAAGCAAATTGATTTCATTGACCCTGCGGCGGTGCAGCATACTTTCTTGGACGGGCCTGACCGGTCAGGATCGCCTCACGGGCGCGTAAATAAGGGGAGCATGAGCGATGAGCACACCACGGCAACTGCGTCTCGGCGCGTTCATGCGGCCGGTCAGCATCCACACGGCGGCTTGGCGCTATCCGGGCGCCTTCCCGGATGCGAACTTCAACTTCGCTCACATCAAGCGCTTCGCCCAGACGCTCGAGCGCGGCAAGTTCGACGCCTTCTTCATGGCCGACCATCTGGCCGTCCTTAACATGCCGATGAGCGCGCTCAAGCACAGCGCCACGGTCACCTCCTTCGATCCGGCAACCTTGCTGCCTGCGCTTGCCGTGGTAACCGAGCATCTCGGACTGATCGCGACCGGCTCGACCACGTTCGATGCGCCCTATCACGTGGCGCGCCGCTTTGCCTCGCTTGATCATCTCAGTGGCGGGCGTGCCGGCTGGAACGTCGTCACCACCTCGAATCCGGATGCCGCGCTCAATTTCGGGCTCGATGAGCATATGGAGCACGATGAGCGCTACCGCCGCGCGCGCGAGTTCTTCGACGTTGTTACCGGTCTGTGGGACAGCTGGGCTGATGATGCTTTTGTGCGCGACGTCGCGAACGGGCTCTATTTCGATCCCGATAAGCTGCACGTGCTCAATCACAAGGGCAAATATTACTCGGTGCGCGGCCCGCTCAACGTGGCGCGGCCGATCCAGGGCTGGCCGGTGATCGTGCAGGCCGGCGCGTCGGAAGCGGGTAAGCAGCTCGCGGCGGAAACCGCGGAAGCGGTGTTCACCGGTGTTGGCGGACTGGCCGAGGGCAAACGTTTCTATGCGGATGTGAAGGGTCGCATGGAAAAGGTCGGCCGCAACCCGGATCACTTGAAGATCTTGCCTGGATGCTTCGTGGTCGTCGGCGACTCGCGCGACGAGGCGCGCGAGAAACGCGCCCTGCTCGACAGCCTCGTGCACTACGATAGCGGCATCGCTTCGCTGTCGATTGGGCTTGGTCACGACGCATCGGGTTTTGATCCCGACGGGCCGCTTCCGGAAATTCCGCCGAGCAATGCCAGCCAGAGCGCCCGCGACCGCATCGTTGCGACCGCGAAGCGCGACAATCTCACGGTCCGTCAGCTGGCGCAGCGCGCCGGAAGCTTCTCCGGCCTCGCCATGATGGGCACGGCGGACCAGATCGCCGATGAGATGGAGCAATGGCTCACCGAGCAAGGCTCCGACGGATTCAATATTATGTTTCCGTTCCTGCCGGCCGGGCTGGACGATTTCGTCGACAAGGTGGTGCCGGTGCTGCAACGGCGCGGGATCTTCCGCCGCGAGTACGAAGGCAAGACCTTGCGCGAGAACCTCGGGCTACCGCGCCCGCCGAACCGGTTCTTTACTGCGCAAGCGCACGCCGCGGAGTAGGGATTGGACCCTCATCGCTCCTCAGTACGAGGGCTGCAAACTTACCGGTCGTTGTCGGCCGGGGGCTCGTCCATCTTGAAGCCCTTGAAAGCCCAGCCGGCGGCGGCACCGAACAGCAGCAGGGCGACAGGCGGGCCGAACAGCAGCACCGGGATGACCAGGAGGTCGCTCCCCCGGAACCCGCTCTCGGCGGTATTCATGATCAGGTAGATGACCCATCCCATGATCCAGGCCGCCGAGATCAGCAGCCAGATCCGCATCAATCCGCGCCGCCAGTTGATGGCCGGCGAGGGCTCATTGGTCTGAACCCGGAAGGGACGGCGGGGGACGCTGTAAAGCGGCATCGGCAAGTTCCAACAGATGGGGGCTGACGATGATATCCCCAAAGCATGCAATTGCACACCTAGCATGACACATCCGCCGTGCGTTGTCGCTGCGGCGCGCTGACAAATGTGTAAAGATCTGTTGCTGCCGTGGGGCGGGTACGCTGGCCTACGTAAAGTTCCCGAGTTGACAGATAAATTATAACTAATGTAATATATCTTTCTTTTGGTCGACGGCGCGTTGGGTCGGGCTATTTGACAACTGAATTCAGATTCCAGGCCGTCGTTTCTGCGTTTCATGTGGCTGCTCCGCGGGCGACGACCCTGGCGGGAATGCGCCCGGCTCTCATCACTGCGGGAATGATGTCATCTATGCGGGCCATGCCATCTACGTGGAGACTGACATCAATGGCATAAGGCGACACCTATGCCTGGCGAGTGGCGCCGATTTAACATTCCTGCACCGATGCCTTGGGAACGTCATCTATGACCATCACGGCATGTATGGACAAAAACGTCATGTATGGATGGCCCGCCGGCTTCGCGATAAATCGATCCCGGGTAGCGCACGGGTGCCGCCTTGGGCCATCGTTTCGATAGCCGGTATCGCGAGGACGCAGCAACATAGATTTGCTGCACCGGACACGAATTTGTGAATGACTGCTGAGCAGAACCCCAGTTCCAACGATCCGGGACTGACCGTCCTGGTTGCGGTGCTGCGCTTCCAGGGCATCGGCACCGATCCCGAGCAGGTGCGCAACCGGATGGGCATGGCCGCCATCGGGAGAGCGAGCGGGACGGTCGTGAGCAACAGTGTCGGCGTGCTTGATGCCGGCAGCACGGCGAGCGCGTCGGTGCTGGGCGGCAGCTGGATGACGGTTGCCTCCGGCGGCGTTGGCCATGGCTACGACTCTCAGCGGCGTGCTGTTCGTATCCGGCACGACAATCGGAAGCAGATCAATGCTGGCGGTTACGATCTGGTCTCGTCGGGAGGCGTTGACATCGGCGCGCATATCAGAAGCGGCGGTGTCGAGGTGGTCTCTTCCGGTGGCGTGGCTAGCTCCGCAACTGCCACGCGCGACTGGTTGGTTTGACTCCGCCGAAGGAGGCCTCGATGGCGAGCGGTACGATCACTTGGTTCTACGCGCAGCAACAGATCACACTTGGGTACGACCGCCTCGGAGAGGGCCCGTCGCTGTTGCTGCTGCCCGCGTTGAGCTCGATCTCAACACGCCATGAGCTGCGTGGTTTGCAGGAGCGGCTTGCCCGCCGGTTTGCGACCATCGCCGTTGACTGGCCCGGGTTTGGCGATCAACCGCGGCCGCCTGTTGCGTGGCAACCGGACAGTTACGTTCAATATCTGCAGCATGTGTTGAGCGAGATCGCGCCCCATCCTTTCGCAACCGTGGCAGCCGGTCATGCCGCCGGCTACGCGTTGCGCGCCGCCGCCGATGTGCCACATGCGACTGGACGGCTCTGCCTGATCGCACCGACCTGGCGCGGTCCGCTGCCGACCATGATGAATGGGCGGCGCGATCTCGGCGAACGCATTGCGCGCGCGGCTGAATTGCCCATCGTCGGACCGCTGCTCTACAGGCTCAATGTCAACCGCGCGAGCGTGCGCATGATGGCGCGCGGCCATGTCTATAGCGATCCGAACTGGCTCGCCGGTGAGCGATTGGCGCAGAAAATGGCCGTCGTAACCGCGCCCGGTGCATGGTCCGGATCGGTCCGCTTTGTCACGGGCATGCTCGATCCGATGCCGGACAGAAGCACGTTCCTGGATACCGCGCAGCGGGCGCAAGATCCGATTTTGGTGATTTATGGTGCAGAGACACCGGCACGCTCCAAGGCTGAGATGCAAGAACTGGCGCGGTTCGCCCATGTCAAGCTCGTCGAGCTTCCTGCTGGTAAGCTTGCCCTGCATGAAGAGTTTCCTGATGCCGTCGCCGAGCAGATATTGGCGTTTGCGGACAAAGCCCTGATCTAACAGGCCGTTTCCTGTTATTCTATGGCCCTCGCGCCCCGATCTTTGATCGGGCGCAATAGAAGCAGAAAACGTAAATGTGGGAGTGCCCAACATGCAGCACAGTACTGATCGTATTCTGACCACGCACGCCGGCAGCATTCCGCGCGGTGAGCCGCTCGGTTCCATGCTGATCGATCAGGAGCAAGGAAAGTCCATCGCTCAGGCGAAGCTGAGCGAGACGATCGAGGCGCGCGTCGCGCATGTCATTGCCAAGCAGGCTGAGGTTGGGATCGACAGCGCCAATGACGGCGAGCAGGGCCGGGTCGGCTTTCAGACCTACATCCCGCAGCGGATGGAGGGGTTTGGCGGGGTGTCGAAGCGCCCCTACGGCAAGGAATTCATCGAGTTCTCGCAGTTCACCGAGCGCATGCTGGCGCGTATCCCGAAGACCGGAAAAGTATTCGACGCACCGCAAGCAGTCGCCGAGCTCAAATACCACGGCGGCGACGCGTTGGACGCGGAGATCGACCGCTTCAAGCGTATAGCGAGGCCTATGGGCTCGCGCTTCCGCGAGTTGTTCATGAATGCGCCGTCGCCTGGCATCGTTGCCACCACGATGCTCAACGCTTACTACAAATCGCAGCAGGATTATCTCGAAGCGATCGCGCGCGAGTTGCGCATCGAGTATGCCAAAGTCGTTGAGGCCGGGTTGGTGTTGCAGATCGATGCGCCCGATCTGGCGATGGAACGCGTGCTGCTCTATCAGGACATGTCCGATCAGGAATTTGCCAAGGTCGTCGAGCAGCACGTGGCGGCGCTGAACGAGGCATTGCGGGGCCTGCCGCCGGATCGCGTGCGCCTGCATGTGTGCTGGGGCAATTGGGAGGGGCCGCACAAATACGACGTTGCCATGGACGTCATCCTGCCGGCGCTCTACCAGGCCAATGTCGGCGCGCTCGGGCTCGAGTTTGCCAATCCGCGGCGCCAGCATGAGACTGCAGCGCTGCGCCGGCACAAACTGCCCGACCACATGGCGCTCGTCGCCGGCGTGATCGACTCAAAAAGCAACTTCATCGAGCACCCGGAGGTGGTCGCGCAGCGCATCGAAGCGGTCGTCAACGCGGTCGGCGATCGCGAGCGGGTCATCGCCGGCGTTGACTGCGGGTTCGGAACCTTTGTCGGTTGGGAGTGGGTGACCGAAGACGTGGTCTGGGCCAAGCTCAAGACGCTACGCGAGGGCGCGGACATCGCCTCGGCGCGGCTCTGGGGCAAGCAGAAAGCTGCATAATTTTCTTGTATCCGAGGGCGGGATCCTGGCTCGAAGAAAGGCCAGGATTGCCGGCCTACTGCACCGGCTCGGGCATTGCTGAGGAATGATGGTGAACGATGACCCACGTTCCGTCGCGCGGTTCGTAAATGAATGAATATCTCGCTTTGACAATATCTGTCGTGCCGGGGGTCTTCCCGGACAGTTTGAACGTGTAGGTGCCGACGTCTGTCGCCTCGTTGCATCCGATCCGGATCGTACGCGTGTCAATGGTGCCTTGCGGATCTCGCTTCACAAAATGTTCAAAATAGTCTTTGATTTCAGCGCTGTTGGTGCGGGGCTGGTTTGAGACGGTTGGGAGCAGGACCGCGTCAGGCGCGTAGTTCGCCGTCACCTTATCGGCATCGTGGGTCGCGAGCGAAGCATTCCATCGATCAAACAGAGCAGCGACCTCTTGTTGGGTGATTGGCGTGCAGGTCATCGTGGAGGGTGTTTGCGCGCCCGCCGATCCGCAAGCCCCGATGATCGCAATGACGCAGGCAAGTATATTGAATCTGGTCACCGATCGTCCCTCAAGTTGTCAGTTTCCCATTCCGCGAATCACCTTACGTCGAGTTTGCGCGGACAGGAAGTGCAAAATGGGCGGATCATTCGCGTCGCCAAGCACGCGTCCTACGCGCGCGCCTCGCGGGCAGGCCTCAATAATCCCTTGATGATCTTGCGCGTCGGCGTCATCGGCATTTCGCTGATCAGCTCGACCCGCTCGGGCCACTTCATCTTGGCGATGCCATGGTGGCGCAACCACGCGCAGACCGCATCGAGAGTTACGCTTGCGCCGGGTCGAGGCACGATGAAGGCGCAAGCCTTCTCGCCCATGATGTCATCCGGCACCGGCACGATTGCACATTGCATGACGTCCGGATGCGAATCGATCAGCACTTCGACGTCGAACGGATTGAGCTTGATCCCGCCGCGATTGATCAGGTCCTTCAACCGGCCGGTGATGCGGACATTGCCCTCGGCATCACGGCTGGCGAGGTCGCCGGTGCGGAACCAGCCGTCCGTGAAGGCATCGGCGTTGGCTTCCGGGTTATTGTAGTAGCCGGAGAACACGGAGGGCCCGCGGATCTGCAACTCGCCGGAGACGTCCTCCGCAACGGGTTTGCCGCGATCATCGACGATGCGGATATCCATCTCCGGTGTGGGGCGACCGATCGTCTCACAGCGAACGCGTTCCGCATCCTCGAGTCTCGTGTTCAGCCCCATGAAGAGCTCAGTCATTCCCCACATCTGCATCACTTTGCCGTTTGGCATTCTCTGCTGCAGGGCGTGCGCCAACTGCGGTGGGCAGCTGGAGCCCGAGATCGTGGCGATCCGCAGCGAGGGGAATTCGACGTCGTCGAGCAATCCGGCTTTGAGGCAGGCAGCCACATGCGCCGGCGCCGTGAACAGAGTGGTTGGGCGACTATTGAGGATCGTTTGCACGAATAGATCCGGCCGAAACGCCGGGAGCAACAACTGGGTTGCGCCCAGCGACAGTGCGAAGTTGATGATGCAAATGCCGAAGGCATGCGTGAACGGTGCGCCGCTCAGCACAACCTCGTCGGCCCGCAAATCATAGATTGGGGCACACAGGCGGTTGTTGGCGAGCATCGTGTAGGCGCTATGCACGACGGCTTTGGGCGCGGCCGATGTGCCCGACGTGAAGCAGAGGATCGCCGGATCGGCGGCAACGCCGGGGGTGCGAATATCCTCGAACGGGCCGGTGTCGATGAGCTGTTCGAACGAGAGCGTACCGGCGGCCGGCAGCCCGACGGCGATAACATGCTCGATGCTCGGAACTTTTTGCTGCAATGACCGGAATATATCCGCCGGGACCCTGTCGCCGATCGGCGGGCCGCAAATCACGAGACGCGCGCCCGCATGGTGCAGCAGCGGAGCCATCTCGGTTGGCCCGTATGGCATGTGCATCGGACACGTCACGGCGCCGATCAGGGAGGTCGCAAAATAGGCGATGATGAACTCGGGCACGTTGGGGAGCTGGATGGCCACGACATCGCCTTTGCTCACGCCTAACGCGCCGAAGGCGCGGGCGAGGCGCAGCGCACGCTCATGCGCTTCGGCATAGCTCAGTGTTCCGCCCGGCCACGCGATCGCTGGCTTGTGTGGTGTTGCTTGTGCATGGCGCGACAGCCATTGCGCGACGGTGTCGTTGGTCCAGATGCCGCGCTTGAGCATCTGGCCGGCGTGGGCGGGATCAAACTTCAGCAATTCGCGGAGATGCTGAGCGTGAGGTCTCATGACAGTAGAGTAACAGGCGACCGGCGCCCGGCGCAACAATCAGTGGGCAATCCAGTCTCCACGATGCGCAATCGCCAGCACGATGAGTGAGACGACGATCAGGTAGACGGCAAATTCAAACAAAGCCGGATGCCAGACGTGACGCAACAAGCCGAAGCGGTTTCCGAGCCTGCGCACCGGGAGCAACACGATCCAGGCGACCACCAGAATGATGGCGATCGGCGCGACGTAGACCCCGAACAGGTTGATCTCAAAAAAATGCATCAACTCTCTCGTGCCGTCAAAATAGTCGGAAAACAGCATGAGCGCCTCCTTCATGGCGCATAGGCGGGCGCGGGCGCGCAGCCGGGCTTCGGGGTCCGGATCATGCTCTAGCGGTGCCGCCAATATGCGATCAGCCTGCAGGAGCCACTGCACGGCGACGCGGCTCTGGCCGTCCGCGACGGCTGATATCGCCAGCTCGAGCTCATGGCGGATGGCAAGCCGGTCGGCGATGCGATGCAGCCGAATGATTTCAGTGCCAAGCGATAGAGCTGCAACGAGTTGGGCGCCTTGCGCCAGCTCGGCGCTTTGCGGCAGAACCGAGAGGCGAGCGAAAATTCGCTCCTGCCAGTCGCGCGGCCGAACCGCTCCGGCGCGCTCGGCCAGGCGGCGCAAATCGCGCCGCGTCAGGGTGAGCAATCGCCGGCTGCGTTCGGTCGGGGACAATGGCGGGATGAGCCGGAGCATCAGGGCCGCAAAGCCGGTCCCGATGATGATGCCGGCCGCCGAGTTGAAGAACTGAGCGGCGTCATAGACCATCACGTTGCGGATCCCGAGCAGCGGACTGAGATTGAAGGCCATGACCATGAACATTCCCGAGTTCCACGGCTGCGCCGAGAGGGCACCCAACGGAACGAGCGCCAACCCCAACGCAAGAGAGAAACCGAGAAAAGTCTCCATTTTAGGCAGAACAACAAAATCCAGCACGGCGGCAATGATCGCAATCAGTATCATTCCGTAAAAGAAACTGCGGGCCAGTGGGTAGGCCTGTTCGTCACGTGGCGAGAACAGAATGACGATGACCGCCGCGAAGGTGATCGCCGACGCGCCGTTCGGCCAGGCAGTGATTATCCATAACAGCTGCGCCAGCCCCATGGTGACGAAGATCCGCCCGGCGTTGATCCACGGCGGCAGCCAGTCCGGCACATGCAGCTTTGCGATCTGTGGGCGTTCGTCGGCGAGCCGCGGATCATCAACAAACAGGAGTCCGTTGAAGGCGTGCGCGAGACCAAGCATCGCGTGTGCGGCTTGGTCGGCGACAAGGCGCTGCGAAGGGTCTTGCGCCGGCAATCGCATCAGCGCGAAGGCGGTGTCGCGTGCGGAATGGCGGAGCGCAAGCGGATCTGCCGCCCAATGCTTTGCGGCCTCTCCTTCCAGCCGGCCGCAGCGGAAGTGATCGGGGATGACGCCCAATGCCGCTGTCGCGGCGCGCGCGCCCCTGTCATCGGACAATTCGTGCAGGTGCTCTGCGGTTATGCGCCAGGAGGCGAGCGCCGTAAACAAGCCACTGACCGCGTCCTGCAGGACACGCGAGCGGGCCCGCAATTCTGACGACTCACCGATTGCCTGGTCGATCACCGGGCTCAGCGCTGCAACATCGCGGACGAGCTGGCGCCGGTCCAGCTGCGCATCGAGGTACCGTGATTTGGGCGTGAGGAAGGTCTCGGTCAGGCCGCTGGCGACTGCAGCTGTGAGGGTTGCAATCTTGCCGCCCAGCTCCCGCCGCGCGCCGCCGAAATCCGTCCCGGCAAGTACAACTCCAGCGCAGACGATGCCGACACAGATCTCGCTCGCGCGGTCGATCGCGAGCATTAGCACGTCGCCGCCGGCGCCGCCCGTCGCTCCCAGCTGATACATCGCCACGATCGCGGCGGTGTAGCCGGCGAGTGCCGCCGCGTAGGATGCGAAGTTCTGCAAGATCGTTGCCACAAACCCGCAGGCCGAGCCCCACAAGGCGAGGGACAGCAGGAAACCGACGCGGTCCTGCGGGAAGCAGATGGTGATGATTACGATGGCGATTGCGCCAATGATTGTCCCGACCATGCGAAAGGAAGCCTTGCGCAAGGTTGCGCCCAAGCTCGGCTGGCACGTGATCGCTGCCGTGGTGGCCGCCCATGTGGGACTGTCGAGCTCGAGCCAGAACGCTAGGAACGAGGCAAGACACACCGAGGCCCACAAACGCAATCCAAATAGAATAGGCCGCTTGGTGGCGCGCGCCACCGCGGTCAGGCGCTCGACCAGCGAGCCTGCCGGATATGTCGAGCCGGTCGCCTCAAACCCGGAGTAGCTCACCTAGCGATCCTACCAGCGGCCCAGTCCCGGCGTACCGGGAGGCCCGCATTGCCCCGCGATGGGGCAGACCCAGGGTACTCCGGGAGACTGGGCGGCCACCAGGGCCGCGTTGTGCTGCGCGTTGGTGGCTTTGACGATCTGGCCAACAAAACCAACAGCCATCGCCAAGAACAGCACGATCCACCCAGCCTGCTCCAGCGTGCGTCGCATGTGTCGAGTACCGTTCCTGTCCAAGGTTTCTAATCGAAGCTGCCCATTTCCCGATCACGACGCAACGGACAAAACGACCTAAAAGCGCGCCACATCCCGCCGCGTTCCAATTTCTACGCGGAGCAAACAATTTACCATAACTTATCCGCGCCGGCCCCGGAATTGATCGATCTAGGTTATCTTTGCAAGGTAAATGCGGTTAGCGTCAGTTGGCTGCACCTCGACCGTCGTGCCGCGGAGCGGGAGACAGTTCAGCCGATTTGCTGGCGCACAAGTTTCCTTCTACTTTCGACTGCAAAAAAGCTTGACCAGTGCGGGTTGAGCAACTTCAAATCAGCGCACGAACAAAACCGAGTTAATCTCGGTCGAGAACCAAAAGGGAGGACACATGCCAAAGGGACCACGCCTGTTGGCTTCATCGCGCCGCCGGTTTCTCGCCGGCGCAGGTGCAGGTCTCGCGGCGACCGCGCTCGCGGCCCCACCCATCCTGGCGCAGACCCGCAAGCCGCTGCGGCTCGGCATCCTCAATTCTTTTAATGGCCCAATCTCGGTCGCTGCCGAATCCAATGTGGTTGGCATGGAGGTCTATCTCGACCGGATCAACTGGACGATGGCCGGGCGCAAGGTCGAGCTGATCAAAGAGGACGATCAGTTCAATCCGCAGATCGGCTTGCAGAAGGCGCGCAAGTTCGTCGAAAGCGACAAGGTCGATATGATCCTCGGGCCACAGGCGAGCAACGTGGCGCTGGCGATCATGAACTTTGTGAAGCAGACCGGGACCTATCTGGTCATCTCCGGCGCCGGCGCCGATGAGGTCACCTGGCAGCATGCGCCCTACATATTCCGCACGTCACTGTCGGGCTGGCAGCTGGTGCATCCGATCGGCGAGTGGGTTTACGATCGTCTCGCCAAGAATGTTGCCGTTGTCGCCGCCGACTATGTCGCGGGCCACGACATCATCGGCGTGTTCAGTCGCGCCTTCACCAAGAAGGGCGGCACGGTGCTCAAGGAGATCTACACGCCGTTAGGGACGACGGACTTCAGTGCCTATCTCACCACGGTTCGTTCGCTCAATCCCGGCGCGGTCTACTCATTCATGCCCGGCGGCAGCGATTCGACCCGCTTCGTCCAGCAATATGCGCAATCCGGCGTCAAGGCACCGCTCAGCTGTTTCGGCGGCATGGTGGACGAGACGACCATCGGGGCGATCGGAGAGGCCGCGCTCGGCGTCTATAGCTCAACGATCTACACGGACACGCTTACCAATCCGGAGAACGAACACTTCGTCGCCGAGTACCGCGCCAAGAAAAAGGAGTTTCCGAACCTGTTTTCCGATTACGGGTTCGTCGTGGCTCGGGTGGTTGATGAAACCCTGAAGGCAACTGACGGCGACACCTCCGACAAGGACAAGCTTGCGGCCGCGATGGTCAAGGTCGCGTTCGATGCGCCGCGCGGGCCGTTCCGCTTCGACCCGGAGACGCATGATCCGATCCAGAACGTTTACATGCTGGAGGAGCAGCGCAAGGGCGATCGCATTGTGGGCAACGTGATTGCGACCGTGACCGACGTGAAAGCGCCGGCCACGAAGCAGCTCTGGGAATCGCAGTGATCGGACCGCACGATGGAGTTCCTTCTCGCCCAGCTCCTCAATGGACTGGTTTACGGCATGCTGCTGTTCCTCACCGCGGCAGGCCTTTCGCTCATCTTCGGTTTGATGAATGTGGTCAGCCTCGCCCATGGCTCGTTTTTCATGCTGGGCGCGTTTGTTGGTCTCACCATTTTCGAGCTGACGCATAATTTTTGGATCGCGTTTGTCCTTGCGCCGATCCCAGTCGCGGTGCTCGGCATCGCCATGGAGATACTGTTCCTACGGCCGCTCTATCGTCGCGGCCACATGGACCAGGTGCTGCTCACTTTCGGTTTCACCTTCGTGTTCTTCGACCTCGTGCAATCGGTCTGGGGCCGGACCGTGCGTGGCCTCTCGCCGCCGCAAGCGCTGCAGGGCATGGTTGAGATCGGAGTCGGTGTCTTCTCGTCCTACCGGCTGTTCCTGATCGGGCTCGGCTTCGCCATCGCGCTGCTGCTGTGGTTGTTTCTCGAGCGCAGCCGGCTTGGCGCAATGGTGCGCGCCGGGGTCGACGATGCCGCCATGGCAGCGGGACTCGGCGCCAACATCCCGGCCCTGTTCAGCTCGATTTTCGGCGCCGGTGTGGCTTTGGCGGCGCTCGGCGGCATTGCGGCGGGTCCGGTTCTCGGCCTCTACCCGGGCATGGACACGGATATTCTGATCCCCGCCTTCATCGTGATCGTGATCGGCGGCATGGGGAGCCTGCGCGGGGCGTTCCTCGGCAGTCTGCTGATCGGGATCGCCGACACGTTCGGCAAGGCCTATATGCCGAACCTCGCGTTGTTCCTGATCTATCTGCTGATGGCCGTCGTGCTGCTCGTGCGCCCGCAGGGCATGTTCGGCATCGTCCACAGCCAACCCGCATCAGTACCGACCGTCGCGCCGGAAGCCGTGAGCTCGAGCAAGACGCGCCTCACGGCGCTGGTCGTTCTGGTGGCGATGATCGCGTTCCCGTTCCTGGTCTCAAGCTATCCGCGCCAGCTCGTTGCCGAGATCTATATTTTTGCGATCTTTGCCATGAGCCTCGACCTGCTGCTCGGCTACACCGGGCTGATGTCGCTCGGCCACGCAGCGTTCTTCGGGCTCGGTGCCTACACGGTCACCATTCTGGCGGCGCAGTTCGACGTCAACGCGTGGCTCGGTGTCGTGGCCGGCGTCGGGGTTGCGGGTCTGGGCGCGGCGGTCATTGGTTTTTTTTGCGTGCGCACGGCGGGCATTTCGTTCCTGATGCTGACGCTTGCGTTCTCGCAACTGATCTACTCGGTGGCCTTGAAATGGCGCGATCTCACGGGCGGTTCCGATGGGATCGCCATGCCGGACCGCCCGAGCTTCTTTGGATTGAGCTTGTCGGACTCGCTCACGCTCTATTTCATGGCGCTTCTGTTCTTTGTGCTCGCCTATCTGGGGCTGCGGCGTCTGCTCCAATCGCCGCTCGGGCGGGCGTTCGTCGGCATTCGCGAGAATGAGCCGCGCATGCTGGCCATCGGCTATCGGACCCGCGCCTACAAGCTCCTGTCGTTCGTGATTGCCGGCAGTTTTGCCGGCTTCGCCGGGGGACTTTATGCGATCTTCAATACCTTCATCTCGCCCGATGCCATGTACTGGACGGCCTCGGGTGATGTTTTGATCATGGTGATGCTGGGCGGCGCCGGCACGCTGATCGGACCGGTGATCGGCACGGGGCTGTTCCTGCTGATGAAAAACGTGGTGAGCTCGTACAGCGAGCATTGGATGTTGATCATCGGCGTCGTCTTCATCGCCTGCGTGATGTTCTTCCCCGGCGGCATCTGGGGAACCTTGCAGCATGTGCGCTGGCCCAAGCGCCCAGTATGGCGGCCCGCATGAACGTGCTGCGCATCGAGAACCTGCGCCGCTCGTTCGGCAGCCTGGTGGTGACCAATCGGGTCAATCTCGACATTGCTGCGGGCGAGCGTCACGCCATCATCGGCCCGAACGGCGCCGGCAAGACAAGTCTCGTCAATCAGATCGGAGGTCAGCTGCGGCCAAGCGGCGGTCGCATCCTCGTCAAGGGCACCGACGTCACTGGCTGGTCGCCCGATCGGATCTGCCGGGTCGGGGTGGCGCGCACGTTCCAGCGCAACAATCTGTTCGCCAATCTGAGTGTCCTGGAAAACCTGCGGCTTGCCGTGCAGGCCCGTCGTGGTAATCCGCTCAACTTCTTTACGCCTGCGTCACGTTTGCGCAATGAGGTTGAGCGGTCAGAAGCGCTGATGCGCCAAGTGCATCTGCAACAATCACCGGCGACCATCGCGCGCAATCTCTCCTACGGCGAACAGCGGCAGCTGGAGATCGGGATCGCACTTGCGGGCGAGCCGGATTTGCTGCTGCTTGATGAGCCGACTTCCGGCATGTCGCCGGCCGAGACGGCGCGCATGATCGACCTGATCGGATCATTGCCGCGCACCTTGTCGATCCTGATGATCGAGCATGACATGAACGTGGTGTTCTCGGTCGCCGATCGCGTCACCGTCCTTTACTACGGCGAGGTTCTGGCGACAGGCCAGCCGGCGGAGATCAAGGCCAACGAGCGCGTGCGTGAAGTTTATCTGGGGGCGGCGCATTAACATGCTCAGGTTGGAGAACGTCAACGCCTACTACGGTGACAGCCACATCCTACACGGGGTCTCTCTCTCCGTGCAGGAAGGCGAGGTGGTCTGTCTGCTCGGCCGCAACGGCGCCGGCAAGACCACGACCATCCTGACCATCATGGGCTATCTCAAGCCGCAGCCCGGCCGCATAATCTATCAGGACCGCGACATCGCCAGCTTGCCGCCGTACCGGGTGGCACGGCTGGGCTTCGGCTTCGTGCCGCAGGAGCGAGGCATTTTCCCGAGCCTGACTGTCGCGGAGAATCTCACTGTATTCGCGCGCGCCGGCGCGCAGCGGCGCTGGACCGTGGAGCGCATTTTCGCCCTGTTCCCGAGTCTGAAGGCGCGCGCCGGTAACCTCGGCTTCCAGCTCTCCGGCGGTGAGCAGCAAATGCTCTCGATCGCGCGCGCCCTGATGCTCAACCCAAAACTCTTGCTGCTCGACGAGCCATCGGAGGGGCTGGCGCCGATGATCGTGCGGGAGATCCTCGATGTGCTCAGGCGGCTCAAACAAGAAGGACTAGCGATTCTCCTGGTCGAGCAGAACCTGCACGCAGCACTCGCCGTTGCCGACCGCCATCACGTGATGAACAAGGGCGAAATCTGCTTCAGCGGCACATCGGCCGAGCTTGAGGGCAACGAGACAGTGTTACGGACCTACCTGAGCGTTTGAGACGCGAGCGCCGGCCGAACAGCAATCGTCTAGTTCACACGCACCCCAGTCTCTTTGACGACTTGCGACCAGTTCTTCAGGTCGTCGGCAAAGAAGGCCAGGGTCTGCTCCGGCGACAGGCGGGCGGCTTCATAGGAGCCCTTATCGAGAATGGCCTTGATGTTGTCCTTGTCCTGACAGGCGACGATTTCACGATTAAGCGCGGCGATGATTGGTTTTGGCGTTCCGGCGGGTGCGAGTACGCTTAGCGATACAAACAACCCGTCAAATCCGTCGACACCCAGTTCACCGAACGAAGGCACGTCAGGCATCGCGTTGGCACGCCCTTTGCCGCTGACCGCGAGCGCGGTGATCTTGCCATCCTCGACGACGGGTTTGGCATTGCCGACCGTGTCGAACGTGAAATCGAGGTGCCCACCGGCGGCCGCCAGCATTTGCTGGGTTGTCGCCTGGAACGGGACATGCACGGCCTCGATCCCGGTCCGCCTCAGCAGCAATTCCGTCACGAGGTGCCCTCCGGTTCCGATACCGGGTGACCCGTAGTTGAGTTTACCTTTCTCGGCCTTGGCGAAATCAACAAACTCCTTGAACGTCTTCACCCCGTGCTCGGGATTGACCACCAGTAGGAACCGATAGCTGAACAGCAGCGCGATTGGGGAGAGATCGCGTTCGGTGTGAACCGGCGAGTTGGCAAAGACCAGTGGGTTGAGAATCGTGAAGCTGTTGGAGCCGACCATCAGGGTATGTCCGTCGGCTGGTGAGCGAACGACCTCCATGACGCCGATCGAGCCGGAGCCGCCGGGGCGGTTTTCGTAGATAAACGGCTGCCCGAATACATCTCGCATGTATTCGCCATACATGCGGAACAAGTCGCTTGGCCCGCCCGGACCGGTTGGAAAAACGACGCGGATCGGCTTTGTCGGCCAGCCGTCGATCTGCTCGGCAAAACTGGGACCGCCCATGAGGGCAACACCCAAACCCGCGCTCGCCGACAGAAATACCCGGCGTGTCAGCATCAGTGATCCTCCCGTTTCGGAATTTCTTGTGTTTCTCGGAGCAATCGCGGGCGATGTGCGCGCCACGATTGCTTGGGCGTTGCTCCCGTCGGATAGAATTCTCCATTACCCTTGGCCGATCAACTCCCCTCCGCTGTGCGCGATAATGTTGCAGCGCGAAGGACGCTGATCGGGAACGTGCGCGTCCCCACAGCGGTTACCTGATGTGTCATGTCCGCATCATGCCGAGGGAGGATTCCATGAGCGCAGAACAAGCGAAACCAAAGGGGCCCGACCTCACGCAGGGTGTCCCGCTGCGCGATATTGCCGATGGCGGCATGGTCGGTGGGCACGTCGGTGATGACGCCGTGCTGCTGGCGCGCCGGGGCGAGGAATTCTTCGCCATCGGCGCGACCTGCTCGCACTACGGCGGTCCGCTGGCCGAGGGTCTCATGGTCGGGGACACGGTGCGCTGCCCGTGGCACCACGCGTGCTTCAGCCTGCGCACCGGCGACGCGATTGCCGCGCCGGCCTTCAATCCGATGTCGTACTGGCGCGTGGAACAACGCGACGGCAAGGTGTTTGTATGGGACAAGATCGAGCCGCCCGACGAACAAAAGCGCAGCAAAGTACAGCGGGAGCAGCCCGGACGCATCGTGATCGTCGGCGGCGGCGCCGCCGGCTTTGCTGCAGCCGAGATGCTCCGCCGCGAGGGATTCGCGGGCGAGCTGACGATGATCTCCGCGGACGACGCGCCCCCCTATGACCGTCCCAATTGCTCGAAGGATTATCTCGCCGGGAATGCGCCCGAAGATTGGATGCCGCTGCGGCCGCCGGAATTCTACAAGGACCAGTCGATCAACCTGCAGCTTCGCAAGCATGTGACCGGGCTCGACGTGAGCGCCAGACAGGTGGTTCTGGGTGACGGGCAGCGACTCCCGTTTGACCGGCTGCTGCTGGCGACCGGCGCCGAGCCGGTTCGCCTCAACATTCCTGGGGCGGACCAACGCAACGTCTACATGCTGCGTTCGCTGTCCGACTCGCGTGCGATCATTAACGCAGCGAAGGGGGCGCGCCGCGCGGTCGTGATCGGCGCAAGCTTCATCGGACTCGAGGTTGCTGCGGCCCTGCGTGCACGCGAGATCGATGTCCATGTGGTAGCGCCGGAGCACCGGCCGCTCGAGCGTATCCTTGGTCCGGCATTCGGCGATTTCGTCCGCGCACTGCACGAAGAGCACGGCGTGGCGTTCCATCTCGGCGAGACCGCGACGGCGATCGATGGCGCGATGGTGCGGCTCCAGGGCGGCGCCACATTGAGCACCGACCTGGTCGTCGTTGGGGTGGGTGTAAAACCGCGGATCGAGCTCGCGCAGGGAGCAGGCTTGAAGGTCGACCGTGGCGTGATGGTCAACGAATATCTGGAAACCAGTGCGCCGGGTATCTTCGCGGCCGGCGACATCGCCCGGTGGCCTGATCCCCACGCCAACGAACACCTTCGGATCGAGCACTGGGTCGTCGCGGAACGTCAGGGGCAGGCGGCGGCCCGCAACATGCTCGGCGAGCGGCGGCGTTTTGCCGACGTCCCGTTCTTCTGGAGCCAACATTACGACGTTCCCATCAACTACATCGGCCACGCCGAAAAATGGGACGAATTGAAGATCGAAGGCGACATCAACAACCGCGATTGCCTCGCGCGCTATCGGCGGAACGGCAAGCTGCTGGCGGTGGCCTCGATCTATCGCGATCTCGACAACCTCAAGGAGGAGGTCGCGCTGGAGCTTGCGGCCTCACATGGCGCGACCGTCGCGGCTTAGTGCCTGTTATTATGCGCGGCCGGAGACGTAGTCTGCCTCTGCGGTTACGTCCGGGGGAGTCGAACTGATCGAACGCAACGCCGGTGTAAGCACGACGGCGACAACAAGGTTGAGCACGAGGGCGTAGAGCGCCGCGTAACCGGGCACGGTAAATCCGCCGATCGTCAGCGGATAGGTCGCCGCAAAGTTAACCGCGACGGCCATCGCGGTGCCCACCGTCATGCCGACGGCCCAGCCGATGAGCAGGGCCCAGTCGTTGAACCACCGTGTATAGACGCCCAGCATCACCGCCGGCAGCGTCTGGATGATCCAGATGCCGCCAAGCAACTGCAGCTGGATCGCATATTGCGTGGGCACGAACAGGATGAAGATGAGGGCGCCAAACTTGACGATCAGCGATACCCACTTCGCCATCTGGGCTTCCTGACGATCGGTCGGATTCTTGTTGATGAACTCGCGGTGGATATTGCGCGTGTAGAGGTTGGCGGCAGCAATCGACATGATGGCGGCGGGGACGAGGGCGCCGATGCCAATCGCCGCGAAGGCAACGCCGACGAACCACGACGGGAAGCTGTGCAGCAACAGCGCCGGAACCGCGAAGTTGTTGCCGAATTCCTTGAAGCCTGCCGCGAATTCCGGGAGGTTGGCGACGCCGGCCGCGATGGCAAAGAAGCCGACCAAGGTGAGCAAGCCCAGCATGAACGAATAACCGGGCAGCATCGCCGCATTGCGGCGGATGGCGTGACCGCTGCTGGCGCTCAGGATTCCAGTGATGGAATGTGGGTAGAGAAACAACGCGAGCGCCGATCCGAGCGCCAGCGTCGCGTAGGTTCCGTAGGCGCCGGTCGTGTTGGCGGTGGGCGAGGCCAGCAGCAGCTTTTGCGCCGGAATGGCGGCGAAGATCTTGGCGAAACCGCCCAGCTGGATCGGAATGACGATCGCCGCGGCGAACACCGTAATGTAGATCAGGACATCCTTGACGACGGCGATCGACGCCGGCGCGCGCAGGCCGCTCGAATAGGTGAAGGCGGCGAGAATGATGAACGCGATGATCAGCGGCACTTCACCGACGAAGCCTCCGCCTCCGCCGACGCCCAGCCCGCCGATCACGACCTCCAACCCGACCAGTTGCAAGGCGATGTAGGGCATGGTGGCGATGATGCCGGTGATCGTGATAGCCAGCGCAAGCCATCGGTTACCGAAGCGCCCGCGCACGAAATCGGCCGCGGTGATGTAATTGTGTTTGTGGCATACCTGCCAGAGGCGCGGAAACACCAGGAACAGGATCGGGTAGATGAGGATGGTGTAGGGGACTGCGAAGAAGGCGATGGCGCCGGCGCCAAAGGCGAGCGCCGGTACGGCGATGAAGGTGTAGGCCGTGTAGAGGTCGCCGCCGATCAGAAACCAGGTGATGATCGTGCCGAAGCGCCGCCCGCCGAGGCCCCATTCGTGCAACTGGTCGAGATCGCCCTTGCGCCAGTGGGCCGCCGCGAAGCCGAGCCAGGTGATGAACCCGAACAGCGCCACGAAGACGACAAGGGCGATCCAGTTGACGTCCTGCACGGCGGTTCCTCCCGAACTCGTTTCTTGTGCCGGTCAGTGCTCGGCGCGGGTTGCGAAGTACACGATTGCCGTCAGAACGGCACCGATGATCACCCACGCGAGCTGATACCAGTAGAAGAACGGGATGCCCCAAAGCGCCGGCTCAACCGAGTTGTAGAACGGCGGCCATAGCACCGCGACGAACTGGATCGCGAACAGGAGGTACCACCAGCTCCATGTGGAGCGTCTTTCGGTTGGCTGGTTCATTGTCTGCGTCTCCACCGTAATGGTGATTTGGCGCGAATCCGTGTTGACTATACAAGCAGTAGATAGCCCGCAAAAGGAAGTGGATAGCCTGCTTCCGACGGTTCGGTTAAAGGGACAACTACGCTAAGTTGTCCAAGAATTGTCGAAGGAGCGCCTCAGGATGCAAATCCTTGATCAACTCGGCGCGGGCAAAGGGCTGCCGGTAGCGGCGATGCGGGCCGCGGACGCTCATCGGGCCGAAGTGCTGCCGGTTTTCCTGCAGGCAATCGAAATGCCGACGCCGGATAAGGTAACGCGGGATGCGCTGTTTTTCGTGTTCCATCTGCTTGGACAATGGCGCGAGAAATCAGCCTATCGACCGCTTGCTGCCTTCTTGCACAGTCCAACGAACGAAATCGGGCAGGTGCTTGGCGATGCTGTGACCGAGACCTCTCATCGGGTGATGGCAGCGGTTTTCGACGGCGATCCGCAGCCGCTTTATGACGTGATCCTCGACTCCGAAGCGGATGAATTCGTCCGGAAACGCATGATCGATGCCCTTACCATGGTGACCTTGCGCGGTGAGCTACCGCGGGAAGAGACGGCGCGGTTTTTGCGATCCTGTTATTCCGAACTGCAGCCCCAAGACGAATGCTTCGTTTGGGACGGATGGCAAGGCGCCATATCCACGCTCGGATTGACTGAGCTCAAGCCGCTGGTCGAGCAAGCCTTTGAGCGTGGCTTCATCAGTCCAATGTGGCTCGCGTTCAAAGACTTCGAGGAGGATCTGCAACAGGCACTCGACGGTAGACCGGCGCCGCTCTGGCATGGGCGGGACGAATTCGAGCTGTTCGGCGACACGATTGAAGAGCTTTCGCGCTGGTACGCATTTGCACCGGAACGGGAGACCAAACGTCAAGCCCGCGAAAACTGGTCCTTGCCAGCAAACGACGCGCAAGCGGAAAATCCGTTCAAGGATATCGGCCGCAACGATCCTTGTCCTTGCGGTAGTGGAAAGAAATTCAAGAAGTGTTGCCTCGGCAAGTCCGAATCCCCATCGCCCGAGATCGAAGCACTGCTCCAAGCACCATCAGACACGCGTAAATTCTTGGGTGGTGCAAGCGAAGGATACGATGTGTTCGACGATGGTGATCTATTCCAAGAATATGATCCACTCGTGGAGCCCGACCCGGAAGGATGGCTCAACATGGACGAACAGGAGCGCATGAACTTGATCTTGGCATACCACCGGCGCGAGAGCATTGAGCTTCCTAACGAAAAGGCTCATGCCACTTTTCATACCATTATTGAAAATCAGATTGCCGAAGGGGATGAACTCCCCGTGCGGCGGACGGTACAGCGATTGATGACCGAGGGGCTCGATCGCCATGAGGCGATTCACGCCGTCGGCCTTGTGTTGGCTGAGCACATAGGCGATCTGCTGCGCGAGGCGGATCAACGCGGACAACCGACCCCCGATCGCGACCCGAATGACGCTTACTTCGCCGCGCTGGCACGACTGACCGCTGAAGAGTGGCGGCGCTCCGGTGATCTCGGGGAGCAAAAGTGATGTGTAGGGTGGGCATTGCGTTTTGCAGGGCCTTGCAGCTTTGCTCCATCGGTTAGGCGCGAGATCGCGCCGGTTCCATCCTGCGGTATAGAAACGATACGCGGTGCACTCACCTCCACGCGTCGATCGAGATCGTCGGGCTTGCGGCCTGTCCTTTGTCGGTAATCGGTGCGCCCGGGCCGCGGCCGCCATAGCGGCCGCCGAATATCTTCCAGAAGCCTTGGGTCTCACCGCCGGCGACAATAATCTTGATATCCTCCGGCAGGAACAGGTTGACTAGCTCGTCCGGCGCCGCCTTCAACCGGCTCGCGTAGGGCTCGACACCGGCGACCGCGAGCGGATGCATCAGCGTCTGTATCCACTGGTTGTCCCAGTAGTCGCGCGCCGGCAGACGTGCGTGCTCGGCACACCAGGCCGTCAGTTTCTGTTTGTTGAATCCGAGCTTGTCGAACTCGCGGGCCGCGATCGGATCCATTACCAGGAATGGCGGAAGATAATGATCGGTGGCAATCAGGGTGCGGATCAACAGGTCTTGCCAGGTCTCGCGCGGTCCCTGGCCGGCGTGGGTGTACCAGCCGCCGAAGAAGACGCTGACCGTTGAATCGGTCGGCTTGAAGCCGTGCTCCACATGGAACGGCTCCCACGGACTGCGCTCCTCCGCTTCCGGAAGGCAGGCCGTGTAGCCATACCAATTGCCGAGCGTGCCCATGTAGGTCTCGCCCGGCACCGAGCCGCCCTGGAGATTTTGCGACAGCAAGCCGTAGGCCCGGCCGATGGTCGCGTTGGCATGGTTGTACGGGCCCATGACGCCAATCCCGGAGTCCATGCCGATCTCATTGCGGATCGGCCCGTTGACCACCGATATGGTTGCAAACGAGTTGGTGCTGCTGGAGCGCGCGGTCTGCCCGCTTGCGGCGAGCGCCAGAATGACAGGCAAATATTCTGGACGCGCGCCAGCCATCACGGCGTTGACGGCGACCTTCTCGACGGTGAACTCCCAGGCCTCGCGAAATGCAGTCGGCCGCAAGCGTCCAACCACCTTGTCGGGCGGATGGCTCGTACCCCTGAGCATGCGCGCGACGCGTTCCTCCGTCGGCAGCACGACCGGCAGCATGTCGGTCCAGCGGTTACGCAGGAAGAGCTCGTGCAGGTTCTCTTCGGTGTCCGGCTCGAGCAGGCGCGGGGTCGAGCGCTCGAAGCTCGTGCCTTTGAGATCTTCCGCATCGAGCGCGCGTGTGAGGCCCTCGATCACCTCCTGAACGAACGGCCGCTTGCTGATTTGATCGGTGCCCTCGATATAGGCGCGCAGTTGCGACGCCGAGACGCCCACCACCGGCTGCGGCACGAACACTTGCCGCGCGCGCGGCATGCCGTTGGCGAGCGCCGTCGATTTGGCGAGACGCGCGAACGGCTGGGTGTGCACGGCGATTGCGGGAACCCCGCTCTCCTCCAGCGCCATGGCCATCCCCGCGACCGCGGGGCTGCAGGTGCTTCAAAGGCCGACGCCGAGAATGGCGCCATCGCCTTCGCGGGCCACGGTCGCCCGCATGTCGGCGTCATCGACCCAGCTTTCGCGGGTCTCGATGATGCGAGTCTGGACGCGCGGCAGATGCTCTGCAAACCACTCGCGCATCTGCTGCATGAACACGTCGGAATTGTCGAACTGGCAATCGACCAGGAAGATCACCTTGCCATCGAGGCTTTCAAGCCGCGGCGCCAGCCGCTTGCCGGTGACCTTGGGTGGATATCCGCGCGGATCGTGAACGGCGATCTTGGTCATGGAAACCTCGATTACTTCTTGGCAGGCTTGGGTCGACCCATGAGCCGCCAGCCGCCGTCGATCGAAAACTCCGATCCGGTGATGTAGCGCGACTCGTCGGAGGCGAGAAACAAAATCAGCTCCGCCACGTCCTCAGGTCGTCCGGCCTCGCCGAATGGAATGCGTGCGAGCGAGGCTTGGTTGACCGCCTCAATGGCCACATTGTTGAACTGTGCCAGCTGGGCGCTGATGCTGTCGATCATGCGGGTGGCGATGATGCCGGGGTGGATGGAGTTGCAGCGCACCCGGTGGCCGTCGAGGCTACCGTGCAGTGCGATCGATTTGGTGAGCTGCATCACCCCGGCTTTGCTCGCCCCATAGGCCGTGCTGTTGGGTGTGGCGATGTAGGCAACGGTCGAGGAGATGTTGATGATCGAGCCCGCGCCCTTGCGCTTCATCGCTGGCAGCGCCTCGCGGCAGCCGAGGAACGTGCCGTCGAGATTGACTGCCATCACCCGCCGCCATTCGGCAAGGCTCGTGGACTCAGGCGTGCCGTGCACCATGTCGCCCTCGATCCCGGCGGCGTTGACGAGCACGTCGAGTGACCCGTGTTGAGCCACCACGTCGGCCACAGCACGCTTCCAGTCTTCCTCATGGGTGACATCGAGCTTGCAGAACGTGCAGCCAAGTTCGGCAGCAAGCTTCTCGCCCGCTGCCGCGCTGACGTCTGCGGCCACCACGCGCGCGCCTTCACGGTGCAGGGCGCGGACTGTGGCGGCGCCGATGCCGCCGGAAGCGCCGGTCACCAGTGCGACCTTGTGTTGAACGCGATCCATCAGGATTTACCTCCGCGGCGCGATCATGATCATTTTCTGGCACGGACCGGGTCGCGGCCGTCCCATCCGAGCGATGCCTCGTACATCATCGTAAACATGTCCTCGCGCATCTTGTTCATTTCGATCAGCTCGACCATCCCTGGGAGCTGCGCCGCGGTGTCGAAATAGGCGAGCGGCGCGCCGCGCAGCATCGTGTAAAACGCGAGCGCGCAGCCGCTGGCGCGATACTGCGCGGCGTCGCGCTCGAAATCGTAAGTCCCGATGCCCCAGTGATGAAACCCATACCCGCGCCGGTCGCGGATTTCGGTGTAGACGGACGGCGAATCGTTGAGTTGCTGAATGAGCTCAATGCACATCTGGTTCGAGTAGCTCATCGCGATCGTCATATCGACGTTGGTCGGAGCGCCGCGATAGGTTTTCTGTTCGCCGGCGAAGTGATCGCTCACGAACCAAGGGCCGATCTTCATTTGATTGACGTATTGCCCGATCGCGGCCTTGAGATCGGGAACAATGTAGGCGATCTGCATGATGCCGCGAAACGATGGCTTGTGGTCCGCACCCGTCGTCATGTGAGAGCTCGTGTCCTTTCGTGAAACTAAGCTGCCTGCGCGGTTGCTGCCTGCAGCTTCAACTTGCGCGCGATCAACCGGCGTGCGCCGACGCTGGCGGCATCTCCGTCGAGGTTGGCCAGGGGCTCATGACGCGGGTCGCTGGCGATCATGCGCTGCTGCGCTTCGATCATTGCGGCGTCTTCGTCGAAAGCCGCCTTGGTGATGTTGAAGAACAGCTTTGAAATGTCCTCATCGCCGAGGACGTATTGGCGCGATACGGACCAGAAATAGTGCGCGGTCGTCTCGGTTTCCGGGGTGATGTTGTTGGGTCCGATGTGATGCGGAAGCTCCATGTCGTCGCGTGTGCCGGCCGCTTCGGCACCGAGCGAAACGAGTACGTAGGACGGCAAGCCGAGCCATGAGGTCTGGAAGCGGTCGATACGTCCGTCGACAAAGCGCTTGGTCGCCCGCACGAGGCCGGATGGGGCCACGTCGCGCATCACACGGCGCGTGCGCACGGTCTCGCCTTCGGTCCACACCTGCCGCTGCGCCAGCCAGTCGGACGGCCCGCTGGCGCCGAGCGTCGTTCGGTGGACGAAGGCGAGGTGGGTGAGGTCGAGCAGGTTGTCGATCAGCAGCAGATAATTGGCCTTGACGTAGTGATAGCCGTGAACGGTCGTCCACTCGGGCGAGGTATGTGGGGTCCAATCGGGCAGCAACGCCGGATCGGCCTTCGCGGCATCACCGATCCACACGAAGATCAGGTCGTAGCGTTCGATCGCCGGATAGCGGCGTGCATCAAGTCCACGCGGAATGCCCTGCTGACTCGGGATCAGGGTGCATATGCCCGCGCCGTCGAAGCGCAGACCGTGATACGGACACTCGATCTCGCCATCGATCACCTGGCCAAGCGACAACGGCGCCTTGCGGTGTGGGCAGCGGTTCTCCAGGACAGCGATGGTGCCGTCGCGCCCGCGAAACATCACGATATCTTCGTTGCAGATCTTGCGGCCGAGCGGCTTGTCTGTGATCTCCGCCGCAGTCGCCGCCGCATACCATTGGTCGCGGAGGAAGCTTTGATCCGTCACGCGAGACCTCCCGGATTATTGTTGTCGCATTTTTAACACCCCTGTTAAATTGCTTCAAGCCGATGCAGGATCGGTTTGCCAGGCGGATGCTTCGGCCGACGCTAGAACTAAGAATGAAACGGGAAAACCGAGGAAAAAGGGCGACGGCGCGGCGCGGGCCACGCCCGTCGGGGAGCCGCAAGCTCGATCGCGACGGCATTCTGGCTGTTGGGCTCGCGCTCACCAAATCGCTTCCGTTACGGGATGTTTCGATCGTACGCGTCGCCCGCGAGCTCGGCGTCACGCCAGCCTCGATCCACTATTATCTGGAGGGGCGCGACGCGCTGACCTTGGGCATCGTCAATCTATTCATTCGCGACCTGCTGGCCGAGTGGCCACGCCCACGATCGTCCTGGAAGCCCGATCTTGAAGCCGTGGCGACCGCGACCTATCGCCAGTACGTCCGCTATCCTGGCATTGCCGCCTATTTTGCGGCGCAGAACCGGTTTCGCATCTTCATTCCGGCCGGGGAGCAGCGTGGCGCCGAGCACCTGCACGGCTTCCTCGAGCGGTATTTTGCGGCAATCGGCGCGGTCGGACTGAACGCAAGGCGCAGCGCCGTCTATGCCCTGGTGCTGATCCAATTCATCATCGCAGCGGCCTACGCCACCGCAAGTCACCATCTACCCGGCGAACAGGACGCATTGGGCGAGGTATTGGCGGCGCTCGATCGACGCACCTACCCGAATATCCATCGCATACGCGCGAGCTACCTTGGGCTCGCCGGTGACGACGCGTTTCGGGCGGGTCTCCATCTCATTCTGGCTGGGCTCCAGTCGGAACGACGGAAGCTGGCCGGCTCATTGCCCCATCGTGCATGATCATGCATGAGTGAGGTTGACCACGGGAACAAAGCCGGCCACGCGGGCATGATGAGATGATGCAACAATCACGAGCCGTCACGCGCGGCGCGCTGACCAGCATCCCGGCTGGTACAGTCGTTACGACGATATTTGTCGTTGAAACCACCGGCGAGGGCTTTGTCGATCTCACTCGTGAGATCAAACAATTCATCCACGATGCCGGCGCCGCAGAGGGATTGGTGACCCTGTTTACGCGCCACACCTCGGCCTCGCTGACCATCCAGGAAAATGCCGATCCGTCGGTGCTCGATGATCTCCTCACCGCGCTCGACCGTTTGGCGCCGCAGGATGGCGGCTGGACCCATGATACGGAGGGCCCCGACGATATGCCGGCGCATATCCGCACCATGCTGACATCGAGCTCGCTGCAGATCCCAGTCGCCCAGGGCAAGCTCATGCTTGGGACTTGGCAGGCGATCTATCTGATCGAGCATCGAGCCCGGCCACACCGACGCGAGATCGTGGCGCAGTTCATGGGCGCGACGCGTTAAGCCCGGGTCAAAGCACCGCTGTCACCAGCATCGCGCCCGATGCCACCGCCATGGCGGCAGTCGCGATCCATCCCGTGACGCGTAGCGCGCCGGTAACCACAAATTGGCCCATGACTTTCCGGTTCGACGCGGTCAGCATCATCATCGCCATCACCGGCGCTGCGACGACGCCATTGAGAACCGCGCTCCAAAATAAAGCGTTGATCGGATCGAGCGGAGAAAAGCAGATGCCGGTTCCGACCAGCGTCGCAATGACAATCGTGCCATAAAAGGCCTTCGCGTGCTTGGGCCGGCGCGCCAGCCCGACCGGCCAGCGACGGGACTCGCCGAGCGCGTATGCCGCGGATCCCGCCAACACCGGAACTGCGAGAAGTCCGGTGCCAATGACGCCGAGCGCAAACACCGCGAAGGCGAAATCGCCGGCAATCGGCCGCAACGCTTCAGCCGCTTGTTGTGATGTCGCAATGTCGGTGATGCCATGGGCATGCAGCGTCGCGACGGTCGTGAACATGATGGCCAAAGCCACAAGGTTGGAGAGCGCCATGCCGACATAAGTATCGAGTTTGATGCGCTCGATCGCATCCGCCCCTTGTGCGGGCGCCTTGATGAGCGGTTTGCGCGCAGGGACGTCGGCGATGTCCTCGACCTCCTGCGAAGCCTGCCAGAAGAACAGATACGGGCTGATGGTGGTGCCGAGAATGGCAACGACCATCGTCCACATGTGCGGCTGTGCGCTCAAGCTCGGAATGAAAAAACCACGCGCCGCCTCGCCCCAGGGGATGTGCACGACGAGGAGGGTTCCGAAATAGGCAAACAGGCTGATGGTCAGCCACTTCAACAGCTTCGCATAGCGCGAATAGTCAACAAAAACTTGCAACGCGGCGCAGCCGATGGCGAGCAGCGCCACATACAGGTTTTTGGGTCCGCCAACGATGAGCGACAAAGCATCGCCCATCGCGCCGAGGTCGGCCGCGATGTTGATCGTGTTTGCGGTCAACAACAACGCGACGATCGTCTGCAGGATCCAGTTCGGGTAATGCTGCCTCAAGTTTGCGGCGATGCCTCGTCCGGTCGTGCGCCCGATGCGTCCGCTGATCTCCTGGATGGCCGCCATCAGCGGATAGGTGAAGAGCAGCGTCCAGCTGATGGCGAACCCGAACTGCGCGCCAGCCTGCGAATAGGTCGCAATCCCGCTCGGATCATCATCGGACGCACCGGTAACAAGTCCGGGTCCGAGGATTCGTGATAGGCGCGCCCCAACGCGCCCTCGCATTGGGGAGAATGCCGTGATGCGCTTGATCAGGGCTGGGGCGTCGATCGTCACGGCTCGTTCGTCCGTCGTCACACCAACATCACGAGCGCGAGCGGCTCTCATTGGCGTGCCAAGCAGACCAACAACGCAGTCAGCAAGACCTAGTTCCTGCACCCGACATTGCGGTGGGAGTACCGGGGCGGCTACACTGCGTAAACAAGGTTGTTGATCCATGCGCGGGGGACAGCGGGTGGTGGATTTTCGTCAAGCTGATGCAACGGCAGCCACGGTGCTGATCGTGGGCACCGGTCCAGCCGGGTTGTTCGCCGCTTGCGAGCTTCTCCGTCATGGCGTGAGGCCTCGCGTGGTCGAACGCAGGCTCGAACCGCATCACCAAGCGCGCGGAACCGCGCTCCAGCCGGCCGTGCTGGAAATGCTTGATCGCGCCGGCCTCATCGATCCTTTCCTGCAAGCCAGTGTGCACATCCGGCACCTGCACGTGCTAGGTCCTGGCTTGCGGGAGCTGGCAACCACCAACCTGGGCGAGATTGGGGGAGCCTATCCGTTCCAGTGCAGCCTGCCGCAATGGCTTACCGAAACCATTCTGCGCGAGCATCTGGCGAGTCTCGGGCTCGCGATCGAATTCGGCACGGAAGTGATCTCGGTCGAGGATGATCCGGCCGGGTTGCGGGTGACCCTCAAGGCCGGCGACCGAACGGAAGAGCTGACCGCATCTTACGTGCTTGGCGCGGGTGGCGGCCATAGCGTGACGCGTCACGCGATGCAGGAGCACCTCGTCGGCGAGACCTATGACGGCCGCTATCTGGTCGCCGACGCGAAGCTCGGGATGTCGTGCCCCCCTGAATGCGGCCGCATCATCGTCGGTCCAACCGGGTTTGGACTCTTTTCACCGCTGCCAGACGGACGCTGGCTGATCTTCGTGAACCGCGATGACACCGCTGCGTCTGAACTCCCCACCGTCGCCGAGCTTAGCGCGCTGCTTAATCGCCGCGCCGGCACCGACGTTGGGGTCCACGATTTACGCTGGGTGTCGGATTTCCAGATGCACATGCGCTTGGTGGAGCGCTTGAGTGACGGGAGGCGCTTCCTGCTGGGTGATGCAGCGCATCTTTCAAGTCCGCTCGGCGGCGAAGGACTGAACGCGGCACTTCTGGACGCTGCGGATATCGCCTGGAAGCTCGCACTGGTGTTGCGCGGCGCCGCATCCCCATCGCTGCTCACGAGCTATGCGATCGAACGCGGAATTGCCGATCAGCATGTGCTCGAAGTATCGGACGAGGTGCACGGCCTGGTAATGGAATTGGTCGCCGCGTGCGCTGAACGCGGCCTCCCGACGTTACCGCCGCCCGATCCCGTCCAGGCGCTCGCGGCAACGCGGCGGCGCTGCATGCTCGATGTGTCCTATGCGGGAAGCCCTCTCGTCGGTCAGGCGGGAGCGGCGACGGGAGCGCCTGCGCCCGGCCAGCGTTTCCCCGGCCGGATTCGCTTGCGCGGGACGTGTCACCATCTCCTCGTCTTCGGGCAGGCGCCGAGCCTCGACGATTTTCGCGCGCGTTGGGGTGGGCTGGTGTCCATCGATGATGCTGCTGCGGCGCGATTTGACGCGGCACAAGCCGGCGTCCCCGATGGCGGAGCTGTTTTGGTTCGGCCGGATGGCTTCATCGGTTTTCGTGCCGCCCCAGCCGATGCGGCGAGCATGTACGCCCTCGACCAGCATTTGTCCCGCTACCTGGTCCCGGCATTTCGCTAGCCCTGAAGCGCCTCGATCGTCCTGACCACCTTGCGCCGAGGGCTACGAGTTTTGCTCGGCCTTGGCCAGAATCTCATCCATTTGCCTGATGAGTTGCTGAGAACGCTCGATCGTCTGCTGGCTAATGCGTATTTGTTCGGCGAGCTGCGCGCGCTCGCGGCGGATTTGATCCAATTGATCTTTCTGCAACTTGAGATCGTTTGTCATCAGGCCCTGTGCGCTCGCGCCCCAGCTGGACGCAACCATATTCTCAAATATTCGGTTCCATCGCAAACAACAATAAATTTGTTGATCACCGGTAGGTGAGATAATGGAAAGCAAGAACAAAACATCGCTGGATGTTCATGATTGTAACCCGGAGCGGCTTACCAACTTCTTCCCATGTGTGGAACACCTGCCGATGAGCGCTGTTGCCCTTCAGTCCACTGGAGAACCGAGGAGTGACCATGAAGAGGACATTTTTCATCGCCGCGGCAGCGGCTGCGTTGTTGGCGGGCAGTGCCGTTGGGCAAACCATCAACCAGGCGCCGCAGAACTCCCCAGCCGGCGTCGGCGACCAGGTTAAGCAGGCGCCGCGAACGGGCGACAGCTCGCAACTGGGGGGCACGCCGTCGGGCAATATCAAGGGCCGCGAGGGCCAGGTCGTCGGATCATCGACGAGCCTCAGTCCGGAGATGCGCACGCGCATCCGCGGCTATGTGGCCCAACACCGATATCCGTCGGTCGCCGTTCCCGGTCGCGTGGCGGTCGGCACCGTTCTTCCGCCGGACGCGCGATTTTACGCCTTCGAAGGGGTGGAGGGCGTTGGCCCTTACTCGTACGCGTATGTCAATGACGCGCCCGTGCTGGTCGATCCGGGCTCACGCCGTGTGATCGAGATCATCGAATAACAACCCAGTCGCGTAATGCGGGGTGGTCCCGCACGGGCCATCCCGCTTGCGTTAGCTATCCGACATGTGAACGATTGGCGGCCGGCAATGACTGGCCGCCAATATTTTTTTGCGCCATAATCGCTACCGGGTGTTAAATAAGTGGAACTGAATTGCCGTCACGGAGTTTAGTGAGCCGGGCATCCAGCGGTACCGATCCGGGCCGGTACGTCTCCTGGTAGATCAGTTCAGCGCGTGCGGTTCAACAGCGTGTCCGAGCCGTCAATGAGTACACATGAGTCGGCTTCCGACGAAGGGCGTCGAACTGCCTCGCTCGTCCTTCGTACAGGCCCGTCGCGTAGTCGCGTTCTGTTTGTGACGCCGGAGCTCGGCGACTTCGTCAAGGTCGGAGGTCTCGGCGACGTCTCGGCCGCGCTGCCACGAGCGCTGTTGCCGTCGTGCGATGTGCGCGTGCTTGTTCCCGGTTACAGGCAGCTCCTCGCCCGTTGCGGCACCCTGCAGATCGTCGGCCGCTGTGAGGCGTTTGCGGCGCTGCCGGCGTGCGACATCGGCAGACTGGAGACGCCCGACGGGCTCGCCGTCTATGTCGTGCTCTGTCCGGAGCTGTATGACCGCGACGGCACGCCGTACGGTGACGCTGAGAAGCGGGATTGGCAGGACAACGATCTGCGGTTTGCGCGGCTCAGTCTGGCGGCTGCCGAACTGGCGGGCGGCCAGATTGACCGCGACTGGGCGGCCGACGTCCTGCATGTGAATGACTGGCCGGCGGCCCTCGCTCCGGCGTACGTCGCTTGGCGCGGACAGGGCACGCCCAGCATCCTCACCATTCACAATTTGGCGTATCAGGGCAACTTTTCTCGCGACAGCCTCGGCCGGATTGGCGCGCCGGACAGCGCCTATCAGATCGACGGGATCGAGTTCTACAACCAGGTCTCGTTCATGAAAGCGGGCATCGTCTACGCGAACCAGATCACCACCGTGAGTGAAACGTATGCGCGGGAGATTCTGGAGCCAGCGGCGGGGCACGGTCTCGATGGCTTGCTACGCAAGCGCGCGAAAGAGACCCGCCTGACTGGGATTCTCAACGGGATCGATGAGAACTGGGACCCGCGGACCTGCACGCACCTTGCCAAGCAATTCGAATCGGGTGATTGGAAAGGAAAGCACGCCAACGCGGAAAGCATACGGCGAGACTTCGGTCTCGCCGCGTCACGTGGACCACTGTTCAGTCTGGTCGCGCGCCTGGTGCACCAAAAGGGCATTGATCTCGTTCTGTCGGTCGCCGACTCGATCGTTTCCGCTGGCGGTCAGATCGTCATCATGGGCACGGGCGAAAGGCAGTTCGAGGCAGCGACCCAGACTTTGGCGCAGCGGCACAGAAAGTCTGTTGCGGTCAAGATCGGCTTCGACGAAGCCGAATCCCGCAGAATTCTCGCCGGCAGCGACTTCATGCTGATGCCGTCGCGCTTCGAGCCGTGCGGCTTGAGCCAGATGTGCGCGCAGCGCGTGGGCACGCTGCCGATCGGCCACAAAACCGGTGGGCTGGCGGAGACCATCGACGACGGCCAGACCGGTTTCCTGTTCGCCGAGCCGTCGATCGGCAGCCTGTTTGGTGCGCTATGCCGCGCGTTTTCGACATATTCGTCGAAGCGCCGGCTTTACCAGATGCGCACGCGCGCCATGGCGCGCAACTTTGGTTGGGAGCATTCGGCCGTGAGCTATCGCCAGCTCTATGGCAATGTCGCAGGGTGACGAGCGCAACATGTCCGCAAGCGCAGCTTTCGATCCGCAGACGGTTGAGCTCATGCAGTTTGCGCACGACCGCACCTGCGAATTGCTCAATATCAGCGATAAATCTGATCCTATGGCGGAGATCATCGCCAAGGAAATCATTCGATTGGCAAGCCGCGGCGAACGCGAACCGCAGCGGATGTCTCGCCTGGTTGTGAAAGCACTTGGCCAACCGCTGTGAGTCGGACGGGCTCTAATTAATGCAGGGGCGAGCGCGCGCCCGGTTGCTCCGAGCGATGTTCACCCGAGAGGTGGCACAAGATCTTCCTGCGGGCGCGGCTGACCCTGCTTTTGACTGTACCGGTCGGACAACCGAGTGCCCGGGCCACTTCGTCATACTCATATCCGGCCCCCAGGACCATCACCAGCGCGACGCGTTCCGGTTCGGGAAGTTCGTGTAGCGCAGCGCGCAGTTCGTGTGACTCGGCCGATGCGAACTGAGCGGCCGGAATGCTCAGCGTCTCTACGTGGTCCTCGATCGGATCAGATAATCGATACCTGGCGCGCCGGCATTCCGAGAGAAAATGATTGCGAAGAATGGTTGTGAGCCACGCGACCATATTGGTTCCGGGTTCGAACAGCGCGATATTCTTGCAACCGCGCGCGATCGTTTCTTGCACCAGATCGTCGGCTTGATCGACGTTTCGGCATAGTTTCATGGCGAAAGCGCGCAGCTGGGGAACCGCTCCCAGCATCGCATCCTGCACAGATGGTTGAACGCTCATGACGGACTTGCTCCAGTCGGCCGATTGAGCGTGTTATGCCGGGAGCACGCCGGTGAAACTTGCTGGCGATTGCTTTGCTTGTGGCTGAATTGTTCCGATCCGGACTTTTCTGTGCAAACCGCCGTCCAGAGCGCTTTCTCCGAACCGGTATCCCGGTCGAGCCAAAAGAAAAGGCCCGTCACGCGTGACGGACCTTTTGGATGCCCGACCCCTGATGCTTGGGACATCCGTGTCGAACGGTCGGGACAGGGCTCGAGTATCTCTCAACGCGCCCCGCCCGCCAATCTATACGTTGGTGGAAAATCAAGGCTCGCTTGTGCCGGCGGCCTCCAAGGCACGCGCGTAGTCACCCGCCGCAAGGGCCTTGTCGAGCCAGCCGTCGACCGCGGCTTTGAGCGCCGGGTCGCGCGTCATCCAATAGGCTTTGTCGAAGTGGTCGAACGAGTCCGTAACCGGCGCTGGGCACAGCACGCCCGGATGGCGGCGCGCCTGATAGTCGACCTCGGCGCCGTCGGTCACCATGACATCCGCATGGCCGGCGGCAATCTCGTCAAAGATGCTGCGGTTGTCGGGGTGCTCGATGATCCTTGCGTGACCGAGGTTCGCTTTGGCGAAGCGTTCGTTGGTGCCGCCGGGGTTGACGACGACCCGTACATCGCTGCGATCGATTGCCGGAAGCGAGGTGTACCGGTCCTTCTCCGCGCAGCGCGCGATCGGGCGCTTGCCGTCGTGCAATACCGGATGAGAGAAATCGCCTATGGCGGCGCGGTCGGGCGTGATGCTCACCCCGCCCATGACGACGTCATAGCGGTCTGCGGCAAGGTCGGCGGCAAGCGTCTTCCAGGTCGTTGGGACGACGACGAGTGCAACCCCAAGCGCCTTGGCGAGGCTTTCGGCCATCGTCACGTCCGCGCCGACGATCCGGCCATCCGCGCTGCGCACTGAAAACGGAGCGTAATCGCCCGTCATGCCGACGCGCAGCATTCCCTCCGCCGTAATGGCCGCGAGCGGGCGCGCCGCCGCAGGGAGCGCTCCGGCGAGGCCGATCAGCAGCACGATGGCGAGGGCGGCTTTCAGGAGATGACGGTGGGCCATTCGCGCCAGTGTAGCTCGCGACAAAGCCCCGAGGCGCAGAAATTCAAAAGCCCCGCCGAGGGTCGCGGCGGGGCTTAAGAAACAGGGGGCGCCAGAAGTGGAGGGTGGGGGGTTCCTGGCGCTAACGGGCAAAGCGATAGTCTCAAAAAGGCTCTCCCGCCGCAATTATACAGAGGTGTTGGTTCGATTTTGAACCGCGCCAACGCGCGTCCGCAGATCAGGCCGTTGCCGCTGAGCGTGCTAGAATGACTTGGTCCGGCTCCTGCCGCACATGCACCAGCAACGCCTGCCAATGTCGGTTCAGTCCAACTGGACGTGGTTCTTATTGGCTCTTGCGCCGGCGGTCGCTTCGCAGATCGTGCGCATGGGCCAAACGGATCCTCTGGCGTGGCTCGCCTGGGATTATGCCGGTCGACTTGGGACGCTCGTCGTTCTCGCTGTGATTCCGGCCGCTCGGATTATCGCGTTTGCGCGTGAGGCACGGACGGTGAGATGGCTCGAGCTTGCGATCTGGGTCGCATGCCTGCTCGCGTTCGAACTGATCATCGGTCGATCAATTACCTCGATCATCGATGCGGCAATCCCCGGGACACGGCTGACGACGCCTTCCAATCCTCGGGGTTGGCTGTATGCCGTGGATGTCACGTTCGGCATTGCGTTGGTTGCCTACCAGGAGGAGGTGGTGTTCCGGCGCTGCGCACGTGCGGTCTTGAGCAAAACACTGAGCGGCCGGACCACGATGGTGATCGCATCGGCGCTGTTGTTCGGCAGTTATCACTGGTCCAGGGGGCTGGGCACGATCACATCCGCTGCTTTGTTCGGGGTCGTGGCGATGACCTTTTACCTGCGAGCGGGCGTCCTGTGGCCGCTCGTGCTTGTCCACTACGTGACCGATGTCATGTGGTGACAGGGTCTCGATCGACCTGCTTCGAGCGCGCAGGCAGTAGGGCGCAGGAACGTCAAATCGGCGGTGCTCATGCGGTGCCGTAAAAGATATTATCTTTTCACGTTTTGTGGACAGCGGGTGACAAACACGAACAAACAGTTTGTTCGCAGCTCTTGACGCACCGAGCAGCAAATTAAATGTGCTATTTCCGTCGTCGGGGTGGGCAATCACGGTGGTTGCTTGCGCAAACACGGGGGACTTCCATGAACAGAGTAAAACTGACACTGATGTCGTTTGTTGCGGCAACGACACTGCAAGCGATTGCGTCATCTGCATACGCGGCAGATATGAACGCGATGGTCTACAAGGCGCCGCCGGCGCCAGCCGTCGATCCCTGGAGCCCATGGCAGCTGCGCTTGCGTGCGCTCGCCGTGTTGCCCGATGCCGGCAGCAGCACGATCAATGTGGTGGGCGCCCCGGCGCTGTCATCACCGAACTCCGGGATCAAGATCGATAACTCTGTCGTGCCTGAGCTCGATATCAGCTACTTCCTCAACCCCAATTGGTCGGTCGAGGTGGTCCTGGGCGTGACGCCGCACAAGATCACCGGCACGGGGACGCTCGCGAACCTCGATATCGGCAAAACCTGGCTGCTGCCGCCAACTGCGACGCTGCAATACCACTTCACCAATTTCGGCGCCTTCCAGCCCTATGTCGGCGCCGGCGTGAACTACACCGTCTTCTTCAATCAGTCCGCGGGCAACACGGCGCTCGGCGCACTGCCGGCGATCACCGGGCTGAGCGTTCACAACGCTTTCGGCGCCGCGTTCCAGGCGGGCTTCGATTACATGATCGATCGCCATTGGGGGCTGAATTTCGACGCCAAATGGCTCTACCTGCAGCCGAACTTCACGGCGACCGACACGGCGGGGCTGCCGATCAACGGCAATGCGCACATCAATCCCTGGCTGATCGGTGGCGGCATCACCTACCGGCTCTGATCCGACTGCCAACCCGTTTCCGGCTGGAACTCCATGTCGCCGGCATGGAGTTCCCCGGAGCGGCTTACTCCGGTTCGAGATGCGCCAAGCGCGCATAGTCGTGCCAGGCGGCGGTCTGCTTCAACAACAACTCCTTCAGGAATTGTGAGTTGCCGGGCAGAACGTCGGAGGCGACTGCGGCATTGAAGGCGACCACGTCGGGCTCGACCGCGATGGTGTTGAACCAGGCTTCGAGCTTGTCGCAGATCGGCTTGGGGGTTTTGGCCGGCACGTGCACCGACCACCAGGTGATCACGTCCATCCCGGTAATCCCGACCTCCTCGGCGCCCGGGATGTCCGGCGCCGACCTCAGACGCTTGGCCGACGTCACCGCCAGCGGACGGATGCGTCCCTCCTGCAACTGACCTTTGATCGTGGTGAGATCGCTGAAGAAGAACGCGAGCTGACCGCTGTAGAGGTCGTTGAGCAGCGGGCCTTGCTCCTTGTATTTGACTTCGACGGTTTTCAGCCCGAACGCCTGTTTGTAGATCTCGGCAGCCACCAGGCTGGGCGGCGCGATCGATCCGTAGGAAGCTGCATCGCCCTTGTCCTTGAGATAGGCGGTGAGCTCCGCAACTGACTTGAACGGACTTGTGCCCGGCACGACGAGCGCAAAGGCCGAGGCGCTGAGCGTGGTGATGTGCTCGAAATCGTTGATCGGGTCGTAGCCGAGCTTCTTGAACAGACTGGGCGCGGACGCGAGCGTCGAGCTCCCCGGCGCGATGTAGATCGTGTAGCCGTCGGGTTTGGCGCGCGCGACCGCTTCAGTCGCGATGTTGCCGAGCGCTCCAGGCTTGTTCTCGACGATGACGGGCTTGCCGGTGATCTGCGCGAGCTTGTTGGAATAGAACCTCACCTTGGTGTCGGCGCCAGAGCCGGGGGCAAACGGGCAGATCGCTTTGATCGGGCCGATGGGGTAGTTCTCCGTATCCGTGCCGGCGCGAGTGGTGAGTGGCGCCATGCTCGCAGTCAGCGCGGCGGTCGATCGCAGCAGGGTGCGGCGAGTCAGCATGAAGTCCTCCCATGGTGCGGCGGCCGTTTGTCTTTACGGGTTATGTTATTCGCAGACGTTCAAGTCTACTGCGAACATGCCGCAAGAGGGGAGGGCTATTCGGCCGCAAGCTCGGATTGCCAGAACGGCTTGGTTCGCGCGAACGAGTGCCAGTGCTTGACGAGGCGCTCGTCGATCTCGGCGGCGCGGCGGCGGTGCCACCCGAGAACACAGCCCGCCGCGAAGGTCAGCTTGTTCGACAGCGCCGATGCGGCCACCATGTCGGATGCACCGTCGGCCGAGATGCCGACTAGGCGCGCAAGCCTCGATTCGGCGACCGCCACGTCGTTCATGCTGCCCAGATCCTCCTGCAGCCGCGCCAGTTTTTTGAAAAACTTCGCGCGCCGCTCGGCGTCGAACACCCCGCCGAAGAAATCGAGCGCATAGCGCAATTTTTTGAGCGCGATCCGCACGCTGTGACGATCGTCCTGTGACAACGTCTCGAAGTCGCGCCCGCGCTTCAACAGCCGGCGGTGAGATTTGGCCAGTGCTGCGGCCGCGAATTGTGTGACCGGCTGTTCGAGGGCGTCGGGCCCCAGTTTCGACTTGGCCAGGTCGTCGTATGATCCGTAGCCGAACGCGCACAGATCGACCAGGAAGTGGCGGTAACGGCTCGACGAGAGCGCCTCGTTGACCGCCGAATAGGCACTCGTTCTGTTGTGCTCGAGTCCGGACATCAGGGGCGCGAGTTCTTCGCTGTCGCCGAGCGCGCTGATCGCTGGCTCTAGCAAGTCGGTTTGCAGCACGTCGAGATCGCGCGCGGAGCCGAGCACGCTCCCGAGCCAACGGACGTCGGCATCGAGCGCCTCGATGCGCCTGTGTCGCAGCACGGGCTCGTAGATCTTGAACAACGAGCGCAGCCGGCGCAGCGCAACCCGGCACTGGTGTACGCCCTCCGGGTCGAGGTTGAGGCGCGCGCAGTCATCGTTGGCGGTCAGGTGTTCGAAACAATTGCGGGCAATCGCCCTGAGGGCGTCGCCCGCCGTCATGTTGATGTCGAGTTCGAGCGCGGGGGCTCGCGACCAGTGCTTGCGCGTGCCGTGCACCAGCGCGTAACCGACATCAGACTTCGAGCGCGCATGCAGGCGGCCGGCCGCGATATCGCTCAGCCTGCGTGCTTCCGCGAACAGCTGCTCGAGGCTGCCGGACACCAGTTCAAGCTCGACCTCGCGCACATCCTGGCGGTCTTCGCCCGACGTGACCGCGCCCTCGTCGAGCGACAATTCGATTTGCGCCGCATCGGCCTCCAAGCGCCGCGTGTCGCGCTTGACGTCGACGTCGAACAGAGGTCGCAGGTCGGGCGCTGTGAGCTGGCGGAATTCCTGCGGCAACATTGGGTCGATGACCAACGACGGGTCCGGGATGGCGTCGGGAACGAGCGTTTCCCATTCGCGCCGCGCGATCGGTCCGGACTTGCGGTTCGCCATCTTGACGGTCTGAATGGTGTCGCGCCCGTCGGTGCGCGTGCGCAAGCTGATGTCGAGCCGCCGCAGCCGCCGATCCGGGGTATCGAAATAGACACTGTGCAGACGCTTGCGGGTGCCGCTGCCAAGCTGACGCCACCAGTCCGACTGGCGGATCTTGGCGACGCTGTCCGGGTCAATCCTTAGCTTGAGCTCGACTTCTTCGTATCCGTCCATCCGTACGTATCCGATCTTGGTACCGTGTCGGCGTCAGCCGGTAGTCCGACGCCAGCACTCGGTGATGCAGCGTGCGGTGCGATTTCTCCACCACGTCGAGGCGCGCCTCGATCAGCCGCAGGCGCTCGTCCATGGTATCGGCGGTGGAAGGGCTAGCGGCAGCCGCATCGAGCGCCGCCGAAAGCGCGCGCCGCACCCAGCGGCCGACGCTCATTCCCTCGGCCTTCGCCGCCGCTTTCACCGCTCTGCGTGTGGCGGGATCGACGCCGCGGATCATCCATCGATCATCGGCCAATGACACGCTCTCCATCTTCGCCGAATCGTTCTACTATGACATAATTGTGTATTAAAAGTTGACATTTGTCAGCTAAAAAGCTGACGCACGGAAGCGTCGCGTGTGTCGCATCATCGAACGGAGATAACCTGATACCAATGCCCCGTCGAATTCTGTTCACCTCACAAAAAGGCGGTGTCGGAAAATCGACGCTTGCGCGCTCCACAGCCGTGGCGCTCGCCTATGCGGGCCGCCGCGTGCTGCTCGCTGATTTCGATGTCGATCAGCGCACCTGCATGCGCTGGCAGGCACAGCGTCGTCGCGCGTGCGCTGGAGCCGAAGGTCGATGTCGCGGCTTTCTCCAAGGAGAAAAAGCTCGGACGCGTGGAGTTTGATTATCAGGACATCGTGATCGACACACGCGGGCAGCACGACGAGCTCAGCTTGGATCTCGCAACCTCGGCCGACGTCGTTTTTCTGCCTTCCAGTTTTTCCTTTGACGACGTGGCGCCGACATTGCGCGTCATCGAATCGCTGCGCAATGCGGGCGTGCCGTCGGCGCGCGTCGCGATCGTGTTTTGCCGAACAGGCGGTTCGAAGAAGCAGGCGCAGCAGGCGCGTTCGGTTCTGGAGATGAACAGGATCGCAGTGCTCGATGCCGTCCTGCCGCAGAAGGATGGGTTCATTTCGCTCTACGCGACCGGGCGCACCGGACGCGAAGCCACGCAGTCAAAAACTGCGCTCGGTGGCGCTGGCGATGGATGAGGCGCTGCTTGCGTTCATCGAGAGCGCCAGCGAGTCGGTCCCGAAGCTCGTCGCAAACGGCGGCGAGCTTCTAGCGATCGGTCGTGTAGGTCCGTCGATGATGGACTTCAGCGCCATGAGAACAGAGATCCGCGATTCGAAGTTCGCGGCTCCGCTTTTTCATTGGACCCGGAAACGCGGATCGGCAGCCGCGATCTTCGCTTTCCGGCAATCCGAGCTCACGCCGCACCATGTTGGCGCCGCGCACCATCGCGATCATCTTGTAGAGCGCATGCGTGCGGCTCATGCCCTGCCGGCCGAAGCCGCAATCCGAGCTCAGCACCAGGCGCTCCGGCGGGACTGACTGCAGCGCTTTGCGGATCAGCGCCGCGATGTTCTCTGCCAGTTCAACCTGCAGCGAACGGTGGCTCACAACCCCGATGCATATCTTCTTGTCCGCACTGAGCGCGGCCGCGACCTCGGCAATCTCCGCACCATCGTTCTCGGCAGCCTCGATGGTGATCACGTCCACATCGAGCTGATCCAGATAGGGCAGCGCCGGTTTGTAGGACGGTTCCTGCGCCAGACGCTGGGCAAACGGATTGCCCCAGCATGTATGGCACCAAACCTCGGTCTTCTGGCGCAGGCCGGCGACCTCGACATTGAACGCCGTCACGTAGTCCTTGAACGATATCTCGCCCTCGACACCGCCACTTCCATGCAGGCAGGGCTCTTCGATCTGAATGACGGCGCATCCCGCGTCGGCCAATCGCTGATATTCCTGATTGAGCGCGCGCGAGAACGCGAAGAGCTGGTCGCGCCGATCCTTGTAGAAGCCGACCGGCAACCTGCCGGTCGAGCATCTGGGCGCAGCAGCTTCCCATTTTCACGGGGCGCGCGGTCAGACGTTGCGCCACCTTCCAGATCGCGTCGTATTGCAGACTGCCCGGCCCGACTGGCCCCGACCACGCGCGGCGGGCGTAGCGTGTCGATGAACTCGCTCATGATATCGCCCGCGGTACCGGCGCGCTGCGCGAAACCGCGGCGAAGCGAGCCTATGGGGCGTGTCGCGCCGGGCTCCCCTGGGGCGAGCCCGTCCATGCGGTCGAACGCGTAGCCAAACCAGGAACGCCCTCCGACATCGAGATCGAAACGCATCTCGCCGTCGCTGACGATGTCGAGCCCGGCGCGGGTCTGGTCCGAGATCAGTGCCGCGACCGCATCACTGTATTGCTCGCGATAGACCGCATCACCGTTGAAGGCCGTCAGGAATGGCCGCCCCTGCAGGTTCTGCGTGAACCACTGCGGCCGCGGCAGCGAGCCGGTAATGGTGGTGGCAAGCGCGATGGATTTGGTGGCGACGAACATTTTCGGGGTGCACCATTATTGGTCAGGATTGCTGTCGTGTTGCACAGGAACAGCATCTTCTCCATCCTGGCACGATCGCACAAGCCAAGCGCGCCGCCACAGCGGCGACAATCAGCAAAAAGTGTCGCTGGCTTCTATGGGGAGAGAGCAACATGCCCGCCGCGCGCATCGATACCAAGCAACTGATTGATGAGCATCCGTTTGGCGCCTACCAAGTCTGCATTTTTTTGATGTGTTTTGCCATCGCGACGCTGGATGGCTTCGACTCGATCATGATTGGCGCGGCCGTGCCCGGGATGCTGGCGACTTTGAAGTTGCAGCCAGTCGCGATCGGGTGGATTTTCACCCTGCAGGCACTCGGGGTCATCGCCGGCGCGATTGTGCTCGGGCCTTTGGCGGATCGGGTCGGCCGCAAGCATATGCTGATTGCGGCGACGCTGATCTTCGGATTTTTCTCGCTGCTGATCGCCTATTCGACGACATTCACCGAAATCGCGATCTACCGCGCTCTATCGGGGGTCGGATTGGGCGGCGCGGTGCCGAGCGCACTCGCGTTCGGTTGCGAGTATGCGCCCCAGCGCATGCGCGCAACCGTCACGACCGGGATCTGGCTCGCGCTGCCGCTCGGCGGCATGTTGAGCGGCTTCACCGGCATCTGGCTGATCCCGCAATATGGCTGGACCATCCTGTTCATGGTCGGCGGGATCGTGCCGCTCATCGTCGCCGCACTCGCTTACATGCTGTTGCCGGAGTCGCTGTCCTACTTGAGTGAGCGTGGCACCGATCAGGCGCAAATGCGCCGCATCGCTGTTAGAATCGCTCCCGAACTCGGCAATCAGCCTGATGCCCAATTCTACTCCAGCGAGGAAAAAGCTCCCGGCGTGCCGGTCGCGCGGCTCTTCACCGACGGACGAGCCTTATCCACGCTGCTGTTATGGGCGGTGTTCTTCCTGAGCTTTTTCATCATGATCTTCTTTGTCTCCTGGGCACCGACCTTGCTCACCAAGCTCGGCGCAACGCAGCAACAGGCGAGCGGAACGTTGGTCGCCTGGAACGTCGGCAGCATGCTGGCGACGTTGATCATCGGCCGGCTGATCGACAAAACCGGCTATTTCCGGGTGCTGCCGTGGGCGTTCATCGTCATCGCGCTTGCGGTCTGGGTTCTCGGCGCGCTGGTCACGCAGTCCTACCTGATCGTTGCGTTCTTGATCGCCGTCGTCGGCTTCTTCGTCGGTGGCAGCAATTCCGGCCTGATGGCGTTGGCGGCCACGTCCTATCCGGTGTCGCTGCGCTCGACGGGCGTGGGCTGGGCCTATGGGGTCGGCGGGCGCGTCGGCGCGATGGTCGGTCCGATGCTCGGCGGCGTGCTGCTGCAAAGCGGCTGGAGCGCCGGCGAGATCTGCTACGTGATGGGCCTGCCCGTGCTGCTCGGTTCAGGCGTGCTGTGGCTGCTCAAGCGCGAAACCGAACGGCGCAATCAGGGCGCCGCGGCACCGGCTGCGCCGAGTCCAGTGCCGGCGGAGTAATTGCGCGAGCTTTACGCGGTTGCGACCTGCAGATTGCGGAAATGGCCGCCCTTGGAGATCGGGGTCAGTCCGCCGGCGATGTGCGTCCAGCTGTCGCCGCCATTCTCGCTGCAGAACACCTCGCCGTCGGTGTTGCCGGCGAACAGCGAATAGCCTCCGGGATAAACCACGGCATTGAGCGCCTCGATGTTGGCGCGCGCATCCTTGGGCAAGCCGTGATTGGCCGGCTCCCAGGTGCGCCCGCCATCGCGCGTGCGGAGGACCGTCCCCTGCGCCTGGTGCGACTGGCGCCAGGTGCTCGGATCGTGCCGTGCACCGGACATCAGCATGACGCCGTCGTCGTGTGGATCGAGGATCAGCTGGTCGGGATAGCCGATATCGAAATCCAGCCCGGTTCGCCGCTCCCAGGTCTCGCCCGCATCGCGGCTGTGATAGAGCCCCATGCCGGTCGCCATGAAGAGCTCATCCGGGTTGGATGGCCGGAACACCAGGCGATGGATGTCCTTGTACCAGACGTCGTCCGGCCGATAGAAACTGCCGAGCTCGCGCCAGTTCACCCCGCCATCGCTGGTCTTCAGCAGCGCACCCTGCTCGATGGTCGCGTAGAACACGTCGGGATCGCGCGGATCGAAGGTGAAGCTCTTGGTGTGCGCGATGTGCGGCGGAGGCGGAAACGTCCATTTGTCATGGCCGGGCACCTTGCCGATCGCGGGCAGTTCGTTCCATGTCTTGCCGTAGTCCTGGCTGCGAAACAGCGATACCGGCTCAGTGCCGGCATAAATGGTGACACCCGCGCGGCCAGCCACGCTCCCAAGCGAGTAGACGTGCTCGATCGTGAGCCCGTTGCTCCGCCGCTCCCAGGATCCACCTTCGTCGGGGCTGTAGAACAGGCCGCCATGGTGCACGCCGGCAAAGTAGCCGCCGTTCACGGGCTCGATCAGCAGAGCACTGATGTGCTTGCCGGGCAGCCATAACCCGGACACATGCCAATCGGCGCCGGCTGTCCCGCGTTCGAGCACGCTGATGCCGTTGGTGGTCGCGACCAGCAATCGGGTCGGCTTGTCCGCGCACCGACAGACATTGGGGCCGTTGGTCGAAAGACACGCTGTCTGCGCTGCGGGCATGGCACATCTCCCTTCGTGGGCGGCACGAGGCAGGCCGCCTTGTTGGCCGCATGCTACGATAAGCTTCTAAACTCGCAAGACGCCAAAATGGGGAGGACCGGACAATGCTGCGCAGCGCGGAGAGGATTCTCACGACCCATTCGGGCAGCCTGCCGCGGCCGCGCGATTTGTTGGCCCCGTTGCACGCCAAGGACGCCGGCGATCCTTATGATCGGACCGCGCTTGCAGATCGCGTGCGCACGTCCGTGCGCGACGTGGTGCGACGGCAAATCGATCTCGGCATCGATGTTGTCGATGATGGGGAGCACAGCAAGTCGAGCTTCGCCATGTATGCGCGCGCTCGCTTCGGCGGCCTCGAGCGAACCACCAAGCCGCAGGCGCATGCTGTCGGCGCAACCCGCGATTCGCTGGCTTTCCCAGACGTCTACGAAGACATGCGCGTCATGTTCGCGGCCCGCACGGCAGCCAGTGGCCGGCCGCGCGGCATGACGGCGCTGCTGTGCACCGGACCTGTCAAATATATCGGGCAAGACGAAGTGCGCGCGGATATCGAGAACCTGAAAGCCGCGCTGGTAGGTACCGCAGTCAAAGAAGCGTTCATCACCGCGATCTCTCCGACCAATCTCGAAATGTATTTTCAGAATCAATACTACAAATCGGAGGAAGAATATCTGGCCGCCCTCGCCGATGCCATGAACGAGGAATATCGCGCCATCGTCGATGCGGGTTTTCTGCTGCAGATCGACGACCCACGTTTGATCACCCACTACAATCGGGATCCCGCGCTCAGCATCGCCGAATGCCGAAAATTCATCGCGCTGCGGGTCGAAATCCTGAACCACGCGTTGCGTGGCATTCCCGAAGACCGTGTGCGGTTTCATACATGCTACAGCGTCAACGTCGGGCCGCGCGTGCACGATCTCGAACTGAAGCATTACGTCGATCTCATGCTCAAGATCCACGCCCAGGCCTATTCGATCGAAGCCTCGAACCCGCGCCATGAGCACGAATGGCAGGTCTGGGAAGCCGTGAAGTTGCCGCCGGGCAAAATCCTGATCCCGGGCGTGGTGTCACATTGTGTGTATCAGGTCGAGCATCCCGAGTTGGTGGCGCAGCGGATCGAACGGTTCGCCCGGGTGGTCGGCAAGCACAACGTGATCGGCGGCAATGATTGCGGATTTGCGACCTCCGCGGCGGGCGATGAGGTCCATCCCGACACGGCCTGGGCCAAGCTCGCTTCGCTGGTCGAGGGCGCACGCCTGGCAAGCGCGCGATTATGAGCAAGACGATCATGAACAATGTCTTTGGCCGGATGCTGTCCGCGTTCGCTCTGCTGGCTGGGCTTGTTGCGGCGACGACGCCCTCGCGCGCCGAGGCTCCAGGGCAGCCGTGGCCGCAGCGCACCGTCAAATTCATCGTGCCGTTTGGAGCCGGGAGTGCGACCGATATCGACGCGCGGCTGTTTGCTGATCGGCTCGCGGCCCGCTGGGGCAGGTCGGTCGTGGTCGACAACCGTCCCGGTGGCGACGGGCTCGTGGCCATCGGCGCGTTTGTGGGTGCCAATGACGATCATACGCTGTTGTTCGCATCCGCCGGAACCTTCACCGTTCATCCCTATGAGCACGAGAAGCTGCCCTACGATGCGCGGCTTGATCTGTTGCCGATCGCGAGCGTGGCGGCCGTGGTGCTCGCGATCTCCGTGACGGATAGCTTGGAGGCGCGCACGCTGGCCGAGCTTGCCGCGTTGGCGCGGGCGCGTCCCGGCAAGCTCAACGTCGCTGCCGCGCAGGGCCTGAGCGATTTCCTGCTGTCCGGTTTTCTCGTGAGCTCGGGCGTCGAGATGGCGCGAATTCCCTATCGCGACATCCTGCAGGCGCCGAATGATCTCGCTGAGGGGCGCATCCAGGTGCTGATGACGTCGCTCGCCGTGGTGCTGCCGTTCACGCAGACTGGCCGCGTGCGGGTCCTCGCTGTCAACAGCCGCACGCGTGCGCCGGCGATGCCGCAAGTGCCGACTGCGATCGAAGCCGGTTATCCGGCCCTGACCTTGGAGGGCATGAATGGACTGTTCGGTCCGCGCGGCATGTCGGACGAACTTCGCCAGCGTATTGCGGACGACGTCCTTGCGGCCGCCGCGGATCCCGTGATTCCTGAGCGGCTCGCCTCCATCGGGCAGATCATGCAACTCGCCGGCCCAGCGGAATTCGCCGCCGCGATCGACGAGCAGCGCGCGACGCTCGCGTCCATTGCCAAGTCCCTGGGTCTTAAGCCGGCGCAATGAATCGCGGGCTGATGGTGTCCTTCCGCAATCACGAGCGCAGCGTCTGTAACCACTCCCGAGAACCCCCCAAAAGGAGCCCCGAATTGGCCGGTCATGTGATGCAGGTGAGCGTGCGGGGCACGCGCGTTGAGATGCTGGAGCTGGGCGGTGGCCGCCCCATGCTGTTCCTGAATGCGGGGATCGGGATCGACCCGGGCACCGCCGCACTGAACCGCTTGGCCGAACGCCTGCGCGTGATCGTCCCGATCGCATCCCGGTTTCGGCGCCTCCGAGCGGCCGCCGTGGATGACGACGGTGGATGATCTCTCCTATTTCTATCTCGACGTCTTGGATGCGCTCGATCTCAACGCGGTGATCCTGGTCGGCGTATCGTTCGGGGCTTGGGTCGCAGCGGAAATCGCGGTCAAGTGTACGACGCGCCTGTCACATCTCGTCATGGCAGACGCCGTTGGCATCAAGGTCGGCGATCGCGAAACGCGCGATATCGCCGACATCTTTGCCATGACCGAGGATGAGTTCAATGCAGCGGCGTTTGCGAAACCGAGCATCGGCGCAAAGGACTACAAATCCATGGCGGAGTCCGATCTTCTGGCGACGGCGCGCAATCGCGAGCAGCTCGCGCGGTTTGCCTGGTCGCCCTACATGCACGATCCCAAACTTCGCCATCGCCTGCATCGTATCGGCGTTCCAACACTGTTTCTCTGGGGCGCGCAGGATCGGATCGTATCGGCGGATTACGGCCGGCGCTATTGCGCTGCCGTGCCGGGCGCGCGCTTCGAGTTGATCGATGATGCCGGTCATCTGCCGCATATCGAGCAACCGGAGGCATTTGCCGGGAAGGTTCTGGATTTTATCTGAAGGCATCCGCGAGGAGGCGATATGCGAGTTTATTACTTCACCGAGCAGCCCTATCCGGACGCCTGGAATGACCACCAGGGCACGCTACGTGTAACGCTGCCGAACCGGCGGCTCGATCCCGAGATCGCGGCCGATTTGTTCCACCGCTACTATGATGAGTGGATGCTGGCCGATGAGCTTGGCCTCGACGTGATGGTCAACGAGCACCATCAGACAGCGACCTGCATGTCCTCGACCTGCATTGTCGGCTTGTCGGTGCTGGCGCGCATCACTAAACGCGCGCGCATCCTGGTGCTTGGCTATCCGCTCGGCCACCGCACCGATCCGCTGCGCGTCGCCGAGGAACTCGCCACGGTCGACGTGATTTCGCGCGGCCGGCTCGACATGGGCTTCGTCAAGGGCGTGCCTTATGAGTTCGCCTGCTCCAACCAGAATGCCGTCGGCGTGATGGACCGTTTCTGGGAGGCGCATGATTTTATCATCAAGGCGATGACCTCCCACGACGCGCCGTTCAATTGGGAGAGCGAGAACTTCCACTACCGCTATGTGAACATCTGGCCGCGTCCCTATCAGACGCCGCATCCGCCGGTGTGGAGCACCACCGCGAGCCGCAACAACGCGCGTGTGCTCGGCGAGAAGGGCTACGTCATGGCCGTGCTCGGATTCGGCTACAACACGCGGCCGCTCTATGACGTTTATCGCCAGGGTTACGTGGCGACGCACCGAGCTGCGCCGCCTCCCGACCGGTTTGGTTATCTGGGCCTCGTCGCCGTCGGGTCGAACGAACGCAAGGCGCGCGAGCGCGCGGAATATATTGCCTCCTACCTCCGCTCGAGCGCGATCGTGTCGCCGGCGTTCCGCAATCCGCCGGGCTACCTGTCGATCGAGGATAACGCGCGCCTGCTCGCCGGGAAGGCTCCCGGTCGCAGCATGACCAAGGCCGGCCGTCCCATCGACATGCGCACCGCCTCTGTGCAGGAGCTGATCGACGCGGCGATCATGTTCTGTGGTACGCCGGATCAGGTCTACGATCAGATCGTTGATTTTTGCGCGCACTGCGGCGGTATGGGCAATCTGCTGATGATGGGCCACGCCGGCTCGCTCTCCCATGACGAGACCGTCGACAACATCAGCCTGTTCGCCAAGGAGGTGTTGCCACGGCTCAAGGAATACAAACAGCCGAGCGTCGACGTGGTCAGTGCAGCGTGATGCGGCTCGGTTTCGACCGACGCGCAGTGCGCTGCGTGGCGCTGCGTCTCGGGCCAGTGACCCCCAAGATCCAACCCTCGACCTGCGCGACCGCGCGCTCGGCCGGGGTAAGATCCGGCTTCAGGTAACCCGGAAGCATTCCGTTCCGGTCGGCCCGCGCGAGCCAGGCGGCGATGCAGAAGGCGTCGTGCTGATCGGGCGTGCGATCCTCGGGTGGGAAGCCCCGGCGCCACAGCGACGGATAGACCTCGGCAATCGCTGAACGGCCGGCCGGAATATCCCACCCGTCGAACGGCCAGAAATGAACGCGCGAGCCAAGCCGTTGGCGGATGAACCGCAGCCAGGGAAGCCCGGCATGGGTCGATTTCGCCACCGAGCCCGGCACGTCGAAGTGAAAAACCGATTTAGCGCCGCCGGCATATTCCTCGGCGAGCCGCCGCCAGCGCCTACTGCCGGCTCGCGCGGCGCCGTTGCCCCGAATGCCGTCGCGTACGAAATCGACGTAGATATTGTCCCCATCGGTCGGCCAGTGGCGCTGGAAATCGTCCAGAAAGGCGGCCCAGTCGGGCTCCAGGCCATGCGTCTCGAAATAGCGCAGCGGAAATGAGAAGCCGTGATCGATGCCGACGAGCGTCGGCGGACCCTCGGAGAGTTGCTGCACCAGCCATTCGGCGATGCCCCGGCGGGTCCAATACTTCCGCGGCGAAGGTGGCGGTTGAACCTCCTCAGGAGCTGAGTTGCTCTCGGCGAGATAGACGCGTAACCCCGCGAGGCTCGCGGTCGGCACCTGCGCACCCGAATAATCGATACCGATATGTCGTTGGAAAACGGTCATCGGGGGGCTTTGTCGTTGCGGTTCAGGAGCTGACCAGGAACCTCACGGCGATACTTCCAGAGAACGCGAGCATACGTTTGTATAGCTGTCAATTCGGCTGCCCGTGGAAGATAACGGGATCGACGCGATCTGAGTTTTCGGGTGGGTGCCGGATCGCCTGTTCGTGGCTGGATTCGAACCTTATGAACGAAGCACCCCGCGGTAAATGGTTTTTCCTGGTCGTATTGGCATCGTTCGTTACGTACTATGTGTACGCGATGTTTCAATTAGGACCGCTCTGATAAGACGCGACCCGAGTTCCCTCCCAGAGCCGACAAATTCTACTAGAATAAATGCAGCGCGATCAGGGCGTCGGTAGCTGATAGAGTTCGCCGTATTTGTTGCGCAGATAGGCCAGATACGGCGCCATGATCATCGAACTCCCCGTCGAGCAGGTGACGATCTGGTCGGGACTGCGACTTCGGCCCGGCTCGTAGATGTGCTCGGTGAGCCAGCCATGCAGCGTGCCGAATTGGCCGTTCGCAATGTCGGTTGGAATCTCCGGGTGCGTCTTTGTGGCCGCCGCGAAGAATTGCGCGCTCAGGATATTGCCGATCGTGTAGCTCTGGAATGCACCTCCGATATTTCCTGCATACCAGTGCACGTCTTGCAGGCAGCCTTCACGATCATCAGGCGGCACGATGCCGAGATCAGCTTGCAGGCCGGCCCGCCATGCTTCAGGCAGGTCCGCAATCCGGAGCCGTCCTTCGAGAAGCTCCAGCTCCAGGTCGAACCGCAGCATGATGTGAAGGTTGTAGGTCACTTCGTCGGCATCGGTGCGGATGAGCGACGGCTCCACTTTGTTGATCGCCTGATAAAAGTTATCGAGCGGCACCGATCCGAGCTGATCAGCAAATAATTGTTGAAGGGCCGGGTAATAATGCTCCCAGAACGGCCGGCTGCGCGCGACGACGTTCTCCCACAACCGCGACTGGCTCTCATGGACGCCCGAGGAGACGCCTCTCCCGAGCGGAGTGCCCTCGAAGGCGGCATTCACGCCCTGCTCGTACATGGCGTGCCCGGCCTCATGCAGCGTTGAGAAAAGGGCATCGCGGATGTCGTTCTCGCGCACGCGGGTGGTGATCCGCACGTCGCCCGACGCAAACTTGGTGCAGAATGGATGGCGGGTCTTGTCGAGCCGTCCGCGTTCGAGGTCGTAGCCCATCTGCCTGGCGATCTTCAGGCCGAAGTCGAGTTGCGCCGCTTCGTCGAACGCGCGATTGAGCCAGGCGTCGTCCACTGGCGGCTGCTCGGAGATGGCACGCACCATGGGGACGAGTGCGTGCCGCAGCTCGGTGAACACGCCTCGGATCGCAGTTGTCGTCAAACCCTCGTCGGCGTCGTCGATCATCGGATCAGCGATGTGGTCGTAGGGCGCGAAGAACGACGCGTATTCCCGGCTCAAGTCGAGCGTCTTTTGCAGAAAGGGAATCATTGCGGCGAAGTCGTTTGCCGGCCGGGCACGGCACCAGGCATTGTAGGACGCCGAAGCATGGGCGTTCGCGCGCGCGACGTATTCGGCCGGGATCCGGATGGCCTTTTCGAAATCGCGCCGGGCCACGCGGATCAGATTGGCATCGTCGGTGGACAGCTCTTCGGAGAACCGTTCCAAACGATCCAGCAATCGTCCGAGCGCCGGGTCGGTGAAGCGCTCGTGGGCAAGGCGTCGCAGTATGGCAACTTGCCGACCGCGCGCCGCAGCCCCGCCGGTCGGCATATAGGTGGCCTCGTCCCAGCTGAGCACCGACCCCGCTGCGTTGAGGTCATAGATCTCTGCCAGCCGGTGTTTCAGGTCCACGAGGATGGCGCCAGATGGACTCGGTTTCGTCCCGCGATCGACTTCAGGCCGTTTGCTCATGAAATCCTACTGGCGCAGGAAATAGGTGCGATAAAGCTGGTCGCGGAAGCTCTGGCTGGCGGCGAGCGCGGCCTCGAAATCGGTTTTGCCGAGCACGTACGTGTCGACCGCATTCTGCGCGACGACGGTGGCGTTGCGCGGCTCGCCGCTGATCAGCGCAACCTCACCGAAGAAATCGCCCGGCCCGAGACGCGCAACTTCGCGATCAGCGCGGACGACGTCCACTGCGCCGTCGGAGACCAGAAAGAACTCCTCGCCGGGATCACCCTTGCTGATGATCGTCGCGCCGGCGTCGTAATGACGTTTCGACATCTTTTCCGCGATATCGGTGAGTTGTCGCGGCGTCAGCGTCTTGAATAACTCGATTGGTCGCAGGAACTCACAGATCCGCAGGGCATCATGCAGGGCCACATCCGACATGATGCGGCCGTCGACCATGTGCACGAGGCGATCCGCAGAGTCGATGATGCGGTGATCATGCGTCACCATCATCACCGCCGCGCCGTTCTCCATTGTGGTCTGCTTGAGCAACCTGATGACGTTCATGGTCGCATCCCGGTCGAGCGCCGCGGTCGGCTCATCGGCGAGGATCGAGTCGCGGGCGATTGACGAGCGCACGGCCGATCGCGACCCGTTGCCGCTCGCCGCCCGAGAGAAATCTCGGTTTGTAATCGATCCGATGGCCGAGCCCGAGACGCTCCAGAATGCCGGTCCCGCGCCGCCGTATTTCGTCCTTCGAGGCATTTCCGAGCTGCGCCGCCATTTTGACATTCTCGTAAGCGGACAGCGCCTCGAACAGATTATGCATTTGGAAGATGAAGCCAATGTCGCGCCGCACCTCGACGAGATCGCCGGCGCCAAGTCGCGACAAGTCGCGGCCGAGCACTTCGACTTTTCCCTCGTGCACCGTGCGTAAGGCTCCAATCAAACTCAGCAACGTCGTCTTGCCTGCTCCCGACGGACCGGTCATCACGACGAGCTGCCCGGCCGGGATTTCGATGTGATTGTTGAAGAGCACCTGGTTGCGCGCTTCCCCTTCACCGTAATAGTGGTTGAGGCCTTCGACCCGGACCACCGGTTCGCCAACGCGCTTAGGCGCGAGCGCACGCGCCTCGGTCCGCTCGGCGACGAGCGCGGCGCACATCAAAACACCTCGGCGGGATCGGCCCTGATCACCCGGCCTACCGCGATCGCAGCCGAGATCAGGCACATCCCCAAAGTCAGTCCGAGGCTTACAAACACAATTTCCGCTGTCATGTGCATGGGCAGCAATGCCACCTGACCAATGATGCGATAGAGCAAGATGCTCACCAGGAATGCCGGGATCCAACCGGCCAGAGCATTGAAGGCGGCTTGTTCGAGCACGACGCGCAAGAGGTACCCGGTTCGATAGCCGATCGCCTTCAATGTCGCATATTGCGGCAACTGGTCGGCAAGATCGGTGTAGGTGACTTGATACGAAATCAGCATCCCGACGACAAATCCGACAATGGTCCCCATCGCGAAAATCGGTCCGGCCGATGATACCGCGGCCTGAAACTTCCGCTCGAAGTCGATGAGTTCCGGCTTTGTGAATACCGCGAGCGTCGCCGGCAACGCCTGTTTCAAAGCCCGTTGAACCGCCGTTATGTTTTCGCCGGGCTGCACCTTTATCACGCCCACATCGACACCCGAAGCGGCACCGTGCAGCAGGCTCGCAAAGGTGCGATCGCTCATCATCGCCGTGCCGTCGCTTACAAAATCGGGACCCAACACAAAGCCGCCGACGATTTTGACCTTGACGCCGTTGATCTCGGCCTCACTGGCAGCCGTGTCCATGCCGAGAAAGCGCCGGGCGCGCCGATCAACCAGTACCGTGTTGGCCTCCTTCAGCTTCTCCCTGTTGGCGTTGATGTCCGAAAACAGGAAGACGGGCTGGTCGGGATCGAAACCAAACGCGCGGACCAAAAAGACTTTTTGGTCGGTCGGGTGTCTTCCAGAAAAAATCGAACCAGTCCGCATAGAGCGCTCTCGCGCTCGCGACGCCGCTCACCTTGCGCGCGGTCTCGAGGTCGGCGGCCGGGAAGGGGTCTCGCGTCGCGAACTGATATTTGTGGACGCTCTGAATGAGAATATCGCCGTCGAGCCCGCGGATCACGGCAAGTGTACTGTCGAAGAAAGCCTGCTCGAAGCCGAGCTGCATCAGCATCAGCAATACGGCAAAGCCGATCCCGGCTGCGGAGCGAAACAGCCGCTGCTTATTGGCGACGAGGTTGCGCCAGGCGAGCGGCACCGCGCGTGGCTGAGCGCGGGCGAAAAGGCCGGACAGCGGGTGACGCAGCGGAAGAAGGCACGGTCGACAGAACCCGCTCCTCTCAAAACACGTCGGCAGGATCGGCGCGCCGCAGAACCCGCACCGAGAGCAGGGCGGAAACCACCGCCATGCCGAGCGCTGCCGCGAAGACAGCGAGAAGGCGCATGTCGCTCATCATCACCGGCAACAAGGTTTGTTGCCGGATCAGCGAGTACAGGCCCAATGCGGCGGCCACGGCCGGAATAAAGCCGGCAATGACGATCAGGAGTGACATCGTGCTGACGGTCGCGGCCAGCCCGCGGTCGCGATAGCCGATCGCTTTCAGGGTCGCGAATTGCGGCAATTGCCGGCCCACCTGGGTGGATACGATCTGGTACACGATCATCACTCCCACCACGAGAGAGATCAGCAGCCCCGATCCGAAGATGATTCCGACCGAGGTGCGCGTCGTCCAATAAGCGGTTTCCTGTGCGTCGAGTTCCTGACGCGTAAAGACCTTCGTGCCGGTTCCGGCCAGCTTCTGCAAGTCGCTCGCCGCACGTGCGGGGTCCACTCCCGGTTTGAGCCTGATCGCTCCGAGGTTGACGATGGCCGAGCCGCGTTGCGGAAACAGCCGCGCAAAATTCGCTGTGCTGGTCAGAGCGACGCCCAGTCCCATGAAGCCCGTTCCCAGCTCGTATTGGCCACCGATCGTCACCTTGCGGTCGCCGATTTCGACGACGCGCCCCGTATCCAGCGGGCCGAACATTGGCCGCGTCGCGCTGTCGACCAGCACCGTGTCGAGCCGATCGAGTGCGGCGGTCTGCCGATTGATGCTGTCGGGAATGAAAACATCGCTCGCGGGATCGAAGCCGATCACGAAAACATCCGGCCACAGGTCCCCCTTGCCACTCTTCCATTTGGCAAATCCGAAATAAATCGGCGTTGCCTCCGCCACGTCCGAAGAGCTGCGCACCCGATCGAGCGCACTGAGCGGAAATACACCCGGCTGCGCCTGGTACTCGTATTGATCTGACGTCAGCAGAAGATCGAACCGCATATTGTCATACAGCAACAGGCCGCCGCGCGGCACGGCATAGAAGAAGCCGAGTTCGACAAAGACAAGCAGAATCGCCATGAAGATGCCGATCAAGGCGAGCGCGGTGCGTCGCTTGTCGTAGGTCAAGATCCGCCAGGCGAGTAGAACCTTCATGGCTTGGTCACTCGGCCAGCTTTAGGTCGGTTCCTTGTCACTCGGTTTCCTTATCCGACAGCGCCCGTGCGCGTCTACTGACGATCGCACCTGTGACGGCTGGATCGGGCGTTTTCTCGGTATCCGAGCGCCCGACCAATGTGACGCTCGCCTGCGTCGCTATTTGGCGGTGCAAGCTTTGAGTAGCCACGCCTTGAAGGCGTGCATCCCGCTGGTCTCGCGTTTGGACTTCAGCGCCGTGAGCCAGTAATCGCCTGCGGTGATCTCCGTTCGAAATGGCTGCATCAGGCGCTTCTCGCGGAGTTCCTGCGCGAACATGCGGACGGGCAGAAGCGCGATGCCATCGCCGCGGGCAGCAGCATGCGCCATGACAATCGAGGAGTCGAACATCGGGCCGCGAATGGGCGGACATGGCGTATGGACAGCCGCAAACCAGCGCTCCCATTCTTCGTCGCGATAGGAGCGTAACAACACCTCTTTGGCCAACGCATCGAGCTTGCGCAACCGTTTGCCGATCCTGGGTGAGCACAATGGTGACAGTGGAGCGCTCAGCAGATGTGTTGCTTCCGTTCCGTGCCATAAACCGTCGCCGAAACGAATAGCAAAATCCAAACCCTCTCCTGCAATATCGACACGATTGTTGTTGGTGAGGATTCGTAAATCGATGTGAGGATGGTTTTTGTGAAACTCCTGCAGCCGCGGGAGCAGCCATCCGGCGGCAAAGGTGCCGACCACACCGACGGTTACAATCTCGCGGGCTCGGCCCTTTGCGAAGGCATCCACGGCACTGCGCAGTTGCCCAAAGGCCTCAGATACAGCCGGCAGGAGCGCCTGTCCTTCATCGGTCAAGGCCAACCCGCGTGGCACGCGGCGAAACAAGGGGACCCCGAGCGTTGCTTCGAGCGACTTCACCAAATGGCTGACCGCCGCCTGGGTCACCCGCAATTCCAGGCCTGCCTTGGTAAAGCTCAGATGACGCGCGGAGGCTTCGAAGGCGCGCAGCGCGTTCAATGGTAGGTGCGACTTGGCCATCAGTCTAAGACATGAGGTAGCACACTTCGATCAACAATAGTTTTTCTATTGTTGTGCCCAAATTTTGATCGTTTGCACGGGCCGCCTCGCATACGCATTATTCGCAGCGCATTCGGGAGGGGAGTCAAAACGATAAATCGACGCGAAATGGTTGGCGGCGTCGCCGCAACGATTGCGACTTTCGGGCTGTTGCAAACGAAAACGGTCAAGGCGGCCGCGCCGTTCCTGGCGGAAGAATTGAGCCGGATCGAGAGCGGCAGCGGCGGACGGCTTGGTGTTGCTATCCTCGACACCGGCACCCAGCGCCACGCCGAGCATCGTGCGGCGGAACTGTTTCCAATGTGCAGTACGTTCAAGCTGCTGGCAGCGGCCGCCGTCCTCAAGCGCTGCGAAAATGGCCAGGACCAATTACAACGGCGAATCAAGTTTCAAGCATCGGATCTGGTGACGTATTCGCCCGTGACCAAGGACCATGCCGGCGGTGATGGAATGACGCTGGCCGAACTTTGCGCGGCGGCGCTGAATTACAGCGACAACACCGCCGCCAACCTGTTGCTTGCGAGTCTGGGCGGACCGCAAGCGCTGACGGCCTATGCACGCAGTATTGGTGACCCGGTTACGCGCCTCGACCGCATCGAGCCCGATCTCAACGAGGCGGTGCCTGGTGATCCACGCGATACGACGACGCCGGCCGCCATGTTGCAGAATTTGCGTACGTTGCTCTTTGGCGAGGTCCTGTCGGCCGCTTCGAAGGATCAGCTTACCACGTGGCTCGTCGGCAATCGCACGGGTGACGCGCGCCTGCGCGCTGGACTACCACCTGGATGGCGGTGTGGCGACAAGACCGGATCAGGAGAGCGCGGCTCGACCAATGATATCGGAGTGATCTGGCCGCCGCAGAGGGCACCGGTTCTCGTGACAGTTTATCTGACTGAGACCACTGCCGTGGGCGAGGCGCGCAACGCGACGCTCGCCGATGTAGGACGCGTGATCGTCAAAGCTTTTACTGCGTGAGGTCTTTTCAGCATCACGATTGGGATTGCCGGCCCTTACTCAGAACGGCACGACCAGCCCATCGAGCGGCGCGTCGCAGTTGACGAGCTCCACCTTCTTCATGGCAATGCGCATGGCGTTGCCTTCGCCCACCAGCCGGTGGAAATAGGTGCCGGCGAACAGCCGCTGGTCCTCACGCCGATATTCGACCAGCACGAATTTCGAGCGCACCGTGATGCCCGGCTCCCCGGCGTCCGGCTCCAGGGTGATGTTGGCCACGGTTCGGCTGGTGCGCGAGCGCGGTTCCTGTGAGTAAATGCGTGGATCGGAGAGCCGGCGCACGCGCGTCTCGAGAAGCCGGCGATCGTCATACATCAGCGACACGGTCTCGAACGGATCGGCCTGGTTGGCCTGGATCGGCACCCAGTAGCGCGCATCCTCGGTGAACAATGCCAGCCATTCGTCGAAGTAGCCTTCGTCGAGCAGGCGCGCCTCGTGGATGAGGAAGGTTTCATAAGGCCGCAGGTCGACGGCCGTGCTTGGCAGGCGCGGGGTCTTTCTCGTCTTGTCCAGCATGATCAGGCCACCTGCTTCCTTGCCGCGCCGCTGTCGCCGAGCATGTAGCCGCGCCAGGCATCGAACATGTTGCGGATATAGACTTCGCTGGTCGAGTTCTTGCCCTTGCGACCGCCGTGCGGGTCCGGCTCATCGGATGTGAAGCCGCGTCCGACCTCAATCCATTGGGCGCCTTCGCTCGAGAGCCCGAGCGTGACCCGGTTGTAGATTTCAAGGTCATCGGTGAGAACCAGCGAGCCGGTGCCGTTCACCACGTTGGCGAAGCTGACGGTGTTGCGGAACATCTGCTCCGGCGCGCCTTTGAGCCTGAAGCAGTAGGTGTGGACTTCCGTCTTGTTGACGCTGATCGGGTGGATGACGCGCAGTTGCTGGAACTGGCTCATCATCGACATGTTGGGATAGATGTTGCTGTTCCAGCGGCGCACTTCCATGACGCGTTGCGTCTCGGTCTTGCCCTTCTTGGCTTCCATGGCGCTGTGATATTCGCGGAACACCGGATCGTTCAGCGCTGCGACCAGCTTGGAATCGTCGTGGTAGTCGCCGAGATAGCTGTGGCCGTTCGGATAGGTCCAGATGCCGACCTGGTTTTCCCAGAACGAGTAGGGGGCGCCGTTCTGCCGCATCTGGCGGATGGCGATTTCGCCGGTACCGTCGCTGAACACGTCATCCTTCTGCTGCTGGGCGGCGGCGATCGACGAGCGGTGCGTGTACCAGGGGTGCGCGGCGTCGCACAGGTTCTCGAGGTAGAGCTTCCAGTTCCCATTGTAGGTGTGCTTGAACACGCCGCCGGCGACTTCGAGCTCGCCGTCAGGCGCGCGGTCAACCGCGTCATCGAGCGATGTCCGCATGTAGCCGAGGAAGTCCTCCAGGCTCTGTCCTTCGCTGGCGAGGCTCAGGAAGATGAAGCCGCGATAGCTCTGCACGCGCGGGACCGCGACCATGGCGGTGTTCGGATTCTTGGTGCTGAAATCGTCCGGATACCCGTGGTTCAGCGGCACGGCCTTGAGGCGACCGTCGAGATGATAGGTCCAGCCGTGATAGCAGCACTGGAACTCGTCGGTCGCGCCCGCGTCATTGGCGACCACCATTGCGCCGCGATGAGCGCACTGATTGTGGAGCGCGCGGATCGAGCCGTCGGTGGCGCGCACGATCACCAGCGGCTTGCGCGCGACGCGGGCGGTGAAATAGTCGCCCGGCTTCTTGATCTGGCTCTCATGGCCGACGTAGACCCACGCGGTGGCGAAGATGCGCGACATTTCGAGTTCAAAGATGCCCGGGTCCGTGTAAATTCGGCGGTGAACGCGGGCAGGCTCCACCATCTCGGCGAGCTCTTTCGGGGAACAAGCGGCGGTCATCGACATGCAGGACCTCCAGGCTAAGGCGCGCGCTGCTGCCACAAAGGCGGGCCGGTCACCTCACACTGCCTCCGGCAACGTTAAAACGATACCAAAGAGTATCGTTATTCGCAAGGGAAAGCCGATGACCGTCGTGTCCAAGGCTCGGGCACAAACAGGTGGAAGACGCGGACGCAGCAAGTCGCAGCTCAAGCGCACGGCGATTCTGCGCGGGGCCAAGGCGGTATTCCTCGCCGCCGGTTTTGGCGGCGCCAACATGGACGAGGTGGCGGCCCGCGCCGGGGTGTCCAAGATGACCGTCTATCGGCACTTCGGCAGCAAGGAGGATCTGTTCGCCGGCGTCATCACCGAGCTTGGCAACCAGATTGTCGCCGAAGACCTTGAGCGCATTTTCGCGGAACGGCCGGAGGAAGCGCTGCGGCGCTTCGCGCGCAAGATGATCGATATTGTTTTCGATCCCGAGACGATCGAGCTGCATCGCATCGTCGTGGCGGAGTGCCATCGGTTTCCGAAGCTGGGGCAGTTCTTCTACGCGTCGGGTCCGCAGGTCTGCATCGATGTGCTGGCGCGCTACCTCGAGGCGCAACCGCAACAACCCGCGCTTCCGGATCATCGACCCGGTGCGCACCGCCGAAGAATTCCTCGAGCTGTTGCGCGGCTACGCGCATTTGCGGGTTCTGTTGCATGTCGGCCAGGCGCTCTCGTCGCGCGAGGCCGAGGCGCGCATCGAGGGCGCGGTGCGGCACGTCCTGCACGCTGCCGGCTGAGCGTGCGTTAGAGTTGCCGTCGATTATCTGATCCAAAACCTCTCAGCTCGTCATGGCCGGGCTCGTTCCGGCCAATCGGCGTCATTGCGAGCGAAGCGAAGCAATCCAGCGCTGAGGCGCCGCACTGGATTGCTTCGTCGCTGCGCTGCTCGCAATGACGCTGAACTCTAGGAGGTTTGGCCCGGCCCCTTGCGTCCCGTTTCGATACTTGCGAGTATCGTTATCAAGTAACCCGGATTCAAGGACCCTCATGTCGGCTGATTTGCGCCTGAGCACGCTTAAGAAAGTCAATTGGCGACTGCTGCCGATAACGATGCTGCTGTTCTTCATGAGCCTGCTCGACCGCACGAACATCAGCTTTGCCGCGCTCGAAATGAACAAGGACCTTGGGCTTTCGCTCGCCCAATACGGCCTGGCCGCAAGCATCTTCTATGTCGGCTATTTCCTGTTTGAGATTCCCAGCAACTTTGCCTTGGCACGGGTCGGCGCCCGCATCTGGCTGACGCGCATCATGGTGACCTGGGGTCTGATCGTGATCGCCAATGGCTTCGTCCAGGGCAGCACCTCGCTTTACACCGTGCGGTTTCTCCTGGGTGCGGCGGAAGCAGGGCTGCTTCCCGGGTTGCTGTTTTATCTATCGTTGTGGATGCCGGCGCATCAGCGCGGCAGCGCTTATGCGATCCTGCTCGCGACGACGGCTATCGCCTATGCGTTGGGTGGGCCGTTCACCACTTGGCTGATGACGTTGAGTTTGTTCGGCCTGCGGGGTTGGCAGACGATGTATGTCGTGCAGGGCGTGCTGACCGTATTGATCGGGGCCGCCATCCCGTTCCTGCTGCCCAATTATGTCAAGGACGCGAAATGGCTCGCACCCAATGAGCGCGACTGGCTGCAGGGCACGCTCGAGCAGGAGGAGATCCAGAAGAAGAAAGTCGGTGCGACGACCGTGCGCCAGGGCTTTCTCGATCCCCGCGTCTTGTTGACGACGCTGACGTGCTTCTTTCTGGTTTGCGCCAACTTCGGCACGGTTCTGTTTCTCCCGCAAATCCTCCGGCCAGCCTTTCCCACGCTCAGCATCGTGCAGATCAGCCTGCTGATATCCCTGGCATTCGTGATCGGGGGCATCGGCGGGATCGTCTGCGGTCGCCACTCGGACAAAACCGGCGACCGCAAATGGCACATCGCCGCGAGTGCGCTGGTCGGGACCGCCGGCTATGCCTATGCGGCCATCGCGCCAACGCCGATCCTGCAGTTCGTCGCGATCTGTGTCGGTGTGTTGGGGATCTGGTCGATCTTCGGGGTGTTCTGGGCTTATGCCGGCGACCTGCTCGGTGGCGCCGCCGCGGCCGGCGGTCTCGCCTTCGTCAACAGCCTCGGTTCCCTCGGTGGCGTCGTGGCGCCCAATCTCCTCGCCTATGCGCGCGAGGCCGCCGGCTCCTTCAGCGGCAGCCTGATGACGCTCGCGGGCTTCGCGCTCGTCACCGCGCTGCTCGCTATCACGCTGCGCGCCCTTCCGACGACCGCAGCAGGCCAATCATCGTCGCTTCGCGTTCCTACCTAGCTTCGGTCACGCAATAGCGGCGGCCTCTCTAGCTTCACGCCGGCGGTGCCGGAATGGGCGTGGACTGCCAAACCACCATTTGCCAGCCTTTCGGGCTCCGGATCCACACGTCGGTGTAACGGCTGTTGAGCACCTTGGGCTTGCCGTCGGCGATCACGTCCATCGTGGTATGCCCGGTCACCACGACCGTATCGCCGTAGACCTGAATGTTCTCGATCGGGCGTTCGATTTTCGAGTACTTGAACTTGCCGTTTTTGCACTGCGCGATGTACTCGGCGCGCGTGTCGGATTGGCCGGTCGAATGGGTGTAGATCAGGTCCTCGCCCAGCAACGTGTCCAACGTGTCGAAGTCGCCGTCGATCATCGCTTGGAAGCGGCGGTCCTCTAGTTTTTTGATTTCGGCCGTGGCGTCGCTCATGCTTCTGCCCCCTTGTCGCAACCAGGCCGCAGCGTACCACGGCTTTGATTGAGCTTTGAAGCCGTTGCGTTGCTGCGCATGTGCACGGCGGCAACGGTATCGATTAAACGAACCATGTGGCCGGATTGCACTGTCGGCGGAGGTAAGCGCCTGTCATCCTGCTCACCGGTCCCATTCCTCTGGCGCCCCTGCCGGGTCCAAGGATTGGATGTCTCGTGGGTGATTTTGGGGGGCTGCCACCATGAACACACCGTCCTACGTCGAAATTCTGTTCCGGATCCGCAAGGCGCGCGCAAAGTAGGGTCGCTGAACTCACGCGTGTTGCGCAGAGGCAAGCCCCCGCTGGTCGGGGCCGTTGAGGGCCCCTGCGTCAGTCACCAGCGGGAGCGATGAGCTCCACATCCGTGTAGGTGTCTGCAGCCACTATTCTGACCGGAACTCCTTTTTGGGTGAATACCAAGTCGCCATCCATGATGCTTAAAGCATCGGCGCGGATGTCCACCGATTGACTATTCGTCCGGCTCACGCGCCAAGTGTGCTCATCTTTGGCCTTAACCCTGGCCTTCGGCTTTTGTGCTTTCACCACGCCTGTCCCCTGTGTCTGTTATCGAGTGTGCGCAATCGCGACGTCCTGATAGCCGGCCGTTGCCGAATTGACACTCCTTAATTCGAATTTTCTTGCACCCCGGGGCCGTTAACCTCTGGTCAACCATAAAAGCACATTCGTTAACGCTCGATTATTGCAGGGGAGGGGGCCATGCGGTGGATAGCTGCGCTTGATCAGGATGACCTGACTTTGGCCATCGCTGCGGCGATCTCAGCCGTCGTGATCTCGCTGGTGTTCATCTAATTCGAAGGGGCGCCAGCAGCCGGTCCGCAAAGCACGGAACGCGAGCCAGCGGCGGCACGTACGCGCGACTCCGAGCGCCTTCGTCGGTCGGGGACATTTTCGCACAAATTCGATACGATCCAGGGCATCGCCTAGATTTCCGACGCAGAAAGCCCGGGCAAACGGCGATCCCGAAAGGGCACGTTCGCAGCCCAAGAAAGGGCAGGAGATTCGACCGATGAATTCCGACAGGAAGATGCGGCTGGCCGCCTACTATAACCCGACCGGTCACCATGTGGCCTCGTGGCGTCATCCACGTGCTGATGCCGACGCCCATGTCAACATCAAGCATTACGTCAAGATTGCACAGACCGCCGAGAAGGCGAAATTCGACCTGATTTTTCTCGCGGACGGCGTTGCAACGCGTCAGGCGGATATCGAGGCGCAATGCCGGTCGGTGCAATTCATCGCCAACTTTGAGCCGCTGACTTTGTTGTCGGCGCTGGCAATGGTGACGGAGAAGATCGGCCTGATCTGCACCATGTCGACGAGCTACAACGAGCCTTACAACGTCGCCCGCAGGTTTGCATCGCTCGATCTGATCAGCGGCGGTCGTGGCGGCTGGAATCTCGTAACCTCGGGTCAGACCGCGGAGGCGCTGAATTTCGGTCGCACCGGCCCGGTGCCGCACGGCGAGCGTTATCAACGCGCGCACGAGTTCGCAAAAATCGTGAAGGGTCTCTGGGACTCATGGGACGATGACGCGTTCGTGCGCGACAAGGAGAGCGGGCTCTTTTTCGATCCTGCGAAGATGCACTACCTCAATCATATCGGTCAGAATTATCAGGTGCGCGGGCCGCTGAACGTGCCACGGTCGCCGCAGGGCCATCCGGTCATGGTGCAGGCAGGTGCGTCGGACGAAGGCCGTGAACTCGCCGCCGCCTATGCGGAAGCGATTTTCAGCCCGCATTTGAACGTCGAGGCTGCGAAAGCCTATTACGACGACACCAAAGGCCGTATGGCGAAGTACGATCGAGATCCTGACCACCTCAAGATCCTTCCCGGCCTGAGCGTGATTGTTGCCAAGGACGAGCAGAAGGCCAAGGACGACTTCGAGTTCTTGCAGAATCTCATCCATCCCATCGTCGGTCGTGAAATCCTGTCCACCATGCTCGGCGAATTGGATCTGCGTCCTTATTCGCTCGATCAGGAACTGCCGGATGTTCTGACACCGCCGAACGGGAGCCGGGGGCATTTCGACAGCATCCTGGCGATGGCGAGAAAGGAGAAGCTCACCATTCGCCAGCTCGGCCAGCGGGTCGCGGGTGCGCGCGGCAAGAACGTCTTCGTTGGAACGCCGGTGCAAGTCGCCGACTACATGGAGGACTGGTTCAGCAAAGAAGCCTGCGACGGCTTCACCGTGATGCCGCCCTATATTCCGGGAGCGCTTGACGATTTCTGCGAGTTGGTGATCCCGGAATTGCAGCGCCGCGGCCTGTTCCGCACCGAGTATGAAGGCTCGACCTTGCGCGATCATCTCGGGCTGCCGAAGCCGGAGAGCATATATAAACACGCGCAGCAAAAGTCCGGCGCGGCTTGAGGCGCGGACGTGACGAATTGACCTCCGGGTCGACGTGACAGCGAGAATGGCGGCATAACATCTTGCAACAGCGACGGTGCTGAAGTTTAGTTTGTTGCGGTCGAGCAACAACGAGGCGAAATGTTGAGAGCATATTTTCGCAATGCTGGATCGACAGATGATCGAGAGGTACAAGAGAATGGGGAACTCGAGTCGCAAGGGGGGAGTTTCATGAAGCGGGTTACGCTGTGCGCCGCTCTCGCTGGTGCGACCGTCCTCATTCAAAATGCGTCCGCAGCCGACCTCGCCGTTAGAGCAGCGCCGCCGCTTGCGCCGGTTCCAGCCTGGACAGGTCTCTACATCGGTGTTCACGGCGGGGGCGCGTGGCAGTCCGCCCCCAACTGGAGTGCCGTTGATCCGAATTTCCGTCCTGGTGCTATTGGGTTTGCGCCGCAAACTCTCTCCGCGAACCCCGGGTTGGGTGGCGTTGGCGGCATTCAGGCTGGCTACAGCTATCAGTTTGCCCCCGCTTGGGTCGTCGGTGTCGAGGGCGATATTTCCTGGGCATCTCTCAGTGATAATCGCACGGTCAGGGGCCCTAACGGTGTCAGCCCTAATACACCTGTTGCACTTTCGATGAGCGAAAATACCGAGTGGCTCGCCAGTGTGCGGGGCAGAGTCGGCTATGTCGGGTGGGGCAACGGGCTCTACTACCTGACCGGGGGGGCGGCGTGGCGTAACACCGAGTACAACGCAAACTGGACAGAGGTAAACCAAGCCAGTCAGTATTTTGGGCACAACTTTGATGTGGCATCGACAACGACGAAGGGTGGCTGGGTGCTCGGCGGCGGTGCCGAATATCAAGTGACCTCGAACATCATGCTGAGAGGTGAATACCTCTACTATGGATTCAACGACGGCTTCAGCCAGCCCGTAATGAAGCTCGGCATTGATGGGCTGCCGCGCCCAGCCGCACCTCTGCCCGCAACATTTACGTGGAACAGCTACAACGTTCAGGTCGGTCGCGTAGCCGTGAGCTACAAATTCTAGCTTGCCGTCCAAGTTTGGTCGGACCCTATTTGACCATCGTTCGCATCGAGCAATAACTCGTCATTCGACACGCGCATCAGCGAGCAGGTGGGCTTTGGCCTGCTCAAGCGCAGCGATGGCGAGTTCGCGTGACACGGTTGGAAAGTCGTCAAGGAGCTGTTGCAGAGGATGACCGCCTTCAAGGTAGTCAATCAGTGCCTGTACAGGAACGCGCGTCCCAACAAACACCGGGGTGCCACCCAAAATATCCGGATCTGAGTGAACGACGGAAGCTTTTGTAGGCATCGCGGTGCTTACCTCTTGCTTACCCAGCTCCGTGAGGTCTTCGCCTGAATCTGCCTAAATTTTTAATTTTATTGGCGCGCCCGAGAAGATTCGAACTTCTGACCTTTGCCTTCGGAGGGCAACGCTCTATCCAGCTGAGCTACGGGCGCTTGGGCCTATGAGATAGCGCAACGGCGCCGTGGCGGCAACGCGGGGCATGCGCCGCGAGGTATCTAGGGCGCGTCTTTGACCGGGGGGAACGCGCTTGTGACCACCGCCGGCTGCTCGGCTTCCGGAAACGGCGCATTGAGCCGCAGTCGTGCGGGACCGAGGCCGCCCGAGCCCTGGGCCTCCTTGGCGAGCTCCGCGTAGTGGTTGGACAGCCGTACCATCGCGGCCTTGGCCAGCGGGTCCTTCATGCGCGAGGCCTGGATGCGCTTGGTGAGCGCCAGGTCGCGCCAGTACTCGGCGGTGGAGGCCATCTGGGTTCTCCGCGGCGTCGCGCAACACGGGCCGCCTTTGCAACCGGGTCCGTGGCGAAATGTTCCACGCCTGGCGCGCTCCTGGCAACCGTTTCCCGCGACCGCGTGTTGCCGATGATAGCGCCCGGCTGGCAAGTCCCCAGGCAGAAGCCTATTTGCATTCGGATTACGACCAAGCTTTTTTGAACCGCCCCGACAGCGTGAGGCGCTATGTATCAAAGTCAGCTGCAATACCTGCCGCTCACACCGCCGTTCTTTCTCATCCTGGTCGGCCTGTTCGTCGTCCTGCTCATTCTGCTGCAGCTGGGCGCGCTCAACTATGCGTTCATGCGCCTGGGGCTGCGCCCCGGCGCCGCTCTGCTGCTTCTGTTCGCATGCCTGGTCGGCAGCTACTTCAACATCCCGCTCGCCTACCTCCCAGGGCAGCAAGTGGTGAGCCCGCAGGAGGTCGATTTCTTCGGCATGCGCTACGTCGTTCCCTATGTGGAGCAGTGGCCGGGGACGCTACTCGCCGTCAACGTCGGCGGCGCGGTGATCCCGACCTGCATGTCGATCTATCTGCTCGCGCGCAATCAGCTGTGGGTCCCGGCCCTGATCGCGACGGCTATCGTTGCGGCTGTTTGCTATTGGCTTTCCCATCCGGTCCCCGGGCTCGGCATCGCCGAGCCGGTGTTCGTGCCTGCGCTGGCGACGTCGGTCGTGGCGCTGATCCTCTCGCGCGAGCACGCCGCCGCGCTTGCCTATATCGGCGGCAGCCTCGGCACGCTGATCGGGGCCGACCTGCTCAACCTCGGCGCCATTCGTGGCCTGGGTGCGCCGGTCGCCTCGATCGGCGGCGCGGGCACGTTCGACGGCATCTTCCTGATCGGGATCGTGGCGGTGCTGCTGGCGAGCTTGTGGCAGCCGTTCCGCAAAGCCTGATAGAAGCGCTCACTAGGCGTTGTCGTTGAACCACGCCTCGGTCCAAGGCTGCCGCTTGACGGGATTGAATTCCGTGAAGGTGAAGGTTGCCAGTCCCTCGCGCGTATACGGCTCTTCCTCAAACATCGTCCTGAGCGCATCCGCCGATGCGGCGCGGGCGACCAGATAGCCGCCAGTGGGCGGCTCCTTCGGTCCCGAGCAGAGGAACAGCCCGAGGTCATATCCCTTCTGCAGCCAGGCGCGATGCCGCGCATAAGCGGCACGGACCGTTTCGATCGGCGCACAATAGGTCGCCTCGACCACGAAATGCTTCATGACCCAAACCCTCCACTAATCCCGACGGCCCAACGATGTACCTGACCGGTTCGTAACTAGACGGATACGAACCGGTCGGTTACATGTCAAGCGGACCTGGAGGCAAGGGCCATGGCGAGAGCGGCGGCAAGATCAACCGAGAGGCAGCCAGAACCTCGCCTGGCCAAGGATAAGGTCTTCGCGGTGGCGGCCGACCTGTTCTACCGCAAGGGCATTCACAGCGTCGGCGTCGAGGAGATCGTCAGAGAGGCCGGCGTCGCCAAGATCAGCCTTTATCGGAGCTTCGCCTCCAAGGACGACCTCATCGTCGCCTATCTGGAGGATCGCAGCCGCACGTTCCTGCGCCAGTGGGACGAGGCCTTCGAGCGATATCGCGACAATCCGCGGGCCCAGCTGCGCGCGATCATGACCTACATCACCGAACGAACCACCAAGGAGGGTTACCGAGGCTGCCCCTTCATCAATTTCTGCGCCGAGTTTCCGGACGCATCGCATCCCGGGCGCCGCGCGGCGCAAGCGACCAAACGCGCGCTGCACGAGCGCTTTCTGCGCCTCGCCGAAGCGCTGCAAGTGCCGCAGCCGAAGCAACTGGCCGACAGCTTTCTGCTCCTGGTGGAGGGGGCCTACGCGATCAGTCAAACACTCGGCGGCGGTCGCAATGGCGTGGGACATTCCCTCGTGTGGGCGAGCGAAGCGCTGGTCGACGCGCAAACAAATAAAGCGCGATCCAAGCCGTCAAAGCGCGGTCGCTGAAGACCCGCGACCTGCGCCGCTCGCACGCATGCTTCGCCGCGCCCGCCTCAGCTCATCAGCGCACGGGCCTTGTAGAGAAAATCATCCATTCCGTGGCGTTGCTCCACGAAATCCGCCGGAAAGCTGACCGGAGCGTCCAAAATCTCGCTCTGGATATCGCCGAAGACCAGGGTCCGGTGCGCAATCCGCCATTGTCCGCCGCGTGCCTCAAAGCGGTCTACGTAGCGCGCGGTTGCGATTTTGCGCACGCCGGCCGTCGCGGGCCGCACTTCGGGGGCACCAGGACCGAAGCGCTGGAACACCAGGCAATAGGTTTCGACCAGCGCCCGGTCGCGCGCCGTGAACTCGATCAGCATGTTCGAGATCACATGCATGGAGTGCTGCTGGTGTTCATGGTTCTGCGCCACGACTTCCAGAAACTTGTCGGCGCGGCCGTTGAAGAAGCCGTGCTCGTCGATGGCGTCCTCGTGGTAGGCCGACAGGGCCAGCGCCCAGTCCTTGCGGTCGATACCGCGGATGAAGCGCTTCAGCGTATCTGCAATTTCGGTGCGCGCCTCGATCTCGTCGAGAAAACTGTCAAAGAACGGGCTCGCCATGTTGATATCCTGGATCTGACTGCAACGCCGGTATGGGGCGCATGTTTGTTTGGACGAGGTCGCCGGATCAGAAATCAAGGCCGCGCGGCTTCGCACTTATGCGGGGCTGCCCACTGTCATCCCGCGGCAGAGTGAGTAATACATCCACAAACGACGGCGCCTGCGCCCGCTCGAGGCGCTGCAGGCGCTCGTACTCGGCGACGTCAAGCATGACGACAGCCGGCGCGCCGTTCTGGCTGATGGTCTGGGGCCCGCTGCGCGCCGCTTCGACGACCTCGTTGAACCGTTTCTCCGCCGCTTCCAGCGACCACGTATGTGCAACCAATTCCTTCTCCTGACGTCTTGTTGAGCTTGAACTCTATCTGCTCGCCACGGCCGGTCGGGGCGTAGCCCGCTCCGGAAACGCTGCGGCAAGCGCTGTGCGGTTGGCTTCGATCACGCCGCGCTCGGTGATCAGCGCGGTGACGAGCCGCGCCGGCGTCACGTCAAACCCGTAGTTGGCGGCGCGCGATTCCTTCGGGGTCAGCCGCACGGTGACGATCTGATCATCGGTCGTGGCGCCGGTTAAGTGCGTCACCTCGTCGGCGCCGCGCTCCTCGATTGGGATTTCGGCAAGTCCGTCGCCGAGGGAAAAATCGATCGTGGGTGAGGGAAGGCCGATATAGAACGGGACGCCATTGTCCTGCGCGGCCAGGGCCTTGAGGTAGGTGCCGATCTTGTTGGCAACGTCGCCCTGCGCGGTGACGCGGTCGGCGCCGACGATGCACAGATCGACCCGCCCATGCTGCATCAGGTGCCCACCGGCATTGTCGGCAATCACCGTATGCGGCACGCCATGATGTAGCAGCTCCCAGGCCGTGAGCGCGGCGCCCTGATTGCGCGGGCGCGTCTCGTCGACGAACACATGCACGGCGATGCCCTTGTCATGCGCCGCATAGACCGGGGCGAGTGCGGTGCCGCCGTCGACGGTCGCCAGCCAGCCGGCATTGCAGTGGGTGAGCACGTTGACAGGCTCGCCGGGCCGCTTGCGGATCGCAACCGCCTCGATCAGGCCCAGGCCATTCCGGCCGATCGCCTGGTTGATGCCGACGTCCTCCTCGCAAATCTCCGCGGCGCGCGTGTAAGCCGCCGCGACCCGCTCGGCGCGCGGCCGGTTGCGCACCACGGCTCCCATCTCATCCAGCGCCCATTTGAGATTGATGGCAGTCGGCCGGGTGGCGGCGAGCGTCGCACAGGCGCGCTCGAGGTTCGCGTCGGAGACATCCTCGCGCAGCGCGAGCGCGACCCCATAGGCGGCGGCGGCGCCGATCAGCGGTGCACCGCGCACCTGCATGGATTTGATCGCATGCGCCATGTCGGCCAGCGATTGCAGCCTGTGCGTCTCGAGCCGGTGCGGCAGCTTGGTCTGGTCGATGATGCCGACAGTGCCGTCGGCCTCGACCCAGATCGTGCGCATCGGCTTGCCATCGACCTTCATGGGGGCGCCTTGTAGGATGGTTCGCGCGCAGACGGAACCCCGCGCTTTACCCGCAATCCAGCCCTGCAAAACTCCATGACCATTGATTACGCTGCCGAATACAACAACCGCGCCCGCATCCCGGATGGGGACGAAATCCTGGGACGCATTCTCCGCGGCTCCGTCGCTTATCGCGAACGGGCGCTCGCGCGTCAGCCCGAGGACATCAACCTCCGCTACGGAGCGACGGAGCGGCAGGTCATCGACCTGTTTCGCGCCGAGGCGGCGGATGCGCCGGTCGCCATGTTCATCCATGGCGGGTTCTGGCGCTCGCTCGATCCGACCCACTTCAGCCAGGTGGCGGCCGGGCTCAATGCCCGCGGCGTCCACGTCGCGCTCGCCGGTTATGATCTCTGCCCGCAAGTGTCGATCGGCGACATCGTCGAGCAGATGCGCGCGGCCTCTCTTTATCTCTGGCGCCGATTTGCCAAACGCCTGCTGGTGTTCGGCCATTCGGCCGGCGGGCACCTGGCGGCGGCGCTGTTCGCCACCGACTGGCAAAAGCTTGGCGCACCTGCTGACCTCGTCCCGGTTGCGACCGGGATCTCCGGCGTCTACGAGCTTGCGCCGCTTATCCATACGCCCATGAATGAGGACTTCCGCCTGGACGAGCCGACGGCGGTGCGCCTGTCGCCGCTTTACTGGACGCCACCGGCGGGCCGGCCGTTCGACGTGATCGTCGGCGCGCTCGAATTCAAACGAGTTCCTGCGCCAGAGCCGGACCATGGCGGAGCGCTGGGGTAAGGCGGGCGTGCTCACCCGCTATGACGCCCCGGCGGGCGCGAACCATTTCAACGTCATCGAACCACTGGCGGATCCAGCAAGCCCCATGGTCGAGCGCCTAGTCGAACTGGTCGGCAAGACCAGGTGAGCGGTGGATCCCGCTTGCGGGGATTAAGAATAAAAGTTATTTTTATGGTATTTTGGTTTTCTTGGCTGCGCTCGGCCTGAGGGCCGGAATTCGCGAGCGATGATATTTATGGAGCGGAACGACATCTATGACGGGGAATGACATCTATGGGAGGGAACGACATCTATGAGGAAGAACGACATCTATGACGAGGAACGGCATCTATGAGAAGGGAAGGACATCTATGCGTGCGGCCATCCTTCGAGACGCGCGACCTGCGGTCACGCTCCTCAGGATGAGGGCTGCAGCTGGTGCTCTTTCTTCGATTCAGCAAACTCAGACCTCATCCTGAGGAGACTGGTCCCGCCAGGGACCAGGCGTCTCGAAGGATGGCCGCACACGAACAGTCATCTATGCAATATATGGCCAAGGGGAGAGGAAAAACCGTCCATATTTTCAATGCCATCATCATAGATGACAACAACTCGGGCTTGTCTTGCGATCTTACGCACCGGGACAGATAGTTCGAAATCGTCACCTATGGCGAAACGTCATCTATGAGAGCAACCAATCAGAACCAGTAGCGCCAGGCGAACACCACGGTCAGCAGCGCGCCGACCACGACGACAACGACCCGCATCAAGGCGTGCGGTGCGACCTGCGCGAGCCGCGCACCGATAACCGCGCCGACCAGCGCGCCCGCCATCATCACCAGGGTCGGTGGCCACAGAACTCCACCCTGCAGGATGAAGACGCCGGCGGCCGTGAGGCTGTTGAGGCTCGTCACCAGGTTCTTGGTGACGTTGGTGGCGCGGTAATCGCCGGGCGAGCCGATCGAGAGCACGCCGAGCAACAACACGCCGACGCCGGCACCGAAATAGCCGCCGTAAAACGAGACCGGCAGGATGACCCCGATGCTGTGGCTCCAGCGATGCGGGCTCTTGTCGCGATCACCGGCGCGCGCCCGGACGAACGCGCTGATCCGCCCCGCGAAAGCAAACAACACGGTGGCAAAGCCGAGCAGGATCGGGACCAGGACCTCAAACGTATGCTCGGGCGTGAGCAACAATACGAGTGCGCCGACGAGCGCGCCCAGGAGCGAGGCGATCACCAGCGCCACAAACGAGCGATTGAACGGCGGCAGCTGGGTGCGGTCATAGATCGCCGCAAGCAGGTTGCCGGGCGAAAGCGCGACCAGGTTGCACATCGTCGCGACCACCGGCGGGATTCCGATGGCGAGCAGCACCGGATAGGTGACGAGCGCCGCCCCGCCGACCAGGGACGAAATCGCCCCGCCGGCAATGCCGGAGAGAATGAGCAGGAGGGCGTGGGAGAGGGTCATGACGGGGTCACGAGGACTTTACCTCTCCCCGCTTGCGGGGAGAGAGCCTGCCCCGGACTTGATCCGGGGTCGGCGCGAAGCGCCGGGTGAGGGGGCGCTTCCACAAACTCAGAGTATGTGGAGAGGCCCCCTCACCCGACTTTCTTCGCTGCGCTCGAAAGTCGACCTCTCCCCGCAAGCGGGGAGAGGTAAGAGGCCCGTCGGATTAGAAAAACGCCTGAATGCCGGTCTGCGCGCGGCCGAGGATCAGCGCGTGGATGTCGTGCGTGCCCTCGTAGGTGTTGACGGTCTCGAGGTTCGCCATCACCCGCATCACGTGGAATTCTTCGGAGATGCCGTTGCCGCCGTGCATGTCGCGCGCCACGCGGGCGATCTCCAGCGCCTTGCCGCAATTGTTGCGCTTGAGCATGGAGACGGCGGGCGGCGCCGCGGTGCCGGCCTCCATCATGCGGCCGAGCCGCAGCGCGCCGGCGATCCCGAGCGCGATTTCGGTCTGCATGTCGGCGAGCTTCTTCTGGACCAGCTGATTGGCGGCGAGCGGCCGGCCGAACTGCTTGCGGTCGAGCACATATTGACGTGCGCGGTGCCAGCAGAATTCCGCCGCGCCCATCGCCCCCCAGGCGATGCCGTAGCGCGCGTTGTTGAGACAGCCGAACGGGCCGGCGAGGCCCTTCACGTTGGGAAGGAGATTCTCTTCAGGAATAACCGCGTCCTGCAGCACGATCTCGCCGGTCACCGACACCCGCATGGACAGCTTGCCGGTGATCTTCGGCGTCGAGAAGCCCTTGGTGTCGCGCTCGACGATGAAGCCGCGGATGGAATCTTCGAGCTTGGCCCACACCACCGCGATGTCCGCGATCGGCGAGTTGGTGATCCACATCTTGGCGCCGTTGAGCCGGAAGCCGCCGGGCACCTTCTCGGCGCGCGTCACCATCGAGCCCGGATCGGAGCCGTGGTCGGGCTCGGTCAAGCCGAAGCAGCCCACCAATTCGCCGGTCGCAAGCTTGGGCAGATATTTGCGCCGCTGCGCTTCGGTCCCGTACGCGTAGATCGGATGCATCACCAGGGAGGACTGCACCGATGCGGCCGAGCGATAACCGGAATCGACGCGTTCGATCTCGCGCGCGATCAACCCGTAGCCCACATAGCCTAAACCGGCGCCGCCGTATTCTTCCGGAATGGTCGGGCCGAGCAGACCAAGTGCGCCCATCTCGGCGAGGGTTTTGCGATCGAATTTCTCCTCGCGATAAGCCTCGATCACGCCGGGAAACAGCTTGTCCTGCATGAAGTCGCGCGCCGAGTCGCGCGCCATGCGCTCCTCCGACGTGAGCTCGCCTTCGAGATCGAGCGGGTCCTCCCAGTTGAAACTGGCCGGCTTGGCGGCGGCGGCACTTGGGCGCTTCTCGGCCAATTGGCTCATCGATGCTCTCCAGGCATGGGGGCGATGTCGGTCGTCGCCTGACTATACGCTGGCCGGCTGATAAACTCACCTCCGGCTGCCCGCAAGCGTCGGGGGCCCAGGGGAGGAATGCAAATGAGGGAGTTCGCGGGCAAAACCGCGTTCATCACTGGTGCGGCGAGCGGTATCGGGCTTGCGCTGGCGCGCACGTTTCTCGATCGCGGCATGAACGTGATGATGGCCGACGTCGAGCAGGCGGCGCTGGACGCCGCCGCACATGGGCTTTCCAATTATGGCGACCGGGTTGCGCGGGTTCGCGCCGATGTCTCGATCGGGGAAGAGCTCGACAAGGCCGCCGCCCGCACCTTTGCAACCTTCGGCAACGTGCACGTCCTCTGCAACAACGCCGGGGTGTCGCGCGGCGGCTTGGTAGAGGAGATCACGCTGAGCGACTGGGAGTGGGTGATCGACGTCAATCTCTACGGACTGATCCACGGACTGCGCGCATTCCTGCCGCACATGAAGCAGCACGGCGAGCCGGGGCACATCGTCAATACGTCATCGATGTCGGGGCTCACCCCGAAGGCGCTGGCCGGGCCTTATGGCGCGACCAAGTTTGCCATCGTCGGGCTTTCGCACGTGCTGGCGCAGGAGCTGGCCGGCAGCAAGATCGGCGTGAGCGTGCTGTGCCCGGGCTGGACCCGCACCAACATGCCGGACAACGGCCGCAACCGTCCGGCGCGGTTCGGGGGGCCCTATGATTTTCGCACCGATCCGGTGCTGGCCGAGCGTAACCGCGAATATGTGGAAGGCGCGCGCAGCGGCCTCGATCCACTCGATCTCGCCGCGCTGGTCATGCGCGCGATCGAGGAAGAGGAGTTCTACATCGTCACCCAGCCCAGTCGGCGCGCAGACGTGCAGGCGCGCTACGACGAGCTCATGACGGCGTTCGATGCAGTGGCCTCGCGGCTGCCGCGCATTCTCAAGGCAGGATAGGTGAGCATGTTGACGAGTGAGACCATCAGGCATCCGGACGGCCGGACGAGCAAAGTGTTCCGCACCGGCCACGGGCCGGCGCTGGTCTGGCTGCACGGTCCGCACGGGATCCGAGGCCATGACCCGGTGATTGCCGAGCTCGCCAAGCGCAACAGCGTGATCGCACCGCTCGCACCTGGTTTCGCCGACCACACCGAGCTCGATGAGATCCGCGACGTGCACGAGCTCGCCTTGCATTATGACGATGTGCTCGACGCGCTCGGGCTCGAGGGGGTGACCCTGGTCGGCCATTCGTTCGGGGCCATGGTGGCGGCCGAAGTGGCGGCGCACTTTCCGCGCCGGGTTGTCCGCCTGGTGCTGATCTCGCCGATCGGACTGTGGCTCGATGCGCATCCGCTGCCCGACATGTTCGCGGTGCCGTACATGAATATCAACTCGGTGCTGTGGAAATCGGGGAAACGCATCCCCGAGATGGCCGACCCGGCGGATGAGCCGAACTCGCCGGTCGAGCGGCAGGTGGCCATCGCCCAGGCGCTTACCACGGTTGCGAAATTCGTCTGGCCGCTGCCCGACCGCGGGCTCTCCCGGCGGCTGCCGCGGATCAAAGCCCGGACCCTGGTTATTGCCGGAGCGGAAGATCGTTTTGTCACAACGCCTTACGTGGAGGCATTCGGCCGCCACATCGCCGGGGCACGCACCGCCATCGTGCCCGATGCCGCCCACATGGTTCCCTATGAGCAACCCGCGGCCGTGTTGCGCATTGTGGATGAGTGGGTCAACGCCAAGGAAAAGGCGGCTTGATAGGTAATCTCATCCGAATGTGACGCGCGGCACACGCTTTCGCTCGCGCCCATGCTTCCTATATGAGCGCGGTCGCGGTGGGCGCATGTCCGCATTGCGTTGCACAATGCTCTTGCTGCAACGCAGCATAAGTGCCATACTGCCTCCGACTTGAGGACATGAGACATGAGCGGTGCCTGGAAGACGAAATACGGCAAGCGGCGCGTGAAGAACGAGCCGCCGACCCTGGAGGATGCGATCTTTGCGGCCAGGGGTTTGACCGACGACTTCCAGCAGCAGGTCGAGGTCGCCGCTTCCCTCATGGGCAAGCCGGAAGACGAGGTCCGGGCGGCCATGCTCAAGTCCGGACAGGCCAAAAAGCAACTCACCCTGGTGCAGCCGACCACCGGCCGGTCGCAGCGCACGGTTGTGGTGGAGCGGATTACGACCCGCCGGTCATTGGACAAGCGCCGCTTCGGCTCCTGAAGCCCGGATTCCGCAGTCCTACTTTTTCGGCAATGAGCCTGTGCTGGGCGTGCTCGCGCCCTGCGCCGCCTTGTAGGCCGAGACGTGGCCCTTCGGCTTGTCGGACTTCGGTTTCTTCTTCTCCTTGCTGCTGCGCATTTGACCTTTGGCCATCGCGGATCCTCCTCTGCTGATAGGGCGATGCGACCCGAAGATATTTCTGTCGGCCGGGTCGCCGCAAGACTTGGGCGACCTATTTGATCGCCTGCGGATTGATTGGTGAACCCGTGGCGCCGGTGATGACCAGCGGCGGCCCGCAGAAGAAGAACTCGTAGACCTTATCGGTCGCGCAATCCGCAGCGAGGTCCTTCAGGTAGAACATCTCGCCCATGGTGAGGCCCATGGCTGGGATCACGACCCAGTGCCACGGCTGATTTGCTTCCTTGGTTTCGTTCGGCCGCACCTCGACGCCCCAGGTATCCGTGCAGATCGCCGCGATTTCCTTGTCCTGGCACCAGTAGCAGTTCTCGAACTTCACGCCCGGGGCATCGCCGCCCGCGTAGCCGCCCCACTTGCCGTCCTTCAGGCAGCGCTCCATCTGGCCGGTGCGCAGGATCACGAAATCGGCGCGGCCGATGCTAACATTCTGGGCGCGAGCACAGGCGTCGAGCTCATCGTTGGAAATGCCGTAACCGTCGGGAAGCCATTCCATTTGTTTAAAACGCGCGATATCGAGCAGCACGCCACGCCCGACCATCTTGTTCCTGGAATGCTCGATGCCCAATTTACCGAGCCCGTTGCTGTCGACGAGCCGCGCGTCATGGCCGTTGTACATCTTCTCCTCATAGAAGATGTGGCCGAGCGAATCCCAGTGCGTCGCGCATTGCACCGGCATGTTGATGGAGTCGTCGGCGTACCGAATGTTCGGCACGACATCCTGCCGCCCGGCGACCGCGTCGGTGCCGGTCGCCAGCATGGTGTGGATCGGGTTCCAGCGTCCGCCAAACAGATCCGGTCTGCGGGCCATTACGATCGAGCGGAATGCCGAGTGCGAATACCTGGCCGCGGCGGATCAACCCGGCGGCGCGCACGATATCCTCCGGGCGAATATGGTTGAGCGTGCCGATCTGATCGTCGGCGCCCCAGCGGCCCCAGTTCTTGAGCTTGCCGGTCGCCTCGGCGATCGCCTGTTTGCCGACGGTGATGTTCATGGCTTTCTCCTTGCGGCGTGTTCGTCCCGGGATATTGAAGCGCCTCGCTGGCGTGCTATCATGATAGCAGGAGATCGTATGGCCCAGGTTATAGTCCGGAACCTTGACGAAGCGGTCAAGCGTAAGCTGCAGCGCCGCGCCGCGCGCCACGGTCGTTCGATGGAGGAAGAAGTACGGGACATCCTGCGGGACGCGGTCAAAAATGAGGGTCGACGAGAGGTCGGACTCGGCACTGCGATCGCGGCGCGCTTCAAGGGCATTGGATTTGAGGATGGCATTCCAGAATTGCGGGGATTTACGGTCAAGCCCCCTGATCTAGATTAATGATCATCCTCGATACGAATGTACTTTCAGGCCTCATCCGCCCTGAGCCAGATCGAATCGTCGTTTCCTGGCTTGATGGCCAATCTCCCCTGTCAGTGTGGATCACCTCAATTACTGTTTATGAGGTGCGCTATGGACTTGCCATCATGCCGCCCGGGCGCAGGCGCGCCCTAACCGCAAAAGAGTTTCAGCGTGCTCTCGACGAGAATTTTGAGGGGCGGGTTTTGCCGTTCGAGGCGGCAGCTGCGGATTGCGCGGCGTCGCTGATGGGGCGCCGTCATGAGATTGGGCAATTGGGAGAACTGCGCGACACCCTGATTGCCGGCATCGCCATGGCCAATCGAGCCACCCTCGCGACTCGCAATGTTCGGCACTTCAGTGACGTGGAGGTGCCGGTTGTGAACCCTTGGGAGAGCTAGCCTAAATCTTACCCAGCGCGCGCAGCACGACGTCGGGTGTCATGGGAATTTCGGTGATGGGCGCAGCGCCGAGCGGGCGCAGTGCATCGTTGACCGCGTTCATGATGGCGCCCGATGCGCCGGCGGTGCCGGCTTCACCGGCGCCCTTGGCGCCAAGCTCGGAATCGGCGGTCGGCGTAACCACGTGGCCGACCTCGATGTCTGGCATTTCCGGCGCCATCGGCACCAGGTAATCCGCCATGGTGCCGTTGAGGAGCTGGCCGCGCTCGTCGTAGACGCAGTGTTCAAACAACGCGGCGCCGATCCCCTGCACGATACCGCCGCGGATCTGCTCGTCGACCAGCTGCGGGTTGATCACGGTGCCGCAGTCCTCGACGCACCAGTGCTTCAACAACTTGATGAAGCCGGTGTCGGTGTCGACCTCGAGATAGCTCGCCTGAATCCCGTTGGTGAACGCAAACGGATAACCGCGCGGCACGTAGTGGCGTGTCGCCACCATCTCGGCCTGGAAGCCCGGTGGCAGCGTATCGGGGCGGAAGTAGACGATACGCGCGACCTCATCGAGGCCGATCCGCTCGCGGCCGTTGTCGGCATCGACGATCACGCCACTGGCAATATCGAGTTTGCTCGGATCCGCCTGCAAGATCGATGCGGCGGCGGCGAGTACGTTGGCGCGCAGCGCCTTGCCCGCTTGCCAGGCGGCTTCGCCGCCGATACCTGCCGCGCGCGACGCCCAGGTGCCGCCGCCATAGGGCACGTTGTCGGTGTCGCCGGTGATGACGCGCACGCGCTCGAGCGGAACCCCGAAGGCTGTCGCAACGCATTGCGCGATCACCGCCTCGGTGCCCTGGCCTTGCTCGGTCACGCCGGTCGCGCAGAACACCGCGCCGGTCGCATCGAGTCGAACGGTCGCGCCGTCCTGTGCGGCGATGCGTGCGCCGCCGACCCCGTAGAACGCCGCAGATGGATTGGTCACTTCGATGAAGGCCGCAAAGCCGATGCCGCGATGAACACCGCGGTCGCGCAGGCGCGCCTGCTCGGCGCGCAGCCCGGCGTAGTTCATCATGCTATCGATGTGGGCGAGGCAGGCGTGATGCGACAACGCTTCGAACTTGATGCCTGATGCTCCCGTGGCTGGATAGGCGTCGTCGGGAATGAGATTACGCCGGCGCAGCTCCAGCGGATCGAGCCCGATCTGCGCTGCCGCAAGCTCGACCAAGCCTTCTGTGACCGAGGTCGCGATCGGATGACCGACCGCGCGGTACTGGCACATCACGTTCTTGTTCTGGAATACGACGCGCGCCCGCGCCCGATAGTTCGGACACATGTACGGCCCGCCGACCAGGTTGACGACCTGGTTGGCTTCGATGCCGCTGGTGCGCGGATAGACCGAGTAGGGACCGATGCCGGTGAGGTCGTCAATCTCGAACGCCGTGATGGTGCCGTCGCGCGTAACGCCGATCTTCGCCTTCACCCGATGGTCCCGGGCGTGGATATCGGTGACGAAGCTTTCCAGCCGATCAGCAACAAATTTGATCGGGCGGCGGAGGAGCTTGGCCAGCGCGACCGTCGCCATCTCATCGGCGTAGGTATGCACCTTGATGCCGAACGAGCCGCCGACGTCCTTGGTCAGCACGCGCACCTGGTGCTCCTCGAGACCGAGGTGCTTGGCAAACAGGTTCTGCATCATGTGCGGCGCCTGCGTGCCCTGATAGACCGTGAGACGCTGCTCGCCCGGGTTCCAGTCGGCCACGATCGAGCGCGCCTCGTTGGTCACGCCGGTGTGGCGGCCGAAGCGGAACGTGGTTTCGACGATCGCATCGGCTTGCGCAAATCCCTGATCAGGCGCACCGGCTTCGTGCTTGCGCTCGAAGGTGAGATTGTCGCCCAGCTCCGGATGGATCACTTGCGTTGTCGGATCGAGCGCGGTCTCGGCATCCGTGACCGGTGTCAGCTCTTCGTAGGTGACCTCGACGAGCTCGCACGCATCCTCGGCCAGCGCGCGGGTGCGCGCCACCACGGCGCAAACCGCTTCGCCCTGCCAGCACGCGCGGTCGACCGCGATTGGATATTGCGGCGCCGACTTGATCCCTTTCAGGTGTGTGAGCACGCCGACCCACGGGGTCATGACTTTGGCGAGCTCGGCGCCCGTCACCACCGCGATGACGCCGGCCGCCTGCTTGGCCGCAGTGGTCTCGATGTTGCTGATGCGCGCATGTGCGTGCGGCGAGCGCACGAAGGCGACATGCGCCATGCGCGGCAGCGTGATGTCGCTGACATACTGGGCGCGTCCTTGGGTCAGGCGCGCAAGGTTGGGCCGCGGCACCGAGCGGCCGATGTAGGAGTTCGGCCGGTCGAGGGCGGTCACGATTGGCGCGACATCCGGCGTTATTTTCATCGCGTTTGTCCATGGCGCGCCAAGGCGACCGCTTCGACGGCGTCGACGATCGCCTGATAACCGGTGCAGCGACAGTAATTTCCTGAGATGTGCTCGCGAATCTGTTCGCGCGACGGCGCGCCATCAGATTGCAGCAACAACTCCTGGGCGGCGAGCAGCATCCCCGGCGTGCAGAAGCCGCATTGCAACGCGTTGCGTTCGCAGAACGCGGCCTGCAGATCGGCGACGTCGCCGCTGTCGGACACGCCCTCGATTGTCTCCACACGGGCGCCGTCGCACTGCACCGCGAGCATCAGGCAACCGCGCACGATCGTGTCGTCGACGCGCACCGTGCAGGCGCCGCACACGCCATGCTCACAGCCGACGTGGCTGCCGGTGAGCTGCAACTCCTCGCGTAGGAAATCGACCAGGTTTTGTCGCGGCTCGACCTCGGCGTCGACGCGCTCGCCGTTCACCGTGAGAGCTACGCGAACGCGATCGGTCATGTGGATGAATCCAGTTGAGCGGCGACGCGTCGCAGCAGCACCCCGGCCAGATGGCGCCGGGTGGCAGCGCTGGCGTGCACATCGCTGGGCGGCGAGAGATCGTGTTGAAGGGCTGCGATCGCCGCGTCGAGGTCGCCGGCTTCGAGGGCCGTTTCGGCCCGGCGGGCGCGGGTTGCGCGGTCGCCAACTCCAAAGAATGCGAGACGGACATCGCCCAGCCGGCCGCCATGCGACTGCTCGCAGCGGCGGCGAGCCCGACCAGCGCATAGTCGCCATGCCGGCGCGCCAGCTCGGCGAAGCCGAAACGCGCGCCGGATCTGGGCACTGCGATGCGAATCGCGGTGAGCACGTCGCCGGGCCCGAGCGCCGTTTCAAACAGGCCTTTGAAGAACTCGTCCGCCGCGATGCTGCGCCGACCGGTGCGGCCGGTCAGCTCGATCTCGGCTCCGAGCGCCAGGAGGCAGGCGGGCAGTTCCGCTGCCGGATCCGAGAGCGCGATCGACCCGCCGATAGTACCGCGGTTGCGTATCGCCGGATGCGCAATGTGCGGGATCGCTTGCGCGAGCAGGGGAGCAAACTGTGCGATCGCGGAACTGCGCTCGGCCAGCGCATGGCGCACCAGCGCGCCAATTTCGATGTGGCCGTTACGGCGCGATATTTCTCCAAGCTCGCGCAGGCCATTGATATCGACGAGGAGCGACGGCGTCGAAAGCCGCATGTTGAGGGCCGGCACGAGGCTTTGGCCACCGGCCAAAACCCGCGCGTCCGGGGCGCCATCGAGCAGCGCGATGGCGTGATCGAGCGAACGCGCTTTCGCATAGGCGAATGGCGCCGGTTTCACCTGGAACGCCTCCCGGATTCTATTTTCCGGCTTTGATAGCATTGGGCGATAAGGGCGGCGAGGCCCAGATGGCACTTGAAATACCGCGCGGCGCGGTGTTTCCCTCAGCCAGCGCGCTTGGTCGGGAACGGGCATCCCGCTTTGTCGATCAGAACATGCAGAAAATGATACTCAACGAGGTGTACGATGCGGCTTGCTAGCTTTACGGCGCGTGGGAGGACCAGTTTCGGGGTTGTCGATGGCGAGGGGGTCATCGACCTGCGGCTGCGCTTTGGGGTGCGCTACGTCACCCTGCTCGATCTGCTGCGCGCAGGTGCCCTGCACGAGGTGAAGCCCGCCATCACCGGGGTGCGCCCGGATTTCCCGCTCTCCGAGGTCGAACTGCTGCCGCCGATCCTGGCGCCGGAGAAAATCCTTTGCATCGGCATCAACTACAACCGCGATGCGGAATACAAGGGCCAGAACCTGAAAGAGACCGGTTACCCGAGCATGTTCTATCGTCACCCGGGCTCGCTCGTCGGTCAGAACCATCCGATCATCCTGCCCAAGGAATCCGATCAGCTCGATTATGAAGGTGAGATCGCGCTGGTGATCGGGCGCGAGGGCAAGAAGATTCCAAAGGAGCGCGCGCTCGAGTACATCGCCGGATTGACGCTCTGCAACGAGGGCTGCCTGCGCGACTGGATGCGGCACGGCAAATTCAACGTCACGCAAGGCAAGAATTTCGACGCGTCCGGCTCGATCGGCCCGTGGATTGTCACGACCGACGAGCTTGATCCAGCTCGCGACCTGCATCTCACCACGACCGTGAATGGCGAAGTCCGCCAGGACACGACGACGGCGATGATGATGTTGTCGTTTGCGGATCTGATCGCCTACGTGACGCGCTTCATGACGCTGCGGCCCGGCGACATCATCTCGACCGGCACACCGCTCGGGAGCGGCATGGGCTTCGATCCACCGCGATGGCTCAAGGCGGGTGACGTGGTCGAGGTGACGGTGCCGGAAATCGGCACGTTGCGGAACGCCGTGGTCGCCGAGACATAGAATTACTGTGCCTCAATCTGAGTCACGCAATGCCTGTGTGATCGGCTGGCCGATCGGTCATTCGCGTTCTCCGCTCATTCACAATTATTGGCTTCGCCAGAATGGCATTGCCGGCGAATACCGCGCCGAAGCGGTGACGCCGGATGCGTTTCCCGAATTCCTGAAATCGCTGCCGCACCGGCATTATGTGGGCGCCAACGTCACACTGCCGCACAAGGAAGCGGCGCTGCGTCTCTCGCTACCTGATGATCGCGCCGAGGCTGTCGGCGCTGCCAACACGTTGTGGTTCGAGGGTGGGACGCTGCGCTCCACCAACACCGACGTGGAAGGCTTTCTGGCAAATCTTGATGCGTCCGCTCCGGGGTGGGACCAAACGTCCGATGCAGTGGTTCTGGGGGCCGGCGGCTCGGCGCGCGCCGTCGTGTTTGGGCTGCGCGAACGCGGGATCGCGCGCATTCACGTGTTTAATCGGACCGCTGAACGCGCGGTCGCGCTGCGCGCGCGCTTCGGCGAACAAGTTCACCCGGCGAGCACGACCGAACTTCCGACCTTGCTGACGAGGGCTGGACTCCTGGTGAACACCACGTCCCTCGGAATGCGTGGTCAGCCGCCGCTCGTGATTGATCTTGCTACGCTTCGAAGCGGCGCGGTGGTTTGCGACCTGGTCTACGCACCGCTCGAGACCGAGTTGCTGCGGGCGGCGCGCGCGGCCGGACACCCGACGGCCGACGGCCTCGGCATGTTGCTGCATCAGGCGGTGCGCGGGTTTTCGCTGTGGTTTGGGACCAAGCCCAACGTCACGCCGGAGCTGCGCGCCCTCATCAAGGCCGATCTCGCCAAGACGTGATTTCCTTATCGCTGTCTTCCTGGCGAAGCTCACCGATCCGCACTGGCCAACCGCGGCGCTGCACTTGGCGGAATAATCAACAGGCCGGCGGGTTCATGCAGTGGTGCGCCGCACAAGGGAGGACAACATGGGTCGGATTACACGGTGGGCTCTCGGGGCCGCCGCGTTGGGATTGGTGTTTGTGACCACCGCCGCGCTCGCGCAGGAGCGCGTGCGGGTCCGCGGCACGATCGAGAACGTCGACGGAAACGTGCTGACCGTGAAGACCCGCGAGGGTCAGGACGTCAAGGTCAAGCTTCCCGACAATGCTCGCGTGCTCGGGCTTGAGAAGGCTTCGATCGACGACATCAAGCAGGGCACCTACATCGGCGTCTCGGCGATGCCGCAGACCGACGGCAGTCAAAAAGCCCTGCACGTCCACATCTTCCCCGACGCCATGCGCGGCGTGGCCGAGGGGTTTGGTCCCTGGGACGTGCGCCCCAACAGCACCATGACCAATGCGACGGTCGATAACATGGTCACCGGTACCGACGGACGGAACATCACGGTGAAGTACAAGGATGGGGAGAAGAAGATCGTCGTTCCGCCGGACGCCCCCATCGTCAAATACGTTCCCGGCAACAAGGATGCGCTCAAGGCGGGCGCGAAGATCTTCATCGTCGCGGCGATCAAGCAGCCGGACGGGACGCTGGAAGCTCCCAACGTCTCGGTCGGGCTCAATGGCCTGACGCCGCCGATGTGAGCCAATTCGCTCTGCAGGTGTTGTTTCGACGGTGGTGAGCTCTACAGGTAGCCGACGCGCATCCGAGGCACCATTGAGCAGGCCGACGGCTCAAAGCTTGTTGTGCGGGCCGGCGAGGCCGGCCCGCTCACGCTTAGCGTCACCGATGGAGCCCAGGTGTACGGCGTCGTCAATGCGAAGGCCTCCGATATCAAATCGGGTGCTTATGTTGGGGTTGGCGCAATGCCGCAGCCCGACGGTAGCCAAAAGGCCATCCAAATCATGATCTTCGCCGAGCCGATGCGCGGCATCGGCGAAGGGCATCGGCCTTGGGACCGCCCCGGCAGTACGATGACCAATGGCACCGTCGACGCGAGGGTCGGCAGCGTCGAGGACGGAGCCTTCACGGTCAAATATAAGGACGGCGACAAGAAAATCGTGATCGGCCCAGACTCGGTGATTCGCGCCTACGTGGTTGGGAGCAAGGAGGAGCTCAAGCCGGGGGCCAGCGTGTCAGCGTTCGCCACCAAGAAGCCCGACGGCACTTTCGAAACCGGGCGCATCAACGTGGGACGGGCTGGGGTCGTGCCGCAGTAGATCGAGCACGAGGACACCGCCGCCGAATTTCGAGAATTTCAGCCAGGATCGAGCCACCCCCATCTTTATTGGCACGCGCATTGCACCCGCTGCGGGGAAAGCCGAGGGGGCGTGAGGTCTTGACTGTGCCTCCGCGTTCTTAAACTTGACCGTCGGAGAGGGAGGAAAAGACACATGACGCGCGCGGACCTGACCGAGAAGATCCTCGATATCAAACGTGAGAAGGGCTGGACCTGGAAATACATCTGCGATGCCGTCGGTGGCATGTCGCCGGTCATGATTACCGGTGCGCTGCTCGGCCAGATGAAGCTCACCAAGCCGCAGGCCGCCAAGGCGGGCGAATTGTTTGGTCTCGGCGCCAATGAGACCGCCCTGCTCAACGAGGTTCCCCACCGCGGCGCGCCGATGCCGCCGACAGATCCACTAATCTATCGCTTCTACGAATTGGTGATGGTGAACGGCCCAGCTTGGAAAGCGCTGATCGAAGAGGAATTCGGCGATGGCATCATGTCGGCCATCGACTTCGACATGCAAATGGAACGTCAGCCTGACCCGCGCGGCGATCGGGTCAAGATCACCATGTCGGGGAAATTCCTGCCGTACAAATATTACGGCGCATCAGGCAATGTGCCGCAGTACGGTTACAAGGAGGAATAATCCACGGGTATTCCCCGGCTTGCAGGGCGGTTCCGCGTCGGTTCCCGGCTTTTGACTGCCGTGCCGAAGGATTTGTTCTACAAGCACATTGCCAATGAGCGATGTCTTGGGGAGAGGAAATGCCTAACCTGCGCGTCGGCCTCTTTGTTACTTGCCTCGTGGATTTCTTTCGGCCAACGGTCGGATTCGCGGCCGTAAAGCTCCTGGAAGATGCGGGGTGCAAGGTCGAGGTTCCGGCTCAGGCCTGTTGCGGCCAGCCGGCTTTCAATTCCGGAGATCGTGCCGATGCGCGCGCTATCGCCGAGCAGGTGATCGCGGCATTCTCGACGTTCGACTATGTGGTGGTGCCGTCCGGTTCGTGCGCCGGTATGTTGAAGGTGCACTATCCCGAACTGTTCCAGGGTGATCCCAACTGGGCGCCCCGCGCCAATGCATTGGCGGCGAAGTGCTTCGAGCTCGTCTCCTTTCTGGTCGACGTTCTTGGCGTAAAGAGCAGTAAAGCCCGGTTCGAAGGTGAGGTGACTTACCACGATGCCTGTTCTGGTCTGCGCGAGCTTGGCATCAAGGCACAGCCGCGCGCGCTGCTGGCGACCGTGCCCGGTCTAAGGTTGAAGGAAATGCTGGACGCCGAGGTCTGTTGCGGGTTCGGGGGCACATTCTGCGTCAAGTATCCCGAGATATCCAACGCGATCGTGGCGAAGAAAGCAGCTAACATCCGGGCAGCGGAGGCTCATGTTCTGCTCGCCGGTGACCTCGGCTGCCTGATGAACTTGGCCGGCAAGCTCGCGCGCGAGGGAAGCAACGTCGAAGTCCGTCACGTTGCGGAAGTCTTGGCGGGCATGACGGACGGGCCTGCGATTGCGGCGCCCCGAACCAAGGACGGGGTCGCTCACTCATGACCCAGGCGACCTCGCAGCATTTCAAACGGAATGCCCACGCCGCGCTGGCGGATGCGGACCTGCAGCGCTCGCTCGGTGTTCTGGAGACGAACTTCATCGCGCGGCGTAAGCTCGTTGCCGAAAAGCTGCCGGAGTTCGACGCGCTGCGTGATGCAGCGCGCGACATCAAGAATCACACGCTGGCGCATCTCGATCTCTATCTGGAGGAATATGAATCCCGCGTCGTTGCTCAAGGCGGGCATGTTCACTATGCGGCGACAGCGGCCGACGCGCGGGCTCTGGTGCTTGATATTTGCCGCAAACTGAATGCCGCGACAGTGACCAAGGGTAAATCGATGATCGCCGAGGAGGTCGGGCTCAACGATTTCCTCTCCGAGCACGGCATTACACCAATCGAGACGGATCTCGGCGAATACATCATTCAGCTGCGCCATGAGCTGCCCTCCCATATCATTGCGCCCGCGGTGCATCTCTCCAAGGCACAGGTCGAAGCCGACTTCCGCCGCGTGCATACGCAACTGGCGCCGGACCGCGACCTGACGCAACCCGAGAAGCTGCTCGCGGAAGCCCGCGCGATCCTGCGCGAGAAGTTCCTGACCGCGGACGTTGGTATCACCGGCGCCAATTTCCTGATCGCGGAGACCGGCACGTCGATCATCGTGACCAACGAGGGCAACGGCGATCTCACGCAGACGCTGCCGCGCGCGCACATCGTGCTGACCTCGATCGAGAAGCTGGTCCCCACCTTGGAAGATGCCGCGCAGCTTCTTCGTGTGCTCGCGCGCTCCGCGACCGGACAGGAAATGTCCGTCTACACGACGCTCTCCACGGGGCCGCGGCGCGATGGCGATCCCGATGGGCCGGGCGAGTATCACGTGATCCTGCTCGACAACGGCCGCTCGGCCATGCTTGCAGGTGAATTTCGCGATATGCTCCGCTGCATTCGCTGCGGCGCCTGCATGAACCACTGCCCGGTCTATCAGGCGGTCGGCGGTCATGCGTATGGCTGGGTCTACCCCGGACCCATGGGCGCGGTGCTCACGCCCAGTCTGATCGGCATCGACAAAGCCGGCCACCTGCCGAACGCCTCGACATTCTGTGGCCGGTGCGAGGAAGTCTGCCCGGTGCGAATTCCATTGCCGAAGTTGATGCGTTTCTGGCGCGAGCGCGAGTTTGAACGCCACCTCTCGCCTGCAGTCGTGCGCGGCGGCTTGACGCTCTGGGCGTTCTTCGCGCGCCGGCCGCGGCTTTATGGTTTGGTCACGCATCTCGCGGCGCGGGCACTCGCACTGCTTGGCAGAGCGCAAGGCCGCTTTGGCTGGCTGCCGCTCGCGAGCGGGTGGACCCGCGATCGCGATTTCCCCGCTCCGGAAGGCGCAACGTTTCAGGCGCTTTGGAGGAGCCGCCAATGAGCGACCGTGAGCTCGTGCTCGGCTCGATCCGCCAAGCCCTCGGTGTTACCGGGCGGGAGGCGCCTCGCCGGAAAGCCGTCGCGGATCGGTTGGAGGGGCATCCAACGGGAATCGTTCCCGAGCGCGGTCAGCTGGAGCCGAAAGCGCGCATTGCGTTGTTGGCCGAAATGATTGCTGCGGCAGCCGGCAGCGTGGCGCAGGTCAGCGATCTGGCGGCCGTTCCCGGCGCGGTCGCCGATTTCCTGCGCCGTTTCAATCTGCCGCTCAGCGTTCGGCGCGGGCATGACGCTCGCCTCGCGGCCCTGCCATGGCAGCTTGAAGGCGCGCTGGAGGTGACAGTCGGCGCCTCGGACGGGCAGCAGCTCGCATCCGTGTCGCATGCGTTCGGTGCAGTGGCGGAGACCGGCACATTGGTTCTCACGTCGGGTACCGACAATCCGACCACGCTGAATTTTCTGCCCGATAATCATATCGTCGTCGTTGACGTGAACGATGTCGTCGGCGACTTCGAGACCATTGTGGCGCGGCTGCGCCGTCATTTCGGGGAGCGGCAGTTGCCGCGCCTGGTCAACTTGATCACTGGGCCGTCCCGTTCCGCCGATATCGAGCAGACCTTGATCCTCGGCGCACATGGACCGCGGCGGCTGCATGTCATTCTGGTGGGAGAGGTTCGCGACTGAGGTGGAACGGCTCGTGGACGGCGCGGTTGCCGTGTCAGGCATCTCGACACGGCTGGAGTCCCCATGAGCACCGAGCGCGACAATCAGGCCCGCAAGGCCACAGACGCAAAGGAAAAGCGCCGCCTGGACGAGGCGCTCGAGCGCGGACTGGAGGACAGCTTTCCGGCCTCCGATCCGGTCAACGTGACGCAGCCGCCGCCGTCCAAGGACGACCATAAGGAGAAACGGGACTGACCACCCTCATGCGGACGTGCCCTGACGCTTGCTCCGTTTTAGCCGCGGGCACTTGGCGGGGCGCTCCAGGCCCTTGAGTTAACTATATTTTTGGTTGCCTGCGGCGCCAGGGCCCGCGGTTGGGGCGGATGACCGCATTTTTTGCACATTGGTGAGCCGAATTTCGTACTATCCGTCCCAGGATTGGGGGCGGGCTCGGCGGGGGCAGGACGACATGGCAGCAAAGTATTTTGGTACGGATGGCATCAGGGGCCGCGCGAACGGCCTTATCACGCCGGAACTCGCCCTCAAGGTCGGTCAGGCGGCTGGGCTGATTTTCCGCAACGGCGACTATCGCCATCGCGTGCTCATCGGCAAGGACACGCGGCTCTCGGGGTACATGATCGAGAACGCCCTCGTGGCGGGCTTCACCTCGGTGGGCATGGACGTGCTGTTGACAGGCCCGATCCCGACGCCGGCTGTCGCCATGCTGACGCGCTCCATGCGCGCCGACCTCGGCGTGATGATCTCGGCGTCACACAATCTATACGACGATAACGGGATCAAGCTGTTCACGCCCGACGGCTTCAAGCTCTCCGACGAGATGGAAGCGGAGATCGAACGACTCATTGGAGCGGATCTATCGAAGAAGCTCGCCAAGCCGCCGGCGCTCGGCCGCGCCAAGCGCATCGACGGCGTACAGGACCGTTACATCGAGTTCGCCAAGCGCACGCTGCCCAAGAACATGTCGTTCGAAGGGTTCCGCGTCGTCGTCGATTGCGCCAACGGCGCGGCGTACAGCGTGGCGCCCGCGGCTTTGTGGGAGCTCGGCGCCGAAGTGTTTTCGCTTGGCGTTGAGCCCGACGGGTTCAACATCAACAAGGATTGTGGCTCGACCGCGCCGGAAGCGTTGGTTCGCAAGGTACGCGAGATGCGTGCCGATATCGGCATTGCGCTCGACGGCGACGCCGATCGTGTCGTCATCGTCGATGAGCGCGGACATGTTGTTGATGGCGACCAGATCCTCGCCGTTATCGCAGAGAGTTGGCGCGAGGACGAGCGTCTGGCGCAGCCCGGGATCGTCACGACGATCATGGCGAACTATGGTCTTGAGCGGTTTCTCGGCGCGCTTGGCCTCTCGGTTTTACGCACACCGGTCGGCGACCGCTACGTGCTGGAGCGCATGCGTGAGCAGGGCTTCAATGTGGGCGGGGAGCCTTCAGGTCACGTCATCCTGAGCGATCATACGACGACGGGTGACGGTTTTGTTGCCGCCCTGCAGGTGCTGGCGGTGGTCAAGAAGCGCAATCAGCCGGTGTCGGTTGTCTGCCATCGCTACGATCCGCTCCCACAAATCACCAAGAACGTGCGCTACCGGGGCGGTGCGCCGCATGAGCATGAGAAAGTGCGTGTCGCCATCGCCAGCGGCGAAGACCGCCTCAACGGGCACGGCCGGCTCATCGTGCGACCCTCCGGCACCGAGCCGGTGATCCGCGTGACAGCGGAAGGTGACGACCAAACATTGGTTGAAGATGTCGTTGATGGTGTGGTCGAGGCGCTGAACCAGGTTGCTGCCTAACTCTGCCCGCAATTTTTGTTCTTGACGGGTCCCGCGTGCTTCTTTATTCGCGGCGACGGGACACCCTTCCCCACCGAAGGGCGCCCATCTGGAAGGATGGATTATATGATGAATCCGATGCCCGCCCTGCGGCCGGTCATTCCGCACTTTTCATCCGGCCCTTGCGCCAAGCGGCCCGGCTGGAGCCTCCAAGCGCTCACTGACGCGGCGTTGGGCCGCTCGCATCGCGCCAAAATCGGCAAAGCAAAGCTCAAGCGCGCCATCGATTTGACGCGTGAGATCCTCGAAGTTCCTGCCGACTATCGCATCGGCATCGTGCCGGCCTCCGATACGGGCGCGGTCGAAATGGCGATGTGGTCTTTGCTGGGGCAGCGACCAGTCACCATGCTTGCCTGGGAGTCGTTCGGCGAGGGGTGGGTCAGCGACGTTATCAAAGAGCTGAAACTTAAAGACGCAACGGTGCTGAAGGCGCCCTACGGGGAATTGCCCGACCTCAGCCACATCGACTTTTCGAGTGATGTCGTATTCACCTGGAACGGCACGACGTCGGGCGTACGGGTGCCAAATGGTGACTGGATTCCAGCCGACCGGGAAGGCCTGACCATCTGCGACGCGACCTCGGCGGCGTTCGCGCAGGCGCTGGATTTTGGCAAGCTCGATGTGGTGACCTTCTCGTGGCAGAAGGCGCTTGGCGGTGAGGCTGCGCACGGCATGCTGATCCTGTCGCCGCGCGCCGTTGCGCGGCTCGAGAGTTACAAACCGGCCTGGCCGCTGCCGAAGATCTTCCGCATGACCAAGGGCGGCAAGCTCAACGACGGCATTTTTGAAGGCGAGACCATCAACACGCCGTCGATGCTGTGCGTGGAGGATTATCTCGACACGCTGCAGTGGGCGAAATCGGTCGGTGGCTTGAAGGCGCTGATTGCGCGGGCCGACGCCAACACCAAAGTGATCGCCGATTGGGTCGCGCGGACACCGTGGATTGATTTCCTGGCGGGTGAGCCGTCGATCCGTTCCAACACGTCGGTTTGTTTGAAGGTCGTCGATCCCGCGATCACCTCGTTGTCTTCCGATGCGCAGTCGACGTTTGCCAAAGCGCTTGCCGGAGCGGTCGAGAAGGAAGGCGCCGGTTACGATCTCGGCCATTACCGCGACGCACCGGCGGGCTTGCGTATCTGGTGCGGCGCCACGATCGAGGCGCGAGACGTCGAGATTCTGACGCAATGGCTCGACTGGGCCTTCGCCAAGACCAAAGAGGCGCTGCCCAAGGCAGCGTGATGCGCTCAGCATTGTGGTGGTGCCGGGCGATCGGTTGAAACAACCGCGTCCGCGTCGCGGTCCCGTGTGGGATCGTCTGCAAATTCAAGATCGGGAAGGCCTGCGATGTCTGCAAAAGTTTTGATTTCCGACGCTCTGTCTCCGGCCGCGGTGCAGATCTTCAAGGATCGCGGTGTCGAAGTCGATTTCCAGCCCAACCTGGGCAAGGACAAGGACAAGCTCGCAAGCGTGATCAATGGCTTCGATGGACTTGCAATTCGCTCGGCAACCAAAGTGTCGCCGAAGATTCTGGAGCAGGCCAAGAACCTGAAAGTGATCGGACGCGCTGGTATTGGCGTCGACAACGTCGACATCCCCGCGGCGACCGCCAAGGGCATCATCGTGATGAACACGCCCTTTGGCAATTCGATCACCACCGCCGAGCACGCGATCACGTTGATGTTGGCGTTGGCGCGGCAGATCCCTCAAGCCGATGCCTCCACCCAGGCCGGGAAGTGGGAGAAGAACCGCTTCATGGGCGTCGAGATCACCGCCAAGACGCTGGGCGTGATCGGGTGCGGCAATATCGGTTCGATTGTTGCCGATCGTGCCATCGGGTTGCGGATGAAAGTGATCGCTTACGATCCGTTTCTGTCGCCCGAGCGTGCACTCGATCTCGGCGTGGAGAAGGTGGAGTTGCCCGAATTGTTGAAGCGTGCCGATTTCATTACGTTGCACACCCCGCTCACCGACAAAACGCGCAACATTATCGACGCGCGCGCACTGGCGACGACGAAACCCGGCGTGCGCATCATCAATTGCGCCCGCGGCGGGCTGGTCGATGAGGCAGCGCTGCGGGTCGCGCTCGATTCCGGTCACGTTGCCGGCGCGGCGTTCGATGTATTCGTGGAAGAGCCGGCGACACAAAATCCTCTGTTTGGACACCCGAACGTGGTGTGCACGCCACATCTTGGCGCAGCGACAACCGAAGCTCAGGAGAACGTTGCGCTGCAGATCGCTGAGCAAATGTCCGACTATCTGCTGCGCGGGGCGATCTCGAACGCGGTCAACTTCCCCTCCATCACGGCCGAGGAAGCGCCGAAGCTCAAGCCGTTCATTGCGCTCGCGGAAAAGCTCGGTTCCTTCGCCGGCCAGCTGACCGAAACCGACATCAAAGAAGTTCACCTGACCTATGAGGGCGCGGTGGCGGGCCTGAAGGTCAAGGCGCTCACCTCGGCGGCTGTGGCCGGCTTGCTGCGCCCGATGCTGCAAGACGTTAACGTGGTGTCAGCACCGATCGTTGCCAAGGATCGCGGCATCGTCGTGGAAGAGACAACACGCGAAGCGGCCCATGACTACGACAACTTGATCACGGTGACCGTTGTCACCGATCAGCAACGGCGTCATGTGTCTGGAACCGTGTTCGCGGATGGCCGCCCGCGCATCGTCAACATCAAGGGCATCCGCATGGACGCGGAGTTCGGGCCCTCGATGATCTACATCACCAACCAGGACAAGCCCGGCTTCATCGGCAAGTTTTCCTCGACGTTAGGTGATGCGGGTATCAACATCGCGACCTTCCACGTCGGCCGCGAGGCTGCAGGTGGCAACGCCATCGCCCTCATCGAGGTCGACGGCGAGGTGCCGGCTGACGTGCTCGCGAAAGTGCAGGCGCTGCCGCAGGTGCAACAGGCAAAGCCACTGAAGTTCTGATCGTCCTCCCCGAGCTGCGACAATTCGCCGTGGGCTCGCCCCACGGAAACCAATTTGCCGATGTTTGTTGGCGGAAACCAACGCGGCGGGGGCGTCGCTTTTCAGCCAGGCAGGGAACGCCATGCGGTTCTTCGCAGCCGTACTCACGACATCCATGTTTGCTGTCTCGTTTGCGTCGGGGGCCGAGGTCGGCGTCACATCGGCAGTCGAATCAGTGACGGTCTATCCCGATGGCGCCACAGTGACGCGGGTTATCAAAGTCGACTTGCCGGCCGGTGACAGCACGCTGGTGGCCCGGGATTTCCCAGCTTCGCTCGATCCTGCGTCTCTGCGGATCGAAGGCGAAGGGTCGGCGCGCCTCGTGATTGGTGCGATTGATGCTCGTCCGCCGCGCCCGGAAGCGCCCGCAACATTACCCGACCTCGATCGCCAAATCGAAGCGCTGCGCGATGAGCGGGGTGCCCTCGATGACAAGATCGCGGCGGCGACCGCCCGGCGCAAGTTCGCGGAACGCTTTGCGGAGAGTGCGCCGGCTGGACTCGGTGACAAAGGAGAGGCTCGCCCGCTGAGCGATTGGCGTGCTGCGTTTGCTGCGATTGCTGAAGAGGTTGCGGTTGCGGACACGGCGATCCGCGAGGCCGGTGTGCGACAGCGCGACATCGATCGCGAGATCGCCCGCCTCGAGGCTCAGCGCAACAGCAATCCCCCACGTAAGATGGAGGTTCGGATTGACCTTGCTGCCGATGCGGCGAGCAAAGCGACTTTGCGGATCAGCTACACGGTGCGCGGTGCACGCTGGCAGCCGATCTATGACGCTCGCTTGAACACCGGCGCGCGTGATCGGGAACCGGCGCTCGAATTGGTGCGTCGCGCCGAGATCGTGCAGCAGACCGGTGAGGACTGGAGTGACGTGGCGCTCTCGCTTGCAACCGCGATGACTGCAAAAGGGGGCAACGCGCCTGAGCTGCGGCCGCTGATCGTGCGTTACCCAGAGCCACCCAGGCCACTTGCTGCTCCGGCAGCGCCAGCAGCGCCAGCGCAATTCGAGCAGTCGCTGCGCAGTAAGGCCGCCGAAGGCGCGAGGGCTCCCATGGCAGCGCCCGCACCGGCAACGGAACAGCAAGCAACCCTCGATACGGGCGGCTTCCAGGCTGTCTTCCAAATTCCCGGGCGCGTCACGGTGCCGGCCGACCAGGGAGCGAAAAGTTTCCGCATCGGCACCATGACGATTGCGCCGAAGCTCGTCGTCCGTACAGCGCCGGCGCTCGATCCGACCGGTTACCTGGAGGCGAGCTTCACCCAGTCTGATGATGCGCCGCTATTGCCGGGCCGGATCGCAATCTATCGCGATGGGATCTACGTCGGCCGCGGGCAAATGAAACTGACGCCCAAGGATGAGGTCGTACATCTCGGGTTCGGAGCGGACGAGAAGATCAGCATCACGCGCGCCGTCGTTCGCAAAATCGAGGGCTCGACCGGCATCATCTCCACCGCCAAAACCGACGAGCGGGAGTTCAGGATCACGGTGCGAAATGGCCATGCGACGCCGGTCTCGGTGGCGATCGAAGACCAGATGCCGGTCAGCGAGATTGCCGACGTCCAGGTGGAGCTCCTTCCCGTAACCACGCCGCCGAGCGAGCGCGACCCCAAGGACCGCCGCGGCGTGCTGGTCTGGAATTTCGAGGCAGCACCGGGAGAGGTTCGGGACATCAAGCTCGGCTGGCGGGTACGCTGGCCCGCGGACAAAGCTATCGTTTATCAGCCCCGGCTGTGAGAAATGCCCACTGGATCGAGCGCTTGCACCTTTGCGATGCTTCGGTGAATGTCCTAGCGATAGGGGTTGGGGCCCGGCGTGGTGACATGCGCGACCCGGACAGGAAGGCGGTGGTATGGCAAACGTGGTCGTAGTCGGATCGCAGTGGGGCGACGAGGGCAAGGGCAAGATCGTCGACTGGCTGTCCGAGCAAGCTGATATCGTGGTGCGCTTTCAGGGTGGGCACAACGCCGGCCATACACTCGTCATCAACGGCAAGACTTACAAACTGTCGCTGCTGCCGTCCGGTGTGGTGCGCTCTGGCAAGCTCTCGGTCATCGGCAACGGCGTGGTCCTCGATCCGCGGGCGCTGATCGAAGAGATCGGGCGCTTGGCCGACCAGGGCATTGAGGTCACCCCGGAAAATCTACGAATCGCCGAAAACGCCACCCTCATTCTGTCGCTGCATCAGGAACTCGATGCCATTCGCGAATCGGCGACAACACGGATCGGTACGACGCGTCGCGGCATTGGTCCGGCTTACGAAGATAAAGTTGGACGCCGAGCAATCCGGTTGATGGATTTGTCCGATCCGCAAATGCTCGATTTCAAGATCGAACGCCTGCTGGCTCACCACAACGCGCTGCGGCGGGGTCTCAAGCTCGAAGAGATCAGCGTCAAGACAATTCGCGACGAGTTGATGAATGTCGCGCCGCGCGTGTTGCCGTTCATGGATTCGGTGTGGTCGCTGCTGGATCAGAAGCGCCGCGAGGGACGACGCATTCTGTTCGAAGGCGCGCAAGGCGCATTGCTGGATGTCGACCACGGCACATACCCGTTTGTGACGTCGTCCAATACGGTCGCTGCCCAGGCCGCGACCGGCTCGGGGCTGGGGCCGAGTGCCGTTGGTTATGTGCTCGGGATCTGCAAAGCCTACACGACGCGGGTGGGCGAGGGGCCGTTTCCGACCGAACAGAAAAACGAGGTCGGCCGGACGTTGGGTGAACGTGGGCGCGAGTTTGGCGTGGTCACAGGTCGCCCGCGGCGTTGCGGCTGGTTCGATGCCGTGCTCGTGCGGCAGACTACCCGCACCAGCGGCATCAACGGTCTTGCCTTGACCAAGCTCGACATCCTTGACGGCTTTGAGGAGATCAAGGTTTGCACCGGGTACAGGCTGGACGGCCGCGAGATCGATTATCTGCCCGGGGGCGAACACGCGCAGGCGCGGGTTGAGCCAATCTACGAGACCATTGACGGCTGGCAGGAAGAGACTGCACGCGCCCGTTCCTGGGCCGAGCTGCCTGCCCAGGCCATCAAATATGTCCGTCGGGTCGAGGAACTCGTGGGCTGCCCGGTAGCGCTGTTGTCGACGAGTCCGGAGCGGGAAGATACGATCTTGATGCAAAACCCGTTTGAAGCCTGATGAGCGCCGTTACCATTTCTGAAGTTCCTTATGGTACGGCGAAGTGTCGCGTGCCCGATTCATCGGGGAGGCGACACAAGACATTGAATTGGTTATGTTCCGAGTTGATCGGAAAACTGGGCGACCGTCTCGGAAATAAGGACGTCAACTTGGTGCCTGGACACTAATGGCCGATTACTACCCCCTGATCAGCCGCGCTGTTGCTGGTCTCGAGCGGAATACCGGAGAGAATCGTCGCTCGCTCTATGAGCGAGCCCGGAACGCGTTGCTCGATCAACTGCGCGGTGTCACGCCGCCCCTGAGCGAGACGGATATCACGCGCGAACGTTTGGCGCTCGAAGAAGCTATCCGCAAGGTCGAATCCGACGTCGCCCGTCGCATGCGCGAGGAGATCCCCCGCGCGTCCGACCGGGGCCCGCCGCGCTCAAAACCACAGCAAGACGGTGCGCCACTGGCCGCGCCGCCGTCGGGCTCCCCAGCCCCGTCTGACGATGAGCCTTCACCACCGCCGCCCCCGCCACCGGAGAGCCGTCCGGCATTTGGCAGGATTGTTGGGCGGCCCGAGGTAACAGCGGCGGATCTGCGCCGTTTCCAGCGCCGCTCCCCGCTTGCGGAAAGCAAGCCGCAGGAGCCGGTTACGTCGGAGCCGTCGCAGGCGCTTTCGCCCGCCCAAGCCGAATTGGTGCCGGCGTCGACTGCGTTGGCGGAGCCGCCTGAGGCCCCCGAGTTGCCTTTCTCGCCGGAGCCTGAGGCGGAGGAGGCTGCACCGGTCGAGGTCAAGGAGCGAAAGCCGCTACGCTTTCCGGGTTTCGGCTTGGCGGCGCGCAAGCGTTCCGAGCCGGCCCCCGCCGAGGCTGAGCCGGGTCCCATCAGTCCAGACACTGAGGGCGAGTCTCAGGAGCAAACCGGCCGGGAGCTAGCGGCCGCGCGTGCGCTTGAACCGCCGTTGATGATGGACGGGGCCCGTCCGCGACCTGTGGCTCTACGCCGACCTGCCCCGGCTGCAAAGAAAGTCGAAGGCGGCGGCGTGCTGAAAGGGCTGCTGAACAGCTCGATTGGCACGATCGCCATCGCGGCCTTGGTCATTGGTCTGGTCGGTGGCGCATTGTTTTGGCAACGCAATGCCATCAAGGCCGGCTTCGCCAGCATTTTTTCTCTCGCGCACGGTCCGGCGGCCACTCAGGCCTCGCATGACAACACCCCAGCTCGGTCAAAGATTCCGGACCGTGTCGGTCAATCTTCGTCTTCATCGCAGCAGCCGGCCGACCAATCGCGCAGCACTCAGGCCGTTCCCGCGGCGCAACGCGTCGTGCTCTACGAAGAAGATCCGAGCGATACCAACGGCAGCGGCAAGCACTACGAAGGCACGGTGACTTGGAGCCTGGAGAACATCGCGGCAGGCCCAGGTCAGCCGATGGATAAGGCGATCCGTGGGGACATTGTCATTCCCGAGCGCAACATGACCGCGACCTTCACGATTCGCCGCAATACCGACAAGGACCTGCCGGCCAGCCATACTGTTTCGATCGTTTTCACCCTGCCCCCGGACTTCGCCCATGGTGCGATACAGGAAATCCGCGCTTTGCTGATGAAGCAGACCGAACCGGCCCGTGGGGTTCAGCTCGCGGGGCTGTCGGTCAAGGTGACGACCGGGTTCTTCCTGATTGGTCTTTCAGCGAACGAGGGTGACGTCCAACGCAACATTCAGCTGCTCAAGGAACGCGGCTGGTTCGACATCGCCATTGGCTACACGGACAATCGCCGGGCCATCATGGCGGTGGAAAAAGGACCCCAGGGGGATCGCGTCTTTGCCGACGCGTTCGCCGCCTGGGGGCAATAGGAAAAGAAGTCGAGCCGATTAGTGCGCCGCCAGGGCGGCGGCCGGCGGTTGCGTCGCCGGTGGCTGCTCCATGGCAGCCACCCGGTTCCTGACCGCTTTCTGCACCTTTTCGAAAGCGCGAACTTCGATCTGACGTACGCGTTCGCGTGAGACGCCGAACTCATCGGCGAGCTCTTCAAGAGTGATGGGTTCGTCAACGAGCCGCCGTGCCTCGAAGATCCGCCGTTCACGGTCGTTAAGGACCGAGAGCGCGTCCGAGAGGGCCCGGCGGCGATTGTCGAGCTCCTCGCTCTGCGTCAGCGTCGTTTCCTGGTTGTCGCGGTCATCCACCAGCCAGTCTTGCCACTCGCCGGTATCACCGTCGTTCCGGATCGGCGCGTTGAGCGAGACGTCGCCGCCCAATCGCCGATTCATGTCCACGACGTCCTGCTCGCCGACTCCGAGCCGGCGCGCAATGGTTGCGACTTGGTCAGGCCGCATATCGCCTTCTTCCAGGGCCGAGATGCGGCTCTTGGCCTTGCGGAGATTGAAGAACAGCTTCTTCTGGTTGGCGGTCGTCCCCATCTTGACCAGCGACCAAGAGCGAAGAATATATTCCTGGATAGCGGCCTTGATCCACCACATCGCATAGGTGGCCAAGCGGAAGCCTTTTTCCGGCTCGAACCGCTTCACCGCCTGCATCAGTCCAACATTGCCTTCCGAGATGACTTCCGAAATCGGCAAGCCGTAGCCGCGATACCCCATGGCGATTTTGGCAACGAGGCGCAAATGGCTGGTCACCAGCCGGTGCGCCGCGTCACGGTCACCATGCTCACGCCAGCTTTTAGCCAGCATATATTCCTCCTGCGGTTCCAGCATGGGAAACCGCCGGATCTCTTCAAGGTAATGCGACAGACCGCTTTCAGCGGTCAAAGTTGGTAGAGCGGCAGCGCGGGCCATGACAGCACCCTTTCACAGTGTTGTTGCCCCCGGACTCGGCGGGCATTCCCGGCATCGCCGCTCCCGAGCCGACGACGCCGTTATGGGACGATGATTATCTAACGCACCTGCACGATACAGGTTCTTGGCGGGCAAAAGAAGCACACGGACCGTCACGTCGTGGTGACAGCGGGGTGAAGAGGCCGAAAGCTGAACCCTAACGTCCTGGCTTTGCTACCTTTTCACGTAGACGGCGGGCCACCTGGGAGGCGGCTCGCCAATGCGCAGCGCAGGGCTGCAAGATCGGCAGGGAGTTCCGCGCGAAAATGCATGATCTCGCCGGTCACCGGATGCGCCATGGTCAGTATGTGGGCATGCAGGGCTTGGCGATCAAGACTTGCCAACGCGACCTGGGCCGGGGGCGACAGCCGGCTTGCCTTGGTCTTGAACCCGGCCCCATAGACCGAATCACCCAGGAGCGGATGTCCAATCGAGGCCAGATGGACGCGGATCTGATGCGTCCGTCCGGTCTCCAGCCGGCATTCCAGGAGGCTGGCGACCGGCTGGCTTGCGCCATCAAAATACCGTTCCTGGACCTCCCAGTGTGTGATGGCCTCTCGGCCGCCCTCGCGAACGGCCATCTTGTCCCGGGATTGCGGGTGCCGGTCGAGAGGCCGGTCGATCGTTCCCTTCGGTCGCGCCAGCACGCCCCAGACGAACGCCAGATAACCGCGCTCGAGCGGGCCGGTACGGCCATGGTCGGCAAATTGGGCGGCGAGCTTGCGATGCGCGCGATCCGTCTTCGCCACCACCAGGAGGCCGCTGGTGTCCTTGTCGAGCCGATGCACGATACCAGGCCGGCGCACCCCCCCGATTCCCGACAAGCTCTCTCCGCAATGGGCAACCAACGCGTTGACCAAAGTGCCGGTCCAATTCCCGGCGGCCGGATGTACGACGAGCCCCGCAGGCTTATTGATGACGATGATTGCGTCGTCCTCGAACACGATGTTGAGCGGGATCGTCTCCGGCTCCGGCGCAGCCGGCTCGGGCGGGGGGACCACGATGCTGATGTCATTGCCGGCTTGCAGCCGGTGTCCGGGATCACGCACCGTGTGGGCATCGACCATGACCTGTCCGGCCAGGACCAGGGTTTTGATCCGTGAGCGCGACAGATCCTGGACGCGATTGGCGAGCAGCCGATCAAGCCGCTCGCCGGCCTCCTCTCCGGAAACCGTCAGAGTGTGGATTTCTCCACTTGCCTCATCCACGCTCATGTCACTCGGCGGCGTGCACATGCGCGGTCGCCGCCTCCTCGCCGATGTGGCGCAGCCGCGGCATCACCTTGCGGGCAAATAATTCCATGCTTCTGACCGTCAGGTCGTGGGGCAGGGTCCCGAACTGCGTCATGGCGATCAGCTTTCCGAATTTGACCTGCTTCTGATAGGTCTCCAGTTGCTGGGCCACGGAATCGGGGCTGCCGCAGATGATCATCCCCTTCGCCGAGAGATCCTCGATGGTATACCCGCCCGCCGCTGGTCCGCTGCGGATCTTATCCGTGACGGCTTGCATCGAAGCGAGTGAGAGATACCCCGGCGGCAGCAGCATCTCGACCGGCATGCGCAGGAACTTATTGTAGAACGCCTCGATGTGCGGGCGTGCTTCGCGCCGCGCGGCCTCGTCACTGTCGCTCACGTAGACCGGTGTTGCCCAGCCGAGCTGCTGGGTCGATGCCTGATAGCCGTATTTCTCCGCCTGCTGGTAGTACAACGCCATGAAACGGGCGAGCTGATCGACCGGGCTGAATGTCTGCAGGTAAGTGTATTTGCGCGAGGGATGCGATGCCCACTCGATCGTTTCGCGGCTCCCCTGGGACGGGATCCAGATCGGCGGATGTGGCTGCTGCACGGGACGTGGCCACGTGTTCACATATTGGACATGATAGTATTTGCCCTCGAACGCGAACGGCCCCGGTCGCGTCCAGGCTTGCAGGATGAGGTCATGCGCCTCATGAAAACGGTCGTGGGACTCGGCTGGGTTCACTCCGGTCGAGTGGTACTCGGCGCCGATCCCGCGTACAAAGCCCGCAATCAGCCGGCCGTTCGAAATATTGTCGAGCATCGCATATTCCTCGGCGACGCTCAGCGGATAAGTGAGGAGCGGCAAGGCCCGACCGAGGACCGCGACCTGGCAGCGTTTGGTTTCTCGCACCAGCGCGCCGGCAATAACGCCAGGTATCGGCATCAAGCCGTAGGCGTTCTGGTGGTGCTCGTTGCAACACACGCCATCGAAGCCGAGCTCGTCAGCGTAAACTAACTCATCAATATAGCGGTTGTAGAGCTTTGCCCCCTTGGTGGGATCATAATAGGTGTTCGGCAGCGTGACCCAGGCGGAGTTGTAGGTCTTGTCGTAGTTGAGATCGAGGTCGGCGAACGGCATCAAATGGATCATGTAGAACTTCATTGCCTGACCTCCGCGATGAACTTGACGATACTGGCAACAAGTTCGCTGGTTTTCTCGACATGCGGCAGGTGACCGCAGTTCGCGAGCACCTCAAGCTTAGCACCGGGGATCAGATCCCGGAATGCCGGCCCGTAGGCGGGGGGAATAAGCTTGTCGCTGTCGCCCCAGACGACGAGTGTCGGACAACTGACACGATGCAGCCATTTGCGCAGGTTGGGATCATAAAGTCGCGGCTGCCAGCCTAGCTTGGCCAGCGCAAGCGCGTTCTTGGCTTGACGCCGGCGTTCCTCGTCATCGGGGGTCAGCTTGAGCATGGCATCAGCCAGCACCTGATCAAAGAACAGGTTGCGCGCGAGCTGTTCGGGGGTCCAGAGGAACAAGTCGCCCTTGGGGACACCCTGGACGTGGATGCCTGCGGGCGCCACCAGGGTGAGCGTTCGCAGCGGGGCGCAATTGCGGACCGCCAGGTCGGCGGCAATCCAGCCGCCGAGGGACGTTCCAACCAGGTTGACCTGACGCAAACCGAGCTTGTCCATGAACTCGTGATAGAAGTTGGCGAGGTCGCCGATGTTGTCGAGCCACTCCGGGGTGTCTGAGCGCCCGAACCCCGGGTGTTCCGGTACGATCACATCGAAATGCTCGGATAGCGTTCTGAAGAAGGGGAGCCAAACACCGGCGCCGCGCCCGCCGTGCAGGAACAAGAGTGGGCTCCCACGGCCGCCGCGCAGCAGGTGGACTTTGCATCCCGCTACCGTTTCGAAGCTCGCTGTTGGTTCGCTCATCGGCCCTACGCTCCCTCCATGTACTTTCGACGGCTCGTCCCGCTTGGGCGAGCCATTTGTTTGCGCCGCCCGTCGTATCGGGCGGCAATCGCCGCGTCAAAGCGCGATAGCGCTGGCTCTGGGCCACCTTCCGGCACTAGCGCGAGTTGCGGAAATGCCTCATTTTGCAACGCCAACCTCGGGAGGATCGCCTTGCGTCTAGGTCAGTTCATGATGCCGCTGCACCCGGCGGGACGCCCATTACATGCTTATCTGGCGGAGGACACCGACAAAGCATTGCTTATGGACAAGCTCGGTTTTGACGAGTTGTTCATTGGTGAGCATTTTTCGGCTTCCACTGAACCGTACCCATCGCCGCTGATGTTTGCAGCGAGCCTGCTGCCACGCACCGAGCGATTGACCTTCGCAACCGGCGTGATCAACGCACCGCTGCGTCACCCGGCTTTGGTGGCGGCCGAGGCCGCGCAATTCGATCACATGAGCAAGGGACGCTTCATCCTCGGCATTGGCACCGGCTCCACACCGACCGATATCGAACTGATGGGCGTGCCCGACGACCCCAAGGTACGCGCGCAAATGCTGATTGAAGCAGTCGAAATGATCGAGCGCATCTGGGCGAGCGATCCACCCTATGAGTTCAGCGGCAAATTTTGGACGACGAAGATCAAGGACACGATCAACCCAAGCCTCGGGTTTGGTTGGTTGCCAAAGCCGTATCAGAAACCCCGCCCGCCCATTGCGATTCCCGTATCCTCTCCGGACTCGGCATCGGTGGAAGCTGCCGGCCGCCGCGGCTGGAGCGTGATTTCGAGTGCGCTCCTCTCCAATGAAGGTTTGGCCAATCATTGGGCGATGTACCGCCGGGGCTGCGAGGCGGGGGGTCGCATTGCCGATGGCGCCAACTGGCGCGTCTGCCGGTCGATCGTCGTGGCCGGCACCGATGAGGAGGCGCGGGCTCGCGCCTTCGGGGCCGAGAGCGGGCACCGGCACTTCTTTGGACATATGCACAAAGTCTACACGCAACTCGGCCGACTGAGCGTGCTCAAGACGCGGCCGGATATGCGCGACGACGAGGTGACAGTGGATACGTTCATCGAGCAGCGCCTGATCTACGGCTCGCCGAGGACCGTGCTGGAGAAGTTGATCGCGTTGCACCGACAGGCCGGGCCGTTCGGCTGTCTGTTGCTCAGCACCGTGGATTGGGCGGGACCCAACGCGGCCTGGGAACGGGAATCCTGGAGCCGCCTGGCCGAGGAGGTGATGCCCGCCTTGCGAGATCATACCGCCTCTGACAAGCGGGCGGAGGTCGGCATTCGTTGAACGGTCTTATTGCCAGGGGGCACCGCAACGCGACGAGGCCTTTAGCTGGGAGTTGCTGACGGGCTCCTCCGTGGGGTGAAGACCATACCTTGCTGGGCCGTCCAAGGACCCGGCAAGACACCGGTACGAAGTAACAAGCATAAGGAGAGGCGAGGGAGCATCCCCGCTTCTCCGGGGCTAGAGCCTTTCTCGGCCGCTACTTCGCCGCTCCGATTCGTCTGAGGCTTCGTTCCTTCATCGCACGGCTTTGATCCCATTCCCGGTTTAATCAGCGCCGAGGCGTGAGTTCGGGGAGCGTTGCGCGCCATTGCCTGGGCTTCCAGTCGCAATCAAAGTGCACCCAGGCCAGAAACAACGGACTTCCCTCCCTGTTTTTGAACGAGCGTTGAGGAAAATGAGCGCCACGGCGGCTAGTCGTGGCATGGCTTTACGATCGGGACGCCAGGGGTGGTCAACTGTTACAAATCGCACCTTAAGGAGAGTGGGGGCCGCCCGAATTGTCCATCGCGCAATAGGGCCGGGCGCCAGTGTAACGTTCGGTGAAACCAGAACGGAAATTTGTATCCGAAAACGAGCACGGTTTTTCCGACGTGTGGCCCCGGTGCACTAGCCGCCGCGGCGGCACCACAAACGGGCGCGAGGACTCAACCAGTGATGCGCCCCTGCATCAGGCATCGTATTCCCGCTCTCCGCAGATCGCGGCCCTGAACTTCATGATCCCGCCGAATGCCCGCACGGTCGAATCTTCGCGATGCGCGCGCGAAGTCACGAACAAGCTTTTCATGCAGCCGGGCAGTCAGCCAGTGCGTCGCAGGCTGGCGCTCAGCAGACCACTTGCATTCCCTCGATGCGGCGCACCCCCGAATGTCCCCGAATTTGGGGCTGGGCTCCTGCCAGCCGAAGTTGCGGTTTCCGCTGCGTTAGAGCAATCAAGCTCTCCTCCAGCTCCGCCAGGGCCAACGCCTCGCCCAGGCATCGATGCATCCCGCCGCCAAAACCGATGTTGGTTTTAGGAAGATCTTCGCGCATGATATCGAACTCACCCGGTCGCTGATAGACGCGTTCGTCCCGCGCGGCTGACAGCAGCGAAAGATGTATCAGTTGGCCCGCGGGCACGACGTGCCCGCCGATCGCGACAGGCTCCGCGCTCACGCGCACAATCGTTCCGACGCTTGGCTCAAAACGCAACGATTCCCGAACGGCACGCGGAGCGAGCTCGGGATTTCGGCATATCGCATCCCATTGGCTCCGGTGCTGCATCAGCAGAGATACGAGGGCAACTTCCGCGAAGCGTGTCGTTTCTATCCCGGCGGCAATGAGCAGCACGATCTGCGCGACTGCTTCTTCCGCACTTAACCCATCAGCCTTGATCTCGATTTCGGCAAGATACTTGCTGAGAAAATCCTCCCGCGGACGGTCCCGCCTATCCATAAGCATCTGTTGCACCAAGGAAACCATCTGCCGACAGGATTCCTGCATCAACGGAAGATCTTCCGGACCCCAATTGAACCCGGTGACTCTCGCCGCTTCGTTGGAGAGCGTCGTGAAATGGGGGACATCTTCCTCCGGAATTCCAAGGATGTGAGCGATCGTCAACGCCGGGAGCTGCTTTGCGAAGCCGTCAACGAAGTCGACCGGTCTGCCCGCAAGCCAATTGTCAATCAGCCGATGCGCCAGCGCGCGGATCATCGGCCGTGTTTGCTCGATCAATCGCAAGGCAAATGTTCGCGTGAAGGGCGCGCGTCGCTTCCGGTGCTCCGGACCATCCACCTGCATGGAGAGCTGGTAAAACTCCCACAAGGGGCCGTCGGTAATGCCCTTCGCGCGGTTGGTTTCCGCCTTGGCGGAGCGAACCCGATCGTCCTTCAGAAGGGCGTCGATCTCCGCTTCCCCGAGCACCACGAAACCGCCGGTACTCCGTGCAACCACCGGGCTCAGGGTGCGATAGCGCGCGCACACTGTGTGTGGGTCGGCTTCCAACTCCTCGGCCAGCACGATCGGCATGGAGCCATCTTGAGTGCAGCGGAGTGGATGGCCGTCCGTCGCGGCTTCGTTCATCGTTCGCTCCTTTGACGCTTGCCATCGGTGCTGAAGCAGCAGTCGATCTGCTCCCTGGCCGACCAGCAATCTTTTCGTTCGGATAATGAGTGATAACCGGTAGCATACGACGGCGGCGACGCAAACGGGGCAAACACTCGCCGGCCGTCTTAGCGTCGCCTCGGCTCGCTCACCGACTGCTACCGTCAAGAATGTGTCTGCTCGTGAACAAAAATCTGCGCAAACGGAGCTATTGCCGTCCCTCCAGAGCGCGGGGCTTTTTCTTTGGCCTGCGGAATGGTTTAGACGCCCACGACAGCGAGCAACCACGCCATTATTGCCACCACGATGACCCGGAGGACGTGGCGCCACCTAATTGGGTGTCATTTACCGGATCGATCTTGCAGTCAGGCAGCTGCTGGAAGCCTCCGTGCGGTTGCCGCCTCGTTTTCCGCCTCTGCCAACATCCGATAAGCACGGGCTAGTGTCAGTTTCCACTCCCGCTCCTCTGAAGTGCGGGCCTTCCTCGCATGCAATTCACACTGTTTGGCCCTGGCCAGGTACCCCCGTGTTTTTGACATGACGATCTCCCTTTTTCTGTGACCAGGGGAAATAGGCGGGTACGCGACTCGATGCTGTGATAACCGTCACCGCCGAACAATAACAATTGGTAATCCAGATGACGGGATGTTCTCACTTGAGCGGGAGAGCCGGAAACGCACCAGCGCCTTCCATGGCCTGGCGTACTACGGTCCGTACAGACTGCTCTGATCGCTCACGAGAGCCGCGGCATCGCCTCCCCAGCGCAATTCAACGGCAGCCACCAGCAGGGCGGACAAGATTATCGCGATGAGCACGAGGACAGCCGTGGTGACGAACCAAGCCGCGGCCCCCCAATGAGGGCGAGCTTTTGATTTCATGCGGGCGATTACCGCTGCGGCCGTCGACCCACACAGTGCATACCACCCGCTGCTTTTTTGCGCTGGCGCGCGAACAGGATTGTGGGGCGTAATTGACTGCCGATTCCCTCGGCCTTCCCGACTCGCCCGTGCCTCTTCCATCTGAGCGGGGCTTTTATTTGTGGCTGATTGCAGGGTGGTCTTAAGGTGCATCGTGAGGCTATGAGGTGCATACGTCCGCTACCCAACCCACCGGTGTAGGAATGAGCGTTGTCGATCGCAGCCTAATCCAAGGAAGCGATCCATCGCTAGTGACGGTGGAGGAATGTCGAATCGAGGTACGCTATTGCGTAGAAGAAATCAGAAAGGTACTCGCAAGTCCTGGTATCTGCTCCGCGTGGCTGAAGCTGGCGGAGCATGGGCTGAATATAGCGGATCGGCTTTAACGTCGGTGGCGTCGCCCTATTCCTGATCGTCTACCCCAAGAACCCTGCCCGTGGCCCGATTGATGAAGTGCTGCTGCGTGCAGGCCAGGCAGGTGACGGACTCGTAGCTGTTATCGTTGATAGACATTTCCTCTGACGACCAGCCTTGCACAACCTGACCCGTGTTGGGGCAGCGAAAGAGAAAATCCGCCACGGGGATTTAATTGCGTGCCGCGGGGGACGTTGCTTGCGCCAGCGCAAATTGTTTCCCGGGTCTCCGCACGGCGCAGACAGCGCAAGTGTGGCGACATCATCCGAGCAAGTCCCAACAGTGGGCGTTGCTGCGTCATTCGAGCATGTGATGATTTGATCACCGGGCGCGACCCGGCGGCCGGACGCATCACTTCACCCGCGCACCCGCCCGCCTGCCAACCGCCGTGTTCTGCTAATGGCCAAATAAAAAGCCCCCATACCGTGGGCGGCCGGGGTTGAGTTTGGCTCTCGAAATGGGAGTTACGAAGCCACCATCCTGCCGAAGCGCCGCGCGACTAGCAAGGCTGGTCGAAGCAAGATCATTCACGCGCCAAGATCTTCGTCGTTGGTATCGAGCCTCGCTCGCTGCCGATCAATAATGATAAACGCTGCCCCGCCGAACACCGAGAAAGAATAACAGCCACAGCATCGTCGTCCCCGTTGCTGGTCTTCTAACGGGGAAGATGACTCATGGCAGCCATACGAAATCCCCGTGACACCCGCAAAAATGCGACGCCCGCCCATGAGAGCGAGCTGTCCCACCCGCACCGCCTCCGCGCGCCAGGCTCACCCCTGTGCGCTGCGAGCGGAATGCGAGATCTATTCGGTACGGCCGCAGTCGCGCGTCCGATGGTCGCCTCGATCAGAAGAGCTTGAACAAGCGTCACGATTTTGCGCGCAGATCGGGCGCTATCTTCGGCAACGGTCTGTCGCTCTCGAACAGATCCCGCTGGCGGTGTCGTTCGGTTCTCATGCTGGCTTCCTCTTCGACGGGACGATTCTCTCGAAGAAGAGGTTAGAAGCGCGTCGAGATAGGCGCGCAGATCAATTAACCGAGCAACCGATAAACGTGGCTTACTCAGAACCTCGAAAGAAGATGCCTTTGGCTCAGCATCCAGGCTGGTAACAAAGCAAGGGTGCCATCCCTCTGCCGGACAACCAAATGGTCAACGCCAGCATGGCGCTTGTGACCAATTGCGACGACAATCTCGCCGCACCGTGGGTGGAAAGGATAAAAGGGTTGAACTTCAGATGCCGGACACCCGGCATTATGACGCTGGTCCGTGCGAGCGATCCGGAGCATCAAGCAGTTTAACGAGACGTTTCAGTCCAAGATGGTATGCACAGGCGAGTGACTAGCTATAGTTCACGGAGCTGGAGCAAGACACATTTGGAGGAGAACGGGGTACTTGGTTATAGCCGGAGAGCTTGCGACAAGCTACTATCCATTTCAGCGGTAGCAGGTAAAAAGGGGATCTGAACGGGGCCGACTACGGTCGACCGTAGTTTTGCGCCGATCTTCTATCCATACAACGCCATACCAGGAGCAAGCTCATGACAATCTTCAACAACCCCAGTTCTCTACAAGCCAAGGCCGTCCAGATCAGCTGCGATCTTTCGGCTACTAGCAAAGGGCAGTCTGTATCAGCAAAGTTTCCGAATCTCGAATTTGAGAGTATCGAGGTGGAGTTCGACCCGGGTGCCCCTATCCTTTGGTGTTGGATGGCCCCGCTTGGAAAGCCGATTGTTACCAACGCGCTACTCTCCGACCTAAAACATATGCACCGCCAGTTGCCCAGTCTCATTGACACTCAGAGCGAAGGCCCGATTGCGTATTACGTGTTCGGCTCGCGGGCGCGCGGCACTTACAGCTTGGGGGGAGATCTCAGCTTTTTTGCGGACTGTATTCGCACAGCAAACCGCCAGGCGATTCGCGCCTACGCCCATACGTGCATCGACGTGGTTTGGCAACACGTGGTGACCTTTAATCGCCCGCTGATCACGATGGCTCTGGTTCAGGGAGATGCGTTGGGCGGCGGTTTCGAGACCGCACTATCGTGCGATGTGATCGTCGCAGAAAGAAGCGCCAAGATGGGGCTGCCCGAAGTGCTTTTTAATCTTTTCCCCGGAATGGGAGCCTATAGCTTCCTGACGCGACGATTAGGGCCTGCCGAGGCGCATCGAATGGTTACTAGTGGGACAGTCTACACCGCTGAGCAACTGCATGAGATGGGAATCGTTGATGTGCTACTGGAAGATGGCGAGGGCGTTTATGGGGTGCGCGACTACGTGCAGCGGAACCTAAGAAAATACAACGCTCTGCGATCAAGCCTTTTGGCGCGCAAACGAGTAAATCCGATCACTGAATCAGAGCTGCGCGATATTGTTGATATCTGGGTGGAGGCGGTGTTTCAGCTAACTGACGTCGATTTGCGTCGAATGACCCGGCTGATCGATGCTCAGGAACGTCGGTCGACGGTTTACTCGGCAAGGATCGCCGCAGAATAGCAACATATGGTGGCAATCAGTGAGCTAATCGGCGGCTTATTTCACCGCGCAGTCGCGTGGTCTGCTCTATGAGGGTGCGCATTTCGATTGCGCCGCTCTGGGCAAATGTCTGCGCCGGGAGATACTCCAATCGCTCCGCTTGCCGGCGGAGCGGTTCAGCGCCCTACGTTGGCCGCACAGCCTCGTATTGAGTGAGCTACGTCGCGAAAGCGATAGAAATCATCCTCTTTTTGCGCGCGCCGCAGGTCGAGTGTCAGCATTTCCAGATCGGATAGCAAAGTGTGGAGCATGTCTCGAATGAATTCGGTGCCGCCGAGGGCCTCCAGCTCGCGCAAGCGGATATCATTAATTGGATCGTCCGAGTTCTTATGAATGGGAGAGATCCTGGTTTGGTCAAGCTCGATTGGCTCGGAGCGGGCGCCGGAGCCTTGGAATAAATTGCTCCAACACAGACAAGAGCCGTCGCGAATCGATCGGCTTAGTAAGGCAAGCGTCCATACCGGCGTCCAAGCAGCGCTCCTCCATCCGAGCGGTCGCGTCTGCCGTCAGCCCAATGATCGGCAAGTGCGGCAAGTCGAGCGCGGACATCCGATAATGTTTGGTGGCTTCAAGGCCATTCAATATCGGCATATTGACGTCCATGAGAACGATGTCGATGGAGCCGGAGTCCATGATTTCTAACGCGTCATCACCGTTTCCGGCGAATGTCACATCGAATCCAGCAGTCTCAAGAAGCTTGGCTGTGACTTTCTGATTACTCTTATTATCGTCCGCTATCAAAATGCGAATTCCGCGACGTTTAGCCGGAAATGGGATAATCATACCCTGATCCGTCGCGTTATGCTGCGGAAATTGAGCAATGGTCATTGCGGTGATCCAGTCCTGCGCGGTGAAATCGAGATTGAGCCTCGAAATACAATACCAGCGCAAATCGCGCATCCGAGAAGAGACATTTGCGGGAGATAATATATCCCCATATTTGATGTTCAGGCCAGTTTTCGAGCTGCGAGCGATAAGAGCCTCAGCGTCCGAGAACACACCTAATGTCGGAAAGCTCAATTCGTGCTTCACGAAATCAACGTTGGCAAAGTGATCCGGAGCGATGCGACGCAGCCGCGCGATTAGATCGGCCCCCGTATGATCAATCACTCGTAGTTTTGCATTCGGTGTCGGTGCCTCGACTGCGTGGGGGATATCAAAGATGCCGTCCATGCGAAATGTGCTACCCTCACCAACCGCACTGGTCACATCGACAGATCCAGAGAGCGCCGATGCGAGGCGGCGGCAGATTGCGAGCCCGAGACCAGTACCGCCGTATTCATCGAGAATGCGTTCGTTAGCTTGAGCAAAGCTATGGAAAATCCGGTCGAGCGCTTCAGGCGCGATACCTATACCTGTATCCACCACTTCGCACTGGATTCGACACTTTCCGTCTTTAAATTCCAGTGGCTCCACAGCGAGCAACACGCCCCCTTCCTGGGTAAACTTAACTGCGTTGGAAACCAAATTCTGCAGAATTTCGCGCAGATAGCGGCGCTCGCCGTGCAAACGCAATGGACAGCGGGCGTCCACATGGAACGAAACCCGTACCGGCCTGTCCTGCACGAGAGTGCGCGCGATGTTTAGGACTTCGTTGAGTAATGGCAACAATTCGAAAGTCACGGGATTGCGCTTAAGATGCCCCGATTCGATTTGAGCAAAGTCGATCAGCTCCTCAATGTTGGAGAGTAGGATCTCTGCTCCGTCTCGGGCAATGCCCAACATTTCGCGCTGATCGGAGCTCAGTGTACTCGCCAGAAGAGTTTCGTGTGCCCCGCGTAAGGCGTTCAGAGGGGTCCTCAACTGATGGCTAACGGTGGCCAGGAACATGGTCTTCGCCGCGCTGGCCTGCTCAGCGACTTGGCGGGCATCGTTAAGTTTGCGAATTAGAATTGCTGCGTATGCTGGAATGATGACCAGCCCAATCGCCAGACCGCTCGCGAGGAAGGGGTTGGCACGCAAGAAGGGGGTTAGTACCGCGACTGCCAAGAACAGGACCATGGCAAGGACGCCGGCACATGCAAGCCATCTAATGCCGAAACGAAATCCATTACCCAGCACAGCCCAGAGCAGCAACGGATAGAAAAGCATTCCGGCACTATCGCCGAAATACATCATGAGATTGATTGTGCTGAGATCGGCACACAACGCGATGCCGCGACGGAGGTTGTTGGTTGCCGGCCGCCAGAGGATGTGTGCAAAAATTCCGAGGGTGACAATCAGTCCGAAGCCCATTGCCATAAGCGCCCAGCGCTGCTGGGCAACGGGCGCCGCCCACAGATATAAGGCCATCAACAGCAGAAAGCCGAGACGGTTTACACTCATCTCGTGCTCGCTATCAGGTCGTGCAGCCAAGCGGGCACGTATCCGGCTTAGGAGCCCGCGTATGTTCGGCACTATTGTGGAGTATGGCCCGCCGCTCGGCTCGAGCCACCCGTGAGCTCGAAGCAGGGTCATGGGCACCACTCCACGTTATGCTCATGCATGACCGACAGAATCCGATCGTGACTCAACGGTTTACTGAAATAGAACCCCTGCGCCTCGTCGCAACCGACCCGCCTGACCGCCGAGAGTTCCTGGATAGTTTCTATGCCTTCGGCGAGGACTGGGATATTGAGAGCGCGGCCGAGTGCAACCGCTGAACTAACGATAGCTTGATCTTCCCTGCTCGCCGGGAAATGCTGGATGTATGATCGATCAATTTTAATTCGACTGATGGTTGCGCGCTTGAAATAGCTCAGGGAGGCATAACCCATTCCAAAGTCGTCGATCGAGAATCGCACGCCCCGAGTTGACAGCGCTCGTAACGCCTCTGTTGTCGCGGGACGATCATCAAGCAAGGTGCTTTCAATTAGCTCGAGCTCCAGGAGATCAGCTGGAAACCCGGTTTCGTCCAAAATTTGGTCAACTAAGGCAACCATATCCTGGCGCAAAAACTGCGAGGGGGAGATATTGACCGCGACGCGGAGCCCACGTCCATCCTGTCGGCGCCATTGCGCGGCGTGATGAACAGCCGTTCGCATGACCCAAGCGCCAATATCGCCGATGAGGCCGGTCTCCTCGGCAACTCGTAAAAAGCAATCGGGTGATAGCGTGCCGTGACCCGGTCGTTCCCAGCGTAACAGAGCTTCGACGCCGAGCACCTTTCCCGTGCTCAGGTCGATCTGTGGCTGATATACTAACCTAAACTGGTCAGATTTGAGTGCCTCGCGCATGCTGATCTCAAGTTCGAGCGCAGAGGCGGTCGCGAGTTTTAGGGCAGGGCGGAAGAACCGATAAGTATTTTTCCCCTCCGCCTTGGCCTGATACATCGCGAGATCAGCATTATGCTGAAGCGTTTCGGAGTCCTGTCCATCCTGGGGGAAGACCGTAAGGCCGACGCTAGCAGTGACATAGAGGGGGTAGCCTTGATGTACAATGGGGGCCGTGACCGCTCGCACCACGTGATCCGCGAGGTGAGCCGGGTCGAAGCAGGTCTTGTAACCGACATGCAGAATTGCAAACTCATCTCCGCCGAGCCGGGCGACCATGTCATCTGGGCCGCAGCACTCAGTCAGGCGAGCGGCTATCTCTTGCAGCAGCCAATCACCAACTGGATGGCCAAAACCATCGTTGACCGCTTTGAAACGATCGAGATCAAGCAGCAGTAAGGCGAACTTGCGGCGAGGGGCGCGCGAGAAACGAATCTCTTTCTCAATTCTGTCGAGCAGGAGGACGCGATTTGCCAGTCCCGTGAGCGCGTCATGGTGCGCCATATAGGCCATCCGGTCTTCAGCGGCCTTTCGCGAGCTGACGTCGGTGGAGATCGTGACCACCGCAATGATATTTTGTTTCGCGTCGCGAAGTGGCGTTTTGGCCGTTTCGAATACTCGGCGGGCGCCATCAGGTCCCACGATTTCTTCTTCAAAACCCGACATTGGCTGGCCGGAGTGGAAGATCTGCCGGTCGCGATCGAGGTTGGATTGGGCGCGGTCCCCCAGCAATGCGATGACGGAGCGGCCGACATAGTCGGAAGGCACGCCGCCTGCGTATTGGGCTTGGCTTGCATTGACGAATATACAGCGTCCCGACTGATCGGTGGCCATGATGAAGGCTGGGACTGTATCGATTACTTGGGCCAGCACCTCGCGGTCATTTCGGGCGGCCTCTTCGCGAGAGCGCTCACTTTCCTCAAGTTCGTGCGCGAGCAGGTGGGCGCGGCTTTCCAGAAGCTTTTGCTGTGCACGCAAATGCAAAAGGTTGCGGGCACGGCTCGCGAACTCGGCACCATCCAAGGGGGTAAGAAGGAAATCGGTAGCACCGGCTTCGAGGGCCCGCATACGGATCTCGCGGTCATGGTAAGCGGTGAGCACAATGACCGGAATGTCGTGGCACTGGGGTATGGCACGCAGTCGACGAATGAACTCGGCGCCGCTCATGCTCGGCATTTTATAATCAGAAATGATCAGGTCCGGCGTGCGCTGCGCGCAATCGACCAGCGCCGAGGACGGATCCTCGAATGTTACAACTTCAAGGTCGGTCTCGACGGAAAGCGCAAGTTTAGACAGGAGGAGGCGATTGGTAGCCTGGTCATCAAGGATGAAAACGAGGGTCATGTTGTCAGACTGCAGCCTTGATAGCGTCCCGGCGAATACGCCGAGAGACCAGAGCTCCTACAACCATCCCCAAGCAAGCGGAAAAATACAACTTTACCTGGGGCCGTGTGCAAATCAAGGCGAAATCACGTTTTCGGGCCTTGTTTTTGCCCCCTCAGCGCCAGATCACGAAATGTAACATTACGCAACATATCGGGACTTCTGCGCGAATGCCGTCACGAACAACAGTCGACCACCACGGTGAATCGGTAGGCTTCGCCTCGCGGCGGGATACCGATAAAAGCTTCAAAGGTCGCTGTTCCGGATTGCAAATCACCCCGGAGATCGAGCTTGCTACATTGCGCATTCGGCCCGTATTTTTGACGCGCCCGCCATAATGCGAACAGCATAGCGGCGTGCCTCATATCGCTCGCCTGTAAGGGATAGAAGCCTTCGCACAGGTAACTGAGGTTGCTCTCGGACATCGTGGCATTCCGGGTCTAAGCCTTGAGATCGGAAAGCATTTTTTGGGCCAGCAGCAAGCGAGTTCAGCCCCGAGAGTTGTTATACCTCGTTAGTATGCGGAAGCCCATCCCTATTAACTATATCATCGGATATAGCCTGATCGCACCGATGGGCTAAGCGACGCGGCTTGCACGGCGGTCTTCCCAATATACCTCAGGATTGCAGCTCGTTTTGATACGCAATCGCAACCGCGGTTAGCGCCGTACGGTTGGGCACCTCGAGCTTTGTATAAATGTTGTGCAGGTGGATCTTTACCGTCCCCTCGGTCAGATGTAATTGCCTCCCGATTTCCTTGTTTGACAACCCTTCTGAGATCAGTGAGGTTATTTGTCTTTCCCGCAAAGTTAGCTTCTCAACAAGATCGCGTCGGCCTTCTTCCCGCTCGAGCGCCGCCTCGACGATGTCGATCGGAATCCATCGCCGACCTTCGGCAACTTCTCTCACGCATTTGACGATATTATCCGCTGCAACGTCCTTGAGTATCAAGCCGCGCGCACCCTGGGCAATCGCCGTCAAGAGCTGCTTGTCGGACACACCGGCGGTTAGAAAAATAACCTTGGTTTCGCAACCATGTGCCACAAGGCTTGACAAAATATCGATACCGGTCATGCCGGGCATAGCGACGTCCAGCACGGCGACGTCGGGCCGTAATTCCAGGATCGCTTGCGCGGCCGCAGGGCCCTCCGAACACACTGCAACGATGTTCAGATCTTTATGCATTCGCAGCACGCCCACCACGCCTTGTAGAACGATTGGGTGATCATCGGCGACGACGAGGGAAATTGATCGGTTGGAAACGGGCTCATTCATTTTACGGGTAGCCTGATTTTCAGCTCCACGCCATCGGTAGAACTGCTAACGTTGAGTGAGCCATTAAGTTTGCTGATGCGCGCTCGCAAGGAGGCTGGGCGCAATTCGGTCTTGACGTTTTCCTCGTCTGCAGAAGCAGCGCCGGCAAACCCGTGCCCGTTGTCCTGTACATTGACAAGAATGGCATCTGACGTTTTGCGAATTGATATGTCCACACGCGATGCACTGCCGTGACGCGCCGCGTTGGCCACGGCTTCCATCAACATCAGTGGCAAATGAAATCCGATTTCATCGGAAACGCGGACATCGGAAGGGTCAATTGACAACGAAAGCTTGCATTTCCATAGTCGATCAGCTTCGACTTCAACTTTTTGGAGCGCTTGACGCAGCGAAACCTCAGGCCCCACCTTATTCCGGCGCGCCTTTTGGCGCAGAAATTCCCGGATCCGACGTTGTTCCTGATTAACGAGCTGCTTGATCGTGTCGAGCCGATCCCGCATCTCATCGGGATTGCCATCGGCTACCAATTTGAGCTGTAGACCGATCGCTGCCAGACCTTGCAATAGTCCATCGTGGACATCGTGAGCAAGTTGGTCTCGTTCCATAAGCGCGGCGGCATCCCTGGCGTTTTGCTGCATAATTTGACGATCGAGGGCATTGCCAATTCGGGCTGCAATGATCTCAGTCAACGACAATTGAAAGTCACTCCAGGTCGTGCGATCGAGCACAAACAAGCGGCCTTTGCACAGAGTCCCTTTGAAAGGAGCGGTGCCGACGCTTTGCATTCGGTAATTCACGACCAGAGATCTATCGATAACGGGCGCGGGCAATCGGATCGGACCCTCGTGGGTGAAAATGAGGGTTGATTGGGAATTGTCGGTCCAAAATGCGGAATTTGCAAAACGCGGGGATGTCAAGAAATCGCCGAATGCGCCGGCCATTTCACGGGTCTGCTGATAATGCCCGCTGTCCAGAATGGCAATGTTCAGTACTGGCTCCTCAGCCTCTTCCCACATAACGAGTACCCGCGGCACTTCAAGCGTGAGCGCGCAATGGCAGAGGAGGTTCTCTAAGCTAACGGCACTAAATTGGGAGGGCGTGGGTGCGGGCCAGTCTGCAAGCGTGAGAACTTGGTCGCGGTGTCTTTGGCGCAGGGCGCTCAGATAAACAATCATTCCGCCACCGACGAGAATGTAAGCGCTGTCCATCAATGAGGTGGTCAGATAACGGGAGCCGTGCTCGATTGCGCTGAGCAGCAACACCATTGCGCCAAGCCCGACGGCAGTGGGGATGGCCCCGCGCCAAGCCCAGCGCAGGCTAGCCGCCAGCAGCACAAACAACATAAAAACTGCGAAGAATGCGCTGATCTGATCTTTGGCCCAGAACAACAGAGTTGTCAAAACGGCGATGTCGACCAAGTGGATGATGTATGCAGTCCAGGCGTAGGGAAGCCGCCAAACGCGCAGCATGAGTACCACAATTGCAAATGCGAAATAGGCAACCAGTAACGTGAGTTCTGCTCGCGTCCTTTGGAAGGGCGCGCTAGGGTCGACGATCATCGCAGCCAGGGAAAGCGCGCAAAAAATCACCCGCCCTAGCGCGACGAGCTGCTCCGCGGGACGGTCAAAGACGTCGATCCGGCTGATTTTTCCCATCCTTTGAGGCCCAGCATGCCACCCGCCATGAGAACTTCGGTACGCAAAGCGGACATTAAGCTCAACTATATCGACCTGGGATTGCGGAGTACAGGCGGACGCTCGCTGAGCGGGATCTGCGCGAGCGACCCATATACGGGGTCTCACGAAACCTCAACCCTCAACCGCCATCTGCCCAAAACCGTCTAGAACAGCACGGGGGCGGCTATGGGCAGGTGTGGGCGGCCCGGGCGGATGCTCACCAATTACGTTTCGACGGCGTTGCCACGCGAGCCAGTATATTTGTCAGCACGCTCGATACGTCTGCCGCTGGGACCGGTCCTGCGAAAAGATAGCCTTGCCCCTCTCGGCAACCGTTCGCCTTCAGACTTGCCAGCTGCTCGGTCGTCTCAATGCCTTCAGCGGTGACAGCTAAGCCCAATTCATCGGCAAGTCCCAAAATGGCGCGCACGATGATCAAGCTATTATTGTCCGTGTGCAACCGTTTGACAAATCGGCTATCGATCTTGATCCGATCGATGCGAAAAGAGAGAAGTTGGCCGAGTGTGGCGTAACCAGTACCGAAATCGTCCAAGGCGATGCGAACGCCTGCGTGGCGCAGTTGTCCGATGACTTTTTGCGCAATTTCCATCCGGTCGACCAGTGCGGTCTCTGTTATCTCCAGTTCGAGGCGATCGGCTTTGAAATCAGCTGTGTCGAGGATTGACAGGATCCGGGTTCCCAAGGCGGGATCGCTAAGTTGGGTTGCCGAGATATTGAGTGCCAATGTTATGTCCGCCGGCCATTGACGCGCGTCCAGGCAAGCTTGGTGAAGCAAGCTGTCGCCGAGCGCGCTCATGAGGCCGAGCTTTTCGATCAGGGGTACGAACTGATCGGGTGCGATCCAGCCAAACCGGTCACTTTTCCACCGCGCCAGCGTCTCGAAAGCGGTAACGCTGTTCGTATGTAAATCAACCACTGGTTGGTAATGGGGCACAATCCCGTCTGATGCAAGCGCGATCGGCAATTCCTGCTCGAGTGCGAGCTGTCGGTCAACGTCCATGAGCGGCTGCATCACACCGGTTCATCCACATCTAAGATTTCGGGCTAAACCGATAAGTTGTAAAGGCTGGTATCGATAACGCGAATTCGGCACCACGCATGTGCTCGGAAAAAAATTTGTCAATGTTGACAGACACCCGGGATTTCCTGTGTGCGAAGACGAATATAGCCCGATTCCGCAATGGGATTGGCCGCAAGCGGATCAGAGAAGCTCCCGGGGCAAAGAGCAAGATGATCATCTCATGGAGCAGGGATCTGCGCCAGCCTATCTTCCGATAGGGTCGGAACGCGCCGCTATGCCGCGCCGGGAGCGCCGCAGTATGACGGGAATAGCTTGGCCGTTTTGACGTGCAACTCACTGAGGACGGTCGCGCTAGCGCCTGCTTCCGGTGCGGCGTATCACAGGCGCTTGTCTGCCTCGGTCCACCACCACTGGGTGGGGCTCAATTCGCGAGTAAAAGCACACGTTATGAGGTAAGAAAACCAAACTAGCTGAAGTCGAGATGCCGAGGTGACCGGGTTGGAGGCAGGGGGATTCCGGGGTCAGGTAGCGAACGCTAATAAAAGTTGCCGATCGGGCGCTCTATCTTGCGAAGGAAACGGGCCGAAATCGCGTGTACGCTTTGACTGCTGTGGAAGAAATCGGTGGGCGATAAATGGAGAATATCAGGCAATTTGTTGGTCGTACGATCTAGGTGAAAAGAGCGCCTACGAGGTTGAGGTATGCAGTTGCCTGGCGTTTACGCTCTAGACGACGAACCCGATTTCTGCCGAGTTGCGTCGATCTCGAGAGCGCTCTGCGGAACGGCTATCTTGAATTGTGGTATCAGCCCAAGGTCGATTTGAACTCAGGCCTGGTCTGCGGCGCCGAGGCGCTAATCCGGCTCAGACATCCGGAGCGCGGAATACTGTTGCCGTCCGTCTTCCTTCCAGGACCGGGCGATCCACGCCACACCCCGCTCGCCAATTTTATCATGCGGCGCTCGTCTCGCCGACTGGTCGTTTTTCGCCTCCAGTGGGCTCCAGATCAAACTGGCGATCAATGTGCCGATCTCGATTTTTGAAACGCCGCAATTTGTTGGCAATCTACGCAAGTATCTGCCAAATCGCGATGATTTCCCAGGGCTTGTCGTCGAACTAACCGAAGACGAAGTGATTCGCGACGCAGACTTCGCGCGAGAAATCGCCATCCAACTCAAATTGTACAACGTCGAGGTTTCAATCGATGATTTTGGCAGCGGCTATTCGACACTGGAGCGGTTGCAGACCCTTCCGTTCACCGAGTTAAAGATCGAGTCGTTATCACTCGCGAGCAAATCGGCGTTGCAGCAGATTTAGAGGAATTGCGACGATTGTAATTTAGAGATACCGGCAATCCCGTCGGCTCAGATCTGCGAGTGTTGAAATGCGTTGTGACGTCTGTTACGGCCGAACGTAGCTCCAACCCTCTTCCTGCAGTTGCATCAACGTGACGACGCCCGACGGAACGAGGCGTGCCTCAGGCAGAATAGCGATCGACTTGCCTTCTCGTTTCTCCATGGACTCCTTAGTGTTGTTGCAAGCCGAAAATTCGATCTTACCGGGAAATGCAACCTTGTTGAGTTGCTTGATCCGGTCCTGGACCGGCGAGCTATCCCGCAGCATGTACAGGCCAGGGCCATAGGTCACGATATTGACCTCTACGGGCTCGCCTTTTGTCTGATAGTATTCCAAAATGTTTTTTGCGTTGTTTAATGCGAAATTCATCACTGCCGGATCATCTTGATCCACCTGAATTGCGACGCGATGCGTCTTTGCGATACTTTTCGTCGCTTTTGCATTCCCGGCAAAACTCGCCGAAGTGAGCAAGATCGATATCACGGCCGTGATTGCCAACAGACGAAAAGAAATGCGCATCATTATCCTCCTCTGAGTTCAGGGGTTACTGGGTTATGCTGGTAATTCACAATACCCCGATTCTAGCGCCCCACCGGCGCTGCTCTGTCTGATGGGGTCCATTTGCAGGCAGCCGCGATCTTTTGCCGGATCGCATTTAAACCAGTGAGCTGAAACGATGCTTCGTGCGGCGTCCCCTGGCCATCGGACACGCTGATCATAATCCGTCCTCCTTCGGGCAGGGATTGTAGAAATCGGACTGCGTCGCCCTTGAACATGGCGGTCCGTCCGTCGGATGATGCACTCCACTGCATCGTGACCGCGGGCTGGTCGTTGACCCTCAAATCGACCCGCAACTCGTTGGCTCGCGAGGCGTGCCACGATCCTTCCGTGCTGACCAGCAGATCGGTGCGTTGGCCTCGACAACGGATGACGAACATTGCAGGTGCATCTTTCGTGACCGATGGGGAAGACGTCGCGGCGCTAATCATAGGACTGTAATCTACAGGTGACATTGTTTCGCTCACGATCCAGTTTCCCGCCGCCGACTCCGCGGAATTTTCAGTCTTCTTATCAGCCAAATCCCGCGACAAGCTTTCCAAACATTTGGATTGTTGTGCCCGCTCCAATTGAAAGCAGGCTTTCAATCGCGAAATAGCATCGTCCGCCGGCTGAGAACTCGCCGGCTGAGAACAGGCCGCTTGGCTCACAATCGAGACAGCCATGGCGACAAGCCAGGCCCGCATTACTGAGGCTCACTTCGTTTCGCGACACTCGACCGATCAATCCACTCCTGGGCTGCTCGAAAACGCTCCAGCCCTGGAACCTGCGCGCTCAGATTGACGTCCTTCCATTGTGGGTTGAAACCGGGCGCTTGCAGTTTATCGACCCGGCTGAAGAGATCGTCGACAAAGCGCGCAACGCGCCGATACCGATCCGAGTCGGCGCGCCAGTTGTACGTGGTGAGGATGGTGGGTACAGCAATCGTGGGGATCCTCTCTCCCTTGGCGATCAGATTTGGATAGTCTGTGGAGTCCAAGTCAGAGGGAAGATAATAGTCCTCGAACTTCGAACCATACTCGACGGGCAAAAACTTGTATCCAGCGTTCCCATCTGCCTTTCTGGAAGGCATCGACCGGCTTCGATGTTACAAAGACTACGCCTGCAATCTCTCCGCGCCGCATTTGCTCCAGTGCCACGGGATGCGGGATGAACATTTTGTCCACCTGGAGACCGAGGCGGCTGAAAATCAAGGGGCCGGAATAGGCGGCTGCAGTCCCTTGCGTATTGAAGTTGACCTTCTTACCCACGAGGTCCTGGAGCGATCCAATTTCCGGACGAACGAAAACGTGCAGTTCAGAGGGAAACAGGCTTATTATATACTTAATACGCTGCTGAATTTGCGGCACCTGGGATTTGTATTCCTCAAGTGAGTCACTGTTGATGATCGCCGCATCCACACCCTTGAGATACAGAAGATCGTTAACGTTCTCGGTGGGACCACGGGTTACGATCGGCAGAACATGCATCACACCGCCATCGTTCACGACCCGGGCGATGTCGGTGGCGAACCGGATGGGTGCACCTTCGAGAAGACCACCCGCCAAACCGATTGCCCAGGCATTGAGCCGATCTCTGATCTGCGCCTCAGATGGGATGCCGGACGGAGGCTGCGCGGTCTGTGTTCGACGAGGTTGGGCGCTCGCTAAATCACAAAGCGCCAAGGAGACGATCACAACCATCGCAAATTTCGCTCTGAAAGTCATTGGAATACCGATCCGCTCAATTCATGCATGAACATAGGCGCCACGTCAGCGGCCCGTTCGGGATTACAAAGCGACCTCGCAAGCGGCTTCTCCTATCTGCTGCGATCTTCTCCTGCCCCACGCGCGTCGTCGAAGTTCGCATCCGACTGCAACGCGTCCACCCGTTCCCGCGCCTTCTCGATGCCGGCCGCTGCGGCCAGCTGGTAAAATTCCCGTGCCTTTTGGACGTCCCCGCGCACGCCAAACGCCTGCAATGACCGAAGTATTTGCCCGTCATAAGTTTCGGCCAGCATAAAGGCAGCGCGTGCACTCCCTTTTTCCAAGGCGTTTGCGAGCAAAAGCCGCGCGCTGGCAAAATCGAATTGATTA
>CAVXDE010000034.1:0-29885 GCA_963760435.1 uncultured Alphaproteobacteria bacterium
CTACCTCACCATGCGCAGATGCCGGATTGGTCGGCCGGGCGTGAGCGTCTCCGCCGCTGTCATGATGGCCGCCGCATCGAGCCCATAGTGGCGATACAGATCGGCGATTGATCCGGTCTGGCCGAAATGCTCGACGCCGAGCGCGCGCAGGCGGTGGCCGTGCACGGAGCCGAGCCAGGCCAAGGTCGCCGGATGGCCGTCGAGCACCGTGACCAATCCACATTGCGGCGGCAGGTCGGCGAGCAGGCGCTCCACATGCGAACGCGCGCGCGGATCGCCGGCCTCGCGCGCGCGCTGCGCCGCGGTCCAGCCGGCGTGCAGGCGATCCGCGGACGTCACCGCGAGCAGGCCGACGTCGCGGCGATCTTCCGCCATCAATCCGACCGCCTCGATCGCCTCTGGCGCAACCGCGCCCGTATAGGCCACCACGACCTGACAGTTGGGTCCCGGCCGGCGCAGCCAATAGCCGCCGGCGATGATATCGCGGCGCAATTCGGGGGACATCGTGCGGGTAATCTGCTCGACCGGCCGCGTGCTCAGGCGCAGATAGACCGACCCGCCGCCCTCGCCGTCTTCATCAGCATCAACACGCTGCAGGTGCTCGAACCCCCAGGCTAGCACGACCGCGAGTTCGTCGACGAACGCCGGCTCGAACGCCGCCAGTCCATCCTGTGCCATGCCGATCAGCGGCGTGCCGATCGATTGATGCGCCCCGCCTTCGGGCGCGAGCGTCAGGCCGGATGGCGTGCCGACCAGGATAAAGCGCGCGCCCTGATAGCAGGCATAATTCAAGGCATCGAGGCAGCGGGCAATGAACGGATCGTAGATCGTGCCGATCGGGAACAGCCGCTCGCCGTTGATGTCGTGCGACAGGCCCAGCGCCGAGAGCAGGATCGACAAATTCATCTCGGCAATGCCGAGCTCGATGTGCTGGCCCTGCGGCGAGGCACTCCAGTTGAACGTCGAGGCGATGTGCTCGTTGCGAAACACGTCGGCGGCTGCCTCGCGACCAAACAACATGCGCCGGTTGACCCATCCGCCGAGATTGGTCGAGACGGTGACGTCCGGCGACGTGGTGACAATGCGCTCGACGAACGGGCTCGTGTCCTTGGCGAGGTCGTTGAGGATCGCGCCGAAACCAGCCTGGGTGGAGTTCACTGCGGCCGCGGGCACCGGCAGGCTGGCCGGAATGTCGAATGTCGCCGCGTGGTGACGGCGGTCGGCGCGCGCCGCGAACGGGACAGCGTCGAGAAATGCTTGCAGCCGGTCCGGCGCAAACGGCAGTCCCTCGAAGGCGTCCCATTCGTGACCGGGACGCACGTTCATCGCGTCGCGGAACACGTCCATTTGCGCGACCGTCATCAGGCCGGAGTGATTATCCTTATGGCCGGCGAACGGCAGCCCCATTCCCTTGATGGTGTAGCAGATGAAGCAAACGGGCCGCTCACGCTCCAGCCTTGGTGAAGGCGTCGATCAGGGTCGGTAGATCGTGGCCGCCGAGATTGGTCATGACATCGGCAAGCTCGCGATCCGAGCGCCGCTCGATCAATGCGCGGGCCGCCGTGTCGCCGAGGTCTTGCATCAGCCGCCTGCGCCACGCGGCCGCGCCCTGAAACACCAGCGCCGAATAGAGTTGGTTCGGACACTGGTCGATCCAGTTCTTCAGGATCTCGCCGCCCGGCTCGGCGAAAGCCTGCTGCTGCAGCGAACCGTATTTGAGGATGACCACATCCCAACCGAAGGCACGGAACAGCGCCTCGTAGCGCGCCCACAGCCCTTCGCGCACGACCGCATCAAGGCTCTGGCGGTTGTAGTCGACGACCCACCAGCAATTGCGCAGGCCTTGCTTCCAGCCCTCGAGCAGGGCCTCGAATACATTGCCTTCGTCGAGTTCGGCATCGCCAACGAGCGCGATCACCCGCCCTTCCGGATGCTGTCCGGCCCAGCCGTGCGCGCGCACGTAATCCTGAACCAGCGAGGAGAACAGTGTCTGCGCCACGCCGAGCCCGACCGAGCCGGTGGAGAAGTCGACGTCATCGTCGTCCTTGGTGCGCGATGGATAGCTCTGCGCGCCGCCGAAGGCGCGGAAGCGCTCCAGCCGCGTGCGGCCCTCGCGCCCAAGCAGATATTGGATCGCGTGATAGATCGGGCTCGCGTGCGGCTTGACCGCGACGCGATCCTCCGGTCGCAGAACGTGGAAATAGAGTGCCGTCATGATGGCGGCGAGGGACGCGGACGAGGCCTGATGGCCGCCGACCTTCAGACCATCCGTGTTCTCGCGCAAATGGTTGGCGTTGTGGATGGTCCAGGCCGCGAGCCACAGCACCTTGCGCTCCAGCGCGCGCAGGATTTCCAGGTCGTCCGAGTGGAGCGAGGTCGTGTTGGGCATGGCTGCACGGTGTCCGGCTATGCGCGATTCTACCGTTCAAAGGACTGGAATTTTTTGCCGAAATGCACCACTGTGAGCCTCCGGATTAGCAGTCTTTGCCAAATATTTTGTCAAATCTAGCAGGTTCTGCCGATGGCAAATTCACTCGCGCATTCCTCGCCGACCAAATCGCTCGACGCGATCGACCGCAAAATCCTCACCACATTGCAGGCCGATGGACGCATCAGCCTCGCCGAGCTCGCCGCCAAAGTCGGGCTCTCGCCCTCCCCGTGCCTGCGCCGCATGCGGCTCCTAGAAGAGAGCGGCATCATCGCCCGCTACGTCGCGGTGCTCGACCAGGAAAAGGTCGGGCTGCCGGCAAGTGTGTTCGTATCGATCAAGCTCGAGAGCCAGCGCGAAGAGGCACTCAACCGCTTCACCAAGGCGATCGCGCGCTGGCCGGAAGTGCTGGAATGTTACCTGATGACCGGCCCGCGCGACTATCTGCTGCGCGTCGTGGTCGCCGACCTCGCCGCCTATGACCGGTTCCTGAAGCAGAAGCTCACGCGCCTGGAAGGCATCGCCTCGATCGAATCGAGCTTCGCACTGGAGCAGGTCAAATACACGAATGTGCTGCCGCTGGAGTGAGGCGGCGCGTGTTCCGGACGCGGTGCAGCGCGCAGCGATGCGCCGCAGATCCGGGATCGCCACGCGCGCTGGTGTTTTATAAGGTCCCGGGTCTGCAGCGCATCGCTGCGTGCTGCGCCGGGGCATGCTTGTCTACGTCCGCGCGGTTGCCAGCTCGATCGCTTGCCGGGCGCGGATCCAGCGCGCGGCGGTGCGCAGGCCGCCGAACGGGAAGATGTGAAACTGCGGCAGACGGATCTTGGCGTGCGCAGCGGCGCTGACCAGGTCATCAACCAACTCGTCCGGTGCCGTCTCGGTGAGCAGGCGGGTGAACCGTCCGGCCTGGCGCTGCAGCGCGCGCACCGAATTGCCGACCCCACAGCGCAGCGCGAACTTCAACAAGGTTGCCGGATTTGCCGGCCCGGCGATCCCGATGCGCGCCGGCTCGGTGAACTCAGCCTGGAAGCGCGCCAGCCACTCGATCACGGGCTCGGCCTCGAAGCAGAACTGCGTGACGACGCCCATGCTGATCCCATTGTCACGGCCCCAGGCGAGCTTCTGCCGCAAGGCTTCATCCATGATCTCACGCGGCACGCGCGGGTGACCTTCCGGGTGCCCGGCCACATAGATCTGCTTGATGCCATGCTGCTGCGGCAGCCCGCTCACGAGCGCGTCGAGGCTCGAACCGAACGGCCCTTGAGGCTGATCGATGTCACCGGCGATCACCAACAGGCGCGCCACGTTGGCTTCACCGGCGGCCCGCGCCAGGAATTCATCAAGCTCGCGCCCGCTCGCGAACCGCCGTACGGCAATGTGTGGCACCGGATGAAACCCGGCCTGAGCAACTGCCTTGGCGACCTGGACCTGGTGGGCGGCTTCATCGCCGGGCAACCAGGGCAGGAAGACTTCCGAGCCTGCGCGCCACCACTCGGTCAATTCAGGGATCGGTCGCCCGCGCGCCGACACCTCAAGTGACGCGTTTGCAAAAATATCGCTCGATGACATAGCCGCTATGCTCCTCCTGGGGGAGCGAATAGCGATTCTTGAGTTCGTTGTATCCCACAAAATAGTTGGGCAAATCTATTGGGACGAATCCCCCCGGTTTGACCGAAATAATTTTAAGCTTAAAGTATTTTTGTGGTCGGCCTGAACGGAGGCGATGATGGCGAAATACCGCGGCAATGTGGAAGCCATAAAGGCCCTGGTCCGCGACACCGAGGTGCACCGCGACGTCTATGTCGACGACGAGGTGTTCGCCCTGGAGATGGAGCACGTCTTCGGCAACACCTGGGTCTATGTCGGGCACGAAAGCCAAGTGCCCAACCACGGCGACTATTTTGGCACGACTGTGGGCCTGCAGCCGGTGCTGATGGTGCGCCACAGCGACGACAGCGTGCGCGTGCTGCACAACCGCTGCCCGCACAAGGGCACGCGCATCACCGCCGAGGGCTGCGGCAACACCGGCAAATTCTTCCGCTGCCCCTATCATGCCTGGAGCTTCAAGACCGACGGCACGCTGCTGGCGATCCCGATGCGTCAGGGCTACGACAACGCCGGCATCGAGCAGAGCCACGCCGCGCTGGGTCTGGCGCCGGTGCGCCACGTGCACAATTATCGCGGCTTCATTTTCGCCAAGCTCAATGACGTCGGCCCCGGCTTCGAGGAATTCTTCGGCGAGAGCCTGACGAGCTTCGACAACATGGTCGACCGCTCACCGGTCGGGAAGCTCGAGGTCGCCGGCGGCGTGCTGCGCTACATGCACAACTGCAATTGGAAGATGCTGGTCGAAAACCAGACCGACACCTGCCATCCGATGGTGGCGCATGAATCCTCCGCCGGCACCGCCATCAAGGTATGGAAGCAGCTGCCGGAAGGCAGCAAAAAGCCGATGGCGGTCGAGATCTACGGGCCGTTCATGAGCTCCTACGAGTTCTTCGAGAACATGGGGATCAAGGTCTTTCCCAACGGCCACGGCTATACCGGCGTACACCACTCGATCCATTCCGATTATTCGGCGATCCCGGGCTACTACGACAAGATGGTCGCAGCTTATGGGGAGAACCGCGCCAAGGCGATCCTCGGCGAAAACCGGCACAACACCTGCTACTTCCCCAATCTGATGATCAAGGGTCCTATCCAGCTCATCCGCGTATTCAAGCCGCTCGCCGCCAACAAGACTTTGGTCGAGTCCTGGACCTTCCGCCTGGTCGATGCCCCCGACATGCTGCTCGAGCGCACCCTCGTCTACAACCGGCTGATCAACGCGCCGACCTCGGTCGTCGGCCACGACGATCTCGAAATGTATGAGCGCGCCCAGGAAGGGCTGCATGTGGACGCCAACCAGTGGGTCAACGTCGGGCGGCTCTATGAGCCCTCCGAGCAGGCCGACGTAACGGCGGTGATCAACGGCACCTCGGAACAGCAGATGCGCAACCAGTTCCGCGCCTGGTCGAAATTCATGACCATGTCCATGCAGCAGGCGGGCTGATGAAAGTTCCCAGTAACCAGGACCTGATCGATTTCGTGCTGCACGAGACGCGGCTCATCGATACACACCGGTTCGACGAATGGCTCGATTTGTTTGCCGATGACGGGATCTATTGGATGCCGCTCGAATGGGGGCAGACCGACCCTCGGCTCACCGCGTCGCTTATGCATGAGGACAAGCTGTTGCTGAAGGTTCGGGTCGAGCGGCTCAAGGGCAACCGCACCTTCTCGCAGAAGCCGAAAAGCCGCTGCCATCACGTGCTGCAAATGCCGCAGATCGACAAGCGCGACGAGGCGGCGAACCAGTACGTGACGTGGACACCGATGCACTACGTGGAAACGCGGCTCGACCAGCAGGATCTCTATGCGGCATGGGCCACGCACACGCTGGCGGTGATCGACGGCTCGCTGAAGATCAAGCTCAAGCGCGTGGACATCGTCAATTGCGACGCCGCGTTCGGAAACATTCAGTTGTTTATGTGATGAGTGTGAGCGTGACGGCTGGGCGGCGCGATATTTTACCCTCCCCCTTGTGGGGAGGGTCGACCGCCGAAGGCGGGCGGGGTGGGGGTAGCAGTATGGAATCGAGGCGCGTGCAACGTCAGACTACGACGACCCCCACCCCGGCGCTTCGCGCCGACCCTCCCCACAAGGGGGAGGGTAAGACAGCCGCACTGCCCAGATGACCCGCGCCATCTACGACGGCGTCGTGATCTGCGCGCCGGTGACCATTCCGTATCGGCGCTATTCCGTGAACAGCGCGCATTGGTGGATCGGCCGCGCGCTGCGCGAGCTCGCGCGTCAGAGCGGGATGCGGCATCAGGATTTCGACGGTTTGTCCGTGTCGAGTTTCACCGTCGGTCCCGACACGGCGATCGGACTGACCCAGCATTTCGGCCTATCGCCGCGCTGGCTCGACCACATCGCGCTCGGCGGCGCGAGCGGCATCGTCGCGCTGCGGCGGGCGGCACGCGCGGTGCAAGCCGGCGATGCGGAGTTTGTGGCTTGCGTTGCCGGCGACACCAACCACGTCGACTCGTTCCGCAAGACCTTGGCCAACTTCTCGCGCTTCGCTCAGGACGCGGTCTACCCTTACGGCTCCGGCGGCGCCAATGCGTCTTTTGCGCTGATCACCAGGAACTACATGAACACTTACGGCGCGAAACGCGAGGACTTTGGCAAGATCTGCGTCGCTCAACGCGAGAATGCGCGCGCGGTCCCGCACGCGCTGATGAAGGGCAAGCTCACGCTTGACGATTACATGGCGGCGCGTCCGATCGCCGATCCCGTGCATCTGTTTGATTGCGTCATGCCCTGCGCCGGGGCTGAGGCATTCCTGGTTTGTCGCGAGGATGCAGCGCGCTCGCTCGGTCTCGACCATGTGCGCGTGCTTGCGACGATCGAGCGCCACAACGCATTTCCGCAAGACCTGATGCAGGTCCGCGGCGGCTGGGCCCAGGACGTGGACGAGCTGTGGGCCATGGCCGGGGTTAAGCCTGACGCGGTTGATCTCCTGGAGACTTATGACGACTACCCGGTCATTGTCATGATGCAGATGGAGGACCTCGGCTTTTGCCGCAAAGGCGAAGGCGCCGACTTCGTGCGTTCGCAAACTTTCACCACGGACGGCTCGTTCCCCCACAACACGTCTGGCGGCCAACTGTCGGTCGGCCAGGCTGGCGCAGCCGGCGGCTATCTGGGACTTGTTGAAGCGATGCGCCAACTCACCGGAAAGCCACTCGGCAACGCCGTCAAAGATGCAAAGATCGCCGCTGTCTCCGGCTTCGGCATGATCAACTATGATCGCGGCCTGGCGACCGGCGCCGCGGTGCTGGCAGGCGCGCAATGACCGAGCCGCTCGCACGACCCAAGCGCAAGAACCCGCTGCGCAAGACGCGGGCGCCGCTCGCTCCACAGGGGGTGCGCAGCCGCGCCGCCCAGGGCCTGACCGCGGCGGCGGCCGAAGGCCGCTTCGCCCTGCAGGTGTGCGAAGAGTGCGGCAGCGTGATCTATCCGCCGCGCGACGCCTGTCCGGCGTGCCTCTCGGTACGGCTGCCCTATCGCGATGTCGAGCCTGCCGGCACGCTCATTGCCGAGACCACGGTGCGCGTCTCGCCCGATTCGTATTTTCGCGAACGCGTGCCGTGGCGGCTAGGTACCGTGAAACTCGACGTGGGCCCGCTGATCGTTGCGCATCTGCATGGCGATGCGGTCGAAAGCACCCGCGTGCGGCTCAGTTTGCAGCTCGACAAGAGTGGCGCTCCCGTGGTGTTTGCCCTTCCTGATCCCCCGACACCCAACATGCAGGACGATCCCCAGCTGCGCGAAATGACCTGTGATCCGAAATATCGCCGCGTGTTGATCACCGACGGCCGAAATGCGGTCGGCCAGGCGATGGCGAAAGCGTTCGCGGCGGCGGGAGCGTCCATCCTGTTTGTTGGCATCGCCGACCCGTGGAAGCCGTTCGCCGGCATGGAGGCGCTGCGCAAGATCGAAGGTGTCGAGATCGTACCGCTCGATGTGACCGACACGGAGTCGGTAACCGAGTTCGCCGAGCAGAACGGCGGGCGCATCGATATTCTGGTCAACACCGCCGAGCACACGCGCCCGGGCGGAATCGTCGAGCGGCATGGGCTGACGGTCGCGCGCGAGGAGCTCGACGTGCGCTATCTGGGCTTGCTTCGGCTCGCGCAGGCGTTCGGTCCGGTGATGCGCGGGCGCGGCGCCGACGGCGTCAACGCGGCGACCGCCTTCGTCAATCTCCTTTCAGTCTACGCGCTGATGAACTGGCCGGCCTATGGGGCGCATTCTGCAGCGGAAGCAGCGTGCCTGTCGGCCGCACAGGCGATGCGCGCGGAGCTGCGGCCCGGCGGCGTGAAGGTCGTCAATGTATTTGTTGGTCCGTTGGAGACCGAGTGGTTCCAGACCGTGCCGCCGCCCAAGGTCACGCCCTCTGCGCTCGCGAAGGCGGTGGTGGACGCGCTGCGGCAGGGCGTCGAGGACGTATACGTGGGCGACGTGGCGCAGGACATCCGCGCGCGGCTCGCCGTCAACCCCAAAGCATTGGAGCGGGAGCTGGGAGGATGATGAGACACGACGCAGCCGTGCGGTTATTACCCTCCCCCTTGTGGGGAGGGTCGGCGCGAAGCGCCGGGGTGGGGGTCGTGGTTTGTGGCACGCACCTCGCATCACACTGCTACCCCCACCCCGGCGCGCAAGAGCGCGCCGACCCTCCCCACAAGGGGGAGGGTAAGAGCGCCCGCGGCGCGGGGATGCCATGCTGAGCCCCCTCGCCTTTGCGCAGGCCATCGCCGCTGGCGACATGCGCGTGATCGACCTCACCCAGACGCTGGCGCCGGACTTCCCCATCATCGCGCTGCCGCCCGAGTTCGGCCAATGCGCGCCGTTCCGGCTCGAGGAAATCTCCCGCTATGACGAGCGCGGGCCGGCCTGGTATTGGAACAACTTCTCAACCGGCGAGCACACCGGCACGCATTTCGATGCGCCGATCCACTGGGTCTCCGGCAAGGATCTTCCGAACAATGCTGTCGATACCATCGATCCCAGCAAATTCATCGCGCCCGCCGCGGTGATTGATTGCTCGGCGGAGTGCAAGGCCGATCCGGATTTCCTGCTGACGATTGCATTTGTCGAAGCCTGGGAGGCGCGTCACGGCGCAATCGAGCCGGGCAGCTGGGTGCTGTTGCGCACCGATTGGTCGAAGAAACCACCGGCTGAGTTTGCCGGGCTGCGGGAGGACGGCCCGCACACGCCGGGGCCCACGCCCGAGGTGGTGAAGTGGCTCGTCGAAGCGCGCGACGTGCATGGCTTCGGCACCGAGACCATCGGCACCGACGCCGGTCAGGCGCATCATTTCGTACCGCCCTACCCCGCACATTTCTACATGCACGGGAAGGGTCGCTTCGGGCTGCAGTGCCTGACCAACCTCGACTTGTTGCCACCCAAGGGCACGGTCATTTTCGCCGCCCCACTGAAGATCAAACAGGGATCAGGAAGTCCGCTGCGCGTGCTGGCGCTGGTGCCGGGGAGCGCCGCGTGAGCAAAGGCGTCGCCATTGTCACCGGCGGGGCAAGCGGCATCGGTGCCGCAATCTCCCGCCGCATGCTCAGCGATGGATACGAGGTGATCTCGCTCGCGCTGCGCAAGCCGGACTGGTCGGACGACAAGCTGCACGCGGTCGAGGTCGATCTCACCGACGAGCAAGCCACGCGCAAGGCCGCGGCCGATATCGCTTCGCGCTTTGCCGTGACGCATATCGTGCACAATGCCGGCACCATTCGCCCTGCCTTGCTGCCCGACGTGAAGACGAAAGACCTACACGAGCTCACCCAGCTGCATCTCGGCGCAGCGTTGTTGTTGGTTCAGGCAGTGCTTCCAAGCATGCAGGCCAACTCGTTCGGCCGTATCATTCTGATCTCCTCGCGCGGCGCGCTCGGCCTGCAGACCCGCTCGGCCTATTCCGCCACCAAGGCCGGCATGATCGGCATGGGCCGCACCTGGGCCCTCGAGCTTGCCCCGCATGGCATCACCGTCAACATGATCGCGCCGGGCCCGATCGGCGGCACCGACATGTTTCACGAAATCACGCCCGCCGGCAGCGCACGCGAGGCCGCGCTGGCGCAGCAGATCCCGGTGCGCCGGCTGGGCCGACCGGAGGACGTCGCCAACGCGGTGATGTTCTTCGCCGGACGCGAAGCAAGCTTCGTCACCGGGCAGGTGCTCTATGTGTGCGGCGGGGCCAGCGTGGGGACGCTGGTGGTGTGAGGTCCAATGCGACGGTGAAGCCATTTCCAAGCGCGTGGATCAGGCGCTTCGGGCCTTTGTCGATCACTACAGCACATGCGCCGGCTCCGGCCGGCGCGATCGACGACGTTGTTCCCAGACGCGTAGCCGATGTGGCGCGGCGCTCTACCGTGAGCGCAAGAACGTGACGCAGATGCTGCGGTCTGACTGAGCTTGAGCTTATTGCCGAACGCTTCCGCACGATCGACCGCAGCCGGGACGTGAAACCCAGGCCACTCGGCCTACAACGCTGCCGCCACCGCGGCCGGGCGGACGCGAAGCGCTCTCTCGAGCCATCGCACATCGAGGATGCGCTGTCCTGGCCTTGCCCTTTCGCGTCCTGCTCATGAGCTTGACCCTACGTGACCCCAATGGGTCGCCGCTTCCGCTGCTCGCCAGGCCTGCGGCAATGCGGTCAGCAGCTTCTCCAGCTCATTCCGTTGCGCCGACGGACGAGATTCGCCAGGGCACGCAACGCCTCGCCAGTGAGATCGGCAAGCAGTTGCAGAAGGACGGATCTCCTCAGGCGATCGCTTTTGTGAATCAGCTGCGAACGGCCGATCGGCTGCTGTAGCGGGGCAGCCGGAAACCGCCGATCATTGCGGCTCGATCTTGGCGAGCTTCACGTAGTTCTCCCAATCGGCGATTTCCTTGTCGACCAGCTTCTTGGTCTCCGCCGGCGATGCGGTGAACGGCTCAGCGCCGAACTTGCCGAGGAACTCACGCGTCTCGTCCATCTTGCCGATGTCGGTGAACCAGCCGTTGAGCTTGTCGACGATCGGCTGCGGCGTGCCGGCGGGCGCGGCAACGACCCACCAGAGATTCATGTCGACACCGGCGATGCCGGCTTCCTGCATGGTCGGGATGTCAGGGAGCGAGTGGATGCGCGTTCCGGTCGAGATCGCCAGCGGCTTCATCTTGCCCTCGCGGATGCGGGAGAGACCGAACACCGGGTCGGCCATCACGAAGTCGATGCGCCCGTCCATCATGTCGTTGATGAAATCCGTGCTGGTCTTGTAGTTGACCTGCACGGTCGCAAGGCCGGCGCTCTTCTTGTAGGTCTCGGCCAGGATGGTCGCCGGATTGTTGGCGGTCGCGTAGGACGCCTTGTCGCCCTTCTGCTTGAGATCGGCGGTGAGGTCGGCCACGGTCTTGAACGGCTTGTCCGTCGTCACCACCAGGATGAACCCCTGGCTCACCAGGGGTGAGATGTAGACGAAATCCTTGCGCGGATCGATCGGTGGCTTTTTGAATAGATAGAGCGGCGAGCCGAACGAGTCGGCACCACCAATGAACAGCGTGTAGCCGTCCGGCTTTGCGCGCGCCACATATTCGGTGGCGATGCTCGACTGCGCGCCCGGCTTGTTCTCGACGATCACGGTCTGCTTCGACAGGACCGACAGCTTGTTTGCGAAATAGCGCGCATAGACGTCGGCGCCGCTGCCGGCCGGGAAGCCGACGATGACGTGGATGTCCTTGTTGGGATAGTCCTGCGCCGCGGCCGGGGCAGCGAGGCCAAGGGCGGCGGCCAGAATAGCGAATGGGCTAAGCAATCGTTTCATGGTTGGGTCTTTTCCTCCGTGCACGGAGGACCTTATCGGAAAGCAAATTCATCTGGCAATCGCGCCTGAGTTGCTCGGATGATCCAAACTTCGCGCGCGCTTATTGCCCACCGAAGCCCACCCTGATCGGTAGGAATCCCACCGCGGCACCTGCTCTCGAAACGGCCGCCGCTACTCGACCAAACGCCGTCACCGCTAATCGTGGTCCGTCTCCGTTTAATTCCTAATTTTCTGTTTAATTCTATCGGCGGTCAGACGTCATCCCACTTCCCAACTTCCCACCTCCCGCACCCCAAGCTCCGCCAGCGCGCGCCGCGTCTTGTCCATCGACCCCGCCAGATCGATCCCGCGGCACGCGTCCGCCACCACGAGCGCCGCGAAGCCTTCGCGGTGAGCGTCTTCGCAGGAGAAGCGCACACAGAAATCAAATGCGAGGCCGGCGACGAACACGCGGCTGAGGCCGCGCTCGCGCAGATAGCCGGCGAGGCCGGTGTGGGTCTTGTTGTCGTTCTCATAGAACGCCGAGTAGGAATCGATCGCGGGGTGATAGCCTTTGCGCAGCACCAATTCGGCGTGCGGGATGTCGAGGTCATGGCGGAACGCGGCGCCCGGCGTTCCCTGTACGCAGTGATCCGGCCAGAGCACCTGCTCGCCGTAGGCGACCTCGATTGTCTCGAACGGCTGCTTGCCCGGGTGCGAGGACGCAAACGACAGGTGGCCGGGCGGATGCCAGTCCTGGGTGAGGATCACATGGGTGAAGCGCGTGGCGAGCTGATTGATGACGGGGACAACTTCGTCGCCGTGCGGCACGGCGAGATTGCCGCCGGGGCAGAAGTCGTTCTGCACGTCGACCACCAGCAACACGTCGCGATCGGTGATCTTGGTGGCGTCGTTCATCAGGCAATGTCCGCGGCGGCGAGATAGCCCGAAAGGCCGCCCAGTCCGGGTCCCGGGTGGGTCGATGCGCCGATATGATAAAGGCCATCGACGACCGTGCGATGATTGCGGCCGCCCGGGAATGGCCGCCAAGCATGAAATTGGTTGAGCGAGCAGGCCCCGGAATAGGGGTCGCCGCCGACCAGGTTGATATTGTAGCGCTCGAGATCGGCGGGCGACAGCACTGCGGACTTGATCAGCACCTGATCGAGATTGGTGATGTGGCGGGCAAGGCGCTTAAGCACGCGCTGCGCATAGGCTTGCGCGACCTCGGCGGTCCACGCGCCGTCGGCGGGCGCGGCGATCTCGCCCGCCGCATCGCCGCGGATGACACGCGGCAGTTCCTGCAGCTGGATCCAAATGAGTGACTGGCCGGGTGGGCAGCGCGAGGGATCGGGCTTGGCCGGCTGGCCGACCACGATCGTGCCCTCGGCCGGCAGCAGGCCCGCTTCCGCTTCGCGCACCGCGCGAGAGACGCCGTCGAGACCTGGCGTGAGGTGGATCAACGCGACGTCGGCGAGCTTTCCATCGGTCCACTGCGGCGGGGCCGAGAGCGCGAGATGGATCTGCATGTCGGCGCGGCCGTAGGTGTAGGCGCCGGCGCGCGTCTGGATGTTGTCGGGAACCGACGCCGGCGGCAGAAGCCGGGTGTAAAGCTGGGTCGGGGTGACGTTGCAGATCACGGCCGTGCCGGCGCTGAGGCGGCGGCCCGTCGTGGTCTCCACGCCCGCCGCCTTGTTGCTCTCGACAATGATGCGAGCGACGTCGGCATTTGTTTCGAGCGCGCCGCCGCCGGCTTCGATCAGCTTGCGGAATGCATCAACAATTCGGCTCGAGCCGCCGATGACGACTGGATTGCCGGCGGCTTCGAGCGTGAACAGGATCACCTTCGCCATCAGCGCCGACATGGCGTCGTCGGGGCCGAGACCGGTGTGCAGGATCCATGGGGCAATGAGCGCGCGCACGAGATCGGAGCGGAACTCGCGCTCGAGCCAGCTGCGCGCGTTGGGCAACGCATCGCCGAAGAAGGCAGCGAGGCCGCGCGGACCGCGGCGGTAAAGCTCGGAGCCAAGGGTTTTCGCCGTGGCCCAGCTCCAGGGCTCCTGGGTGAGGATGGTAAATATGAGGGAGGCGTCGCGTCCCACCTCCTCCATGGCGGCGCGATAGGCATCGCCGTCGCCGGGCCCGAGCGCATTCATGGCGGCAATATTCTCCTCGCGCGATTGCGAGAAGACGAGCGCGCGGCCATCGGGGAGGACGACGCCGGTTGGCAGCTTGGCGGAGACGAAGCTGACACCCGCGGCCTCGAGGTCCGGCTTGAGCAGCGGATAGTACGGCGCCATCACGAACAGCGGGTAGGACATGGAAAAGAGATCGTGCCGGAAGCCGGGCACGGTGATCTCCTCGGTGCGGATGCAGCCGCCGGCAACGGCGTTGCGCTCGAGCACGCAGACGCGCTTGCCCTTGCGGGTGAGCATGGCGGCGCAGACCAACGAGTTGATGCCGCTGCCGACGATGACGATGTCGAAGGAGTCCATGGGTTGCGTGTCCCGGATGCGGTGCAGCGCGAAGCTCTTGCTTAGCGGTGCTCCGCTGATCCGGGACCGCCACAAGCGCATTGTTTTGGGCGGTCCCGGGTCTGCAGCGCACCGCTTCGCGCTGCGCTGCGCCCGGGACACGTCAATACATCGTCATTTCTTGTTCACGCCAAACAAACGTTTGTCCGTGGTCTTCTCGTAGTCGAGGCCCTTCGGGTAGGTGAGCAGCTCCATGTTGGCGCCCCAGGGCGTCTTGAAGTAGATGATGGTCTCGCCGCCATTGGGTTGGCCTGACACCGGCGTCGGCTCGCCCAAAACAACGACGCCCGGCACGGTCTTCAGGTAATCGACCGCGGCCTTGATGTCGTTGACATAGAAGGCGAGGTGCATGCCGCCGACGTCGCTGTTCTTGAGCGGCGTCTTCACCTGGTCCTTGGCTTCGTATTCGAACAGCTCGACATTCTGGCTCGGGCCGCAGCGCACCATGGCGAGCGTGGTTACGGCGCGCGGATCGACGTCGAGACTGTCCTTCATCCAATTGCCCTTCGGGTCGGAGAACGGCCCGGCTGTGTAGATATATTCGCAGCCCAGCACCTTGGTGAAGAAGTCGATGCCGTCCTGCAGTTTCGGCACCGTCATGCCGACGTGATCGACGCCGACCATGCCGGGAAGCCCGTCGGCACGGGCAAAGCACGTTGCGAGGAGCAGCGCAGCCACAGCGGCACCGCTCCGAGACAGACGACCGGACTGCTTCATGACATTCACTCCTTGGTTGGACTTGTTGGACCCATCAAACAAATGATTGCCCTCGTCCTGAGGAGCCTGCCCGCAGGGCAGGCGTCTCGAAGGACGGCCGCAGGCAACGCCGTCGCTCTTGGCGATCCTTCGAGACGCATGTGCGCGTTTGCGCACATGCTCCTCAGGATGAGGTCCGGGGATTTTTTCATGGCGCACCCGCCAGCATCTTGGCGAGCATGAAGCCGGAGCCGGCGTTGAGACCGCCGCCGGGCCAGGTCGACGCGCCGACCAGTAAAGGCCCTTCACCGGGGTCGCATAGCGTGACCAGCCGAACACCGGGCGGAACAGGAAGTTCTGATCGAGATGGTGGCTGCCGGACAGGCTGTCGCCGCCGATCAGATTCGGGTTCTCGCGCTCGAGGTCGAGCGGCGACATGACGGCGCGGCGAGGATCTTTGCTGGACAATCCGGGTGCATAGCGCTCTATCAGCGCCACTGACGCGGTCCGCGTAAGCCTCCTTCACTTCGTCCCAATGCATGGCGGCAATCGTCCCGGCCGCATCGCCACGGATCGCACTCGGCAATACGCGCACCTGAACCCACAGCACGTGTTTGCCCGGCAGGCGCCCGGGACGGGTCGATCGCAGTCGGCTGGCCGACCACCAGCACCGGCTCGCGCGGCAGCAGACCGGACATGGCATCCGCGTAGGCGGTGCTCATCACCTGATAGCCCGGCGCGAGATGCACATAGGCGAAGCGCTGCAGCTCTACGCCAGCCTTCCAATCCGGCAAACCGGACAAAGCGAGATGGATCATCATAGTGCCGGGGCCGGAACGGAAGCGCGCGACCTTGGCATCGAACGCGGCACGGCGTTCGTCCTTGGCAACGAGCTTTCCGAACACCAGCCGTGGATCAAGGTTGGCGATCACCGCGCGCCGGGCGGTCAGTCTCTCGCCGCCGGCGAGGCGAACGCTGCTGGCACGGCCATCGGACTGCTCGATCGCCTCCACGGCGCGCCCGAGCAACAACTCGCCACCCGCCGCCTTCAGGCAAGCAACCATGGCGGAGATGATCGTGTCGGCGCCGCCCTTGCCGAAGGCCATGCCGAAGCTCTGGTCGGCCATGGTCTCGAGATAGGGAAACAGCGCGCCGCCGGCGACGTCGGGGGCAAAGTCGAGATGCATGCCCCACACCGCCATCATGGCCTTGAGCTTCTCGCTCTCGAACTGCGCATCAAGAAATTCGCGTGGCGAGGACAGGAGCAGGCGGAGCAAATCCCCGATCCAGGCAATGCCCTTGGCACGCGACATATTCCAGACCACCCGCGCAGCCGCCCACGAAGGCATCGGCACGCCGAGCAGCGCAAACAGGTGCGGCGCGTCGCTCGCGAATTCGGCCAACATCGCCCGCCAGCGCGCGGCATCGCGCTGCGAAACCTGCGCGATGCGCTGGGCCGTCACGGCGGCATCCTTGCTCACGCCAAGCCAGGTGTCGTCGGCGAACGCGCTGGCAAAGCAATCCTCCGCCGTCACCGACGCGAGCCCGTGCGCGATCAGCTTGTCCTTGTAGGCGGCAAAGAACGGCGAACCGGCAAACAGGCTGAGGTTGGTGGCGAAGAGGTCATGCCGGAAGCCCGGCAAGGTCACCTCACGCGTCTTCACCGAACCGCCGGGTTCGTCCGCGCCTTCGACAACCGCGACCTTCCAGCCCTTGGTCGCCAGATGGATCGCAGCAACAAGACCATTGTGTCCGGCGCCGACGATGACCGCATCATACGTGTTGTTGGTCACGCGGCCGCTCCCGGTGCTTGGCGGTCGAGCCAGGTTGGATCGATGACGGGGAGTGGGATCGCGTCCAGCAAAGTGCGGGTATAGGCGTCCTGCGGCCGGTCAAACACGAGGTCGCAGCGGCCCTGCTCAACGACGCGTCCCTGCGACAGCACATAGACACGGTCGCACACCGCACGCACGACCGACAAATCGTGACTGATCAGCGCCATCGATAGATTCATCTCGCGCTTGAGCTCGCCGAGCAGCTTGAGGACCTGCGCCTGCGTCGAGACGTCGAGCCCGGACACGATCTCGTCAGCCAGCACGAAGTCCGGCGCCAGCACCACCGCGCGGGCGATGCCGACGCGCTGGCGCTGGCCGCCGGAGAGCTCATGCGGATAGCGCTCGATCACGCTTGCCGGCAGGCCGACGCGGTCGAGGGTCATCTCGACGCGGCGGCGCGCCGCGGCGTGACCATCAACAACGCGATGCAACAACAAGGGCGCCGTCAAGGTGCGACCGATGGTGCGGCGCGGATTGAGCGACGACATGGGATCCTGAAAGATCATCTGCATGCACCGCCGCAACGGCCGCATGGCGCTCTCATCCAAATCGCTAATGTCGCGCCCGTCGAAATGAATGGAGCCCGACGCTGGGCGCAGCAAGCCGATCAACGCACGCCCAAGCGTTGTTTTTCCGGATCCGGATTCGCCGACGATGCCGACCGTCTCACCGCGCGCGACGGTGATGTCGACACCGTGCAGCACCGGACGCGGCGGCGCCGCCTTGCTCAGGAACCGGCGCCGCGCCGCATAGGCAACGACCACCGCGCGGGCGTCAATGAGCGCTTCAGCCATGGCCCGCTCCGGCACGATCGAAGGCCATCACCTCGGCGCGACAGGCCGCAAGCACCGCGTCGGGAATGGGTTCCAGCTCCTGGCCCGGGCGATCATAGCGCGGGCAGGCGGCCATCAGCGCCTGCGTATAGGGATGATGCGGCGCCTCGATCAGGTCGCGGGTTGCCCCCTGCTCCATCACCTTGCCCATGTAGAGGAGCGTGGCGCGCGCACAGATCTGCGCCACTACGCCGAGATTATGGGTGACGAAGATGACGCTGGTGCCGTGGCGCTCCTGCATGGCGCGGATCAGGCGGAGGATTTGTTTCTGCACGGTCGTGTCGAGCGCGGTGGTCGGCTCATCGGCGATGACGAGCTTGGGATCGAGCGCGAAAGCGGCGGCGATCAGCACGCGCTGGCGCATGCCGCCGGAGAGCTCGTGCGGATAGGCGCGCATCACCCGCTTTGGCTCGCGCATCTGCACGTCATCGAGCAGCGCGAGCGCGCGCGCCTCCGCCTGTCGCGCCGACAGGCCGCGCCAGAGGCGCAGACCATCGGTGAGCTGGGCGCCGATGCGGCGCGCGGGATTGAGGGCAGTCAACGGATCCTGCGGGATCAGCGAAACCTCTGCGCCGAGCAGCCGACGGCGCTCCTGCGCATCGAGCGCCAGCATGTCGCGGCCGCGGAGCTTGATCGTCCCCTGGGTGATGCGGATGCCGCCCGGCAAGATGCCGAGAATCGCCTTGGCGATCGACGATTTGCCGGCGCCGCTCTCGCCGACCAACCCGTGCACCTCGCCGCGCGCCACCGTGAGCGAGACGTCGCGCAGAACCGGGGCCTTGCCGTCGCGGGTCGAGACGGCGGAGAGATGCGCGATGGAGAGCAGCGCCTCAGTCATCGCTGCATCACCGGATCGAGGGCGCGGCGCAAGCCGTCGCCGAGCTGATTGAACGCAAGCACGGTCGCAAACAACGCCGCCAGTGGCGCGGCGAACACCCACCAGGCCTGATAGATGATCTGCCGCCCGTGCGCGATCATGCCGCCCCAGGTCGGGGTATCGGATGAAACCGAGAGACCAACAAATGAGAGGATCGCCTCGATGATGATAGCGATGCCCATCTCCAGGGTGACGAGCGCGAGCAACACCGGCGCTACGTTGGGAAGAATTTCTTTGAACAGAATGGCGAGCCGACCGAAACCGAGCACCCGCGCGGCAACGACGTAATCCGACCTGGCCTGGGCCATGGTCTCGGCGCGCACCACGCGGGCGAACCTGGTCCAGTCGATGATGGCGATGGCGACAATCACCGAGCGCACGCCCGAGCCCATGATGGCGACGATGAGGATCGAGAGCAGCACGGGCGGGAACGCCATCCAGATTTCGACGAGGCGCGACACGATGGCGTCGACGGCGCCACCATAGAAGCCGGCGAACAGACCGAGCACGGTGCCGAGGAGCGCCGCCGCAGCCGCGGCCACGAAAGCGACGATCAGCGCGACGCGCGTGCCGTAAATGAGGCGCGAGAGCACGTCGCGCCCCAGGTCGTCGGTGCCGAACCAGTAGCCCGGCTGCGCCCCGGTGAAGCCGGCGGGCGGCAAAGTCCCGGACAACAAATCCTGATCGAGCGGATCGTGCGGCGCGATCAGCGGCGCAAACAGCGCAAGCAGAATCAGGAAGATGATGAACCCACCGGCGAACACGACCTTGGGCTGGGCGATGAGCGCACGCAGAGCGCTGCGCCGCCGGCGATTTGCTGTGTTGGCAGAAACGGCTGCTTCGTGATTGAGCGCGACTTCAGCCATGGCGGAGTCTCGGGTTGAGCGCCACGACGGCAAGGTCGATTGCGAGATTGATCAGGATGAACAGCGCGCCGAACACCAACACCAGGCCTTGGATCAAAGGCAGGTCGCGGTTGATCACGGCATCGATCGCCATCGAGCCGATGCCCGGATAGGCGAAGATGCGCTCGACGATGACTGTGCCGCCGATCAGAAAGGTGAACTGCACGCCGGTGAGCGCCAAGGTCGGTCCGACCGCGTTGCGCAGGGCTTCCCCGGCAATGAGACGAAGCTCCGACATGCCTTTCACGCGTGCAAGCAGCACGTAGTCCTGCAGCATGGCTTCGCTCAGCGCTTCCTTGAGGATGCGGATGATGATGGCGGCGAGCGGCAGCGCCAGGGCCAGCGCCGGCATCACCATATGGGCCAGAATATCGCGGGTGAGGTCAAACCGGCCGGTGAAGATGCTCTCGAATAGATAGAAGCCGGTGGTGAAATGCGGATCGATGCTCGGATCGATGCGGCCTGATAACGGAAACGCCTGCCAGAACACGCCGAGCACCAGCACGAAGGCGAGCGCCCAGACAAAGTCCGGCACCGCCAGCATGATGCCGTTGGCGGCATCGATGGCGCCCTCACCGCGGCCGCGCAGCCACGTGCCGATAACGGCGACGCCGCCGCCGAGGATCACCGCGACCGCGCACGCCACGACGGCGAGTTCCAGCGTGGCCGGCAGTCGCTCGCGCAGCAGCTCAAGGACATTGCGGTGCAGCGAAATCGAGATGCCGAAATCGCCGTGCAGGATGCCGCCCAGCCAGATGATGAACTGGGTGAGGAACGGCTGGTCGAGGCCGTAGTGGGCGCGCAGGTTGGCGATGTCCTCGGCGCCGGCTCCCGGTCCGATCATCATGGCGATGGGATCGCCGGGGGCGACGCGCAACAGCAGAAACACGATCACCGCGACGCCGAACAGCGTCACGGCGGCCATCACAGCGCGCTTGAGGAGGCTCGAGGCAAGCATGGCGAGGTCAGGCCGAGCTATTTTGGTTTACGACATTCTCTCGCCGTTCGCGTCCCGACCACGCGGCCGGGTTCTCCCCTCCCTGCGCGCAGCCCGAGGGGAGGGGTCGGGCTGCCTGTGCGAAGCCGAAGCGGCTTCGCTTCGGCGAAGGCAGGGGGTGGGAGCAACTGGAGCTCAAGCAAACAAAGAAAAGGCCCCCCACCCCATCCCTCCCCGCCACTCGCTTCGCTCGCGGGGGGAGGGAGACGCGCACCGCTCGCCACACGTATTCTTCAGCTCTTCTTGCTCACCAGGGTCGGCTGCATGGCGCCCGAGATGTTGGGCGTGACCTTGAGGTCGTCCTTGAAGACGATCGGCTGCACGTACTGGAGCAGCGGGATCACGTAGCCGTTCTCTGCGATATAGCGATCCACCGCCTTGTAGCCGGCGATGCGCTTGGCCTCGTCCTTCTCGCCCCAAAGCGGGCCGATCTTGGCGTCGAGATCGTCGCTCTTCCAGCTCGAATGTGGTGACGGGCCGAACATGGCGTGGCCGGTCGAAGTCGACGGGTCGCCGATGGCGTTGCCCCAGTTGTAGAAGGCGAGCGGGGCGAGCTTGTGGCTGGTGCGCAGCTCGAAATGCTTGGCAATCTCATAAACCTCGATGTCGGCCTCGATGCCGACCTTGCGCCACATACCGACGATCGCCTGGATCATCTCGTAATCCTTGGGCTTGAAGCCGCGCGTGGTCTGCAGCGTGGTCTTGAACGGCTTCTGCGGCGAGTAGCCGGCCTCCTGCATCAGCTTGGCGGCCTTATCCGGCTGGAAGCCGATTTTGATGGTCGGATCGTAAGCCTCGTATTCGGGCGCCTCGAGCGTGTCGATCGGCACACCGTAGCCGCGCAGCAGGCGCTGCACGATTGCCTGCTTGTCGATGGCGTAATTGGCGGCGAGCCGCACGTTCTTGTCGAGCTTGCCCTCGTTGTTGATGAAGATCATGCCGATGTCCGAGATCGGCGTCGCCACGCCGGCGAGGCCCTTCTTGGCCTTGAGGCGATCGTACTCCTCGTAGGGAATCTCCAACGTGAGGTCGGAGGAGCCGCTTTCGATTTCGGCGACGCGGCTCGTCGAGTCGGTGACGAACTTGAACACCACCGTGTCGAAGGCCGGCTTGCCGCCCCAGTATTTCGGGTTGGCTTTCAGGCGCAGGAAGGCATTGCCCTGATAGGAATCGACCATGTAAGGCCCGGTGCCGATCGGCTTCTTCTCAAAGCCGTCCGCGCCGACCTTCTCATAGTAGGCCTTTGGCAGGACATAACCGGTGAGGAACGCCATCCATTTGAAGATGGTCGGATCGAACTGCTTCATGTCCGCGGTGATGCGATTGCCATCGACCTGGAAATTGTCGATGCCCACCCACACGAACTGGATCGGGTTGCCGGTCTCCTTCTTGCCTGCGCGCTGCAGCGACCAGACGATATCTTCCGGCGTGAACGGCGTGCCGTCATGCCAGGTAACGCCGGGACGCACGTCCATCCAGATCTTGGTTTTGTCGTCGTTCCACCCCCAGGCGGTGAGCACGCCCGGCTCAAAGGCGAGGTTCGGCTTCTGGCCGATGAACTGATCGAACACGGAGCGATAGATCGCCTGGATCGTCGGGTTGACGGCCGACGGGCCGACGGTCGGATCGAACGACGGCAGGTTGACATTATAGGCAATCGTCAGCGTGTCCGAAGCCGCGCGGGCCCTGCCCTGCGGCCCAATAAGGCCGGCGATCAGCCCGCCAGCGCCGAGCGCTAGAGTCTGACGGCGTGTGGGTGCAAATCCTCGGATCGACATCGGCTCCCCCTTGAAACAGTTGACGCGGCTTGGGCGCATTTGCGCGGGAAGCGGCCCACGCATTGTTTTAAGCTTAAAACAATTGTGGGCACCCCGCCAGCTTAATCATACGCCAAGGGCGGGCCTATGCGCACCGTTTGTGAGCAGACAGAACGCCCTCGGCGCGCGACAATGGCCCCTGGAAAATGAGGTTATCGCCATGGAAGCATTCATCTGCGTCACCTGCGGCACTCAATATTCCGCGTCGGAGACACCGCCGAAGGCCTGCGCGATCTGTGACGAGGAACGGCAATATGTGCTGCCGACCGGGCAGGCCTGGACCACGTTGGCAAAGCTCAACATGACCCACATGGCGACGTTCCGGGAGGAGGCCGGTCTGCTCGGGCTTGGCATGAGTCCGCACTTCGGCATCGGGCAGCGGGCGCTGCTGGTCAAATCACCGGATGGCAATGTGCTGTGGGACTGCATCAGCCTGATCAGCCCGGCGATAGTGGACATCATCAAGGCCCTGGGTGGCCTCAAGGCGATCGCCATCTCGCATCCGCACTACTACACGACGATGGTGGAATGGAGCCGCGCCTTCGGGGGAATTCCGGTCTATCTCAATGCCGCGGACCGGCAATGGATCATGCGGTCAGACCCCTGTCTCAAACTGTGGGACGGCGACACGCTCGAAATCGGGGCTGGCCTGACCCTGATCCGCACCGGTGGCCACTTCGACGGCGGCACGGTCCTGCACTGGGCGGCAGCCGCCGGGGGACGCGGGGCGCTGCTGTCGGGCGACCTCCTCCAGGTCGTCCCCGATCGCAAGCATGTGGGGTTCATGTACAGCTATCCGAACTTCATTCCGCTCGGCGCGGCGGCGGTGCGCACGATCGATCAGCGCGTGGAGCCTTGGCCCTTTGAGGCGATTTACGGCGCGTTCTGGGATCGGGTCATTGCGTCCGGCGCCAAAGCGGCGGTTACGGCGTCCGTTAACCGGCACATCACATTGCTCGAACGCAACGCGGTGTGAACGTTACTTGCCAAAGAAAAACCCGCTACCCACAGGGAGTAGCGGGCTTCAGTCTTCAGGTGCCGCCAAAAGAGGGTATGCGGAGAGCGAGCACCTGGTCGAAAGCCGGCACGACGAACGCCGCCGCCGATGGGGGCGGCACGATGCCATGGCGAAGTATGGCTGTTACAGGCCGTACTTGGCGATGGCCGCGACGGTGACGATGAACCCCAACGCAACTGCGACCTCAGCGGCCACGAAACCGACGCGTCGCAGCAATCCACCCGGATGTCTCATGTAGTGGGCCCCATTCATTCCTCTGGGCGCTGCACGGAACCCCTTCCCAACCGCGAAGCACCCGCCCAACAGAGCTTAACTCAGTTGCCTCGATTTGGTTCCGGCTCTGAACAAGAAAAACGCAAATACATTAAGAGAGCGTTTCCCGGTACGATCCTACGCAATCCGTTGGTATACCAGAGCCTGTTGCTGACTCCAGCGAACGATACCCTGGATTACTTGATCAGCAATACTGCGGTACCAAACACTCCGACATGGCACGCCTTCCAGAAAAGCAGCTTGCCAGATGCATCGAACAGAAACACCATAAAATGAGTCGGGCGGTTGCAATCAACTCGTAACAGCGACCGGCAAAAAAATAAGTCGACGACTCGCGTCGGCGAACACAGGGAGGAAGAGATGTTGCGTGCGAGCCTATTGGCGCTGATCGGCGTGGCGTTGCCGATGACGGCCTTCGGCCAGACGGCCGATGATTTGAAGAACGACGCCAAGACCCCCGGCGACGTCCTCACCTACGGCATGGGCTACAGCGGCCAGCGCTACAGCCAGCTGTCCTCGATCAATCGCGACAACGTCAAACGGCTGGTGCCGGCCTGGGCTTACAGCATGGCCGACAATCGCGGCCTCGAAGCGCAGCCGCTGATCAAGGACGGGGTGATCTACATCACCGATCACGAAAAGACCGTGGCAATCGACGCGCTGAGCGGCAAGGAAATCTGGAAGAACGTGATCGAGTATCCCCCGGAGACGACACGCATCGTGTGCTGCGGGATCGTCAATCGCGGCGCGGCCATGTTCGACGGCAAGCTGTACCGCACCACGCTCGATGCCAATGTCATCGCGCTCGATCTCAAGACCGGCAAGGAAGTCTGGCGCACCAAGTCCTCCGATCCAAGTCAGGGCTACTCGATGACGGTGGCACCGCTCGTCGCTGACGGCGTGGTGATCGCCGGCGTATCGGGGGCGGAGTTCGGCGTGCGCGGCTACCTGGAAGGGTTTGACGCGCAGACCGGCAAATCGCTCTGGCGGACCTACACGATCCCGGCTCAGGGCGAGCCGGGCTACGATTCTTGGCCGGCAAACAGCACGCGCGCGGGCGGCAGCACATGGGTGACCGGCACCTATGACCCCGAGCTTAATCTCGTCTACTGGGGCGTGGGCAATCCGGCGCCGTGGAACCCGATCTTGCGCAAGGGCGACAACCTCAACACCAACTCTGTGCTGGCGCTGCGGCCGAAGACCGGTGAGGTCGTCTGGAAGTACCAGATGAGTCCGAACGATCCGTTCGATTACGATGGGGTCAATGAATGGATCATCGCCGATCTCAAAGATACGAGCGGCACTCCGCGCAAGGTCGTGATGCAAGGGAACCGCAATGGTTTCCTCTATGTGATCGATCGCACCAACGGCAAGCTTATCGCTGCGAATAAGTTCGTAGATGTGAACTGGGCCGATCGGGTCGATCTTGCGACTGGCCGCCCGGTATGGAGCGAGCAGACCAAGAACATCATCGAGCATGGCGGCAAGGCGCGGATCTATCCGTCCGTCACCGGCGGCAAGAACTGGGAGCCGATGGCGTTCGATCCGACCCGCGGGCTCGTCTATGTCAACGCGGTCGAGATGGGCATGGACTATGAGACCCTTCCGGCCGACAAAATCGCCAATCTCAAACCCGGCGATCCGTTCTTTGGCGTCAAGTTCCCACTGGTGTTTGATCCGGAGAAGCGGGGCAGCCTGAAAGCCATCAATCCGCTGACCGGCGAGGTCAAATGGCAGGTTCCGTTCAAGACGCCGAACTTCGCCGGCACCCTCGTCACCGCCGGCGGGCTCGTCATCACCGGGCAGATGACCGGCGAAGTGATGGCGTTTGATGCCGACACCGGCAAGCTCATGTGGGAATTCCAAACACCGTCATCGATCAACGGCTCGCCGATCACCTGGGAGAAGGACGGCAAGCAGTACATCACCGTCAACAGCGGCATCGGCGGCGTCTACGCCATGCACGTCGAGGACCCGCGCCTCGCGCACGTCCCTGCCGGTGGCACGGTGTGGACCTTCAAGCTGTTCGAGGAATTCCCGCAGCGTTCGGCATCAAGCAACTAATCGAGGAGGACTGGAATGTAGGGTGGGCACGGCGCACACGAGAAACTAACTGTTTGTACAAACTATCGAAGCGCCGTGCCCACGCTGTAGGTCCGACCGCGGGGGATCGCGCTCAAGCACCCTTCTTGATCATGAGATCCGAGTAAGCGCGATGCCCACTCTACGAAATTTTGCGATTGCCGCTCTCTTCGCCTTCACCACACCTGCCTTTACACAGGAAAAACACGCGGAGGCTGAAGCCGGTGCTGCGATCTATGATGACTATTGCTCGCGCTGCCACGGCGAAGGGCTGCACAACACCAGCGGCGGCGTGACCTTCGACCTGCGCCGGCTGCGACCGACCGAGCACGAGCGCTTCGTCAATTCGGTGCTCAACGGCAAGAAGGACATGCCGCCCTGGCGCGGCGTGCTGAAACCTGACCAGATCGAAAAGGTGTGGACCTATATCCGCGCCACGGTTGACCGCTGAAGGCAAAAAAAGGGCCGCTTACGCGGCCCTATTAGTTCCCTTCCAGTATTAGTGAGCGTCGTTAGTGCGCGCTGTTGGCACCGGCCCCAGCCGCATTGGAAGCGCCGCCGGACGACGGCTTGTTGGCCGCCTGACCGCCCGCGTTATGGCCGCCTTGTTGCGCCGCCGCGCCAGCATTGCCCGGGTTGGAGGACCCGCCGGCGCGATTCATATTGGCCGCGCTCGCCCCGTTCCCATGAACACCAACGTTCCCGCCCGTCGCCGAACGGGTGGTCGTGGTGGTGGTCTGCGAGCCGATACGGGCTCCGCCGCCGCTCACGCCGCCGACCGCATAGCCGCCGCGGTGATAGCGATTGATAACGGTCGTGCTGCTACCCGGCGCATAGCCGTAGTAGTGCTTCCGATGGAGAAGCACGTAGCGGTCGGACGGTCCGTAGTGACGCCGCCCGTGCAGGTACACGTAGCGATCCGCCGGCTGCCCGCGGTGGATGACCGTCGTCCGGTTGTACGGATGACCATAGACCGCGTAGGAACGGCCGTTGCGCACTGTCGCGCTGCGCTGCGTGGTTATACTCGTTGAACCGCCACCGGCCGCAGCTCCGCCCGCGCGGCCCATCTGCATTGAGCGATTCATGTTGGCGCCCGACGCCTGCTGGCCACCGCCGGACGTACCGTTGGCAGCGCCTTGCTGCCCCTTGCCAGCGCCCTGCTGGTTGGCGGCAGTGCTCTGCTTGGCAGCGCCGGCTTGGCCTTGCGACTGGGCCTGCGCCCCGGCCTGGCTTTGGCCACTACTGCCTTGGTTGGTACCTTGCGCCTGAGCAACTTGCAGCGACCCCAATCCAAGTGCCGCGGTTGCCAAGAGCGTCATCGTGAGACTTCTGACTGACTTCATTTCCTCCTCCAGAGAGCGTCTGAAGCTCCCCGACGGCTAACGCCAGTGCGGCCTGATCGTTTCTTGCATCGAGACGTTTTCATCAACATGAACAGACGTTTATCTGGCGCACGCGGTGATTGCGAATAAAGTCCACCCACGGGCCGCTGGCGGTTGCATTGATCTTTGCGCCGCTTGTGTTCCATGCCGGTCCGGTCTTAAAATCTATAGATCTATAGATATGTCGCAGGGGACGGAAATGAATGCTGTCACAGCGGAGGGGCGCGCCGACAAAACACGCGCACGCTGGCTCGAGACGCTGGAGCATTTTCGTGAGGACCGCGATGTACCGGGCTCGCCGCAGTACTGGTCGCCGCGGCTCGACACGGCTTCGCGCGACGAGTTGCGGGCAATTCAGGACGCGAAGGTCGCCGCTGTCGTACCGTTTCTATATGAGAACAGTGCGTTCTATCGCCGCCGGTTTGATCGGCTCGGCCTCGTGCCTGATGACATCCGCACCGTCGACGACCTGATCGGCAAATGGCCCGTCGTCGACAAAGCCGAGATGGCGGAGGACGCGGTCGCCAATCCGCCGTACGGCACCTACACGGCAATGAGCGATGCGGTGTGGGCGGAGCGCGGCTGGATGATGTTTGCGTCTTCCGGCTCCACGGGCACGCCGCGCGTGTTTCGCTACAGCCATGTCGATCGCGAGATGGGCGCCTGGGCCAATGCGCGTGCGTTGCACGCGATGGATTTCCGCAAGGGCGACGCGGTGTTCATGGTGACCGGCTACGGTCCGCACGTTTGGGCGTGGGGCGTGCAATATGCGCTGGAGAAAATGCGCCTGCCGACGATTCCCGGCGGCGGCATGGATGCACGGGCGCGCGCCAACATCGTGCTGCGCTACCAGCCGACCATCTTGCTGCTTACGCCGTCCTATGCGCTGCATCTCGGGCGGGTGATCGAAAGCCTCGGCGCCGATCCGCGCAAGACCGCGGTGCGCACCTTGTTTGTGGCCGGCGAGCCCGGCATGAGCGTGAAGGCGACGCGCGAGCGCATCCAGGATCTGTGGGGCGCGCGGCTGGTCGAGTTCTACGGCTGTACCGAAGCCTCGCCTCACGTCGGCGGCTTCTCCTGCGCAGCCTCGCAACGCGAGGAAGGACCGGTCGCGACGCATCTGCTCGAGGACGTTCAGATCTGGGAAGTTGTTGATGCACAGACGCGCCAGCCGGTGCCGGACGGCACACGCGGGCTCACGGTGTGCACCAACCTCAACACCGAAGTCATCGCCGCAGCTGCGCTTCCTGGTCGGCGACTATACGGTGCTCGACCATACGCGCTGTACCTGCGGGCGCACGCATGTGCGCGCGATCGGCTCGTTTGCAGGACGCGCCGACGATCTGATCAACCTGCGCGGCATCAAGATGTTCCCGACCCAGTTGGAAGAAGCGGTGCGTGCGGTGGCCGGCTCGGGCGACGAGTTTGAGATCGTGCTGGCCACCAACCCGGACGGGCTCGACGTGATGACGGTGCGGCTCGAGCACGCGAACCACGAGACACCGCACGAGGTCGCGCGGCTCGTAGCCTCCGAGGTACGCACCCGCTGCGAAGTGCAGGTTGCGGTTGACGTGCTCGCGCCCGGAACCTTGCCGAAGACCGAGTTCAAGGCCAAGCGCGTGCGCGATGAGCGGAGCAAGACATGAGCACGGGCACGAAACCTCCGTTCCGTGCCGAGCACGTCGGCAGCCTGTTGCGCCCACCGGAGCTGCGCCAGGCATTCCGGCAGTTCAGCAACGGCGAGATCGATGCGCCGAGCTTCACCGCAATCCAGGACGCTGCGATCGCGAACGCCGTGCAAATGCAGGAAACCATCGGGTTTGGCCTGGCGACGGACGGAGAATTCCGGCGCGCGTCCTACTGGTCGCCGGTGATTGACGCCGTCGAAGGATTGACCGTCCGCCCGGCGAGTTTTTCTTTCCGCGACGCGAGCGGCGAGACGCTTGGGTTCATCGCTCCCTACGTGGACGGAAAGCTGCGCCGGCGCCGTGGCATCGCGACCACTGATTATGCCATTCTGGCAAAGACCGTACGCAGCGCCGTTCCCAAGATCACGCTGCCAACGCCGTCAACGTTCCATTTCTGGCGCGGCCCGGATGCCTACGATCGCGCCGCCTACAGCGACGTCGCAGAACTGCTCGACGATGTCGCCGCGATTTTTCGCGCCGAGCTCGCGGAGCTCGCCGCGCTCGGCTGCCGCTACGTGCAATTTGATGAGGTCGCGTTGATCATGCTGGCCGATCCCGATATTCGCCGCGCCGTAACGGAGCGCGGCGAAGATCCGGATCGTTTGGCTGGGCTTTATATCGAGGCGATCAATACAGCCGTCGCGGACCGGCCAGCGGATATGCGGATTGGGCTGCACATGTGCCGCGGCAATTTCAGGGGCAAGTTTCTGAGCGCCGGCGGCTATGACGCCATCGCCGAGCGCGTGTTCGGCGAAATCGCGATCGATACGCTGTTCCTGGAATACGATAGCGAGCGTGCCGGCGATTTCGGCGCGCTCAAATATGTACCGCACGAGAAGAGCGTGGTGCTGGGCCTGGTCTCCAGCAAGACACCAGCGCTCGAGAGCAAGGCTGACCTCCACCGCCGCATCGATGAAGCAGCGCGGATTATCTCGCTCGACCGCCTGGCGCTGAGCCCGCAATGCGGGTTTGCCAGCGCGGCTTCAGGAAATCCGCTGAGACCGGCCGATCAGGAGGCGAAGCTGCGGCTCGTAATCGACGTGGCGAGCGAAGTGTGGGCACACTGCTAGTTAGGTCCACAATTCTTTGCTGGCGAGCCTTGCGCCCTCGGCGAGTGCTTCG